>CAWIZX010000001.1:0-500701 GCA_963840735.1 Terriglobia bacterium
TGTATCAAGAGTTCAGCAAAAAGGAGGGAGGCCATGCTAGACCTTTCAGATTCAGTTAGCCGCTGAAGAAAGGAAAGGAAAAGATGGCCCGAAAGCAGGATAACGCAGGAAAGCCGAACTGGAAAGAGCTGATGAGTGAGGATGCGGATTTTTTGAAGCCGCTGATGAGGGAAGTCGTGCAGCAGGTGCTGGAGGCGGAGATGGAAGAGGCCTTGGGCGCGCAGAAAAGCGAACGCACTGAGGGGCGACTGGGCTACCGGTCGGGGTACTACAACCGGACGCTGGTCACGCGGGTGGGCAAGCTGGAGTTGCGCGTGCCGCAGGATCGGCAAGGCCGTTTCCGCACAGAGGTTTTCGAACGGTACCAACGCAGTGAGAAGGCGCTGGTGGGAGCCATGGCTGAGATGTATGTGCAAGGTGTGTCGACCCGTAAAGTCAAAGCCATTACCGAGGAGCTATGCGGACACGAGTTCTCGGCGTCCACGATCAGCCGGATCAACCAGACTCTGGATGAGGAACTGGAAAAGTTCTCACAGCGAAAACTGGAAGAGGCTTACCCGTATCTGATCCTGGATGCACGCTATGAGAAGGTCCGGGAAGACGGCGCCATCCGCAGCCGCGCCGTGCTGGTGGCGATTGGCATCAACTGGGAGGGCCGGCGCTGCGTACTGGCCGTGGATCTAGCCAATAGAGAAAGCCAGTCGAGCTGGCGCGACTTTCTGCTCGCACTGCGAAAGCGCGGCTTGCGCGAAGTGGAATGCGTGGTCAGCGACGATCATGCCGGGCTGAAGAAAGCGATCCAGGAAGTACTGACGGAATCGGCGTGGCAGCGCTGCTACGTTCACTTCCTGCGCAATGCGCTGGATTATTTACCGCGAAAAGCAGATGATGATTGCCTGATGGAGCTGCGCTGGATGTACGACCGGCGCACCCTCGAGGAAGCACGGCGGGACCTGGCGGCCTGGCTGATGAAGTGGAGCGGCCGCTACCCCAAGCTCTGCGATTGGGTGGAGAACAACATCGAAGAAACGTTCACGTTCTACCGGCTACCGCGGCAGCATCACAAGAATCTGAAATCGACCAACATGCTGGAACGGCTCAATGAAGAGCTGAAACGGCGCACGCTGGTGGTCCGCATCTTCCCCAACGCCGACAGCTGTTTACGCCTGGTCCGCGCGCTCGCTGCCGAGATCCACGAGAACTGGATCGAAGCCATGCGCTATCTCAACATGGATGCTCTCGCCGAGCAGAAAAAGGAAGACATGCGGCGCATCGAAAACGCCGCCTGAACAAAGAAGCTAACGATCCGAAAGGGTATGCATCCCAAATCCAATTTGCTGAACTTGACTTACACAACTCACTCTCCGTGTGTCTCTAATCCCGAGTAGTTCCTTATTCCTTTCTAGCACTTTTGCCTTAGTCCTAGACTTGAGCAGTCGGAACTGAGTCTCGGTCAAACCCATCTCCCGGCAAACCTGCTCTTTTGTTTGCTCAAGAATGTAGAACCGTGTAAGGATCTCACGTTGTCGATGCGGCATTCTTGCCAGTGCCGCTCTCGCTGTAGCCAGACGTTCCTTCTCTGCTAATAAGTGCTCGGGCGTCACGTCACAGCGGGAAAGGGAAACCGCGAACGGCTCATCCATCGAACATAGGAGAGATCGTTCCCGAACTCTCCTATGGATCTGTTCCGCAATTTTCCTGATTATCACCGTTCGTACAAATCCCATCAATCTCTCCGGCTGGCGCAATTGCCCGCTGCGAACGGCCTCTAAACAGGTTACGAACGAATTGTGAAGATTGTCATCGAGTTCCTCCGCACCGAGCTTACGTGCAAGTTGATAGCGGATGCCGCGCGAAAATACGGCATACAACTCTACTTCAGCCGACTGGTCGCCCTTGAGAATACGGGCAACCATGGCGGTCCAATCGGGGAGCTGCGGCAAACCAGCGTCGTTCTCAGTTGTCAATTTGGCCTTCACTCTTGATCCTGCTCCCTCGCACTAAAGATTCATGTCACTATTCATCTGGGTGGACTACCCGGTCATGCTCTCGGCTTCGATACGCCGGTTCATCCATCCCGTGGTCAATTGCTGACTTCGTTCGCGGTTTCTTATCCCGCGCTGAGAGGCTCCAGTGCCGGCTCCGAAGCCTTCTTGTTGGGGAGATAAGCGACTAGGAGATATCGCCCGTATACATTGAGCTTGGCTATAATCCCAACCTCATCATTAGATCTTTCACGTTGCAGCAGCAATGACAATTCGATGAATGGCGAGTTCTGAGCATTAAGGGTTCTCCGGTGGGCATTCGCGGCGGCAGCGATAGAGCGTAGGGCGGATTGCAGCTTTTTGTTGTGCGCATTGCGCGCAATAGCGTCATTGCGGACACGGCGGTTAGTAATGCTGATCGAAGATGGCAGTCTTGAGCAATGGGATCATTTCATGTCGTGGAATTAAGCGGTAACGCCGCACTCATTGAGCCTAAAGTACCGATGTTTTCATAACAATGATCAATTTAGTGGTAGCAGCATTTCCCGAATTAACATCAGGTGGTTATGTATCAAGAGTTCAGCAAAAAAGGAGGGAGGCCATGCTAGACCTTTCAGATTCAGTTAGCCGCTGAAGAAAGGAAAGGAAAAGATGGCCCGAAAGCAAGATAACGCAGGAAAGCCGAACTGGAAAGAGCTGATGAGTGAGGATGCGGATTTTCTGAAGCCGCTGATGAGGGAGATCGTGCAGCAGGTCCTGGAAGCGGAGATGGAAGAGGCCTTGGGCGCACAGAAGAGCGAACGCACCGAGGGGCGACTGGGTTACCGGTCGGGGTATTACAACCGGACGCTGGTCACGCGGGTGGGCAAGCTGGAGTTGCGCGTGCCGCAAGACCGGCAAGGCCGCTTCCGAACAGAGATCTTTGAGCGGTACCAACGCAGTGAGAAGGCGCTGGTGGGAGCCATGGCTGAGATGTATGTGCAAGGTGTGTCGACCCGTAAAGTGAAGGCCGTCACCGAGGAGCTATGCGGACACGAGTTCTCGGCGTCCACGATCAGCCGGATCAACCAGACCCCGGATGAGGAACTGGGGAAATGCGCTGTGTTGAGCCGAATGGTCCATGCGGCTGTGGATGATGGGTTCACAATGAACTTATCGGCCGCTCGTCCCAGGATTAGAGCCAGGCCCCACCTGTCATAACGCCCGGCATTCCCGCTACGTCTGTAAGAGCTCAGGCACACATTCAGCTATCGTGAACGACAACCGCCGCTCCGATTCAAGAAGATGCCCTCGAAATTTCATTAATCCGTTTAGCAGACCTACAAATGGTTTCCCGACGGGAGCATCGAAGAGTAGCACATCACCTTCTTCGAGCATCACAAGATCCTTCATCTTCAAAGTTGGCCCTTCGAGCCGAACATCGAACCCTAGAACCGAATCGCGGATCAGATCCAGAACTCTTAACTGCGCGAATTCTGTGGGTTCCGCCTTTCGCACTGACTTATCTGCTAAAAGGTTGTGCCGCAGCAGCTTAATGAAGAGCGCCGGGATCGCGATATTCATCATACCAAGGCTATCGCGCATTTTGACCTCGATACCAATGGCTACAACTGCTTCGCCGGGAGCTAAGGCCTGAATGGCCTGGGGATCGTTCTCGAGAGGCCCAATTATAAGACCGATTTCCGCGACTCCACGCAGCATTCCCTCAAATCGGTCAGAATAATCCGAAACAGAGTTTCCAGCAGGCTCTGCTCGATTTGGGTCATCTCGCGATCTAGAGCGGCCGACCCCTTTCCGGTTCCGCCTAACAGTATTTCAAACATCGGGAACACAATTGACGAATTCAATTCAAAAATGGCGGAGCCCTGGTATGGATCAAGCCCAAGCCGGGGCGATGCAGGTCGGTACAGGGAGGCATTCCACAAACTCCGAGTACGTTAGCTGTTCGACGCTCACCGAAGTTACCGTGATGTAACAGCGAAGATAGGCCGAGAGGCTGGAACAAGTCGGCGCCCAAAGTTCTCGAAAAGTTTCTGAACGGCGCTAATCTGGGAATTGGTGAGTCGATCTGAATTATGAAAGTTGTAGGCGGCGACGTGTGAAAAGAGATTTGTCCCTGAGTTTTCGGGCGTCAAGCTGACACTCCGTCGCCCTCCTCGGAAAGCAATGCCTCTATCCAATGCCAGTCGTCACAATCGGCATCTGGGGGACGCCTCAGCGGAAGACTCTGGATCGGACGTAGCGCTCCCGAAACGACAAGGGAGTCCTGGATAATCGAGCGGACGGATTGCACGTCAAGGTAGTGGACAGGTCACGAGATAATTCTCGTCCTCTCCTCGGAGCGTGTCAACAAGAGTGAGACACAGTTCGAAATAGTTTAGGGAGTATTTTCCTTGTTGGAAGCTGGTGGATTGATCCAGACAGCCTCGGGCAAGGAAGGATGTTGGGGAGCGCGGCGGACGAACCGCTCAGGATGAGCCTGGTAGGCGCCATCGAGAACGGCCTGCCGTTTGGAGATGAGCTGCGCAGCCTGGCCGTAGTGGACAGTTGCCGGTGTCAGCAGCTGCAGCCCGGAATGATGGTGCTGGTGGTTGTACCAGGGGAAGAAGTCCTGGCAGAAACGGCGGGCATCCTGGATGGAACCGAAGCGATCCGGGTAGTCCGGCCGGTACTTCATGGTTTTGAAGTGCGCTTCGGAGAACGGGTTGTCGTCGGAGACATGGGGTCGGCTGTGGGTCTTGACCACACCGAGATCGGCCAGCAGCAGGGCCAGTGATTTCGAGGTCATGGAAGAACCGCGGTCGGCATGGATGGTCAGTTGGCCGGGCACGATCTTCTGCTTCTCGCACGAGTGCTCAATGAGTTGTTTGGCGAGACCAGCGGTTTCGCGATACGAGATCATCCAGCCGGTGACATAGCGGCTGAAGACATCGAGGATCACATACAGGTAATAGAAGCTCCACTTCACCGGGCCGCGCAGTTTGGTGATGTCCCAGCTCCAGAGCTGATTGGGCCCGC
The DNA here is from genome assembly GCA_963840735.1 of Terriglobia bacterium. Classification (GTDB taxonomy): domain Bacteria; phylum Acidobacteriota; class Terriglobia; order Bryobacterales; family Bryobacteraceae; genus BOG-234. Next base: position 5,004 of record CAWIZX010000001.1, read on the forward strand.
TGGCCAGCAGTTCCGGCTTCTTGTAGGGCGGATGAATGAGCTGATCGCGGCGTTCGCGATTCTCGCCTTCGGCATCCAGCAGCCGGTACATGGTGCGGATCGAGCAGTGATACCGGCCTTCGTCGAGCAGCGAGGCATAGACCTGTGCAGGAGAACAGTCCTGAAAACGTTCTTCATGAAGGCAAGCCAGCACCACCGACTTCTCCTCGTCTTGCAAACGGCGCGCGGAAGTCCGCCGCGCGCCCACAGGCGGCGGAGAAAGCCGGCGCTGGCGGCGCCGGTAAACCCCCGACCGAGGAACGGAAAGATCCTGACAGGCGCGTTTCACACCCACCACGGAACTGAGTTCTTCCGCCGCCGCCATCAGGAGTTCCCGCTGTCGGAACCCGATGGCAGCAGGGCGACCCAACAGCATGCTGACTTTTTTTTGAACCTCGATGATCAGTTCGGCTTTGCGCAGATCTTCCTGCAGACGTTGGTTCTGGCGCCGCAGTTTTTCGTTCTCGGAACTCAATGGATTGCGTTTTGGCTTCCGGACCCCGCTTTTGAGAAAAGGCGCTGTCGACAGCGTTATCGCGTTCCCGCCGCCATCTCGTCAATGTGGATGAGTAGATGCCTTCGCGCCGCAGTAACTCCCCGATTTGGCCAGAACCCGCTGCAGCGTCCATTTCAGCAAGAATCTTCTTTTTATAAGCTGCAGCGAAAATACGCCGCTTCGCCTTCGGCGTTACTTCCGGATCAGGCGAAGCAGTGCCTCTTTGACCATCGATCATGATTCATTTCCTTCCCGCCCTGCTCTCTATTCTCAGCTGCTGGAAATGTCTCACTGATATTGGCACGAAGGGGAGGGAGCGCCTGATTGAGCAGAGCGCGTGCTTCCGTTGCGCGATTGAGTTTGACCAATGCAGTGGCCTTGCCGCTCAAAGCCAGCAGTGGCATACCGAGATCCTTGTTGTTCGTTGCCAGAGCCATGGCTTTATCGAATTGAGTCAACGCCTCGTCGCCCTTGCCGAGTTCCGACATTCCCTGTCCGGCCAGGGTCCGATAGCGGATTTCCGCGCCGAGATCATGAGCGGTAACGGCGTGCCGCAGTGCGAGGCCCACTTGCAGCATTGCCGCGCCAGTATCGCCATGGAGAAATGCAATGATTCCGAGTTCGCCCTTCGCCCGCGATTCCCAGTCGGGGAGGCCCAGCTCCCTCGAAAGCGCGAGTGCTTCTTTCCAGTCGCGCTGAGCGAGGTTGGAATCGACATCAAGATCCGCGTCGCCTTTCACGGTGAGACACCGAAGTCTCAGGGCCTTGTCGCCCTCGACAATGGGATCAGTCAGGAGAAGCGCAATCTCGTGCGAGATGATGAGCGGCGCACTCGACCGCAATTCGCCGCGGAGTCTTCCGACTTTGGCGTAAAGCGCATTGCGCCGGTCCCCGGCTGCGGTGAACCCAGCCTCGGCTCTTGCGAAGAACGGTTCCGCCTTCGTCCAGTTCTTTAGCCACGCCAGTCGGTCGGCCTCGGCGAGGGCAGCTCTCGGATCGTGGAGTGGTTCCGCAGATAGTGTTGTAACGGTTAGGCAGCTGAAAAACAGAATGCAAATGTGTCTGATTTGGCTATTGAGCCGGTTTGGTAAATGATGACGTTTTAAGGAAGACAAAACAAAACTCTCCTTAGAAGGGGTGAGGCTATAAAGACGCAAAATCTTACATAGAAACGTGAGCACCTCTCAGCCCGAAGGGCGCGGCTGTGGGTTTCTCGGCCCGCGTTTCCACAGCCGCGCTTCGCCGACTACAGGACTGTCTTCTACAGGAAAAAAGAACTACAGGAGAGCGCCCGATCCGGTTGTTAAATAAGCACTTAGATGAAGAGAGCGCGACAACACTATCTCGCAATGCGCGACAAGACTATCTCACTCGATTTCGTTAAACCGTTGATTTTTCATTGCGGGTGGCGCGACATAACCATCGTGGAAAAGTCTGGAAATTCACAGCCGCTTGTGGATCGCGGATGCAGGAGAAATGTGGAGAGTTTCACCGTCAGGAGCGATCCGGACCGGGCATTCCGGCCAGCACGCTTTCACAGTGGCCAGCCACCGGGCAACTGTGCGCCGAAAGTCCCTCGCCCGGAGGTAATCCGCCGAACCGAGTTGCACCTGAAGCCCGGTTGGTCCGAACAGCCGAATCCTCTCATCTGCGCGCGCCAGGTGGCAGCGCCAAGTGAGCCACAAGTAGAAGTCGAGACAACCGGGAGAGTTGGCAAGACCCCGAACGACGTTCAATTCGCCGGGTATGGGGTGGGCGCGGATCTCCTCCCAAAACCGTTCGCTGAGTTCAATGCGATTCGGTAAGCCGGCGAGGTTGCCTTCATGGTGATCGTCGCGGGAATACCACACTCGCAGGCGATCGAAGAAACAGAACCTCGCGCAGTCGAACACATCTTGCCGACGGGAATCGTCGCCTGATCCAAAGTAGATTGTGCTGCCGAAGACGCGCTTGAAACCATCCGTGAGGCGACGATAGGAGACACCGTTGTGCGGCAGGCCGAACTCTTCGAGAATTTGCGCCCCTGATTGAAACTCGACAATCCGACTTCTTTGGCGCACGGCCTGGGTCGCCGCCCAGATCGCCACGAGTCTGTCCTGGCCGAACGGAAGTCCATACTCGGCGTGACCGTGGATTTGGAGGAAGAACCTGCCGTTGCGGCGCCGGTGGATCAGTGTTCCAACTGGTGGTCGTTTCAACGGCATTCCACAGAGCACGAACGGACGCGCGCTGTAGATGAGGTCCTGTCGATTGTCGGCGCGCTGCTGCCGCACAAGCTCGATGACCTCAACCTTCTTCAGCGTTTGTTTGGAGCTCGTGATCTCCAGCCCGCGGGACTCGGCAAGCTTGCGAAGCGACGAGCCGATGTGTTCCATTCGGCGTCTTCTTGGCTGATCTGTGGCGGTCGAGGGCGGTTGGACGCGCCCGGACTCTTCTTAATGCACGAGCCGAAAGAGGAGAAGTTTGTGACACCCGATAGGGGAGATGTTTTTTATGCGCCAGATGTAAGAGTTCGGCGCGCCAAAGACTCAGGCCTCATGACGGAGGCAATTTCTCTTGCCGAAGTTACAAGGAAACAAAATGAGCGAGAACAATAGCGAGATCCTTTCTATTCACGAAGTCGCCGCGAACCTGCGCTGTTCGAAGGCACATGTATACAACGCGATCAACGGCAAAGTAAGCGGCGTGTCTCAGTTGCCGGCCATCCCCATGGGCCGACGAAAACTGGTTCGCCGAAGTTCATTGGAGTCCTGGAAAGCTGCGAATGAGACAGCCTCGGCGACTGGGGCAATCAGGCCGTTTCAAGAGTAAGTCAAGCAAGATCGCGCGGAGACATTCGGAGCACCAGAATTATGAACACAACAAACCTGCCAATCGGGGTTGTCGAGGCTGTTCCGGGCTTGGGAACTGGCCTGACACGAGAAGACCGCCCCCTCACCGTTCGGGATGCCGCCTCGTTTCTTGGGGTCAGTCCGCAGACAGTGTATCTTTGGGTTGAGCGAAAGCAGATTCCTCACCTCCGCGTCATGGGGCGCAACATCCGGTTTCTGAAATCGGAGTTGGAGCCGTTCCGGGCGCAGTTCAAACAAGAGGTGGGAAATGGCAAGACCTAGCAAGCACGATGGATCAGTATACAAGCGAAACGACGGGAAAATTCTGTGGATGCAGTATCGCGATCGCGATGGGAAACTGGTCCGGGAATCGACCTATACCGAAGACTGGCAGGAAGCGCAGCGCAAACTTCGCGAGCGGCTTCAGGCCCGAGACGGCAAACTTCTCGACATTGTCAGAAAGGGGGAACAACTTCAATTTTCGACAGTGGGTGGAATTTTTCCTGGAGAACTATTCCCAGCCGCCCATGCGAGCCGAAAAAACTCACGAGGCTAATTTGCGCGCAGTGCTGCATTTGAAAAGATCGTTCGGCACTCGCAAGCTTGGAGACGTTTCCGCGGACGACATCGAATTGTACTTGCGGCGGCGACTCAAAGACAGGGTTCGGATCAAAACGTCTGCCGGAGTTATTGAACGCGGAACACTGAAGCCAACCACGGTTCATCAGGAGCTTCGGGTGTTGCGCCGTATTATGAACGTGGCTGTTCGCAAGAAGTTGGTGCCCCTAAATCCGTGCGCTGGGGTTGAGTTCCCGGTTGCCGTGAAGGGCCTTTTTCGTCCGCATTATATGGGCTGGGCAGAGCAGCAACAGATCGAGTTTCAATCTCCGGACTACCTTCGCAATATCATCCGGATCATCACCGAGACCGGGCTTCGGGTGTATAAGGAGCTAATGTCGATGAAGAAGGATCAGGTGGACCTGGAAAACGCCGTCGTCTGGATTCCGGATTCTAAAACCGCGAACGGGATCGCGGAGGTTCCTCTGACCGAGATTGCGATAAAGGCGTTTCGGGATCAGTGCGTGCTTTCCGGGGAGAGTCCGTGGCTGTTCCCCAGCGAGGAGAATCCCAGCGGACACCAGAAGACCCTGAAAACGGTGTGGCACGCAGCTCTTCGTAGAGCGAAAGTGCCATACTTCCGGATTTACGATCTCCGTTCCACGTACGCGACCCGATTGAGTGCTGGCGGCGTGGCGGACGAGTGGGTGACTCAATTACTCCGGCAGGGGGACGCGAAGGTGTTCAAGAAGTATTCTCAGATGAAATTGCAGATGAAGAGGGAGGCTCTGCAAAAGCTGAACCGGCAGGCAAACGAGAGCAGCAGGAGTTTTGACACGGAGAGGCCCAATTGAAGGGTTTTAGCACGGTTTTAGCACGGTTGGACGGATTTGGGCCGGTGTCAGCTTCGTCGCGATGTGCGGCGAAATCAGAAGTGGTTTAGAATGAAGAGACCAGCAAATGTCGGGGCGTAGCGCAGCCTGGTAGCGCACCTGCCTTGGGCGCAGGGGGTCGTGAGTTCGAATCCCGCCGCCCCGACCAATTTCAATCGCACACAGTACGTTTTGGCAGACCACTGCCGATTGCCTGTATTCCTTTCGTCGCTGCTGTTTTTCCACCCTGCCGATCGCGCCACTGAGCTCGCCTGCGGTGCCTCGCAAACCCTGCTCTAAGGCTTCAGTAAACCTGCTGATCAGTCCCGCATCCGAGCGAAGTGCATACCCCCCAAAACAAACAGCGCGCGCCAAATTGCCAGGCGCGCGCCGTTCCACTTCGAATTACTAACAGCTAAGCTCTCTGCCTAGAAGGCGACTCGGACCTCCAGCTGAAGGTTGCGCATCGTCGCGGCAGCATTCGCCGCGCCGAAGCCCGAGTTTTTCGGCAATTGCCGACCAGTGGCGATGCTGCCGTCAGCATTGAACTGGCTGTTCTGCAATGCCATTGCGCCGGGGTTGTTGAACGTCGCCGATTTGTTGATCCAGGCCGTGTTGTTGATCTGAACCGCGTTCAGCGTGTTAAAGATATCGGCTCGGAATTCGAAGCGACGCGATTCCTGGAACTTCCAGAAACGGAAGCGCCGTACCACGGAATTGTCCACGTTGTTGGTTGGGCACGTCCGCAGGTTCAGACGCGGCGATTCCGTCCCCGTGCTGCCATAGGTTGGTCCCTTTACAACCGTCCCGTTGAACTCGGAGAAAACATTCCCGGAGCAGCCCGACCCGGCGTCACCCGAGAACGCTACCGCTCCGCCGAAGTCTGGCGAACCAGTAATGTTCACGTTCGAACCCTGCGAGTTATACGCATAACCAAGGTTATAAGCCGTTCCCGAGGCGAACGTGTAAATGCCGCTCAGTTGCCAGTCCTTCGTCAACTGATGAACGACTCCGCCCATGCCTGAAAAGCCCCGCGGTTCCCACACCGAGTTGATTTTCAGAAAGTGCGGACGGCGATCGAGCGTATTATTCAGCGCTTCGTATGCCGCCTGGCCCGACCAGATGCCAAGCGTCCCGTCGGAGTTCCGCACGTAATGCTTCACCAGCCCGGTGTTGCCGGTCAGCGAGATGCCATACGTGTAAGCCGCGCCCAGCGAAATGCCGTGCGTAAACCGGCGGCTCAAAGACAGCTGCAACGAGTGGTAAGTGTCGTGGAAGTCAGTCGTGTTCTGTCCAATGCTGCCCAGACCTATGAACGGCCGGAGCAGGTTGGTGGTGTAAGCGGACGCGCCGGGAACCGCCGGCGCGCCGAGCGTCGGATCCTGATACTGCGGCAGGTAAGCCGTACCGAGGGGTACCTGGTTCCAGTTCTGAACGTCTCCGCCCTGAAGTGCGCCGAGTCGATTGTAGCCATGGTTGCCTACGTACGACACGTCAACCGCCATGTCCCACGGAAGCGTCTTCTGCAGGCCCACATTCCACTGCAATGAACTGGGTACCTTAGCGTTGTACTGCCAGGTCACCAGCGCGGCGACCGGTTGAGGACTCAACCCGCCCTGTCCGAGGGTAGACAGTGTGCCGTTGAACAGGTCCTTGACGGTAGCAGCCGGCGGATTCCCGGGAATCGAGAAGACCGTGTTGCCGTCCGGCCGGTCATAGAACAGACCGAAGCCCGAGCGAATTACCCATGTGCCATTGCCGGTTACGTCGTAAGCCATACCGACGCGCGGTCCAAAAACCACCTTCGGCCACACATAGTCGGATTTTGCGATACCGTTGCCGGCTGCAATGATTCCGTTCAGCGCGTTGCCGGTGCCCGGGATCGGAGTACCGATCAGCGCCTGCGTGTTTGCCGCACCCGCTGCGGTTACGATCTGGCCTGTGCGCGGATCCATGGCGTTCCTGTTATTACCGGAACACGCAGTCGCGCCGTTGTTACATCCGGGCAAATACATGACCGGTGCGCCCGACGCCGTCCACTTATCCGGAAAGAAGTTGGACATAGTCCCGTTAATGTCGTACTGCGGTCCCTGATGCACCAGACGGATTCCGTAATCCAGCGTCAGCCGGTTGCTTACTTTCCAGTTATCCTGAACGAAGCCCTCGACCTGGTTGTAGACCATGTCGCCTTCGATGAACTTGGAAGCCTGCAGGTATTCCGTGAACACGCCGAGCGCGGCGTTCGAATAGCCGAAACCGCTGTCGAGCGTATTGTTCGTACTGTTGCCGAAGTTCACGTAACCCTGGAAGCTCAGGTTCGCAATGCCGCCTGCCCCTACGTTCTGTGCTTTGTAGCTGTGGTTCAGGTAAGCGCCTGCTTTGAGCGTATGACGGCCGACGATCTTCGTCACACTTCCAGCCACATCCTGGGTCTTGTTAATGTTCAGCCAGCCGGGGAACTGAAGGTTCGGAGGCGCCGCGCCGATGAGACCGCCCCAACCGAAAATCGGCGGCAGGTTCACAGACTTGCCGTCCCAGAACACCGGGTTCTCAGCCTGCAAAACTTTGTTATCGTAATACGCCGAGCTGACAACGCCGGCATCGGGATAGAGCAGCGGGAACCCCGGGAGAGACTTCAGCCGGTTTGAAGCCGGGCTGGTATCGAGCCCGCCGTTGTTGCCGCCGGCCAGTTGGTTCTTGATGGTTCCGTAAGTCACTTCGAGAACCGTGGAGGGTGTAATTGCCCAGTCGAAGGTAGCGCCGTAGTTGGTGATAACCGGGTACGGGACATAGGCGTCATTGAAACCCGGCAGGGACCCGATCTGGACCACCGGACGCTGTATCTGACCCGAGTATTTGGCCGATACGCGCATGTTCGGGTTGATCACGTAATCGAGGCGAACCGCCGGCTGCTGTGTCAGCTGAGTATAGGACGCAGGATTCTGTTGATAGTTGTAATTCGTGCCCGCGGTCTGCGTGACGTTTGGCAGCGGGTACTGGTTCAGAACGGCAAGACCCGGAGCGTACAGCCTGCTCGTCGGAATCATATTTCCCGGGAATGCCAGGCCTGTTGTGTTGTCGATGATCGCGCTGATCAGGTTTCCGTTCTGGTCGCGGCTTTGAGAAAAATCGCCCTGGCGCTCGAGGGCGGTAGGCAGCCTGAGGCGAACCACGTTGCCGCTGTTGGCAAGAATCGACTGCGGCCGGAATTCATGCGCGTAGAAGAAGAACAGCTTGTTCTTGCCGTTGTACAGTTTGGGAATTCTGACCGGTCCGCCGATCGTGTAACCGTAGGTGTTCAGATGCGTAAAAACGGGTATGTCGCCGTTTTTCTGGGCTGTCCACGACCTGGAGTTCCATTCCGTGTTCGTGAAAATTCCGTACCCCGATCCGTGATAGCTGTTGGTTCCGCTCTTCGTCACCGCGGTGATCTGCATTCCGCTCGACCGGCCGTACTCGGCCTGGTAACCCTGCGTCAGCACTTTGACTTCGCCGATGGACTCGATATTGAGGGTCAGCATCTGGCCGTTGTTGCCAGTGTCCATTGCGGAGATGCCATCCATCATGATGTTGTCCTGCGCCTGGCCCCCTAGCCGTGCGGTTGAACCGCTGCCCGTTTGGCCGCCATCCACGCCTGGAGTGAAAGCCACTGCCGCCGCAAAATTTCCGTGATTGATCGGCAGACTCTCGATCTGCTTACTCTCAATCGCGTATGAACGCTCGCCGCTCTGCGTCTGCAGCAACGCTGCCTCAGCTGTTACCGTGACCGTGTCGGCCGTTCCGCCGACCTGAAGAGTGATCACTGGCACGCCGACGCGATCGCCGCCCGTGACCACGATGCCCTTCTCAATTGTGGTTCGGAACGCCGGTGCCGAGACTTCAACGCTGTAAGTGTCAGCGGTTATGTTTGCGAAAACATAATCGCCGTTCGAGTTTGTTCTTACCGTCGCGCTTCTCGTATTCTGCGTTTCGCTGATGAGGGTAGCCTGTGCACCGGCGATCACGCCTCCGGTGGTATCGACTACACGACCTGTGATGTTACCTGTGGTGACCTGCGCAATCGCGGCGGCTGGTATAAGCGACAGCAGAGCGATTGCACAAAAAATACGTAGGTTTCTTACGCGGAAACTCTTTTTCATTGATTTCTCACCCCTAAACTGACTTAGTTTGGACAATATGCGGCAACCCTCATCTACTTCAGGCGGACAGCCTCCCTGTGCTGGCCACATAGACAAAACTCACCACGACAGCTACTGGAGGGCAATACTATGCGAGCGAAAGTGCGTTGTCAAGCCATACTTTCAACAGCCATACTTTCATCTGCATCGTCAGGTATGAGACATCCTGTTCAAACCGCGTCCGCGATGTCTCCACTTCAGAAACGTGGCGGGCTTGCGGCCCCAATTCTATTTCTGGCCGTTCTCTGTCTGGTCGGCTTCTTTTGTATGCAGAGCCGCGCGGGCAGTGTCGCCCTTCTTCAGATATAATTCCGCCAGACGCCGGTGAACGGCGGCGCGGCGAGAATCGAAATTCAGCGCGCGAGCGTAGGCATCGATTGCCTGAGAATACATCTTTTTGTCTGTATACGCCGCGCCCTGCTCCACCGCGATATCCGCCTGCAGTTCCTGATAATATTCCGGATACGGTGAATTCCCTGCCCTCTGGCAGCGCGGCCCGCAGAGCTTCCAGAGCCTTGTCACTCGCGTGCCGTGCGTTATAAATCCGCGCCAGGTTCAAGTATGGATCGGGCCGGGATGGGTCGATCGCGATGGCTTTCCGGCAGAGATCTTCAGCGGGCGCGAACTGCTGCCTCCTGATATACAACGAGGCGAGACTGTTGTACATCTCCGGCGTGACGGCGGGCGAATGAATGGCCTTTTCGAACTCGGCCATGGCCGCGTCATCCTGTTTCATGTCCACATAAGCAAGCGCCAGAAAATAGTGTGCCGGGCTCATTGTGGCGTCCGCTTCCAATGCCCTGCGGTTCAACTCCACAGACGCTCCCGCATCCCCGAGCTTCCGCCGCGCTTCTCCCAGCATGGAAAGAAAAGCCGGGAATCCAGGTTGTTGCTTTAAGCCGAGTTCCAGTTGCTGCTGCGCCTTTTCGGTCAGGCCCTGATCCAGATAGAGCCGAGCCAGGTAGAAGCGTGCCCACAGAAGCTGCGGGTCGAGATCGAGCGCCTGCTGCAGTTCCGCCTTCGCATCTGCGATCATCGCGCCCGACTTCTTCGCGACATACGCCATCCCCAGCAGCATGTGTGCCGGCGCTGAGCGCGGATCTGCCGCCAGAACGCTCCTGCACTCACGGATCGTCTCGTCTACTCTGCCCTGTTGCAGGTGTTGCGCGGCCGCTCCCAGCTGCGCCCCCCGCACACCGGTGCCCGGAGTCTGCGCCACAGCAATGACCGAAGTGAACAGCACAACTGCAATCGAGAGCGGCGGCATAGCCATGCGATGCCTGGGGCTCTTATCGCTTCGCATCGGACTCATCCACCAGCAGAATCTGTCCGGCCCTGGCGCTCTCGATCGTCTGCTTCTTCCCGCTCGGCCACTCAATCTCAATCCGCGCAACCGCTGCATTCCCCAGCCCGAAATACAACCGCGTGTCGCTGGTGCTGAGGTAACTTCCGTAGGGATTGATTTCCCGCAGCTGCGTGCGCCCCCCGCTGGTTACCCGCACCTTCGCGCCGATCCCGAACCGGTTGCTCTCACGGCCGCGGGCGCGCAGCGCGATCCACCGGTTGCGATTGCCCCCGTCATTCCGCAGCAGCAGCGGGCTTCCCCCTGCATCGCTCACTATGATGTCGGGGTCGCCGTCGTTATCGAAATCCGCCACCGCAAGGCCCCGGCCCACGTGCCGGATCCGAAACGCCGGACCGCTTTCCGCCGAGACTTCGCGGAAATGGCCGCCTCCGGTATTCCGGTAAAGCAGGTCCGTCTCTCGGTAGGAAAGCTTCGGGTCGTACACTGCAACGTTGTCTGTGACGTGTCCGTTCGTTACATAGATGTCGGGATAGCCGTCGTTATCGAAGTCGAAAACCTTCGCGCCGAAGCCGAGTGTCTTCACGGACAATGGCAATCCGGCTTTAGCCGTGCCGTCCTCAAACAACAGCTTCCCAAGATTTCGGAATAGCGGATTGTATTGGTCCGAAAACGCCGTAAAGAAGATGTCGGGTAAGCCATCCCCGTCGAGGTCGGCAATCTCGGCGCCCATGCCCGCCAGGGCTTTGCCATTCATGTCGAACCCGACACCCGCGCCATAGGTAATGTCGTCGAAGGTGCCGTCCCCTTTGTTGCGGTACAGAAAATTGCGGACACCGTCATTCGCCACAAAGATATCCGGCCAGCCGTCGCCATCGATATCGCCGATGGCGACTCCCAAACTCTTCCCCGCCGGATTAGCCACACCAGCTTTGCGGGAGACCTCAGTGAACGTGCCATCCCGATTGTTGTGGTACAGCAATGCCGGCGTGCCGTCGAACTGCTGCGGGTCGCAATACATGCGGTAGCCCGGTTTTTGATATCCGCAGTACGGTGGCTTGCGCATGTCGTATTCCACGTAGCGCCCGACAAAGAGATCCAGGTAGCCGTCGCGGTCGTAGTCCACCCATGCAGCGCTGCTGCTCCATGCCCCGGCGCCCACTCCGGCTTGGCGGTCACCTCGCTGAAGGTGCCGTTGCCATTGTTGTGAAAAAGCTGATTCCCGCCGTACCCGGTGACGTAGATATCCAGGTAGCCGTCGTTATCGTAGTCGCCGACCGTTGCGCCTGTGGCATACATCCCGTTGCCTGCCACACCCGCTTTGGCACGTTACGTCTTCGAATTTGCCGTTGCCCAGATTGCGATAGAGCACATTGCCGGGCGATGGCTTGCCGTGCGCCAGATCGGCTCCGTTGGCGAAAAACAGGTCGGGCCAGCCGTCGTTATCGAAGTCGATCACGCCCACGCCGGAGCCGAAGGTCTCGAACATGTGCTTCTCGGCGGAAGCGCCGTTCTCATGCCGGAACGTAATGCCCGATTCCGCGGCTATGTTCGTGAACTGGACATGACCCGCCTCGCGAGGCTGCGCTTTAGCAGTGTGCTCGCTGCCGAGAGGCAAGAGCGCAAACACGAGCAGCACACCCGCACTGAATATCAGGAAAGCTTTGCGCATCGGCCTCGCGGCTATTTACCCGAAATCAGCACGTCCACATAGTCTCCCAATTGCCGGGCGGTGAACTGATTCCCTTCGAAATCTGCTGCCAGCCGCCCTCTTCGATCGATAACAAGGGTATGCAGCGAGTGCGTTACGTAGACATCGTCAGGCCAGAAATTCAGGCCGAACCGCCGGGAAACGGCCTTCACTTCGTCGAGCGGTCCCGTCAGGAAATGCCACGATTCCGGATCCGCTTTCCACGTGGATGCATACTTTGCCAGTATCTTCGGCGAATCGTGCACCGGATCGAAGCTGATGCTGAGCAGCACCAGATCGCGGCCCATGCGCCCGGCGAAGCGCTGGTTCAGCTGACCGAAGTTGTTAGCGAGCCGGAAGCAGTAATCGGGCAATGGACAACTGGTATAGATGAAGGTCACCGCCACCACTTTGCCTGCCCATTGAGACAGCGTTACGCTGCGCCCCGTCTGATCCGTGAGAGTGAAGTCAGGCACCGCGTCGCCCGGTTTTATCGTCGCCCGAGGGGCTTCCAGCAGCTTCAAACGGCGCGCCAGCAGCGGCTCCCTTTCAGAGCTTTCGTACCGATGCACATGGATGGCTTCGGCATACGAGCGCTCTTTCTCCACGGTCAGTATGAAGTCCACATACGCGCCCGGCTTCAGTTGCGCCAGTTCACGTTCATCAAGAACGGAATAGGGCATCGCCATTGCTTCCATGTAGCCGGGAATAGCTGAACACGAGGCGTCGAAAGTCCTGTGCGGCCGGTCAACTTTCAGAACGATCCCGGTAACCTGGTAACGCGTCGCGCCCGCCAGGCTCATCGCAGCCAAAAACAAAAGGAGTGCCCGCCCGAAAGCCTGTCTAGTTGGTTCCGCGGCCATGACTGCCCCCCAGCTTAAACCTGGGCCGTTCCATCACGCGGTAGTCACTCGCGAACTGCCGGATTTCTATCGCCTTGTTCTTTGGCACGGACGCAAACCGCTGCGGCTGTGCATCTCCGGGCCACTGGATCTCGAGCCCCAAAATCTCCGCAGACTTACCCAGCCCGATATGCTGTTCCAGAGGCGAGGCGCCGAACGACCCGCCGCTTCCCACGGTTCGATAAACCGCCCGCGTCTCCGCTCCGTTCTTCACCGTGACCTTGACCCTTGCGCCAATGGCCGCGCGGTTCGCCTTGACGCCTGCCAGCCGCACGCTGATCCAGTCATTACCGTGCCCTGGGTTTTCAAAAAGCCGGAACGCATGAGTGTCGCCAGGAACGCCCCCGCCCACCACTTCCAGCAGGTCTTCGTCTCCGTCATTGTCTATATCCGCGAATGCCACGCCGTGCCCTTTATGCAGTTCGCCCGTGCCGGAGGAAGTAGTAATGTCTACAAACTTCTTCCCCCCTTTGTTATGCAGGAGCACATTGGGCAGCAGAGAAGCGAACGACAGTTCTCCTGTCCCGAAATAGATGTCCGGATAACCGTCGTTATCCAAATCGCCGAAATTCGCGCCCATCGGCATGAAGACTTTGTTCAGCCCGACTTCTTCCGTCACGTCGTGAAAAGCGCCGTTACCAAGGTTGTGGTAAAGCTTCATCGTGGGCGAGTTGTGGGGCAGCCCCAGATACGTACGCACGCTTTCTTCGATGGACATCGCATAGCTGCTTGCCAGAAGGTCCGGCCGTCCGTCGTTATCGTAGTCGAAAAACCAGGCGGCGAATCCATGGCCTGAAGCCTGCACCCCGGCCTGAGGCGCTACGTCTGTGAAAGTGAGGTTGTGGTTATTGTGTAGCAGCGCGCTGTCACCACGATAGTTAGACACAAACAGGTCGGGATAACCGTCGCCGTCATAATCTGCCGCCACGACAGCCTTGGAAAGCAGTGACAGATTCGTTCCCGACGACCTTGAGATGTCCTTAAACGTGCCGTTGCCGTTATTCAGGAAAAGCTGATTCGGTTCGTTCTCATTCCCTACATAGAGATCCAGGAATCCGTCGTTATTGATATCCACCCACACGGCGAATTCCGTCGTCGTTGGCTCGCCCAGCCCGGCTTCCACTGTCACGTCGGTGAAGGTGCCATCACCGTTATTGCGCAGCAGGGATTTCCGCATTGCCGTCTCCCACCCGCCGCGCAGCACCAGGATATCCAGGTAGCCGTCATTGTTGTAATCGGTCTGGATAATGTTGTTCCCGCCGAACTGCGATGCCAGCCCCGATTGCACGCTCCGATCCGAAAACGTGCCATCCCCGTTGTTGTGGTAGAAATGCATGGGCGCGCAAAAGTCCCAGTTGGACGTAACGATATCGAACAGACCGTCGTTATCGAAGTCGTCCACAATCAGCCCGCCCACTTCAGATTTAATTCCGTCGAGTCCCACACGCGGCGCCACATCGGTAAAGCGGCCAATGTCTTCGGCGGATTCAAAGTGCGAAGGCGCCATCAGGTGCTCTTTCGGTACACCGGCCGGATACTTGCCCAGCGTCATATAGGCAAGATTCAACAGCCATGTGGTCTCGATATCGGCAGGCCGCAGCTTCAGCGACGCGAGCAAGTGTGGGATGGCCTTTTGCGAATCCGCAACCTTCGGGTAACTGACGCCGGGACGCAGCGGAAACAGGCACAACTCCCCTGGATGGCGATATACGTCGTTGACCGCTCCCGCCCGGTGCAGGTATGCCACGCCCAGCATCTCTTCTACCTCAGGCAGTAGCTGCGGCGCCCCCGAGGATGCTGTGCGGAGAGCCGCTTCGAACTGGGCGATAGCCGAATCCATTTCGCCCTGATACGCATAGACCTGCGCCAGGCCCAACCGCAACGCGACCGCATCCGCAGGCGAGCGGCCACCGGTGTCTGCCGTTGCAGCCAGCTTCTTTGCCCTGCTCTTCAAATCTGCGAACGATTGCTGCCGCAATGAGCAGGAGAGTTTCAGATCGGTATTCCAGTTGGCAGGCTTGGCAAAGTTCGCAAGAGCCGCCGCTGCTTCGCTGAATCCGCTGATGTTCACGTCAAAACGGATACTGCCCTCCGCCCGAATGGCTGCCTGCCGCGAACGTTGGGATTCTGTAATCCCGGCGAGTTCCTCAGGAGCCAGCACCTTGACGATTGCGAAACCGGAAGAGAGCCGGAACACCGGCGAGATGTCACCGGCGCGCAACCCCTGAACCGCGGTTCTGATCTCCTGCCGCAGTGTCGAGGGATCCACGTTACCCAGAATGCCGCCATCGAGCGATGTAGCATCCGTCGATTTCTCCCGCGCGAGCACCGCGAAATCGGCGCCTTGTTCGAGTTCTGCACGGACGCGAGCCGACTCCTCGGCTGAATTAACCACCAAAATCCGCAAAGGAATTGCGTTCGGCGATTGTTCCTGGCCAGTGGCAAAGAGAAAGGTCAACAGCAGACAGACGAGCACACGAGACATCCTGACCCCCATAGTGTGGAGAATAGTAACACGAAGCCCCGATGACGTCGCCACTAGCGGCTGGTTCGGATACGCGATGCCGCCGGTGCTGGGCGATAGCCCACGGCCCGGTACTCAGGCGCCTGCGGCACGAACTGCGCATCGAACCGCGGATCCGGTGGATCGAAGGTATTCACCGACCGGTCAATCGTCCCCCGCAAGTCATTCGTCTCCCCATGGATGAACGACTCCCGTACCCCCGCGCCGCTGGTAATGTCGATTTCATACCGCGCCCCGGCCGAAATCCCGCCCTTTAAAATGTTATTCCAGAAGATCGATTTCACATACGTGCTGCCGGTGCCGTTATCGTCGACGCCCGCCCAGTTCCCCGTGAAGGTGCAGTGGCTAACCTCCGCGCGCGACCCCTCGAAAACCGTCATCGCACCCGAGCCGTTCTCCGGGTGATACTCGCCGCCGGCCAGCAGTCCGATGTAGTCCGCTCCGAGATTGCCTACGTTGCCGACGAACAGGCAATTATCGAGCGTGGCCCGGCTGCCGTGCAGCAGGTCGAACGCCGCCCCCGTGATCTGCGTGCGGTTATCGCGGAAGATGCAGTCGCGGAAAACCGCTGCGTCGAGCGGCCGCCCAAGATGCTCAACCGAGACACCGGCGCCACACGGGCTGGTGTAGTTGCCCACCACCTCGACCCGTTCGATCGTGGGATACGCACGCGCATAGATCTTGATACCGCCGCCATCGAGATAGAAGAACGGCGTCTTGGGCACGTTATCGGCTTCGATTGGCGAGTGCTGGCCGGTGCCGGTCGTATAGTTCCTCGCGCCGGTGATGCGAAAGCCGCGCAGCACCGTCTTCGTCGATATCCTGTCCCCGAAATAAACGACGTGATTGACCACCGCCGGGAAACTTGGCGCGTTCCGATCCCCGACCGCTGGATTAGCAGCTGTCAGCACTACCTCGCCCACAGCTTCGAGCGTGATCCCGTCATGCCTTTCGTTGAACCAGATCAGCGCCTGCCCGTGCGCCGCGGGACGATAAGTCCCCGCATGAACGTAGACCGTTTTGTTGAGCGGATCCTTCGCAGCAGCCTCGAGTGCAGCCTGAATGCTGCCGCCGGGCTGCACTCGGTAAGCATGCGCCCCCGCGTCGAGCATCACAGCATCGAGTGCGTCGCGCCGCTGCGCGAGACCGCGCACAGACGCAACGGACGCCGCCGCCGTCATCCCGAGGAACGCACGTCTGCGCATAATCACATCACACTATCACGCGGAACTGCGATTCGCCTCGAACCGTCCGTCCGCTATCGTAAACACAGATGTCCCCTCGCCGTCTTTTCGCGAACGAACCCCTTAAACTCTCGCGGCTCCCATCCTTCCGCTCCGAGCACTTCCCCTATTCCGGACCTTACCCATGGCTTGACTGCGACGACGCCCCGGACCGTATCGACGCCAAACTCGCCAACCACGAGATTTCATCGAGCGAGGCCGACATCTGCCGCTTCTGGAATACCAATGGCTACATCATCATCGAGAATCTCTTCGACACCGGTACTCTCGATACCGTCTGGGACGCCTATGAAACCGCGATCCGCACAGGACGAATCAAGCTGCCGCCCGAACCCGCTGGCGACAATGACCCATGGCCGGGCCGCTATCTCAATCCCCACCGGAAATCAGGCGCCTTCTGCCGGATTCTGAAACACGCCGGCCTCCTCCATTTCCTCAGGCTGCTGCTCGACCGCGAACCACGTTCGCTTCAGACCATCGCTTCTCACAAAGGTTCACAGCAGGGCCTCCACTCGGACTCGATCCACATGACCACCTACCCTCTCGGCTACCTTACCGCCGCATGGGTTGCCTTCGAAGACATCCATCCCGATTCCGGCCCGCTCGTCTACTACCCTGGAAGCCACCGGTTGCCGTACCTGTTCAGTAAAGACGTCGGCATCACTGAAGAGGACTTCAAACAGAACGGTTACGCCCCCTATCACGCGAAATACGAACCCCGCATCCGCGAACTTGTCGAAGAGCGCGGAATCGAACCGCATTACTTCAATGCGAAGAAAGGCGATGTCCTGATCTGGCACGCAAACCTGGTTCATGGGGGGTCGGCCCGCAACAATCTGGATTTATCGCGCCGCGCGGTCGTTTGCCACTTCTTCGCAAAGAACGCTTTCGTGTATCACGATCTGGCCGCGGCACGCTCACGCCAGCAATACATGGGTACCTGCTTATTGCGCGACGACACAGGAAGAATCCGCCTGCTTTGATGCCGCGCCAAGAGCCGAACGGCCATCTTCCTACGCTCGATGGCTGGCGCGCGGTCGCGATCTCAAGGGTTGTGGCGAGCCACGCTCTCACGACCGGAGCGGCGCATAACGGCACAGGCGCGCTGGTCAACCTGCTTACATTCCGCCTTCGGAACATTCGGGGCTATTCCCCTTCTTCTCGCCGCCATGCTGCTGCTCGCGGAAATCGACCGACGCTGGATCGAACTGCCGATGATCGCGATCGGAAAGAATCTGGGCGGAGGATTTGAGCTGGACCGCAGCCGGTCAGTACCTGTTCCGGAAGGCTAATCCGCGTGAAATCGACTGTCCGATGTACCGGATGCGCCCGCACTTGCGGCTCTCGACTTAGGCTTTACATTTGCCTCCGATTCGCGAACCATTTGCTCCAGCCGGTCAAACCGGGCAAGTAAACTGTCTTCTAACCCCCTGCCGATCTGCTTCAGAAGATGCGTTTCTGAGCGCCGCTCGCGCAGGAAAAAGATTGAGAACACGCACGTCATCAGAATATAAAGGAATGCCGGCCAGTTCTCGGCAAATTCCTGAGAGATGAAATCCATCCAGTACTGTAGTACTGAAAGTTTCACTATTTCTCACCGAAATTCCTGTATACTTCTAAGACCATGAAAAGTTTCCTCGCGCTTCTCCTTTGCTGCGCGGTGCCCTTCGCTGTCTTCGCCTCTGACTCCGGGTACAAGATCGCGTACGACGGAGGTTCGGTTTCGGGCATCAAGGCGGGGAACGAAATCACGTTGTATATCGAAGGAACGAATGTCCGCTTTATGCGCGATAAAGTCGAAGCGCTGGTCATCCCCGCGTCGGCAATCACCGAGATCAGCTACGGACAGGACGTTCATCGGCGCGTCGGAGCTGCCATTGGACTGGCCGTCGTATCGCTCGGCATTGGCGCTCTTATGGCGTTGTCAAAATCCAAGAAACACTTCATCGGACTCACGTGGGACGACGCCGGCAGGAAGGGCGGCATCGCCTTTCAGGCTGATAAGAGCAATTACCGCGGATTGCTGACCGGTCTCGAGGGAATTACGGGTAAAAAGGCCGTGGATTCTGACTCTCTGGGAGTAAAAAACTGATTCGCCCCCAGGCGAAAATTGACGTAAACGTCGGCTGAAGTTTGATTGTGAAGGATGGCATATTCATGGTTTGTCGAACATCGGTAGAAGTTAACGAACCACACAGGATCTGTAATCTCATTCGGCAGGCCCGTGCTATCGGATCCTCCAGTAAAGTCGCTCTTGCCGAGGGTGCCACTGTAAGTTCGATCCAGCAATATGACTGCATCGTATGTCAGCCAATCACAGGACCTGCCGGGCCTGCGCGAAACGGTGGACTTCAGCGAGCGCCCGCAGTACAAATTCGCCGGAAGGGTCAGTTGCCGGATTGACGGGAAGGTACAGGACCGTGTCCTCGCGGCGCGCGAAGATGTTCGTTACTACCAGGGCCCGCATCATCCAGATGGCAGCCTTGACGGTTGGGCAAACTACGCCCAGCCAGCCATCGGCCGGGACGTCGTAAGGCGTCAGCCCCGTCTGTTCCTGTATGCGTGCGGCCAGGGAGCGCGCGAATTGAGGATCGAGGTGCTGTTCGAAATCGTGCCCGATCCAGGCGGGCTGGATCGGCGGCGATTCCGCTCCAATGGCTGCGAACAATTCGCCGACGATGCGCTGGTGGACGGGGCCGGTATGATCCTGCCAGTAATGGCCGGTTTTGGCGATGGCGGTGATTACGTTCTTGATCTCCTTTTCAAGGCGGTAGGCGGGGCCGGCGGGGAGGTCGAGGGTTGTGCCTTCGCAACGGGCTGAAACATTTTCCATGACGATGGCGCGCGCGAGCCATCCCGCGGTGGTCGTGCTCTCGCAGTCGACTGAGACCCAGCCGGGCACGGGGGAGCGACGCGCGCCGAGGAAGACAACCATTTCGACGCCGCGCGAAATTTCGTCCACGACCTGCTGGTAGCGGCCGGGGTCAGCGTCGATTTCCTGCCTTGAGGCAGCGGTGAGGAGTTTGCCTTTATGGGGCGGTCCGCCGGCCATGGCGAGGTCGCAGAAACTGCCCCAGGTGTCGTGCCAGGCGACTTTGCCGTCGCGCCCGTATTTGAGAGCCGCGGTGCCCATGGACACGGGTTGCACGTCCTCGTAAGTGTCCTGATATTCCTCGGGAAGTATGGTGCGGATTCGGGTTTCGAGCGTTTCGAAGGCGCGCCGCTGTTGCGGGTTCATCGTGCCTATTTTCGCAGGGATCGTGGGCAGTGACCGTCATGATTGTCCTGCCGGGTGTGTGTATGGTCTTGTTACTACGACTCGGGAGCGGAGCGCGCGTCTCTGCCGAAAGGCACAACAGACAAGCATGCCGCCCCCGGCTCCGGAGTTTTGCTGACGGGGGCAGCCGTGAACAGCAGATCGGTCCGCAGGTCGCTCTGCCGTTGTAGGCGCCGCCTGTAAGGGGACTCGCGCCGGTCACATTCCCGCCACTCAGGTCCGTAGCCAGACTGGCGTTTACATTGGCAAGTCCCCCAAAACCGGCAGGTGCGGCCGGCAGGCTGTTACTCGTCTGGTTGAAGTACTGCACTTCGAATGTGCCGTAAAACAGGATACTGGCATAGGCCGTCGCCGGGAAACAGAACAGCCGTAGCTGCTGCGAGCGTTCCAGCCCGGAAAGCGGGCCGAGGTCGATTCTTCATATTGATCCCTCCAAGCACGAAACCAACGCTCTACCGTATGAGGCGTCCGGTAGTGCCTGACATGTGCGTTGACGAAGTCTAACGGCCGAAAGCGTACCGGCTGAAGGTGATCTCCGGTTCGTTCCCAGCGCCGCTGCTGCGGGTTCAGGACCGGGCAAGCCGCCGGGACCATCGTTGGTGTTTGATTACTTCGCAACGGTCGGCGTGAAGAGCGTGACGACAAGACAGAAGAACACCAAGCCGGCGGAGCAATGCGACTGGAAGGGAGACTCTTCCGGCGAAATCACATTCGGCGCAGACAAGCCCTGAACGTGATTCCTTGACCTACTCGGCATGTGTTTGAAGCGCGGCCATCGACAGGCGGACACGAGTTTCGCCCCGCAGCCCGGGGTCAGTTCCCGACCGGCTCTTCAGCCCGATCAATGAATACGAACTTAATTTGGCCTTTGCCGGGCTGGAGGCGCAGACCGAGCTGTTCCTGGATAGCGGTAAAGAGCGACACACCCGAATCTTCCGGTTCACCGGGTGCGCCCTCTTCGGCCCATTCCAACCTGAATGCGTAATTGCCTTGCAAACCGGTTTTGTCCAGTACGGGACGCTGCAGCGTGACGGAAAGGGCGTTCACCAGCGTGGCGATCGATGCGTTTTCTGCAGTGATGAGTCCTCGATTGCGCCGGATTCCGTTGGTACCTGTCGTCTGGTTGAGCTTATGTCCGGTTCTTGTTTGCTCCAGAATATACGTGCTTCCTTCTTTAAACTCCTGGCGGACGTTCAACTGAAATCGTTCCGCCAGCAGAGCGATGAGACGTTCTCTGAATCGTTCGGCCCTTAACTCGTTGGAAGCTGGTGAGTCTCCGTCGGGGTCCGAATTGATCCCCGGCTTTGCATAGATATCGAAGCGTTCGGACCGGGTCCAGCCGGGCCCACCCGAAATCTGAAAATCCTGCACATCGCACGCCTTCTGCAACAGAAATCTTAAAGTGACTCCGGTTGCGCGGAGTCCGTTTTCAGGAGTCACATCAAAACGCATCGGCTGAGCGTTCGTATTTGAGCGACGAACGGAAGCGACTTCAAAAGTCAGGGTCGCAGGCGTAGCCTGCGCATTCAGCATCCCCACGATCACCGGAAACGATATGGCGACCAGAGCACTTGCAGACATTACTGGCGCGAACTTATACGCGGGCCTGCTTCGCAGGCATGTATCAGCCATAGTTTTGTATCCGGACAGCGACATCCTCAATCGAGGTTATCTGAAGTGCCGGGTCCGGACCACCTGCAAAGTTACTCTTCAACAATCCCGCCCCGCCAACGGAGCGGTCCGCCAGCCATCGCGAGATCGCAGAAGCTGCCCTGGTGTCGTGCCATGCACTCTGCCGTCGCGCCCCTATTGAAAGCTGCGGCGCGCATGGCCCGCGGTTTCCGACTTCATGAGCAGTTTCGAACAGACATCACCTCATATAGCTGTTAGCTTGAAGTTCCATATGAAGCGCTCACTCGGTTTTATGGCGTGCGGCGCCATAGTATGTTCCGGAATGATTCTGACGCCGGCGTCAGCGGCGGCTGCGAAGGACGGCGAAGCGGTGTACGCGGCGCATTGTAAAAACTGTCACGGCGCGGACGGCTCGGGCAACCCGGCTGTCGCAAAAATGTTGAGCGTCACGATGAAGCCGCTCGGCTCGACAGGTGCGGACATCAAAACAGCCGTCAAAAGCGGCACAGGCAAGATGAAACCTGTCACCGGCCTGTCGGATGCAGACCTCGACGGCCTCGTTGCTTTCGTCCACGCGCTTAAAAAATAGTTCGATCTCTAAAACGCGGCAAGCGGGATCCCGAATCGTTATGCAATCGAAAAGGCTCTGGATTATCGGGATTGCATGTCTCGCGATAGGGGTTGCGGCAGACGACTCCGGACAACGGCTCCACTTTACAGCGCGCAACCGTGCGCACTTTACGGGCGACCGGACGGTAACGTCTGTACATGCCGGACTGACGATCACGGTGCAAGCGGCGGGTATTGCAAGTGATGGAACGATTACGGCTCGTTTCACAGTCTCGGACCCGTCAGGTTTTCCACTCGACCTCGCAGGCGTGACGACACCCGGGGCAATATCGCTGAGCTTTCTGGCCGCCGCAATTCCGAAGGGCCAGGAGCAGTATGTCAGCTACATCACCCGCGCGGCCGCGGGCGCGGTAATCCCGACGACAAATCAGCCCGCCTCGGAGTCGGGCGGCACTACGACACAGATCGGGCCTGGCCAGTACAGCTATACGTTCAAGACTAAAGCTGCCGGATTCGATTCGACGGTCACGAACACGATCGGCATCTACGGCTCGCGCAATCTCACGACCTTTGGGCTCCGGACGGAGTACGTCAGCACGACGTTCAACTTCGTGCCGAACGGCTCAGAGGTGGTGGTCACACGCGACGTCATCCGGGATGCCAGTTGCAACCGGTGCCACGATCAACTTTCGTTCCATGGCGGTTCGCGGCGCGGCATTGCCTTGTGCATCATGTGCCACACGCCGCAGAACGTCGATCCGGCGACGGGAAACAGTCTCGACCTGAAAATCATGGCTCACAAGATCCACATGGGTTCGCAGTTGCCCAGCGTGATCGCGGGAACGCCCTACACTTTTGTGGGTTTCCAGAACGCGGTCAGCGATTTCTCTGGGGTGGTGGATCCGGCCGACCCGCGGCGTTGCACCGTTTGCCATGACCAGACGACCGGGGCCGCGCAGGCCACTGCGTATCTGACGAAGCCGACACGAGCTGTGTGCGGAGCGTGCCACGACGATGTCAACTTCGGAAACGGCACGAATCATCCGGCCGGAGCGTACCCGGACGACGCCAAATGCGCGACTTGCCATGTTCCGCAGGGCGCAAGCGATTTTGACGCTTCGATCACCGGGGCTCACATCGTTCCGACGGAGTCTTCCCTGCTGTCGGGCCTCATTGCCACGATCGGGAGCGTCACCAATGCGACAGCGGGCAGCAGGCCGACCGTGACTTTCAGGTTGAGCAACACGATCGGGAACGGAGTTCCGAGATCGTCGCTCGACTCGTTGTCGCTCACGATGGCCGGACCTGCGACCGACTACGGCTATACGAGTTTCGGAAGCGATACCGCCTCGACTCCCGGTTACGTTACGGAAAGCGCGGCGAATGCCGCGTGCTCGCCCGCCGGAACGTGCACGTACACCTTCAACCATGCAGTTCCAGCAGGGGCGGAGGGCACTTTTGCGATCGGCCTCGAAGCGAGGCGCAGGGAGACGATTCTCGCAGGCACGCCCGCGCAGCAGACTGTCGAGTACGGCGCGGCGAATCCGGTTTCCTATTTTTCCGTCGATGGATCCGCGGTGGCGGCACGGCGTCAGGTGGTGGCGCTGAACAACTGCAACCGGTGCCATGTGGCTCTGTCTCTGCACGGCACGCTACGCAACAACACAGAGTACTGCGTGATGTGCCATAACCCTTCGAACACGGATGCGACCACCCGAGCAAGGGCTGTAGCCGCGGCCGACAGGGATCTGCCTCCTCAGGGCATCAACTTCAACAGCCTGGTGCACCGAATCCACTTCGGGCCGAATGCAACGGCGGATGGCGCGAAGAACCCTTATATCGTGGTGGGATTCGGGGGAAGCCATAACGACTTCTCCACCACGCTGTATCCGGCCTTTAGTCCCACGGGTTCGGGGGGCGATACACGGAATTGCGCGATATGCCACGTCAACGGGAGCGAGTTGAAACTGCCCGTCGGATTGAACCCTGTAACCGACCCACAAGGCTGGATCAACCCGACCCAGGCGGCCGCAGGGGCGTGCAGCGGCTGCCATACGTCACAGGCGGATGCCTCTCATATGCTCGGCAATACGACAACGCGCGGCGAGAACTGCAATCTGTGTCACAGCCCCGGCGCGGTGCAGGCAGTAGACCAGGTACACGCGCAGTATTGAAGGGAACAGAGCCAAAGAATGAACCGGCCCCTGCGAGCGATTTTTTTTGTTTTGTTGGTGGCGCTGCTGCCCTGCGCGGCGCAACAACCCGCGCCCAAAGCGGTGGCAAAAGCGGCACCCGCAGCCACCCAGATCGCCACTTATGCCGGCTCGGAAGCCTGCGGGATGTGCCATCAGGAGATCGCGAAGGCGCTGACGAAGAGCCCTCATCAGGCAGTGGACGACAGTGACAGGCACGGCTTCAGGGGTAAGGCCTGCGAATCGTGTCATGGGCCGGGAGGCAATCATGTTCAGTCGCTTTCGGCTGCCGACATCCGAAATCCCGCGAAGCTTCCTCCGGCGCAGACCGACCTGCATCTGCCTGACGTGTCATCGAAATCAACCCGGCGTCTCCGGCCGGCTCGAAGCCAGCCACGCGCACAACGCAATCCCATGCACGCAGTGCCACTCCATTCACGCGCATGGTCCGGAGGGGCCGGCGGCGCGGAGGCCGGCGGAGATCAACGCGCTTTGCGAGAGCTGCCACATGGATGTAAAAGCATCGTTCGCGGCGCCTTTCAAACATCGGATTCCGGAGAATGCGATGACGTGCGTCGACTGCCACAATCCGCACGGCAGCTTCAAACCGGGGCTGATGCGAATGGCCAATGCCAATGAGCCGGGGTGTTTTCGGTGCCATAGCGACAAGCGGGGGCCGTTCGCATTCGAGCATGCTCCGGTGCGCGAGGAAGGCTGCGGGAGCTGCCATATGCCTCATGGCTCGACGAATGCCAAAATGCTGATCCGGCAGGAAGTGCGACTGGTTTGCCTTGAGTGTCACGCGAACCTGCCTGTGCCGAACACGCGCGGGATCGTGACGGGAGTTGTGCCCCCGGCCTTTCACGATCTGACTTCTCCACGCTACCGCAACTGCACCGTCTGCCATCAGAAGATTCACGGCAGC
Organism: Terriglobia bacterium; assembly: GCA_963840735.1. Taxonomy (GTDB): domain Bacteria; phylum Acidobacteriota; class Terriglobia; order Bryobacterales; family Bryobacteraceae; genus BOG-234. The sequence goes on from CAWIZX010000001.1 coordinate 30,237, forward strand.
CACATAGACAGGAACCTGCTGCGATGAAACGCCTGCTGACGATCATCGCCTCGGCGGCCGGACTGCTCGCGCAGACGCCGGCGGCCCCGCCGGGCGCTGCAGTGGCGCCAGTGCCGGCAGCCGCGGCACCTGCATTGCCGGTCACGCAGGACGATGGGGTTTTCTCGGGTTCGATCGACCTCGGATATCGATGGGTCACCGGCGTGGGCGGAAGCTTCAATACCTATCGGTCGATCGTCGATCTCGGTTCCGGTCCCAAAGTGCCGGGCGCAGACTTCACGATTCTCAACACGTTTCTGGCGCCCGGCAAACGATTTTTCGACCGCATAAATGTACGAGCGGCCGATTGGGGCGACGATCCCTATTCTTCGCTGCACCTTGACGTAAGCAAAGCAAAGATCTACAACTTCACGGGCGATTACCGGAACATCGCTTACTACAACAATCTGCCCGGGTTCGCCGATCCTTTGGCCGGGAGCGGCCTGGTTCTGAATGAGCAGGCGCAGGATACACGAAGGCGGATGGGCGACTGGCGGCTGGAGTTGTTCCCCGGCCGCCTCTTCGTGCCGTATCTGGAATACGACCGCAACTCGGATAAGGGCACCGGCATCGCGACCTTCGTGGCAAACGCGGATGAGTACCCCGTGAGGAACGTGACCCGGAATTCGAACGCAAATTACCGCGGCGGCGTCCGCATTGAGCTTCCGCGTTTCCACGCAAAACTCGAGCAGGGCGGAACGAGATTCCAGGACAATGAACAGTTGAACGCGGGTGCAGGCCAGGCCACCTACGGCAATCTTTATTCGCCGATTCTCGGCCAGACGCTCAATTTAACCAGTCTTTCCGAAGCATACGGCGTGCGCGGCCACAGCGTCTACACGGATGCATCTTTCAGCGGGAATCCGGCTGCGTGGATCGATCTCTACGGAACGTTCCTGTACAGCGAGCCGGCTTCAAGGGTCAACTTTCAGGGCCTGGATACGGGGAATCAGGTGTTGCTCAGTTCGGTTCTCTTTTACACCGGAGAGCAGAATCTGATTTCGGCAGCCTCGAAGCAGCCGCACACTTCGGGAAATCTCGGCGCTGAGATCCGGCCTTTCGCGAGGCTTCGTCTGGTTCCGTCATGGTATACAGACCGCATGCATACGAGTGGATCGAGCGCGGGGCAGCAGACGCTGGCGACCGGTTCGGGTGCGGCCTCTGTTGCGTCGCTGCTGAGTTCCGCTCTGGTCGCGAACTCCAGCCAGGCTTCGATGGACATCTTCGCGGATGTGACACGGAATATTACGCTGCGGGGCGGATACCGCTATATCTGGGGCGAGGCAAGCGATGTAATTCTTCCAATTGCGGAACTCGCGGGGCGCGAGCAAGGGAAGATCAGACGCAATGTCGGGATCGCCGGCATCTCCTGGCGCCCGGTTAAAAATGCCTGGGTGAATCTGGATTTTGAAGACGGGTCAAGCGGCAGCACGTATTTCCGCACGAGCCTTTACAACTACCGGAAGGCGCAATTTCGCGGGCGGTATCGGCTCTCGCCTTCGTTCAGCGTGTCGGCCAGCGCCAGCATGCTGAAGAATCAGAACCCGTCACCGGGCATCCACTACGACTTTCTGACTCATCAGGAGTCTGCGTCTGTCCTTTATTCACGGAACGGCGGCAAGATCTGGGATTTCGAGGGCAGCTATACCCGGTCCACACTGCGTTCGAATATTAATTACCTCGACCCGGAGTTCCTGGTTACGGAACAGTCATTCTACAGAGATAACAGTCATTCGGTCTCGGCGCTGTTCGATCTGAACCTTCCGGCCTGGCGAGGAGTCAAGGCGAAGCTGGCGCTGGGCGGATCGGTATTTCTTTCTTCCGGCAGCAATCCGACTGCGTTCTATCAACCTACGGCGAAACTCGCCGTCGCACTGCGCAAGAACCTGTCGTGGTTCAGCGAATGGCGTTATTACGGCTTTGGCGAAGCGTTGTATCTGAACCAGGGCTTCAGGACTGAAATGGTCACCACGGGCATCAGGATCACACGGTGAATGAGCCGCGCCCGGTTCTCTCGTTCTTAACCAGCCACTGGCTCAGCGTGGCGGGTTCGTCGATGGTGACTGTGGCGGGTTGCTCATGGCTCTTTGTTGTCGCGCTGCACGCGGGCGGGACGGCTGCAAACCCATATCTGGGAATCCTGTTGTTCCTCGCGATTCCAGTAGTCTTCTTCGGCGGTCTGATTCTGATCCCGATCGGTTCATGGCTTGCGCGGCGACGCATCGAGGCGGGTCTGGCGCAAGTTCCGAGCCGGCCAGTCGCGCTGCGGCGTCTGGCAATATTCTTCGGAACCATGACCGTGGTGAACATCGTCATCGCGAGCCAGGTGACTTACCGCGCTGTAGCGCACATGGAGACGAACCAGTTCTGCGGGCAGACGTGCCATGTGATGAAGCCGCAGTTTACGGCGAACCAGAGAAGCGCGCATCGTAATGTCGGGTGTGTCGAATGCCATGTCGTCCCTGGCGCAACCGGCTTCGCAGAAGCAAAGATGAACGGAACGCGGCAGCTGATCGAAGTTACGCTGAACAACTATTCACGGCCGATTCCTCCCGCGCTCCGGACGAACCGGCTGGCATCGTCAGCAGAAACCTGCGAACAATGCCATTCCCGGGCACTGGACAGTGGCACCCGCCTTCGGGTGATCCCGAAATTCAGGGACGATGAGGCGAACACGCCCACTCAAACCGTACTGATGATGAAGGTGGGAGGCGGTCGAAGCGGCGGAATTCATGGCGCACACATGGGGCCGGGAGTGGAAATCCGATTCAGGACCGCGGACGCCGACCGACAGATCATCCCGTCCGTCGAATACCGCAACGCCAATACGCACGAAACGAGGACCTACACAGCCGGGGCAGCCGGTAATGCGGGCACCAGGGAATTCGTGATGCAGTGCGCGGATTGCCATAACCTCCAGGGGCATGCTTTCGACCAGCCTGAGCAAGCGGTCGACGGGGCTATGGCCGCGGGTGAGCTGCCTTCGGGGTTGCCGTTCGAGCATAAAACTTCAGTTGAAATACTCAAAGCCAGCTACTCCGGCGAGGAGAACGCGGCGAGCAGAATCCCGGCTGCTTTCACGGCTTTCTACCAGCAGAAATATCCGGATGTCGCAGCAAAGCGGGCCGGCGACATCAGGAGCGCGGGACAGGAGCTGATCGCTCTTTATCGGGGCAATGTGTTCTCTGAGTTTGGCATCACCTGGGGCACTTACAAAAATAATCTGGGCCACGCCGACAACGCGGGTTGTTTCCGCTGTCATGATGAAAATCACGCTACGCCGCAGAAAAAAACGATTACACAGGACTGCGCCGTCTGCCATAATCCATTGGCGGTGGAAGAGACTTCGCCCGCTGTGCTGAAAGTGCTGGGGCTCGATTAAAAGCCGGCAAGGCACATAGAGCAATGACACGCGCGCGCGCGCGCCCGGCCTGGCACCTGGGAGCGACGGGCGGCTGTCCGGGTCAGCGGGATCGGGCCGGGGCATCAGGCCCGGTTGATTCAGATCAGCTCCGCGCTATGTAAGCCTAATCCGGCAAATGCATCCGTCTTTTGAGCGTCAAAAACGCCGGCTCGCGCTGCATCCTTTCGTAGGCTGGATTTACAGCCACGCTGAGCGCCTGCCATTCGCGGCGGTCCGCGGAACGTTCCAGCCACTTGATCGTGTTCGCAACATCGCCCGCGGCCGCATACACGAGGGCGAAAGAAGCCATCGGAACGTCGCCGGCGGAATAGTTGTCTTCATAAGGATGAATGATCCTGAAAGCCTCGTCACGCCGCCCCTGCGCCGAAAACAGCGATGCCTCAAGCACACGGACGGAAGGCTCCGCTTGCACTAACTTGTGCATGCGAGCCAGTGCGAGATCGGCGTGACCGGCTTCGAAATCGAGGGAACTCATAGCGCTCTGCGCCTGCACCATACCGGGGTACCGGTCCAGCACCTTTTGCACCTCCATGCGCGCCTCTGGCCAGCGCTTCTGAAGCGCCCACATCTGGCCTCGCGCGAGCATGTATCGCGCGCCAATCGGATCGATTTCCTGTGAGCGCAGCAAGTGGTCGCCGGCTTCCCGAAAACGTCTTTGGAACACGAGGATGCTTGCGTATCGCAACTCGGCTCTGGCACTCGGTCCCGATGCGAGCGCCGCGCGCACTTCCTGCTCCGCCCGGGACCAGTCCCAGTCGTACTGCATCGCCAGAAGCGCCATCCCACAATGCGCCTCTTCCTGGGCGGGATCGAGAGCGAGCGCTCTCTTCCACATGTCTTCGCTACCCTTCCGGTCGGTGAACTTGCTGTTGAATCGGGCCGCACCGAGGTTGTAACGGGCGGATCCCAGCCCGGCGTATGCCGCGGCATAGGCCGGGTCGCGGTCAATAGCCTGCTGAAAGTTGGCTTGTGCCGCGAGAACCTTTTCCGGAGTCCCCACCTCCAACTCATAACGCGCGCGCATGTGGGCATCTAAAGCCTGCGGGTCGCGGACAATATGCCGGGGTGCGCCACCGGGCGAGATGTTCAGACTTGAAGCAATCGCCACAGCAATCTCAGACTGGATCGCGAACAGGTTGGATGTTTGGCGCTCATAGGTGTTTGCCCAGAGGTGCGAGCCGTCAGAAACGCGTTCCAACTGCGCGACAACCTTGACGCGATCGCCGTAACGCTCCACGCTGCCTTCCAGAACGGTGGCAACGCCGAGCTGCCCACCGATTTCCCGCAAATTCGCGCTCTTGCCCCGGAATTGAAAGGCCGAGCTCCGCGCGCTGACCCGAAGGTTTTTGGAGCGCGAAAGCTCACCTGTGATTTCGTCGGTAAGACCGTCGCTGAAGTACTGATTGGCGGGATCCGCACTGAGGTTAGTGAACGGCAGGACGGCGATCGAGGCGCCGCCCGGAGGCTGAGCGACAAATCGGTTTCTTTGCCAGAGTGCCGCACCGGACAACAGGAGGATCGCCGCGGCCCCACCAAACAGCGCTTTCGAAACTCCGCTCCTGTGTGGAAGCCTTGCGGTCTCGGCAATTGTTTGTGACAGCGCAAGAGGGGCCTGGTTCGCAGGTGCGGCCGATTCGCGCCGTTCGAAAGAGGCTGCGTAGCCTCCCTTAGGCACCCCGATCACAATCTGATCGTTAGCACCCGGCCCCGCATAATAATGAGCAAGCTTGAATCTGACCTGACGCGCTTCTACGCGGACGAGTGCGTCCGACCGGGGGTCGAAGTCCTGCCCGCGATCGAACACGTCCTGCCCAAGCCGGTACTCTTTAAGGGCGGCGGCATTGCCTTCGAGCGTTTGTACAACAACATACCGGAGGAACCGGCTGAGCCGGGGCGCAGTCGCGAAGGCCTCGTCCGTGAGCACTTTTTCGAGCTCAGCCAGGACAGCCGACGGGGGAATTTCGGTGCTAAGCGCCACACTCCTGTCGTTCACGGCTCCTCGTAACCTGTTGATTCGCTGTCCAGACGTACGTTAGTAACGGTTATTTTACTCCAGCGGGCTTCGGGTTCCGGAATCTTAATGCGAAACTTGGTGAGCGCCCGTGTCCACAGACAGAGGGCGATTCCGGAGGGAACCCATGTATTGCAGAATTTGGTCTTACAGAACTTTGTCTTACAGAACTTTCATTCTATTAGCGGCTGCATCGGCCGGCTTAGTACCGAGCTATGCCGCATCGTTCATACTTCCCCCTTACGCCTTCTTCGGCTCGGGATTCGGGGGTTCCACGACCAGCATCGGGAGCTATACAACTTACAGCCCCAACGGAGCAGCCTTTGGCAGTACGTCTTACGGAGGCGCGCTTACTCCATCGCCTTCCGTCAGCGCTTCCAGCAATGCCGCCTCGAACACCACAACGGTGGGAACAGCGGTTTCGAATGCGAGCGCATCGCTTCAGTATTACGTGGAGGTGCTGGGTCCAGCAGCCTCGGTTCAGGTGACCTTCAATGGTTTCGGGAGCGTTTCCGGCAGTTTCACACAGCCGGGAAACGACCAGTTTTCGAGTATCGGCGTTGACGCGAAACTCGGCATTCAAAGCCTTTTCCTGGATGAGACCAACATATCGATCAGCGATTACGGCGGGAGTTCCGAGAATAACTTCGCGCCGTCGCTCACGAACAACGGTTTCAATAGCAGCGGTACCCCCGCGGGCGGGTACAGCGGATCGTTTTCGGACACACGAACCCTTACGCTGTTAACAGGGCAGTCTTATCTTCTGAACCTGCAAGTCACGGCGAATTCGCAGGGCCAGAATGGCATGTCGGCGATGGCGGCCGCATTTGTGGACCCCACGTTCTCAATTGCGAGCGGAGTAGCGAACCCCGGCCAGTATTCGTTCCAGTTCAGCGCCGGCGTCGGCAACAGCCCGCTTTCTCAGGCGCCGGAACCCGGCACGTGGGCGACTCTCGGCTTTAGCCTGGCGCTGCTGGCAACCGTGCGCCGCCGCCTGGGCCCATCCGCGCTGCGAGATACTCAGTCTTAGACCGGGGCGAATCGGAAGCCGAGCAGTTGAGCCGGCAGAAGCGATTAAAGTGCAGGAGTCCTGCGCGCCCTGAGTGTCGCGACAAACAGTGGCTGATGAGCTCACGCTTGATCGCGGCCTGGGCAGGTTAATCACGACTGGCATGGTCGTCAAGGCAGAGGGCGTGCCGCTGGAATCGAGGTAGTTGCTGAGCTTGACCCTGTCGCGGGCGCCGAGACAAGACTGCGTTGCTCCTCCGGGCGAGCCCGCCGCTCAGCCGGGTTGCTGCTGTCGCTGGCGCCGAACAGGGCGCTAAGAGCGCTTGAGTCCCCGGGCCTCGGCGGCGGCTGCGATGGGCACTACAACTGCGCCCTGGCCAACACGGTTTCCTGGAAAAATCCCTCCACGCCGCTGCCTATGGAACCCAGTCCACGCATCGGCGGAATCGCAGACGGCAAGCTCGGTTTCCGAGCGCAGCGGAAAGGCTCAAACCCTTCAACGAGGGCGTGAACTCGGGATTCAAGTCACGTATCTCGATCCCGTCGTTCGTGACTGGGCCCACATCGAAGCCAAAACCATGGGTGATCGGGGGAGAGCGGGACGGCCGAACTTCCCCGGCCTTGCAAAGTTTCAACCAGGAACTGGTCCGGTTTCTCCCCTGGCGCGCCTCCCTCGCCTGGTATGATAGTCTGGCTGGCGCGACAACGCCGTAACACTCACGGCTGTACGTCCGTCCAAACAAACATATGATTAAAGTCGAAGGTCTGACCAAGCGATACGCGCGTCATGTCGCGGTCAAGAACATCTCCTTCGAAGTCGGCAAGGGCGAAATCGTCGGTTTTCTGGGCAAGAACGGCGCCGGGAAAACCACCACGATGCGCGTCCTCACCTGCTTTCTCCCGCCCACCGCGGGCAAAGCGAGCGTAGCCGGTTTCGATGTCATCGAGCACCCGCTCGATGTGAAGAAGAACATCGGCTATCTGCCCGAAACGCCGCCCGTCTATCCGGAAATGGAGGTTGCCGAGCTACCTCGACGTTCGTCGCGAAACTGAAGGGCATCCCCTCGGGCGACATCGCCAAGCGCGTGGACGAAGTCTGCGAACGCACCGCCATCCAGGCGTCCGTGACACACGATCATCGGCAAGCTTTCAAAAGGCTACCGGCAGCGCGTCGGCCTCGCGCAGGCGATCATTCACAACCCGCCCGTGCTGATTCTGGACGAGCCCACCTCCGGCCTCGATCCCGAGCAGCAGCAGCAGGCCCGGCAATTGATCGCCAGCCTCTCGGGCGACCACACCATCATCCTCAGCACGCACATCCTTTCGGAAGTCGAACAATCCTGCAGCAACGTCATCATCATCAATAACGGTGAGATTGTCGCGGTCGATTCCGTGGCGAACCTGCATAAGCGCGGCCGCGCCACGGAAACGATGTCGGTCGAAGTTGCCGGCGCGCCGGCGCCTGAAGTCCGGCAGCGGCTCGAACAGATTCGCCGGCGTGGCGCGCGTGGTTTCGCGCGACGCCAAAGACGGTCTGGTCGGCCTTCGAAGTCGAGGGCCTGGAGAACTATGCCGTGCGGCCCGAACTGGCCCGCGCCATCGTGCAGTCGGGCTGGAATCTGATGGAACTGCAAAGCCGTCGGCGAATCGCTCGAAGAGATCTTCCTCGAACTGACCCGGTCGAGAAGCGCCGGCTCAAAGCAACGGGAGAAGCAGTCAGCTCAATGAGAAACATCTTCACCATCTGCGCCAAAGAGATCAGAGGCTATTTCGCCTCGCCCATCGCCTACCTGCTGATGGCGCTGTTCGGCCTGATCTTCGGCTTCTTCTTCTACAGCGCCACCGCCTACTTCGTGATGGCCGGCATGCGCCAGCAAATGGGCGGCGGCGGCGCGCCCATGAGCGTCAATGATTATCGTCATCGCGCCGCTGCTCGGCAACGCCAGCGTGGTCGGGCTCTTCCTGATCCCGCTGATCTCCATGCGGCTCTTCGCGGAAGAGAAACGCACCGGCACCATCGAACTGCTGCTCACTTCCCCTATCAGCGACTGGGAAATCATTCTCGGCAAATGGCTGGGCGCGATGGTCATGTATCTGTGCATGCTTGCCATGGCCGCGCTCAACGTCGCGCTGCTGTTCGCGTGGGGCTCGCCCGACTGGCGTCCGGTTCTGACCGGCTTCCTCGGCCTGATTCTGCAGGGCGGCACGTGCTGGCAATCGGCACCTTTATCTCCACCACCACCAAAAACCAGATCATCGCGGGCGCGGCTACCTTTTCCATCTGCCTGCTGCTCTGGGTGCTGAGCTGGGTCAGTTCTTATAACGATGCCGGCTGGGCGCAGGCCGTGGCTTACTGCTCCATCCTGACTCACTTCGAACCTTTCTCGAAAGGCATCATCGATACCAAAGATGTGGTGTTCTACTTTTCCGCGATTTTCCTGGGTCTGTTCCTGACCGCGCGGTCGCTCGAATCTCTGCGGTGGAGGGCATAATGGCGAACGATTTGCTGAAAGCCCGTCAAACCCAGCTACGGCGCTTACCTGGCTGTTTATGTTCTCGTCATGCTGTGCGGTGATCTTCGTCGCTGAACTGGCTGGCGAAAGATCACAACAAGAGCTGTCGACGTCACATCGAACAAGCGCTTCACCCTGTCCGACCAGACGAAGAAGGTCGTCGGCGAATCTGAAGAACGACGTCAAGATCTACTACTTCGACAAGGCCGATTCTTATGAACGCGCGCGCGACATGCTCGACCGCTACAAGAACCTTTCGTCGAAAATTGAAGTCAACTACGTCGATCCCGATAAGAAGCCGGACATCGCCCGCGTGGAGGGCATGCGCAATTCGGCGACATCATTGTCGATAACGGCGCGAAGAAAGAAACGGCCAAAGGCCTGACCGAAGAGGAACTGACCGGCGCTCTGATTCGCGTGTCTGAAGAACGGCGTCGCGCACTGCCTGCTTCGTCAACGGCTCGGGCGAACATCAGCTCTGACCGATACCGGCCGCGAAGGCTACTCTACCCTCAAAGACGCGCTCGAAAAGAACAACTACAAGACTCAGACCATCTCGCTGATCGAGAAGCCCGAAGTTCCGAAAGAGTGCAACATCGTGGTCGTCGGCGGACCCAAGCAGGATTACCTGCAGCCCGCCGTCGACGCCCTGAAGACCTATGTCGCAGGCCGGCGGACACGCTGATCGTCAACTTCGACCCGGTGCTGAATCTGCCGGACGAGAAGATGGGCGACACGCCGGACCTCGCGGCGCTCGTCGAAGCTTGGGGCGTCACCGCCAACCGCTGACGTGATCCTCGATCTGAGCTCGGCCAGCCGGCTGTTCGGACAGACTCTCGCCCGTGGTCGGCTCCTATGAATCGCATCCCATCACCCGCGTGATGGGCGACAACGCTTCCGTGTTTCCGCTGTCGCGCAGCCTCACTGTGAAGGCGCCCGCCGAGAAGCTGTTCTCCACCACGGCTGGCAGCTTCGCGCTCACCAACCCGAAGCTTCCGATCAAAGAAGCCGACCTTGACAAGGCGGCCAAAGGGCCCGTTCGTACTCGGCGCCGCCGCAACCATCGGCACCGGCGCAACTGCCGGCCGCGTGGTTGTCGTGGGCAGTTCCAACTGGATGGCCAACCAGATTCTCTCCGCGCCGGTCGCCAACCGCGATCTCGTGCTGAACATGATGAACTGGCTCACTTCCGATGAAGACCTGATTTCGATCCGCCCCAAAGAACCGGAAGACCGGCGGCTGCGCGTCACCGGATCCGCTATGCGAGTCATCTTCCTGACCAGCGTCATCTTCCTGCCGCTGATCGTCATCCTCTCGGGCGTCTCGACTGGTGGAAACGGAGATAGCGGAAGCATGATGAAGCCAACCGGACTCCTTTCCGCAACCGGGGTCCTGCTCGTTCTGGGCGGCCTCGTCTGGTGGACCAGCAAGCACCCTAAAGCCGGATACGCCGGCCACTCCCGCCGCTCCTAAAATTCTGACCGTTGCCGAAGATCAGATCGAGGGCATGCGCATTTCGAAGCCGGGCTCCGACCCTGTCGTGCTGAAGAAACTGGCGGGCACGTGGGCCATTGCCGAACCGAAAGCAATGGCCGCCGACCAGGATGCCGTCCGTCAGATGACCGGCAGCCTGGCCGGCGCTGAACTCCGACCGCGTGATCGACGAGCACCCCTCGAGCCTGAACGAGTTTCGGCCTTGCCACTCCTTCCGAAGAAGTCGATGTGACGCTGAAGGGCGGAGCAGTTCAGAAAGTCCTCCTCGGCAGCGATACTCCGACGGCGGCCGATACTTACGCGAAGCTCGAAAACAAGCCCGATGTCTATACGGTGCCTTCGTCCACGAAATCCAACTTCGATAAGAGCCTCAACGATCTTCGAGATAAACGCCTGCTGACGTTTAATCAGGATAAGGTCACTTCCATACTCGGTCACTTCGAAAGGGCCTGCCTTCGAGTTCGGCAAGAACGGCCAGGGCGAATGGCAGATTACCAAACCTAAGCCACTGCGCGCCGACACCCTTCAGGTGGACGATTTTGTCCGCAAGCTGAAAGACGCAAAGATGGACCTGACGCGCGGCAGGCTCCGAGTTCACCGGCGGGCACCAAAGTCGGCTCCGTCGCGGTAACGGACAACTCAGGTACGCAGACACTCGATGTCTACAAGGCCGCCGATAATACTTTCTACGCCAAGAGTTCCGCCGCAGAAGGGACTTACAAGGTGGCCGGCGACATCGGCGAAGCGCTGAAAGATAAACACGCGGACAGCTTCCGCAATAAGAAGCTGTTCGATTTCGGCTTCAACGATCCTTCGAAGCTCGAGATCAATGGCGCGTCGTATACAAAGTCGGGCGATAAGTGGAACGGTCCTTCGGGAGCAACCGATCCGGCAAGTCTTCAGTCGCGTGATCGACAAGCTGCGCGACCTGAGCGCGATCAGGTTCGCCGACAAACCGGCAGGAACGCAGGCGATTGCCCTCGCTGTCACGTCGGGCGACAATCACAAACTCGAGAAGGTCACGATAAACAAAGCCGCCGACGAGTATTACGGGATTCGGGAAGGTGATCCGACCGTTTACGTGATCGACGGCAAAGCGGGGGACGATCTGCAGAAAGCAATCTCCGGGATCAGGAAGAAGTAGGTGCGCCTGCTTCTGTTCTTCATGCCAGTGGTCCTGTTCGCACAAAGCGCAGAGCAGTGGCGGCCCGTCGCCGACAAACTGATCGACGCCGCCATGAAGGACGACGAAGGCCTGAAGCGCCTCGAATACCTTTGCTACCGAATCGGCAGCAGGCTTAGCGGGGCGAAGTCGCTCGACCAGGCGATTGAGTGGTCGGCGGGCGAGATGAAAAAGGCCGGGCTCGAGAATGTCCGGACGATCCCGGTCAAGGTCCCTCACTGGGTTCGTGGCAGTGAGTCGGCCGTGATGCTGGCTCCGTTTGAGAAGCCGCTTTACATGCTCGGACTCGGCAACAGCGTCGGCACTCCAAAGGCCGGCATCACGGCCGAGGTGGTCACCGTCTCAAACTTCGACGAGCTCGAAAAGCTCGGCCGCGCCGGTGTGCAGGGCAGGATCGTCCTTTATGACGCACCGTTTGTGAGTTACGGGGAAACCGTCCAGTACCGCGCGTTTGGTCCTTCGCGGGCGGCGAAACTGGGCGCGGTCGCGGCACTGGTGCGCTCGGTAACGGGCCGCAGTCTGCGCGATCCGCACACGGGCGCGCTCAGGTATTCGGACTCAGACCCGAAGATTCCGGCAGCCGCGGTTTCGGTCGAGGACGCCATGTGGATTCACGGCCTCACGCGATCCGGTCAGCACGTCCGGGTACACCTTCAGATGGACGCGCACTTCGAGTCTGAGGCCGATTCCGCCAACGTGATGGGCGAGATTGTCGGGCGTGAAAAACCGGACGAGGTCGTCGTGATTGGCGGCCACATCGATTCGTGGGACGTGGGCCAGGGCGCGCATGACGATGGCAGCGGCATCATCGCCGCGCTTCAGGCGGTCGCGCTCATGAAGCAACTCGGGCTGCAGCCGCGCCGCACCATCCGTGTCGTCTTCTGGACCGGCGAAGAGAACAACGGCAACGGCGGGAAAGCTTATCGCGCATGGCTCGGCGACAAGGTCGGTAAGCACTACGCCGCCATCGAGATGGATGGAGGCGCCGAGAAGCCGATCGGGTTCGAACTGCAAATGCCGGACAAGGGCTCGCCCGAGTTCCGGGCGCGCGCCGCGGCTATCGGCAAGTTGCTCAGCCGCATTGAAGCCGATCAGGTGATTCCCGGTTCGTCAGAAGCCGACATCGAGCCGCTCCTCGAAGCCGGGGTTCCGGCGCTCGGGTTGCGCACGGTGATGACGCATTACTTCGATTACCACCACACTCAGGCGGACACGTTCGACAAGATTGTGCCCGACGAATTCCGCCGCTGTGTCGCCGCGTTCGCGGTGATGAGCTACGTCCTGGCCGACTGGCAGTAGACCTGGGCTCTGAGGTTCGCGACGCCCGCCGTGTAGCGCCCGTCCGATACGGCGAAGGCGGCAGCATCCTCCTGCCAGTCGTGCCAGAGCCCGTCGGGATCGTGCGAGGCCGCGGTAACCGTGTAGTCGCCGGGACAGAGGTCGCAGCGGAACCGGTAGGTGACGGTCAATGACTCCCCCGCCCCGACGGGACCGGCATGAATGTTTTCAAGCTGCGTGTTGGTGCCGTAGACATTGAGCCCGATGCGCGTCCGGATCAGAATGCCGATCACCGGCTCTTCCACCGCGGCCGTATAACGAGCGCGCACAACGATCGCAACGTTCTCGCCGCTGCGGAACACCGCTGACGGCTGGCCGTCTTCGCCGAGCAGTTCAATGGCTTCGAGCGCTGCGCGTCCGTCGCCGCTGCGGGCGGTTGGCGAGAGCGGCTGGGTTTGCCCCGCGCCGGACTCCCGAAGCAGTTTCGCAACGTGCCTGCGATAGACCGGCAGCACTTCAGCGGGATGGCCCCGGGCGACGAGCTTGCCGTCGCGAAGCCACCAGATTTCGTCCGCGCAGTGTTCGAGCAGCGGTTCATCGTGCGAGATCAGAACGAACGTCGCTCCGGCCCGCCGGAGTGCCGCCAGGCGCGAGATCGACCGGTGCCGGGTGAGGGCGTCGGCGGCCGCGAGCGGGTGCTCGACGATGTAGTTGCCCGGCTTATCCGGGATCGAAGCAATGTTCGGTTCGGCGAGTTTGCCTTCGCCCTGCAAAATAACGCCAATGATACTGGCGTCGGGCGCGACGAGCCCGAGCGCGGGGAAATCGATCACAGTGCCCGCTCGAACGCTGCGAGCGCATCCGGGCTGTAGAGAACGAACCGGACGTCTTCGACCGAAGACGGCGTTTCGCCAAATTGCCGGACCGCGGCGATGGCGATTGCGGCTGCCTCGTGGATCGGGTATCCGTAAACTCCGGCGCTGATCGCCGGGAAGGCAACTGACACCGCTTGTTTTTCCGCAGCCAGGCGCAGCGACTCGCGGTAGCAGGAAGCGAGCAGTTCAGGTTCTCCGTTTCCGCCTCCACGATAGACAGGGCCAACCGCGTGAACGATGTACTTCGCGTTCAGTTTGCCCGCCCCGGTGATCACCGCTCTGCCGGTGGGACATTGGCCGATCCGCTTGCGAATGACATCCAGCTCCGCCATGACGGAAGGCCCGGCGGCGCTGTGAATAGCGCCGTCAACTCCGCCTCCGCCGATGAGCATCGAGTTGGCGGCGTTCACAATCACGTCGGCTGAGATCCGCGTTATGTCGCCTAATTCAAGGCCGATTTGCATTCAGTGAAAAGCCGCAACGGGCTGGGCCAGCGGAATCTTGGCAACATCCACCCAGGCATGGCGCGCGACGTTCTGAACGAACGACATACACGCGACCTGAAAAACCCGCGGACCGTCGTAGCGCGACCAACGCTCACGCGCCGCGTTCACGAGTTCGTCCATTCTCGCGGGATCGAAATCCTGCGCAATGGTGATGTGGGGATGGAACGGATACGGCCCGTCGTATTCGAGCTGACCGGAGTTCAGGTTTTCATGGAGCGCGTGAAGATCACGTTCTCCGCGCGCGAGACTCAGGTAGATCACATTAGTCACGGGGAAGACTTCGATGTCACCGATTTCGATGTCGAAGGGGGGGAACAGACGGCTTTCCTCAGTCAGTTCCTCGATGGTGGCTTTCAACTCAGTAGTCAATGGACGGGGCGGAAGCACCGTCACATGAGCGCGCGGGTTGCAATCGGGCGTCAAATCCAGGCGGAGGACGTCCAGAAAGTGGGCAAGCGGGTCGGGTAAATAACTCACGAGCGCAAACTGACCCAGTGTGCGCAATCCCCCAGCGGCACGAAACATTTCTGTTCTAATTGTAACCGCAGGTCACAAGTAGTACGAGGCCGCGAGTCCTGTAACTACGGGGACGGGCGGCGCTCACCTGTGCGAAACGACAGAAACCTGTTAAAGAGGTCGAACCAGAACGGCGCGCCGAGCGAGACCGCCGCAATGGTCAGACACCAGCCCGTGACGCGGGACAACCACTCAAGACGGCCGGCATGAAGCGCCGAAGCGGACCAGCCCGATATGAGGCAGCCCGGCGTGAGCCCGGCGTGCGCGCCAAACATGGCGAGCGAGTCGGCGTTGGCTATTACTGTGACGGCGGAAGCAACGGCCAGAGTCCAGAGACGCGTTCGCCGCTTGTAGTGAGCGGAGGCGCGGGACATGGCGTCATTAAACCAGCCTTCGATGTTCGCTTCGGCGCGGTTCAGGTCTCCGGCCGCATTCTGAATCAGGGCCTGAAGGGCAGTTTTGACGCGTCCGGCGGGCAGTGTGGCGAGGTTGGTTTCGAGAGTCTGAAAAGTGATGCAGCCGTGCACATTCAGCGTGGCGAGATCGAGAACAGCGGTAGCGAAAGCACGCGACGGAATGTAGCCTGTGTGCCCGGCCCGCGGCACGATAGCCGTGATCACCGGATGTTCGTAGAAGGCGCGGAGAAAATCCCGGCCATCGTGGATGTTCTGCCGGTCGAGAAGCTCGCGCATCGTCTGGTGAAGGGTGTCGGCGCGGGCATTCAGGAGGGAAGAGATCCATTCATTGGCTGTGCTGCAAAAGCTTGCGAGCACCAGATAGGCGAACGAGGCGCCGATGGCAACCTCAAGCGCGCCTGAACCAAGAAAGCCCTTCATCTCTTCCCTCCCTGTAGCCAGTTGTTGTCGAGTATCTGGCGCCCCGGGCGCATGAATGGCAGCGGCCGACCATCCGTCATTTTGTGCGTTTCCCCAAACGCGGTTCGGTACGCCGACGGAAGCGACCGAACTCTTGATTGAAAAGTATCATCGGGGAGGAAAAAACCGGTTCCGTGGAAACGGGGAATTGTCTCCAAGTGGTTGAAGAAGAAAGCGGAAAATATTTCTCAGCCGCCGGTGACCGGCTTCGTGGCGCGGCTCTAAAACCGGCTTTCAGGCGTTGTGGTAGACTTGTACTTTCCCGGAAATCGCCATGCCCAAATTAAAGACCCACAAAGGTGCGTCTAAACGGTTCAAAAAAACCGGGACGGGTAAGGTTGTGAGGGCGCATGCATTCGCCCGCCACATCCTCACGTCCAAGTCGCGCAAACGTAAGAACAAGCTGCACACTTCGGTGGTCGCCGATCCGTCCGACCAGGCGAAGCTGCAGAGAATGATCCCCTACTAGATCCCCAGCTGGGATTTTAGCAGCGAGGATCGGCGAGCGAACGGAGCCACCGCACGTGCCCGATTTGCCGCAAACCAATTAACCATTCAGGAGAAGAAACGTGCCCAGAGTAAAACGTGGTACTAAACGCCGGGCGAATCGCGCCAAGACGCTGGAGCGAGCCTCAGGCTTTTTCTTAACCAAGAGCAAACTGCACCGCGCCGCGCAGGAAGCTGTCGAACGCGCCCTTAAGTTCGCATACACCGGACGCAAGCAGAAGAAACGGCAGTACCGTTCCCTTTGGATTGTCCGCATCGGCGCCGCTGCGCGCGAAGCCGGTCTCTCTTACAGCCAGTTCATGCACGGCCTGAAGCTGGCCGGTATCGAGCTCGACCGAAAGGTGCTGGCCGAAACCGCGACAGCGGACTCCGTTCAGTTCACCGCGATCGCGACTGAAGTCAAAGCCGCTCTGGCGGGCGCAGCCAAATAATTATGGCCGTCGCCGATCAGGAAGTCGATACACTCGGCCACCTCGAGGAACGCATTCAGCGGGCGGTGGCGCTCGTCAACAAACTCCGCCAGGAGAAGGACGCGGCTCTGAAAGAGCTGGCCGATACGCAGGCCGCATGGGAAGAATCCCAGACGGCGAATCAAAAGCTAACCGAAGAACTGGAATCGATGCACAGCGAGCGCAAGCAAGTGCGCAGCCGGCTCGAAAAACTGCTGGGCCACATCGATCAGCTGGATGCGTAAAGCGGGCGTATGCCACGCCAGCCGGTCCGCGTCCACATCTTCAATCAAAGCTACACGCTGCTCACGGAGGACGACCCGGCGGACGTTCAGAACCTTGCACATCAGATCGATGAGCTGATGGTCTCGATCGCCGGGCGCGGTTCCAGCGGCGATTCCACGCGAATCGCCGTGCTGGCCTGCATGCATCTGGCAGATCAGCTTCGCGCGGCCGAACAGAAGCTCCGCGGGTTCGAGGCGGAGTCGAGCCGGATCGCGGCGGAACTCGAAGCAGCTTTAAACGGATAAAAAAAGGGACCTCTTTCGAGGTCCCTTTTTTACTGCACCAGCTTACGCCGGCTTACGCTATTTGGCGCTCGGGTTTGCGGCCTTGCGCTCGGCCTTGATCTTGGTGGTTTCGAGCGACTTCTCGATCCAATTATCGGCTTCCTTCGAATCGGCCTGATACTGTTCCTTTGTGTCATCGAGATCGGCGCGATAACGGATCAGCAGGTTCATATAAGACATGGCGTTCTCATATTCCGGATCGACGGCGAGGGCCTTCTTTTCGTCTTCGATTCCGTCGGTCAGACGCTGCCAGTACTTCTCCTTGAGCTCTTCCTTTTCCTTCGGATCTTTGAGCGGGCCGGGGCCTTCAGGCGTCATCTTCTCGTTGGTTCGGGCCTCGCGGTCGGCAGCGTAAGAACTCCGTCCACGGGATCACGCCGAGAGTGTAGAACGCTTCTTTGTTCTTAGGATCGAGCTCGGTCACCTTCCGGCTCCAGATCTCGGCGTTCGTGAAGTCCTTCATCTTGTAATAAAGGCTGGCGATATACTGCGGTCGCCAGAAGATTTTTCGGATCTTCCTTCAGGGTTTCGTGCAGTTCTTTCATGGCCTCTTCCGCATACTTCTTGTTCTCGGCGGTTTCGGTACCGGGAATGTACTGCTGAAGATAAGCGGTGGCGAGATAGATCCGGATGTTCGGGATGGTCGGATCGAGCTCAACGGCGGTCTTGAAGTGATCGACTGCCTGGGCGAAATTCCCCGCCTTAAAGGCGGCGGAGCCCGAGTTGATGTTGTCCCGGGCCTTAAGACCTGTTGCAGCCCGTAGCAAGCAGGGCCGATGGCCGCTATCAAACCAGCGGTGGCGATCAATCGAAAGCGGCGATTCGTGTTGCCACGCATTACTTACCTTCCTCCACTTTAGGAGTCATCAGACCGACTTTATCGATTCCGCGCCGAGTGGGCGATGTCGATAGCGCGTCGCGACGGTCTGAAATTCGAGATCGGGATCGCCTTTCACGAACACGACCTTATCGGCGCGTGTTTTGAAGATTTCGATCAGGCGGTTTTCGAGCTTGTCCCAGGTCGTGTCTTCCTGGTTGATCTTGAGACCCTTGTTCTTATCGATCAGGATGACGACGGTCCGGTCATCGGGATCCTGATCGGCCTGCTGATTGGGCGGCGGCGGCTGGGGCGCAAGTGCGTCCAGTCCATGCGGCGCCACCGGCGAAATCGCCATGAAAATAATCAGCAGCACGAGCAGAATATCGATCATCGGCGTCACGTTGATATTTGCCTGCGCGCCGCTGCCCCCGCCAACTGCCATTGCCATATAATGTTTAGCTCCTTAAGCCTTCAAATCCTGAACTAAGCTTTCGAATCCTGAACCAAGACTGCGAAATCTGAACTACTGACCGCCGCTCTTCTTCATGTTGACGAGGCGGCGATTGTCGAGAACCTGTTCGGTCAGCAAACCGACTTCGTCGACGCTGCCGGCGCGAAGGTTATCACAACATCTTCAACTTTTCCGATACTTGGCGCGCGCATCGGCGTTGATGTAGACCATTTTGCTCGGGCGGTTCGAGCAGCAGATCTTTCACTTTGGGCGCCAGATCGTTCGGGTCAATCTTCTGCAGCCCGGGCTGAGGAAGGCCTGGCCGTCGCGGGTGATCGCGACGATGACGGCATCTTCTTTATCGGCATCCGGCCATGGTGACGGGATTGCGGGTCAGAGCCTTGTCGAGCGGAATGCTCTTCGACAGCATGGGCGTGATGACCATGAAGATGATCAGCACGACGAGCATCACGTCCACCATGGGCGTGACGTTGATTTCCGATACTGGCGGCGGAGCTTTCTTTAGCTTCATTTCATGTCTCTCTCGACTCTTGAAAAACGTCTCGCGGCAAGAACACCCGCGGCGAACGGCGGCCGTGTACCGCGGGATGTCAAATCAACTCGCTGCTTTGAACGTTCGAAAGGAACGAACTACTTACGGACGCCGGCGCGCGACCTGGCTCCGCTTCAGGAAGTAGTCGACCAGTTCCGAACTGGAGTTGCCCATTTCCACGTCAAACGCATCGACGCGGCCCGTGAAGTAGTTGAACACCCAGACGGCGGGAACGGCGACGAACAGACCGATAGCCGTGGTCACGAGGGCTTCCGAAATACCGCCGGCGATGGCGCCGATACCGGGAGTCTTCTGCGGCGCCATGGTCTTGAACGCGTTGATGATGCCGACGACGGTACCGAACAGACCGACGAACGGCGCGGTGGAACCGATGGTGGCCAGAGCGCTGACGCCGCGCTTCAGTTCGGCGTGAACAATGGCTTCGGCGCGTTCGAGAGCGCGCTTGCGAGGCTTCGATCTCTTCACCCGAAATTTCCGAGCTGCCCTGATGCGCCTGGAATTCCTGCAACCCAGCCACGACAACTTTGGCGAGGTGGCTCTTCTTGTAACGATCGGCAATCTTGATCGCTTCATCGAGCTTGCCTTCGCGCAGCGCGCCGGCGACTGCCGGGGCAAACTGCGCGGCTCTGTTTGCGGGCGGCGCTGATAGGCCATCAGGCGATCGATCATGACACCGATCGACCACGCCGACATGAAGAACATAATGATGACGACGGCTTTGGCCGAGCGTACCCATCTGCGTCCAGAGGTGGACGGAAATCCCAACCCGGCGCTCCCGCTTCCTGCAACAGCATGAACGCCCATACCTGCATCTGTAAAAGCATTGTGCTTCTGTCTCCTGCGAGTTGATTTATGAAAAACTGCCAGCTACGTCGCTTCAGTTCAGTCCGGCATTACTGACTGAGCGTGAAGTTGACGTCGATGGTCGTGATCACTTCCACGGGTTCACCGTTGAGAAGCGTCGGCTTGTACTGCCACTGCTGCACTGCCTGCATCGCCGCCTGAACCAGAAGCGGCGGACCGCTGATCAGGTGCAGATTCTGAATCGTGCCGTCCTTGGCAATCTTGGCCTCGAACTTCACCGTTCCCTGAACGCGCGCCGCCTTGGCAAGCGGAGGATAGACCGGCTTGGGCTGGCGGATGAATTGCCTGCAGGACGTTACCACCGACGCGCATCGGCTAGCCGACCGGCTTCGGCTTCGGCGCCGGAGGCGGAGGAGGAGGCGGCGGCGCGGCGGACGGCAGACCACCGATGATGCCACCGAGAACACCGCCCGCGGTACCGCCGGGAACGCCGCCGGGGACGCCGCCAACCACACCGGCGGTCATGGGCGCTTCTTCTTCCATGATCATCTTGACTTCTTTCGGAACGGTCTTCGGCGCGGTCAGCTGATTCATCATCGAACTGCTTCGGCATAACCTTCACTGCCTTCACAGCCTGCGGCGGCGGCGGCGGAGGCGGCGGAGGCGGTGGCGGCGGAGCCGTCAGAAATGTCGACAAGCTGCGCCTGCGGCAGAGCATCGAAATAGATCAGCGGGATGATGACAAGGATGGCGATCGCATACCAGCTGAATCAGCAAACGACAGCAGAATGGTGTACGGCTTTTTGGTCTTGCCTGTGCCATCAACGAAAGTTTGATCAAACATATTGCCCTCTCTTCATCAGCAACGGCTCTGCCGCTCAGACGACCACTTCACAAACCGACACTGCGTACTACCGTCAACCGCGCTACCAGCCTGCTTAACGCTTCGCCTGAACGCGGACTCTTCGCCGCGACTCGGCTTACCGGCGCACCCGCCGGCAGGCTGGACCGACGAGCCTCCGGCGCCGTCTTCTTCCGCTTGTCCGCCCAGTCATGCCAGAACGAGCACGATCGGGCTCGCCACGAACACCGAAGAATACGTCCCGATGATAATACCGATCACCAGCGCCAAAGAGAAGCCGTGCAACACCGGACCACCGAACAGAAACAGCGACAATCACTGCCAGGAACGTCAGACCGGAAGTCATGATGGTCCGGCTCAGCGTCTGGTTGACGCTGCGGTTGATCACATCGACCAGCCGCTCGCGGCGGTTCAGATGCAGATTCTCGCGGATCCGATCGAAGATGACGATCGTATCATTCATCGAGTAGCCGACCAGGGTCAGCAGCGCCGCAATCACCGTCAGGGTGATCTCTTTGTTCAACAGGGAAAAAATTCCGATCGTGATGATCGTGTCGTGAAACACTGCGATCACCGCGCCCACTCCGTAAATCCATTCAAACCGGAACCAGATATATACCAGCATCCCGGCCAATGCAAGCAGCGTGGCATTCAATCGCCTGATGACGCAGATCCGCACCGACCTTGGGCCCGACAATCTCGATGTTGCGCGCGGCAGTGTAGGGAGCCAGGTAGCTCTCCTGATTCAACACGTTCAGCGCCTGCGGGGTCAAGCCCGGAACGCAGCGCACATCGTCAATCTTTGTAAGCAGGCCGCCGTGCTGATCGCGCCAGCTCACAATGGCCGCGGCCAGATCGTTCACCTGCTGCTGCGAAAGCTGCACGCCGGCGCGCTGCAGCGGATCGCGCAGACGCGCGGCCAGCTGCCCGGCGCTCGCGTTGTTCAGATCGAGCTTGCCGTTGCCCGGCTGCCCGAAGGTCTTCGCCAGCGTATCGAGCACCAGCTGCTGGTTCTTCGCCAGCGTGGCGTCGTTCGGCGCTCGTCGGTACCGATCTCGATTTCGTTCGAACCGTTTTCAAACGTCTGCACGGTGGGCGGCGATGGCAGCGCCTGCGACAGCACCGAGCGCACCTTTTCGACCGGCGGCTGGCTCGGCGAATTTGACGGTCATGAGCATGCCGCCCTTGAACTCAATGCCGTAGCGCGGCCCGCCTTCACGAGCAAGACTGATCAGGCCCGCGACGCTGAGAACCAGCGAGGCGATGATGAAGGGCCACTTGTGCCCGAGAAAGTCGAAATTGGTTTTTTTAAATAATTCCATCGATCACTGCCCGCCCGGTATTTCCGGGCCGAACCGTGCCATGTGCTTATGACACCGGCTCTCTATCAAATTGTTCCCGCTGCCGGTACGAAACTGACATTTTTCGCCGGACACACAGACATCAGATACTGAGCGCGGTTACCTGCCGCCGCCCGGAAAGTTCCCAGTCGAAAATGACCTTCGACACGAACACCGCGGTGAACACATTGGCCAGCAGACCGATGACAAGCGTCACTGCGAAACCCTTGCACGGGCCCGGTTCCGAAGAGGAACAGGAACAGACAGGAAACGATGGTGGTGACGTGCGTGTCGACGATGGTCCACCAGGCTTTGCCGAAGCCCGCATCGACGGCGGCGGGAATCGATCTTCCCCGCCCGCAGCTCTTCGCGGATGCGCTCGAAGATCAGCACGTTCGAATCGACCGCCATACCGACTGTCAGGATGATACCGGCAATACCCGGCAGCGTCAGCGTGGCGTCGAAGTAGCAGAGCGCCGCCATCAGCAGGACCGTGTTCAGCAGCAGCGCGAGCACCGCGTTCACGCCCGCCTTCTTGTAATAGACGAGCATCACGATGATGACGGCGACCAGGCCGGCAATGCCGGAGATGATGCCTTCGCGGATCGAATCGGCGCCGAGCGAAGGACCGACCGTGCGTTCCTGCTCGATATTTGATGCCGGCGGGCAGAGCGCCCGTGTTGCAGCACCAGCGCCAGATCCTGCGCTTCCTGCTGCGAAGCCAGGCCGTTGATGCGGCCCTGAATCGCTGATGGCGCTCTTGAATGGTGGCTACGCTGCGGATCTGGTTGTCGAGAACCACGGCGAGCCGGTTGCCGATGTTCGCCTGGGTGAACTTCTCAAAGCGGCGCGCGCCATCCTGCGAAAGGGTAAAGCTGGTTTCCCAGCGGCCCGGGATGATCGGGATCGGTAGCGGGGCTGCGCATGGCGCACGTCCTGCCCGGTGATGACTGGGGTGCGGGAGACCAGATACCATCCGCCGCCGCCTACGCCGCGAGGCGTATTCGGCGAGCTCGGTGTTGAGCGGCAGAATGCCGCCTTTGGCCGCGAGGGCTTCTTCCTCGCGTCTTCCAGGGGCCTTCGTTCTTCACTTCCACGATTTTGAGCTGCGCGGTCTGCGCCGATGAGCTGCTTCACGTGCGCCGGATCGTCAACGCCGGGCAGTTCGACCAGAATTTCGGACTGCGTGGCGGGGTCGCCGTAGGGCTGAATGGTGGGCTCTGTCGACGCCGAGATCGTTGACGCGGCGGTTCGATGCGTCTGAATTTCCTGTGTCACGGTGTTGCGCTTGAGTTCGACGAGCGACTGCGGCTTCATGTTCATCCGGTAATCGGTCGCGTTAATGGGGGTGAGAATCCAGTCGGGATACTTCTCGGCGACCAGGCGCGGAAGGACTGGGTTTTGGCGGGATCCACGCCGTGAATATTGATCTGGATGGAGTCGGTGTCTTCGCAGGGTTGCGGATCGTTGCGGTCAAAGCCGGCGACGGCGATGTTCGCGGTGCGGGCTTCGTCGCGCAGAGCTTCGATGGTCTGATCGGCGGTGGTTTTGGCCGCGTCCTGCACCTGTACCTGCAGCACCAGGTGGCTGCCGCCCTTGAGGTCGAGGCCGAGGTGGATGTTGTGGGCGACGTTCGCCTTGAGCTGATCGACCGAGCGTGGCAATCCGATGATGCCAAACAGGCAGATGAGCACGGTCGCCACAATCACAACCGTTTTAATCGTCAGATTCCGTTGCATGTATTAAGCCTTAATCGAAAGAGGTGATTTTACTTCGTGCCTTCGGGAGGAACAAGGGTGCTGACAGCGGAGCGCGAGAACTGCAGCTTGAGGTTGTCCGGCTTGACTCTTAATACTATTGTGTCACTGTCCGCGGCCGTAATGGTGCCGACGATGCCGCCGGTGGTGACCACGACATCGCCGCTTTTCAGATTCGGCCAGCATCTGCTGCCTGCCGCTTCTTCTGCCTCTGCATGGGCATAAACAGAAGGAAGTAGAAAACCAGCGCAATGAGAATATAGGGCGCGAAGAGCGCGATCTGGTTCGTCGGGCCGCCTGACTGAAGTAAAAGTAAGAAAGAAAATAGCACGTATGAGAGTTCCTCAGGGCGGTCCGCGCGACGCCTTCAGATAAAGTGGGAAATTGACCCAATAGGATAGACTGCCTGCATCTCCCCCATGATGTCAAGGTAACGCCGCAGATTGTGACGGGTGGCGAGGGAGGCAAAGAGGATTTCTCCGGCCTGGAATAAGATGACGCAGATAGGCCCGGGAATAGTTTCGGCAGGTGTAGCAGGCGCAGTTCGGGTCGAGCGGGCCGGGGTCATCGCGGTACTTCGCATGTTTGATGACGACGCTTGCCTTCGGAGGTGAAGATAGCCAGCCGTTGCGGGCGTTGCGCGAGGGCAGCACGCAGTCCATCATGTCGATGCCGCGGGCGACGTATTCGGGCAGTTCGTCGGGCATGCCGACGCCCATGGCGTAGCGGGGGCGGTCTTTGCGGGAGCAGGGGCTCGCTGGCTTCCACCATTTCGAGGCTGAGGGGGCGGGGTTCGCCGACGGAGAGGCCGCCGATCGCGTAGCCGTCGGCATCGAGTTCGAGCAGGCGTTCGGCGCACTCGCGGCGGAGGTCGGGAAACATGGAGCCCTGGACGATGGGGAAGAGCGCGTGGCGGGTGGGGATCTCGGCGATTCGTTCCGCGGTAGTGGGTGAAGGCGCGTTCGGCCCAGCGGACGGTGCGTTCCATGGAGGCGCGGGCGTATTCGTGGCTGACGGGATAAGGCGGGCACTCGTCGAGCACCATCATGATGTCGCTGCCGAGGGCGAGCTGGACATCGACGGTGGAGGCGGGGGTGAACTTGATGGGTGTCGCCGTTGAGGTGGGACTGGAAGGTGACGCCGTCTTCGGTGATCTTGCGCAGATCGGAGAGGCTGAAGACCTGGAAGCCGCCGGAATCGGTGAGGATGGCGCCGGGCCAGGACATGAATTTGTGCAGGCCGCCGAGCTGGCGGATGAGTTCGTGGCCGGGCCGGAGGAAGAGGTGGTAGGTGTTGCCGAGGATGATGGGGGCTTTGAGGTCTTCCCAGAGGTCGCGCTGGGTGAGGCCTTTGACGGTGGCCTGGGTGCCGACGGGCATGAAGACGGGGGTCGGGATGTCGCCGTGGTCGGTGTGGAGAATTCCGGCGCGGGCGCGGGTTTCCGGGCATTCGGCGAGGAGTTCGAAGGTGATTTGGCGCAATCCCGATTGTATGCAGGCCGATTGTATGCAGGGCGATTGCATGGACGGAGGGAGTTTGGGCTTCGAACAGGTTTTTGAAGCATCTTCGGGTTATGCAACGAGGGCCAATTCGGGCCGTTTGTCGATTTTTGAGAGGTCCCATCGCTGCATGCGGGCCTGGTTGGCGGTCTTGAGGCGGCGTTTTCGGGCGATGGAGGCGTTGATTTGGGCGGCTGAAAAAACAAAGCCATTTGGGGCCGCTGCGTAGGTCTCGGGGCGGTAGGGCTCGCCTTCGGCATAGCTTAGCTGGGCAAGGAGTTCTTCTTCTTCGAGGGCTTTGTCGTGGGCGGCTTTGCGTTCGGCCTGGAACTGGCGGAGGGTGGCGAGGTCTTTGTCGACACCGCGGCGGATGCGCTGTTCGTAGACCGTGAGGAGCTGGAACTTTTTGGTTTCGTCGCTGAAGGTTTTGGCGTCTGAGAGGGCGACGGTGATTTCGGCGGCGTGGGAATCGGAATGGACCGCGAGCGCGTTGGAGAATTCGGTGTAGGAATTGGTGAAGAGGTTTTGTTCGATGGCGGCGGCGCCTTTGAGGCGCCACATGCCGTCGGCTACGGATTCGGCGAGGTCGCGCTCGACCTGGTCTTCGGGATTGAGGCGCTTCATGTAGACGTCCATGTGGGCGATGTAGGCTTTGCGGTCGTCTTCGGACATGAGGGTGACGCGGCCGGTGAGACCGTGGCGGAAGGCGTTGAGGCTGACGCGGGCTTTGCCTTCTTCGGATTTGGGGCCTGTCGATTTTTTGGCGTTGAGGCGGTTGGCTTCGATCTGCTTTTCGGTGGACATGGAATTTTGGCGCTCCTTGTTTCGATATAAGAAATAACAGGGGGAATTGGAGCTGGCGGTGGGGGTGGGTTGTAAGTGGTTGAATTTATGAGGAAAATTCTGTGAAAAATTTGGTGATGGAGAATGGCGGGGCCTCGCTTTTCGCCAAGGGAGGGGATGGCCGTTCTGCCAGCTCACGCGCGCGTGAGGACGACCCTGGCCCGCGGCGTCGCTGTCGCGGCAGGCATTATTTAGTACAGGACAGTACGGACTTGTTTTGTGCGACGAAGATATGTGGTCAGCCTCACGCGATTGACTTTACACTTGTCTATTCCCTGCGGAGGAAATGCGTGCAAAAGATCTCACTGTTTTTGACGACGATTATGATGGCGGCTGCGACGGGAGCTCTGGCGCAAAATCCGGCTCCGCCCTTTACGCAATGTCCTCACACGGGACTGGACGCAAGTTGCCGAATTCTGATCGTAATCGGAGCCAACGGCGGGCAGCGCATTCTGACCGATAACAACGCGTCGTCAACGTATGACGGATCGGACGACACTCTGATAGGTGTCCTGAACCTGTCGAATAAGCCGATCAGCTCCATACCGCTGGTCAGCAACATCAGATTTTCGGATTCGACGGCGATGGAATCTGTTCCTCTTCGATTGTTCCGAACCCGCCGGGCTGTCCTTTCGGCAGTTCCCTGTATGAAGGTCCGGGGGTCAGCTTCACGAATGTAAACGGCGGTCAGACTTCGGGGCTGGTGGTGTTCAATCCGGCAATCCCGGCCAATGGCGGGAGCGCGTATTTCGGCCTTGAGATGGCAATCCCGACGAGTTGTCCCGACGCGGACGGCGATGGACTTTGCGACCAATGGGAGACCAACGGGCTGACAGTGGTTGTAAACGGGAATTCGGTTTTTGTCGACCTCCCTTCGATGGGCGCGAACCCGAATCACAAAGATATTTTTATCCATGCCGACGTGATGCAGAGTTCGAATTTCTTCTGCTTACCGGTGCTTGGCTGCGTGTTCGGGCATACCCACAAGCCGGACCCGGCCGTGTCGCGCTGGTAACGCAGGCGTTCGCGAATGCGCCGGTTGCGAATCCGGACGGGACCACGGGCATTACACTGCATCTCGATTGCGGATCGGACTGCATCATGAACCCCCTTACGAGTCAAACGTGGGGCGGTCTGTCGGCCTCAAAGACGATTCCGGAACAGGTGAACCTTGGGACGGCACCCGGCTCGAATTACGACTGGACCGCATTCGACACATTGAAGACGCCGAATTTCATACCGACGGGGCGTGAGCAGGCGTTCCATTACCTGGTGTTCGGGCATAACCTGGGAGGGCTGGACGGCACGAGCGGCATTTCGCGAGGGATCGGCGCTTCGGACTATCTGGTGACTCTCGGCTCATGGCCGAATCAGATTGGCACGATGCAGCAGCAGGCGGGCACGATCATGCACGAGCTGGGTCATAACCTGAACCTGCAGCACGGCGGCCAGGACAGCGTGAATTACAAGCCGAATTATCTCAGCATCATGAACTATATGTTTCAGATGCCAGGCCTGACGTTCATGAACGGGCAGGGGAAACTCGACTATTCGCGCTTCTCGCTGGGAACGCTGAATGAGGCGTCGCTGACCGAGACAGGGGGGCTAAACGGCGGAGTTGCGCTGGCCAATTACGGCACGGCCTTTTTCTGCGCCGGAAGCGCGTCGAGCACCCTGGTAAACAATGCGAACGGGAATATCGATTGGAACTGCAACGGGAATTCGGTAGAGGTCGGCGTGGCCACGGACATCAATCGCGACGGTGCGCGCACTGTTCTTTCGACTGCTAACGACTGGCAGAATATTGTGTTCAACGGAGGTGCGATCGGGGGGCTCGGGCTGTCGCTGACGCCGCCGATGCTGACGACGGCAACGCAGGAAGTCACACCGGCGATCGACGCTCAGATCACGCATCCGTACGCGGTGACTGTTGCGAGTCCCGGCATCGCGAAAATGCTGGCGGGCGGCTCTGCGACGCTGACATTCACGATTTCAAATACCGGGACGCAGAACGACACCTACGCTCTGACGGCGAGTTCTACGGTGAACTGGGGAACGCTGAGCAGCGTCCCGGCCACGCTTGCGCTGGCAGCCGGGCGAACGCTCAATTTTCAATTCCCGTTACGGTGCCTCAGGGCGCTGCTTCGGGCGCGACCGGCAGCTTCAGTATTCAGGCAGTGAGCGCGGCCAACGCCGCGATCATGGATGTCGGCACGGCTACCATCACAGTAGCTCCGATCATCATCACGACAACGCCCGGCGGCGGTCAGGCCGGGACGGCATACCCGGCTCTTCAGCTCACGGCGTCGGGCGGGTCATCCCCTTATACCTGGTCGGCGACCGGACTTCCCACTGGCTTGTCTATAAGCACCGGAGGGCTGATTACCGGTACACCGGGAACAGCAGGCGCATACACACCCTCCATAACGGTGACGGACGCCTCCACGGCAATCACGCGGACGCAGCTTTTCTCTGTGACCATCAATCCGAGCGTGGTTGTCACGATCGGGACGGCGTCACTGCCGAACGGGCAGGTGAATGCGAGTTACGGACCGATCACTCTTGCGGCCGGCGGCGGTACCGGTCCTTATATCTGGGGCGCGGTGAATCTGCCGCCCGGTCTGGCGGTCGACGCAACGACCGGAATTCTAAGCGGCACGCCGACGGCGAGCGGGATGTATCCCATCACAGTGGTTGCAAACGATTCCAACGGCATTCAGGGAACTCAGGTGTTTGTTGTGACCATTGCGCCCGCAAGTTCGGTGCAGGCGATTACGATTACGCCGAGCAGCCTGCCGGGTGGAACGCTGGGCGTGGGCTACGGTCCGGTGGTCCTTACGGCCGCGGGCGGGGCGTCACCTTATACGTTCACCGCCGCAGGGCTGCCGCAAGGGCTGACGCTTAGTTCGTCAGGCGTGCTTTCAGGAACTCCGACTGCTAGCGGGTCGTTCATCTTTTCGATCGTGGTTACGGACTCCCTGTCTGTAAGCGGGACTCAGTCGTTTTCGCTGACGATCGGCGGGGGCGCGATTGCTCTGCTGCAGCAAACGATCACGTTCACGCCGATTCCCGACCATGTCGAAACGGACGCGCCGTTTACGATCTCGGCCACGGCTTCATCCGGACTGCCTGTGAGTTTTGCGGTGGTCAGCGGACGGGCGACGGTGAGCGGCAACACCGTGACTCTCACGGGACTGGGGCCGGTCACCATACTGGCGACTCAGCCGGGCAATTCGATCTACGACGTGGCGTCAGCAACGGCGACGTTCAACGTTACGGTGGGCGGCCCTTCCATCTCTTCGGTGGTGAACGCAGCATCGATGAAAGCAGGCCCGATCGCTCCCGGTTCGTTCGCGACGATTTTCGGGACGAATCTGGGCGTGTTTCCCACGTCGGGCGACGATCGCACGGCGCAGGCGCTGGGCGGTAGTTCGGTGACTTTGAAGGATTCGTCAGGCGCTACGTTCACGGCGAACCTGTCGTTTGCTTCGTACGCGCAGATCAACTTCGTGGTCCCAAGCGGCGTTGCGACGGGCGCGGCGACCCTTACGGTCACGAATTCGATCTCTAAATCGACCTCGGCGGCTGTGACGATTGCGGTCATTGCGCCCGCGATCTTCACTGCCGATGCCAGTGGCTCAGGGCTTCCGGCGGCTGACGTTCTGACGATCAGGCCGGATGGCACAACGAACGTGACCAACGCTTCGTACTGCTTCTTTGGGCCATGCAAAGCGGTACCGATTGACGTTTCGGGCGGCAACCGTGTGTTCCTGGTTCTCTTTGGAACCGGCATCCAGGGCGTGGGCAGCGCGTCCGGCGTGACGGCAACATTCGGTTCAACGCCGGCGACTGTCACATTTGCGGGACCGCAGGGATCGTTCCCCGGACTCGATCAGGTGAACATTCTGCTTCCGGCATCTCTCGCCGGGACGGGTGCTGCAAACCTGACGCTGACGGTGAACGGAACGGTTGCAAACGCGCTGACGGTTACGTTCAAGTAAAGGTTTTGAAGGCGCCGCCCGGACATTCGGGCGGCGCCTGGCAAGAAACAATATCCCCTGATCGTCTATGCTGGCGATAGGCCAAAACCGTGTCCGTTGGGCCCCGCCGAAAGCCCATGACTCTCCCAAATTTCAAGCCACTCGTTATTGCACTTGCCGCGGTGTGCTCGCTCACCGCTCAGAAGACTCCCAAAATCACTACTCCCAAAGAATCCCTCGGATTCAGCCTTGGCGACGATTATCAGATGGCCACGTACACTCAGCTCGAAGTCGTACTGGAAGAAACTGGCCGCTGAATCCGACCGCATGAAGCTGGTCGAGATCGGCAAGACGGGCCAGGGCCGGCCTCACTACATGGCCGTCATCTCGTCGCCCGAGAATCTCAAAAACCTGGCGCGGTACAAAACCATTTCTCAGCGCCTCGCCCATGCCGAAGGCGTGAACGAAGAAGAAGCGCGCAAGCTGTCGCGCGAAGGGAAAGCCATCGTCTGGATCGACGGCGGTCTGC
This sequence comes from Terriglobia bacterium, assembly GCA_963840735.1. GTDB lineage: Bacteria > Acidobacteriota > Terriglobia > Bryobacterales > Bryobacteraceae > BOG-234. The sequence continues at coordinate 60,943 of CAWIZX010000001.1, forward strand.
ACGCGAACGAAACCGTCGGCTCGCAGCAGTTGATGGAAACCGTCTACCAGCTGGTCAGCCGCACCGACGCTGAAACCATGCGGCTGCTGAACGACGACATCGTGCTGTGCGTGCAGGCGAATCCCGATGGACAGGAGATTGTGGCCGACTGGTACATGCGCGAGAAAGACCCGCTCAAGCGCACGCTGAACGGCATTCCGACGCTCTACAACAAGTACATCGGGCATGACGACAATCGCGATTTTTACATGTCCAGCATGCCCGAAACCACCAACATGAACCGGCAGCTTTTCGTGGAATGGTTTCCGCAGATTGTCTACAACCACCACCAGACCGGTCCCGCGGGAGCGGTGATTTTCATGCCGCCGTTCCGCGATCCGTTCAACTACAATCTGGATCCGCTGGTGCCTCTGGGAATCGAACTGGTGGGCACGGCGATGCACAGCAGGCTGGTGGCAGAGGGCAAGGGCGGCTCGGCGATGCGCAGCGGGTCGAACTACTCCACGTGGTGGAACGGCGGCCTGCGCACCATTACTTACTTCCACAACATGATCGGACTGCTGACCGAGATTATCGGCAGCCCCACGCCTGTCGATATCGCGCTGGTGCCGGAAAAGCAGTTGCCGCAGGGCGACTGGCCGCTGCCGATCGCGCCGCAGAAATGGCATTACCGGCAGTCGATCGATTACGAGATCAGCAACAACTACGCGGTGATGGATGTGGCGGCCCGTTACCGCGAGACGTTTTTGTTCAATGCCTGGCGGATGGGTATGAATTCCATCGAGCGCGGCAGCCGCGATAACTGGACCATCACGTCCGAAACGCATTGAAGCCCTGAAAGCTGCCGGACCTGCCCCGGCGGGCGGCGGGCGCGCGGGCGCTGCCGATGCGGCTCCGACCGGCGACGCCGCTCCGGGAGCCGGCGGTGGACGCGGCGGCGGACTGCCCGCCGGTCTTTACGAAACCGTTCTTCACGACCCGAAACATCGCGATCCGCGCGGCTACATTGTGCCCTCAGACCAGGCCGATTTCGCCACCGCGACTAAGTTTGTCGATACGTTGCTCAAGAACGGTATTACCGTGAACAGGGCCACAGCCGCGTTCCCGGTGAACGGCAAGACTTATCCCGCAGGCTCTTATGTGATCAAGACCGCGCAGGCATTCCGGCCGCACATTCTCGATATGTTCGAACCGCAGGATCATCCGAACGATCTGCGGTTCCCCGGCGGCCCTCCCATCCCGCCGTATGACATCGCCGGCTGGACGCTCGCGCTACCAGATGGGCGTGCAGTTCGACCGCATCCTCGACGCTTTCGACGGACCTTTCGCGAAGGTGGAGGGCCTGCTGCCTGCGCCGCCGGCCGCGGTCACGGGTCCGGCGAGCCCGGCGGGATGGCTGATCAGCCACAAGCAGAACGACTCTTTCACGGTCGTGAACCGGCTGCTGAAAGCCAAATGCGATGTTTACTGGCTCAGGAAAGATGTGCAGAACATGGGAACCGGAGCGGTCTGGGTTCCCTTTTCCGCTGCCTCGAAACAGATCGTGCAGGCCAGCGCGAAAGAGCTGGGCGTGGGTGCGCTGGGGCTGGCGCAGGCTCCGTCGGGCGACGCCATGAAGCTGAAGCCGATCCGCATTGGACTTTACGATCAGTACGGCGGGATCATGCCTTCGGGCTGGACGCGCTTTATCCTCGAACAGTTTGAGTTTCCATTCGAAGTTGTGTATCCGCAAACGCTCGACGCGGGCGATCTGAGGAGCAAATTCGACGTGCTGGTATTTGTGGATGGCGCCGCGCGGCTGAACGCGACGGGCGGGCGTGGCGGAGGACGCGGAGGCTTCGCAGCCGCGATCCCGGACGACCTGCCGGAAATGTACAAGCCCCGAACGGGCCGCATTACAGCGGATAAAACGATGCCGCAGATCAAACGCTTCGTCGAAGCGGGCGGCAACGTGGTGACGATCGGGAGTTCCACCAGCATGGCGGAAGCGCTTGGGATTCCCGTAACGAACTACATGACGGAAATGGGTCCGGACGGCAAAGAGCGCGCGCTGCCGCAGGATAAATTCTACGTCCCCGGATCGCTGCTGAAGATTTCGGTGGACAACACGAATCCGCTCGCCTACGGGATGCCGGATAAGGTGGACGTGTTCTTCGACAGCAGCCCGGTGTTCAAGCTTCAGCCCGAACGCTTCGCAAAAGCATGCGTCGGCAGTGGGGTGGTTTTCAGGTTCGGACGTTCTGGACAGCGGTTGGGCCTGGGGTCAGCAGTACCTGAACGGCGGCACGGCGATTGCGGAAGCTTCGGTGGGCGAGGGCAAGGTGGTTCTGCTGGGCCCCGAGGTCGCGTTCCGAGCACAGCCGCACGGGACGTTCAAGTTCCTGTTCAACGGTCTGTATATGGGGAGCGCGCAACCCGCAGAACTGAAACAGACGGAACTGAAATAAGCGGAAGTGAAGCAGACGTTGGTTTGCCCGGCGTTCCCAAACAGGGTTCGCCGGGTTGCTTCGGTTGAGCGGCTAACCGCGGGCCGGGTAGATTCCGTTCAGCGCGATGATGTAATTCATGACGAGATAGGGCTGCCGGTTTTCGTGCGGCTGCACGCCGAGGCTCGAGGGAGTCAGCGGCGCCATCGATGTATTGGTAGTGGGCGCGTAAACATTGGCCGTCGAATGTCCGGCGGGCTCGGCGCCAACAGGGCTGTGCTTATCGCTACGCGCATTGCCGGCGACCGCCTGAACGCCCGTGTGGTTATGAGCGGGGAACTGATTCTGAAGCAGGGTCACGAATTCAGACCCGCTCACCTCGCCCATGGTGTAGGTACTGCCGGTCCGCGCGCGGCCCTGATCCACAGGCACAGAGCCCTGCAGGTTCGGAAGGGCGAAGTTGCTGGTTCCGTTCCCCCCGAACTGGATTCCAAGCAGCGAAAAAAGCGCTGTGTTTTGCTGGATGGGCAAAACCTGGCCGTTGCACAACGCCCAGCCCTGCGGCGCGAAATTGAAACCAACCAGGCGGATTTCTCCCACGAAATTATCGGCCATTTTATTCTCCTAGTTCCTCGAAGGGAAAATCCCTGCTAATGCAATGCAGATGTTGACGACTAATAACGGCTGCTCATTGGCGTGAGGCTGACTGCCGCCGGCCATAGGCACCATACCGGGGGCCATCACGCTTCCATCGGAAGCGGCGGCAAAATTGACAATGGATCCGGTAGCGGCCGGGTAGGCTCCCGTCGGCGAATTGGCGGTGCCGGCAGTGTTGGCGAACGGAATGTGGGTGTGTCCGGTCTGGCTGTTGGTCAGTGTGATTGCGGTGCCGCCGCCCGACTGACCCTGCGTGTAATTGCCGCCTCCGGCAAGCGAACCGAAATGAACGGGAACTCTGCCCTGCAGATTTGGAAGAGCGAACGTCCGGATCCCGTCGCCTCCGTAATAGGTTCCGAGCAGCGAAAACAACGCCTGATTCTGATTGATCTGCAGGAGTTGGCCGTTGCACAGCGCCCAGCCTTTGGGAGGAAAATTGAAGGAAAAAATCCGTAACTCAGCTATGTAAGGTTCGGCCATGGAATGTCCTGGTGTTCTGAAACCGCTAGTTCTGGCTCGGGTAAATCCCCTCTGCCGCGATGATGAAATTAATAACGCAGTACGGCATCATGTTGCTGTGCGGCTGGTTGCCGCCAACCGAGCTAAGTACCGCGCTGTTCAGTTGTGTCGAATTATCGGCGGCAGCGTAGACAGCCACCGTCGGATCGCCGCCAAAGACCGCGTTGGCGGGGCTGGCCACACCGCCGGCCGCTGCGCAGGGAACAGTGTGTGTATGTTGCGGAAACTGCGGAAGGGACAAGGTCACTTGTTCCACTCCGGAGTACTGACCCATCGTGTAGGACCCCGATTGGCTGGATCCCTGGTGGACAGGAACACAGCCCTGCAGATTGGGCAACGCGAACGTGGTCTGCCCGTCGCCGCCGTACGTTGTGCCGATCAGGTTGAACAGTGCGGAGTTTTGATCGATCCCGATGAGACTCCCGTCGCAGAAAAGCCAGCCCTGCGGGGCGTAGTTGAAGCCAGCCATCCGAATTTCACCGATGTACGGTGCCGACATGTTTTGTTTCTCCTTGTTTTAGATCTGAAGCCAGCGGTGATTGCCGTCACTGACAAAGGCGATCGGCGCGTCCGACGTCAAGCTGGAGACCGGAGCGAAGTTGAAATCAGCGCTGTTGCTGAAGATCGAATTGCCCGTTCCCGCATTGACCGTTAGTGTATTAGATTTGGAGAACTGTTTAGGAATGAGGTACACGAATTGTCCCGCGACGGTGGCCGCCGGCAAGGTCACGCTGACCGCTGACGACGAATTGTCCACGTAAAAGAACAGGTTCTTTGTATCTGAATTTGAGATTGTGCTGCCGGAGGCGACTGAGAGCGTCGGGAAAACGTTCTGCAGAATCCCGGTGCTGCCAGCGGGGCCGACCCGTCCCTGCGGGCCTTGCGGGCCAACCGAACCCGTGGGTCCCATTGGACCCGCGCCGCCTTGTACGCCCGCCGGGCCAGCTTGGCCCTGGGACCCGACAGCACCGAGTGGACCGACCGCGCCCGGATTCCCCGTTGGCCCGGTTGGGCCCGTGACTCCGGCAGCACCCATCGGACCCGTCGGTCCAGTGGAGCCTGTAACTCCCGCAGGACCTGCCGGACCCGGCGTGCCCACACCCGCGGGACCGGCCGTTCCCACAAAGCCGACCGGACCGGCGGGACCGGTGGGTCCGGTAGCTCCGGTGGGTCCTGTTGGGCCAACGGCGCCGGCTGCTCCTGCTGTGCCTCCCGGACCAGGCGAGCCGAATGTAATGTCGAGAAAGGCGGCGTGGCCGGTCAGAGTGGCCTCCTTCGAATCGAGAAGAATATTCGTCGCAGGCGCTGTGGACGACGCCGAAACGGCGATGCCGAAAGCTCCGCCTCCGGTCCAGCTCTGAACGAGCGAAGTGACGTCGGCCACCAGATATGAATTGCCCTGGGAGACGGCCACCGTGCCGAAGACTCCACCGAGGGTGGGCGGCGAACCCGCGGTAACCGACGATTCCGTCCAGGCGCTGGTGACCGACGACAGATCCACAGCCCCGCTGACGCCTGCGCGGTTTACGTAGGCGACCAGCGTGGCCTTCAGAATGTTGGACGATGTTGTCCCCGCAGGCAGACCCGAAAGGTCGAACTGCAGCAGGGCCGTATTGGTGGCGCTGACATTCAGACTCACGCCGCTGCCGAAATTAGAGCCGGGCGCGCCCGAGTTGATATAAGCATCGGCCAGTACGGGGGCATCGGCGGCTGAGAGCGCCGGAGCAACGAGAGCCGCAAAAACCAAGGCTTCAACAAAAACGCCCGTGTTAATTTTTCGAATGAGATTTCGCGTCATAAGTTCACTCTCTCGTTAACTGCCCAGCACGATATACCACTTACCCGAGGCACCCAGCAGATGAACCGCGTAGCCGACCTGAAATGACGTTACCGTACCGCCGATCTGCGGAACGATCACATCGGAGCCCTGTGTGAAAAGCGTAAACACATTTCCCGAGGTGGTGTAATTTCCGATGATCCAGAGTGCTTTCCCTGTGACGGCGGGTGGCAGGGTCACAGACTGGCCATTCGTAGACGGGTCGGTAGCAGCCACGAAGATGACCTCTTTGGTATCCACCGGGATAGAGTTGCCGGTGAGAGGCGCAGCGCCCGATCCATTTGCCGGAAAAGCATTCTGATAAGGAGCGTTGGGCCCGTTGGGGCCTGTTGGCCCGTCTGGGCCCTGGATGCCGACAGGTCCGGTTGGCCCAAAGGCGCCGACGGGGCCAGTCGGGCCCTTCGGGCCTGGAGAGCCGGTCGCGCCCGGAAAGCCGGTCGGACCGGTAGGGCCAGTGGGTCCTTGAGAACCTGCCACTCCGGCAGGTCCATTCCCCCCTCTCGGTCCGACGGGTCCCAGAGGCCCCACCGGTCCGGCAGGTCCGGCGGATCCGATGGGCCCGGTTGGCCCGTTGGCGCCAGTAGGACCGGTTGGACCGTTCGGTCCCCGGGGGCCTGTGGCGCCAGCGATACCGAGAGGTCCGGCCTGCCCCGGGGAACCTTGCGGCCCGATGGCTCCGGTGGGGCCTGCGGGACCTGTAGTCAGCACATCGATGCTGAGGAAGGCAGAGTGGCTGGTGCCCGTACTTTCTTTGCTGTCAATCGCTATGGAAGCGGCAGACGACGTGAGGGCGATTCCGAAATTCGAACCGGGGTTGGTGACCCAGCTCTGGACCTGAGAAGTCAGGTCAACTGAGACGAAGAGGGCCTGCTGACCGGCGGTGAAAGCGCCCGTTGGCGCGCCGATACCGGGCGTTCCTCCAGCCCCGTACACCGCGCTCCCCTCAGACCACGGACCGATCACAGGCGACACCGAAATGCTGCCGCCCGCACTGACCTTTGAAACATAGAGAACCAGGGTTGCGCGCTTGATTGTGGCAAGCGCCGGAACGCTTGAGAGATCGAATTGCAGCAAGCCGGTCGCCGTGGGTGACACGAGGACCGCCGGCGCGGAACCAAAGTTCGTGGCGGCGTTGCCGCTGTCGATATAGGTGTCGGCCGCTACTGCCCCGTTAGCGGCGAACAGGGTACCTTGCAAACCGGCAAATGCCAGTGCCAGGACAGGCAATCGTTTGTTTTGGCGAAAGATTCGATTCATGGTCATCGCTCCGTCTGATCCGGCTAAAGCGTTAACAGCCAATTCCCGGCTCCATCGCTGAAGAAAAGGGCGGGGCCCTGCTGCCCGGTCACAGCAGCGGTCGAGTTGCCAGGCGCAATCTGAATCATGCTGCCCGCCGGAGAGGTGATGGTGAGTGGGTGCGATGGTCCCGGGGTCGACGGAATGATAGTCACCACCTTGCCAAACACCGTAGCCGGCGGCAGTTGAACCGTGACCGAGGCAGCGGAGTTGTCAACCCGGAAGTAGAAATGGGTGTCGCTGCCGGTGATTGTGAACGAGTTGTTTCCGGTCAGATTGCTGTAAGCTGCCGACCAGTCATTGGTGATCGGCGGAGCTTGCGCGCCGGTCGGGCCAGTCGGACCGATCGGGCCCTGGATACCGACAGGTCCAATGTTGCCCTGGGCGCCGGTGGGACCGGCCGGGCCAAGAGGACCGGTAGGTCCCTGCGAACCCGTCGGCCCTGTGAGGCCAGTCGGGCCAGGGGGGCCGAGCGGTCCGGCGGGACCGATGGAGCCGAGCGGCCCAATTGCGCCAGTGGGACCAATCGGGCCAGTTGGGCCAGTTGGGCCGGTCGGACCAGCGACCCCCGTGCTGCCCGTGACACCGGTCGGGCCCCTGGGACCCGCGGGACCGGGAGGACCAACAGCGCCGGCGGGACCGGCTGCTCCAAAAGTACCCGTAGAACCAGTCGGCCCGGTGGGCCCGGCCGGGCCCGCGGGGCCGAGACCCGTCAGAGTAATTTCGACCCGCGCGGCATGGCTGCTTGTCGTGCTTTCTTTACTGTCGAGGAAAACCTGAGTCCCCGGCGCGCTGGCTGAGGGAGTCACCGAAATTCCGAAATTTGCGGCCGGCGACGTGAGCCAGCCCGACACAGCCGATGTGATATCGACGGCAATGAAGCCTGTCTGCGACACCGACACCGAACCCAGAACACTCCCGATGGCGGGAGCGGTGGACGAGGTCACGCTGCTTTCACTCCAGGGCGTCAGAACCAGGCCGATATCTACCTGCCCCGGAACGATCACTTTATTGACATACATCACCAGAGTTGCCTTCGATACCGAAGAGCCTGTGGCGACGGCGGGCAGCGCCGTAAGGCTGAACTGCATCAGCGCCTGAGCGCCGCCGCCCACGCTGAGCTGCGGAAGAGTCCCGAAATTCTGGCCCGGCAGGCTGCTGCTCACGTAGGCATCGCCGATCACAACACCATCTGAAGCAAACACGGGGAGCGTTGTTAACAGCAGAGCGCTCACAACCGGCAAATTCCTAACGATCCTGCTGCGACGGATTTTCATTGGGATAATCCCCCTTCCGGATTGCATGTCTATGAACGACGGCGGCGCCGGGCCGCGATGGCCAGGCCGGGAACGGAAAGCAAAGCAAAAACAATAGTGGAAGGCTCCGGAGCTGAACTTAAACGAGTCCCTTGGCAGTCACGTCGAGAGCCCACTTCCCGTTCATCCGATTGCCGAACGGATCGGTGAAAGGACCGCCTGTGAAGTTACCGCTGCCCGACTGGGCAAACCCGTCGCCGAATCCGGGCCCGTTCGCCGGGTTGCCCTGTTCTGTGAGCGTCACGATGTAGTTACCGGCGGCCAGATTAGGGAGCGACAAAAAGCCGTCCAGGCACAAACCCGTTGTGCTGTTAATGGCGCGGGGGCTGCATGCGCCGGGCGCGGTTCCGCCGGTCGTGTCCTCATCGATCAGCAGTTTCGATCCGGTTGCCGAGAAGATTGCGACGTCGGTGGCGAAGCCGCCCTGCGGAATCACAGTTCCAAGGCCATTCACGCCTCCGCCGTAGCCGAAGCTCTGAATCGTGACCGTACTTGCCGAAGCCAGGGTGAAATTGAGCTGGAACATCTGATCGTCGGTCAAAAACGTCCCCGAGTTCGAGATGGTGCTTGCTATAGCCGACCCCTGAAGACCCGAACAGGCGAGGACGAATCCGGCGAGGTGAATCCATTTATTTTTCGATAGCTGCATCCTGCGGTCAATGCCTCCGATAAATATCGAGCTAGTCAAGCAAGCCCGTTAGTACACTTGCGCCGGCGGTGGGGGCCGCTCCCTGCCAGCGGGCCAGCGTGGCTGTATAGGCCTCATAAGAGGTAATGCCGCCATTTCCCGCAAAAATCCGTCCCCCGTTCACTGAGCCACCCACTACGATTTGTGACCGGCCTGCTTTGGGGTCTGCCCCGAAATCCATATCTGTGTAAGTTGCGACCTGTTTCGCGATCCCCAGTTCTGCAAGAGAGCGATAGAACGTGCTCATGGCGCTGCTTAGCTCGCCCAGAAGCGCGGCGTTGAGTTCGGGCTGCCCGGGACGAAAGCCGCTGATGGCGCAGGTCAGAACAGGGTCAGTCAGGCCGAAGGTTTTGCGCATGCGCAGCACCGCGGCCGCCTCGCGAAACTGTTGGCCGATGCCGGTTTCGGGGAATGTAACAGGAAGGACCGCTGTACGCGCAGCAGCGGCAAGAGCGGCGGCATCGGCTGCGGATCGGCTTACCACCGTTACGCCTGAAGGCAACGCGACCGAAACTGAGGATTCGGGAGAAGCCCATTTCGATGTAAAGAATCCGCCATCGAGAAAACGTAATGAGCTGTAGCGCTGGTTTGCGGAAGAACCGTAGCCTTTGGGTGGGGAGACCTTATTGACAATTGCAGCGATACCGGAGGAGTAGAGCCGATGCAACTCGGGGAGTGCGGGATTGATGTCCAGAGACTCAGTCACTTGTACCTCTGAAGCGCCAGCCATGAGGTAGGCGCATACCAGGGCGCGGTCGCGGGTTTCATTCGCGAGGACTAACGGCGCTCCGGCCATGGCCATCCACGCGCCTGAAATGCCCAGAAATGCCCTTCGGCTTTTTCCGCTCTGGTGACGATCCAACTGTTCCTCCGAAACAGGAAGGCAAGCCTGGCAAAACGATCTCCAGAGCAAGTCCAACGAAGAACAACGTTATCACGCAAATATGCCGAAAAGATACTAATTTTTCAGAATACGGTACTGGGGCGGGTCAGGGATATATAGAGACCCTCGCCGGGAATTCGCCGGAACCCCAGCCTTTCATGAAATCGTAGTGAATCCGGGTTATCGGTCGAGACAGTGGCATGCAGATCTTTGCCTGCCGCTTCCGCTTTTGCGATGAGGCCGCTATAGATTTTGCGGCCAATGCCGCGATTGCGGTATTCCGGCAGCAGCGCGATATCGACCACTGCAAGAGCCTCCGCGGTTTCGGCTACCCAGACGCGGCCGGCTTCGACCCCGTCGAACAGGACGATGTTGTGGGTGGAAGCGGGATAACGCTGGTTGTAGGTCTGGCTCTGCCCCCTGAACTGCATGCGCAGGAGCTCTGTGCGCCGCGGCTCCGGAACCAAGGCCAGAATGTCGCCGCGCGAGGAGACGAAAAGCCTGTAGAGGAATGCTTCGTCGGATGCCTCGGCGGGCCGCAGCGCCACGTTCACGGGTCTTAGTATACTGCCCGTGATGGGGACAACTCCGCAGGGATTTACGGTTGAATTCTTCCGCAACACGGAGGGCCGGATCTACGGGTTCGAGCAGACTGGCGGGGGCCGTGTGAACCTGGAACTGCTTGAGGTGAGCGAGGAGCCGGCGTCCAGGTGGGCAGGTGGCCGTGAGATTCCTTTCTCCCTGATTTTTCGAGCAGTGGAGAATGCCGTCATTGCACCGGGTTGCCCGCGGCTGGTCGACCCCGCTGTGGAAGACGGCGAGATGTCACTCCAGCGGATCATGCCGCCGCCCGGGCTCCCCCGGGATGCGGTGTATTACCAGGCGATATTCAATTAAAGACTGTCCACTCAACCGAGCGTTCGAGGACCCGCCCGGGCGATGAGAACTTTATCAGTAACACGGAAAATGGAAATATTTTCCCTTTAGAATCAACATCGCTTCGCGATTTTCAAAAACGGCCGTTCATTCGGGTTGTATTTTTCGATCATGAACAACGAAGCGTTCGAATTTGAAGAGAGCCTCATTCGGGTCCGCACCGTTCGGCGCGGCAATCCGGTGGAATTACGAGTCCACTACGCTGTAAGTCAGGCCGCCGGATGCCTAAATTACCAGATTCTCACGGTCGAAGAGCAGGATTAAGGTACCGGTACAGTTGAATTTGCGACGGAAAACCCATACAGTAGTAAAACAACTGTGGAACAGCGCCGTGCGCAGCGATATCGACTGGAACTGCCTCTCCAAATCGTGCAGCTCGGAGAACTGCAGGTTGGTCTCGTCCAGAAGACACGCGACATCAGCTCCGGCGGCGTTTGCTTTGTCTCGGTCGATGACATCAAGGTGGGCGCCAGAATCGAGTACGTGATTACGCTGTCTTCCAACGATCCCGAGGTTCGGATCCGTTGCCTGGGCAAAGTTTTGCGCAGCAGACCTTTTGCCGACGAAGCGACGCACACCGCGGGTCACGAAGTTGCAGTCAGCATGGATCGGTATCAGTTTGTAAGAACCGAAAACAGCGCCAGCGCCAGCGCCTGAGCCGCTTTTCGCCGCGCCGGCATTGCATTCGGCGTGAGACCCTGAGAATAGAAATGCTGACCTTTAAACGGATGGCCGTGTTCCCGTGCCTTTTGCTTGCGGGCACCACAGCTCTGTTCGGCGCGGGCAAGATCTTTCCTTATCCCTATGTGCAGGACGATCTGCCTAACGGACTGCGCCTCATCACCATCCCAACCCCTTACCCCAACATCGTTTCAGTGTTTATTGTGGTCGCGGCCGGGTCGCGGAACGAAGTTGAACCCGGCAAAAGCGGCTTCGCGCATCTGTTCGAACATCTGATGTTCCGCGGAACGCCCGAATTCCCGCCCGTCAAATATCAGGGCGTTCTCAGTGCCGCCGGGGCGGCGACAAACGCTTTCACGACGGACGACTTCACCGCGTTCCACACCACGTTTTCGAAAGAGGACCTTCCGCAGATCCTCTCGATGGAAGCCGACCGCTTTCAGCACCTCGATTATCCCGAGCCCGCATTCAAGACAGAAACCCTGGCCGTGCTTGGCGAATACAACAAGAACAGCGCAAACCCCGGGTCGAAGCTGAACGAAACCATGCAGGCGACGGCGTTCAAGACGCACACGTACCGGCATACCACGATGGGCTTTCTGGCGGACATCCAGTCGATGCCTGACGAATATACGTACAGCAGGCAGTTCTTCGATCGCTACTACCGCCCTGAGTACACCACAATTATCGTGGCCGGCGATGTAAATCCGAAGCAGGTCCGTTCGCTGATCGATGAACGCTGGAGCACCTGGAAACGCGGCACGTGGAAAGCAGCCGTGCCCGCCGAACCGGCTCAGGATGCGCCTCGCACCGCGCATGTCGAGTGGCCATCGCGAACGCTTCCCTGGGTGGCGGTTGCATATCGCGGGCCCGCTTACTCGGATGACACGGCCGATTCCGCCGCTCTCGATGCGATTGCGAGGATCGGTTTCGACGAAAATTCGGCGCTTTATCAGAAGCTGGTCATTGAAGAGCAGAAGGCCGATACGCTGCGCGGCGGCATGCCCGATAAAGTCGATCCGGACCTGTTCAGCATCCGCGCGCGAGTCAAGAAAGAAGCCGATGTCGATTCTGTGAGCAAGCAGATCATCGCGACAGCCCAGAGTTTCGCCACTGAGCGGGTGGACGCTAAAAAACTTGAGGCTTTGAAGGAGCACCTTCGTTACGGCTTCGCGCTTGGGCTGGATGACAGCGAATCGATTGCACAGACCGTGGCTGGATACGTTGCGCTGCGCCGCACGCCCGAAACGATCAACCGCTATTACGAGATTTACTCGAAGCTCACGCCCGACGACCTCTTGCGCGTGGCAAAGAAATATCTGGTGGAACACAACCGAACCGTTGTCACCCTGACGTCATCGGGAGGTGCGAACTAATGCCGCGGAAATTGGCTTTGTTTTTTCTTTTTGCGGCCGGTTGTGTGGCGCAGCCCCGGTTTGTCGAACTGCCGGACCGTTCTCCGCTGGTAACGCTGCGTTTTGTATTTACGACCGGCGCGGCCTCAGATCCGGCCGATAAGCCGGGACTGGCCAGCCTTACAGGCTCCATGCTTGGCAGCAGCGGCACGCAGGCGCTGACTTATAAGCAGGTTCTCGATGCCATGTATCCGATGGCAGCTTCTGTATCCGTTTATTCGGATAAGGAAATGACCACGTTTGTCGGGGAAACGCATGTCGACAATCTGGATCGGTTTTATACGATCATGCGCGACATGGTGCTGCATCCGGGATGGCGCGCCGAAGACCTGACGCGCGTTCGCGACCGTTCCATCAACGCGCTGCGTGTGGGCCTGCGCGGCAACAATGACGAAGAGCTGGCGAAAGAAGAACTCTATAACCTGATCTATGCCGGGCAACCTTACGGGCATGAGGATTTGGGCACGGTCGCCGCGCTGACGAAAGTGACGATGGCTGACCTGCAGGGCTTTTATCGCCAGAACTATACGCAGGCCAACCTGATCGTTGGGCTGGCCGGCGGGTATTCGCCCGAATTCCTCGCCCGCGTCAAAAAAGACTTTGCGTCGCTGCCGGCCGGAAAGCAAAATGGGTTTGTTTTTGCGAATCCGCCTGCGATCGCGCATAACACCGCGACGCTGATTGAGAAAGACACGAGGTCGGTTGCGTGGTCGATCGGTTTTCCGCTGGACGTGAAACGCGGCGACCCCGACTTCCCCGCCCTGCTCGTGATGCAGTCGTGGTTTGGGCAGCACCGGATCGGCGGCCATTTGTTCGAGCGCATGCGCCAGGTGCGCGGGCTCAACTATGGGGATTACGACTACATCGAATACTTCCCCGGCGGTATGTTTACGCTGGAACCGCAGCCGAACCTGGCTCGCCACCAGCAGATTTTTCAGATCTGGATTCGTCCTGTGGAGCCGGCGAACGCGGTCTTTTCGCTGAAGCTGGCGATGTACGAACTGGACCGGCTGGTGAAGGGCGGCATGAACCAGGCGGATTTCGAACGGACGCGGTCGTTCGTTTCGAAATACGTCAACGTGCTCACGAAAAGCAAATCCGCCGAACTGGGTTATGCGATCGACAGCCTTTATTACGGTATTCCGGGCTACAACGAATACATCAAGACGGCGCTGCGGAACCTGACGCTCGAAGACGTTAACCGGGCCATCCGCGCGCATATGCGTTCGACGAACGTGCAGATCGCCGGGGTCGCGAAAGACACGGCGGAGCTGGAGAAGCTGCTGAAGGGAACTGCGCCGACACCCATTACTTACAATTCCCCGAAGACGCAGGACGTTCTGGATGAGGATAAGATCATCGAGAAGCTAAGCCTGAACATCGGGGAGATCCACGTCATTCCCGTGGCTCAGGTGTTCGAAAACTAGAGCGTTTTCAGGTACTCGAAGCTCTTCCGCAGACTTTCTATGGGATCGCCGGGCGTCTGGTCCTGCTCGACGAAGTAGTGTTTGACACCCGCGCCGGGGGCGGCTTTGAGGATGGCGGCGAAATCCAGAGACCCGTTGCCGACCTCGCGGAAAGCTGCGTTCGGAACGCCTTCTTTGTACTGGACGGGCAGGTCCTTCGCCTTGTCTTTGAGGTGCAGGAGCGCGACGCGGCCTTTCCAGAGCTTCATCATTTCGAGCGGATCGTTGCCGGCGACGCTGACCCAGAACACGTCGAGTTCGAGCGCGACCAGCTTCTTATCGAGCCGTTCGTGGAAGACATCGATCGGCCGTTGGCCCTTCGCGCCCGCGAACTCGAAGGCGTGGTTGTGATAGGCGAACTGAAGCCCTGCCTTGTGGCAAAGCTCTGCGGCATGGTTCATCTGATCGGCGGTGCGGCGGTAGAAATCGAGGTCTGTGCCGCGGGCCTGCGGTTGAATGTAAGCCATGGTGAAGTACTGGACGCCGATCTTCTTCAGGCTCTCGATGGCTTCTTCGAGCGGCACCTGCTTCGTGTAGTTGTACTTGTCCCAGTCACCGGTAATGAGCGGCGTTTCGACATGGCATGAGACGGGCTTCATGCCGAGCTGTTCGATCTTTGGCGCGAGCGCGATGAGGTCGGCGCGGTTGGCGCCTTCGATCTCTTTGTATCCGATATCGGCGATGGCCTTGAGGACGCGATCGGAATCCTTCATCAGAATGCCGCGCACGGTGTAGAGCTGAACGCCGACGATGCGGGGAGCGGCGGCACCTGACAGCAGCGGCGCGGCCGCGAACATCGACAGCAACCGGCGGCGCGATAGCTGAGGACAAAGAGGTGTCATAAGAGCGATGGTAGCGTAAAAGGTTGCCGGATATACTCCAGCCCACGTCGCCTGAAGAGCTGCGCGACGCCCTTGCCTCGGCGGCCTCTGCGCACCAGCGGATTGAACTGTTCGGAGGGAACTCGAAGCGCATGATGGCGGGCGCGGCGGCGCCGGCGGCGGTCCGGATCAGCACTGCAAGGATGCAGCGGATTGTGCAGTATGAGCCGCGCGACCTCACCATCAGCGTGGAAGCGGGCATGCCGTTTACGGAACTCAACCGGCAACTGGCGGCGAACGGTCAGATGCTGCCGCTCGAAGGCGCGTACTCGGATGTCGCGACGGTGGGCGGGATGGTCGCCGCGAATATCAGCGGTCCGAGGCGCAGGCTTTACGGCACCGCGCGCGATCTTGTGATCGGGATAACGTTCGCCACAATGGATGCGAAGCTGGTGAAATCGGGCGGCATGGTGGTGAAGAACGTCGCGGGTCTGGATATGGGCAAGCTGATGATCGGCTCATTCGGGACTCTGGCCGCGCTGGCGCTGGTGAACTTCAAGCTGATTCCGAAGCCTGCCGCCGCCCGCACCGTTCTGTTCGCGTTCGACGATGTGAAGGCTGCGATGGAGGCTCGCGACGCGGCGGTCAACGGGGTTCTGAGCCCGGCGGCGGTGGATGTTATCAATCCGATTCTCGCCGCCACGTTCAACCTTAAGGGATTCGTGCTCGCCCTGATGTTCGCGGGAAACGAGCAGGTGATTGAGCGGTCGAACCGGGAGGCGGAAGCGATCGGACCGGCGCGCGCATTGGGGCCGGACGAGGAACAACGCTTCTGGGCCGGGCTCCGGAACGTCACGCCCCGGCACCTTGAAAAATTCCGCGAGGGTTCGGTGGTGCGGATCTCGACCACGCTTACCGGTTGCGGCGAGGCGCTGGCATCGGTGGACGGGCCCGCGCACGCCCACGCTGCTTCGGGAATCGTGAGGGGCTGGTTTACACGCAACGATGCCGCTTCGCGCTGGCTGGCGGCCGGGGTGAAACGCGGATGGAAGGGCGTGATCGAGTTTTCGACGGATGCGGCGAAGCCCGAGCTCACGCTTTGGCCGGCTCCCGGCGACGACTTTGCGATTATGAAAAAGATCAAGCAAATGTTCGATCCCGAAGGCCTACTCAATAGTGGACGTCTCTACGGTCAGCTCTGAACAAAACGCAGACAAGCCACAGCAGGTCGATCTCGACCGGTGTGTGCATTGCGGGTTATGCCTGAACGCGTGCCCGACGTACCGCGAACTCGGGGTCGAGATGGATTCGCCGCGCGGCCGCATCTACCAGATGGTTCAGGTGGCGGCCGGCGCGCCCATCACGGACGCTTACCGCGAACACATCGATCTGTGTCTGGCGTGCCGGGGGTGCGAAAGCGCGTGCCCGTCAGGCGTGCAGTACGGCCGGCTGGTGGAAGCGGCGCGATCTGAAATCGAGGCCAACACCGATCGCGGATGGCTGGCCCGGCTCACGCGGAACTTCGTGTTTCGGAAGCTGCTGCCCTCGCCCGCGCTGCTGACGGCGGCGGGCGCATCGCTCTGGATGTATCAGGTCAGCGGGATGCAGAAGATTCTGCGGGCAACGGGGCTGCTGACGCTGCTGGGCCCGCTGGGGAAGCGGGAAGCGCTGGCGCCGTCGGCGGAGATTCCGTTCTTTTTCCGGGAATACGGGAAGACGTTTCCGGCGGAAGGTCCGCGGCGGTACCGTGTCGCGTTTATGGCCGGGTGCATCGCGAACATCTCGTTTGCGCGGCTGAATGAGGCGACGGTTCGGGTGCTGCAGAAGAACGGCTGTGAGGTGGTGATTCCGGCTGCGCAGACCTGTTGCGGCGCGCTTCACGTACACGCGGGCATTCGCGACGAAGCGCGGCGGCTCGCAAGGAAAAACATCGATGCCGTGATGGACGGCGGGTTCGACGCGATCATCACCAATGCGGCCGGGTGCGGTTCCACGCTGAAGGAATACGACGAGCTACTGGAGCACGATGCGGCGTACGCCGGGCGCGCCCGCGCGTTTAAAGGTCTGATGAAAGATGTGACGGAGTTTCTCGCGTCCATTGAACTGAACCGCAACCTCGGGCCAATCGAAGGCACGGTCACTTACCAGGATTCGTGCCATCTGGCGCATGGCCAGAAGATCCGCAACGCGCCGCGAGAACTGCTGCAGGCCGTGCCCGGTCTGAAGTTCCGCGAGATGCCGCTTTCCGATCTGTGCTGCGGCAGCGCGGGCATTTACAATGTGCTGCACACGGATCTCTCGATGGACATTCTGGAAAAGAAGATGGGCAACGTTAATCTGACGCGCGCCGACATCATCGCGACGGCAAACCCCGGCTGTATGTTGCAGCTGCAGGCGGGAGTCCGCAAATGGGGCAAGGGCGGCGAGCGGGTGATGCACGTGGTGGAAGTTCTGGACGAAAGCTACCGGGCGAACTCTGAAACACAGGATGAGAAAGCATGATTCCGCATGAAATGACCAGCAGTACGTTCGAGATTCCGGGGTACCGGATTGTGCGGGGGCTCGGGATTGTTCGGGGCATCGTGGTGCGTTCGAGATCCGTATTCGGCAGCATCGGAGCCAACCTGCAGACGCTGATCGGCGGAGATATTACGCTGTACACGGACCTGTGCGAGCGTGCGCGGGAAGATGCGTTCGAACGGATGCTGGCGCATGCTGCTCAGATGGGCGCCGATGGAGTGGTGGGAGTTCGGTACGATGCGACCGAGGTGATGCAGAGTGTGACGGAAGTGCTTTGCTACGGGACTGCTGTGAAACTTACCGGGCAGGCGGTTCCGCCCGCCCGGTAAAGGGACAAACCGATTACCAGCGGGGTTCGCGCTTACGATTGCCGCCGCCCCCGCCGCCTCCGCTCGGTCGTCCACCACCCCCACCACCGCCGCCGTATCCGCCGCCGCCACCTCCGCCATAGCCGCCGCCACCGCCGCGGTTACCACCGCCACCGCCGCCGTATCCGCCGCCGCCCGAGCGAGGCTCACGGGGCCGCGCTTCATTGACTGTAAGAGTGCGGCCACCCAGGTCAGCGCCGTTCAGCGCTTCCATGGCCTTGTCGGCTTCCGAATTGTTCGCCATCTCCACGAATGCAAAACCACGCGATTGTCCTGTATCGCGATCTTTCACGATCTGAACTTTATCCACCTGACCGAAAGCGGAAAACGCAGCATCGATGTCCTGTTCACTGGTCTGGAACGAGATGTTCCCGACATAAATATTCTTCAAGGCGTACTCCTTCTGGTGCGAACCTAATCCGGGAGAAACATAAACCGGGCCGCCGCATGCAACGATATATTACCGCGATCTTTTGTCGAGCGGGAGCCCCGTGCAAGCGTTACTGTTCGGCAGCAGACTTTTGAGCGAGTTCGCCTATGATGGGCAGTACATATGCTTCGCCGTGGCTGGCTTTGACAATCATGAAAATGGAAACGACAGTCAATCCGGCCTCAAGCACGTGGTCCGCGCGCACGAAACGATCGGGCATGTTGCCCAGAATCGGGTGAACGACCCACTGGACCATGAGCCAGACGGCAAAAAGATATAAGCCCTGAAATGCGTGGAACCGCACAACTCCTTCGTTCCTGAACTTGCGGGAAGCCAGGACGATAACCGCGCCGATCCAGCCAACGGTCGGGATGTAGCAGAGGATAGAAGCGGTCCGGGGGGATACGCCAGCCAGGGGATCGTGCGCCGGGGTGTGGGGAACGGAGTAGGACGGCGGAGGCGCGGTAACCGCCTGGCGGCGACCGCAATGGGCGCAGAATACATCCGCGTCGGCAACCTTCTGACCGCACTCAGTGCAAAAAGGCATCGCTATAAAAGAGTACGTTATCGGGTGTCACTTTGTTCGCGGGAGCGGCCCTGAACGCGTGATAGGATGCTCACGAATGAAGATTCTTGTTGCTCTTGCCGCGCTGGCCTGCGCGCCGCTGTTCGCGGCGTCGAACGATTTGACCGCGTATTTTATCGATGTGGAAGGCGGTCAGGCAACGCTTTTCGTCACTCCGTCAGGGCAGAGCGTCCTGGTGGATGCGGGCTGGGGCGGGTTCAAAGACCGTGACGCCGACCGCATCGCCGCGATGGCGAAGCAAGCGGGAGTGACCCAGATCGATTACTTTCTCGCCACCCATTTCCACACGGATCATGTTGGCGGCGTGCCCGCACTTGCCGCCCGGTTGCCGATTAAGAACTTTGTGGATCATGGCGACACGGTGGAGCACGATCCGCAGGGGCAGAAGCTGTACGACGCGTATGCAAAGGAAGTCGCGAAATCGCACCACATTGTGGTGAAACCGGGCGACAAACTGCCGATTGAAGGGTTAACCTGGACGATCGTCAGCGCGGGGGGCAAAGTGATCGAAAAGCCGCTGCCCGGCGCGGGGAAGGCAAATTCCTATTGCGCGGATTTCAAGAAGCGCGACATCAACGACGACGAAAACGGCCAGTCTACCGGCAGTTTCATCCAGTTTGGAAATTTCAAGACGATCGACCTGGGCGATTTGTTGTGGAACAAAGAAGAAGGGCTGATGTGTCCGGTGGCCAAGGTCCCGCCGGTGGATGTGTATATCGTGAGCCATCACGGGATGAATATGAGCGGCTCGACGGCGCTGGTACACGGGCTGCACCCGAAGGTCGCGATCATGAATAACGGCGCGCGCAAGGGCGGGACGGCGGAGGCCTGGGACACGGCACACACCGCGCCCGGGATCATGGATGTCTGGCAACTGCATTTCGCGGTGGCGGGCGGACCGGAACACAATTCGGCAGAGAATCTGATTGCGAACCCGCAGGAGACTCCGGATTCGGGCTATTACCTGAAGCTGACCGCGCATAAAGACGGCCATTTCGAGGTGACGAATGCCCGCACGGGGTTCACTAAAAAGTACTAGTCACGCGCCGGCGGTTCCGATTCGTGTCTCAGGCATGGCGAATGCGAGCACGAGCAGAGCGCAAACGGCTGAGAAGGCGAGTGTCAGAAAGCCGGCCTCGAAGCCGAAACGCTCCGACACGAAGCCCGCAACGGTTGTACTGATGGAGGCCCCTACTCCGACGAGCGCTCCGATGGTGCCGAGGGCCAGGTTGTAATGGCCGCTTCCTTTTGACAGGTCGGCAATCATCAGAACGCCCACAATTCCGAAGATACCGGCGGCCAGACCGTCGAGAACCTGATATCCCATGAGAGCCCATGGGTTGGTTGTGAAGGCGCACAGGATTGCACGGAGCGGCAGGAACATGAAGCCGAGAACCAGTATTCCTTTGCGTCCGCGTTGATCGGCGATCCGGCCTACGGTGGGAGCGATCAGCACCATGACGACCTGTGGGACGGTGACCGCCGCCGACATCCACAGGGACGACTGGCGCGGACGCTGACGCCCGATCAATTCTCCAATCATCGCCAACATGGCGCCGTTTCCGAGGTGCCAGAGGACGGTCAGAAGGCCGAAGGTGATCATGCGCGTATCGCAGAACACCGTGCGCAGTCCGCCTAACCAGGACCGATGTGCGCCGATTCGCTCGGTGCCGCCGCGGGCCCGGTCATAATCGATTTCGTTGCCGCGGATCGCCGAAAGCGCGAGCAGCGTTGGAACGGAAAGCAGCGCGACGAAATAGAAGATGTAGTGCGGGCCGAAGCGGTAACCGAGCCAGCCCATCGTTAAGGCCGCAATCACATTTCCGGCGGAGCCGAAAGCCGCGTTACGTCCGGTGCGTACTCCCAGGCATGCATAACTTACCAGGCCAAGCGTGAGCGCACTGACGCCGGGCCCGAATAAACTGCCGGTTACGCCGAGCGCAGTCTGCGCGGTCAGGACAGCGGGGACATTCGGAAAAGCCGCCATCGTAAGCGCACTGGCAGCGAGCACCACAACCGCAACAGCAAGCATGACGCGCTTCGACCGGATCTGATCCATCAGGGCCCCTCCGGGCGCCTGCGTGATGACCCCCGCGATCTCAGCAGCTCGTCAGGGCCATCCCGATCTGCGCGACAAGAAGTTGAACCAATCGAGGCCGTGCCTGCTTCGCGCGGATGGCTGTTCGGTGCAGGCGTTGTCACCAATAGCGATGACGGGAGCGTGTTCGCCTGCGATGCTGGTGTTCAAGTGGGTCAATCTCCGTTTCGATGTCCGGCGTATACGGGCTCGTACTGCGGAGTGCCGGTGGTGAGCTCGGTGTCGAGTGTGGGGCGCGCGAGCCGGTTGGAATAGAGTTCAATGACGATCGCGAGCACCATGAGGCACAGCCCGAGCGCCATCACGCCCGCGGTCGTAATCATCATGGGAACGTTGCCCGGCATGAGCATGCTGACTCCCGTAAACAGCACGGTAAGAACGAACAGGATAATTGCCAGGTTCATGAGAAAAGTACATCGCATGGCGCCGACTATGCGTTGTTCATACATGTGCAACTGCTCGTGAACGCTGTCGTGGCGCTTGCCCTCCGGGTTCTGGCGGGCTTCAGAACTCAGCTCGCGGATCTTTTCGAACAGGCTTTGGTATTTTTGCGTGAGGTTGCCAAGGTAGATGCAGGCGGAGATGATGAGGGCGACCGGGGCCGAGGCCGCGCCCACAAGTTTCGCGAGGTCCATTTTGGGATCCATGCGCGAGATGGAGCAAATGCGGCTCCAGAGAAACCGGGGATTTGCGGCGGGTGGCTTGTTGCTGGTCGGTTTTATGCTGTGTGAAGGGGAAATTCCCGACCAGTTCGAGTAATGATGCGGAGAGGGAATGCGCGCACGGGGTTTACTAGAAAGTACCAGGTTTGCGTTGGTTTTGGCCGCTCTGCCGGTGTGGGGAGTTCAGGCGCCGAAGTTACCGTTCTACGACTGGAAGGCTTGTCCGTTCGAGGGTTGCGCGTATCGCGGGTGGACGGCGACGAAGCAGGTGGCGGTGTACGATACCTGGAAGCCGAATCGGCACCGGATCGCGTGGATTTCGGCGCATCAGCACGTTACAGGGCTGCGGGGCGTGGTGATTACGTTCAGGCCGGGGGTGATCCGGGTGGATCGGGACGTTCCCGAACAAGCTCTGAAACGCGGCGACACCCTTTTGACCTATGCCTACAGGGGCGAGGGCTTCTCGGCGGTCTGGGTTAAGGGCCGCTATTTCTCCGAGTACGACATCTCGATCGCGAAATGGCCGAATGGACAGGGCTGCGGCAATGAGCATTGTGCCGCCACGTATCTGAACCTGGGTAAGAAAGAGTGGTGGGCGGCGGTCAGGCTCAACTCGGGTATGGTGGGCTGGGTCTATATGGATACCGCTGCGTTCGACGGCGTCGATATGCTCGGGTGAAGGGCGTGGGGCCGCGGCATACAATGGTCGTTTCCCATGCATTTCTTACGTAACAGCCTCGTCGAGCTGATTACTCAGACTGCCACCAACCTGCCGCCGGATGTGCGCGCGGCAATGTCCGCGGCGGGCCTGAACGAAACGCCGAATACGCAGGCGTCGCAGGCGCTCAATATCATCTTTTCGAATATCGATATGGCGGCCGACGATTCGGGTCCAATCTGCCAGGACACGGGCATGCCGACTTTTTTTGTGCATACGCCGGTGGGTGTGAATCAGATCGGAATCAGGAAGAGCAATTCGAGGCGGCGGTAGCGGAGGCGACGAAGCTCGGCAAACTGCGGCCCAATTCGGTGGATTCGATCACCGGTGAGAACAGCGGCGACAATCTGGGTGCGGAAACGCCCGTGATCCACTTCGAGCAATGGGAGCAGGACGAGATTGAGGTGAAGCTGATCCTCAAGGGCGGCGGCTGCGAGAACAAGAATATTCAGTATTCGCTGCCCGCCAATCTGGAAAAGCTGGGGCGTGCGGACCGCAATCTGGAAGGGGTTCGCAAGTGCCTGCTGCATGCGGTGTGGCAGGCGCAGGGACAGGGCTGCGCGCCCGGCGCGCTGGGCGTTTGCATCGGCAGCGACCGCGCGCACGGCTACGATCTCGCGAAGGAACAACTGTTCCGCACACTGGACGATGTGAATCCGGACGCCGCGGCTGGCGGAACTGGAAGACGCGCGTGATGAGTGAGGCGAACGAACTGGGCGTGGGCGCGATGGGGTTTGGCGGCCGGGTATCGCTGATTGGCTGCAAGATCGCGGCGGCGAACCGGTTGCCGGCAAGTTTCTTTGTATCGGTGGCGTATGAGTGCTGGGCGTTCCGGCGGCTGGGCGTCCGGCTGGACGCGGGCAGACGGAGCGATTACGAAGTGGCTGTATCGGGATCCGGCGCGTCCGGTGGAACGAATGACGCAGGGCGAGGGCTTCCCGCTGACCGGGCGCGAAGTGGTGTTGACAGCGCCTTTGACGGAAGCGATGGTGCGGTCGCTGAAGGTGGGCGATGTGGTGCTGATTCGCGGCGAGATGTATCACCGGACGGGACGCGGTTCACGCGCACCTGATGAAGAATCCGCCGCCGGTGGATCTGCATGGCGCGGTGCTTTATCATTGCGGTCCGGTGATGATGAAGGACGGCGATAAATGGACGGTGAAGGCGGCCGGGCCGACAACGAGCATTCGCGAGGAGCCGTATCAGGCGGATGTGATCCGGCATTATGGGGTGCGCGCGGTGATCGGGAAGGGCGGAATGGGTCCGAAGACGCTGGCGGCGATGAAAGAATTCGGCGCGGTGTATCTGAACGGGATCGGCGGCGCGGCGCAGTATTATGCGCGGACCGTGGAGGAAGTGCTGGACGTGAATCTGATGGAGTTCGGGGTTCCGGAAGCGATGTGGCACCTGCGGGTGAATAATTTCCCGGCAATCGTAACGATGGACGCGCACGGGAACAGCCTGCATGCGGACGTTGAGAAGGCGACGGCGGAAGAACTGGGGCAGCTTCAATCGGTTTGAGCGCTGGGTTATAATAGCCTTATTCGCAAGTAGTTCTTCTTCAAAAAAGGCCAGATAGCTCAGTTGGTAGAGCGCAGCCCTGAAAAGGCTGGCGTCGGCGGTTCAAGTCCGTCTCTGGCCACCACTTCTCAAAATGTCCGGACCGGACACATGGGTAACAGTTTGTTCCTGAGACATAGGTAACACATCCGGGCGTCTGCGGAAACGGCAGGCGGGCAGGCAGGCGGTTATGTCTGCGGAGCGTGTGAGTTTTGAAGGCATGGGCGATCTATCGGTCCGATGCTTCTGTAAAACGACCGTGTTGGGCCTCCAATAAAACAGGGCGCCGAAGCGCCCTGTTCATCGTCCGCGATGAGTCGCGCCGGCTATCCCTCGGCGAGTTGCTCTCCAGCAGTGCTCGCTTCCGTTTCGCCGGGTGCTTTCATCTTATCCGGGTCGGCTGCCGGCGTGTTTTTCGAATCCTGGCTCGGATGCGGACGGGCCCCGAAGGGATTTTCCAGCGGCTGCAAAGTCCTTTCCTCCAGATCGATATATCCGAGATCGTACTGCATGAAGCTGACCAGCCAGATTCCGTTTTCGACTTCGCGAATTCCGACCGCCTGACCCGCGAGCGATTTCGAGAGATTGATTTTCTTCCTGTGAAGGCAGATGCGTCCGCAACTGGTGACGAGCAGCGTGCGGTCGTGAAAAGGATAGTCGGGTTCGGGAATACCGGTGTAAACCCGCGGCGACGGCTTGTAGACCTCGCCCGGGCACTTCATGCCGAGCGCTTCGTGGGGCCTTTCGTTGTTGAATTCCTCGACGAAGGCGTCGAACGTGGCCTGCTGCTGCAGGAAGTTGGCTCCGGCGGGGCGCGTCGCCTGCTGTTTCAGAGTCAGATGCATGCGCTCATGGCGGCCGTTCTGCTGCGGGTGGCCCGGGCGAATGCGTTCGATCGAAATGCCGAGGCGCAGCCACCAGACCGATAAACGGGAGAGCTGAAAAAGGCCATGCGGAGAAGCGAAGGGAACGCCGTTATCGGAGCGGATCGCTTGAGGCAGGCCGCGTTCCCGGAACAGGTGCTCGAAGGCCGGAAACGCCAGATCTTCGCGGGTGGATTCAAGCCCTTCACACAGCAGCAGAAAGCGCGAGGCCTGATCGGTGACGGTGAGCGGGTAGCAGTAGCGTTTATCGCCCAGCTGAAACTCGCCTTTGTAATCGGCGCACCACAGATCGTTGGGGTTCAGACCGTCCGATAACGGGGTGCCCTCGGCCCTCGTGCGCGGGCGGGAAGCCCGGCTGACCAAACCGTGCCGGTCGAGAATGGCGTGGATCGTGCTCGCCGCCGGGATTCTGATGGCATGCGGCAGCTTGCGCAGCAGTCGCTCGCGGATCTTACGCGCGCCCCAATGTGGTTTTTCGCGTTTGGCTGCGACGATAGCCGCCTCAACCTGCGCCGGGAGCTGATTGGCGTAGCGGAAAGGCCGGCGGTTCCGGTCGGTAAGGCCTTCGATTCCGCATTGCTCATAACGCTCGAAAAGCTTGTAACCCGTCTTCCTTGAGATCCCGAACTCACGACAGAGCGAAGCCATGCTCTCACCGTCCTTGAGCCGGATCACGAAACGCATTCGTTCGTCCATAACAGAACTCTCCTTCCATGGCATGGTCTTCATCCCCCTTTGGGGGACAAAGTGTAACCCATGTCTCCGGAACGTTCTGTTACCTATGTCTCGGGTCGCTCAAAAAACTTTGTCCTCGCTGAGTGCGCCGAAAGACTGCGCGTCACGATAAGCCGCCGAAGCGTGACCCTCCCTTCAGGCTCATCTGGCATTGGAAGAGACTCAGGCAGCAGAAGACCGCAGAGCCCGAACAACTGCGGCAAGAAAGTCGCACCCATTCAAATGGTATGGGCCAGGCCGATCCCGATGCCGGGCATACAATGGTGGCGTGAACATGGTCGACATGAATCCGGCCAGCATGTACCTCTTGAATCCGGGATCGGGAACGTCGGTCAATGCCGCAGCCGCGCCCATACCCGTGGTGATGACACACTTCGGGTTGTGGAACACGATGTTTCCCAACCGGTTCATGCCCTCCACCGAGCACCTTGCCGGGACGGGTGGGGCCTTCGAGGCGGACCTCATGCTCAGCCTCGATCCCGGGCAACTATCACCGGTGAGCGGTTTCCCTTGCTGTTTCAGACGGGAGAAACAGCGTATCGAAAAGCAATCGTCGATGGACAGCACCCGCACAGCTTCATCATGAGCCTCGGATTTTGCTACGCTTGTCGGCTCTCTGAGAACACAACCTTGTCCGGCTATTTCGCGCCGGTCTGCGCCCCCGCCCCCGGACCAGTCGCTTTTCCTCACAAGAAGGTGCAACCGGAGGCCAGCGGCTTCTACCGCTCCGGGCCGGGAGAGAACCGCTGCATCGTTCAAACGGGTCCGATCAACTGCTGGGCCGCCAGGAACCGGGTGGCGCAAGTCTCTGTCGGCAGGATCGTTCATCCGGAAGCACTGGAGCCCGGGGACCAGGTGCGTGCGACGGCTTCCCTTCAGTACATCAAGCCCAGGCCGAGCGGAAGCCGGGCCTCGACCCTGGTCTGGGGACGCAGCCACAGTACCGCCACGCATCGCAATCTGAATTCTTCCCTTGTTGAGTCCGTCCTCCCGGGCGCGCGTAAGAACTTTATCAAGGGACGTGCCGAACTGGCCCACAAGGTTCGTCGAAACGGGCGTCGGCGCAAACTTCACCCCTTACTCTCTCCCGGACACTATCAAGCCGTACTACGGCAGCCGTCCGGCCGGCGGCAATATATTCATGCAATTCCGGCTTAAAGCCGCATGAATGGGCCAGCCAAAAGAATTCGATTTTATTGAAGGAGAACGACGGTGCGAAAAACCTGCCTGATAATGACGTCGGCTTGTGGCCTGTTCGCGGCGAACGAACCTGCGACGTTTAGCGGCGTCATCACAGATACGCTGTGCGGCAGATCGCACGGGATGATGAAAGCGCCGTCCGACGATGCCTCTGTCAGGAGCTGCCTCAAGGGCTCCGGACAATTCGCCCAACGGATCAAGGTCAGTACCGCCGAAGCCGCCGGAGAAAACAAGTGAATGCGTAACCTTACGTGGTTTCTCTCCGGCGCCCTCGCGGTATTCGCCGCCATCGTTCTCGGCGGCGGCGTATTCCTAATCCGTGCTCACGGCTTCAGCACCCGTGAGCAGCCTGGCGCCCTGGAGCGATGGGCCGCGCGCCGCGCGCGCTCCATGGCCGTGCCGGCCGGAGCGAAAGACCAAACCAACCCGTCCGGCGAAACGCCTGAAGTCCTGACGGATGCGCGGGCGCATTGGGCCGACCACTGCGCGGCCTGCCATGGCAATAACGGCAGCGGCGACACCGAGATGGGGAAGCACTTGTATCCGCCGGCTCCCGATATGCGAGGGCCGGATACGCAGAACCTGAGCGACGGCGAGCTGTTCTACATCGTTCAGAACGGCATCCGATTCACCGGCATGCCGGCCTGGGGCAGCGGCTCAGAGCACGACAGCCAGGATTCGTGGAAGCTCGTCCGTTTCATCCGCCACTTGCCGAAACTTACCGCGGAGGAGGAGGCGGAAATGAAAGAGATGAACCCGAAGAGTCCGGACGAATTGAAGGAAGAACAGGAAGAAAGAGATTTTTTGAATGGAGACCAAACACATGAACACGCCCAGCATGAACACGCCCAGCATGAACACGCCCAGCATGAACACCACTAGGCGCAAGATCCAGGTCACGCTTCTCGCGGTCCTTGCGCTTTCGCTATTACCAACAATCGCCGGCGCCCACGGCGGCGAAGAGCACGTGACCGGCACGGTGACCAGGATTTCAGATACGTCGGTTACGGTCAAGACGACGACCGGAAAGACGGTTGTAGTCGGCTTCGATGCGAAGATGACCACCTACGCGCGCGCCAAGGAGCCGATCCAAAAGACGGATATCAAAGTCGGAGACAGAGTGGTAATCCACGCCGTGGAGGTCAATGAGAAGCTGGTTGCTCACAGCGTAGCGATCGGAGCCGCCAAAATAGCTCAGAAGTCGAAGTAAAGTAGCTAAGTCGCCAGCTTAGCGACTCAGCGCGCCTGACTGGCCGGTTTTGCCTAAGGCGGAACGACGCGAACCCTGCCAGTCATGATGGACAACAAGAACGCGGTTACCCATTTGTAATCGCTCCCGGACACAATCCGCCGATGCCGGCCGGGGATTCACTGCCGCAAGGCGCGCCGCAGCAGCGCAATGCTCCTCGGCCCGTCCGCCTGCAGGTTATAGCTGGACGCTTCGAGGCCGATCAGTTTGTCGTAGTGGATCTGGCGGAGGGCTGCGAAAAACGGAGCATAGTTATATTCTTCCCACTTCAGCGGCATGACACGGTTGTCCGGATTAGCCATATGCAGATGCCGCAAATGGTCCCGCACCTTCGCGATTACGACTGGGTCTTCCTTTTCTACTGAGAAATGGTAGTAGTCGATCATGAGCTGGATGTTGGGGTCGTTCACCGCCTCCACCCACGCCAGCGCCTCGGCGGTGTTGTTGATGATGTTGCATTCCTCCCTGCGCTGCGGCTCGATTGCGATGGTGATGTTTCGGGCCCGGGCCTCGGGGCCAACGCGTTTTCCGAAATCGACCAGTTGTGCAAAGGCCTCCTCTTTGGAGAATCCCTCGGGAACCATCCGGGCACCGCTGCTTCCGAATACAATCAGCCGGACGCCTAACCGGGATGCCCGGTCGAGCGCCTTTCGGAGATACATCGCCTGTTGATTTTTATCTACGGCCGGCCCCGTGACCTTGACCTCAGCGGGAATAAACCAGTAAGCGGCCGGAGTGGGCAGCGCCAGCCGTTTTAGTTTGGCGGCCAGGCTTTCGTAATCGGCGTCGGAAAGCGCGGCAACTTCGGATGTTCGCAGTTCCATGTAATCGAAGCCGGCCGCTTTCACCGAGTCGATGTCTTTTAAGGGGCCGCAGTAGCCGATTCGGACTTTGCCGGCGGGCTGAGCCGGAACG
This sequence comes from Terriglobia bacterium, assembly GCA_963840735.1. Lineage (GTDB taxonomy): Bacteria > Acidobacteriota > Terriglobia > Bryobacterales > Bryobacteraceae > BOG-234. The sequence goes on from CAWIZX010000001.1 coordinate 89,809, forward strand.
GCCCGGCTGGCGCAGGCCAGCAGGACCATAGTCGCGGCCGCCTGTTTCAGGATTATCTGCACATTCCTCAGAAATACAACTTGGCCGCGATCTGGACGATTCGCTGCTCCCGTGTTCCGTTGTATTCTCCGAAGAAGCTCCCCAGCACCTTGGTGGAACCCGCCGCAGGCCTCAGGTTGTTCGTAATGGAAAGCGTGCTGAAATCCGACACGCCCAGCACAGCCGCACCGGTCGCTCCCGTCGCAGTCGTGATATTGGTCGAAGTGTTATATCCGCTGAACTGAGTGTGGTTGAAGACGTTGAACGCCTCGAGCCGTAACTGGAGATACTTGCGGTTATCCCCTGACAATTTGAAGTTCTTAAACAGCGAGAGGTCAGAGTTGTTCGTACCTGGATTGCGATAGTAAGTTCGGGACCAGGGCCCCAGATTACCCGGGTTGGTCAAAACCACTGAGCCAGGATTAATCAAGTCGCCAGGCACGCTGCTGTTGCCGGACAACGGGTTCCCCACGACATTGAACAGCGGTCCGAAGGTATAAGACCCCGTAAGCACCTGACCAGCGTTGACGCCGGCTATCGATGGCGACAGTTCCGCCGGAGTGCCGGTGCGGAAGATGCTTACGCCGGAGATCTGCCATCCGTCAAAAACGGATTTGGCCAAATAGCCGTTGCCAAAATGCGAAGCAATGCCCGGTATATCGTAAACGTAGCTGAGTACCAGATTGTGCTTCTGATCCGACCCTGCCAGGCGGTACTCATACTTTCTGGTATTGAATGGATTCACCGAGTCGGTGTCCGTGTTGTTGGTCAGGAGATTTTTCGAGTATGTATACGCGGCTCCCAGGACCAGTCCTTTGGAAAGGTGCCGGTTCACAGAGACCTGCAGCGAATTGTAGTTCGAGGAAGCTCCGTTGTTGCGGTAATTGATGTCGCCATACCCTGTGTAAGGCCTGAGGTAGTCTTGCGGGAGCGCGTTGACTCCGTTGAAAGAGAGCCCGGCGGCGGTGTATAACGGACCGATGCCGGCCTGAACGGCGGGGACCACACCATTTGGGTAGAGCGCCGGGTTCTGCGAACTGGCCTTGAAGGTCGCCCCGTAGGGGACGGCGTTCAGATTGATCACCTCCTGCAGATTTCGGCCGAGCGATCCAACATAAGCCACATCCAGGACAATGCCGTAACCGACATTTCTCTGAACGCCCAGGTTGAAACTGTAGACGTTCGGCGTAGTGTCTTCCGGGGCCACCGCGGTGAGGCCGATCGTGGCCCGCGCACCGTTAGCGGCGGCGGCGTTAATGTTGTTCAACGATCCGAAATAGAGTTGTGGCGTCAGCACGTTGGGCGGAGCCTGCGCCTCGTTGTTGGAATAATCCGTGCGCGCGCGGTCGTAAGAAATGCCGAAGCCGCCCCGAACCACGGTATCGTTCAGCGGCGCCCACGCGAACCCAAAACGAGGGGCGACCCGGATGCCCTGGTTGTAGCCGCCCGCCAGCGCAAAGCTCTTAGCCGAGATCAGACCGTTCGTCGGGTCTCCTGAATTCGGCACGATCAAGCCCTGGAAATTCGTGGGGAGCGTGTTCGCTATCGTAAGGGTCGCCGGAACGTTTGCCGGATCCACTTCGCGCGTGGTTCCGTTTACCAGCACGGGCGTGTATAACCGGACCGCTTTAGCGGGGTTATACAGGTTCGGCTCGAAATACTGTTCCCCCTGCAGCAAGTCGTGAACGGGTCCCAGGTAGCTAAAGCGCAGACCGTAATCGAGCGTGAGCTTAGGAGTCACTCGCCAGGTGTCCTGCATATAAGCTTCGACGGTGTTGTACACGGCGTTGGTGGCTACCTTCTGGCTGGCCTGCGTGTAGCTGTTGAACACACCGAGCAGCGCGTTGGCGAAGGGGTCGCCCGAATCGAGCGGGAAGTTCGCGTTGTTCCCCAGGCTGCTGGTGTAGTCAACGGTGCTCTGAGCGGGAGATTGCGGGGTATTGAATGCCGTCGCCTTGTAATAATAGACTCCCAGCTTTACCGTGTGCTTACCAAGGACCTTAGTAAGGTTATCGATGACGTTGTACGACGGGATCTGCTGGAAGAATGGCGAGCCGTTGATACTGACCGACGGCGATGTCTGATTCGTCAGTCCGCCGAAGGACATGCTGGGAATAATGTCGTAAGGCTTGTTGGCATCGGGAAACAGCAGGGGCGTGGAGATTCCGGTGGCCGCTCTCGAAAAGCCATTGGTCGAAGCCTGAATGTTTGTGACGAAAATTCCGTGGCCGAAGATCGCCTCGTTAATCAGCGTGGGCGAAATCGTATTCGTCATTGTCAGCGCGAGGTTGTATCCCGAACCGCTGCGGTCCACCGGTCCCGGCGTGGGAAAGTTATCGCCCAGCGTCGTCGTCCCGTAAGCAAGAATCTGGTCGTCGTAATTGTTGATGAACCGGCCGGAGATTCTGGTCTTTGAGTTCATCAGATAGTCGATGCGACCGATGTCCTCGCGGCGTGGATACCTGCTCGACACCTGCGAACTGTAGTTATAGCTGTTTCCGCCGACCGTTGAATTCGGCATCGGAAACAGATTCAACACTGCCTGGGACCCGGGGAAGAAGCACGATTTCGGAATGATGTTGCCAGGGAAGGGCGCGGCCGTTCCGGCACCGTTGCCACCGAGGCAGTTGCCCGAATCCCTCACGATGATGGGAGCGCCGTTGCCGTTCACCGATTTGGAGAAATCGCCGCTGCGCTCGGCCGCTGTGGGCATCTCGACGTTAATCGCGCTGGCCTGCGGCACCAGTTGCTTGTACCATTCTTCGTTGTAGAAGAAGAAAAGCTTATCCTTGTGCCGGTTGAACCCGCCCAGAAATGCGGGGAGGTAAATCGGGCCGCTGACATCGAAGCCGTAGTAGTTATAGCGATACAGCGCGCGCGGGCGTCCGTTCACGTTATTGAAGAAACTGTTTGCATTCAGGCTGTCGTGACGCCGGAAATACCGCGCGTCAACGTGAAAATCCGAGGATCCGCTCTTGGTGGTAACAGTAACCACACCGCCCGCGGCCTTGCCATATTCGGCCTGGTAGTTGGAAGTCAGGATCTTGATTTCACCTACCGCGTCGGGATTGATTGTCACCTGTTGCGCCTGCTGGTCGCTGCGCGTGACCGAAGATCCGTCGATCGCCATATCCTTCATGGTGACGCGATTGCCGTTGATTGAATAAGAACCGATCGCGCTCAGGTTGCTGACCTCGTTCGCGCCGCCCGGTTGCGCGACTCCCGGGATGAGCTTCGCCAGATCGTGAATGTTGCGGCCGTTGAGCGCCAGGTCGCGCAACTGAGAGTTGGTGACCGCCGCTGACCTTTCACCCGAATCGGACTGCAATTGCAACTGGCCGGCATCGGCCGTGACTGTGACCGAGTCGCTGGGGGCGCCGATCTGCAGCGATAACTCCCCAAGGCTCAGGCGATCCTGCGGTTGCACGGGTATACCCGTGCGCGTCAGCCTCTTGAAGCCGTCTTTCTCGACTGACACGTCGTAATTTCCCCGATCGATATCCGGAAACACAAACTGACCGCTGCCGTTGCTTTGCACTTCGTGAATCTGGTGGGTCCCGGTGTTGACGATTGCGACTTTCGCCGCGGGCACGACTGCGCCCGACGAGTCGATCACCGTTCCCGAAATTGTGGCCGCGGTACTCTGCGCGGACGCGGGTCCGGGCAGGCACACGACAGCACCAATCACGGCCGCTGTCCCAAGCAAAATGACCCGCATACGATTCAGCATTTCTTTCTCCTCGATCCCCTGAACTTCCCGGATTGCCTTGATTGAAGTGCGCGAATCCGGATACTGCGGAATTGCATCGATATCTCTTTCACGTCTCGCTGGAAATGGTCCTGCCCAGGAACCCCGTTTGCAGTCCGTTTTGCCGTAAGGGTTCTGGCACCGCTTCGTATCCTATGGCACCATCGCGGGGACTGTCATTGCACGCGCGTGTAGACGACCCTATACGAATGTCATAGTGTCCCCGGTACCCTGTCCGGTTAGACTGTTCGCTGAAGCCATGGCGTCCAGATTCGTGTTCTGCGTGCTGCTCGCACTTCCCTGCCTCTACGCGCGGGACTCGAAACGCATCGCATACGGCGTTGATTTCTGGCGTGAATCCGACGGTCTCGCGCAAGCCCGGATCAGGGCTATCGCCCAAACCCGCGACGGATATGTCTGGCTGGGGACGGATGGCGGACTGGTGCGCTTCAATGGCGACCGGTTCACCGAGTTCACGGTGCAGTCCGGCGACCTGAAAGACAACGAGGTCTGGGCCCTCCAGGAGGATAACGACGGAGCGCTTTGGATCGGGACTTATGGCGGCGGTCTGACGCGGCTGAAGAATGGCCGCTTCCGAACTTTCACCGTCGCCGACGGCCTTCCGGACGACGTTGTGATGGCGATTGACAAAGACCCCTCGGGAGACCTCTGGCTGATAACGCCACAAGGTCTGGCGCGCTATTCGAATGGCTCTATCCGCCGCATCGCACAGGAAGAAGGACTTCCCGACATACATGCGACAGCCATTGCGCCGGCTGCTCCCGGTGGACCTCTCGTAGCGACCCGGTCCGGCATTTACCGCTATAAAAGCGGCCATTTCGAACCGATCCCGAACCCGAGCGCCCAATACGGCTTCGCCGAAGAGCTGCTAAGCGCGCAGGACGGATCTCTCTGGATCGGGTTCAGCAGCGGCGTAGTCCTGCGGAATCGCAATGGCCTCTCGCAGGTCGTGCCCTTTGGGCAGCACTCCGGGGGGCAGATTCACCGGCTTTACGAGGACCGCCATGGTGGCATCTGGGCTGCGGTGGGCAAGAGCATCGACAAGCTGGAAGACGGCGCGTTTCAGCCAGTGCTCACGGAAAGCGGCTCGCCGCCGCTCGGCAGCGTGTACAGCATTCTGATGGATCGGGAGGGCGGAGTCTGGCTGGGTTTGCAATCCAACGGCGTGGCTCGGCTCCGAGTCAGTCAGCTAATCACGCTGGCGGAGGAGGATGGTCTTCCCAACGACCGCGCGCGCTCTGTTTACCAGGATAGCCGCGGCCAGGTCTGGATCGGCACGGCGGATGGCCTTGCCGTTTATTCAAATGGCGAACTACAGAAGGTAGCCGACCGGGGTGGCGCGCAACTCTGGGATGTTCGCTCCATCGCCGAAGACACTTCGGGGAATATCTGGATCTCTGCGGGCAAAGAACTGCTGGCTATGAAGGGAGGCCGGTTCCAACCGGTAGCGGGATGGACCGCCAAGTACGAGATCGAGGTCCTCTATCGCGATGCTTCCGGCAACATATGGGTGGGCACTGACGGCGCCGGGCTCTTTCGCTACTCTCAGGGGCATTTCGCCAGGTACACAACAAGCCAGGGTCTGGGAAGCAATCATGTCCGCGCCATCCTCGGCGACCGCGAGGGTGCGCTCTGGATCAGCACCTTTGGCAACGGAGTCAGCAAATACTCCGGCGGGCGGTTCGTGACTTACAACAGCAAGAGCGGACTGGCAGGCGACCGCGTAGTCGCCATGCATGAGGATGACGAGGGCGCGCTTTGGTTCGCGACGCGCCAGGGGCTTTCCAGGCTCGCCGGCGGCGCGTTCTTCACATGGGGATCGGGATCGGGTTTGTACAATCCCTTCGTCTACGCCATTGTGGACGACGGCGCGGGGAATTTCTGGTTCAGTTCGTCCGGCGGTATCTTTCGCGTATCGAAGAAAGAGCTGCGCGCTTTCGCGCGTGGCGAGATTGCGAGTGTCGCGTCTGTGTCGTACGGTGAACGGGACGGAATGAGGACGCGGGCAGGTAATCTGGGCAACCAACCGGTGGCGTGGAGACTGGCAAACGGTCAGATGCTCTTCAGCACCATGCGGGGCGTCGTGATTGTAGATCCGGCGCGCCTGACTTCCGATTCCTCTGTCCCGCCCGTATATATCGAGAAGGCGGTCGTGAACGGGCGCGAACAACCCGCGGCGAAGCGGGCCGCCGTGTCTCTGGACAAGGGGGAACTGGAGATCCACTATGCCGCCCTAAGTTACTCCGCGCCCGGCACACTTCGTTTCCGCTACAAGCTTGAGAACTTCGACCGCGACTGGATTGACGCGGGCACCAGACGCTTCACCTATTACGCCAATCTGCCGCCCGGCAGCTATCGTTTTCGCGTCGCGGCCCGGAAGCTCGACGGCCCCTGGAATGAGGCGGCGACAGCTTATATGGTCGACTTCAATCCGCCGTTCTACCGTTCTCCTTTGTTCGTGGTGGCGGCAGTTCTGGGCGCTGTGCTGCTGGCCTGCGCCTTATATTGGCTTCGGATGCATGAATTGCATGAGCGTTATGCGGCGGTGCTGGAGGAACGCAATCGCATATCGCGGGACATCCACGATACGCTGTCGCAGAATCTGGCGGGAATCGCTTTGCAGCTCGACTCCGTCCACATGCAGTTGCCCGATGTCGGCGGCGGGCTCCGCGAAAGCATCGAGCAGGCGTGCAGCCTCACCCGGTACAGTCTTGCCGAGGCGCGCCGCGCGATCGTGGATTTAAGGTCGGATGGCCTTGAGCCGCTGCCGCTGGAACATGCAATCCCAGAAATCGCGGCCCGCGTCGCTCCCGCGCTGCGTGCGCTGGTGGAGGTTGTCGGCACGCCACGGAGAATCAGCCCTGTGGCGGAGCGAAATCTTCTGCGGATTTTGCAGGAAGCTTTGACCAATGTCGTTCGGCATGCGGGCGCGTGCAGTATTCAGGTGGAACTGAGTTACGCGCCGGACCTTCTCGCCCTGCGCGTCCGCGACAATGGGAGCGGCTTCGAGCCCTCGCGGGCAGGCAGCACGGACACTGGACACTACGGGCTGATTGGCATGAGAGAGCGTGCGGAACGTATCGGAGGCCGCCTGACGCTCAACAGCAAGCCTGGCGCGGGAACTGAGTTGTGCGTGGAGGTCCCCATCTGAAAATTCGCACAATGATCGCGGAAGATCACTTCGTGGTGCGGGTGGGTCTCAGTTCGATCATCAACAGCCAGCCCGATATGGTCAATATCGCCGAGGCCGGCAACGGGCTCCAGGCGGTTGAGCTTTTCGGGCAACACCAGCCGGATGTGACGCTGATGGATCTGCGCCTTCCGGGAATGAGCGGAATCGAAGCACTTGCGGCGATTCTGGCGAAGTGGCCCCGCGCGCGCATCATCATCCTTTCGTCTTTCGGAGGGCCTGAGAATGTCTTTCGCGCCTTTCAGGCCGGCGCGCGAGCCTATTTTCTTAAAGACGTTAAAGGGAGGGATCTCGTCGATGCTATCCGTGCGGTTCACGCGGGCCAGAGGCCTTTGCCGCCGGAGATCGCCTCCTGTCTCGTGGAACGACTCCCTGGCCCGGAGCTCAGCGCGCGGGAAGCGGAAATCCTGCGGCTTATCGCAAACGGCCAGACAAATAAGCAAATCGCGGCGCGCCTCCTGATCAGTGAGGGCACCGTCCGCGTCCACGCGAGCAATGTTTTCGCCAAGCTTGGCTGCAGCGACCGCGCGCAGGCGGTCGCCATCGCTTTCCAAAGAGGTATCGTTTGTATCGAGTAAGCGGACGTAAGACCCGCCGGCAATCCCTATCGGAGAGCCTTCGTCAGCAGGCCTTCATGGTGCGGAGACGGGTCCGAGATCGGATCGTATTATGCGGCTTTGCCTGCCCAGCACTCTGGCCTGCTGAGTTCAGCGGTATCGCGAGGCAAGGTCCTCTTCAGCGGGCGGCGATTGCGTTAACGCACCTGAAGCTGGTCAGGCGCCCTTCCGCAGCGGAATGACGATGTCGATCTCCAGCCCCGGTTCGACATTCCGCGCGTTGATATCGCCCCCGTGCAGCCTGACCGCGCGAGAGGCTATCGACAGGCCGAGCCCTAAACCGCCCGTCGAACCTGTGCGCGAATCGTCGGCGCGGAAGAATGGCTGAAAGATGCTTGTTAACTGATGCTCAGGGACACCGGGTCCATAGTCGCGGACGCGGATCAGCGCTTCGCCCGAGTTTGAGGAAACCCCTATGTCAACGGCCGCGGAGGGTGGGGAATAATAAACCGCGTTGCGGATTACGTTCTCTATGGCTCTGCGGACGAGTTCGCGGTCCGCGGAAACGCGCACGGGTTGAGCGCCGACGAACTGGATGTGACGCCCGGCGCCGGATGCGTCGCCGCAACAATCATCGACTACCTCGTGAAGGAGATCGGAGAGCTCAAATTCCGTTCGCGTGGCATTGGCCGGATCGCCTTCACTGCGCGTGACCTCTATTAACGTTCCGACCAACTGGCTGAGTCTTGTAATCTCCTTTTTCAGGCGGGCCACGGCGGCGTCCGCATCGGGAGAAGTGCGAACCAGTTCGGCCGCGAAGCTCAGGCGCGCCAGCGGCGAGCGTAGTTCATGAGACACGTCCTGCAAAAGCCGCCTTTCCGCCACCAGAAGAGTTTCAAGCCGGTCCGCCATGCGATCGAACGATTCGGCCAGCACGCCGATTTCGTCTTTCCTGCGCATCTTGAGGCGGACGGACAAATCTCCCTGGCCGAACCTGTTGACCGCTGCGGCAAAAGCCCGGAGCGGAGCCCCGATATTCATCGCCAGCGGCCAGCAGAGCAATGCGACAGCGAAGAGGATAAGGCCGTAATAGGGAATATAGCGCCAGGGATTGAACAATGGCGGTGCGATCATCAGCAGACGGTATTTGCCATCGTGCGAGCTTGACGCCATTACGATGCCGGGGCCGGCGGCGACAGGCTGGTTCCAGCGGTTTTGAAGAGCGCGCATGACGGACGACCGGTCTTCACCTGTGGCAAGATCCCGATCCTGGCCGTTCAGCAAATAGAAGCTGGGGCCCTCAGGCGCATTCAACTGGCTGAGCAGTTCAGACAGAGCCGAACTGCCACCGCTCTCGTAGGCTTTGCGGGCCTGCGATAGTTCGAAAGCCTGCAGGCGAGGGAAGGGACCGGCGTCCCTTTCCATACGCGCATTGACCCAGCGCGTGACAACAGCGAAGGCAATCAGAGAAATGAGGAGCGTACCGAAAGACCAGAGAACAAGTTTCGTAAAGATCGATTTCATGTGGCTGGTCTGGGCCGTGCCGCGAAGAAGTAGCCTGCGCCGCGCATGGTGTGGATCAACGTGTCGCCTTCGGTTTCGAGCTTACGGCGCAGATGGCTGATATGGACATCGATGGCGCGTTCGTAGGGGGTGGACTCTCTTTGATAAAGGACGGCGGCAAGCGCGTCCCGCGAAACGAGCCGGCCAGCGCTGCGCATGAGGCACTCGAGGATATCGAATTCAATCGCCGTAATAGCTACCGGTACTCCGCCGAGCCATACTTCTCTGCTGCGGGAGTCGAGGCGAACTCCGCCGCACTCCACCTGCCGGTTTTCAGTTACATCGGACGTGCCGGCCCGGCGCAGAACCGCGCGAATGCGGGCGAGAAGCTCTTCGGGTTCGAACGGTTTGGGAAGGTAATCGTCAGCGCCTGAGTTGAGACCGTCGATCATGTCGGAACGAGCGGTTCGCGCGGTGAGCATGACAACCGGAACAGTGCTGCGCCTGCGTACCTGGCGAAGGACTTCAAAGCCGTCGAGAACCGGCAGCATGACGTCAAGAACGATCAGATCGAAGGATTTGCGGACGGTTTGCGCCAGCGCCTCCCGCCCGTCGTGCGCGGGTTCTGTCCGATAGCCGCGAGCGTTAAGGAACTCGGCCATCAGAGCGCATAATTCGCGATCGTCATCCACCAAAAGGAGAGTGCAGGCAGTATCCACTCATTTCTTTGTACCGCAAAGATTTGTAACGGGGTTGCCGGTTTACAAAACTTAAGAGTCAACGGTATGCAAGCTGCGGTCTACTGCAATTAATGAAGGTCAGACGCCTAAGTTGTTATGCTCTCCTGGCTGCATTTACGTGCAGCGCGCAAACCGCCAGGCAGTTTGTGGGCACCGTGAGGTCGCTGCGGCCGGAGACGGCGGAAATCCGGATTGCGCCGGATGCGGGTGAGCCTGTGGACGTTAAGGTTTCGAGCGCGACGATCGCTCAGCGCATCGCTCCTGGCGAACGAGATCTGAAAAACGCGGTGACGATCGCGGTTACCGACGTTGCGCCAGGCGACCGCGTGCTGGTGGGGCTGGAGCCGGGAACAACTGACCTCCGGCGCATTGTGGTGATGCCGGCGGCAGACATTTCAAAGCACGACGAAGCGGACAGGCAAGACTGGTCCAAACGTGGAATTGCCGGTGTGGTGCGGGAAAAGAAGGGCGATGCGATCGTGATATCCGTTCGCGGCGGCACCGGGGAGCAAACGCTGACGGTTAAAGCTGCCGACAGAACTTCTGTGCGCCGGTACCCGCCCGATTCAGTTAAGTTCGCCGATGCGAAGAAGAGTTCGATGGGCGAGATTTCCGTCGGTGACCAGATTCGTACCCGCGGTGAAAGGAATAGTGACGGCTCGACGCTTATTGCCGATGACATTGTTTTCGGCGCGTTTCAGACGCGCGTGGGATCGATCGTTTCGTGGGCGGCTGGATCGGGACTGCTGACTGTTGCAGAGTCAGGCACGGGTAAACATCTGACGGTTCACGTAGGTCCGGACGCGCAGATCAAGGCGATGCCGTCCTTCGGCGGTCCCGGTGAAGGAGGACCGGGCAGGGGAGGTCCGCCGCCGGGAGGCATGCCGGGTATGGGAGGTCCGCCGCCGGGAGGGATGCCGGGCGAAGGCGGTGGGCCTCCCGACATCGGACGTATGGTGGAGCAGTTGCCGCCGGGCGGCAAGGATGATCTGGTGGCGGGAAAAACGGTTATTATTTCGAGCACCAAAGGATTGAAGCCGGATGAATTGTCTGCGATCACGCTCGTGGTAAATGCTGACGTTCTGATTCGCATAGCGTCCATGGGACGCGGGCAGCCAGCAGGCGGCCGCGGCCGGGGCGGGTCGCAGGGCATGGATGCCGGCGGGATGAGTGGCGGCGGCCTCGGGATGTCCGGCATCGATCTTTCCGGGATCGCTCCATAAGCAAGTAAAAAGAACGGCAAAGGATTATCAATGAAAATTCATAACGCAATAGGTGTGTCCGCACTCTGCTGTCTGGCAGCAGCGGCGCTCGCGCAGCAAGGTAACGGAACAGTTCTGCGCGGCACAGTTCTCGATCCTTCAGGCGCTTCAGTGCCCGGCGCAGTTGTGCAGGTGCGTGGCCGCGGCGGAGATCTCAGCAAGACGACGGATGCCAAAGGGCAATACGGGTTTGTCGGCCTGGCGCCAGGAAAATACGAGGTCCATGTGAGGGCCAAGGGGTTCAACCCGCTGGACCGAACGGATTTAGATGTTACAGGTACATCTGTCTTCGATGCTCTGCTTTCCATCCGGAATCAGGCGGAGACACTGAATATCGATGACGGGTCGCACACAGTTTCGGCGGATCCAGCGAACAACGGCGGCGCGCTGATTCTGAGGGAGAAAGAACTGGCCGCACTGTCGGACGATCCGGACGAGTTGTCGCAGCAATTGCAGGCGATGGCCGGGCCAGGCGCCGGCCCGGGCGGAGGACAGATCTATATCGATGGGTTTACCGGGGGGGAGATGCCGCCTAAATCGTCCATTCGCGAGATCCGCATTAACTCGAATCCGTTCTCGGCTGAGTACGACCGTCCGGGTTTCGGGCGCATCGAGATTCTCACGAAGCCGGGCTCAGACAAGTTCCACGGGCAGGCGTTCTTTCAGTACAACGATCAAAACTTCAATTCGCGCAGCCCGCTGCTGACATCGGCCCTGCCGGCTTACCAGCAGCGATTTCTGGGCGGCAGCTTTGGAGGACCGCTTAAGACCGGAAAAGCTTCTTTCAACCTTGATTTCGAAAGGCGCGATATCACGGAGAACTCCTTTATTCTGGCCACGGTGCTCGACAGCAATCTTCTTCAGTCGACCGTCAATAAAGCGGTGACGACGCCGCAGACGCGGACAAGTCTCAGCCCGCGGCTGGACTATGCGCTTAACTCATCGAACACACTGACGATGCGATATCAGTTCACACAGAATGCGCAGGATAAGCAGGGCATCGGCAACTACAACCTAGAATCGCAGGCGTACAACACGAGCAGCACCGAGCATACCCTGCAGGCAACGGAGTCGGCAGTTCTCAGCCCGAATGCTGTGAGTGAGACCCGGTTTCAGTTTCTGCGCAACAACTCAATCAACTCGGGCGCGGGCACACAGCCCGCCATAAACGTTCAGGGTGCCTTTACCGGCGGCAGCGCGACGATCGGCAACTCAGGAACTTTAACCACCAGTTATGAGGTGGCGAACAATACGACGTGGACGAAAGGAACCCACATCGTGAAAGCCGGATTCCGCTTTCGCGATTCTCCGCTGAACAGCAGTTCTTATAACAATTTCAATGGCTCGTTCACTTTTCTGGGCGGTTCGGGACCGCAGCTCGACGCAAATAATAACGCAATTGCCGGGACATCGGTGGCGCTCACCGCTCTTCAGGTTTATCAGAGGACGCTGCTGTTCCAGGGTCTCGGTTATACGGACGCGCAGATTCGCGCACTGGGCGGCGGGGCTTCGCAATTCAGCATTGGAGCGGGGACGGCATCCACGCAGGTCAACCAGTACGATCTGGGCTTTTATGTAAATGACGACTGGCGGATGCGGCCGAACCTGACGCTCAGCTACGGGCTGCGTTATGAAACACAGAACAACATCTCGGACCACCTGAACTTCGCTCCGCGTATCGGCATTGCGTGGGGCATCGACTCACATGGCGGTAAAGCGGGAAAGACCGTGTTGCGGGCCGGCATCGGTCTCTTCTACGACCGCGTGGCTGAGACCTATACGCTGAATGCGCTGCGCTACAACGGGACGACACAGGAATCGTACGTAGTGACGAACCCGTCGTTCTATCCGAATATTCCAACGCTGTCCTCGCTTGCGGCCTCTAAGCAGGCGCAACGATTACAGCCTTTGTACAGCGGGATAAGGGCGCCGCAGAACTGGCAGGCGAATATCGGAATCGATCGGCAGGTCAACAACTATTTCCGGGTGAGTGCAAATTACATCACGAGCCGCGGCATTCATTTGTTGAACTCACGGGACGTGAATGCGCCTGTTAACGGCGTTTATCCATACGGCGACACACAGATCCGGCTGCTGACCGAATCGGCCGGGATGAGCCGCTCGAATCAGTTGTTCATTGGGCCGAATCTGAGTTACAAGAAGCTGTTTTTGTTTGGATTCTATTCGCTTTCGTACGGCAAAGATAACAATGAGGGACAGCCGGCGGACCCGTACAACCTGAAGGCCGAATGGGGCCGGTCAACCTTTGCGGATGTCCGGCACAGGGCGATACTCGGGACAAACGTACCGATGCCGTGGAAGGTGAGCGTGAGTCCCTTCATGATGTTTTCAAGCGGTACGCCCTACAACATCACGACGGGGTCCGATCCTTATCTGATTGGGGCCGCTACCGTTCGCCCGTCTTTGGTGACGGGGGCTACGGCTGCTTCCTGTACCGGTGCGAACTTCAGGTATGAAGCGGGCTTCGGATGCTTCAACCTCAATCCGGCGGCGGGAACCGCCATTCCGAGGAACTACGCGACCGGACCGGGTGTTGTCAGTATTAACCTGCGACTGGCCCGTACATGGTCTTTTGGGACCAGGGCTGAAGCAACGCAGGACGCCGGTCCCATGGGAGGTCCGCCGCCCGGAGGCGGCCCGCCCCCCGGTGGCGGAGGAGGACCGCCTCCGGGCGGCGGTCCTGGGGGAGGTGGACCGGGCGGCGGCGGTCCGGGCGGCGGTGGACCGGGTGGAGGTGGACCGGGCGGCGGTATGTTCGGTGGTGGCGGCGGCAAGAAATATAACCTGACGCTCGGCGTGATGGCGAACAACGCGATCAACCATGCCAATTACGCGGCCCCCAGCGGCGACCTTTCGTCACCATACTTCGGGCAGTACAGGTCATTGGCCGGGGGCTTCGGTCCCGGCGGCGGCGGCTCGAGCAGCTACGACCGCAAGATCACACTGCAGATGCGGCTAAGCTTCTGAGCCGATGCGGGCCAGGTGTCTAAATCCCGGCCCGCATACTTCTTTACAAAACTTCCGTTGACCCTGCCACCGCTGAATCTCAAACTTCAAATGTGAAGTCATTCCTCTCGCTGGCCATGCTCGCGCTTTGCGCGGCGCTGGCGCAGACCAAAGATATCTCAGGCACATGGGTTGCGAAGATGAGCAGTCCGATGGGCGATTCCGAGGTAGTCTACGAGATCAAAGTCGATTCGAGCGGCAGGATCACAGGCACACAAAAACTCCCCTTCGGGGATTCGCCAATTGTGGATGGCCGAATCGACGGCGACAAAGTGACAATGACTGTCGAGACAGAGAACTTCGGGAGTTTGTCACGATCTACCGCAACGGCCGTGATTGCCGGCGACGAACTACAGATCACGCCTGCGATGCCGGCTTTCGGCGGGCGCGCCGGACGCGGCGGGCGCGGACCTGGCTCGCCCGGTGGGCCGCCAGATGGCATGCCTCCGCCCGGCGCCGGCGGTCCGGGACGCGGCAATCCGTTCGGTGGCGTATTGATTGCGCGGAGGGGAATTCCAACGCCCTCTTTCCGTGCGCCATCGCTGGATTACGCGAAACTGCCAAAGGTGGAGTTGCCGGCGCTCAAAGATCTCGGCTGGAACGGTCTGGCGCCGACGCCGCCGATGGGGTGGAACAGCTGGAACAAATTCCACGCCAATATCGATGACAAGACAGTGCGCGGGATCGCGGATGCAATGGTCTCAAGCGGCATGAAGGCTGCGGGTTATACGTACGTCAATATCGATGACGGCTGGGAAGGCAAACGCGATGAGGCGGGGACGCATACAGGCCAATCCCAATTTTCCGGATATGAAAGGGCTGGCGGCCTATGTCCATTCGAAAGGGCTGAAGCTCGGCATCTATTCCTCGCCCGGCCCGCGTACCTGCGGAGGGTACGAAGGCAGCTATGGGCACGAAGAGCAGGACGCGAAGACCTGGGCCGAGTGGGGTATCGATTACCTGAAGTATGACTGGTGCAGCGCCTCGCGCGTCTGGAAAGACGAGGATATGCGCGCCGCTTATCAGAAAATGGGTGAGGCGCTGAGGGCGTCGGGCCGCCCGATTGTCTTCAGCCTGTGCCAGTATGGGCGCGCCAATGTAAGCGAATGGGGACCGCTGGCGGGAGGCAATCTGTACCGAACGACAGGCGATATACGCGATGCGTGGCAATCGATGGCAACGCTCGGATTCGCTCAGAGCGATCTGGCGCGGTTCACAAAGCCAGGATGGTGGCCGGACCCGGATATGCTCGAAATCGGGAACGGCGGAATGAGCACCGCTGAGTACCGCACGCATCTGAGCCTCTGGTCGATGGTGGGTGCGCCGCTGATTGCGGGCAACGATCTGCGTTCGATGACTCCGGAGATTCGTGACATTCTCACCAACCGCGAAGTGCTGGCGGTGGATCGGGACAAGCTGGGAAAAGGCGGGACGCGAATCGCGTCGAAGGATGACACTGAGGTGTGGGCGCGTCCTCTTGCGGGCGGGGCTCTGGCCGTTGCGCTGTTTAATCGGGGGGACAGGCCGAACCCGGTTTCGATCACCTGGGCAGAGATGAAGCTGAAACGGGTTGTGTCCGCGCGGGATCTGTGGACTCACGCTGCGGTGAAGCCCGGGCCGGTTGGGTACGACGCGGTAGTTCCTTCGCACGGTGTGGTTATGCTGCGCATCAGGGGCCGTTGATTGCACCTTTTAACACATTTTTACGAAGCGCATCCGCAATTCAGGGTAGACTCAAACGGAAATGAGAAAAGCTCTTCTTAGCCTTTCTGCGCTTATTGCCGCGGTTTTGTCCGCTCAGGACGCTCCGCCTCCGGGAATGGGTCCGGGACGCGGGCGCGGAGGCTTCGGCATGCCTGCGCCCCGAAATCTGAAGGTGATTAAGCCTGAAGAAATCCGGGCTGTGATGGGTTCGTTCGTAAGGGGCACGGGACTTGAGTGTATGGAGTGTCATGTGGAAGGCGACTTCGGCAGCGATGAGAAAAGCAGGAAGGTCGTTGCCCGTAAGATGTTGGAAATGGTCCGCGGAGTGAACGCCAATACGTTCAATGGCGTTGACAAGGTTACTTGTTATACGTGCCACCGCGGCGAAGCGCTCCCCAAATCGACCGCTAATTAAGGGGTACGCGGAAGCTCCAGTCCCACCTAAGCTCCAGGCCATCTAAGCTCCAGCCCCACCTAAGCTCGAGCACCACCTCATGCCGCGTGGGACATAGCCGCCCTGCGCAGTGGCGGCAACACCCGATACGCGGCCTCGCAGTCGTTGAATCGCACAACAACGACGGTTCTGTCATCCTCCGGTTGCCGGCCATGCATGAAGGAATCCACGGCTTCGATGATGTAGCCGGCCAAATCGCTCGACGATGCATCGGGGTGGTCCCTAACGGCCGCCAGGATAATCTCCTCGTCGAGTATGTGTCCGTCGGCGTCTGAAGCCTCGGTTATTCCATCGGTGACAGCCACCAGAATGTCCCCCGATTCGAGCGGCGTGCTGCGCTGCGCGAACATCACTTTTGCGCTGAGGCCCAACACGGTTCCAGTACTCTCAAGACGGGTGGCCCGTGTCATGCGATTTTTTAACAGAAGGACTGTGTCATGACCGGCATTGACGTACCGAAGCCGATGCTCCGGGCCGTCGATGCAGCCATGAAACATGGTTGCGTAGACGTTGTCGGGAAACACCTCGCAGGTGATTCGGTTCAGTTCGCGTACCAGCGCCACGAGGTCGCACCGATTCCCGGCAGCCAGCGCCCGAAGCGACGCGAGCAGGCCCGCCATTGCAATTGCCGCAGGCACACCTTTGCCGGAGACGTCCCCGATCGTGAATGTCAGCGACCCTTCGGAACCCGGTGCGAAGTCGTAGAAGTCTCCGCCCAACTCGCCGGCGGCCCTGCTCTCGCCATAGTAGTCAAGCCGCGGGATCGAGGGACACCGTGACGGGAACAGGCGGCCCTGTATTTCGCGGGCACTGGCAAGCTCCGTTTTCGCTCGCTGCAGTTGCGAAAGCTCGGCGCTCATTTTCGTTGCCATGCGCCGGTCACTCAGCAGAAAGCACAGGTGAGCGACACTCTGTTCAATCAGGCGCCTGTCGGCGATCGTGTAGCCTGCGCCGGACCTTCCAGGGCCAAACAACAGCACCGCCGTGACCATCCCGTTCAGCTCAACCGGGCACGTGATGTTGGGCGCCCACCAGTCACTGAACGCGCCTGGCAAAACCGATTCACTGTTCGTCGAGCCGAGAATCCGGGCGAGATCGCGATGAATGCCCAAACAGTAAACAGGCACGAAATCCGAACCGCGCGCGCTCATCGCGACAGCCCAGGAAGAATCCACACACTCAGCCAGGTCCGCGGTCACCTGCGCCACAATTGACGGCAGCGCACACGCGAGCCACTCCTGATTGCCTGCGTTATTCAGCATGACGGGCCTACCCTCTGCCCGCCGTTTGAGCGGCGGTGCGCGGCGGTCGAAAAGATGGGCAAGCGCCGGGCGATACGGCCGCGGAAAGCACTGACAGCGGCCAGCGGCGGAGGGTTTGTTCCACAGCCAGCATCAGCGCATCCGGCAGGAACGGTTTAGGCAGGAAGGGCAGGGGCGGGTCGCTGTTTTCAACATTCGGACATCCCGAGATGATGAGCACCGGCAATCCGGGAAAGTGCCGGAGCGCTTCACTGGCGAATGCCACGCCGTTCATCTCCGGCATCTCCATGTCGGAAATGAGAATGGATACAGCACCCTGTGCGCAAATGAGCGCGGAGAGCGCATCGGACGGGTTGGCGAAGGACATGACGATGTAATCCCGGTACTCCAGAACAGTCTGGATATAGCTCCGTACCTGCTGGTCATCATCGACTACAAACGCAAGGCGCCGGCAAGCAGGGCCTTCCGGAAAGGTTTGACGAAAAGGACTCATACCTGGAAGACGCGACGAAAACGCCGGATGACGAGAACGTATTTGTGAAGAACTGCAAACCAGGCTTTTACGAAAGTTAACGTACCGGAGGCCGCCACCGGCGTCCAAACTTTGAATAAGGAGTCCCGGCAATAGCGGGGAATAAAAAACTATATGTACACTCACAACCGAAGAGCGATTCTTCGTCTGTCATGTGCGGCGATGGCTCTTCCCAAAATGGATGGATGGGGGTTTGGAAAGCCGGACGCGTGGAATCAGAAGCAGCCAGCGGACTGGACGGACGCAGACCGCGAACGCATTCTGACGAATTCCCCGTGGGCAAAAAAGGCATCCGTGGCGATGGACAGCGGCGGTGCGCCAATGGGCGGCGGCATGATGGGAGGCGGCGGTGGAGGCCGGATGGGCGGTGGGGGCGAGCCAATGGGCGGCGGCGGTGGAGGCCGGATGGGCGGTGGGGGCGAGCCGATGGGCGGCGGTGGGGGAGGCCGGGGCGGCGACGGTCCTCCCGGAGGTGGAGCGATGCCGAAAATCGAGGCGATCGTTCGATGGGAGAGTGCGGCACCGGTGCGCATGGCTCGCAAAGACGATCGAGCCGGTGTTTCCGACGCTTACCTCATCAGTGTTTCGCGCCTGTCACCGGGCGGTGGACGGGGCGGGGGCATGGGTGAGCGCCCGGAGGACGCGCCCGCGATGGAGCAGCAGGGCGGCGCCGCGATGGAGCGGCTGCAACAGGCAGCACGTTTGGAAGTGAAGGGGCAGCCGCCGCTCCATCCACGCAAGGTGGAACGGATGAATGGCAGCGGCGAGGAAATTCTGTTTTCTTTCGACCGGGCAGAACTGCCAATCACGGCCGCTTCTAAAGAAATCACATTCAGCGTACGAATGGGACCTTTGGATGTTAAGGCAAAGTTCTCACCCAAAGAAATGCTGTTTCAGGATCAGCTGGCCACATAGCGATCAACGGATCTGAACCGAGAGCGGGGCAACTGGCTCGAGTCCCGGCATGCCCTGCTCAAGTGCGAGCGCTGTGTCGCCCCGGCCGACGGCCTGTATGACAAACGAGAAGAGGCCGTCCGCCGGCGCAGTGGCGGGATCGAAGCGGACTTCTATGTCCGCGCTGCCCGTTTGGTTGTGAATATTCGGCGTTTCAGGGGCAGGAACAATAGTTACGACTTGCAGAAGGTGGGGATCGAAGCGAAGCTGAGCGGTGATGGAAGCAGATTCAGGGCGATGCGGCCCGTACACAGTGACAGTTGTCAGGGAGCCAAGCTGCGTGTCGATCCTCGATGGAACGAACCGTAGCTGCGACGTTCCTGGGGCGTCTGCGGCAGGCGGAGCGGTCGCCGGCGGATCGGGATTCGCGCTTTGTACCTTCGGCGCCTGGCGCACACCTTCGCCTTCAGGAATTACACTGACTTTGATTTGAGCGGCGCTGCCGGACGCGGTTTCCTTCCACTCAGCGCCGTCAGGAGCACGAACAATGTGCGGTACGAGCGCGATCAACAGTTCCGTTCGGTCTTTCCCAAGGTTTTCGCCGCTGAACAGGCGCCCCAAAATGGGTACTGTGGCAAGGCCGGGAATACCCGTAACGGCCTTGCTGTCAGTCTGTTGAATGATGCCGCCGATCAGACTCACCTCGCCTTCGCGCAGCCTCACATCGGCGCTGATCTTGTTCTGGCTGATTTCGGGTTCATTGATGCCTCCCAGATTGATCTCGGCTTTCACCTGAGATACATCAAGGTCCATATGCAGCGATACTTCATCGCGATTGTGAATTCGCGGAGTTATCTCGAGGTTCACGCCCACGTCAAGATAAGTGAACTGAGTATTGACGAGCGCACTGACGGTCGTGGTGGAGGTGCCTGCCGAATAACTTCCACTTGCGTAGGGGACCTTATCGCCGATCTTAAGCACCGCCTTCGTGTTCTCCACTGCCCGAAGCTGAGGCTGCTGAAGAAGCCGTGTGCCGGAGTCGCTCAGTACGGCCTGGAGTGTCGCTCCGGGCAGATTGGTAATGGAATAATCCGCAGTCGAAAGCCGTCCAAGGTTGTTGAGTGTAACAGACGTGGAGGAGGTGCCGGACGTCGAACTGGAGGACGAGGACGAAGAAGATGTGGAGGATGTGGCAGGCGTGGAGATGCCTGAGCGCGGAGTGGACGTCACGCTGGTGTTGATCCCTCCGCCCGCGAAGGCGGTGGAGAGAGCGCGCGTCCAGGTGCTGCTGACTTCCATCACCATCACGTCGATCACAACCTCTGCGCGCGCGCGGTCAAGGCCCGCAATAATCTTTTCGACGAGCAGCATGGAGTCTGCCTCTGCCCGGACTACGACTGCGTTCTGCGATGAATAGCTGAAGACTTTCTGAATATCTATGACGGTGCGGAGCACCGTGAGAAGTTCCTGCATTTCCTGCGGACCGGTAGTATTCGAGAGGTAGAAGATCCTGACGACCTGCTCCGCATAATCGCGGCGTTTGGCCGGATTATCGATCGTGACGAAGATCGTGTTTGGCGAAAGGGGTTTCCAGAAAGAGCGCGTGGCGGTGGAAAGCTGATCGAGCACCTGTTCGAGGGTGGTATGACTCACGTCGATCTGCTGTGAGCGTATAGCTTGCTGGCTGTCGTAGTCAGGATCGAAAATGATATTCACTCCGGCGATTTTGCATACAGTCTCGAACAACAGCCTGGGCTTGTTCGTCATCTTCACATCGAGAGGCTCGCGGCTGAGAGGCCGAAGTTTTGGCAGCGGCGCCAAAGCGTCGTCCAGCCTGCCCGGCACTGGTTCGGCAGGCGCTTTCTGCGCCGCGTTGCTAAAGCTGCGAATCTGCTGCAGCGCGAAGTCCGAAGACGGATCTGCCTCGTTTGCCCGGTGGAACTCAGCGAGAGCACGGACCGGGTCGCCCGCATCCCGAAGTCTGGCTCCCTCTTTGATGTGCATGGCGCCATCTTCAAACCGGATGCGGTGCAGTTCGAGCGCATATGCCGGGTCAGAGGGATCGAGCGCCACCGCGCGGCTTGCAAGAGCCAGTGCCTCGTCGAAGTGTCCCGCGACCTCCTCCGCGCGGGCACGTGCGCGGAGGGTCTCAGCAGGACGGGTACGCGCGGATAACTGGCTGAACAGGCCAACACTCAGCAATAACCGAATCAACCACCGGGCGCGCATTTTCAGGTTGCTCATGCATGGTTGACGCTTCGGGAACGCCGGGCGCGGATGGAATCCGCGTTAAGAAACGCAAACGCTTCGCATTTCAGAACTGGGCGCGCAGGGACAACTGAATCGACCTCGGTGCGCCGGCACTCTGCACTGAGCCGCCGCCGAAGCCGTTATAAAGCATGCGCGTCGCAATTCCGAAATTCGCGCTGGCAAGGTTTGCGCCTTCGAACGGGGAAGGATTTGCGAAGTTAGCATGATTCATCGCATTAAACGCGTCGGCGCGGAAAGTGAGAGACATCCGTTCCCTCACCTGAAAAGTCTTTCTGATACTCAGATCGGCGTTAACGAAATTAAAGCCGCGAATGGCATTGCGGACTTCGTTACCCTGACCGCTCGTTGGAATTGAGAAAGCGGCGGCATTGAGCCGCCGACCGCCGGGGACGTGCGGATCGGAGATCCAGATCGGCTTGCCAGTGAGATCCGGGCGGACCATGGCCGCGAAACCGCGCTGACAAAGGCCGATGCTGCGGGTAGTAGCCGTGGGACAACTGGAACCCGCGTCGATACTCTGGCTCTGCACATCGAACGGAAGCGATGTGTGCGCGGATACAACCGCGTCTGCGTACCAGTTCCCCAGAACGGGGCGAAGGAAGCTGAATGAGCCGCCGGGCGAGGGTGCGGCAAACGTCGCAGTACCTGTCATCGTGTGCCTGATGTCGTAATTGGAATCGCCGAGCGTGGGTCCGCCGACGATAGCAAAGCCTGCAAACCCGGCATCGTTTGACTGCGTATCGGTGGCATGACCGAGCGTGTAAGATGCCTGTGCTGTCAGAAAGCGGCCTGCTGTCTGGCGGTAACTGACCTGCAAGGCGCGGTAATCGGATTTGCCGCCGTTGGTGGTTAGCTGAAGCATGCTGTAAGTGGTCGAATAGAACCCCGGCTGTGTCTGAGTTGTAAGAAGACCGCCGCCGTGGCTTCCGATAAAGCCACCCGTCAGCACTCGTCCAGTGCCAAAATGCTGCTCAAAGCCGGCGTTGAATTCATAAACGATTGGGGATTTCAGGGAGGGATCTGCTCCGCTTACCATCCCATAAGGCGTAGTGGGAGGCAGCACCGGCACCTGAGTAACATCTGAACTCAGCGGGAAGGCCGGTTCCGTGGTGACGACTGTATTCGAATACGGCGGGTTGTTGAAGGCGCTGGCGGTGGCGCCGTAGCCGGTATCGTAGAACAATCCGATACCACCGCGGAATACGAGTTCATGCCGCGGGCTGTGAAAGATCTCTGAGGCAAGTCCAAAACGCGGGGCCAGGTTGAACCATCTTGTGTGATAGAGCGGCGCAGATGAACTCAGGTTGTTCGAACTGTCCAGACCGAGCAGGTGGGGGCCGCTTCTTACCGAAGGCGCCGGATTCACATCCCATCGTAAGCCGTAAGTCAGCGTTGTGTAACTGCTCAGCCTCAGCGCATGCTGATAGTACGCGGCGAAGTTCTGATACAGCGGATAACGGCTTGTAACGTTCGATGTGACGGACGCATTCTGTGCGATCCCGGAAAGGAGCGAATCGCTGTTGTTCGAAACTCCGTTGAACGAGACGGATTCGGTGTAAGGCTTCACGTGGTAAGTCGGCGCGAGAAGTCTGTAATCGAAGCCGATCTTTGCGCTGATCTTTCCGGCAATACCTGACTCATCGAAGACAACGTTTAACTGATTCTGCGCAGTCGAGTTCTGGTTTCCGACGGAATATCCTCCGGCGCCGCTGATGTTAAGTGAGAATGCGCCGTTGGCGGAGTCCACGCCGGCCGGAAAAATCAGCGAATCGGACAGCGTTTTAGCGCCGCCATATGTATCCATCGAAGAACTGGAATTGAAGATGGACCGGCTCACGTTCACACGAAGATTGTGTATCTGCTGATCGCTGTTGATCCAGGTCACGGCTCCGGTGAGCGTCTGCGAATCCCCATTCGTCTTTGTCACGCTGTTCGCCGTCGTGTTGATGCCGCCGCGGTTCGATGCGGTGGATGGCGATCGCGAATACCGAAGGAACGCAGTCATATTCTTAGCGATCGTTCGGTCGATACGAATGCTCTCGTTGCTGGAAGTGGAGGGTGTCGAATAGGAAGTATTGAACTCCGCTACATCTACGCCGACCTCGGGCCCGTTAGCCACCGGAAAGGCAGCCAGATAAGGAGCGAGGCCGCCTTTGATCCGGGTGCGGACCGCATTGTCGGGAACAGTATCGATTTCGGTATGCGGCTGTTCCAGATGCGAGCCTTCAAACGACAGGAAAAAGTAAGTGTTGTTCCTAAGTTTAGGGACGGGTCCGCCCAGCGTGCCGCCCACATCGTTGAGTTGCTGCGTTCCGCGCGAGAGGTTGTTCTCGTTGTTGAACCAGTCGCTCGCATTCATCGCGGTGTTTCGAAAATATTCGAACGAGGTGGCATGAAACTCGTTCGAACCTCCGCGGCTCGAAATCGAAATCTGTGCCCCCGGGGAGCGCCCGAATTCCGGTGCGAAAGTCGATACCTGTACCTGCATCTCCTGAATCGCGTCGAGCGAAATCAGATTGGAAGAACCGCCGGAAGCATTTGTCGCCGCGCTGGTCCCGTTGGCGCCCGAACCTCCAAAGCCGCCCGGTCTACCGGCCCCGCCAGGCCCAGGTGCGCCGCCCGAGGTACCGGTGTTCGCGCTTACGCCATCGATCATGTAGTAGTTTGTATTGGACCGCAGACCGTTGGCATGAATGCCGCCGCCCGGGCCCTCGCCGGCGTCAGTTATGCCTGGCGCAAGCGTCAGGAGACTTGTGAAACTCCGGCTGTTTACGGGAAGGTTCTCAAGGTACTTCCCTTCGATTGAAGCGCCTACTGAGGGGTCCGTCGATATGCCTTCCGTTTCCGCGGTGACCGTCACGGTCTGTTTCGTCGCTGCGCTCAGGCGCAACGGAATCCTGAGTGACTGAGTCTCGCGGCCGTGAACGCGGAGCTTTTCGACAATGTAGGGATCGAACCCCGGTTTGCTGATTTCGAGACGGTACAATCCGGGGTCAAGTCCGCTCAATACATAAAACGTGCCGTCGCCCTCCGTCGATGACGCCGTGCGCGATCCATGCACGTCGTCGCTTACGGTCACCTGCGCATCTATGACCGCGGCGCCCGCGGGATCCAGAACAAACAACCGCAACGACCCTGTCTCCTGCGCGAGAAGCGGCACCGTAACCAGAGCCGCTGCCACGCACACCTCTAACCACCGATTCACATGCATATGCGAGCACTGGACGCCTGCGGTAAGCATTGCAGTTTCAGAGCATACGGGATGTTTACATTTCTTAAGAAGCGCCGGCAGAACGCCCAGGCAGACCCGTTAAGAAGTGTAAAGAGGACAGCCGTCTCGCAACGCCCAAACAAATGAGCGCATCAATGTTGAATTGAAAGAAACAAGCATGAGGAGCCTTCTGTCTTTTTCACAGATTGTGGGGCTTGCGGCGATGGCAGTGACCTGCCAGGCGCAGAGCTATGTGATCTCAACTGTCGCCGGCGGCGGACCGTACATCAATGGTGTTGGCAACGGTCAAGCGGCAACAAACGCGTTCCTGAACTCGCCCGGCGCGGTGATTGCCGATGCGGCCGGTAACTTGTATATCGCCGACAGCGGCGACAACATGGTCCGCAGGGTTGACGCGGGCACTGGCATCATCACGCTGTACGCCGGGACCGGGATAGCAGGTTTATCCGGCGATGGCGGAGCGGCGACGGCTGCGCAACTGCGCGGTCCCGGCGGGCTGGCGATGGATGCGATCGGCGATCTGTATATTGCCGACACATCGAATAACCGGGTCCGCAAGGTCGATACGCACGGCGTCATTACGACAGTTGCCGGCAGCTCAAACACTTTTTCCAACGGAGTCGGAGACGGTGGGGCCGCTATCTCTGCCGCCCTGAGCTTTCCAACAGGCCTGGGGCTGGATTCGGCCGGCAATCTCTACATTTCGGACACGGGGAACCGGCGTGTGCGGAGAGTCGATAACAACGGCACGATCACCACGTTTGCGGGTAACGGTCTGCTGGGCAGCGTCGGCAGCGTGGGCGATGGCGGCGCGGCGACGTCAGCCCGAGTGACCCCGGCGGGCCTGAACCTGGACGCCGCCGGAAATCTTTATATCGCAGACAGCGGCAATAATCTCATTCGAAAAGTCTCCGGTGGGAATATTACGACGGTTGCCGGTTCGGGAACCGAGGGATACAGCGGTGACACAGGCACTGCGACCAAAGCGACTTTGAGGGCACCTGGGGCCGTTGCGGTCGATGACTCCGGCAACATCTTTATCGCGGATTCAGGCAATCAGGTAATTCGGTTGGTGAGTTCGGGCAAGATCATCACCATCGCCGGAAACGGAGGAAGAGGTAACTTCGGCGATGGCGGGCCCGCTCTGGCGGCAACACTCGACTATCCAGCGGGTCTCCTCGCAGCGCCCGGCGGTTACATTTACATTGCGAACAGCACGCTGGGTAACTATCAGGACGCAAGAATACGTCTGCTTACGCCGGCCAGCGCCGCAGTTCCAACACTGACTGCGAACGGAATCGTACCGGTCTTCAGCACGTCCACAAATATTACGCCGGGCTCGTGGATTTCAATATACGGGACCAACTTTGCATCCAAGGCTTCCGTCTGGAACGGGGATTTTCCCACCCAACTCGGTCAGGTAGTTGTAACCATCGATTCGCAGCCCGCTTATTTGTGGTACACCAGTCCTACCCAAATCAACGCACAGGTTCCGGACGATTCCAACAGCGGAAGCGTGACGGTGACCGTCACGACACCTGGCGGCGCTGTCAGCCAGACAGTGTCGCTGGGTCAGTACTCGCCTTCGCTTTCGCTTTTCAGCGCGAAGTATCCTGCCGCCATCGTAATCACGCCCGGTCAACCCGGCAACAGCGGGCAGGGCTATGACGCGATCGGTCCGCCGGGTGCGTTTTCGTTTCCCTTGAGGCCGGCAGTGGCCGGCGAAACCGTTGTACTTTATGGCGTTGGCTTCGGACCGACGATACCTGTGGTTCACGCGGGGAGGGCCTTCTCCGGTATCGCATATTCAGAGACGGTCCCGAATATCTCGGTTGGTGACATTCCTGCAAGCGTGTCCTTTGCGGGCATCGTGCAGGCGGGCCTTTTCCAATTCAATGTAGTGGTTCCGGACGCGGGCAGCGGCGACCTGATTCTGCAGGCCTCTGTGAATGGCTATTCCGCACAAAGAAATCTTTACCTGACGTTGCGCTAAGTCTGCCATGAAGATCCGCTTAGCTACAGCTCGATTGTTTGCCGTCACCCTGCCTGGCATTCTTGCGGCAGGACTTGCCGGAGCACAGACGTACAGCGTTTTGCTGAACGCGGACAGCGTGAGTTCCTCTTCCACGGCATCGCTGACCGCCGGACCCGATGGGAATCTGTACGGCACAACCAGTCAGGGACGGTCGTACGGAACTGTTTTCAGGATCACCCCTTCGGGTTCGCTTTCCACCCTGCACGCTTTCAACAACACAGACGGGTCCACCCCGGTCGGCGGAGTTATCTTCGGGTCCGACGGCCTTCTCTACGGCACCACATCCGCGGGAGGCGCCAACGGAGCGGGAAGCGTCTACAAAATATCCACCACCGGAACCTTCACCAGTCTTTACAGTTTGAGTTCCACCAGCGATGGCGCGAGTCCCGCGGGCAAACTTGTCCAGGGACCCGACGGCAACTTCTACGGAGTAACCTTTCAGGGCGGGAGCAACAGCTGCGGAAGTATCTTCCAGATCACGCCGGCCGGAAGCTATACCGCGCTTCACCAGCTATCGTGCCATAGCGACGGCGGTAATCCTCGTGACGGGCTGGTCCTCGGACAAGACGGAAATTACTACGGTACTGCGTCAAGCGGCGGCTCGCATTCCGGCGGCACTGTTTTTAAGGTGGCCGCAGACGGCACGTTCAACGTCTTGCATAACTTCGCTACATCGGAGGGTTATTCGCCCTATGCAGCGCTGATGCAGGCGTCTGACGGGACGATATATGGCACGACTTTCCAGGGCGGCAGCAGTGGCAACGGGACCGTTTTTGCTTTAGCGGCGGACGGGACACTCACTACCGTTCATACATTCAGCGGCGCGGAAGGAAAGAACCCGGCTGCGCCCCTGATTGAAGGCGCCGACGGAAATCTGTACGGTACCGCCTATCACGGCGGCGATGCCATTTACGGCACCGTCTTCGAAATGAGCCGCACCGGTGTGGTCACACCTTTGCACAGCTTCACCGGCTCTGACGGCCAGTATCCTCAGGCCGCGCTGACCGAGTACCCGGCGGGAACGTTCTACGGAACTACTTATCAGGGCGGCTTCAATAACAAAGGCGTCATTTATTCCGTCGTCTACACGGCGCCGCTTCCGCCGCCGCCTTCCATAAATGCAGGCGGCGTAGTGCCTGTTTACAGCACTTCTCCCATCGTCCAGTCCGGTGAGTGGGTTTCTGTCTTTGGGACTAATCTCGCGGCTAAGACAATCTCATGGAAGGGAGACTTTCCCACCACGCTTGGCAGTACGAGTGTGACAGTTGGAGGAAGGCCGGCTTTTCTTTGGTACGTGAGTCCGGGTCAAATAAACATGCAGGTTCCCGATGGGCTGACAACCGGGGCGGCGTCTGTGGTAGTTACCACCGCAAGCGGCAGCGGGACCGCTTCTGTGACGGTGGCTAATGCCAGCCCATCCCTTTGTTTGCTGGATGGCAAGCATGTGACTGCCATCCTCGTCCGATCGGACGGCTCCGGCAATTATGGCGGCGGCAGTTACGATATCGCGGGTCCGACGGGGAGTTCGCTCGGATACCCTACGATCGCCGCAAAGGCTGGCGACAACCTTGTTCTGTTCGGCGTCGGGTTCGGCCAGACAAGTCCCGCGATCGCGGCGGGCCAGGCATTTGCCGGGGCGGCTTACACCGTGAATTCGGTTTCAGTACGAATCGGCGGAGTCAGCATAAGCCCTTCGTTTGCGGGACTCTCATCGGCAGGGTTGTACCAGCTGAATCTGGTAGTGCCAGCGGGATTGGGTGCAGGTGATTTCTCGCTCCAGGCAAGTGTTGGAGGAGCAGATACACAGACCGGTATTGTGATCTCGCTCCAATAGAAAGGGCGTAATGAGGTGGTCGCGTCCGCGCGCGCCGCCGGTGTTGCCCGTCGAGACTATTGCTCAGGCTTGCCGCGCTCCGCGAGTTCATCATATGTCTCCGAATCGTGAGGCCGCACTTCATGCGGCGCCGCAATGCGACAGGACTATGAAGGCGCAGCGGTTTGACCTGTTGCGATGTTGACTGCCCGCCCACTCTCCTGCGCAAAGGTGGTGGGTTTGTTCTTCAGAAGCCGGTCGTAAGTTCCGCCGCTGCTTGCAGCAAGCGACTGAATTACCGCCTGTACAGCGAGACAAATTCCCGAAGCTCGGTCTCGTTGAGGTCGGAAACGGCCCAGAACGTCATGCCGTTGACTGACCAGTTAAGCATGTTAAAGCCATTGCGCGTGATGGCGCTTTCGGCTTGCGGCGCGACCGCAGGCCAGGTGAATACATTAATAATGTGCTTATTGCGGCCATAGATCAGGGCGGCAGCCGGCCGGGCGTCGAAGTACTCAATTCGTCCTCCCAGAAGCGGAAAATCGCGAAGGAATTTCACCGGTGGTGAGAAGTCAAGTTTGCCGTTGAACCAGGGCTTCACCGTATGCTGGTCCGACGACGGAACATCGAGGAGGTGTGTTCCAGCCAGGGAGCGAAGGTGTGCAGAGAGAACTTCTGACACGACCGATCGCGGAGGAGTCACCGGCTTTCTAAGCAATGCCAGATTGCCCGTCACCGAAACTATCAGGAGAATGGCGGCCGCAATGGCAAGCCAGCGCGGGTAATCGAACCGGGAGGTTTCGCGGCGCAAACGCTGCCGGATTCTATGCTCGAGATTCGCGGGCGCCTCGTAATAGCAGGCTCTGGTTCCCACAAAACACGATGGACAGGACATGACGTGGTCGCCAAGGGCAGGGTCGTTCGCCTCCATTAGCATTCGTCCGGTTTCGCAGTTCATCGGACAACTCCGGTGAGACATTCCTGGAGCCGCTTGCGCGCTCGTGCGATACGCGACATCACAGTTCCCACCGGCACTCGTGCGATATCGGATATTTCCTTGTAAGAAAGTTCCTCGAGTTCACGCAGGACAAGCGCCTCACGAAACGCGAAGGGCAGTGCTTCGAGGCACTGGTTGAGGGAGCCCAGCGCAACCTCCTTGAGCAGAATCGTTTCAGGCGTCTGGTCGGCTGAGCTGTGAAGTTGTTCATCGAATTCCGCGGATGGCTGGTTGCCTTTCTTCTTAAGCCAGGAGAAGCATGTATTGCGCACAATGGTGAGAATCCAGCCACGGCCATCGTTGCTGTCTTTTCCCTGGAAGCCTTCAAAGGACCGGAAGGCCTTAAGGTAGGATTCCTGGACCAGATCGTCGGCGGCCTCGCTGCTGCGCGTAAGCCAGCGCGCGAGGTTATACGCCGCGTTCATATGAGGAATCACAGTTTGTTCAAACAGCGCCAGCTTCCTGCGGGGATCTGCGGTGCGGGGCAGGCTGCTGAGGCGTGGTAGCGCGCTGGACACAGGAGAAATCATTGCGGCATCGATGAAGACTCCTGTGGCGCCGGTTTTATTCCCGGCGACTTTCGGAGCAGATGCCGCTGGCTCTTAGTCCACTCGGTGATTGCCTGAATATCGGCCTCTGAAAGCCGGGCCTCCGGATGAAACGCCATATAGCGGGCGGGAGGCATCTCACGGCTGCGGACTTCGGCGGCGATGCGCGCCAGCAAGTTTAGTCTTTTTTCCACCGAGTACCCAAACCAGTATGAAAGGTCCAGGTGCGCACGAGCTTCGGCGACGTCCCTCTCCAGTGCCCAGGAGATACCTGGCAAATAACTGTAGAGAGGCCATTCAGTGCGTTCAGAGTGGCAGTTTGCGCAGACTCTTGCGAGCATCGGCAAGTCCGGCAGAGGGTTTCCCGAATGTTGCTGCCGGACAGGCCCAAAAGGATGGACAAACGGAAGCGCCAGCGCGGAAGCAGTGGCGAGTAAAAACAATTGCCTGATCACAGCTTCCTGAACTTCGCAACCAGCAGATTGATTCCCGGGGAATAAAATTCCGCAAGCGATTGTCATTGCTTGCGGAGGCTCAACAAATGGGCGAATTTCAGAAAACAGAAAGCGATGCCGACGGCGTCGACCGCCGCGGATTCCTGCGCTGTATGACGTGGACCGGGGCAGGCGTAGTGTGGACGCTGACCGGCGGTGTACCTACCTCTTCCCTCCTCGGCCAGACGGGCGGGAGAGGCAAAGGATTTCAATTTGTGCAGATCAGCGACAGTCATATCGGCTTCAACAAACCGGCCAACGCGGATGTAAACAGCACGCTGCAGCTCGCCATCGACAAAATCGACCGGCTTCCCGCCGCGCCCGATTTCCTGATCCATACCGGCGATCTGACGCACACCGCCAAACCGGCGGAGTTCGATACGCTTGGTCAATTGCTGCAGGGTGGAAGAACGAAACAGGTATTCTATGTGCCGGGAGAACACGATAACTCGACGGATGACGGGAAAGAATATCTTGCCCGGTTCGGTAAGGACACCAAAGGAAGCGGCTGGCACAGTTTCGATCACAAGGGCGTCCATTTCGTTGGACTCGTAAACTCGGCGGCGCTCGAAGGCATGGGTAAGCTGGGCGTCGAGCAACTCGCATGGCTGAAGGAGGATCTCAGCGGCCACTCGGCCAGCACTCCGGTTGTAGTGTTCGCGCACATCCCTCTCTGGACGGTATATCCGGAGTGGGGCTGGGGCACTGCTGACGGCGAAGAGGCGCTGAGATACGTCAAACGATTTGGGTCCGTGACCGTTCTGAACGGGCACATTCATCAGACGATGCAAAAGGTAGAAGGTAACATCCGCTTCCACACAGCAATGTCTACGGCGTTTCCGCAGCCCGCGCCTGGCGCGGCGCCGTCGCCCGGCCCGCTGAAAGTACCTGCTGAAAAACTGCGCGCCGCGCTCGGAGTCACTGAGGTGGAATTCATCTCTGGCAAGCAACCTCTGGCGGTCGTCGATTCAGCGCTGGAGTAAGACTATGCTGCCAAAGACGCTTATATGCGGGGTGGCTGCGGGCGCGGTGCTGCTGGCCCTTGGCAGCCCCGCCGAAACCGCGGAGGCGACGCATGGCAAAGAACTTTTCGAGCGGCGTTGCAGCGGCTGTCACTCTGCCGACCTTAATAAAGAGGGCCCGCGCTTGCGCGGAGTTTATGGTCGCAAAGCAGCCGGAGCGGCTGGTTTTGGTTATTCTGAATCGTTGAAGAAGCTGAATGTCCGCTGGGACGACGCCAGTCTGGACAAGTGGCTGAGCGACCCGGACGCTATGGCGCCAGATACCGACATGGCGTTCCGGCTGGCGGACGGCGCAGAGAGAAAAGCCGTGATCGCTTATCTCAGGAGCCTGGCTGGTTCTCTCTAAGCGCAAGAGCCCGCGTCGTCTTGTTGTCTGCTTGTTACTCCGGGTAGCGACCGGCGGCTTTGGTACGCATGCCAGCGCTCTCATTGCGTACGCATCAGCGACCGCGAATAGTACGGCAGGTAAACCATCTTGCTGGTAATGCTCTTCCCCAAGGAGCAAAGCGTACGTTGAACCGGCCCCTGAACCAAGTTCTCACACCGATCCTTCAGGCGCGCCAGCGTGCAATAGCGTGCAATGCTCGACGCCGATGGTGGCATATTTGGGAATAATGGCATATCGAATTTGCAAGATACGCAGTCTTCGTGCCGGTCAGAAGTACGACCCGCTCTTCAACTACTTCGCGCGGTACCCATGCCAGACATATTCGAGCGCTTCGGGCAGCGTTTGCTGCTTGACCGTGCGGTCGGTATGGCCTGCGTTTTTCGCGAAAACGAACTGATAGTGATAGCCCTTGGCCGCCAGCACGCGCGCCATGTTCTCGTTCGCAAGAACCCAGTCGTGCATGTTGTCGC
Organism: Terriglobia bacterium; assembly: GCA_963840735.1. Taxonomy (GTDB): domain Bacteria; phylum Acidobacteriota; class Terriglobia; order Bryobacterales; family Bryobacteraceae; genus BOG-234. The sequence continues at coordinate 122,012 of CAWIZX010000001.1, forward strand.
GCATCACGTTCGGGTTGTAATTGTCGCGGTCTCCAACTTCCATCCATATGCGCAGCGGCTTGGCAGGACTGTTCGGAATCAGGTGCTCATGAAATTCCCAGGCGCCGTGCGGGTTTTTCGGATCGGATGGCCACTGCTGGTTGACATAAGTGCCTGAATAGGTCAGCACGCGGTGATACAGCTCGGGGTGGTACCAGGCCATGATCATCGCCGCGGAACCGCCCGAACTGCCTCCCATGGTGGCGCGTCCCTCGGGATCTTTGGTCAGCTTGACGTTGTACTGCTTCTCAACCAGAGGCAGCACTTCGGTCTCGATGAACTCGGCATAGGTGCCGGACATGGTGTCGTACTCGAGCCCGCGCTGGCTGCCCTGCGCGTCGCCGCCGCCGCTGCTGAGGGAAATTGCAATCATCACGGGGACCTTATGCTCTGCGATCAGATTGTCGAGCGCAGTGAACAGCGCACGGTCCGGTCCGTCCGCACCGACGATGAAAGGCGCCACGGTGCCGGGTACATATTGCTTCGGCACGTAGACGGCGACGCGCCGCGTGTAAGGGGCGGGATGGCTTGTCGTCACCACGATCTTCGCGGGGTCATTCGGGTCAACGGTTCCGAGCGGCCCGGGGTCGCGCTTGATACCCGGATAGATCTTGCTGTCCGTCGATTCCATCGTGAATTCAGAAACGGTCCCGTGCGGCACCCCTTCCTGCGCGGTCATCTCGGGAGCAGGAGAATGCGTAGGGCCAAGGATGAAGTTTCCGTCGGCGTCGGCCGGAGGATTGGTACCGTCCGGCAACTCTTTCGCGGCAACATAGCCCGGCGTGTTGGGCTCGCGCGTCGGGGGTGTTGGCCGGGGCTGCGGAGCCGGTGTCTGGGCCTGCGCCGCAATCAAACCAACGGCCATAGCGGCAATTACAAAACGAAACATAGTAGACCTCATTTTCATATCGATCATATGCGCGCCTATCTGACGGCTTTGCGGAAATTGAGCGGCAGCGGCCGCCCACCCTGAATCCAGGCCCCCGTCAACTGCGTCCCGTCCGGGTTGATCTCACCGCGGTACTCGGCTCCAACCATATTGATCTGGAGATCGAGCTTTGAGCCCGTCTGTTCGGTTGCCGTAACCGGGATGTCGCCGCCCTGATCCATATTGATCAGGATCGATTTCGCACCGGACTCGTCATTGGCCAGCTTCAGAACGAAATGAAGCACCGAGTTACCGCCGAGGGGAAGGACGCCTTCCCACGTTCCGACAAAGTTGTCGGTGAGCGCGGTACTGCTCTTCGGCTGCTCCACCTGAGCATCGCCCATGCGGATGAGCTTGAAGGGCATTGTCTTCTGGCTCTGAGTAAAACTCCCCGCCATGGTCTTGCCATCGGGTGACACCGTCCCGATGAAGACCGGATTGCCAGGCAGCGCCTTCATGCGAAACATCCACCTTCCGGGCGGAACGAACTGAATCCCTTCGAGTTGCGCCCCGGCAAGGTTCTGGTCGGGCAGCGAGGCTGAACCGATCCACGCCCCGGCGGCGAGGTCGATATCCACCTCGATTGTCAGGGGGTGGTCAGGAGACTGGATGATACCGCTCCAGTGGCCGCGAGGTCCCTGCTGAGCCCACAGAGTTCCGCAGGCGAACAGGATGGCGAACAAAGCCCTCATCGCTTTGGAATTATCGCATGGATGCCGAGGAACAGGAACATTCCGGCGGCAACGGCAAGCGGCACATTGACCCAATGAACCGGCGTGGCGCGGAGGCCTGCGGCGCCGCCCAGCATGGTCGGAATCTCGGTTGCCACAGCCAACAGGATCGCCGACCGGGGCGCCCAGGCCCGCAGCATTGTCCCGAGCGCCAGGCCTTCGGGAACCTTATGCACCAGCATGGCGGTGACGATCGCGCCGGCAACCGCGCCCCGGTTCGCGACCGCGACCATACCCCAGCCATCGACAAAGGCATGGACCGCAACCGCGCCCACGAGCGGCCATGCGAACTCGGCGTGGTCTGAACAACTTGGGCAGACCGGATAGCCGAAGTGCTCTAAAAGGTGCAGCCCCAGGTACCCGGCACCGGCAATTGCAAGGGTGGCGGCCCAGCCGGTCTCGACCGCGATTTCGGGGATCAGCCCGAAGGCCGCAACCCCAGCCAGCAGCACTCCACTCAGCGGCACCAGAAAACGCGCCCGGTTGCGGCCGGCGAGCACAACCCCTATGACTGCGGAAATAATTGCGATCACAGTGGCGGCGGCCGCGGGCAACAGGGCAGAAACTGGCAACTTCTACTTTAGTCTCTACGCACTTTCCCGAAGCAACCGGGGCAGAACTTCCGATGCCGAACCGCGGATCGAGAACGCGACGCCAGCTGAATACGCGGTTTCCTCCGGGTTGATCTCGATGACGGTCCTGGCGAGATCGATCAGCCCGGCCGCCGGATAGACCTGGGCCGAGGTTCCGGCGACAATCAGCAGATCGGCTTTTCGCACCGCATCGGCTGCGCGCTCCATGGCGCGTTCAGGCAGATCCTCTCCGAACCAGACAACGCCGGGCCTCAGCATTCCGCCGCACGCACAGCGGGGAGGCAGTTCCTTCAGCTCTGACCGGTCCACCCGCTCTTCGCCGCATTTCATGCAGCGGACATTCCATATATCGCCATGCAACCTGATCACGTTCCGTGAGCCCGCAAGGTCATGCAGACCGTCAACGTTCTGCGTAATCAGCGTAAACGAAGCTACGCGCTGCTCCATTTCCACCAGCGCGAGGTGGCCGGCGTTCGGACGCGCCATGGCGATCGCGCGGCGGCGCTCTTCATACCATTGCCAGACAAACTTCGGATCCCGGGCGAAGGCCTGCGGGGTTGCGAGGTCTTCGAACCGAAACTGTTGCCAGTATCCGCCGTTACTCCGGAAGGTCGGAATGCCGCTTTCGGCGGAAATGCCGGCGCCGGTCAGCACCGCCACTTTCGAAGATGGATGAATCGGCTTCAATTTTCTTTCGTCATCGTGATTGCGCCTACCCGGTCGTAAATCCACTTGGCAGGGTTATGATGCTGGGCTGAAAAGGTCCCGACGAGCTTGCCGTCCTTCAGTTCCAGCTTCCAGCGCAGGGGTTCGCCTCCCTCGAAATCGAGGTAAACGTACGCGTTCACCTTTGCTCCTGCCTGCTGGACATCGAGCTTGAGGCCGGCTTTGCCGTTCTTGTCAATGCGGTTTCCGGTGAGTTTGCCATCCTCGACCCGGATCTCGATCGTCTGCTTTTCCTGCCGTTTCGTACCAGCTTCATCGGTGGTATCGGCGGTGCCTGTCCATCGGCCGGCAATATCCGGGTTGGGCGCCTGAGCGACGGCTCCGGCGACGAGCAGGAGAGAGGCAAGCAGGAGGCGGGCTGAAATTAACTTCATGACGATGCACTATATCGTGTCGGTCTGTATGTACTGGCTACTTGCTCGCGGTCACAGGTGCCTCGGATAAGAACTTATGAAGGAACGTCTCCATGCGTCCGAGGGTGTAGAGCCAGCGGCTGTGGAGCAGCGATTCGTGTACATCGTCGGGAAAGACGATGAGTTCGTAATAGACATCGCGTTGCCTGAGCAACTGCACTAAGCCGGTCATCTGCTGGAAGGCGACATTCCGATCGTCATCGCCCTGAATCAGCAGCACGGGCGACTTCCAGCCATCGATTGCGCCGATGGTGGAGGACTTGTAACTGACGGACGCGGGATCGAGGGAACTGCCGAACAGATGCACACCGGCGAGATCGACGCCTGCCTTGAACATGTCTGAGTTGCGGGCCAGGGCCTGCGAAGTAAGCAGCCCGCCATAGGAGAGACCCCAGATTCCGACGCGGTTGGGATCGACATCGGCTCGGGCCTGCAGATACTTGCCTCCGGCTACGACATCCTGGTACTCGCTGTTCCCCGCCCCTCCGGTATTCGCGGCGGTACGGAACGAGCGCCCGTACCCGATGCCGCTCCGGTAGTTGACAGAGAGCACGATATAGCCTTTACTCGCGAGCCATTCATTGATGCCGTAGGCCCAGTGATAGAACTGCATGTAATGGTAGGCGGGCATCATCTGGCGCTGCGGTCCGCCGTGGACGAACACGATTGCGGCACGCCGCTCACCGGGCTTCAGGTCCTTCGGGAGGAACAACTGGTTGTGGATCTCAAGGCCATCTGCGGCTTTGGTAATCACAATTTCGGGCTTCACGTGGGCATCCGCCGGGAAGCCGGGAGTTGAGGCCGGGAACACAATCCGCTGCGTTGCCGGGGCGGCGAGTTTCCAGATCCCGACCGACTGCGGCATATTCCAACTGGCGCTGAGCGTGGCGAGATATTTGGGCGACGGCAGGGTGACCGGCGATGTTTCGACTCCCTCGCCGGTGGTCAGTTGAACCGGCGTGCCACCAGCGGTGGGTACTGCCCAGATGTGCCGGCGTTCGATATCGTTGGCATTGGTGGAGTAATAGAGGGTGTTGCCATCCGCCGATAAGGCTACCGAGGTGCGGTCTTCGATGAGCCCGTTGGTTGGCGTCAGGAGTACGGGGCGCGCAGCCGGGTCGGCAAATTTGAGCGAATAATACCGATCCCATTCGTCAGTGGGACGTGCGGGGTTCGCGGCGGGCGGGGCGGCTGATGCGCCTCTGCCGCCACGGCCACCGCCTACAAAGGCAGGAAAGACCAAGAGGTCGCCGGCCAGCCGGGCATTCGAGACGTTGGGGACGATGGCATCTTTCGGCTGATTGTGCCAGGTTTCCTGTGCGTCGCCGGTGGTCACGTCGGCTTTGTAGAACGCCACGGTAGAGCCGCCTTTTAGGGTCGCTTGCATAACGCCTGGGGAATCATTGGTTACCGCGGGCTGGGCACCGCGCCCGGCTCCGCGCCCGCCAGGCGCTGCGGCGGGGCCGGTTTGGAGCGCGGGTCCGTTGGGCAGACCGACGCCGCCCCCGCCTTGCTGTGCCTGCTGACCGAAGGGCAGGCCCGCGCGCCGCATGAATATGAGATGCGTACTGTCGGGCAGCCAAAGCGGCATGGTGTCGAAGTCTACGCTGGGCGACATGTACTTGACCGTGCGGGTGGCGAAGTCGTAGACCGCGATGAAGCTGTGATCGGTGCGGGTGCTGACGAAGGCGATCCGGCGCCCGTCCGGCGACCATTTGGGATCGCTCTGAACTCCCCATTCGGTGATGAAGGCTTTCTCGCCCCGGTCGATTTCGCCGGCCGGCTTGACGTGCGTCAGTTTGGCGCGATAGATTTGGCCGCCCTTCACGAACAAAATGGAACTGCCATCGGGAGCGAGTTCAGGGTTCGTGGCGTCGACGACGCGCCATGCTCCGCCGGCGCCGCTGGTACGCGCAGCCCAGATGGCGTGTTCGGGCCCGTTGGGGTCAGCCGACGGGTTGGGCGCCCAGCCATCGCGGTTCAGCGCCTCACCGCGCAGGAACACGACCGTGCCACCGTCATCCGAGATGCGAATGCCCGACATCATGATGCCGTCGTCTTTCTGGAAATTTGTCAGGCGAACCGGCGTGAACAATGGCGCGGCCGCGGCATACGCATTCCGTTTTCCTTCGGCATAATCGACCCACGCGATCCGGTCCGCCTTTGCAGCGGAGACGAGTTCCTGGGGCGATGCCGGACTGAGAAACTGCTGGTACGACGGAACGGCAGGAGGAGCGCCCGGCAGCGGGCCCATGCAAAACGCCGCTCCGGCGGCGGCAGCGATTGAGATACGGCTCAGGATGCGCATAAAAGTTCTCCTTTCGTGACGGACGGTTGAGGGAGTATAGCACGCAATCTCAGCCTTAAATCGCTGCTATTCGGTCTGCGAATTCATCTTTTAATTCAAGGGAAACAGCGCAGGCTGCGGTTCCAGGGGCATGGGGCTCGTGGTGTAGGCGTCGAGCCCGTAACGGTCGCGAATGGCGGCGATCCGCTGGCGAATGGTGTCTCGGTAAGGCCCTTTTATATAGGCATCCCGTTCATAGCGTTCCTCATACCGGCGTAAAAGATGTGGGTAATGCTTTTCGACAAACGGCAGAAACACGCGCCGCGAACAAGGCATCAGGAATAAAATCCCCCCTCCAAAATAGGACGCGCCATGGTCCCTGGCGGCTTTGGCGAGCGGGTCGAGGCGGTCTTCCCGGTCAGTGATCAGGGGCATGATCGGATTCGGGAAGACTCCGACGGTGATGCCGGCATCGGCGAGTGCGCGGACCGCTTTGAGGCGCAGGTCGGGACGGGGCGCGCGGGGTTCGAGCGCTCTTGCCAGAGACACGTCGAGAGTCGTGATTGTCATGTTTACATTCACGGAGTTACGTTTCGCAATCTGCTGCAAGAGCGGGATATCCCGGGTCACCAGATCGGACTTGGTGGTGATCGACAGAACGACGCCGCTTCCCTGGGCGAAAACTTCGAGAGCCGCGCGCGTCCTTTCGTACCTCTTCTCGGCGGGCTGGTAGGGATCGGTCGCGGTGCCGATGGCGATCCCGGCGCTTCCATCGACGCGCTTCAACTCGCGGCGCAGATTCGCCTGGATATTCGACTTGACGTAGATCTTGTCTTCGAACTCGTGGCTGTCGCGGAGTTCCATGAATTCGTGTGTGTAGCGGGCGTAGCAGTAGCGGCAGCCGAATTCGCAGCCGCGATAAGGGTTGATGCTCCAGGCGAATGGCATGCCGGGCCTTGTCCGGTTCAGCAGGCTCTTCGATCCGATTTCGAGATACTGGACGACCCGTTTGGTTTCCAGCACATCGCTTTCGGCGGCCAGCCGCGCAATTCCGACGAGGCCCGGCGTGGGAGAATCGCCAAACAGCATTAGCCTCATATTCGCCCTTTGTTCGCCATTTGTCAATGGGTACGCCGGGATTTTGCGGGTTGAAAAAACGAACCCATTTTTTGGGGGTGGGCTTGGTTGAGGTGAGTGGGTTTGGTTTTCGCGATCCGCGAGGGCTGAAAAAACAAAGCCAATTTCCGCGGCGGACCGGCGTTTGCTGAATGGCGCGAAAAAAACAACGCGATCTGGTAGCCAGAGGGGTGATTTCGGTGGGGCCGAGTCCGATCGCGGAGGGGGCTCGAAAAAACAAAGCCATTTGTGGACAAAGGAAGCGACTCGGCGGCCGGATTTCGGTTGTGAGTGGCTGAAAAAACAAAGCCATTTTCGCGGCTCGGCGGGGTTTGGTGAGTAGCGCTGCGCCTAGGTAAGGCATGGGTAGAAAAAACAAAGCCATTTTGCCGTGAGCCGAGCTGATGGGACTGTTCATTCATTTCCACGGTCATGTTGTAACACCGATCAGCCGGAAACCGGATCGGCGGGTCTCCAGAAATCGTTGTAAGGCGATGCTGCAAAAGTACATATCGCCGTTGTTGAGGTTCGTGACTCCGGTCTAACAGAAGGACAGCGCGGTCATCGCTGCAACCTGAAATCGCCGGACGAAGTGTGTGACTTCCCGTCGGCTCCCCGGCTAGATCGGGTGACCGCCGCTCAGGGTAAGGATGGTGTTCAAAAACGACCTTAATTCCGGGCACTGTGCCGCTGAAATGGCCAAGTCCTTGTTCCGGAGTATTCGATTGGCGTCCCGCGGTTTAGAGTAACTGTCGCGGCAATTCCCGATTTCGAAGATTTCTTTGATGTGGTACGAGGGCGGGCGGGCGTGGTTGACAGCCTCCGGAAGACCTGACGGCGCTGTGCGATTATGCCCGGCAAGCTTTTGAATGTCACTCCAGTAGGGTAATAGCCACGCCTCAAAGTCGTGTTGCGCTACGTGAGGATGAAACGCGGGATTGTTGCTTACCCATTTCCGCATCTTCGCCTTAGCATCGCTTGCGTTTGCAAAGTCACCAGTCCCGGTATAGACGTCGGTCAAGGCGATGACCGCATCCGAACAATTGCGGCCAATCAACAGGTTCTCGACTTTGCGGCGCAGGTCTTCGTGCATAGGAATTCTGCCATTGTACGGAAACATATCCAGGCGAGGCATGTTTCCGGCGAGTTTGGGCCTGAGAAAGGCTTTCAAATGAGGCTCGAAAGCTTTTTCGGTCCTACCCTCCACCATGATTGTGATCTTCACGGGCGAGCCCCAAGCCGACCCGAACTCCATAGCTCGTCAAGAGAATAATCCTTCAGCCAATTGTCGAGATCCAGTTCGTCCGCCCAACTAATCGTGCTCATTCCCTCATCATCGGAGTCCAGCAAAACAACTTCTTCCGGCTTTAGAAACCTAATAAGCCTGTCGGAATGAGTGGCTACGACCAGTTGCGTGCGTTTCGATGCCTCGCGCAACAGGTCAGCCAATAAACTCAACAACTCCGGGTGGAGGCTGACTTCCGGTTCATCCAGGAGCGTAAGAGCAGTCAGGCCGGGACTCTGCAAAAGCGTTGCAAGCCACAAAAAGCGAAGGGTTCCTTCGGAAAGCTGGTGCATATACAACGGATGGGAGAAGCCGTTCTCACGCCACGCAAGGGCCAGCGTTCCGGCTGCGACCGGAGGGAAGTCAAGGCGCTCAAATCGGGGAAATGCCGCCCGAAGCGCATCCTCGATCGCTTCGAAGCGATTCCGTTCAGCTTCCCGCAGGTAAAACAGACAACTCACCAGTTCCTCACCGTTGCGACCCGGCAGAGTTGCCGGACGCATCTGCTGTGGCAGTCGCACCGGCGATCGCGGGTCTACATTGAGAACGTGATAGAACGTCGATGACGCCAGGCGACTTCGAAACTCTTCCGGTTCCCGAAACATCTTCGGAACCTGCGCCAGAGAAGTTTCAAGGGGCATGTGTTCCCAATTCGGACGAACCAGATTACCTTGAGCGGATTCAAAGTACTTAACATCCGGACCGTGCGAGTTAATGTGCAGGAACGGCTGCCCATGCTGTCTTCGCTGTTGACTAAGCTTTTCCTCGTTGATCGCATAGGCGATACCCTGCAGCTTCAAGTCAAGCGTGTATTCCAGCGGTTCGTGACCAGGTTCGGTCATCGAAATTCCTAGACGCAGTTCTTCGGCCCGGTCGTAGGTCAACACGCTTGCCAGTCCCGACAGGTCTGTTAATGCATCGGAGAGTTTCCCTTCGGCCGAATTCGCAAGCAACGCGAGGACATTGAGAACAGAAGTTTTGCCTGTGCCATTTGCGCCGATCATGACGGACAGCGGCCGCAACGGCAGCCGAACGTCGCTCAGTCGGCGAAAGCCGTGAATTGTCAGGTCTTTGAATCGGGCCGTAGAATCCCCGGAAATCATCGTTTCTCGTTGCATACATTTTCCAGACCATCATTAGTCCGGGTGCAGCCTCACTGGTGAAAATGGCTATACGCTACAGAGTACATCCCAACAGGCGCCGTGCCGGTGTCTTGTTGAGTCATCCCGGTTTTTACCGGGTGGCTTTCGCGCTATGTGACGGGTCCGGGGTTGAAGAGGCTGAGGGCGTTGTGGAGCTTCCACTTTTCGGCCCAGGTGCGCTTGCGGCCGCTGGCTACGTCGAGGAGCAGGTGGAAGAGTTCCCAGCCGATGTCTTCGATGGTGGCTTCTCCGGTTGCGATGCGTCCCGCGTCGAGGTCGATCAGGTCAGGCCATTTGGCGGCGAGGGCGGTCCGGGACGAGACTTTGACGACGGGGACGAGGGCTAGTCCATAAGGAGTTCCTTCACCGGTCGTGAAGACGTGCAGGTTCATGGACGCGAGTTGCAGGGTGCCGCAGATGAAGTCGCTGGCGGGCGTGGCGGCGAAGACGAGTCCTTTGGCTGTCACCTTTTCGCCGTGCGAGGCGACGGCCCGCAGAGCGCTGGTGCCGGCTTTGGCTACAGATCCGAGCGACTTCTCGACGATATTGTTGAGTCCACCGCGCTTGTTGCCGGGGGTGGTGTTGGCGCTGCGATCGGCCATGCCCTGGGCGAGATATTCGTCGTACCAGCGCATCTCGCGAATGAGATCGAGAGCGACTTCGGGAGTTGCGGCGCGCGCGGTGAGCAGATGGACGGCGTCGCGGACTTCGGTGACTTCAGAGAAGATGACGGTGGCTCCGGCGCGCACCAGCAGGTCGGCCATGAAGCCAACGGCCGGGTTGCAGGTCACGCCCGAAAAGGCGTCACTGCCGCCGCATTGCAGGCCGACGATCAGGCCGGATGCGGGACATGTGACGCGCGTTCGGCGATTGAGAATTTCGAGCCGCTTCTCAGCTCCACGCATGATTGCCGAGACGATTTCGTCGAAGCCGTGCTCGTCCTGGAAGCGCACTACGCCGTCGTCGGCAAGGACAGGCAGGTCGCTTGAAAAGAGGCGGCCGGCTGCATTTTCTCGCAGCCAAGACTGACGACGAGCGGGGTTCCACCGAAGTTGGGGTTAGCGGCGATGTTGCGGATGGTGCGGATGGGAATGGCGGCGCCGGGTGCATCGATGGCGACGCCGCAACCATAGGTGTGGGTGATGGCGACGACTTCGTCGACGTTGGGGAAGCGCGGCAGCAATTCGGCGCGAATGCGGCCGACGGCGTAATCCACGGTGGGGGCGACGCACTGCACGGTGGTGGTGATGCCGAGGATGTTGCGGGTGCCGAAGGTGCCATCGGGATTGGGGAAACCTTCGAAGGTGTAGCCTTCGAGCGGCGGCAGGGCGGCCGGGATGGCGGTGGCGAGAGGGAGTTGGTCGAGCGGGGGCGCGGTGGGCATGCGCAGCAGATCTTCGCGCACCCAGTGGCCGCGCGGGATGGCGCGCTTCGCCCAGCCGATTACGGAACCGTAGCGTAAGACCGGGTCGCCTTCGCTCAGGTCGCAGAGGGTGATCTTGTGGGCCTGCGGAATTTTCTCGGCGGCGATGAGGCCATCGGGGAAGCGGGCGCCGCGATCGACGCCTTCCGCATTTACGATGATGCCGACGTTATCCCTGGGATCGATCCGAATGTAGAGTGGCGTGGAGTTGCTTGTATGCATCGAGACAGCGCTGGGCGGTTTCAAGCTCCGGATAGTCGCTGCCTTCCTGTTCGATCAGGTAGTACTCGACTCCGCCAGTCTTTTCCGCCGCCAGGAAGACCTGCTTCCAGGGTACCGCGCCCTCGCCGAAGAGGACGCGATAGCCGCGCGCCTTGTTCCAGTCTTTGAGGTGGAGGCTGTTGATGCGGCCGGGATTGGCATCGATCCAGGCGACCGGGTCGGAGCCCATTTCAACGCAGGTGCCGACGTCGAACTGGAGCATGAAATCTTTGGGCGTGTTGGCGGCGATGACTTCGATGGGGCGCTTGCCTTCGAGGGGCGTGAACTCGGCCTGATGGTTGTGATAGCCCCCGCGAAGGCCGGCGGGGCGGAGGCGGTCGGCACCGGCCGTCATGGTGTCGGAAACGGTCTTCCAGGCGTCCAGAGTCTTCGGTTGTCCGGCGCTTGAGATGACGACGTATTTGGCGCCGAGCATCTTGTTGTAGTCGATGGTTTTCTGAACGTTCTCCGGCTGGTAGTTGGGGAGGTGGTTGTGGGTGGAGCGGCACTGAAGGCCGGAGTCGTCCATTACTTTGCGAAGCTCTTTGACCTGCTGGGGCGTCCAGTCGATATAGGGCGCGAAGAATTCAACGTCCTGATAGCCCATGGCAGCGACGGCGCGGGTGGGCTGCAGGAGATCTTTCGCGAGCGCGTTCCGGACGGAATACATTTCGAGCCCGATGGGGATGGATTTATTTTGCGCGGTCGCGATGGCTAAGGAGGAGAGCGCGGCGGTTCCGAGAAAGCTTCTGCGTGTGACGGGCATGACGGTTCAAACGTATCACAGGGAAAAGCGGGCAAAAACAAAAATGCCGGCGGCAAAAGCCGCCGGCAGGTTGTGAGCAAAAGGGGGAGCCGGGCGAACTAGCGGGTGCGGTGACTGCGCGCGTTCGCGGCCCGGTGATACTCGACTTCAGCAGAGGCCGCGGCCGCCGCCGGTTGGGTGGTCAAGGTTGTGTCGACCATCTGGATCATCGCGTACGCCGGCATGTCTTCGGCCTGCTTTACGAACGAGAGGCAGGTCAGTTCCGAGTCGAAATCGACCTGGACCAGGTCGCCACCGCGGATCTGATCGGACGCAATCAGATTCGACAGGGGATGAACGAGAGCCCGGTCGATGGCGCGCTTCAAGGTGACGCGCGCCGTACTTCATATCGGTGCCTTCGGCCAGCAGAAAGTCTTTCGCTTCAGCTGTGACGTTGAACACGAACGGGCGTTGTGTTGGCGGAATTGAAGATCCGCTGCTGCAGCATGTTCAGTTCGATATTCAGAATCCGGTGCAACTGTTCAGCTGCCGAGCGGACGGAAGACGACCGTCTTATCGATCCGGTTCATGAACTCAGGCGTGAACTTTCGGCGCGCCGCTTCCACGCCGGCCCGGGAGATCTTGTCGTTCAGGCCTTCGTCGACAATGCCTTCAGCGCGGCTGCGTTCGATTTCCGAAGTCGCGAATCCCAGATGCGGACGCATGATGGAACCCATCTCAGCAGCGCCCAGATTGCTGGTCATGAAGATCATGGCGCGCGAGAAATCGACGCGGCGGTTGTCGCCGAGGGTCAGCGTCGCTTTGTCGAGAATGCCGAGCAGCAGGTTCCAGAGCGCGTCGCTGGCTTTCTCGATTTCATCGAACAGGACGAAGCTGACCTTCATCTTGTCGGTATGAAACTGATTGAGCACTTCCTGGCTCAGCAGCGGATGCGTTTCGCGATGGCCCAGATATCCGGGAGGCGAGCCGATCAGCTTGGCGATTTCGTGACTGTGCTGGAATTCCGCGCAATCGATTTTGATGACGGCGCGCGGATCGCCCACCAGCGATTCGGCGGTTGCTTCGACCATGCGGGTTTTACCCGTTCCGGTCGGTCCAAGGAACAGGAAGTTGCCGATCGGGCGGCCGGGGCTTGTCATGCCGGCAAGGAACATCTGATAGATGTTCACGATCTGCTCGACAGCTTCTTCCTGCCCAACAATTCGTTTTCGCAGATCGCTGTTCAGCTTCTCCGCGTCGTGACCCGTTTGCGACGGATCGAGTTTCTTATTCAGCCGGACCATATTCGTTTTCCCCCACCCACCATTTGCGGCAAACATCGTTCTCACAACTCCCTTAGAAGCACGCGGCCTGCCAATGTTGCGGAGGCCCTGTAGTCAGGCCTTTCGGGGTGGTCTGGACGGTCGAACCTCGACGCGCGCTGACGGTAGTCCGGGCAGGCATGCGGAGCAAGAGTAACCACCAATGTCGGCAATATCTTCCGGGGCAATTTTCCAGTCTGCGGCCGCGGCGGACTGCGCCGCCAAAGTCAGTGGCCACACTTCCGGGCATGACCGTAAGACACCCGTACGTCCGTCGTAGCGGTGATCGAGCATCATGGCTTCTGAGAAGCCGTTCAGTCCGAATTTCGATGCATTGTAGCCAGCACCCCCGGCAAATGGGTTCTTTCCAGCCAGTGAGCTGATATTGATCACGTATCCTGCGCCTCTCTTTTTGAATATCGGCAGAACCGCGTGGCAGCAATAGTAGACGCCCGTGAGATTCAGACCAATCATGCGTTCCCATTCGGCATGCGTGAGTTCCGCAACAGGACGAAAGGTTCCAACGCCGGCGTTGTTGATGAGGATATCGACGCCGCCGAACTTGGATTCGACGGAAGTTACGAAGGCTTCGACCTGTTCGGGAATGGAGACATCCGCCACAGCGCCGAATACTTCACCTACAGAAGTAAGACTGGCCATGGCCTTGTCAACGGTCTGTTGAGTGGTGCCGCAGAGAGCGACTCTGGCTCCTTCCTGGAGAAGGCGTTCGGCGATGGCGCGGCCGATGCCGCGGGTGCCGCCGGTCACAATCGCAATTTTCCCTGAAAGAGACGTATCTGTACCGTTTTTCGAACTCATGTTCCGATGCTAAACCCGATGCTGAACCTCGACACTTGTGAGACTGTGCCGTACTATGAAAAAGAATGCACGACGGCGCGGCACTCACGTGGCGGCAAGCGGTAGAAAAGCACCACGCAGGCCTCATCGATGAAATCGGTTCGGCGGTAGAGCGGGAGGTTCGGGCCGCAGTGTCGCGGACGACCGAGGCCGAGAAAAAGCTGGCGCAGGAGCAGACGGAAAAGGCGCGCAGGGAAGCGGCTGAACTTCTGAATCAGATTCTGCGGCGGCTGCGGCAGATGTCATCGGCCGCGGATGTATTCGGGCTGGCGGTTGAAGCGAGCGCACCGTTTGCGGAGAAGCTGGCGGTGCTTTCGTTCAGAGATGGCGAAGCGACGTTGGAAGGCTCGCGGGGACTGGCGGCCGCAGAGGCTTCAGCTCCGTTCACGACGGGGAACGCGGCGGCCATCGCATCGGCAATCTCAAGCAAAGATCTGGTGGTGACATTCGCATCGGCGGGTGAAATTTCGACAGTGCTGGCCGGGCGGTTCGGTGCAAGGGAAGACCAGAAGGCGTACCTGTTCCCGGTTCTGGAGCGTCAAACTGTAACGGCCATGCTGGTGGCATCGGGCGAAGTAAGACCCGCCGCACTCGAGGTGATTGCGGAGGCATGCGGGATGAAGCTCGAGGCTTTGACCGCTCAGGGTAAACCTGTATTGGCGCCGCTTCCGAGCCACGCTTTCGCGGCTCCCTCGGATTCGACAGAAACAACCGAACGTCCGGCGTGGAGCGATCTTTCGGCGGAAGATCAGAAGCTGCATTTGCAGGCGCAGAGGGTTGCACGGGTGCGGGTAGCGGAGATTCGTCTGTATCGATCGGACGCGCTGCGCAAGGGTATCGCGGAGTCAAATATCTATGGGTCGGTGGCATCGGAAATAGATGCCGCGCGGACTGAGTTTCTGCAAAGTTTTCTTTCGAAGTCGCCGACAATGGTCGATTATCTCCACCTGGAGATCCTGCGGAGTCTGGCTCATGATGACGATCGCCTACTGGGACAAAATTATCCTGGCCCGATGGTTTAGATTCGGCCTGCTGGGGTGTTGCGTGGGGCTGGCGGGCGCGGCCGATATGTCGGTTACGCGTCTGGGCAGCGGGATCAATGCATATAACGTTCACGATTACAGCGGCGCGGCGCAACAACTGCGCGGGCTGGAGCAGCAGATTCCGAAGCTGGCCGATTACATAACTTATTACCGGGCGTCGGCGGAGATGCAGTCGGGCGACGGGGAAGGCGCGGTGCGAGACCTTGCGGCTTACAGGCTGAAGCCGGTTGCGTCATCCCCGCTGGCAGGCAAGATCGCTGTGACCGGGGCCCGGGCGCTGCTGGATCAGAAGCAGCCGGCTTCGAACAACAAGGCTCTGGAATTATTGCAGGCGGATTATAAGATTCTGCCTCAGCCGGATGGCGACTTTGCGTTGGGCCTTGCGTATGAGGCTTTGGGCGAGAAGCTGCAATCGGCGCTTTCGTACGCGAAGGTTTATTACGGGCATCCGAATACATCGCTGGCGGCGCTGGCGTGGACCGCGATGGAACGGCTGCGTCCTCAACTGAGCAAGGAATTTCCGTCTACGCCCCGGCAGCAACTCGACCGGTGTCAGAGGTGGATCGAGGTGAAAGAGTACGGGAAGGCGCGCCAGGAATATACGGTGCTGGCAGACAGTCTTCCGGAGCCGGAGCGCAATGAGGCGAAGGTCGGGATCGGGGCGGCGGATTATCTTTCGGGCGACGCGACAGCCGCGCTTCGATATCTGAGGAGCCTCAGGGCGCCGCATTCAGAGGCGGATGCGCGGCGTCTTTATTACATAACGGAAGCGGCGCGGAAGACGGGCGACGACGAAACGATGATGGATTCGGTGAAGCAACTGAACGAACATTATCAGGAGTCCGTCTGGAGACTGAAGGCGCTGATCACGGCGGGGAACCGGTACGTTGCGACGAATGAGCGGGAGAAGTATGAACCGCTGTTCAAGGCTGCATCGGACAAATTTCCTTCGGATAATGCTACGGCGTATTGCCACTGGAAAGTGACGTGGGACGCGTGGACGAACGATAAGCCGGATCGGGCCGATTTATTGAAAGAGCAGATTTCGCGGTACCCGGCAGATCCCCGGACGAGTACAGCGCTGTATTATCTGGGACGGCTGGCCGAGAAGAACGGGAAGTACGCGGAGGCGCGGTCTTATTACGACAGGCTGAGCGCGCAGTTCCCGCATTATTTCTACGCGACTCTGGGGCGGGAGCGGATCGCGGATTCGAAGGTATCGGGCGCGAAGCCGGACGATGCGGTGACGAGTTGGCTGACGCAGATCGACTGGCCGGAACATCTGGACTTTTCCGATGTGGAGCCGAACGCGGCGACGCGGCTGCGCATCGACCGGGCGCGGCTGCTGATGCTGGCGGGGCTGACGGACGTGGCGGATGCGGAACTCCGATTTGGGGCGAAGAGCGAGCAGGAACAGCCGCATCTGCTGGCGATGGAACTGGCGCGAAGTATGCCGTCGCCGTTCCAGGCGCTGCGCATTATGAAGAGCTTTATCGGGGATTACCTTTCGATTCCGTTCGATAACGCGCCGCTGAAATTCTGGGAGCTGCTGTTTCCGCTGCCCTATAAAGATGAGGTTGTGCGGAGCGCAAAGGCGCACGATCTGGACCCTTATTCGGTGGCCGCGCTGATCCGTCAGGAGACTGAGTTCAATCCTTCGGCGCATTCGAGCGGGAACGCATACGGGCTGATGCAACTGGTTCCGGCAACCGGGCGGATGGTGGGGCGGCAAACCGGGATCCCGATCTCAAGTACGAACACGCTGCTCGATCCCAATGTAAGTATTCAGCTGGGAACGCAGTACCTGCGAAGCCAGCTGAACAACTGGTCGGGCGACTGGGCGGAGACGCTGGCGGCGTATAACGCGGGGCCGGGCCGGGTGCATCAGTGGCTTGGGTGGGCAACGTTCCGGGAGCCGGCGGAGTTTGTCGAGACGATTCCGTTCAACGAGACCCGTGAGTACGTGCAGGCGGTGCTGCGGAACGCGGAGATGTACCGGACGATTTATGGGGAGCGGCACGCGGCGGCACCGGAAGTGAAGGATGTTTCCGAGGTGCCGGCGGTGAATCTGTCGAGTTTGCCGGCGGCGGCGAGAACGCCTGGCGGCGCGAGAGTTGCGACCACTTCGGCGCGGCGGAAAACGACGACATCGAAGAAGAGCGTGGCTGCGACGCGGCGGGGGCCCAAGAAGCGCCGCGCCGCGGCGTAAGCTCCGTGTAGTATTAAGCAAATTAACTAAGAAATTTGAAAACAGAAACCGGACCACCAGCGCCCGATCAATGGACGCTGATCCGCGGAGCCCGGCAACTGCTAACGTTGCGCGGGCCCGGTGGGCCCCGCCGCGGGTCCGCGATGAGAGAGCTACATGCCATCCACGATGGCTCGGTGCTGATTCATAACGGCGTTATCGAAGAGGCTGGGCCGTCACGCCGGGTGGAAAACCTGGGGCCTGCGCGGAAGGCGCGCGAGATCGACGCATCGCGCCGGATCGTGATGCCGGCGTTCGTAGATCCCGATGGCGTCCTGGTGTTTCCGGCGATGCCAACCCGTGCCGACCCGGCAGGGGGAGAGAGCAGGCTGCGGGTGCTTTCGCGACGGCTGGTTTTGTCGGGCGCGGTGGATCTGGCCGCGGACCGGGCGCGATGCGGCACGCTGACGATGGCGGCGCATACGGCTCACGCGAAAGATTTGAAGGAGACGGTGAAGGTGCTGACCGTTCACCGTTCACTGCAGAATAAGCCGCTGCGGATCCGCTCGATCCTGTCTCCGTCTTTACACAGTGCGGAGGAGATTGAGGCGTTCGACCTGAAACTTCTTCCGGCTATCAAGAAGCGGAAACTGGCGTCTATTGTCGAGTTCACCAGTGGAGCGGCGCTCGATGCGGCGCAGATCAGGGCAGCGGCGGTTGCGGCCTCGAACCATAGTTTCTGGATCAGGTTCCGCTGCATCGGGCCGGCAGAGCCGGAGTTATTGGCGCTGGCGAAGGAAGCGGGGGCGGTGGCAATCATCGGGAGCCCGCGCGTGGCAGAGACGGGCGCCGTTTGGGTGCTTTCCGCAGCGGAGGCTATGTCCTGGCGTGAGGACCACACCACGGCGGTGAGGCGCGCGATGGATGCGGGTATCCCGGTAGCAATCGGGTCCGGGTATGACAAGACGGGGGAGCGGTCTTCGAATTCGCAATACCTGCTGCATGTGGGGATGCACAGCTTCGGGCTTTCCTGCGAGGAAGCGATTATGGCGAGCACGTATAACGCGGCCTGCGCGCTGCGGATGGGGCAGGTGACCGGATCGCTGGAACCTGGCAAGGCGGCCGACCTGCTAATTGTGGATGTGCCGGATTACCGGGATCTGGCGCGGAGGGTGGGGCACAACGATGTGCTGCTTACGATGCGAGCGGGAGTGCCTGTTTACCGGCGGGCACCGGTAACCGGTCCGCCCGATTGACGGATACGGCGGTACGGTAGCCGAACACGGCGAGGCCGGCTATAGCGGCAAGGGCGAACAGCGAGGCGTCGCTGTACCAGAGGCTGAAGTCGAGCGTCACCGGGAACTTCGAAAAGATGAGAAAGACGAGGTATGCGGTAAGGGTGCAGAGCAGGCCGTAGTGAATCAGGAGCGCGACGAACAGGCCGTTCACGAGGCCGAAAAACAGAAGGTCCAAACCTGGAACAGGTGAGCCAAGCGAGGCAGCGCCGCCAAAGATGAGAGCAAAAGCAACAGCGGCCACCCACTCCCGCTTCAGCCAGGCACGCAGCAGGAAGATACAGAAGAAGACGATCATGGTCTGGCGAACGGCTGAGACAGACTGATCCATCAGGCTGCCGATGAGGAAGCGGCCGCCGCGCAGAGTATCGAGATCGAGTCTGCGGGGAAGGTCGATTTTCCAGTAAGAGGCGAGCAGGAGCCGTCCGGCTGCGAGGGCAGCCCAGCCAAGACCGAAGAGGATTCCGGTAAGAATGTCGCGGCCGACGAGCGGGTCGCGAACCTGCCCGGTCATGACCCGGGACCAGGAAACGAGAGTCCTGGGCCAATAGCGGCGGATGTAGGGCTCGATCGCGAGATAGAAAGTGTAGATCATGAGACCCAGCACCATCGAGATCTGAAGGCCCGCGATAATGACGCGGAACTCCGCGGCACCGTTGGTTACGTGGGTAGCGTCGGCAGTCCAGGCCACCATGGTGCCGGCGAGCACCCATAGAGCAATCCGGGTGGCTCCGCGTTTGTCTCCGCGATTCGTGCGCGCATGCCGCCAGGCGAGCACGCCGGCGGCGGCTATGAGGCCGATAAAGGTTGCGAGCTGGAAGGCCTGGTAAGCAATGTCGGCCGGGGTGCTTTGGGTCATGTCGACCTTTTCCGGCTTTTGCCACTTCGGAATCATCCGGAACCACACGGGACGGCCGCGCCAGGCCGCGGCTTCGACGCGAAGATCGGGGTCGAAGTTATCGCAGGTTCCGGTCCATGCCATGCGGGCGTCGAAGGGTCCGGGAGGCGTCCACTGCGGGTCGACGGGAATCAGTTTGGCGGGATCGAGGCCGGCAGTCGTGAGTAAGCTGTTCCAATCGGGCGAACCTGAGTCCTTCGTCATCGCAGTCTGCGGGATGGCCTCAAATTCGAGCAGGTCGCCCATGGAGTCGAGACGCATTCGCCTCATGCCGGGCGTGTCAAACGCGGGGCTGGACCAGGTGACGGCGGTGGACTGCGGAACGTCCTGCACGATGGGGTGCGGGCTTTCGCGAACGAGGAACGAGGTTCTGGTTTCAGGACCGCGCATAGAGGGCAAAAGCGGCGAGCCGGAGGTCTTCATGTGAGACCAGTACTCGTCGTTCATTTCGAAAGTGAAAGTGCGGCCAGGGAGCGGTTCACGGTAGCCCAGACGCGCAACGGTTTCGCGGGCTTTGTGGGCGAGGATGTCGGGAGAGAGTTCGAGAGGGTTCAGTACCGGCGCGTTGGCAGCGGCGGTCAATGCGGCAGCGATCAGCACGCCGACCAACGCTGAGCCAAGGCACAGCATGGCGGGAAGCTTTCTCATGCCCTCGGTGGTACCGGAAGCGGCGACGAGTTCGGGCGAGGGCGTTTCGCCGGCGGCGAGAGCTTCGGCAAGAGGGTCGCCGCCGGGCAATGAGGCGGCAACGGAGAGGGCGGAAGCGGGGCGCAATCGGGGATCAGCGGTGAGGCAGCGGACGATGGCCCGTTCGACTGAAGGGTCGAGGTCCCGGACCACGCTCGAAACGCTGAGCGGCTGCGACTGCTGCTGCAGCCGGATGAGTTCCGCGATGGTGGAAGCTTCGAAGGGGCGTTTGCCCGTGAAGATTTCGTAGAGTACGAGGCCAAGCGAATAGATATCGCTGCGGGTTGTGACCTCAAGGCCGGCGAGTTGCTCGGGCGCCATGTAGGCGGGAGTGCCATTGCGAATCTCGGCGCCCTGCATCTGGTCGGCAATGCCGGCCAGTCCGAAGTCCATGATGTAGACGTGACCCTGGCCATCGAGCATGATGTTGGCGGGCTTCAGATCGCGATGAAGAATGCCCTTTTCGTGGGCCGCGGCCAGACCGGCGCAGAGCTTGCGGGCAATCTCGACGGCTTTATCCGCGGGCAGCCTGCCGATGCGGCGCAGGAGCGAACCGAGGTTTTCCCCATCGACATACTCCATGGAGATGTAGAGGGAACCATCGACGTCGCCGATGTCGTAGACCCGGCAGACATTGGGATGCGAGACCTTGCGGGCAATCCGGACCTCTCCGTAAAAGCGAGAGACCATGGACGGGTTGCGCGAGAGTTCGGCGGGAAGAAACTTGAGGGCTACAGGCTGGCCGAGTGCGAGATCGCTGGCTTTGTAAACTTCGCCCATGCCGCCACGGCCAAGAAGGCCTGAGATGCGGTAACGGCCCGCCAGCAGGGTTCCGGGCGGGAAACGGCCTTCATCCTCAGATGAAGCGAAGATGGCACCGCCCGAATGAGATGAGCCGGCCGCGACAGCGACTGTGGCGGCCGACGTGGCATCCAGTGCGGAACCGCAGGATGGGCAAAAGGCGGCCCCAGGGGAGATTGGGGCGGCGCATTTCAGACACGCGGGCAAGGTAAATTCTAACGCAGGCAAAGTAAAATGCGGGTGCGGTGATTCCTCTTCTGATTCTGATGCTGGCTGCGGCCGGCGACCCGGTGAAAGGCAAGGAGCTGTTTCAGAGCTGCTCGGGGTGCCACAATGTCGCAAACGATCAGCGCAAGACGGGGCCTTCGCTGCGCAGCCTGTTTGGCCGAGTGACGCTGCATAACGGGAATCATGCGGATGACGAGAATGTCCGCGCCATCATTCTCGATGGGTATAACGGGATGCCGTCGTTTCGCTACTCATTCAGGCCGGGGGAGATTGACGATCTGCTGGCGTATCTGCATACGTTGACTGGCAGGCCCGCGGAAACGAAGATGTCCGCGGGTGAGCAATATTTTCGGGCATATTGCGCGCGGTGCCACGAGACGAATCTGCGGGGAACGTTTACGGACGAGTCGGTCGGGCCGGTTGAGGAGGGGCACCATGGCGCGCCACCGCTCAAGGAGTGGCTGGACGATGCTTCGCGCAAGGCGCTCTATGAATATCTGAAAGGAATACCATCCGATGTTGCCAAATAAAACGTCGATTCATAAGGCAATTGTGTTGGCGGCGGGGCGCGGAACGCGCATGGGGGCTTTGACGTCGGAAGTTCCGAAGCCGATGCTGCCGATTGAGGGCAAGCCTATGCTCGAGCATATTGTGCGGCGGCTGGGGCAAGCTCAGATTTCAGAGATTCTGATTGTGGTGGGGTACAAGCGCGAGCTGATCGAGCGGCATTTCGGGACTGGGTTCCCCGGGGTCTCGTTCGTGGTGCAGGAAGTGGCGGAGGGCACGGCGAAGGGCGTCCAACTGGGCCGCGATTTCGTTGGGAAGGATTCGTTCATCCTCACGTTCGGCGACATTATTACGGGCGCGGACAATTACGTGGGGATCGGGAATGACCTGATGGATCATAACGCCGCGGCCGTGGTGGGGGTCAAGAGCGTAGACGACCCGTGGCAGGGTGCGGCGGTGTATGCGGACCCGGATGGCACGGTAACCAGGATGATTGAAAAGCCTCCGCGCGGCACGTCGACAACACGGTGGAACAGTGCGGGTCTTTATTCGTTCGCTCCGGCGATTTTCGACGAGATCGAAACGACAGAGAAATCCATTCGCGGGGAGTATGAGATCGCGACTTCGATTTCACAGCTGAGGGAGCACGGGCAGCGCGTGAGGATGTTCGAAATGACGGGCGCGTGGCGCGATGTGGGACGGCCTGAAGATCTGGCCACAGCGGCCGACGATCTCGATAAATCCGGGGCGTAAATTTACGGTTGTTTCACAGCTCCGGCACAGTGGGAGGGACGCTTCTAATAGAATGGAAATCTGAAATGACGCAGGAAGAATCCGCTACCGAAGCAATGCCGCGAAGGGACTTTCATCTGGCGGTGATCTATATTCTGGGGGCGCTGATCGGCATCGCGCTTGCCATTCCGACACTGATTTACCTGCTGATCCCTCCGCGCGCGCGCAAGCAATCGGGCTGGGTGGATGCGGGAGACGTGAGCCAGCTGAACCCCGGCGCGCCGGTCGAGATGAGCTTCCAGCAAAGCCGGGTGGATGGCTGGCGCGTGGTAACGGAGAAGAGAACCGCGTGGGTGGTGAAGACGGCAGACAACCAGGTGGTGGCGTACGGCCCGCAGTGCACACATCTCGGCTGCGCTTATCACTGGGACGACGGCGTGAAGCAGTTCGTGTGCCCGTGCCATGCGTCGTTCTTTTCCGATGGACGGCAAGGTGCTCGCCGGCCCTGCGCCGCGGCCGCTCGACCGCTATGTGACGCAGATTCAGAACAACCGCCTGCAGGTCGGGCGCGCTGAAGCCGGCTTCCGGATCGAACGCCTGAGGGGGAGCGCATGAAAAAACGGATTGCGCAGATTGATCGAGACGTTTGACGACCGCACCGGCCTGCACACCGGGCTGCAGAAGTTCCTGTACGAAGAGATTCCGGCGTCGAGCGGCTGGCATCAGGTGTTCGGCAGCGTGGCGCTGTTCCTGATTCTGATTCAGTTCTTCACCGGCGCCATGCTGGCGTTCAACTACGCGCCCACGCCGGGCGAAGCGTACAACAGCCTGCGCTACATCCTGACCGAAGTCACCGCGGGACGCCTGATGCGCGGCCTGCACCACTGGGGCGCCAGCATGATCATCGTGATCGTGGTGCTGCACATGGTGCAGGTGTTTTTGTGGGGCGCTTACAAGAAGCCGCGCGAAGGCACCTGGATCGTCGGCGTGATTCTGCTGCTGCTGACGCTGGCATACGGGCTGACGGGCTATCTGCTGCCCTGGGACAACCGGGCGTACTGGGGCACGGTGGTCGCGACGCAGATCGGGGCGACGGTGCCGGTGATGGGTCCGTATGTGAGCCGGCTGCTGGCGAGCACGGGCGATATCGGCGTGGTGACGTTCGCGCGCTTTTACGGGCTGCACGTGCTGCTGCTGCCGCCCGCGACCATGCTGCTGATCGGGCTGCACGTGTATCTGGTGCGGCGGCACGGCGTGGCGCCGGCGCCCGGCGATGAACTGAAGCCGAAGAAGTCGTTCTATCCGGAGCAGGTCTTCAAAGATACGGTCGCGGTGTTCATTGCGTTCGCGATTCTGTTCACGCTGGCGATTGCGGTGCGCGTTCCGCTGGAACGGCTGGCCGATCCGACGGATACGAGTTACATTCCGCGTCCGGAATGGTACTTCCTGTTCCTGTTCCAGATGCTGAAGGTGTTCGAAGGGCCGCTGGAAGTGGTGGGCACGGTGGTTCTGCCGACGGTGGCGATTCTGGCGCTGATTGTGACTCCGTTTATCGATCGCAGCAAGATGGTGCGGGTGCGGCAGCGGACGCTCGCGATGGGTGTGGTGTTCCTGGCGGCGCTCGGCTGGGGCGGCCTGACGGTGGCGGCGATCAAGGGCACTCCGCCGCAAACGGCCGCGTCATCGATCGATTTCTCGGGTCCCACGCAATGGATGCAGCTTAAGCCTGCGGAACTTTCGGGAATTCATTATTACCGCGAAGCGAAGTGCGCCGTTTGCCATAACGTGACGGGTGGCGAGGCGAAGGCAGGGCCGAATCTGCTGAACACGAACAAGCGCCATGACCAGGCGTGGATGCTGGCGCATTTCAAGGCTCCGCAAGCGACCGGTGTCGGACACCGCGATAACGCCTGTTGCGCTGACGGGTCCGCAGATGAGCGACCTCGCGGCCACGATGCTGGCGCTTACGCCCGACAACGGGGACGTGATCGACGATGCTCCTCAGTTCGCGGCGGACGGCGCGGCGGTTTATCAGAAGAGCTTTTGCAGCGCGTGCCACATGGTGAACGGGATTGGCGGGAAGACGGGTCCGGCGCTGAACGGCCTGGCGTCGCGGCGAACCGAGGCGTGGACGATTGAGCATTTCCAGCAGCCACAAAAGGTGTCGCCGGGGACATCGATGCCGCCGTATAAATTCGCGGGGGCGGATATGCAGAATATTGTGTCGTACCTGTTTACGCTGCCCGAGAAGGCTCCGGGGCAGTAGGGCGCGCGGCGAATTCGCGAAGGTAATAGCGCAGTTCGTCCCGAACGCGGCGGAAGACGGATAACGCAGTTGTTCAGTCACGTTCTTCGACCTGTGATGCGAAATGTCGATGCCGATTTCGTGCATTACGGCGATCGCTTCGGGACGTACAGAGGTCGGCCGGGTGCCTGCGCTTTCGACTGTAAACGTATGCCCGTGGTCGTGGCGGAGCAGCCCTTTACCATTTGACTGCGCGCTGAATTTCCGGTGCAGAGAATGAGCACGCGCTTTGCCGGTTGGGTCATGCTCGCTTCAGATTTCAGGCGCAGCAGCCTGGCGCGCAGCAGGCCGGGGGCTTCGTTGCGCGAATGAAGGCGCTCAGGAATTTACCTTCGACCTGCGGGGCTATTGCGTCCACATCGACACCCTGGCCGGTCAGAAAGGTACGAGCATCCTCGATGTTGTAGATTCGGGTGGGCTCGATATCGATGTTGTTGAACGCAACCTTTCCGAGGCGGGCAAGGTATTGATCTTTGCTAAGGGCTCCGGCGATGCAGCCCACCCAGAGGAGCATGTTGCTACTTCAGGGATGCTTCCGGCCTTGGGCGGCGTCGTAAAGGTCAGAGGTGATGGGGTCGCAGGTGTTCGCAAGGGACGGGCCCGCTCCACAACGCGAACTTCCGCCGGAGCGGACGCGCAATGCGGCTTCACCGTATATTCTTTGATTGTTTCTTTGAGTTGCATGTGAGTTCCTTATTTGCAGAGTTGAACGATTGCGTGCGGTTTGACTGCTTTGTTGCGGGTGCAGCATTCCGCGTAGAGAAAGCCGAGTAGCTGCCGCAGCACGTCCGCGTTGGCTGAATACCAGAGGTAGGTAGGTGCCGTCACGCCTGACGGTCACGAGCGTTCTTCAGCTTTTCGAGGTCGATATTCAGTTCGTTGCCGATATCGCCGGCGATCATGCCGTCAGGATGGGCGGAAAGCAGAAGACGCACGATGCGGAGGCGGGGGCCTGTGCCGATTGCGGAGAACATGTCGGCAAAGCGGTGGACTGAGTCGGCTCGAAGATGACCAGGTGAATTTCCCGGGCGGCTTTACGAAGCAAGCAAGGTTGACAAAGCGCCCCGCATCTGAACAAATAGCTCGCATGATGCGTTCTCTGTCCTGTGTTCGGGCAAAGTGGCTCTTCCCGCTGTCACTATTGTTGCCGCCATGTTGCCCGGCGGACATCATGTTGACGGCGCGGAGTTCCACGGTACAGGTGCGGCAGGGGGCGCTTTTTGAAGTGTTTCTGCAACTGTCCCCGTCGGAGAAGATTAAGAACCTGAAGATCGACATTGAACCGCCGCATGACTTCAAGGTGGTCAAGTATGCGCACCCGCCGGCCGACTTTTCTGCCGGCGATACGTATATTGCTGCGTATGTGATTAGCCCGCCGGTTGCGGAGTTCAACGGGACGAGCAAATCGGAAAACAGGATTTTGACGTTTAATGTGTCGTACGAAAACGAGTCAGGGAATCAACAGATAACGTACCGGTCTGCATCGCTCGACCTTGACTTTACGCAAAGCAGAAGCTTCTATAACATGTATGCCTGCATCGGTTTGCTTATCGGAGGAACGGTGAAAGCGCTTGCCAAATACCGTGAACTCGCTCTTGCTGCCGAGAAAGCCGGGAAAACTCTCGCTTTGAACGGGTTGAAGCTTCCGTTGGTGCTGCCGGTCATAACCACTCTGGTGGTTGGCGGGATCGTAATGATGGTTCTGTCGAGGGAGAAGCTTCCTACTAAGTCTTATTACGACACGATCACACTGGGCGCCGCGGTTGCGTTGATCGCGGATGATCAACTTCTGCTGCGGATTAGTTCAATCGTGCCGAAATAGCGGGCAATGTCCAACTGGCGATGTATTAATTCCAGTAATTGCGGTCGAGGCTGCGGTATTGGATGGCCTCGGCGATGTGTTTGGCGGCGATGGAATCGGAATGGTCGAGGTCGGCGATGGTGCGGGCCACTTTGAGGATGCGGTCGTGGGCGCGGGCGGAGAGGCTCATGCGGCGCATGGCCATTTCGAGGGTGCGCTCGCCGGTGTCGTCGAGCGCGCATTGTTTCCGGATGGTGCCGGCGGGCATTCGTGAGTTGGTATGGCCGCGCTCGTTCTGGATGGCGCGGGCCTGCTGGACTCGCTGGCAGCATGTCGGCCGAGGACTCGGCTAGTTCGCCCGCGCGCAGTTCTTTGTAGGGCACGGCGGGGACTTCGATCTGGATGTCGATGCGGTCGAGCAGCGGTCCGCTGATTTTGCCGAGATAGCGCTGGATGATGGCGGGGGTGCAGCGGCATTCGCGCGTGGGGTCGCCGTAGAATCCGCACGGGCAGGGGTTCATGGCGGCGACGAGCATGAAATTGGCGGGGAAGCACAGCGTCATGGTGGAGCGGGCTATGGTTACGGAGCCATCCTCAATGGGCTGGCGAAGAATTTCGAGAACGTTGCGTGGAAATTCGGGAAATTCGTCGAGAAAGAGCACGCCGTTGTGAGCCAGGCTGACTTCACCGGGGCGGGGCGCGCCGGAGCCGCCGCCGATCAGACCGGCGTCCGAAATGGTGTGGTGCGGGGAGCGGAACGGGCGGAGACGAAGCAATCCCGCGCCCGGTGCGAGCACGCCCGCAATGCTGTGAATTCTGGTGGTTTCGATGGCTTCGTAGAAAGCCAAGCGGCGGCAGAATGCCTGCGAAGCGCTTAGCCAGCATCGTTTTGCCCGAGCCTGGCGGTCCAATCATCAGCACGTTGTGATTGCCGGCCGCGGCTACCTGCAGGGCGCGTTTGGCGGTGGTCTGCCCGCGAACGTCGCGGAAGTCGTGGGGGAAGGCAGCGCCGGTGTCAGTGCCGGATGGCCGGACGCAAGGCTCGGGCTTGAAATTCTCCGGCTTGGTGAGCATGGCGACAACTTCGGCCAGATGACGTACGCCGCAAACTTTCACGCCCTCTACAACGGCCGCTTCCGCCGCATTCTCAGCCGGCAGGATGAGGTTCTCGACCTTCTGCTCGCGCGCGCAGACCGCGACCGATAATGCGCCGCGGACCGGACGGATGGCGCCGTCGAGCGAAAGTTCGCCGACCGAGATATGTTTATCGAGGCCTTTGAAGGTGCCCATCGCGCCGAGGATGGCGAGGGCCATGGGCAGGTCGAAGCCGGAGCCTTCTTTGCGGACGTGCGCGGGCGCGAGGTTTACGGTGACGGCCTGATTCGGGTAGCCGAAGCCGGAATTCATCAGCGCGGATTTGATTCGCTCACGGCTCTCGCGGACGGCGGTATCGGGCATGCCGACGAGCATGAAATCGCGTGCCATGCCGCTGCGGAAGAGGTCGACTTCCACATCGACCGGATGCGCATCGATTCCGTAGACGGCGGCGCTCCGGGTTTTGAACAACGGCATGTTGAGGTAGTGCGATGCCGCCTGGCTTTTCTCAGAAAAGCCGCTCAGAAAAAGCCGGTCAGCTCATCTTCATGGCTGTGTCGAGGGCTTTAAGGGGCGAGCTGTTGGCGATCACGGCAGCGGCCACCGGGTCGGGCGACTTGCTTGCCGCGATGCCGGCGGTCTTCTGCAGCACGTCCTTCTCGGCCTCGCTCTTGAACCACTTGGCGCCGCCGAAGCCGATCATCAGGGCGTTCGCGATGTCTCCGGTGGTGAAGGTGACGGCTTTGACATCCGGGCCGAAGAGTGCGATGGATTTGGCGGCGCCCCATGAGCCGAGGGCAGCCACGGCTCCTATGAACACGGTGCCCAGATACCCCGGCAAGAAGACGCCATTCTCCACTTTCGGCAAGTGAAGTCCGCTGTCCCCGATAAAGACGTTGCCGAAGCCGCCCAGGGCGCCACAAGCGAGGACGATCTCAATTGACCAGGCTACATCCATACGCACGCTCCTTTTGAATCGGTTATCAGGGCATTCTACATGGAGCGGGGCACGAAAGCGACTGGTCTGCTTCGGTAATTTTTAGAATCCGGTTGGCAGCGACGTCGGTCCACTGCTGGACGAGGCCGGAGGGCCAGCGGATTTCGATGCGGTCAGCCTTTTGCGCGGCGCCCAAACCGAAGTAGAGGGTCATCGAGTTCTGGGAGTAGTAGCTGCCGCCGCTTGCGACTTCGGCAGTTTGGGTGTGGCGGCCGGTGACCAGCTTGACGCGGGCTCCAATGGCGCTGCGATTCGATTTGGTGCCGCGCAGCGTGAGAGAGAGCGCGTTGCCGCGACGGCTCAGATTTTTAAGCAGGCTTGGGGCTTCACCGATATTGACGATCACGATTTCGGGGCGGCCGTCGCCATCGAGATCGCCGGTCGCAAGCCCGCGCGCGGGGCGGCTGACCTGAAAGGCGGGACCCGCGCTCGCGGTGATGTCTGAGAACCTGCCATTGCCCAGATTGCGGTAGAGCAGCGTTCGCTGGCGATAGGTTTCACCTACGGGCGAATGCTCGATATTGGGGTAGACGTGTCCGTTGGCCATGACGATGTCGGGCCAGCCGTCTTCGTCGATATCGAGCAGGGCCACGCCCCAGCCGAGCAGTTGATTCCTGCCAAGACCGGCGGCTTCGGATACGTCCGAGAAGAAGACTCCTGTTTCGTTTTTGTAAAGGGACGGGCGGTCGCCCGAGAAGTTGGTTTTGACGATGTCGAGGAGGCCGTTGCCATCGTAATCGCCAACGGCGGCACCCATGCCGGCCTGCAACTGGCCGTCTGCGTTGTAGGCGACGCCCATGCTGTCGGCGCGTTCTTCGAAAGTGCCGTCGTGTTTATTGCGATAGAGCAGCGAGGGCGTCTGATCGCAGGCGACGTAGATGTCGGGCCAGCCATCGTTGTCGAAATCCGCGACGGCGACTCCGAGGCCGTAGCGGCCGCCGGGGGCCAGAATTCCGGCGCGTTCCGAGACGTCGGTGAAGGTGCCGTCGTGGTTGTTGCGATAGAGCGCGTTGTGAGCCATGGGAAGGCCTTTGGGCCCGCAGGCTACGGCCAGACCTTTCCAGATGCAGCCTCCGCCGCTGCCGGGCTTCGGGGTGTGGGCGAGATCGAGATCGACGTAGTTTGAGACGAAGATATCGAGGTAGCCGTCGCGGTCGAAATCGAGGAAAGCGCAGCCCGCGCCCCAGCGGGTGCCTTCGGTGGGAAGTCCGGCCGTGCGCGTTACTTCGGTGAATTTTCCGGAACCCGTGTTGCGGTAGAGGCTGTTGTGGCCATAGTAGGTGACGAAGAGATCCTCATTGCCGTCGTTGTCGAAATCGCCGGTGCAGCCGGCCTGCGCCCAGCCGGTGCGGGTGAGCCCGGCCTGCGCGGCTACATCGGTGAAATGGCCTTTGCCATCGTTGTGGTAAAGCTGCGAAGGGGTGGGCGAGCCTTCGTGGCCGAGCGTGGTGCCGTTGGCAATAAAGATATCGTTCGCGCCGTCGCCGTCGTAGTCGAAGATGGCGGCGCCGGTACCGGTGGATTCGAGGATGTAGTCTTTGTTCTGCTTGTCTCCGAAAGTATTGCGCACCGTGAGGCCCGCAGCGGGCGCGATGTCGATGAATTTAAAGTCGCCGACGCTTTGCGCGACAATGCCGGCCGCCGCGATAAAGAGCGAGCAAAGCGCCCGGCGCGTCAGATTTTTCATGATGAGATTGCCGGACCGGAATAACCCAATTTAACAGGACGGGATAAAGCCAGGGGTTTACGGGAAAGGCTGCTGAAGTAAGAAAGGGCGGAACGCCGAAGCGAACCGCCCTTTCAGGTTAAGGATTAACCCAGGCCGATCAGAACTGCAAACGAAGCTGGAACTGTACGTGCCGTTCCGTGCCCGCGTTTGCACCGAGGATCTTCCCGAAGTTGCCGTTCCCGTTAATCGCGGGGACGGTGCCGTTGGCCGGGCGAATTGCGTCGCCAAGCGAAGCGTCGGGTTGATTGTAGATCGGCGTGTTAGCAAGGTTGGTTGCTTCGGCGCGGAACTGAAGTTTCGCCCTCTCCGTGAACGCGAAGTCCTTGAAGATGGAGAAATCCAGTGTGCGGGTCGGAGGACCGGTCATGCTCTGAAGGCCGAGGTTACCACCGGTGTAAATGCCGGCGGAGGGGTTCTGGTAGGCTTCCTGGAACGAATTCGGATCGAACCAGTAGCCGCTCGGGCCGACAACGCGTCCGCCTGAAGGAGCTGCCATCGGGATCATGCCCCGGAACGAGATCCGGAAGGCACTTGCCCCATTGACCGACGCAATTGGTGCCGTTGATGGTGTAAGGCTGACCCGTGCGGAGGGTGAGGATGCCGTTGGTCTGCCATCCACCGACCGCGAAATCCGCGACACGGTTCATGTTGCCGCCGAACTTCTTGCCTTTGCCGATGGGCAGGACATAGTTGAACGACGAGGTGAAGCTGTGCCGGATGTCCCAGGCCGCAGTCGAATATGCCGAAGCGAGATTCGTGGGGTCGGGCGTACCGAAGTTGGAAGCGCCGCTGAGCGGGGTGCCGCTGTTGGCGAGCGCATGGCTCCAGGTGTATGAAGTGAGGAACTGCAGTCCGGCGGAGAAACGCTTTTCGAGTTTCGCCGAGAAGGCTGCATAGTTGCCGTAACCGAACGAAGAGGTCTCCGTCAGGCTTGAACCGAGGTCCTGTGCACCGTTGGTGTACGGGGCCGGGACAACGCGGCGCGCAGCGCAGCTGAGCGAAGCATTGTTGCCGGTGTAACCGAGGTTCGGGCAGGGGTCGGTGTTGTAGAGAACCAACTGGTGAGCCTGATGGTTGCCCTCATAACCGAGTTCGAGTGCCATATCGCCAGGCAGTTCGCGCTGCACGATCACGTTCCACTTATGGACGAGACCATTGCGGAAATCCTTCTGCACGCCCAGCAGCGAAACGCTGGCGACATTGAAGGTGAACGGGGCTGACGGATAACCGCCGGTCAAACCACCGGGGAGGTAGTTGCAGTTGGTGGTTCCCAACTGGCAGGCTGGATCGGAGACTCCGATGTAGCCGCTGACGCCGGCCGCGCGGTTGAAGTTCACTGTTTCGTTGAAAGGCAGAGCCTCTCCTCGGTTCGGGCTTCCACCCTGGTTTTCTTCACCACCGTAGAAGATACCGTAGGCCGCACGGAGCACAGTTTTGGGCATCACCTGGTAAGCCATACCGATGCGGGGACCGATGTCGGCCTTATCCCACGGCACGAGCGTACTCGGCACCTGGCCGCGAGATACTTTCACGTTCGGGAGCAGAGTGGAGAAGTTCGGGGGCAGGGGCGCGTCCTGGTTGTTGCCCTTGGGGATGAACAGCGTCATGCTTTGCAGGTCGAAATTCGCCTGGCGGCCGAAGCGTTCATCGATGGGGGACCAGAGTTCATAACGGACACCGAGGTTGACGGTGAGTTTCGGGGTGACCTTCCAGTCATCCTGTACGTAGCCCGCATAAGCGACTTTCTGCGAAGAAACGAAGTTGGTGGTCGAGATCGCAGCGTTATCGATCTGGCCGAGCAGGGCTGAAGCAACTGCATCGCCCGACTGGCTGTTCGACTGAGCCGGGAAGGCCGTTTCACCAGTTGCGTAGCTGATGTTGCCGTGCGGATCGGGAACCTGGAAGAACGGGAACTTGATCGAACGGAACTCAGCACCGAACTTCAGGGAGTGCTGACCCTTGCTGACGGCTACGTTCTGGACGAAATCCCAAACGTTGTTGTATTCCTTGGTGGGAATCCAGTCGTTGGCGCCCGTCTGCTGGTAACCGCTGATGCTGATCTGCGGAAGACCGCCGTTGTTCGCGGTTGCGGTCGTGGGATCGTATCCGCCGATGCCAAACGCCTTGAATTCATCCACGCTCGGATTGAGGCCGAGGCGCGAAGTCACGAGGCGTGTGAAGCTAACGCGGGTTTCCGAAATGATAGTTGGATTCCAGACGCGCGTGTAGCTGATCTGCGCGTTGCGGTTGAGATCGATTTCCTGCGCGCCGTTGAAGTCAGCGCCATCGAGCGGACCGGGGAACGGAGAACCATCCGTCTTGCCGGTATTCGACCAGCTCAGAGAACCGAAGAGGCTGTCTTTGTCGCTGAGACGATAATCGACGCGGCCGTCGCCCTGATCGGTCGTCTGGCCGCCGGCAGCGTTGTAATAGAAGTCACGCGTAGGGCCGTTGGCGGTAACGATGGGCTGGTTGGTGTTGGGATACAACTGGAGGATTTTCTGGAACGCCGCATCTTTCGGATAGCTCGCGGGAATGATGTTGCCCGGGAACGGAGTCCTGGAGATGGGAGTGCCAACCGGGACGCTCGCAGTTGCGTTGGCCGACGTTGCGTACACGGTGCTTCTCGGATCGAAGATCTGGTTCTTGAGGTAGGAAACCGGATTTCCGAACTGATCGTTCACTGTGACGGTGTTGCCCAGCAGGCTGGAGAAGTCGCCGTTCTTTTCCGCGGCTGTCGGAATCTGGAGGAAGCCCGACCGGCCGAGACCGGAAACGACGCCGCCTGAAGATGCGATGCGCGTACCCTGATAGTCGCCAAAGATGAACAGCTTGTTCTTCTTGATGGGTCCGCCAAGAGTACCGCCGAACTGATTGCTGACAAGGGGTCCGCGCGGCGTACCGCTCGAATTGTTGTTCCAGGTGTTCGCGTTCAGATCTTTGTTCTGGAGCAGTTCGAACACGCTGCCGTGAAGTGCGTTGCTGCCCGATTTGAGGTTGACGTTGAACACGATGCCGGCGCCGCGTCCGTATTCCGCGTTGTAGCCATTCGTCAACACTGTGACTTCACCGATCGCTTCGACTGACGGACCGACCGCGTATGAGGTCTGGTTCAGGAAGTCGATTGTGTTTACGTTATTGTCCACGCCATTGAGCAGGAAGTTGTTCTGCCCGTTGCCGCGAACGCCGTTTGCGGACATGCCGCCGTTGGCACCGTCGCGCGCGCCGTTTTCAGCCGGAACAACGCCAGGAACCAGACGTGCAAGGTAAGCCACGTTGCGTTGGCCGCCCAGAGGATCGTCGGTAAGAGTTCTGGCATTCAGAGCGGCGCCGACCTGTGTGCTTTCGGTCTGGAGAAGCGGCGCCGAAGCGGTCACTTCAACGGTCTGGCCGATGTCACCGATGGTCAACGCAATGTTGACGCCGGTGCGTTCGCCAGCCTGCAGAATGATGTCTTTCTGTTCGGACTTTTTAAACCCAGCCGCTGTGACGCTGAGGTTGTATGTGGAAGGTTTCAGAGCCGGACGAGTAAATTCGCCCGATGAGTTGGTAGTCAGTTCATATACCTGACCAGTTCCCTGTTCGGTAAGGGTTACTTTGGCGTTTGGGACGACACCGCCAGTACTGTCAGTAACCGTTCCTGTGATTGTTGCAAGGTCCCGTTGCGCAAACGATGCGCAAGCGCAACAGAGGACCAGCAGGGCGAGCCGTAGCCCCGCACGGAAGCGATTCATATTTTCCCCCTCCTGCCCCTGGGCAGGAACGGTCCAAATACTATCACCTTTTATCTGCCCGTTACAAGGGCCAATGCGATGACGTCGATTTCGATGCTATGGCTTTTGGTATCAGATGTTTGGCTGATCCAATCTAACGTAGGTTTTGACCGCTTCGCGAGCCGCTTCAAAGGCGCTCTGAGCGCCTGTTTTCATGGCAGTTACGTCATTTGTGGCGAATAAAAGGTCGATTCCCTGCCCTATGTAAAATGGAAAGTCCGAGGGAGGCGCCGCAGTCGCAGTTACTTTAACGTGAACTTTGGCGGCACGGATTACACGTTCGACGGCGGCGTAAACCTTAGGATGACCCGTTTCGCCGGGCACGCCGAGGCTCGCTGAGAGGTCAGCCGGACCGATAAAGATGGCATCGACACCCGGGACGGCGCAGAGTTCGTCGATGCGATCGACCGCTTCTTTGGTTTCGATCTGGATCATGAGGCAGAGTTCGTCGTTGATTTTTTGTTGCTCGGCGGCAACGCTGCCGGCCAGACCATATTTGACGGCGCGAGAGGAGCCGAAAAAGCCGCGGACGCCCTGAGGGGGAAAGCGCGCGTTGCGGACGAACTCTTCGACAATCTCAACGGTGTTCGCCATGGGGAGGTCGAGGATGTCCGGGCCGCACTCGGCGGATTTGAGGACGGTTTCGCGCTGAGCGTCGGGAATCCGGATCATCGTCAGCATTCCGAGGCCGGCCGCGGTCCTGCACAGGGCGGAGGCCTGCGCGAAGGTGATAAACAGGTGCTCCATCTCAATCCAGGCAGCCGAATAGCCGATGAGCGCGGCGATTTCGAGGAAGTCGGGATTGTTGAGGTAGGCAGCCGCGCCTAACAGAGGTCCACCGGTCCGGTTGCGTTCGATCGCCTGTCTGAGCTTATTCATTACACACGGTTCCGATACAATCTAGCATCATGGCCGTGGTCCGAATGAAAGATATCGCGCGCGAACTCGGCGTTTCGGTGGTGACCGTTTCGAAAGCGCTGCGGAATCACGACGATATCAGCGAGGAGACGCGGAACCGGGTTCTGCAGCGGATGGCGGAACTAAATTACCGGCCGAATCTGGCGGCGAGGACTCTGGTGACCGGGCGGTCGTACATTGTGGGGTTCGTGGTGCCCGGGCTGCTGCATTCGTTTTTCGGCGAGGTGGCGAAGGGTCTGACGAGCGTGTTCCGGAAGAAGGGGTACGGGCTGGTGATTGCAACATCGGAGGAAGATCCGGAACTCGAGAAGCAGGAGATTGAACAACTGCTGGCGCGGCGGGTGGATGCGTTAATTGTGGCGAGCACGCAATCGAACGGGGACAGTTTTCTCGGGATCGAGGAGCAGAATATTCCGTACGTGCTGATCGATCGGTCGGTGGAAAATCTGACGGCGAATTTTGTCGGGGTGGACGATGAGTCGGTTGGAGTGATGGCGACCGAGCATTTGATCCAGTGCGGGTGCAGGAGGATTGCGTTTCTGAATCATCCGGGCCTGAGCAATTCGTTGGGGCGGCTTAGAGGGTATCGGCGCACGCTCGAGAAGCATTCGCTGTTGTTGAGGCCGGACTACGTGCGGTCGCTCGAAGAGACCGGGGATGCGACCGAAGACGCGGCATATGCGGCGATGAAGGAACTGCTGAAGCTGGACCCGCGGCCGGACGGCGTGT
Organism: Terriglobia bacterium; assembly: GCA_963840735.1. Classification (GTDB taxonomy): domain Bacteria; phylum Acidobacteriota; class Terriglobia; order Bryobacterales; family Bryobacteraceae; genus BOG-234. Next base: position 157,607 of record CAWIZX010000001.1, read on the forward strand.
TCAGCTTTAACGATCCGATTGCGCTCAATGCGATGAAAGCGGTGCTGGATGCGGGTCTGCGGATTCCTGAGGACATTGCGTTCATCGGCAGCGGCAACATCCGCCATGCGGATTTTCTGCGGGTGCCGCTGACGACGGTGGACCAGAACAGCATCGCGATCGGAGAGCGCGCGGGGAAACTTGCGCTGAGCCTGATTGAAGCGAAGACGCCGCAGCCCGCGAGGACAATCCTGCTGGAACCGCGGCTGATTGTGCGGCACTCAAGCATGCGTGTCCCGCACTTATAATCAATCGCGTGACTCACTGGAAATTCGAAGAGCTCGACCCCGCATACGGGAACGTGTCGGAGGGGCCTGCGTGGGACGGCTCAGGACTGCTGTACACGCGGATTCAGCAGAGCAGGATTATGCGCTACGATCCGGCGGCGGGGTCAGTGTCAGTGTGGCGCGAGAACACGAACTGCGCGAACGGACTTACGTTCGACGCTCAGGGGCGCCTCTATGGATGCGAAGGCGGGGCGGAACCGGACGGGCGGCGCGTGGTGCGTTACGAAGCGGATGGGGGCGTGACGGTGCTGGCCGACAGCTTCGAAGGGAAGCGCCTGAATATTCCGAACGACATTGTGGCGGACCTGGACGGGCGCCTCTGGTTTACAGATCCTTTCTACGAAGGCGCGGCGGGGCCGTGGAGCCATGACCGGGCGCATAAAGACCTTGAGCACGACTCGGTTTACCGGCTGGATCCAGAGGCGGATGGAAGCTACAGCATTTACCGGGTTACGTTCGACACGACGCGGCCGAACGGGCTGCTGTTCTCTCCCGATTACAAGACGCTGTACGTGGCGCAGAGCGGGCGCGGGCCGGAAGAGCGGCAACTGCGTGCGTACCCGGTGAATGCGGACAGGAGCCTGGGGCCGTGCCGGGTGCTGCACGATTTCGGAGAAAACCGCGGGATTGACGGGATGCGCATCGACAGCGAAGGCGATATTATTGCGACGGCGGGGTGGGAGATTGGCGGGCCGGGTCCGCTGATTTATGTTTTCTCGCCGGAGGGTGAGGTGCTTGAAACGCATCCGGTGCCGTGTACGAGACCGACGAACTGCGCGTTCGGCGGGGATGACCTTTCGACGCTTTACGTGACCACGATTGAAGGGTTTCTGTTCCGGGCGCAAACGCCCCGGATTGGCAGGCCGCTCTATCGCGGGTGAGCCGTCGGTTTATCTTCTGACGCCCCTGCCGGGGTAAATGTCCGTCAGCAGTTTGCCGTCACGCACGACGGGAACTCCGTTGACGATGACATACGGGATGCCTTCGGAGTACTGGGCAGGGTTCTCGTAAGTGGCTTTGTCGATGACTTTGGCGGGGTCGAAAACGGCGAGGTCGGCATCGGCTCCGGGTTTCAGGCGGCCTTTGCCGGGGAGGTTGACGCGCATGGCGGGAAGCAGGGTCATTTTGCGCAGGGCTTCCATGAGAGACAGGGCGCGCTGCTCGCGCACATAGCGGGCGAGAACCCTGGAATACGTCCCGGCGGCTCTGGGGTGGCCTTTGCCGTTGATGAGCCAGCCGTCGCTCGCGACGATGACTCCGGGGTGGGTCAGCGCGAGGCGGACCATGGTTTCGGGAATGCTGTGAATGACTACCGAGCCGCCCAGTTCGCGGTACTTGCGGAAGGTTTCTTCGGTGAGGCGCTCTCCGGTGGGGGTCCACTGAAGATCGGAGAAGCCGATGCCCAAGCGTTCCTGCCAGCCGACGTCAAAGATGGCGCTTTCGAGCTGGGTCTGGCCCGCTGTGTACGGGTAACATTCGGTCGTGACATCGAGGCCTTTGCGTTTCGCTCCGTCGATCATTTCAAGCGCGAGCGGAGTCTGGCGGAAGGCCATGCTGGTGATGTGGACGATATGGAGCGACGCGCCGGTGGCGGCGGCATTGCCGATGACTTCCTGAAGGGAATCGACCACGCCAGGTTCGACAGGGCCGGGGTTGCGCATGTGGACGTAGATTGGGGCGTGCCGTTCCGCAGACAGGGTAAAGAGACGGAAGATCTCTTCGCGGGAGGTGCGGGGCATGTAGGCGATGCCCATGCCGATGCCAAGGGCGCGCTGGTCGAGTCCGGCACGAACGGCGTTGAAGGTCTGCTGGACCTCAGCATCGGATGCGGCGCGGTTGACGGCGTTGTCGCGCGGGAGGAAGGTGCCGGTGTCATGCATGACCGCGATGCGGGCGGGGATGTGTCCGGAGGTGGCGCCGAAATTGATGAGGGCTTTGCCTTCGCGCGCTTTGTAAAACGCGTCCACGGGAGAAGTGCCGACTTCCATCTCAAGCGCGGTGGTGACGCCGTCGCGGGCCTTGTAACGATAGTTTTCATCGTCCTGACCGTGGGCGTGGATGTCGATAAAGCCCGGGGCGACGATGAGACCTTTGGCGTAGATGGTTTGTTTGCCCGCGATCTGTCTGGGCGTGATGATTTTGATTTTGCCCGCCGTGATGCCGACGTTGCGGACGGCGTCGAGACCGGATTCGGGATCCATCACGTGGCCGCCCAAAACGACAAGGTCGTACTGCTGGGCCGGTAAGGCCCAGGCGATGAGGAACAGGACGGCAACGCGCATGGAAGCGGTCAGGAACCGGCTTTTTTGCCGGCGTGAACCAGCTGTTCGATGTTGACGAAGTCGGTCGGGTAGTTGCCGGTGTAGCAGGAATAGCAGTATTCGTTCTTGGTGTCGGCGACGGAGTGGCTGAGGGCGTCCATCGAAAGGTAGGCGAGCGAATCGGCTTCGATGTAGCGGCGAATCTCTTCGATGCTGTTGTTGGCGGCGATGAGTTCGCTCTTGTTGGGCGTATCGACGCCGTAGAAGCAGGGCGAGACGGTGGGCGGGCAGGAGATGCGCATGTGGACTTCGCGCGCGCCGGCCTGGCGGACCATGCGGACGATCTTGCGGCTGGTGGTGCCGCGAACGATGGAGTCGTCCACGAGGACGACGCTTTTGCCTTCGAGCAGGCTGCGGATCGGGTTGAGCTTGAGCTTGACGCCGAAGTCGCGGATGGCTTGCGAGGGTTCGATGAAGGTGCGGCCGACGTAGTGATTGCGGATGAGCGCCTGGCGGTAGGGGAGGCCGGATTCAGCGGAGTAGCCGAGCGCCGCGGCGTTGCCGGAATCGGGCACGGGGACGACGATATCGGCATCGGCGGGAGCTTCGCGGGCGAGCATGCGGCCCATGGATTCGCGCGAATCCTGCACGGTTCGGCCGAAGACGATGGAATCGGGGCGCGAGAAGTAGACGTGTTCGAAGACGCACTGCGAGCGGGGCTGTTCGGGCGCGTAGCGTTCGCGGCTGAACGCCTTCGGGGCCGACGATGACCATCTCGCCGGGCTGAACATCGTTCAGGTAGACGGCGTTGAGCAGGTCGAAGGCGCAGGTTTCGGAGGCGAAGACGTGGGCCATCCTGCCGTTGATTTCCAGCTGGCCCATGGCAAGCGGGCGGAAGCCTCTGGGATCGCGCGCGACGATGATGCGGTCATGCGCGAGGAAGACGAGCGAGAAGGCGCCTTCGAGTTGCAGGAGGGCATCGCGAAGGGCGGCTTTGAGGGTCTTTTCGCGGGAGTGCGCGACGAGGTGGAGGATGACTTCGGTGTCGCTGGTGGCCTGGAAGATGGAGCCGCGGGCTTCGAGATCTGCGCGGAGTTCGGTGGCGTTGGTGATGTTGCCGTTGTGGGCGACGGCGATGCGGCCTTTGTTGCAGTGGACGGAGAAAGGCTGGGCGTTGCTGACGACGGTGTCGCCGGCGGTGGAGTAGCGGGTGTGGCCGATGGCGAGCGCGCCGGGAAGGTCGTTCAGGACGGCGGGCGTGAAGATGTCGGCCACATGGCCCATCGTCTTTTTGGTGTGGATCAGGTGGCCGTCAGCTGGAGGAGATGCCGGCGCTTTCCTGCCCGCGGTGCTGGAGCGCGTAGAGGGAAAGATAGGCGAGCTTGGAGGCTTCGGGGTGGCCGTAGATGGCTACGACTCCGCATTCTTCGTGCAATTTGTCGTCAGCTAATAGATCTGATCAATTCAGAAAGCCCTCGAGGCGGTTTCGAAGGTTTGTTTCAGATCGGAGGTGGGGAGGTCGATGCATCGATTGTCTCCGATCTGTAACCGCTCTTTCATTGTAACGCCGATGACATCGCGCTTCCACGCCGTGACGTTGCGGCAATTCGCTCGATTTCGTTCGGCATCGGCGGTAGAGAGCAGGATGCGGGACTGGGCTTCTCCGAAGAGGGCGAAATTCCGGGACGGTCCGCGGCAGTGATTCACCTGGGCGCCGATGGATGCGGTGCAGCATTCGGCTGAGGGTGACGGCGAGGCCGCCGTCGCTGAGATCGTGGGCGGATTCGGCAAGCCCGGCGGCTACAATGTCGCGCATGGCTTCGTGAACGCGCTTTTCGTAATCCATATCGAGCGCGGGCGGCAGGCCCCAGAGCTGGTTGAGGATGACCTTGGCGTATTGCTGCTGCCGAATCGACGTCGCATCGGTCTGGCGGAGGCCGCCGAGCAGGACGAGGTGCGCGCCTTCGCGCTGGAAGCGCACGGGCACGGGCTTGCGCGGTCTTCATCAGGCCGACGATGCCGAGCACCGGCGTGGGATAGATTCCTTCGCCCAGGGTTTCGTTGTAGAGGCTGACGTTGCCGCCGGTGATGGGGCGTTTCGAAGTGCGCGCAGGCTTCGGCGATGCCTTCGATGGCTTCGACGAGCTGCGCCATGATTTCGGGGCGCTCAGGGTTGCCGAAGTTGAGGTTGTTGGTGGCGGCGACGGGTATCGCGCCGGTGGTGGCGAGGTTGCGGCAGCATTCGGCAACGGCGAGTTTGGCGCCTTCGCGCGGGTCGAGATAGCAGTAGCGGCCGTTGCCATCGAGCGACATGGCGATGGACGGTATCGGTCTCTTTGATGCGGACGACGGCGGCGTCGGAACCGGGTCCGGCGAGCGTGTTGGTGCGGACCTGGTAATCGTATTGTTCCCAGATCCAGCGTTTGGAGCAGAGGTCGGGCGAGCCGACGAGGCGCAGCAGGTCGGCGTTGAGATCGCGCGATGCGGGGATGCCGGCGCGGGCGGTTCGAGCGGCGCTTTGCGGTAGGGCTTGACGTTGTGCGGGCGGTCGTATTTCGGGGCTTCGTCGGCGAGCGCGGGGTTGGGGATTTCGGCCACGACCTCGCCCTGGTGGCGGATGCGGAGGTTGCCGTCGGCGGTGACGGCGCCGATGGTGACGGCGTCGAGGCCCCATTTGCGGAAGACGCTGAAAGACTTCGTCTTCGCGGCCCTTTTCGGCGACGAGCAGCATGCGCTCCTGGGATTCGGAGAGCAGCATTTCGTAGGCGGTCATGCCGGGTTCGCGCTGCGGGACGAGGTCGAGATCGATATCGATGCCGACGCCGCCGCGGCTGCCCATTTCGCAGGAAGAGGAAGTGAGGCCCGGCCGCGCCCATGTCCTGAATGGCGACGATGGCGCCGGTCTTCATGGCTTCGATGCAGGCTTCGAGCAGAAGCTTTTCGAGGAACGGATCGCCCACCTGCACGTTGGGGCGCTTCTGTTTCGATTCTTCGGTGAACTCGGCGCAGGCCATGGAGGCGCCGTGAATGCCGTCGCGTCCGGTTTTCGCGCCGACATAAATGACGGGGTTGCCGATGCCGGAGGCTTTGGCATAGAAGATTTCATCTTCTTTGCAGACGCCGAGCGCGAAGACGTTGACCAGCGGGTTGCCGGCATAGCAGTCTTCGAAGATGCATTCGCCGCCGACGGTGGGCACGCCGAAGCAGTTGCCGTAGTGGGCGATGCCGCTCGACGACGCCTGTCAGAATGCGCGATTGCGCGCGGAGGCGGAGTCTCGGGTGGGCCGAAGCGCAGGGAATCCAGCACGGCGATGGGGCGCGCGCCCATGGTGAAGATGTCGCGCAGGATGCCGCCGACGCCGGTGGCCGCGCCCTGAAAGGGTTCGATGTAGCTGGGGTGGTTGTGCGATTCGATCTTGAAGGCGACGACCCAGCCATCGCCGATGCCGATGATGCCGGCGTTTTCGCCGGGGCCCTGCACGACGTATTTGCCGCTGCGTGGGGAGCTTCTTCAGATGAATGCGGGAGCTCTTGTAGGAGCAGTGCTCGCTCCACATGACGCTGAAGACGCCGAGTTCGGTGTAGCTGGGCTCGCGGCCGAGCAGGGAGACGATTTTGTCGTATTCGCGCGGTGGTGAGCTGGTGCTGAGCGATGAGCTCGGGGGTGATGGTCATTTGGAGGACCGGAGATGGCTGCAGCATGGATTCGAAGATGGCGAGGCCGTCGGTGGAGCCCATGAGCGGATCGCAGGCGCGTTCGGGGTGGGGCATCATGCCCATGACATTGCGTTCGCGGTTGAGGATGCCGGCGATGTCGCGGGCGGAGCCGTTGGGGTTTTCGACGTAGCGGAAGGCGATGCGGTCTTCGGCTTCGAGTTCATCGAGGGTGCGGTCGTCGGCAAAGTACTGGCCTTCGCCGTGCGCGACGGGAAGGTGGAGAGTCTGGCCTTTGGTGCAGCGTTCGAGGTGAACGGGCGAGTTGGCGGTTTCGGTGCGGAGGGCGACGTCTTTGCAGACGAACTTGAGGTCCTGATTGCGGAGCAGCGCGCCGGGCAGCAGGCCGGCTTCGACCAGAATCTGGAAGCCGTTGCAGATGCCGAGGACGAGCCCGCCATCGGCCGCGAATTTTTTGACGGCCTGCATGACGGGGGAGAAGCGCGCGATGGCGCCGCAGCGAAGGTAGTCGCCGTAGGAGAAGCCGCCGGGGAGGATAACGGCGTCGACATTGTTGAGGGTGGTGGAATCGTGCCAGATGAATTCGGCCTGACTGGTGGAGGTTTTGCATGGATGGCGTACCACGCGTCGTGGTCGCAGTTGCTGCCTGGGAAGACGATGACGCCGACTTTCATGTTTGGGGGTTGATTTGAGTTTAGCAATGGCGCGGATTTTCGGGCGTTTGGCTGGCGGTGGGCGCATCCGGGCCAACAGCATGGGCGGCGTTTTCCTTCTTTCAGGCTGGAACAGCCCCACTCGATGCGGCGTTTTCTTGTTTCTGCTTTTTTGGCCGACTCGATCCAGCAGATCCATTCATTGCGCGCGAGTGGAGTGATGTCTTCCCATGCGGTCAGGAGTTGCGGGTCGGATCTGAGGGCTTTGTTCAGGTCGGGCGGGAGTTCGTGTACTACGCCACCGGAGAGGACGTCTTTGATCTGTTGCCGCATCTATTCCCATTCGATGGTGCCGGGCGGTTTGTGGGTCAGATCGTAGTAGACGCCGGCGATTTCCGGGATCGCCATCAGGCGCGCGGCCATGGCGTGCAGCAGTTCGTCGGGCATGGTGACGGAGTCGGCCGTCATGCCGTCAACCGACTGAATGGGACGCAGCACGACGGAATCCCGGGATTCCCCTGCGCCCGAGCGGAATCAGAATTACGGGAAATTGCCAGACCTGCTTTATCGAAGCCGGACTCGTGCGCACATGTGCGCGCACGATGGCGTCGGCCGCGCGCAGCAGTTCGACGCGGCCGTGCGTGATGGTGCTCGACGAAAACGTGCTGGTGTTCGAGCGCTTCCCGTGCGGCGACGCGCGCGATGACGCGATTCACGCCGGCGCTGCGGTTGACCAGTTCCGTCGCCTCGTCCTGCAGGCGGGCCGCTGCGGACGGGAAGGCATCGATGGCGAGCACGGGCGCGTAGCTGCGTGAATCGCCCTGCACGCCGACGGAACGGACGGGAACCAGGTAGCCGTCCGGCGACGCGGGTGACCGGCTCATCGGTATCCGCGCAGAGGCAGCGAATGGCGAGGCCCGGGCCGGGGAAAGGATGCCGTTCGAGCAAGTGCGGGGCGCGAGGCCAAGTTCGCGCCCGATGGCGCGCACTTCGTCCTTGTAGAAATCCGCCAGCGGCTCGACAATGCGGCCGGATTCGATCAGCTTCTGAATGCCCGGCACGCGGTTGTGATGCGTCTTGATGGTGGCGGCCTTGGCGGTGCCGCCGGATTCGATGGTGTCGGGATAGATGGTGCCCTGGCCCAGAATCCAGCCGCCGTCGAGCAGGCCGCGTTCTTCGATGATGCGCTCCTGGACTCTGACGAACTGCTCGCCGATGATGTGGCGCTTCAGTTCCGGTTCGCGACGCCTGTTCGAGGGCTCCGAGGAACTCTTCGGCGCAGTCTTCGATACGCACCAGGCCGAGGCCCGGCGAAGGTTTCGCGAACGAAATCGGTTTCGCCTTCGCGCATCAGTCCGGTATCGACATAGACGCCGCGCACGCGTTCGGAGCCGAGGGCATCGCAGACAGAGCATGAAGGCGACGGTGGAATCGACGCCGCCCGAGACGAAGAAGAAGATGTTGCGGTCGCCGGCGCGCTCGCGGATCTGATCCTCGATCAGAGCGATGCGCTGACCGGCGTTCCAGTCCTTCGCGCAGCCGCAGATATCGAAGACGAAATTGCGCAGGATGCGCATGCCTTCGGTGGTGTGGACCACTTCGGGATGAAACTGAACGCCGTAAAGCGCCGCGCTCGGAATCTTCTATGGCGCCGGTTTCGCAGGTGGAAGTGGTGGCGACGATCGCGGAAGCCGGCGGGCGGCGCGACGACGAGGTCGCGGTGCGACATCCAGACCTGCTGATGGTCCGGAACGCCGCGCGAGGATGCGCGATTCGCCGGCCGTGAGGTCAGGAGCGCCAGGCCGAACTCGCCCTTGTCGCCCTTGCGGACGTCGCCGCCCAGGAGATGCGCGATCAGTTGCTGGCCGTAGCAGATGCCGAGAACGGGATGCCCGCCGGTCAGAATGCCGGGCTCGATGGTAGGGCTGGAATGGTCGTAAACACTGCTCGGGCCGCCGGAGATGATGATTCCGCGGGCGTGGCGGAGCTTTTCAAGCGGCGTCTCACTCGGGAAGACTTCCGAGGAGACGCCGAGTTCACGGATCTTACGAGCGATCAGGTGACAATACTGACCGCCCGTGTCGAGTACGGCGATCTGCGCGGGAGAGACTACTTTTTCATCCTCTCCACGATGATTTTGCGGGCGTTGGCGAGCAGGGCCTGAGCTTTGGGCAGCGCGTTAACGGCGGCTTCCACTTCCGGGTCGGTCTCGACTTCGTACTTGTGCGGCTTCGTCCACGCTGAAGGCAGTCTTGTAGATCTCGGCCTGCAGGCGGCGGCGGATCTTTATCGTAGTCCTTCGTGAAGTCGGCTTCGGTGAACTCGACTTTCTGATCGAGCAGCTACTCGTGGAACTCGTTCATGGTCGCCGTGTCGACGCTCCAGCCGTTCGGGCAGCTTGTCTTTGTGGATCGCGAAGAAATGCTTGGTGTAGTTCTGAGAACGCGAACTTGACAGCAGTTCGGTTTCGAACGTGATCGAGCTTTTCGGGCGTGAACTTCTCGTCGGGAGAGATTCCGCCGCCGCCGTAAACGGTGCGGCCGCTATCGGTCATCTTGACGTCGGCCAGGTTGCGGGCCGCGGTGTTGTTCCGGTAGTAGTAATCGAAGAACGAAACGTTGCTGTAGTCGCGCTGAATCAGGCGTCCGCTGGGCGTGTAGTACTTCGCGGTGGTCAGCGTCAGGCCGGTGTTTTCGATCAGCGGATAAACGGTCTGCACCAGGCCTTTGCCGAAGGTGTTGTCGCCGAGAACCCAGGCGCGGTCATGATCCTGCAGAGCGCCGGAAACAATCTCGGCGGCGCTGGCGGAGTTGCGGTTCACCAGCACCACGATCGGGTAAGTGCGGCCGTGGTTGCCGTTGCGGGCGGTGTAAACATGCTCGGCTGAACTGCGGCCCTTGTGGGAGACGATTACGTCGCCTTTGGGGATCAGGTGATCGACCACGGCCACGGCTTCGGTCAGCAGACCGCCGGGGTTGCTGCGGAGATCGAGGACCAGGCCCTTCAGGTGATCTTCGTCGAGCGCCTTCATGCGCATCTTCAAATTCGCGGCCCGGTGGTCTCGTTAAACTGTTCGATCTTGACGTAGCCGATGCCGGGCTTCAGCAAGAATGCTTCCGGGACGCTCTTGCGGCTGATTTCGTCGCGGATGATGTCGAAGATGACGGGCTTGTCCGCGCCTTCGCGGGCGACCTTGATCTGGACCGGCGTGCCTTTGGGTCCCTTCAGCAGGTCCGCTACCTTGGTGGAATCAAGGCCGTCGGTGAGCTTGTCGTTGACTTCGATGATGACGTCGCCAGGCCGAAGTCCGGCTTTATAGGCGGGGGAACCGACGAACGGGGCCATGACGATGGTCTTGCCATTGCGGCCCTGACCACCTGCATCCCGACGCCGTAGTAGTGGCCGCGCTGCTCTTCGCGAAGTCCTTCGAAGTCTTTGGGATCGAAGAAGTTGGAGTGCGGATCGAGCGTCCGCAGCATGCCAGGGATGGCACCCTTATAGATGGCTTTGTCGGCGCTTACCGGATCGGCAAAGTTCTGCTCAACAGTGGAATAGACCCGCGTAAATTGCTGAACGCTGGTGTTGACGTCTTCGTCAGAAGACGCGGCGGACGCGACTTGAACCCGGGGGCCATAAATTCCGCCCAGCAGCGCGCACACCTAGAACCAGGAGGGGAGTAAAGAAGAAAGAGCGGCGTTTAAGGGCCATGCCAGGTGGAACCGTCCTTGTCCAGGAGTATACCAATGCTGATGCAATCGAAGCACCGATGGTTGCCGATGGCGCGAAATAAAAGGACAGGCGGAATCGCCTGTCCCGGCCGGTTCGGCTAAGCGAAGCTGCGGATGGCGTGGGCTTCGTCTTCGTGGACGTCGAACACGGTGTAGAGCTTCGTAATCTGGAGCAGATCTTTGACGCGTTTGGTGAGACCGAGAAGCTTCAAAGTGCCGCCCTGATTGGAAACGCTGGTGAATCCGGAAACGAGTTCGCCGATGCCGGAGCTATCGATGTAGGAGACATCGCTCAGATTCAGAAGGATCTTTTTGTTGCCTTTGGCCGTGAGATCGCGCAGAGTGTCGCGCAGAGTGCTCGAACCCTCCCCAAGAGTAATCCGGCCGGAAATGTCAATCACAGTCACGTCACCCACCTGGCGGGTGTTAAGTTTAACGCTCATTTGCCTCCTCGAAGATGCCTTGAAGAATACCGCATTTAGGACTGCGGCCCTACTATTTTGACCAGTGTGACCTCGGTTCCGGACGGGGAAACCTTATGCACCTTCACTTCGTCCATGAAGGCGCCCATCAGGAAAAGTCCGCGGCCTGAATGTCTTAATAAATTGTTGTCGTTCAGGGGATCGGGGACTTCTTCCATTTCAAAGCCCTCGCCCTGATCCGCAATCCGGATTGTAAACCGTTTGCCGCCAATGTCGACGGTGACATGAACACGTTTGTTGCGGTTGTAGCGGTTGCCGTGAACGACGGCGTTGACCATGCACTCGCGGACGGCCATGCCGATGCGGTGCTGCTCGTCCTCATCGAAACCCACCTTGTCGGCGGCTTTGAGAATCTCGCATTCGGCCTGATCGACGCTCTCAAGAGTCGAAGGATAGTCCTGGTCCAGCAATGGTTGAGCGCCGTTGTCCACTTGTTTAGGAGCGATAGAGACGAACCGCTACCATAAAATGCCAGGGCTGTGAAAGTCAAGGCGCGGCGCGGATTGCATCAGGTGTTGAGTATATCGCGGAAGTAGTTGATGTAGCGGGGCGCGAGGTTTTCGGGCCGATAGATGGCGGCTGCGGCGAGGGCGCGCCCGGATTCTTCGCGGTAAAAATCGGGGTCGCCTTCGAGCCGTTCGATGAGGTCGATCCAGGGCTCCACGACATCGGGTGAGACGGGAACGGGCTGCCGCGGGGTTATTTCGGGAGGAATCGGGAGATAGAAGCCGGCTCCGTTGCAGGTTTCAGGGAGGCCGCCACGATCGCTCACGAGCGGGGGAATTCCGTTGAGGATCGCTTCGGCTGCGACGCGGCCGGCGGGTTCCTGCCATAGAGACGGGGCGAGCAGAGCGCGGCAGGGTCCGTAGATGTCTTTAGGCTGGGCGAGCGGCGGCGACATCATGAGGTTTTCGTGACGGCGCAGATCGAAGCCGCCGAGCATGCCGGCCTGGACGAGACGGCCCGCGGAACCGCGCGATTCAACGACAAGAAGAGGGATGTCGGAGCGGCGGAGGCTGAGTTCTTCCGCGAGGCGCGCGATGACCATCAGGCCTTTTTCGGGCGACGGGTTGATCACGGTGAAGAAGATGGGATCGTGTTCGGCAGCTATCACATCGTCGAGTTCAATGGGGAGCGGCAGGGGAGTGCTCTCGATCCCGATCGCGTTGCGATAAAAGTCTGTGAGGAATTGACTCGGGGTGAGGATTCCGTCAACGGAGGCGAGAAGATCGTGGGCAGTGAGGTAGGCCGCGTTTCTGAGAGCAAAGACGATGCGGGCACCCTGGCGCCGCGCCCTTTCGTACCGGCGGATGTCATTGGGGAGCCCCCCGAATGCCACCAGGATATCGGGACGGAAGGCTCGCAGTGAGTCGTCAAAAAGCCGGTCGAATTGCGTGTTCTGGGTTTGCTGCCAGGCGTGCATGTCGCGCCGGCCTGTATCGAGGAGCCGATAGTGAATGCCGCGGTCTGAGAATTCGATTTCGGGGCGAACGCGTTCGGCCGTGTGGCCGCGATGCACGGTGGCCTGGATGCCGAGTTCGCGAAGCCAGGAGACGGTGTCTGCGCGGCCGCTTCTTTCGGTGGCAGTGGTGGCGACGGCGCGAACTTCAGCGCCGGCGGTGGCCAGCATTTCGCACATGGTACGGGTGGAGCGTGCGGCACCGCTGGCGGGATCCTGCGGGAGTTGCGGCAGGACGAGTAACACGTCGGGCTCCGGTGAGAGGGCTCAGGATGACACTATAGCCGGTATAGTCTGACCGGGGCCGGCACACGAGCGCTGTGCCCCGTTCGGTCTAAGACTTCACGCGCGTTTTGCGGCGAAAGAACAAGAGGCCGGAAAGAGCGGAGGCCCCTAACAGAAAAGAAGTTGGTTCGGGAGTGCCGGAAGGCACGGGGTTCAGATCGATGCTGTTACTCGGCACGCGGAGTTGCAGGAAGCTCACAGGATTCATCTGGTCGGCGACAGACACTCTGATTGAGTAAGTCTGACTGCCGGGGCCGATGTCGATATTCCAGGCACCGGTTCCTTTTACTTCGACATTGGAATTTGTCGCGACAGAACCGGTGATGCTAAAGTTCGGAATCGCCACGATTCCAGCCGTGCTGGCAACGGGATTGAAAAGCGAAAAGCTGAGGTTGTAGGCGAGCGTGTTGGAAGACGTTCCGCCTGACGAATTGATAAAAAAATCCCAGGAGACAGGCAGGACGCCGGTGTAAGCGCCAGTCGTCGTTCCGGAACCGATGAAACCAAGTCCGCCGCCCGAACTGACGCTAAACGTTGTCACATCTCCGGTCAGCTTCTGCCAGTTGGAAGTACTAACCCCACCCTGAGGGGCAGCCTGGACTCCGGAACAGGATCCTGAAAACTGACTCACACCCGGATGGCTGACTGTACACGAAGGGGTGGAAAACTGCAGACCGGAAATAGCTGAAGCATTCGCCGGGGCGACGCTTAGAGTTGCCAAGGGAACGATCGCGAGGGCTAGCTTGCCCGTCTTTTGCGCAAGGAACTGTCGCGCGCGTTGTAAAGAGTTCAAGTTTTCCTCCGAAAACAGATGACGGTAGTCTACGAGGTCCCCCCGGAAAGTGCAAGTACTATAGTCCTCAGTACCATGGTCGTAACCGCAATATAAGTGGACGCCTCGGCACCTGCCAGCTTGCATGTTTGGCATGTCCCACCGCGGACGGTTCAACTTTGCCCGGCATGAACGCCGGTGATCTGGATGTGGCGGCGTTTGAGGGCCTGCTCGCGAGCAACCCCGATCCTCAACCCGCGGCTCACGGACATTCTTCGCGTTGGTTTTGAGCGTGGAGTGTCGATGCATGCGGACAACGGCGTAAATCTGAACCACGTCTCCGACGGGTACTCGAAGCACTAGTGCGATACCGCTTCAGGAGCATGACTGTCTCGATTGACGGTGCGAGCGCCGAAACGTACGCGCAATATCGAAAAAAGGGCGATTTTGAACGGGTGATCGGAAACGTTCGCAAGCTGAACGAGTGGAAAAAACATTACAACTCGGGATTTCCTTATCTCACATGGCAGTTTATTGTGTTCGGCCACAACGAACATGAAATTGCGGCGGCGAGAAAGATGGCGGGCGAATTGGGAATGCAATTTCGGTCGAAGCTTTCGTGGGACGACGATGTGTCGCCGGTGCGCAACCGGGAACTCGTGACCGTTGAGACCGGTTCTTCGGCAACGACGCGGAGTGAATACTACACTGCGACGGGCAAAGATCCGGGTAGATCGATTTGTTACCAGTTGTGGAACGCTCCGGTGCTGAACCGGGACGGGCGGGTCATGGGATGCTGCCGGAACTTCTGGGGCGATTTCGGGAGCAACGCCTTTGAGGAAGGGCTGGTGGCAAGTGTGAATACGCGCAAATTGAGGTATGCCCGCGAAATGCTGACTGGGTGAGCCGTGCAGGCGGCGGGTATCCTGTGCACAACGTGCGATCTCTACCGCACAATGCGCAGGGATGAAAGCTGGATCGAAAGGGATGCGGGCTCGATGCGAACCGTTTGCTGCTCGTCCGGCCTCCGGCGGCGAAGAGTTTTGAGGTGGGGAAAACGTTGGGGCTGGCGTTCCATCTGAGTCCCGGCGACTATACCGTGTACGTGCTACCGAAGCGGCTGGACCCGGCGTTTCGAAGAGTGTATCCGGCGTTCGAAGGATTTACGGTACCAATTCACGTGGCCGCAAGACCTGTGGCCCAGGAGTTCGGCGTAGGCCCGGAACGATCTCGCTAGAATAGAGACACCAGTGGAAAAGACCTTTTATATCGAGACGTTCGGCTGCCAGATGAATGCGCACGACACCGAGAAGGTGGTGGGAACGCTCATCGCGCAGGGCTATGAGAAGGTCGATACGATCGAAGCCGCGAACTACGTTTTCTATAACACGTGCAGTATTCGCGACAAGGCTGAGCAGAAGGTTTTCAACCGGCTGCAGAGCTTTAAGTATTCAGGAAAAAATAAAATTTTCGCTGTGATCGGCTGCGTGGCGCAGCAGGAAGGCACAAAAATCTTCGAGCGCGCGCCGCACGTCAGCCTGGTGGCGGGCTCGGCAAGTTACACAAAGCTGCCGGAGATGCTGGTGCAGCTCGAAGCCGGTAACAAGCGCGTGACCGGGCTCAGCTTCGAGGCGGGCGAGGCTTTCGACACTCCGTTCACGCGGCGGGACAATCCGCATCGCGCCTATCTCACGATTATTGAAGGCTGCGATAAGAACTGCTCGTATTGCGTGGTGCCGTTTACGCGCGGGCCGGAACGGAGCCGCACCAGTGCGAGTGTGATGGAAGAAGCGGGACGGCTGGCCGATTCGGGATATACCGAGATCCAGTTGCTGGGGCAAAACGTCAACAGCTATCGGGACCCTTCGCCGGCGGGGTGGGATTTTGCCACGCTGCTCGACCGGGTGGGGACGGTTCCGGGAATACGGCGGGTGAGGTTTACGACGTCGCATCCGCGCGATTTCGTGAAGCCGATTATCGATGCGATCGACGGGAATCCGAACCTTTGTAATCACGTACACCTGCCGGTGCAATCGGGATCGAGCCGGATTCTGAAGGGTATGCAGCGGCTGTATACGCGCGATCAGTATATGGAGCGCGTGGGCTGGATGAAGGCTGCAAAGCGCCCGATTTCGATCACGTCAGACATTATTGTCGGTTTCCCGGGCGAGACCGAACAGGATTTTGAAGAAACGTTGAACCTGCTCGATGAAGTTGAATTCGATGCGATCTTCGGGTTCAAGTACTCGCCGCGTCCGAATACGGCGGCGCTCGCGATGGAAGATCATATTCCGGAAGAAGAGAAGACGCGCCGGCTGATGATCGTGAACGAGAAGCAGCGCGCCATTCAGATTCGCAGGAATTCGGAACTGGTAGGGTCGATTGAAGAAGTTCATGTGGAGGGGCGGCACAAGGCGCTGGAGCAATGGATCGGGCGCACTTCGCAAAACCGTACGCTCAACTTTGCGGTCTCGGCGGACGAGGGTTCGGAGGCGTCGCTCACCGGAACGTATGTGCCGGTGCGGGTGACGCGCGCCGGGCCGAATTCGCTGGTGGGCGAGCGGGTGAACTAGCTCAAATCGCGTTTGTGCTGTAATAAAAGTATGGAAGTCGAGATGAAGATCCGCGGACTGATGATGGACCCTGTCACAAGCATGCCGATCGTCATCCTGAAGGACGTTGGAAGCAATAACGTGCTTCCGATCTGGGTGGGGATTTACGAAGCAAATGCGATCGCGCTCGAGATTGAAAAGGTCTCGACACCGCGCCCGATGACGCATGACCTGATCAAGACTTTGCTGATGGGCCTGGATGCGGGGATTCGCAAGGTGGTAGTGAACGAGCTGAAGGAAGATACCTTTTTCGCGGTGATCTGGGTGGAGCGAAACGGGGAGATGATCTGCGTCGATTCGCGTCCGAGCGATGCGCTGGCACTGGCGCTGCGGCTCGATTGCCCGATCTACGTGGACGATATGGTGCTGAAATCGGCCAAGCATGCGAGCACGGTTTCAGATAAGCTCAACACGAACCAGGAACTCAAGCGGTATCTGGAAAATCTGGGAGACGAGGACCTGGGCCGCTACAAGATGTAGCGCGGTTCAGAAATCCAGTTCCATGTGAATTTCGGAGCGGGCGTAAGGCGAGGGCTTGACGCGCTCCGGCGGCAGGTGCCGGAAGCCGACCGATTCATAAAGGTGGACGGCGTCAGGGAGTTTGCGGCTGCTTTCGAGATAGAGGCCGGCGGCTCCGAGTTGTTTCGCGTAATCCACGGCGAAGACCAAAAGCTTGCGGCCGATGCCGCTTCCACGGTAGCTTTCGGCCACCGTCATTTTCCCGATTTCGTAGATCCGGTTGGGCATTGCGAGGAGCGCGCAGCAACCGACGGGCGCGCCGTCTACCGTCGCCATCAGGATGTGGCCGCCGGGGTTGAGGATGTGGGTGACGGGATCGTTCAGGATCTCAAGATCCTTTTTCTCAAGGGTGAAATGAGCGCGAATCCAGGCTTCGTTGAGATCGCGGAACGGGGCTTCATCTCCGGGCCGGAAGGGTCTGAACTGGACGTTTATCAAGTTTCCAGTGTAAACAGGCTTGGCTGTTCCGAGAGTTCGGAGGCTGAACTTCTTTGAGCCGTCAAATTGACAGTGGCGTGACAAGCGGCCTAAGCTTGAGTTTGCCGCTGTTTCACGTATACGAAGTTCTGCACGAACACCGGGTGCCGCCGATGACCCGAGAAGGCCGTTGGTAAGACTGACTTCCCTGCCCCACTTTTGTCCGTCAACCCAGCGAGCGAAATCCAGACAGTTTGCGATCGTTTTGCTGCTATTGGCGGGATTCCTGGCCATTCCGGGCCGCGCGGCGGAGATGCTGCGGCTCGAGAGCAGCGCCGATGCCATGGGCTCCACCTTTTCGGTGGTGCTTTACGGCGAGGACCGCGAAAAGCTGGAATCCGCAGCCGATGAGGCTTTGCGGGAGGCGCTGCGCCTCGACGGCCTGCTTTCGAATTACAAGCCGGACAGCGAGTGGTCGAGAGTGAACCGCGAAGCCGGTGAACACCCGGTGGCGGTTTCGGCCGAGTTGTTCGAATTGTTGTCGAAGTGCGCGGGTTACAGCCGGGCGAGCGAGGGCGCCTTCGATATTACGGTGGCGCCGCTGATGAAAGTTTGGGGATTCTACAAAGGTAGCGGCCATCTGGCGGCGGCAAGTGACGTTGCGCAGGCTATGAAGTATGTCGGATTTGAGCGCCTGGAACTGAAGCCCGCGAGCCGCAGTGTGTTTTTTACGCGCCGCGGAGTGGAACTGGATCCGGGTGGCATCGGCAAGGGTTATGCGGTGGACCGGATGGCGGAAATCCTGAAAAAGGACGGGGTTCGGGCGGCGCTTGTCTCGGCGGGCGGCAGCAGCATCTACGGTTTCGGAGAGACTCCGGGCGAGGCGGGCTGGCGGGTTCGGATTGAAGATCCGCGCGAACGGTTCCGGACGGCGGCGGAGGTAGTGCTGAAGAACGAATCGCTTTCGAGTTCCGGAAGCTCTGAGAAATTCTTCGTCGCGGACGGGAAGACCTGGAGCCACATTATGGACCCGAGGACGGGTTTTCCGGCACAGGGAGCACTTGCGGTTTCGGTAATTGCGCCTCGAACACTCGACAGCGAGGCATGGACCAAACCATACTTTATAAATGGCCGTCAGTGGACGGCCTCTCACAAACCCGGGGATTACCGGGTTTTTTACTGCGAAGATAAGGCGGATCAACAATGCGCGTGGCTCCAATGACGAGTCGTTTTCTCGATGCCTGCAGGCGGCGGCCGACCGATGTCAGGCCGGTGTGGTTTATGCGGCAGGCTGGACGGTATATGAAGTCGTACCGGGATATCCGCGCGAAGCATTCGATGCTGGAAATCTGTAAGCGTCCGGATCTGGCGGCGGCGGTTACGATTCAGCCGGTGGAAGCACTCGACGTGGACGCGGCCATCATTTTCGCGGACCTTTTGCTGCCGGTTGAGCCGATGGGGCTGAAGCTGACGCTATCCGAAAGACGGTCCCCGGATCGACAATCCGATTCTGTCGAGCGAGGATGTGGACACGCTGTCGACCTCGAACACGGATGACCTTGGGTATGTAGGCGAGGCCATTCAGCAGACCGTTCGCGCGCTGGCCGGGCGAGTGCCCGTGATCGGGTTCTGCGCGGCGCCGTTCACGCTGGCAAGTTACATGATCGAAGGCGGCAGTTCGCGGAACTTCATCAGAACGAAGCGGATGATGTACGGAGACGAGACGCTCTGGCGGCGGCTGATGGGCAAGATTGTGGATGTGCTGGCGCCGTTCGCAATTATGCAGGTGGCGTCCGGAGCACGGTCGATTCAGGTGTTCGACAGCTGGGTGGGCGCGCTGGCCGCGGACGATTATGTGCGCTTTGCGCAGCCATATTCGAGGGCTCTGATTGAAAGGATCAAGTCAGCCGGGCGTGCCCGTGATCCACTTCGGGACCGGCGCGTCGGGGTATTTCAAGGAACTGCACGCGGCGGGCGGCGATGTGATGGGCTGCGACTGGCGCATCAATATCGATCAGGCCTGGGTGGACATTTCGTACCGTTCCGCCATCATGGGCAATCTGGACCCGGTGGCGCTGTTCGCGCCGCTGCCGGAACTGAAGAACAAAGTTCACGATCTGCTGCGCAGGACGGGGACGCGTCCCGGTCATATCTTCAATCTGGGGCACGGAATTCTGCCTGACACGCCGGTTGAGAACGTGAAGGCCGTGGTGCAGATGGTTCGCGAGTTCCGGCCTTAGCCAAAAAAACATGCGCGTGGGAGTGGTCGGGGGCGGGATCTCGGGGCTTTCGTGCGCGTATTACCTGGGCAAATCCGGGGTAGACGCGACGGTGTTCGACCCCGCTCCAGGAGGCTCGATCGGCACGCGTTTCGGTAGAGGGATGCACGCTCGAGTGCGGTCCCGAAAGCTGGCTCGCGTCTAAGCCCTGGGCGGAAAATCTGATCCGGGAACTGGGGATGGGCGATCTGATTACAGGTTCGAATGACGCCCGGCGGCGCACCTATGTGCTGCGGCACGGGCGCTTCGTCCCGCTTCCTGAAGGCTTGCAGATGCTGGTGCCGACGAAGGTCGGTCCGGTGGCGCGATCGGAGCTTTTCGGCTGGAAAACCAAGCTGCGGATGGGGACTGAAATATTTCGGAGTCCACAGGCTCTGCCGGATCGGTCGGTATCGGCGTTCGTGCGGGATCACTTCGGCGATGAGGCTGTCGATTATCTTGCGGAACCGCTGTTGGCAGGTGTGTACGGGGGGTCGCCGGATGAGTTGAGCGCGGCCAGCGTTCTGCCGAAGTTTGTCGAGTATGAGCAGCGTTTCGGCAGCGTGGTGGTGGGGGCTTTGCGGCAGAAGCGCGGTCCGGCGGGGCAATCGGTTTTCAAATCTTTGCGCGGCGGGATGGGGACGCTGATTGACGCACTCACGGCCAGGGTTCGTGTTGTGAATGAGCGAGTGGAGGCGATGTCACGCGCGGACCAATGGCTGCTGTTTGCCGGCGGCGAGTGGAAGGCTTTCGACCGGCTGGTGCTGGCGTGCGGGGCGAATCATGCGGGGTCGCTGTTGCAGGGTTTGGACCCGGAACTGGCGGCCCTGCTTGGCGCGATTCCGCATTCCGGGAGCTCCATCTGGACGTTCGGGTATAAGCGCGCAGACGTCTCTCATCCGCTCGATGCATTCGGGTTTTTAGTCCCGAAAGCGGAACGGCGGTCGATTATGGCATGCACGTGGCTGCAAACGAAGTGGCTGGGGCGAGTGCCTGACGACAAGGTTGTGTTTCGGTGTTTTTCGACCGACCCGGATTCGGCGCGGGCAGACATGGAAGCGGATTTACAGCGCCTGATGGGCTTTCGGGCGGAAGCGCTTTTCGCATTCGAGCGAAGATGGCCCGCGTCAATGCCGCAATATACGGTGGGGCATACGGAGCGCGTGAATCAGATCGAGCGCCGCACCGCCACGCATGAGGGGCTGTTCCTTGCAGGCAATGCCTATCACGGGATCGGCATTCCGGATTGCGTGCGGAGCGGAATGGAAGCGGCTACTGCCGTGACGCGCAGTCTGCGGTAATCCGCGAACCAGGCCCCATCGCACCAGAGCTGCGGCTTCAGATTGCTTTCGATTCTGGCGACCAGACCGGCTCGTTCAGCCTCGGGTACAGGCTGAAAGTAGGCACCGGCGAACATTTCAAGCCATTCGCGCAGGCCGCGCTCAGGGTGCTCGAGTTTGTTCCAGCGCGGGAAGGTTTCTGCCAGCCGGACTTCGAATCCGTGCCGTTCGAGCAGCGTTGCATACTCGCCCGCGCTGGGGAAATACCAGCTGTGAGCAGTGGGATGGCCATGCTCGCGGAGGACGGTTTCGACCGCATTCCTGATGAGCTCAATGTTGCCTTTGGCGCCCATTTCGAGCACCAGGCGGCCGCCGGGCTTCAGTGCGGCGGCAATCGAGCGAACCACGGCGTCGGCGTCCCGAACCCAGTGCAGCGCGGCGTTCGAGAATACGGCGTCGAAGGGGACGTCGAAGCGGAAGTCTCGCGCGTCGGCAAGCTGGAATTGTATCCGGGGAAAGTTTTGGCGGGCTTGAGCGATCATCGAGGTGGATGAATCAAGGCCGGTGACATCTGCGCCGCTTGCAGCGATCTGCGCCGTAAGGTGTCCGGTGCCGCAGCCGAGATCGAGAATGCGTTCACCCGGCTGTGGGGCGAGGAGTTCGATCAGGTCAACACTGTTTTTCCAGACGAAGGAATGCCGGTCATCGTAAAGGGAACTGTCCCAGGTATCGGGCATGAAAGTTTCAGGGTACGAGGACGAAGTAGTCGTAGACGGTGCGGGCCACTTCGGCAACGGCCTTTTCGGCGGTTTCTTCGGGTTTAGACGAGGCCTTGGTGAAAACGGAGATGGCAACGTGGCCCAGATCTCCGGGCAGAGTAATAACGCCGACATCGTCAGCGACCCCGCCGAGGGTGCCGGTCTTGTGGGCCACGTCGGTGCCCTGCGGAAGCAAGCCCTTGATACGGGCTTTACCGGTCTGGCACCGCTCCATCATGCCGAGCAGGATATCGGCGTTCTTGGGCGTAAACAGGTCTTTTTTCCAGATGCGGACGAGCAGTTTGGTCATGTCGTCAGGAGTGGCGGTGTCGCGCGGGTCGGACATTTCGGCACGGCGGGCGCGCATGTGTTCATCCTGCGGAACGGCGTTGTAGAGCCTGTCCCACATGTCGCGGTTCCACTGCGATTCAGGCGGAAGGTTTTTGGCGCCCACCCAGTCTGAAACCATCACGGCGATCGAACGATCGGCGCGGATGCCGTTGAGCCCGAGAGCGCGCATACGGGCGGTGACTTCGGCGGGACCTCCGGCTTCGCGGAGGACGACGTCGGCGGCGCTGTTATCGCTGATCACCAGCATCATCTCCATGTAGTTTTCGAGCGAGAGGGAGACGCCGGGGTGGAACAGCAGTTCGGAAATCCTGCCGCTTCCCGGGTGGAGATCCTGGGGGGCAAGCGAGATCATTTTATCGAGCGAGACTTTGCCCGAGTCGACCAGCGTCATGAGCTGGACGGCGAAGGGGATCTTGACCGCGCTGGCTAAAGGGAAAGATTCACCGCCGCGCACTGACACCGAACGGCCGGTTTCAATGTGAGTGGCGCTGACACCGACGACTCCGTCGGTGACGAGTGAGACGAGCTGGAGTTGACGTTCCAGGCGCGCGAGTGAGGGCTCGGCCGCCGCGGCGATGGAAGCAAACGCGAAGAGGCAAAGAGCGCGCATGGAAGTATCGTAGCGAACTGAAGCTACTCGACTTTAAACTGCGCCCTCTCAGTGGCGGTTTGATTGCCGACCGCGTCCCGGCTCGCGATGGTGACGGAATACATCCCCGGAGTGGTATTCGGCTGGAGCGTCAGGCTGAAGG
This sequence comes from Terriglobia bacterium, assembly GCA_963840735.1. GTDB lineage: Bacteria > Acidobacteriota > Terriglobia > Bryobacterales > Bryobacteraceae > BOG-234. The sequence goes on from CAWIZX010000001.1 coordinate 180,195, forward strand.
AACCGGGCACCCAGGGTTGCGGGTAGAACGCCTGACTCTTCTCATTGGCCGCATTTTCCTGTGCAAACAACTGCTTTCCCTGTGCGTTCGAGGCCGAGACATCGTAGGCGACGTCGATGGCGTTTTGTTCGCCGTACTTGTAGCCGGTGATTTCGAAGCGGACCCAAACCGCATCGCCGGGCCGATAGGCAGGGATTTTCAGGGGAGCCTCTTCGTCGGCGGTGCGATAGAAGGCGAGATGCCGGATCACGAGAGTGTTCGAGACGGGCACGTCGATTCCGGACACGGTAAAGGCGCCGTCAGCGGCAATGATGGAGTGGGTTTGCTCGTCTGTAACTTCGCAGCGGACGCGGTAGGCGCCGGGTGGGGCGATAGGCGGAATCTGCACCTGAGAGCGCATGCGGGGCTTCCAGTTCTTGTCTTCGTCGCGCAGTGAGGTGCCGATGACAATCTCATCGCGGGGCGCAATGGGACTGCGGCGTGAATCGGAAACCTGTACGCGGCCTGTGAGCTGAACCCTGCCTTCGTCGGAGGTTTTGAATCCCGCGACATCGAACCGGACGAAGGCGGTTTCGCCGGGCACCAGCTTCTGAGAAGGCGGGAGCGGCGGACCGTCTTCGGAATCGGAGATGACAATGTTGACGATCTGCAGCGCAGTCTGCGCGTGAATCGGGAAGGACGCGAAGACACAAAGGGCCAGCAGAATTCGGGCGGGGAGCACGATTCGATTTTAGCTGTTTTCCGGAGCCGCTATTTTTTGGGCGCTTCGGGAGCCGCGGCGTTCATCTGCTCGTGTATGAACGTGAGCGGGATATCGGCGTAGACATCGCCTTCGTCGCTGTCATCCGTGAGCTTGAGTTTGTAGTGGCCCGCGGGAGCGTCGAAAAGCACCGTGCCGTGTTCGGTTTGGGTGGGCCCGACTTTGCGGAGAACGCCAAGCCATTGAGGAACTCCGGTCCCGTCCGCAAGTTCCGGATAGGCTTTTCCCGAATCGTCGATGAGCGTAAGACCGGGAATCGGGGTGTCGGTGCTACCGGCGTTCGAGACGGCGATCTGGACCGTGACGAAACGATACTGCGGATTGCGCGGGTTGGCCTCATCTCCAAGATGCGTGTGGAAATCACTATCGACAACGTTGTAGGTGAGCTTGTCGACGGTGGCCTTTTCGCCTGCCGGATAAATTTTAGATTGCCGGGCCTGCGTGCAGCCGGTAACCAGCAAGAGAAGCGCAGAAATACAGACGGGGGCGGCGCGCATGTGGGCTTTGGGGAGCATTTTATACCATTCGACGGAGGACGCCATATAGGGAGCGGGTTACCGGAGCTGCCACGCTGCGGGCAGTTTAAACGAGACTCGGGACCCGGCTGTCAGATGAACCGAGGGAAGCCGCGGCCCGCTGGGGTCGTCAGCTCTGATGACGGCGCGGGTCGTGTCGGCCGCGCTGCTGTCAACACGGAATTGATGTCCTTTGCGGGTGACGGAATAGAGTGTCAACACCATTACTGAAGTGTCGCCTGGCCTGTCGGTAGAACGTCTAAGTACAAGAGCGGTGGAACCGGGGGCGATGGCGAGCTTACCGTCGGAGCCAAGGACGGAATCGGCCACTTTCCCGACGATAAAGCCGGACCCGACCGGGCTGGTGGAATCGATCATTTCAGAAAGCTCGACCGGGATGTCCGTACCTGCGGCGAGCGTATTCGATTCTGGCGATGCCTGATCGGCGCCGGTGGAATCGGTGTCGAGCTGGGGAGCCACTGCCCCTGCGCTTGCGTCTTCGCGCGGTTTGCTGCCGGGGGTACTGCAGGCAGACAGCGTAATTATCACGAACGAGAGCGGAACGGACAAGCGGAAGTGAGCCTTCAGACGAATTCCTCCGCTTCAGGGTATCGCAGTTCAGGCTGTAAGTGTTGGAATCAGGGACGGTGTTCCCGAATCATGCGCTCATAGCGGCGCTGCTGTTCGGGATTGAGAATCTGCATGATCCTGGTGTTGCCATCCGAGAGGAGATGGTCATAGTAGAGAGCAAAATCATCAAGGATGGAGGTGAGCTGACGGGTCTGGTCGTCGCTGAGGTCGAGTTTCTGCTTCCACTCGTCTGTGGACATGGTGAGGGCCCCGCTCCGCGCATTGCCCGGATGAAGGACAGTATGTCCCCAGTAACTCATGACAAGGCCACCTACCACGCTGCCGCACAAAAACACGAGCACCAGGGAAAGGATTGCGACGCGTTCGGCAGGTCGCGGAAGAGAAACAGTGGCCATTGCGAAACGGGTCTACTGCCGGTAAGTCGCGAGGGTGACCAGAAGACGGTCACGATCGGCGGGTGTTTCGGAATGCGCGGCAGATACGTCGTGTGAAGCCATGATCGAGACGGCATCGGTGCCACCCTGCGTGGATTCTCGCGAGACCAGCAGGCTACCGAGTGCGCCGAGCAAAAGGAGGGAAGCGAACGCAATGCGGCGGAAGAAGGCCGCACCGGGCGAGAATAAGCCCCACGCTTCCTTTTTTTGTTCATCGACGATGCGCAGTGCAACCCGGTTGTAGAAACCGAGCGAAGGTTCGGGAACGGTGTCGGGTGAAGCGCGCAGACCCTGCAGGGCGAGGGTGAGTTGCTCGAAGTGTGTCACCTGGTTGCGGCACTCCGCGCAGCCTTCCAAATGCGCGCGAAAAGCGGGTGACGCTTCACCGGCCAGGTGCCTGTCGAACTCATCGATTAAGATCTGATGCATATTTCAACCTATGCGGCGGGACTCAAGAACCTGTCCAGCCCAATCAATACGATATCCCGATTTGGGTCATACTGCGCGCGTCATTTGGCAGTCGGATTCGCAACAGGCGCTTTGTCAAGGCGCTGCGCGGCCTTGACCAGTTTCTGTCTGGCGCGGAACAATTTGACCTTGATCGTATTCTCATTCATTCTGAGCATGCCTGAGAGTTCTTCGACCGAGTAACCTTCAACTTCCTTAAGCACCAGGAGTTGTTTTTCTTCCTCGGACACGCGATCCATCAGTTTGACAATGTAGTCGCGGCGGGCGAGAGTCGAGTCGGCGCGCGTCGAGCGATCGCTGATGGGCTCGGTGTTTTCGACGCGGCGGACTTCATCTTCGCTCATGTCGCTTTCGTAAACGAGTTTGCGGACCTTCTTTTTGCGAAGGTAGTCGAAACATTCGTTGACTGTGATTTTGTAGATCCAGGTGATGAGCGAACTGCGGAAGTCGAAATTTCGAATGGAGAAATAGACCTTGGCAAAGACCTGCTGAGCGATATCTTCGACATCGTTACGCTGGCGGACGATGCCATGAATGATCGAGAAGACCTTCGATTGATAGCGCTCAACGATTTCGCGGAAAGCGGATTCGTCACCGGCTTGAGCCCGGCGAACGAGCGCGCCTTCTGGAGTATTCTCGTAATCCACTCGAGTCCTGAGTACGACAGCCTTATCGAGACCGGGGAGTGGAAGCGCGCCGCTCAGAGTTCCCATACGGTATATCGGACGCAGAGGCGTATCCTTCGGTTTCAGCCGGTGCGATTCCCCACCGTCGTCGCGCGCGCCGTGCCTTCAGCAAACAATTGAAGATAGCAAATTAGCGGGTGCGTGTATTTACGCTTGCGCGAGCCGACCGGAGTTGTCGAAGTGTGTATCCGGCTGGGCGCGATGCACATCACATATAATGGTCGATACGAATGGTCGGTACGACAGCCAGGAGATAAAGCAATGGTACAGATGACAGAAACGGCAGTTTCGAAAGTAAAAGAGATTCTGGATTCGCAGGAGCCGAAGCCGGCTGGCCTCCGGATCTCGGTGGTAGGCGGCGGGTGCTCGGGTTTCAGCTATTCGATGGCGTTTGAGAATACGCCGAACATGCTGGATAAAACCTATAATTATGATGGACTTAAGATCTTCGTTGACCAGGCGAGCATGCTGTATCTGGATGGGGCTGAGGTTGATTATGTGGAGTCGCTCGAAGGTTCCGGGTTCAAGTTTTCCAATCCACAGGTGAAGTCTACCTGCGGCTGCGGTAGCTCGTTCAGCGTGTAACGACCTAATACCGGTACTACTTAGTACCTGACTGGCCGGAATTTCGCTATCAAATGTGTTGAGGCCGACCGATAGTTCTGCTAGACTGCTAATCAGTCCTCAAACGCGCAGGAGGCACAGAAGCGCGACTACGAGGCGGAGGGTTTAATACGACATGAATATTCGGAGATTTCTTTACACGAGCGGTTTAGTGGTTGGTATGGCTGCCGCAGCCAACGCGAGCACAGTTGTGGTTAACTGCAGCACGCTGTCTGGTTCCACCGAGCTCAACGGTAACGTGACCTGCAGTCAGTTCGCGCCCGGCCTCGGACAGACGCTTAACAGCATTTCGATCACGATTTCCGGTTCCGAGAACGGGACAATCAAGCTGATCAACAACGATGCAAACAATCACTGATACAACGACGGCCACGACGTTTGGCAATTTCTCAATCACTCCCTTGGCTGGCTTCTCGTTTGGAAGTCCTCTGTTCACGACCAGTTTCACGACTGGATCCCAGACGATCCCCGTCAGCAGCAGCGTCAATTTTGGACCGTTCACTTCGAGCACTATGAACGCCACCTCGCTCGACACCTCGAATTTCGCGCCGTATCTGGGTGCAGGTAGCTTCAACATCGCCGTCACGACCGCTACGTTCCTCGCTCTCCAGGGCGGAAACGGGAACTCCGGCGGAACGAACGTGACCAACGGCAGTGCTACTGCGGTGGTAACCTACGACTTCAGCCCCACCAGCAAAACACCTGAACCGACAACGATGTTGCTGTTCGGATCGGGCCTGGTCGGTCTCGGACTTCTCCGCAAGCGTATTAAGAGCTAGTTAAACCCCTCAAGCGTTGTTCTTCTGAACGGGACCGGAAACGGTCCCGTTTTTTATTTGGCATCCCGCCAGTTTTTGCCGTTCCCCGCTTCCGCCACCAGCGGCACACGAATTTCCAGCACAGATTCCATCTCATTCTTCACCAACTGCTTAGCGCGTTCGATCTCTTCGGGCGGCGCTTCGAGAACCAGTTCATCGTGTACCTGCAGGAGCAGGCGGGTTTGCATCCCCTGCAGCGCCCGGTCGATGCGGACCATGGCCACCTTAATGAGATCAGCCGCCGTACCCTGGATGGGAGAATTGACCGCGGTGCGTTCGGCGAACCCGCGAGCGTTCGGGTTGCGGCTGTTCATATCGGGGATGGGCCGTTCGCGCCCGTGGAGCGTTCGCGCTATTCCGCTTTGGCGGGTGGCGGCGATAGTGGCATCGATGAAGCGCTTAACTCCGGCGTAACGCTCAAAGTAGGCGCGGATGTAATTTTCCGCTTCTTTCCGCCCGATGCCGAGGTTCGCAGCTAAACCGAAGGAACTAATTCCGTAAACAATTCCGAAATTGACGGCCTTCGCATTGTTGCGCGCCTCTTTGGTGACGAGCATAGGCGGCACGCCCATCACTTCCGCCGCCGTGCGTGTATGAATGTCTTCGCCATTCCGAAACGCGTCGAGCAGCACGGGATCTTCAGACATGTGCGCGAGGAGCCGAAGTTCAATCTGGGAGTAATCGGCAACAATCAGGTCCCAGCCTTCGCGGGGCACGAACGCGGCGCGGATTTCCCGGCCGAGTTCCGTCTTTATAGGAATGTTCTGCAGGTTCGGGTTCGAGGAGGAAAGACGGCCCGTGGCGGCGCCGGTCAGATTGAAGCTGGTGTGGAGTCGGCCAGTTGCGGGGTCTATAAGGGACGGCAGGGCGTCAACATAAGTCCCCTTGAGCTTGGTAAGCTGGCGGAATTCCAGCACCTTGCCGACGACGGGATAATCGGCCGCGAGCGATTCGAGAACATCGGCAGCGGTGGAAATGGTCTTGCCTTTGCCATATTTCACAGGGGCCGGCAACCCCATTTCCTCGAACAGAACACGCCCCAACTGCTGGGGGGAAGCGATGTTGAATTCGCGGCCGGCGAGGGACCAGATTTCGGAGGTAAGCCTCGCGATCTCTGTCTCCATCAGGGTTGAGAGCCGGGAGAGTTCGGTGGCATCGACGCGAATACCGGTGCTTTCCATGCGGGCGAGCACTCCGGCCATGGGAAGGTCGATTTGCTCGAAGAGCCCGCGCAGATTGCGGCGGTCGATTTCGGGACGGAGACGTTCATTCAGTTCATGGATGAAGAGGGCGCGCTCGTCGGGCCGGGGCCCGATACGGAAGTCGAGGCGGCGTTCTACCATCGCGTCAAGAGAACAGCCGCTCGGATCTGCCTCGAGCAGGAAGGAGTAAAGGGAAACGTCATCGCGGAAGCCGGCTGGCTCGATTCCCTGCTTCAGAAGGTGGAGAGTGAGCGCTTTGAGGTCGGACGCAGCCTTGGGGATTTGCGGGTTTTCGAGCATGGGCCGGAGTTCGGCGAGGCGCGCGGCGGGCAGGCTGCGGGCTTCACAGGTGCGGCAGGCAACGCCGTATTCGCCCAGTTCGGGCGACCAGGCGATGGAGACGGGAGATGCGGCGCCGGTGATATAGCGTTCGAGGGCGGCGGCGTCCGGCAGAACGGCGAAGTCGCGGGGGCGGGCGTCTTCGGACGGTCCCAGCTCTTTCAAATGCGTGAAGAATTCGAGTTCTTTATAGAGGGGCTTGAGGAGTTCGAGATCGGGCTCCTGAGTGCGCATGGATTCGAGATCCCAGGGAACAGGGACGTCGCAATCTATGGTGGCGAGTTTCAGGCTCATTTCGATGCGCTCGCGGTTATTCTGCAGGCTTTCGCGATACATCTTGCGGGTCACCTCATCGGCGCGGTCGAGAGCGGCGCGCACGGAGCCGAATTGGGCAATCAGGTCAACAGCGCCCTTGTCCCCGATGCCGGGGGCGCCGGGAATGTTGTCGATGGCGTCGCCTTTGAGGGCCAGCAGGTCCGCAACCTGAGAAGGTTCAACGCCCATAAACTCTTTGACTTTAGCGGGATCGTACCAGGTATCGTCTTTGGCGGGATTGAGCATCGAGACCCGGTCGGTGACGAGTTGAAGCATGTCTTTGTCACTTGAGACGATGACGACCTCGCAGCCTGCTTCAGCGGCTTTGCGGCTGAGGGTGCCGATAACGTCATCCGCTTCGAAGCCGGCGTACTGGATGATCGGGATGCGGAGGGCCTCGATAAGGCGGCAGACATAAGGGATCTGCTCGGCAAGGTCCGGGGGCATTTCTTTGCGGTTGGCTTTGTATTCGGCGTATTCGGTTTCGCGGTGGGTCTTGCCGATGCTCTCGAAAATGGCGGCCATGTACTTCGGTTCGAAGGTGCGGGAGAGCTTCCGCAGCATGTTGGTGAAGATGAAGACGGCTTCGGTGGAAAGCCCGGCCGTGGTCCGCATGGGAGGGGCGCTCATGCGCGCGCGGGCGTGGTAAGCGCGGAAAATAAAGCCGTAACTGTCAATCAGGAAGAGTTTGGGCGGGGCCACTGGGGCCTATGATACCGAAGTCGCGGGTTCCGGCACGGCAGAGTCGAGTGTGGCTGATTTGCCACAACATGCACATCCGGCAGAAGGTAGCATAGAGTCAGCTTGCAATTCGAAACTACGATTCAGAGGCCGGTTGAAGTTGCGGGAGTGGGGCTGCACAGCGGGGTCCCGGTGACGCTGCGGATGGTGCCGGCGGCGGCGGGGACGGGCATTGTGTTCCGGCGGCCCGATCTGGATTTGTTTGCGATTCCGGCGAGCTGGAAACACGTGGCGCGGGTGAGTTACGCGACGAGTCTGATGCGGCAGGGGGTTTTGATTTCGACCACCGAGCATTTGCTGAGCACGCTTTACAGTTTCGGGATCGATAACGTCTCGCTCGAGCTCAACAATCTGGAGGTACCGATCCTCGATGGCAGCGGCAAGCCGTTCGTGCAGTTGCTCAGGGCGGCCGGGTTGCGGCAGCTCAGGCGCAAGCGGCGGTATCTGCGAATTCTGCGGCCGGTGACGGTGGTGGACGGGCAGAAAAAGATTTCGATTTTGCCGCACGATTCCTTTCGGCTGACGTGCGCGATCGATTTCCCGCAGCCGATCGGGAAGCAGTCGATCGAGATGGAAGTGACGCCGGAGCAGTATGCGGCCGAGTTGTCGCCGGCGCGGACGTTCGGGTTCGAGCGGGAGCTGGAGCAGTTGCGCGAGATGGGTCTGATCAGGGGAGCGACGCTCGAAACCGCGGTCTGCTTTACCGAGGCCGGGGTCATGAATCCGGAAGGGCTGCGGTTTGAGGACGAGTGCTGCCGGCATAAAGCTCTCGATCTGATTGGGGATCTGGCGCTGATTGGGAGGCCGCTGCTGGGACACGTGATCGCGGAACGCGCCGGACACGCAATGCATACGGCGCTGGTGGCGAAGATCATGTCCGACGCTTCGCTCTATGAAATCGTGACGTTCGACGAGATCGGCGGCGCGCAGGCATTGGCTTCGTAATGGCAAAGAAACCTAAAAAGCAAGTGTTCAGCGCGACGAAAGAAGTGCGGGCGATTGCGCGGGAGCGCGTGGGACGCGTGAAGGCCGGGGTGGTGATTGTGCCCAAATCGGAGCGAAAGCCGAAGTACAAGACCGACCCCCTCCAGGAAAACTGAACCCCTCCGCTATACTGAATTTTCCCTTCTATGCGAAATAAAATCACGGTGATCGGTGCCGGCAATGTCGGTGCAAACTGCGCGGTGTGGGCCGCGAAAAAAGAGCTTGGAGATATCGTCCTGGTGGACGTTGCGGAAGGCGTTCCGCAAGGCAAAGGCCTCGACCTGCTGCAGGCGGGTCCGGTGGAAGGCTACGACGTCCGGATCACCGGGGCGAACGATTACGGGGCCACGGCGAAGTCGGACATTGTGATTATCACGGCCGGTTTTCCGCGAAAGCCCGGCATGAGCCGCGACGATTTGCTGGTCGCAAATTATGAAGTGGTGAGGGCGGCGACGGAGCAGGCGGTGGCGGTGTCTCCTGACGCGATCATCATCGTGGTGACCAATCCGCTCGATGCGATGGCGCAGGTGGCGCTGATGGTTTCGAAGTTCCCGAAGCAGCGCGTGCTCGGGATGGCCGGCGTGCTCGATTCGGCGCGCTTCCGGACGTTTATCGCGCAGGAACTGGACGTCTCGGTGGATAACGTGACGGCTGTGGTGCTGGGCGGCCATGGGGACACCATGGTGCCGCTGGTGCGGCTGTCGAGCGTCTCGGGTATCCCGCTGACGGAACTGATCCCTGAGGAGCGTCTGAACGCGATTGTGGACCGGACGCGCAACGGCGGGGCTGAGATCGTGAAGTATCTGAAGACGGGCAGCGCTTATTACGCGCCGGCAGCTTCGGCGATCGAGATGGCGGAATCGATTCTGCGGGACAAGAAGAAGGTTCTGCCCTGCGCGGCTTATCTGGAAGGCGAGTACGGGGTGAACGGGTTGTTCGTGGGCGTTCCGTGCAAGCTGGGTTCAGCGGGAATTGAGCAGATTTATCAGATTAAGCTGAGCGATTCTGAAACCGCCGCGCTGCACAAAAGTTCCGCCGCGGTACAGGAACTGGTGGACGTAATCAAGAGCAAAATGGCTGCCTAGTTACCGCAAGGGTGCGGGGTTAGTGCCCGAAAAAGCGGTGGGGTGCTTGTGAGGGGGGTGGTTCTCCTGATAAAACATATCAAGGGAGAATTGTCATCGTTAAATTTTGCGTGCTGGCCAGTGGCAGTACGGGAAATGCGGCCTTCCTGTCCACGTCGAAGACGCGCATTCTGATCGATGCGGGTCTGAGCGTTCGGGAACTGACGCGCCGTCTGGCCGGAATCGGCGAGAAGCCGGAAGATATCGACGCGGTTCTGATCACGCATGAACATTCGGATCATGTGGCCGGGCTGGCGCGTTTTATCCGCTGGCGCGCAAAGCAGGGCAAACCTGTAACGGTGTTTGCGTCGCGGCTGACGGCTCCCACCATTGAATGGGAAGGCATGGAAGCGCCGCCTCCGGTGGAACATTTCCAGGCGGGGTCAGGCTGGATTGTGGGGAACATCGCGGTGCAGAGTTTTACGATTCCGCACGATGCGACCGATCCGGTGGGATTCTGCTTTTACGCCGAAGGGGTGAAGATCGGGGTGGCGACGGATCTGGGGTACGTTCCGGATTCCATCAAGGTTCACCTGCGGCGCGTACAGGTTCTGCTGCTTGAATCGAATCACGATCTGGAGATGCTGAAAGTGGGGCCTTACCCATGGAGTGTGAAGCAGCGGGTGATGGGGCGCAACGGGCATCTGTCGAACGCGGTAACGTGCGATTTCATGGAAAACGATCTTGACAGCGGAGTGCAGACGCTGATTTTAGGGCACCTGAGCGAACATAATAATCACCCTGAGATTGTGCGGATGGGCGCAGAGCAGTCGCTCGAGCGGCGAGGGCTTGCGCCGCGGCTGGTGATTGCGGAACAGAAGAAACAAACAGAGGTTTTCGCGTATTGATTCCCCGCTATACCCGGGCCGCGATGGGCGCGGTCTGGACGGACCGGAATAAATTTCAGCAGTGGCTTGAAGTGGAACTGGCGGCGTCCGAAGCGCTGGCTGAACTGGGCGTGGTGCCGGAAGCCGACGCGATCCAGTTGCGCGCGCACGCCGCTTTCGACGTGGACCGCGTGCTGGAAATCGAGAAGACGACGCGGCACGATGTGATCGCGTTTACCACCGCAGTGGCCGAATCGATGGCGGCGGCGGGACATGCCGAGGCGTCGCGCTGGTTCCACTACGGCATGACGTCGAACGATGTTGTGGATACCGCCCAGGCGCTGCAACTGCAGCAGGCGGCAAAAATTCTGCTGGACGATCTGCGCAGGCTGCGCGAAGTTCTGAAGCGGCGCGCTTTGGAATTTCAGCACGCGGTACAGATTGGGCGGACGCACGGGGTTCATGCCGAGCCGATTACGTTCGGGCTCAAGCTGGCGATCTGGTACGAAGAAGCGGGTCGGGATCTGAAGCGGCTCGAAGCGGCGGCTGAAGATTTGCGCGCCGGCAAGATTTCGGGCGCCGTGGGGACGTTCGCGCATATCGGGCCCGAAGTGGAAGAGCGGATTTGCTCGAAGCTTGGGTTATATCCCGCGCCCGTGGCATCGCAGGTCATCCAGCGGGATCGTCACGCGCATTTCGTTGCCACGCTCGCGACGACGACGGCTTTGTGCGAGAAGATTGCGCTCGAAGTGCGGCATTTGCAGCGGACGGAAGTGCGGGAGGCGAGCGAATATTTCGCGCGCGGGCAGAAGGGTTCGTCCGCGATGCCGCACAAGAAGAATCCGATTACAAGCGAACAGATTTGCGGGCTGGCGCGCGTGGTGCGGGCAAATGCGCAGGCGGCGTTCGAAGACATTGCGCTGTGGCATGAACGGGATATTTCGCATTCGTCAGTCGAGCGCGTAATATTGCCGGATTCGACGATTCTGGCCGATTATCTGCTGGACAAGACCACGAACCTGGTGGACACGATGTTTGTCTACACGGACCGTATGCGGCGCAATGTGGAACTGACGAAGGGACTGGTCTTTTCGGGGCAATTGCTGCTCGATCTGTCGGCGGCGGGAATGCTTCGGGAACAAGCTTACGCGCTGGTGCAGCGGCACGCGATGGAAGCCTGGGACAATGAGAGCGACTTCCGGGCGGCGATCGAAGCAGACCCTGAGATTCAGAAGCTGGTGAGCCGCGAGAAACTGGCGGAAACGTTCTCGGTGGAGCGGCAACTGAAGAACGTGGACGCGATCTTTGCGCGTGTGTTCGGACCGGCCAGCGCCAAAGTCTAAGAAAAACATCCCTCAACATTCCGGATGGCGGGCGCGTCAGGTCTGGTCAGATGCGCCGTCTTTGTTTCGTGCTGCTGGCCGCGAATGCACACGCCGCGGTGATTCGCGGCGCTGTCTCCGAACACAATACGGGCAACGCGCTGGCACGCACCCAGATCACGCTGCAGCCAGTGGGAAGCGCGGCGCAGGCGGTACTGTCGATGCGAACGAATGAGTCCGGCAACTTCGAGTTCGCGTCGCTCGCGGCGGGCGCCTATATTGTGAAGGCCTCGCGGCGGGCGTTCCTGCCTCTCGAATACGGGCAGCGGCAGTGGAATTCCGCGGGGACGCCGGTGGTCGTCGCGGCGGACGGGGTCGCGTTCCTGAATCTGCGGCTGCACAGACCGGGCGCGGTTTCAGGCGTGGTTCGGGACGACAACGAAATCGGCATGGCGGGCCATGAGGTTGTGGCGTACAGGAACACGCAACCGCCGCAGTTGGTGGCGCACGCCACGACGGACGACCGTGGCGTCTACAGAATCTTCGGACTTGAGCCCGGCATTTACCTGGTCCGCACGACTGGAAAGGAGGACCATTTCTCCTACATTCCCACCTTCGCGAAACAGACTTTGCGGGTGGAAGATGCGCGGCCAGTGCAGGTGTATGCGGATGAAGATACTGGCGACGTGGATGTTCATCCGGCACAGGGGAGGCTGTTCCGTGTGTCGGGCGGAATGGATTTGCCGGACGGGTCCTCGATATCGATTACGCTTGCGTCCGACATGGGTCGGCGCACCACGACTTCGCCTTTCTTCGACTTCAGAGGTTTGCCGCCGGGAGAATATGAACTCTACGCGGAAGGCTTCGCGGGTCCGCCTGTAAACAAGGCGGTGGGCGCGTATACGCAGTTCACGCTCAACAAAGACCTGACAGAATTCAGTCTTTCCCCAAGGGAAATTCGCGACATGTTTTTCGATATCTCGCCGCGGCAGACGACGAGGAACAGTGCTGTGCAGGTCTTCTCGCGAAGGAAAGATCTCGCCGGCGTGGGGCCGGCAGAGCCGTTAACCTTGAAAGACAATCGCGCGCCGGTGGCTCCGGGCAGGTGGGAGTTTATGGCGACTCCCCCCGCGGGTCAGTACGTGACGCAGTTCGTCCCAGGCGGCCGCAGGAACACGCGGCCCGATGGCTGGAACGAAGTTACCGTGCAGTTCGTAGCTTCCGTGCGGATCGGAACTTCCGGGGGAGCGAGCGCACTGCACGGGATTGTCAGAACCGGGAACGAGGCGGTGGAAGGCGCGCCGGTATTTCTCGAAGCATGGGACCCGGATGAGCGCAGGCGGTTGCTCGAGCTGCGATCCGTGCGCACCGGCAGCGACGGAACTTTTCGGTTCGAAAGTGTCGCGCCCGGCGTGTACCGGGTGATGTCGTCATTCGAATACCTCTCGCCCGATCCCATAGCGATGGAACTCGGCGGCTCAAAGATCATAAAGATTGAGGCGCATACAGATCCACAGATGGAAATCGACCTGTACGGAATTCGTTAAGACGCGGAATTTCGCGCCTTTTCGGCTTCGGGAGCGGTATCCTCAGAACATACATTCCCATTGATGAATCAACGTTCGATTCTGTTTCTGCGCGCGGACACAAATGTCGCCGCAGGGAACATCTGCGGAAGCGAGACTTTCGCAGACAAGATTGAGGCGATGCTTCGAACCCTTCCAGGTGAGGCGTTCGAACTGGTTCGCGTGGGTAGTCTGCTCGACGGTCTAAGGGTCCTCGAAGACAGGCCGTTCGATTTGATCTTTACGGATTTGTTTTTGCCGGATGCGCAGGGGATCGCGGCGGTCAGGAATCTGCATCAACATCGCCCGGAGACGCCGGTCATCGTGCTCTGCGATTCCTGCGACAGAGACACAGCAGTCACCGCGGTAAGAGAAGGCGCGTTCGACTTTTTCTGTTATGAAGAGCTTGATGTCAAAACACTGGGGAACTCCGTGCAAGGCGCTTTGAAGCACGCCAGTTCGGAAGCCGGTAAAAACGCGGAAACAGAACGGCGCAATAACGCGCGTTTTCCGTGCAGGCTGGCAATCAGCTATCAAACGCTGGAGCATCCCGTTTTGTCGGGTCAGGGTTCGAGCGAGACGCTGAACATCAGCAGCAAAGGCATTCTTTTTACGAGCGATGAAAAATTTCAGCCTGGCCAGATGTTACAGGTATCGCTCGACTGGCCGGTGCGGCTGGAAAATCAGGTCCCGCTGAAGCTGGTGGCGGAAGGGCGCATTGTGCGCAATTCGGGCGGCCAGACGGCGATGACGATCGAGAAGTACGAATTTCGGACGCGCCGTACCCCTGCGCCCCGCGTGCCCGAAGCAGCCGGTACATCGGCTGTTTCCGGCAAAGCAACGCGCCCGTAAGCGTCAGCCGAGCGGATTGCGCGGAATCGCGTTTACGAGTTCCCGGGTAAACGGATGCCTCGGGTTCCCGAAGATCTCACCGGGTGAACCCGATTCCACGATGTTGCCTGCGTGCAGAATGTCGACGCGGTGACTGATGGCGGCGACTGAAAGCAGGTCGTGCGAGATGAAGAGAATCGCAGTCCCGAGGGTTTTGTTTAATTCCTGAAACAGTCTGAGCAGTCCGGCCTGGGTGATGGCGTCGAGCGCGCTGGTAGGCTCATCGGCAATCAGCAGAAGCGGGTTGTGCATGATGGCGAGCGCGATGAGCAGCCTCTGACCCTGGCCGGTACTCAGCTCGGCTGCGCGCTTTTTCAGGAAGTTGTTATCAGAGGGCAATTGCACGCTTTCGAGCAGCCGCCCGCAGGCTTTCCAATCGATGAGGGTGGCGGCATGGGCCCTCCAGGTCTCATTGAGAAGCGTTTGAACGCGCAACCGGGGGTTTAGCGCAGCGGCCGGGCTTTGCGGGACATAGCCAATTTTGAGTCCCCGGATGCGGCGCATGTCGCGCTCGCTTACAGCGCCGATTTCCTGCCCGTCGAGACGAATGCTGCCGGTGACATGCCCGCCGCGATAGTGCAGCAGGCGCAATAACGCGAGCGCGAGGGTGCTTTTGCCTGAGCCGCTAAGACCGACGAGCGACACGATTTCCCCGCGGCCGATACGGGACTGCACGTCCGTGAGGACAGCGGTGTCGCGGTACGCGGCGGACAGGCTGAATTCAAGCGCCGGAACGGCTTCAATCAAGCCGGAGCCACTCGACATTCCAAAGCACCTGTGGCGGCAGTGGGCCGGGCCGCGCGCCTTTGAGCGACGGGGCGATGGCGCAAAGATAATCCGGATTGACGAGATAGATGACGGGTTCCTCGGCGGCCACAATGCGCTGGAGTTCATCGATGGCTTTTTTGCGGCCGTCGCGCGACGCGTCTGAGCTTTGGCGGCGCTCCAGTTCGTCGATGCGGGCTTCCCAGGGCGTTGCGGGCGTCTTCTCGCGTGGCGACCACGGGTGTTGCGGGCCGGAACTCAGCCACACGTTCATCTCATCGCCGGGGTCCGTGCCTACGTTTTGAAAACCGAGTAAGACCGCCTCGTAATCGAGCGATTTCGAGATGCGTTCTAGCAGCGAGCCCATTTCGAGAGGTACGAAGTTGACGGCAATTCCGATGGCATGAAGATCGTTTTGAATGAGCGCGCCGATTTTTGCACGGAGCGGGTTGCCCGCGTTGGTAATTAGCGAGAACTCGACCGGATGACCGTCGCGATCACGCAGCACGCCGTCGCGCAGGGCGAAGCCGTCGGATGCGAGAAGTTTGAGCGCGGCGTTCGGGTCTGTGGCCAGTGGCTTGAGGCCCGCATTAAACCAGAACCGATTGGCGGCCGAGACGGGCCCGGCGGCGGGGTGCGCGTAGCCGCGATAGACGATCCTCACGATGTCGTCGCGATGAACGGCGTCGCTTACGGCATGGCGGAAGGCGGCGGACGTGAACCACTTTCTTTTCCATTCCGGCAATGATTTTGCGGGAGATTGATTGAACCAGAGAAATTCGGAATCGAGTGACGCGCCGAGATTCCGGGCAGCGCCGGGCTTTTCCTTCGAAATGCGTGCGAAGTTCTCCGGAGTAAGCGAATCGATGAGTTGCAGGTCTCCACGCAGGAAGCGTGAGAGTTCAATGTCGCGGTTCTGCTGAATCGCGATGCGGATTGAATCGAGGTACGGCAGCGGCCGGCCGGAAGGATCGTGCTTCCAGTAATTGGGATTGCGGGAGAGCAATACGTATTCGCCCGGTTGGTAGCCCGAAACGAAGAAGGGACCGGAGGAGGCCGGGAGTTTGGCTGCACCGGCCGGAACGATCGGGACGCTGTCGAAAACGCGGTCGAGTGCGGCTTTGACGGTCTTGTACCGGACGGAGATTTTCAGCGGTGAGGTAACCGTGAAGACCGGGTCGGCTCCGTCGGCGCGGACGACATCGGCAATGGCGGAACCGGCTTTGGGGTCGAGCGCGCGGTCGAGGGCATGGGCGACATCGGCCGCCGTGAGCGGTGTGCCGTCTGAGAACTTCAACCCTGGCCGGAGCTGGAAAGTGATCAGGCGACCGGCGTCAGAGATTTGCCAGGACTCGGCGAGTTCGGGCTCGACGCGATCCGTCACGCGATTGACCCTGACGAGTACGCCGGACGTAAGGTAGGCGACGGTCTGAGACTGGATATCGGAGACCTGGAGGGGGTCGAAGGTCTTGAGATCGCCCGCGATGGCGAATCGCAGTTCGCGCGGCGGACTGGCGGGCGCTGCGGCGAGCGCGGTAGCCAGGATGAGAAGAAAAGGCTTCATGCGGTTGCTTCGGCTGCGGTAAGGGAAGCTTCAGCCGGCTGCAGCGCTTCGAGGCAGATCATGACGGCAATGAGTAACGCAAGCGGAGCGAGCACCATCGGGTTTGACTTGATTGTGTCAGGGTGCTGAAGATCCTGCAGCAGGTTTCCCCAGGAAGGCAGCGGATCTGCGACACCAAGGCCAAGCAGGCCAAGGCTGGCTTCGGAAAGAATATAGGCCGGGATGAGCACACGGAACTGGGCCAGCGCGATAGCCTTCAGATGCGGCCAGACGTGAACGGCCTGGATGCGCCAGGCGCGCAGGCCGGACGCGCGGGCCTGAATGAGCCACTCTGCTTTCGAGGCGTCGCGCAGGGTCGCCGTGAAAACACGCGCGGGCCAGGCCCATCCGGCGACTCCCATCAGCGCAAACGTGAGCAGGACCGATGCGGCCGGCTGGGTGTTGAGCGGAAGTTCAGAACGCAGGATGATGAACAGGAAGATCCAGGGGAGCGAGAGGCAAATGGTGGTGAGGCCTGAAAGGGTTCTTTCGGCGAATTTGCCCGCAGATACGGCGGCGGCGGAAATAAGCAGCGCCAGCGCGATGGAAACCGCGGCGGCGGCCGGCGCCAGCAGGATCGAAACCCGTGTGGCGTAGATGAGACGGGACAGCCGGTCGCGGCCGAGATCGTCTGTGCCCAGGAGGAATTTGGGGCCGGGTTGCGCATCCGGAGAGTCGCGAAACTGCCGGTCGTAGGGATAGGGCGCGAGGACGGGGGCGGCGGTGGAACACGCCGCAACGGCGACGAGAAAAAACAAAGCCAATTTGCGGCCGGCGCTCACCGGACGAAGTCTCCGAGGGAGTGAACGAAGGCGACCATGGCGGTGATCGCGAGGGCGAGGCCCGAGAGCAGCGGGAGATCGCGCGCCAGTGCCGCGCGCCATGCGAGTTGGCCGATGCCCGGCACGTCGCACAGAGCTTCGATGGGGATGATGGCACCGAAAGCGAGCACCAGCGCGATTCCGGTGAGCGCGATCAACTGGAGCAGAGCCGGTCTCAGGACGTAACGGAGCGCAAGCACGGTGGACGAGAGGCCGCGGGATCGCGCGGCGAGCAGCGACGGTGACGCGTAGAGATCGGTGAGGAGCGCCCGCATGGTCCCGAAGACTCTCGGCAGCAGGATGAGGGCGACGGCCCACCAGAGAGGCGCTTCATGGAAAAAGAACGCGAGCGCTATGACAGCGGGCGGGATGGCGAGCAGCAGACCGCTGGCTGAGAGGGCCGCGGCCTCGAGCAGACGGCGATGGGGCCAGACAGATGCCCAGGCTAAGATCCCGCCCAGAAACAGGCCCGCGGCGGTGCCGTAGCCGATGAGCCGGGCTGAAACGGGTGCGCGGCGCTTCAGTAAATCCGAGACGGGTGTTTTGAACGATTCCGATTCGCCCAGATTTCCCTGGAGAGCCGCCTTCAGGTAGCGGAAATAAAAAACGGGCAGGCTGTTTTCGCGTTCGAGACGCGCATGCATGGCCTGAGCGGTGGCGGCGCTGATTTTTGGGTTCCAGACATTCTCGTCGATGTCGAAACCCGGGCTGTAGCGAACAAGCGCTGCGGCGGCAAAGCCGCCGGCGAGGACCACGGCGATGAAGCTTAGTATGCCTGCTGCCAAGGCGGAGAAAAACCTCCCGTGCTGCGAAGCCATGGGGTCAGGAGGCGGCTGCGACGATCTGTGCCGGCGCGGTCTCGGAAGCAGGATCGATGGGGATGACGGTGCCCTTCCTGCGGAGCCGCTTTCCCTTGTACATGCGGCGGTCCGCCTCGGACAGCAGTTCTTCAGCGTCGGTTCCGTCGTCCGGGTAGATCGCTACGCCGACGCTGAGCGAGAGGGCGCAGGGTTCGGCAGTCAGCACATCGGCTTCGGCCACAACGGAGCGCATGGCCTGAATACGCGGCTCGAGGGTATCGGCGTGTCCGCCGGGAACCAGCAGCACGAACTCGTCGCCGCCCAGGCGGGCTACATAGTCGGATGCATCGCATCTTTCGCGCAGACCGTGAGCGATGGAGCGCAGAACTTTGTTCCCGGTAAGGTGACCGAAGCGGTCATTCACCTGTTTGAACCCATCGAGATCGCAGACGATGACGGCGAGAGTGTTGCCGGCGCGCTGAGCACGGTTCACTTCGTTATCGAGCGAGAGAAAGAGCGAACGGGCATTCGGAAGGTCGGTCAGGTAGTCGGTCGTGATGGACGTTTCGAGCAGCCTGTGACTAAGTGCGTTTTCGATCGCCATCGCTACCTTCGAGCTGATCGCAAGCAGAATGCGGAGGTTTTCTTTGCTGAAGGCGTCGCGTTCGGCGCGATAGAGTGCAAGAACGCCGATCAGACCATTGACGCCGTTCAGGGGAACGGCGAGGGCTGAACGCAGAGTGCTGTACCGGGTCGGATCGTTCAGGTAACCGGCTTCCACGGAAGGGTTGCCGTTGAGAATGGGTTTGTTATTTTCGGCGACCCAGCCGGAGAGGCCCTGGCCGACCGGGATCTCAAGCGACGTAAACAGGCGAAGGTTTTCGCCGCTAACGTATTCGGGAATGAGCTTCTCATCCCGGCGGATATAAGTGGCGACGGTCTCGTACGGGATGAGGCGCTTGAGTCTCACGGCGACAAAGGCGAGCGCTTCCTGCAGACTCAGCGAATTTCCCAGATCCTGAGTGAGCTCATAGAGCATTTGGGCTTCCTGCGTGGCTGCGGCGATGGATGACAGCGGATCCGCGGGCCCGAGTGCCTGAGACGGGCTAACGTCTTCCACCGATTCCGCAAAGCCTGTGGCGGGCGCCAGTCCGCGCTCGATTTTAACGTCCATCGAAAGCTTCATTTTGACGCCCGACGGGCTGGCGACCGCGAGTTGCTCCAGTTCCACGTAGCGGCGCCGGATGATGTCGACAATGACGGGATCGAAACTTTTCCCGGATTCCGAAACAACAATTTCGATTGCCTGATCAGGGGTCAGGGCGCGCCGGTACTGGCGGTCGGATGCCAGCGCATCGAAGCAATCGACAACGGACAGAATGCGGGCGCCTATCGGAATGTTTTCGCCTTCGAGACCGTACGGGTAGCCGGAACCATTCCACTTTTCGTGGTGAGCCCGGACGATTGGCACAACGGGATAGGGGAACTTGACCTCTTCGAGAATTTCGGCGCCGACGACCGGGTGGATCTTCATTTTCTCGAACTCTTCCGGCGTGAGTTTGCCGGGTTTCGAAATGATGTGTTCCGGAACGGCAAGTTTGCCGATATCGTGCAGCAGGGCGGCGGCCTGCAGGGCTTCCAGCTCGCTGTGACTCAGCCCGATTTCCTTGCCGATTTCGGTTGCGTAGACACGCACTCGCTGCAGATGATCGTGAGTCGTGGTGTCTTTGGCTTCGATGGCGAGGGCGAGGGCTTCAATGGTCCGGAGATGAAGACCCGCGATCTCTTCCACATGCTTTTTGTCTTTCTCAAGCCGGTCAACGTACATCCGGTAAGAGCGGTAAA
The DNA here is from genome assembly GCA_963840735.1 of Terriglobia bacterium. Lineage (GTDB taxonomy): Bacteria > Acidobacteriota > Terriglobia > Bryobacterales > Bryobacteraceae > BOG-234. The sequence continues at coordinate 200,235 of CAWIZX010000001.1, forward strand.
TAAAATAGACGAGCGGGAACAAAACCAGCGCCGCCGCCCACTTCTGCTGCCGGCTCAGAACGATGATCAGCCACGCAACCGATGCCGCGGCCATGTGATAAGTGAGCACCCAGAAATAGGTGTTATACCAGGTACGGTAGATGGATTTTCCTTCGGTGAGCCCGATGACCCCGGCGATCAGCGCGGTGTTTACCACGAAGTAGACGAACGCCGCCAGTGCGAGACGCAGCGGGTTTTCGACAACCATCAGGCTGCCGAGCGGGCCGTGGAAAGTAAAATGCCCCGCCATGACCGCGAGACAGATCGAGGCAGTACTGAACGCGATCTGGATGGACTTGGGCCTGAACGCGCGGGCGCCACAGACACTGGATGATGGTCCCGGTCGCGCCGAGCACCACGGCTTCCGGGAGGCTGAACTGAACGATTCCTACAAGGATGATCAGGAAGTTCACGGACAGCGTGGCGAACACCATCGGCAGACGGACCTTTAGTCCGGATGTCAGCAGGGTGAACACGAAGTAGAGCCAAAATGTCAGCGGCTCAACTGAGGAGAAGTGACTGAGCTGCTGCGTGAGCCCGAAGCAGCCGGACCCGAGGATCAGCGCGATGTATGCTTTTGCCCGCAGCGGCATAAGACTATGAAAGTGAGTACCCGATTTTAACACGCCAAGTCCTCCTCGCTAAGCCGTATAAGGCATTAGTAAAGAAGTGGCGTGAAGCGGATAAATTCTCACCGAGATCTAACTACCCATCATGAGGGGGTAATTAGTCAAGCCCTTTGCGCAGAAACTGCCCGATGGAACGGGTGGCCTGACGGATGCGGTGCTCGTTCTCGACAAAAGCGAAACGCACGAAACCTTCCCCCATGGGACCGAATCCGATGCCAGGAGAAACTCCCACAAGAGCTTTTTCCATAAGCAGTTTCGCGAATTCAAGCGAGCCGATGGCGCGATAGCGTTCCGGAATGGCAGTCCAGAGGAACATTGTGCCCTTGGGCGATTCGACCGGCCAACCGGCACGGTTCAGACCATCGACCAAAACGTCGCGGCGCTTCTGGTAGCCGGCACGGATCTTCGCGGTGTCTTCGTCGCATTCCCGCAGCGCCACGATGGCGGCGATCTGGATCGGCTGGAACATGCCGTAATCGAGATAGCTTTTGATGCGCGCGAGCGCTGCGATCATTTTGGCGTTGCCGAGGCAATAGCCGACGCGCCAACCCGCCATGTCGATAGCTTTTCGACATGGAGAAAATCTCGACAGCCACTTCTTTCGCGCCGGGAACCTGCAGAATGCTGGGAGGGGTGTAGCCGTCGAACCCGAGATCGGCGTAAGCGAAATCGTGGACGATCAGCGTTCCGTGCCTGCGCGCGAGTTCGACAATTTCGGTTAGAAAGGCAAGGTCGACGCACGTAGTGGTCGGGTTGTGCGGGAATGAGATGAGCAGCATCTTCGGTGGCTTGGGCGATTCGCGATAGAGTTCGCGAAGCCGGTCAAGAAAGGTCTCGGCATCGGGCATGGGCAGCATGTGCGGATAGCCCTCAGACATGATCACGCCGTATTGATGAATGGGATAGGCAGGGTTCGGCGCGGCGACGACATCGCCCGGTCCGACGGTGGCAAAGAGCAGGTGTGCGAGGGCATCTTTGGCGCCCATGGTGACGATCGCTTCGGTATCGGGATTGAGATCGACATTGTGCTTGCGTTTGTAGCGCTTGACGATTTCTTCGCGAAGATGCGGGATGCCGCGCGACATGCGAATACCGATGGTTTTTCGGGTTGCGGGCAGCCTCGACGAGTTTGTCCACCACGATTTGAGGAGTGGCGCCGTCGGGATTGCCCATTCCGAGATCGACGACGTCCATACCTGCTGCGCGTGCCTTTGCCTTCATTTCATTGATGACGGCGAATACATAGGGGGGCAGCTTTTGTATGCGGTAGAAATCGTCTGGTCCTGACATGGGAGATTTCATTTTAGGACAAGGGAGTGTGTTGGCCCCGTGCGCGTCAGCAAAGACATGGGAAAGCCGCTTCCGACAGCCGCGCTATAATCGAAGATTCGTTTCAATTTCAGGAGATTTCCCTAACAATGTTCGATCTGTTTCGCAGCCGCGATAAAGCGGTGCGCTTGCTGTTAACCGGTTTGCTGGTGCTCGTCGGCCTCTCGATGGTGACGTATCTGATTCCCGGGTCGGGGTCGGGTTACGGCAGCGGTAATACGGACCAGACCGTGGTTGCCACGGTCGGAAAAGAAGAAGTGACCTCGCGGGACGTGGCGCGCGCTGTCCAGAATATGACCCGCAGCCGGCAGCTTCCGCCGGAGCTTCTCTCGATCTATGTGCCGCAGATTGTGAAGCAGATGATCGACGAGCGGGCGATGGCGTATGAGGCGACCCGGCTGGGCCTCAAGGTGACGCCGGAAGAGACCGATACCGCGATTGTCGATACGCTGCCCCCGCAGCTGATCAAAGATGGCAAAGTAGATGGCGCCACACTGGCCGCGGTACTGCAGCAGGAAGGCATCACGATGGCCGATCTGAAGAGCAGCACCGCGCGGCAACTGCTGGTGAACCGGCTCGAACAGATTGTGGCGCAGGGCGTGGTGGTTTCGCCGCAGGATATTGAAAGCGAATACCGCAAGCGCAACGACAAGGTGAAGCTCGAATATGTGCTGCTGACGCCCGCTAAATATCAGAGCGAAGCCGAACCGACCGAAGCCGAGATGAAGGCTTACTATGACGCTCACAAGGCGGACTTCAAGGTTCCCGAAAAGAAAAGCTATGCGCTGATCATGCTCGATCCGCAAACGATCGGTGCGACCATTCAGCCGACCGATGCGCAGCTACAGGCCGATTACAACAGCCGCCGCAACGATTTTCAGACTCCGGAACGGGTGAAGGTCCGGCACATCCTGCTGAAGGCGGATGCGTCGAACGATGCGGCCGTGAAGCCTAAGGCAGAAGCGCTGTTGAAGCAGATTCAGGGTGGCGGAGATTTCGCGAAGCTGGCGAAGGACAATTCGCAGGACCCGGGTTCCGGCGCGCAGGGCGGCGAACTCGGCTACATTGTGAAGGGCCAGACCGTGCCGGAGTTCGAGAAGGCGGCGTTTTCGCTGCAGCCCGGGCAGACCAGCGGGCTCGTGAAGACAACCTACGGGTATCACATCCTGCAGGTGGAATCTCATGAGCCGGCGCAACTGCAGCCATTCGACGCGGTCAAACCGCAGCTGATCATGGATTATCAGAAGCGCCAGGCCGGCAAACTGATGCAGACCATGGCGGATAAAGCTGTCGCGGAACTGCGGAAGGATCCTTTGCACCCCGAGAAGGCGGCGCAATCGATCGGCACGACGGTGCTGCGGGCCGATAACGTGCTCGCGGGCGATCCGATCCCCGGCATCGGCGTTTCAAAGGAATTCGACACAGCCGTAGCTGCTCTTCGAAAGGGCGAAATCACGCAGGGCCCGGTGGTACTGGCGAATGGCAAGGCAGTGATCGCTTCGGTAACGGACGTTCAGCCCGCCCATGCTTCCAGTTACGAAGAGGCTAAGACCGATGTGCGTAACAAGGCCACGCAGGAGAAGCTGGATAAGATCCTGACGCAGAAGTCCAATGAACTGGCTGCGAAGACGAAGTCGATGGACAACGATCTGGACAAGGCTGCGAAATCGCTCGGCCTTGAGGTGAAGACGTCACCGGACGTGGATCGGCAGGGCGCCATCGAGTCGGTCGGCACGGCGTCGAATGTGCCGGATGCATTTACGAAGCCGGTGGGATCGGTCATCGGACCGATCACGGTAACGGGCGGCAGGCTGGTCGCGAAGGTGATCGGGAAGAGCCAGGCGAATGTGGGCGAGATGTCTTCTCAGTCGACGAGTATCCGTGAGGAGATTCGGCAGCAGAGGGCCCGTGACCGCGCGCAGATTTTTCAGGACGGGCTGCGCGACAAGCTGAAGGCTGACGGAAAGCTCAAAATCCATCAGGACGTGATCAACAGGATCGTGCAGACCTACACGCAGCGCAGCTAGCGGTGCGTTCCCTGTTACGGCCTTAGATGCACGGGATTCTCGATTTTCTCAAGTCGCTCTACAATGCCGAGCGGCTGCTCGAATTCGTACGCATGTTGCTTGGAAGCCCGCTGGGTGTGGCCGGTCTGTGCGCGATTGTATTTGCGGAGACAGGGCTGCTGGTGGGTTTCTTCCTGCCCGGCGATTCTCTGCTGTTCAGCGTGGGCGTGGCCAGCGGCGCCGCCAGTCTGAACGTTTATCTGTTGGCGGGGTTGCTGATGTGCGCCGCAATTGTGGGCGACAACGTCGGGTATTTCCTCGGATTCCACGCGGGTCCGCGTATCTTCAGCCGGCCAAAGTCGCGGCTGTTTAAGCCGGAGCATCTCGAACGAACGAAAGAGTTCTACGATAAGCACGGCGCGCGCGCCATTGTGTACGCGCGCTTTGTGCCGATCGTCCGGACGTGTACTCCGTTCATCGCAGGGGTCGCGCGCATGCCCTATTCGCGGTTTCTGCTGTTTAGCTTGTTTGGCGGAATTCTGTGGATTGCGTTTATGACAACGCTGGGCTTCGAGATGGGACAGATTCCCGCGGTACGGCGCAATTTCGAGAAGGTGGTCATCGGAGTTGTGGTGATCTCGCTGATCCCGGCTATCCTCCAGGCACGGCGCAAGAAATAAAGCCTAGTTTTCGGGTTCCAGATACAGCTTCACCCGATTGCTCTCTTCGCCGTTCATGACCAGCCGCAGTTCGCTCGTCCCGCGATTCACAATTGCGGGAATCTGCAATTCAACCACGTAATAGCCGACATAGCCGGGGGCGAGTGTGGCGCGCGTGACCTCGACTGCGGTGCCGTCGAGCCATGCGGTTACTTTGCCGCGCACCGAGGGCGGAGAATCGAGCGGCGCGGGTACGCCGGTCGGCCAGTCCGGAGCGACTTTGCCAAGGCCGGTGGTCAGAATCTGAACTGTCGATCTGGCGCGGACGGCGACGTTGGGGTCGAGAACCAAGCCGCTTGAAGCATCGAGCACAAGCGGCGAACCTTCTTCATCGACAAAGATGGCGGGGGCAGCGTCCTTAACCGTCAGGGGTACAGTCCAGCGGTCGGCAGCGCCTTCGAGCGCAAGCTGAAAGACGCCGGGCTGCGCCTCGAAGGGAACCTGGAGCTGAGAACTGTGATCGGTCGACGCGAGGACGGGATACGAGACAGCGCCGCCGCGGCCCTGCCGAACGGCGGCACCAAGCACGCTGACGACGGAGCCGGGAGCGGCGGGACGGTCACTCATATCGGCCGCATTGACGATGCGAACGGCGCGGGTGCGATGGGGCGCCACGGTTTCGAAAACCCCGTACCCATCAAGGGCGACGGTGAGCATGTTGTCGCTGCTCAGACGGACGTCCCAGGCGGCGGACGCGGGCAGATCGCGCGAGACCGGGTTCCATTCAGCGGCCGCGGGACCGGCGTCATTCAGAGGCACGGTACCGGAATAGACGCCGCGATCGGTGGCGAGGTAAACCACACTCGCAGAACGGTCCGCGGCGATTCCGTGGATCTCGGCCGCTGGCAGGGCTCCCGTGACATCGTCCCAGAACAGGCCGCCGTTAACCGTGCGAAGGAGGCGGGTGCCGACGGCAGCGAGCGCGGAATCGGGGCGGTCGGGGTCTATCCAGATGCGATTCACACGGATGCCTCGGGGCTGCGACGCTTCGGTCCACTTCCCGCCCCCGTCGTGCGACGAGGCAAGCCTGCCGTCGGGAGTACCAAAGTAGATGACCTGTCCCGATTGTGCGGCGGCGCTGACCTGGAACGAAGTCTTCGAGGTAACCGCCAGGCGCAGTGCGATCTCGGGGTCCGTGTGAAGAGACGGTCTCCAGATTCCGGAATCGACGGTGACGAGCGTCGAGTCTGAAAGCGCCAGCGTGCGGCGGCTGATGAGCTTCCTTGCTTCGAGGTTCGGCAGGTTTTCGTTGAGTCCGTGCCACGAGAGGCCGCCGTCGAGCGATCGCCAGACGCCGAAGCGATTGGCGGCGACAATGTCCTGAGGATTGGCCGGCGAAACCGCGAGGCTTGCAAAGCCGCTCCCGACCACCGATTCATTGTTGAATCCCGTCAGGTTCAGCCAGGTTTTGCCGCCGTTGTCGGAAGCATAGATATTGCTTGGTCCGGCCGCATAATAGCGCGAAGAAGCGCTCTGGATGCGCGCTCCGGGCTCCGGGATATTCATGCCTGGGAGATTCTCCGCCGAGACGGATTGAGGCGCAGAGTCGACCGTGTTCAGGCGCCAGTGTTCGAAATCGGAGGTTTCGAAGACGCGCGCCCGCGGGAGTCTGCGCCAGCAACCGCGATCCGCCCGCAGCGAACCAGACAGAGGTGACCGGGCCGGTGGAAGGACTCGCAAGTCCTTTATTGACCGTAGTTCCGGCGATGTGCTTCCACGTGCCGACATCGCCGCCGCTTTGGGCCGGCATCCGGGTAACAGCGGACGCGACAAGCAGAGCGATTCGGGCGATGCGGGAGATCCGCACACCTGTCTCAGAACGACACATCAACGTGTCTCGATTCTACCGTAAGCATGCCCGCCCCGGAATTCGAAATTACTCATTCTTCATCAGTTGTGCGCTAAAAATTGTTCTGGCAGCAAACCTTCATGCACTCTCAGTGCTATTCTCAATGTTATTAGTGGCACATTTTCGTCCAAATTCTCGGGCTTTATGTGGACTGCTCCTCGCAGTGCTCGCCAGCGCCGCCGCGCAGGCGCAGACGCCCGATGCCACGCTGAACGGCGCCGCCCGTCTTCTAACGCTGACGGGACAGATTTCGGTCATGCGCGACAGCACGCCCTGGGCGCTGAATGTGGGCGATACGGTTCAGCCTCAGCAAGTGATCGTGACGGGTTCCGACGGCTGGGGCGTGTTTCAGGTTGCGGACGGCAGTAAGTTCGAGGTGTATCCGAATTCGAAGGTGGTCTTCAGGGCGAATCGCGGCGACTGGAAGGATCTGCTGGAGTTGTGGCTCGGGAAAGTGCGGGTCCAGATTGAACACTTCGGCGGGTTGCCAAACAACAACAAGGTCAGTACACCGAGCGCCGTAATCTCTGTTCGGGGCACGATTTTCGACGTGACCGTAGAAGACCAGGACGCAACCACGCTGGTTGAGGATGAAGAAGGAGTGGTGGAAGTTCGCCACCTGCTTAAGCCCGGACCGGTGAGAGTGCTGAACCCCGGTGATTCCGTCCGGGTGTACAAGAACGATTCGCTGGGTAAGGCGCTGATCGACCGCGGCTCCATTTTCAAGCATGCCGCCAAGGCTGCGTCGGATGCGTTATACCAGGTGGCGCTGAACGCTTCGCGCGGAGCATCGACTGCGGCGCGCGGGACTGGCACCGGCGGCGGGACGACAACCGTGGGCGCGGGCGATCAAAATAACGGCAAGACAGGGAACGGGACTGCCGCTCCGCCACCTCCTCCGCCTCCGCCGCCACCTCCGCCACAATAGCGGGATTTCAGGTGTTAGTCTGAGAACGGATGCGCGCGCACACTGCCGTTTTCACGGCGATAGGTTTGCTCGGCTGTGTGTTTACTCAGCAGGGCCGCGGCGCTCAGCAGGCTTACGTGGACCCTCAAACAGCGCAAATCTTCACACACATTGCGGAACACGCTGCGCGTTTGAATCCTATGCTTGAGGAAGTGCGGGCAGGTGAGTGGGTGGCCAGGGGCGCGCCCGAAACCTATGTCTCGCAACTCGCAACGGCGCGTCAGCAGATTCAGGCCATTGAGACAGATATGAGCGCACTCGCGCAGCGGCCGGACCGGATGCAGGACGCGATGAAGGCTCTGTTTCGGGTGCAGTCGTTCCATCGCTCACTCGATTCGCTGATGGGCGGGCTGCGCAGGTATCAGAATCCCGCGCTGGCGGATCTCATCCAATCGGTTGCGGCGCAGGATCAGGCAAATCTGGATGCGCTGCAGAGTTACATCCTTGAACTCGCGAATGAGAAGGAACAGGAATTTCAGGTTGTCGACCATGAGGCGCAGCGCTGCCGGGGCGCGCTTTCGCGACAGCCGACCGCGCCGACAAGAGCCCTGAAGAAATAAGCATTCCGAAAAAATTCGAAATATATATAAAAATGATCTCCTCACATGTAACAAGAACCGCGCCCTTTCTGTGCAGCATTTGCGAAGAGGAATCGACCCGCATCTGCGTAAGCTGCACGAAGGATACCTGCGGAAACCATCTTTGCGAAAAATGCGGCAACTGCAGCGATTGCTGTAATTGTGAGCTGTCGCTGAACCCGGAAGAAACGGTTTATACTTCGCGAATGGTGCGCGATCCGGAGCCGCATCCGATGCCGGACCCTGACCCGGCGCCTGAACCCGAACCGATCCCGACATTTCCCAAAGACTTTTAAAGCGCGAGGCTACAGATCGTTTTCGAATTCAGAGATCTTGCGCAGACGCCGGACATGCCTTTCAGCGCCTGAGAAACGGGCGTTCAGGAATGCGGGCACCAGTTCCGCCACCAGTTCAGGGCCTATGATACGAGCGCCAAGGCAGAGCACGTTGGCGTCGTCATCTTCGACCGACTGGTGGGCTGAGAACGTGTCGTGACAGGTACCGGCGCGGATTCCCCTGAACTTATTGGCGGCGACGCACGCGCCCACGCCGCTGCCGCAAAGCAATATGCCTCGATCCGCGCTTTTTTCGTGGATGGCGTTCGCAATGGCCTGCGCGTAATCCGGGTAATCGACGGAGCGGGTGGAATCGGTGCCCAGATCGATTGCCTGATGGCCCAGCTTTTCGACAAGTTCGAGGACCCGCTGTTTCAATGGAAAACCGGCGTGATCCGCCGCGACCGCTATCTGCATCAGTTTGTTATTCTACCCTCCAGTGACGGACGCGCAATTGCTGCTGGATTTGCTCGCCGGCAAGCCTTCCGACATGAATCTGGATGCGGCCGCGATGGAACTGGCGCGCATCGAATATCCTGACCTGGACGCCGGACATTATATTGCCGAACTGGACCGTCACGCGTTTGCCATCGCGGACCGCGCTCAGGACCTGAACGATGGAGAGCGGTTTGTGGAAGCCGCGAATTCGTACCTGTTCGGGGACCTTGCGCTCAAAGGCAATCAGGAAAATTACTACACCGCCGACAACAGTTTTCTGAACCGTGTGCTCGATACGCGGCTCGGCATTCCGATTACGCTTTCGGTGATTTATATGGAAGTCGCGCGGCGGCTGGCCAAACCAGTCCAAGGGATTGGATTGCCGGGCCACTTCCTGGTCCGATACGACGATGGCATGTATTCGACGTTCATCGATCCGTTTCACGGAGGCGCGCTGGTGGATGAGGAAGGCTGCCGCAGACTGGCGCAGACGGAGTCGCTCGACCCGTCTCAACTCGCGCCTGTGGAGCGGCGCTCGATTGTGATGCGGATGGTGAATAATCTAAGGCACGTGTATTTCTCAGCCGGAGATTCCGCGAAGGCGCTGCGGGTGCTGGATTTGCTGATTGCCGCGAATCCGGATAGCCCGGATGAATATAAACAGCGTGGAATCGCGCTGCTGCAAATGCAGAGGATCGCCGATTCGCTGGCGAGCTTCAGGCGCTATCTTGAGCTTGCACCGGGGGCTTCGGATAAAGAGCAGATTGTGGAACAGATCAAGAGTCTGGCTTTCTGGATGGCGTCAAGAAACTGAACGGCGGAAGCAACGCGAGCACGCCGGCCACAATTCCGATCGTGTTCTGAGAGCCACCGGCATTGGCGGGAGGAGCGTCCTGCAAGAGCGCGACAGTGTTGAAAAAGCGACCGAAAGTTTCCCTTAGATGTGGATATTTTTACAACCGGGTCAGGAAGTATATCGCGTTGCGGGAGCTAAAAGAAACAGGGTACAATCGGCAATTGGAGCGCGCTGCAAGGCATGTGACCGCCCTTCATTTTTGATCCAACACTCAAGAATGAGGGAGTCGTCCAAAGGGCGCTGGTGTGCTGGTCCCTGCCGGTAAAACGGTGGATGACCCCTAAAGGCGCCCGGTTGATTCCCGCCCTTTAACACAAGGGGGTCAAAATCGGGTTGGTACGGCTAAGCGGTGCGCTCCAAACCTCACCTCTCAGCGGAATTCGGCGAATCAGGCTTTCGGGGTTTCGTCGGCAGCGGGAGCAAGAATTCTGACGCTGCTGGCGGCAATCTTGCCGTTGCGATCCATGCCGAGTTCGAAGGACACCTTCGTACCGGGCAGTAGTTCGGTCGCCTGCCCCTGATGAAGCCGGGAGATGTGGAAGAAAATGTCTTTGCCGCCACCATCCGGCCGCAGGAATCCAAAACCTTTTTCTTCGAAATAGGTCATCACCGAGCCGGTCTGGGCTTCGGTGGTGCCTTCCTCCGCATTGTCGGACGATGCGACGGCGGAAGCGGGTGGACGACCGGTTTTGTCCCCGACGCCCTGCTTCAGGAGGGCCATATCTTCGTCTGTGAGTTCACCGGAAGGCTCCGCGCCTTCGACGGGCATCTTCAGACTCGGGTTTTTCTTAACGGCTTCTTCGAAGAGGCGCTTCTGTCTGGCGTTCAAACGTCGGATCCTTTAACTTTTTGAAGATTTTCCAAGGGCTGCGGTTCAGGCCTCGACCGGAGCCGCAGGAGCCGCAGCAGTGGCCTTGGGCTTACGGGCACGGGAAGCGCGCTTTTCCGCAGGGGGCTGACGGTCACTCTTCTTGAGAGAGCTGATGACCATGGGTGTCACAAATTTCTTTTCGCCGTGATCGTCGAATTTGATTACGATGCGCTCATCGCTGCTGGACAGCACCGTTCCCAAACCGAACTTCTGATGCTCAACCTGAGCACCCTGATTAAAATTGGCCATGTTGGTGTAGGATCGCTCCTCGTGTGTAAAGCTTGACGCGGCTAAATAGGAAGAATACGGGCAAGCTACACACTCATATTAGCATACCGTCAAAACACTGGATTTACGGGTGCCCTGCCGCCCGTTTCAGTGCTGTGTGTAGCGTCGGGAACGTTCAGGGGTGAAGGTTCGCCGGTGACTGATACACCCTGACGTAATCGATATCGAAGACAGCGGGAAAGCGGGTGGCGGAATCGGGGTACTTCGCCTGAACGCTTCCCAGCGCGAGACTAATCGCCAGGTACATGGGCTGCTGCGGGACGCCATCGGTTGAGCGGAAACGTTGCTTGCCATCGACGAACCAGACGATGCTGTCCCGGTCCCAGTCGATAGCGAAGGTGTGAAAGTCGGCTGACAGGTCTGGCACGGCCCAGGAACCACGAAAGGAGCGCTGTGTCTTGACGTCGCCCCAGAGGTTTCCGAAGAGCGCCCTGGTGGGCTCACTGCCGATCGCATCGTAGACATCGATCGAAGGGATATCGCCCGAAGGCACCGGCAGCAGCCAGAACTTCGCTTCAAGACCCTTGCCCGCCGGCATACGGCAGCGAATCTCAAACCGGCCGTAAGTCTGAGCGAAAGATCCGTAGCTGGTGATGATGCCGGAGGTGAACCTGCGGTTCTGGCCGTCATATTCGGCCTCGCCACGATCGGCAACAATGTGCGCGCTGCCTCCGCTCTCCGTGATGGCGCTTTGGACGTAAGCCTGAACCTCGAAATCACGCTGACGGCCAGCCGGGTCGTGTGGAGCCCATTTCGACAGATCGAGTTCTTTGCCGTTGAATTCGTCAGAGAAGGTCAGCACCCATTTCGGACCGGCGTTCTGAGCAGAGAGAGCTACTGCGCAGGCGATCGCGAACAGGACGGCTCGGGCGGCGCAAGTCATTCATTTGCTGGACGCAGCCCGCCGACATTGCGATACACAATTGCGGTAATCTGGGTCTACATGCGCATCCTCGTTGTGGAAGACGAGAAAAAAATCGCCGACTTCCTTGGCCGCGGTCTGCAGGGCGCCGGGTATGCGGTGGACGTGGCTCCCGACGGGGCGACAGCGCTGCAGTTTACCCACGATACGGATTACGATCTGGTGATTCTGGATCTGATGCTGCCGGATATGGACGGGCTGAAGGTGCTCGAACGTATCCGCGGGCGCCGCACCGGACCGCCGGTTCTGATTCTGAGCGCGCGGGGCCATCTCGACGACCGCGTTAAAGGGCTCGAACAGGGCGCGGACGACTACCTCACCAAACCGTTTGCATTCGTGGAACTGCTGGCGCGGGTGCGCGCGCTGCTGCGGCGCGGACAGCCGGCGCCAGAGAGGCTCCAGGTGGGCGACCTGGTGCTCGACTGCGCGCGGCGCAAAGTGACGCGCAGTTCCGAAACCATTGAACTGGCTCCGAAAGAATTCGGCATTCTCGAATACATGATGCGCAACAAGGGCCGGCCGCTCAGCCGGACCATGATTGTGGAACATGTATGGGATATGGATTATGACGGGCTCACCAACATCGTGGACGTTTATATCCGGCACCTTCGCAGCAAGATCGACGACCGTTATCAGATGAAGCTGATCCATACGGTTCGCGGGATCGGGTACATGATCGAGGCTGTTGAAAAGGGCGCGATGTCGCAGGTCGGGGCAGAGACGCCGTTCGAAGTTTAAAGCCGCGTGTCCGGGCGCAAGCACATATCGCGCAGTTTCCGGTTTACCCTCACGGCTGTCTATACGGTGGTCTTCACGCTGCTTCTGATCGGGGTCAGCGCGCTCTTCCGGCAATACCTTTCCAACCGGCTCGATGAGCAGGCGCGTGACGATCTGGACCAGAGCTGGGCGGTGGTGAAGGCCAATCTGAAGATCGTGAACGATCCGGGTCAGCTGAACTATCATCCGAAATGGTTTTTCGACGACAACGATCCCGAGGAGAACGGTACCAGGGCCCGCATCCAGAGACTCGACTTTATTGCTGACAGCAACGGCCATGTGCTCGAAGAAAGCCCCGAATACGCGGCGCTTGGCGAAGACAGCGTGGCCGATATTCACGCAGTAATCCGGTCGCTGGAACCCAGATGGCCTGTTAAATGGGACAGCCATGGAACTCCGTACCTGATCCGCCAAAGCAGTCTTGCGAGCGAGGATAATAAGCGCCGGTATTTTGTGGCGATCGGCAAATCGCGCGGACAGGACCGGGACATCCTGCAAAAGTTCACGTGGCTGTGCTTCGGGATGGTTCCGCTGGTCGTGCTGACAGGCGGTATCACGGGCTGGGTGTTTGCCGGGAGAGCAATCACGCCCGTGCTCGAAATCGCGAGCGCCGCGCAGCGCATCAGTGGCTCGAATCTGAGCATGCGCATTCCGCCGCGCAAGGCCGGCGATGAACTCGACTTTCTGATTGAAACCTTCAACCAGATGATCGAACGGCTCGAGGTCAATTTCAATCAGGTGCGTCAGTTTTCAACCGATGTATCGCATGAACTGCGCACGCCGATCACGGTGGTCCGGGGTCAGCTTGAAGTAGCTCTGTTCACGGCGCAGACGGCCGAGCAGTACCGGGATGCAATTGTGAATTCGCTCGCCGATATCGAGCGGCTTTCTCAGATTGTGCGCGCTCTGCTGCTGCTCTCACAGGCGGAGACCGGTCAGGTGATCCTGCAAAAGCAGGTGCTCGATCTGGTGGAACTCGCGGATGCGACCACGGATCAGTTCCAGATTCCGGCGGAAGGCGCTGAGATCAAACTCAGCTTCACAGCGGCGGTGGATCGCTGTACCGGTGAGTTCGACCGTGTGCAGATTGAGCGGATGCTGTCGAATCTGCTGTCGAATGCGATTAAGTTTACGCCGCCCGGGGGAACCATCGCGGTCACTATAGACAGGGTGGGCGATCGCGCGGAAATCCGCATTGAAGACACGGGTCAGGGGATTTCACCGGAGCATCTGCCCCATATCTTCGACCGGTTTTACAGGGTTCGCGGACCGAGCGAGCAGGCTTCGCCTGAGAAGGGCCTCGGACTCGGCCTGAGCTTCGTGACATGGATTGCGCGCGCTCACGGAGGCGATGTCGAGGTGGAGAGCGAACTCGGGCGCGGGACCACTTTCAGGATCTGGCTGCCACTGACAACGCGCGCGGCAGAACAGGAGTTCGCGGATTCGCAGGCCGCCGTCATTAATCCGGTTTAATCGGAACTATGGTTTGACAGGCGAGGATTTCCTTTATTCTGAAAGCAGTGACTTCTTTCGTGCGCGTGCTACTGATGGCAGCGTTGACGCTTGCGCCAGCGCTTCCGCAGGATTCGGAAGCGCCTAAAACAGCGGTGACCAACGATATCTTTTCCGGAAAAGTCACCGATCTGACGCCCGACTCTCTGACGGTCGTTCGCAAAGTGCCCGCGAAACCCGATGTGACGCGGAAGTTTCTTCGGGACCAGAAGACCAAAGTGGAAGGGTCACTGAAGGTGAATGCGCGGGTCTCGGTTCGTTATCAGGCGGCCGACGAAGGGCAGTATCTCGCTCTGAACATCATCGTTCGCTGAACCGGCCGGCGCTCGATTCCGCAAAGTTACATTAGAGGTGCGGAGGATCGGACCTTTATGCGGATTGTTTCGGCAGTGCTCATTTCCTCGCTTGTAACGTTCACCTGCCTGGCTCAGAACGCCCTTGCTCAAAACTTCGGCAGCCCTCCGCAGCTCTCGCTGGATGCCGCGAATATCTACACTGCGTTTGCGGTGGCACTCGAAGATCAGCCGGGTAGCGTGACCGCAGTTGCGGCGGCGCAACTCCAGATGGGCATGCGGGCGCGCAGTCTGGCAATCGGCAATCGCTCGGCTACGGATGCGTGGACAGCCGCCCAGACCTTGTTGACGCCGCCTCTTACACTGCCCGGCCCCGCCGCAGCGAGCGTCAGTTTCAGCGGGTCTACGGCATCGGCACTCAACGCCTTTCTTCAAAACGCCGCTGCGCCGTACGTACGAATTACTTCTGCCGCGATCGCGGTCGATCAGCCGATTGTGTTCGCGCATGACGCCACCACGCTCGATTTCGGGACGGCTCAATTGTCGGCAGCCGGCTCAGTGCCGTACATGATTCGAATCGTGGGCGCGCAGAACGTCGCGATTCTGGGTGGCAACTTTAACCAGGGGAACTCCGCGATTCTGATCGCGAAATCAACGGGCGTGCTGGTAGACCATGCCCGAATGTCGGGGCTGACCGGCCAAGGCATCGTGATCACGGGCTCCGCTCACGCCTATGTGACGCACAACAGGATGTCGGAGCTTGGCGGTGCCGGCGTGGTGCTGAATGCGGGTGCAACGATTTGTACCATCGAGCAAAACGATTTCAGCAATGGCACGGGGCAATCCAACTGGAACGCCGGTGTTCTGGTGACGGACCGCGATGTCGATTTCGCCTCGAATCCTCAGGCCATATTCGACGCCGGCGGCTACTGGCCCGTGTTCAGCCCGATTCGCGGCAGGCTCAACCCGCCGCATGACAACCTGATCGCGTTCAATCATATTGCGAACAACAGGACATCCGGCATCTACATGGACGGTTCGGTTCGCAACGTTATTTTTTCCAATACTATCCAGGGCAATGCGAAGGAGGGGCTGTGCCTCGATAACGGGGCTACATCGAATGTGGTGGCTTCGAATGTAATTCAGCAGAACGGGAAGCGCTGGGGCCAAACCGACGCGACGCTGCAACTCGATTTCGTGGCAGGGCGTTTGCCGGACGGGTCGGCAGCTTCAAAGCTGCCTGGCGTATCCATCGATAACGGCATCTACAACATCCTGTTCGGGAACAACATCTCGCACAACTTCGGAGGCGGCGTGAAGATGGTCCGCACAGCGTTTTTCAACGTGATCGGGATGAATAAGATCGAAAGCGATAACGATGGCGTGAGCGTTTACTACCGGTTCTTCGGAGTGGAGCTTGGCGCGGCTCCCGGCGATGCGGCATCGGCTGAACTGGATTTTACCGGGAGCCGCGGAAATGTCCTGTTTTCGAACAGCATCCGGGGATCGAACAGCTCCGGCATCTTTATCCAGCTCGGTTCCGACACGAACCAGATCCTGGATAACGTCATTATGGATTCGACTCTGTGGGCCATCGAATCGGTGTTGAGCATGGCGAATACGCTCGGCAGCAATCTGACGGACCGGCCGTCGCAGAACGTGGGAGCGGATTGCTGCGCCATTGCCGCGCGGCTGGCGCCTGACCGTCTTTCGCGGCGCCCATAGGCGCTACCTGTACGCGAAACCGGCCCGCATGAGAACCACTCCGAACTCCTCGCCTTCAGCGTTCCTGTACGGCTTGTCGACATTCAATTCGACGAGTGTGAACCCGTTCAGCGAAATTTGCGCGGCACTGACAGGGAAGCTGATTTCGTTCATGCCTGAGTGCGTAAGCGGCACGACACCCGCGGGCTGTCCTCCGATGACGATAGCCATGTTGCGGACCACGGGTTTCGCGACAAAGTCCGGCACCCACCATTTCGCGGTGAATGTTGCGGGCGCAGGGTAAAGATCGAATTTAAGGACGGCGCGCGGCATAGTCCAGCGGCCTTCGCCGGCATCGCCGTCTTTGAGGCCCGAAACTATGTAGGCTGAGTGATCGCGGCGCGTGAAATCGAGTTCGCGGGCGACAGCATAGTCCCGCAGGATGCGCAGGCGCACGGCTTCCGCGAAGTTGCGGTTGTCCAGTTCCAGGTAACGCCCGTTTTCCTGTGCGAATACATGGTCGTAATGAACGGGGTGCGCAGGGTTCGGGCGCTGGTCCGGAGGACCTCCCATGCGATCTGCGCGGATTGACTGATCGTGATACATCAGGCGCAGATTGAACGTGAGATCGTACGCCGGCACCGGAAAATCGTCGTTGACGAACAGAAGCTTGCTGCTGACCGGGAGCGTGGGTAGTTCGCGGCGGAACTGTTCCGTCAGCCGTTTCTCGGGCGAGGCTTCGGGCGGAAAGGGTCCGGGCCAGTTTCGGATGTGGAAGAGCATGAGTGCCGCCGCTATAGTTGCGAAGACTGCGATCCCGAAGCGCGGAACGCGCCGCAGCAGCAACCCCAGCGCGACGGCAAAGTAAAGGCCCAGCCCGAGATCGGGCACGTAAAGAACGTAGCCGGGGCGGCTGGAGATCAAGGCTACGGGCGTGAGAGCGATTACGAAAAACAGCCAGCCGAAGATCATGGCCGGATTGCGCAGGAACACGGCGACGAGCAGCATCGCAAGCAACAGCACTCCGGCCGAAATCGCGGTGACGTGCACGTGCCCGTAGGCCAGCATGGTGAAGTATTCCGCCATGTGGCTGAGCCAGATCGCGGCGCTCGCGTGCGGCTGGTAGGCTCCGTTACCCGTTAGTTCCGGAGTTCGATGAACCCGGCCAAAAACGAACGCGAGCGAGATCACCGCGAGCGTGACATAAAGCGGCAGAATCGCGCGCAACCAGGCCCGTACACGGTCCGCGCGCCAGACTCCGGGCAGAATGAACAGCGCTTCGTAACAGGCGAGCGTTACGGGAAGGGCGATACCGCTCTCTTTCGAGTCCATCGAGAATATGCAGAGCAGGCAGACGAGCGCAGCGCTCCGCAGATCGGGAGCGCGAGAGCCATCCCCGCGTACACGGGCGTAAACAATCAGACCGAGGACAGTGAACAGGAACCAGAGCCGGTCGTAAATGGTCCCGGCGCTCAGATATAAATCCTGAAAGCTGCCATGGACCAGGGTCAGAGCGACCGCGAACAGCGCCTGGACCGGGGCGGCTCCGGCAGATCTGAAAAACGGATATGAAAGCAATGTGTTAGCCGCCAGCAGCAGCCAGCAGAACACGTACAAGGGCAAGTTGTGGAAGCCGAAAATCGCGTAAAAAACACGATAGATGACACCGCCGAGAGGCCGGTACGCGGGCATCCAGATGAACAGCAGGGACTTGCCCAGGCGCCACGGATTCAGAATCCAGACTTCGTACATGTTCATCATGTCGTCGCCCGAATAAAACATCCTGAGTCCGTGCGCCGTGAAGCACGTGAAAATCAGCAGCAGCAGTGCGAGGCAGATTCGCTCGGCACGCGTAGACAAGGTCACTCGGCGCCCCAGCCTCCGCCGCCGGGCGATTCGATGCGCAGCGTGTCGCCGCTCCTGAGTTCGGTTCTGACCTTGGCAGGAAGCACTCGGGTGCCATCGGGTCCGGTCACTTTATTGACGCCAGGGATCCCCGCTTCACCGCCCGCTAAACCCCACGGTCCGCGCGCGCGGCGGTCGGAAAGAATGGTGACATCGGTATCCTCCAGAAATTCGAGTTCGCGAACGATCCCATCCCCGCCGCGGTGCTGCCCCACACCACCAGAGCTGATTGCGGATTCGATATACCCGCACCCGAACCGGGTATTCGTGTTCGAACGCCTCGACCGGTGTGTTCCAACTGTTGGTCATGTGTGTGTGTGTGGCGGAGCGGCCCGGACCTTCGGGCGATGCTCCCATCCCGCCCGCGATCGTCTCGTAATAGGCAAACGGCCGGCTCCGCAGCGTGTCCCAGCCGCCGAAGCTCAGATTATTCATGGTGCCGGAACTGGCGGCCGGAATTTTATCCGGCAGGGCTTTCGCCAGCGCCCCAAGAATGGTGTCCGTGATGCGCTGGGAGGTCTCTACATTGCCGGCGGCCATGGCGGCGGGCAATCCCGCATTGACGATGCTGCGCTCGGGCGCGATCAGACGGATGGGTCGCAGCAGGCCCGCATTGTAGGGCACATCGGATTCGATGAGACATCGGAAGCAATACATGGCCGCGGATACGGCCACCGCGTAGTTCGCGTTGACGGAGCCTGAGACCTGCGGGCTCGAGCCCGTGAAATCGACCACCGCTTCGTCATCCGCGACCCGGATTGAGACCGCGATACGAACCGGCGCGTCACTAATCCCGTCATTGTCGAGAAAGTCTTCGAAGGTATAGATGCCGTCAGGAATTTCACGCAGCATCGCTCTGGTGAGCCGTTCGGTGTAGGCCAGCAGATCGGCCGCGCTGCGCTCAACACGGGCAAGGCCATAGCGGGCCGCCATTTGGCGCAAACGGTCTTCCCCGCGCCTGCGCGGCCATCACCTGCGCGAGCAGATCGCCTTCGCGTTCTTCGGGCGTGCGCACGTTGGCAAGGATCAGTTGCATGACGTCGCGCTGCACCTCGCCCGCGCGCATCAGCATCACGGGCGGGATGCGCAAACCTTCCTGGTAAATCTCGCGGGCAAGCGGCATCGAGCCAGGGCTCATTCCGCCGACATCCGAATGGTGCGCGCGGTTTGCGACGTAGAAATCGGCGCGCCTGGCGTTCCTGCGCAGGAAGACGCCCGAAACGGCGGTGATATCGGGAAGATGGGTACCGCCCTGAAACGGATCGTTAACGATGACGACATCGCCCGGGCCCAGCGTGAAGGCATCGAGCGCATGACGCACCGAAAGGGGCATCGCGCCAAGGTGGACAGGCATGTGATCGCCCATGGCAATGGTCTGTCCCGCGGCGTCATAGAGTGCGCAGGAGTAATCGCGCCGCTCTTTGATATTGGCGCTGAAGGAGGTCTTGCGAAGCACCGCGCCCATCTCATCGGCAATGGAGACGAACAGGTTGCGGAAGACGGCGAGATCGGCCGGATCTGGTTTGCGTTGCAATCCGGCTATTGTCTCGCAGGCGGCGGCGCGGCGGGCTCTTTGGTTTCCTGAGGCCTTCCTTTGCAACTTGCCACGTCGATCAGGAAAGACGACGCGGGCTCCCACGTTTCGCCGATGCGCTTCTCAATCTGGTAGGTCTTGCCGTTCGGTGTGGGGCGGATGCGGAAATCGGAACTCTCAGTTTGGGTCGGCGCTCGTCTTGATTTTCGGCTGGTCGGAGGTGGTGCTTCTGAGCATCCAGTTTGTCGCCGCCCGTTTCCGATTCGTAGTCAAGGTACCGGCCGCCCGGTGCCCGTTTGCCGGCGTCAACGATCAGTTCGCCGTGTTGCGCGGAATCGAACCAGAAGCGCTGGACGGAACCGGGTCCACCGTCTTCGGATACAGGATGCCGCCGCCACGAAAGGCCGCCATCGGTAGTGAGCAGAAAGAATGGATCGCGAGGCAGCGGATACTGGATTTCTCCCGCGGCCCAGCCGTGTTCCAGATCGTAAAATTGCAGGTGCTCAATGGCGGCGCCGGGCAGGCGCGGAGCTGGCTCTTTCCATGTGAGGCCGGTATCGTCGCTCGCAACAAAAATTGAGGCGATGGTACCGGAGGTGGCGTGCAGATTTCCTGCAAGAAATAGTTTGCGTCCGGCGGGTGCGATGGCGCTCAGTTCGAGGAAGATGGCACAGGGCTCCTCTTCGGTGCAGAGCAGGCCAGCCGCCTGAAGTTCATCTTCAGCGCACGCGAAAGATACTTTCAACAGGCTGCTGTGCGATCGACTATTGCCGGAGTCAGGAGCAAAACAGCGGCGATCCAACGGCTGAACATGCTTATTTGAAAAGTTTACGATGTGACGCGGCTACGCCGACGAAGAGAAAGGAGTGCGGGCGCAAGTAAGGGTGATAGGATGTTTGCGCCCGCGTCGTAACGGGGATTTGCATAGAAGGCGCGATAAAAAACGTCAAAGGTTACGCGCCGGGAAAAATATTTTCATTACATATCGAACATGCCTTCGAACAGAACGCTGCTCAGATAGCGTTCGCCCGAATCCGGAAGAACCACCACAAACGTTTTGCCCCGAAATTCTTCCCTGCGCGCGACCCTCACAGCGGCCGCGACCGCCGCGCCGCAGGAAATGCCGCAGAGCAAACCCTCTTCGCGCGCCAGGCGCCGGGCCATCTCGATCGACTCCTCATTGGTGACCTGTTCCACGCTGTCCACCATGCGAGGTCGAGGTTACGGGGGATAAAGCCAGCTCCGATTCCCTGAATCTTGTGCGGTCCGGGCTTGAGCGGCTGCCCTGCCATCGTCTGGGTAATCACAGGGCTTCCTACCGGTTCCACGGCAACCGAAAGGATTTTCTTGCCCTTCTCGTTCTTGATGTACCGCGAAACGCCGGTAATCGTTCCGCCTGTGCCGACGCCGGACACCAGAACATCTATTTTCCCTTCCGTATCGTCCCAGATTTCCGGGCCGGTGGTTTTGAAGTGAATATCAGGGTTGGCGGGATTGTCGAACTGCTGCAACAGCACATAGCGATCCGGGTCGGACTGCACAATTTCCTGGGCGCTGCGCGATGGCGCCTGCCATCCCCCTCGACCCTTCAGTCAGTTCGAGCCTGGCGCCGAACGCAAGCAGCACCTTCCGGCGTTCCAGCGACATTGTGTCCGGCATCGTCAGGGTCACGGGATAACCGCGCGCCGCGCCGACAAACGCGAGCGCGATCCCGGTGTTGCCGCTGGTAGGCTCGATCAGTTCTTTGCCGGGCTTGAGGATGCCGCGCTCTTCCGCGTCCCAGATCATGGCGGCGCCGATGCGGCACTTCACGGAGTAGGCGGGGTTACGGCCTTCCACTTTGCCCAGCATGGTGACCGGAGCCCCGTCGATAACGCGGTTCAGCCTGACCAGCGGGGTATGGCCAATGCTGTACGAATTGTCTTCGAAAGTACATGTCAGATCTCCCAGTTCGGTACAAAACGAGCTATGTTTTTCGGCCCATTCGCGCACCAGTTGCGCGAACGAGGCGGTGTCGAGCACGCTGTCAATGGCCGTGTCCACGCGCTCCCACAAGTCGGCAAGCGGTGCATCGCTGCGGCGCCGCGTACGCGACCGCTCTTCCTGCCGGCCTTCAACAAAACGCAGGACGTCGCCCACCGTGATCGAATCGGCACGCCTTGCGAGCAGGTAGCCGCCTTCAGCGCCGCGGCGCGACTCTACAAACCCGCCCTGTTTCAGGCTGGCGAGAATCAATTCGAGAAATTTCTGAGGAATCTGCTGCCGGCGTGCGATTTCGGCAATTTTAACGGGCTCGCTGGCTGGTTGCGAGGCAAGGTCGAAAATGGCCTGCAAAGCGTACTCGCCCTTCACGGAAATGTTCATCCGGCGGAAACTCCCGCAATCCCCAGTCACAAACTAGAGATTAGAGGAATTGGGCGTTAGGCGTCAACAAAGAGGGTGAAGCAGGGGAGATCGGAGGAGGGAGACTGCTGGGAAGAAACGGTGGGCCAAAGCCACGGTTTCCCGTGGCTTCGGCCCGGGAAATTACATCTTTTTGTCGGTTGCGGTGGTGTCGGCTTTCTTTTCTTTCTTGCTCTTCTTTTTCTTCTTTTCGGTCTTTTTGTCGTCCATCTTGTCCTGGGCGAAGGAGACGGTGCCGAGAACGAGGCCGAGGCCGATTGCGAGTGCGAGAAACTTTTTCATGAGGGTGGAACTCCTTATTGGAATTCCGACGATGTAATCGTCTGGGTGAATGATATCCGAACCGCACATGAACCAACCTTAAACTGTGATTAAATTCACTTAATGTTTCGTTCACACGGCTTTTTGCGCGCAGTTTCAATCACTTACGTACTTTCTTGTCCGGACCGCTGGTAGCCTCTTGTGCAGGATGAAGAAATCGGAACTTGCTGAGGATATGTGCGCAGCGCCGCGGCGTGGAGACGGGCAAAGCTGCTGACGATATGGATCGCGCCGTCAACCGGATCCTGCGGGCGCTGAGAAGCGGGCACACCGCGCGTTTGCCGGGGCTTGGAACCATTGCACCCGGGAAACCCTGGATATTCAGGCCGGAGCGCAATGAGCGCTGACGAACTCGCGCTTTTGATTTGCCGCTCGCTCGAGCGTTCGCCATCGGTCGAGATCGACGGTCTGGGTGTGTTCAGGCGCGACGCCGCCGGTCGAATTTGTTTCCATGAAAACAGCAAGCCACGGGTGTTTATCGCGTACGCGGTTGAAGACTGCGGCGCTTGCTGAACGGCTGTACGACACTCTGGAATCGCGCGGCTACGCTCCCTGGATGGACCGGCGAAAGCTGCTGCCAGGCCAGAACTGGCCGCGCAGAATCCAGGACGCGATCGAGGGCGCCGACTTCTTCGTCGCGTGCTTTTCCGGGAACTCGGTGAACAAACGGGGCGCGTTCCAGGCGGAGATTCGCTATGCGCTCGATTGTGCCCGGCGCGTGCCGCTGGACGAAGTGTTCCTGATCCCGGTGCGTCTGGACGAATGCCGTGTGCCGCACCGGATTCAGCGCGAGACGCAGTACGTCGATTTATTTCCGGACTGGGATGAGGGGATCGGCCGAATTGTGGAGATCCTGCGCAAGAGCGGCCGCCCTTTGCTTCAGTGAATCACGCTCTCAGGAAACGATCTGGCCGTCGCGCATCTGGACAATGCGGTCGCCGTAAGCGGCCGCTTCCGCATTGTGGGTGATCATGAGGATGGTTTGGCCCAGTCGCTTATTCAGGTCGCGCAGAAGCTTCAGCACAGCCAGGGAATTGGCGGAATCCAGATTTCCGGTGGGCTCGTCAGCGAGCAGAATTGCAGGGTTGGTGGCGAGCGCGCGGGCAATCGCGACGCGCTGCTGTTCGCCGCCGGACATCTCGCTGGGCTTGTGATCGAGGCGGCCCGTAATCCCCAGCAGGTCGAGAATCTTCTCGAACGCGGGACTGAAAGAATCGGCGGCTGGCACCGGAGATGTAAAGCGCCGTGCGGATATTGTCGCGCGCGCTCAGGTTCGGCAGCAGATTGAACTTCTGAAACACAAAGCTGACGTACTTGCGGCGCAGTTCCGTGCGGCCCGCATCGCCGACGCCGGAAACGTTTTTGCCCGCCGACGATCACTTCGCCGGCGCTCGGCGGCGTGAGACCGCCGACGATATGGAACAGCGTGGACTTGCCCGACCCTGAAGGTCCGACGATGGCCAGAAATTCGCCTTTGGGAACGTCCAGATTCACGCCGCGCAGCGCTTCGACAGAGACTTTGCCCGTGATGTAAGTTTTGCGAAGATCGCGAACCTGGATGATCGGCGTCTACTCATACGCGAGCGCCTCAATCGGGTCCTGCCGAACGGCCAGCATGCCGGGATACAGCGCGCCCAGCAGCGCGGCGCCCATGCGCAATCCCTCCCGCAATCGGCCACCAGCCGTAAACAATTGCCTGCGGCAGTGAGGCCGGAGCGACGGCCTGCATAATCGCGCGGCTCGCGAAACTCAGAAGGATTCCCACAATGGTTCCCCCGAGGCCGAGCAGAACGCCTCCGCGAGGATCAGCCCCATCACGAACGCCTTCGTCGCTCCAAGCGATTTCAGAATGCCGATCTCGCGCGTGCGCTGCAGCACCGCCATATACATGGACAGCGACACGACGGCGAAGCCGATGACCACGCCGATCCCGATAATTACGTGGATGAAATTGCTGCAGCAGCGGAATGTTATCGACGGAAAGCAGCGTCTGCATATCGGCGACCGACCAGATTCCGTAACCTTCATACTTCGCTTTCAGGGCGTCGACCGTTTCGTCCGTGTTTTTCGGGTCGTCCAGTTTCAGAAAAATCTGACTGACATGACCCGGACTGCCCAGCAGTTCCTGCAGAACCGGCATCTGGACGAAAAGGTGGGCAAGTTTGCCGGGCTCCACGATCCCGGCCACATGCCAGTCGCGGTTGAGCACGTTGTGAACGGTTCCGCCTGCGTGCACGTGCCTTTGCTTTGCATCCGAACGTGTCGACCAGAATGTCGTCAGGCCCTGGAATCCCGTGGCCTTCATCGAAGGTGAACCCGCCACTCATTTTGTCGAAAGCCGCGGGGTCGATGCCGGTCACGGAGTCGAAGCCGCCGATCGGCGCAACCACTGTGCCCATTGCCTGGACGACGTGGGGCTCGTGCGCAAACGCGCCCACGAGTTTGTCGGGCATGCTGGCGGAGCTGAAGCTCATGAGAGAGGCGCCTGGCGCTTTGACCAGAATGTCGCGCGCCCACTCCGGTGGAACGCTTTTTCGAATCCTCGATAAAGCCGTTGCTCAGCCCGATCAGAGTCAGAATCAGCGTGACCGGTACCGCGATCAGCAGCACGCTCAGCAGAGTGCGCAGGGGGCGGAAACGGACGTTTTCCCAAACCAGTTTGAAGATCACGGTTGCGCCGCCCCGATCGTTTGCAGCTTTGAGCCTTCGGGACTGATTGAGAACGAATTGTTCGTCGGTCAGGGACTTATTCATCTGCAGTTGCACCACGTCCATCACGACGCCGTAGCCATCCTGCGGGCGGTTGATATCGATGTGAGACGGGAAAGGACACGTTGTTGTACGGCTGCCACTTAGCGTAGCGCGTATCGCTGACGATATAGCCCGTTGTCGATCCAGAACTTTTTGCCGCACGATGCTGAGATCCAGCCGGTCGAACCAGATATTGCGCCCAAGGTGCAATCCGCCCGACGCGTCCTTCGCAATGTAGTGCAGGATGTAGAGGGCATTGTCTTCGTCGGTTGCATCTTCGAGCACTATGGTTTCGGTTACCGGATCGGCGGGGCGGACCAGCATGGACGAGAGGAAGGCATCCGGCCGCAGATTTTCCAACGGTTTCTTCGAGGTGCGGGAGCGTCGTTCGATCCTTCGACAAAAAGATTGCTCTGGTTGAGGAAAAACCTGAAGTCGGCGCCGTTCGAAACCATGTCGAACACGTTGGTTCGGATCACCGGAGCAAGGCCTATGATGCGGATGTCGCCGGGCTTACGGAACAGAACGTAGGCGCGAACGTCTTTGATTTCGGTGATCTGGCCCTTGTAGACGCTGCCGACCGACGGAGTCATATCGACGGTGGCCTGAAAGGAATTGATGACTTTGTAGAGGCGGTCGACTCTGGCATTCAGTTCTTCGCGGGTTGCGATCATCAGGCTCTGATTCGCCGTGACGGCTTTTTTATTGCGGAGAATAGGCCGGTTCCTGGATACGATCCAGCAGGAACTCGACAGAGAGGCCAGTATGAGTGCAAGAGCCACCGGTACATGCCGGCGCAGGTTACTCATCGTTTCATTGTAGGATGCAGGCAACCGTTTCCGGGGTTCTGTTATGATGAGGTTATGATGGCTTCACTTGTGGGCCTGTGGCGCAGTTGGGAGCGCGCTTCCATGGCATGGAAGAGGTCAAGGGTTCGAATCCCTTCAGGTCCACCAATTCTTTAAAATCCCCAACTCCAAAAAGCAATTGGCGCCGCTTTCCGGCGGAGTTACAGCCGCTCAGAATACTGCTGGCCGTTGGTGCTGGATTGCAACGGCTCTTGCGGGTCAGACATCCGCTCACGCCACCCTGCGTTATAGAGTGAACTCGTGGCGGAATCCAGGATGATCAAGCCGACCGAGCGGATTGCCTCTATCCAGCGGCGCGCCGTTGCGCTGCTTATTGTCGGCGGCGCCCTGAATTACATTGACCGTGCCACCTTATCGGTGGCGAACAAACTCATACAGGATGAACTCGGCATCCCGGTCGCCAAAATGGGCCTGCTGCTCTCGGCCTTCCTGTGGGCATACGCGTTCGCTCAGTTGCCCGTCGGCGCACTGATCGATCGCTACGGACCACGCAAAATGCTGGGACTGGGGCTTTTCAGTTGGTCGCTGGCGCAGGCGGCCGGTGGGTTCGTAACCGGCTTTTTTCCGTTTCTGGCGGCACGGTTCGCTTTAGGGGTTGGCGAAGCTCCGCTGTTCCCGGGCGGCGCGCGCGTGGTGCGTGACTGGTTCCATATCAATCGGCGCGGCTTTGCGACGGGCTTGTGCCAGTCGGCCGGTTCTGTCGGCAACTTCATCGCGCTGCCCCTGCTTACTTTCCTGATGCTGAGGTTCAGTTGGCGCTGGATGTTTATCTGGGTGGGCGCATCCGGAATCGTGCTCGCACTCGTCTGGTGGATGCTCCATCGCGACCCTTCCGAAATCGCCCTCACCCACGAAGAAACCGAGTATCTGACCGAAGGCGACGAAAACCGCTCTTCCGGTCCTCCCTCTTTTGCGCAATGGAAGCAGCTTTTCGCCCACCGCACTACGTGGGGCATGATCGCCGGCTTTTTCGGCACCATCTATACACTCTGGCTCTACACAGGCTGGCTGCCCTTTTACCTCGAACATGAACGCGGGATGAGCGTGGCCAGCGTCGGAGTCCTCGCGTCCATTCCGTTCTTCTTCGGCGCTGTCGGCGCAGTGGTCGGCGGGTGGCTCTGCGACTTCCTCACCCGGAGCGGCTGGACCCCGATGGGTGGCCGCAAGCTGCTGGTCTCGACTGCGCTGTTCGGGATATCGATCTGCACGGTTGGCGTTGCGATGGCGAAGTCAAACACCGTTGCTCTGACACTCATCTCGGTGTCGCTGTTCCTGATTTATATTGTCAGCAGCGCGGCATGGGCGACAGTGCCGGTGGCGGCTCCAGGCCAGTTCACGGCATCGCTCGGCTCGATCCAGAACTTCGGTGGCTATCTTGGCGGCGCGCTCGCGCCGATGTTCACGGGGTTCATCGTGCAGCGCACCGGCAGCTTTTCCCAGGCGCTGCTTCTGAGCGCCGCGATTACTCTCGTTTCGGGAATCTCATACCTTTGCCTCGTCCGGCAGGCGATACCGGCGGATCCTGTTCCGTCCGCCGGTATGGACGCGCTGGCTCGCAGCTCTGCCGAGACTCTCAGGTAAGACGCGTACCTCGCATCCCCCGAATCGCGAACCTTGCATTCCTTCGTGAGTGTGCGAGCAGTCTTTGGCTTCCGTCTGGGGCTTACGTTTGGCCGCCAGAAGTTTCTGAAGGGTAGTTTGCAGTCGCGCTGGATTATCGGGCAAACACAGGCCGCGCGGTCAGCGTCTCACGAATTCAACGCGGCGGGTGTCGCAACGATCGTTAAGGCGGTGGTCGGCAGCAGCCGTCAGCGCAGGGTTAACTTCTGGACGCGCCAGTTGGTTACTTCGCCTACGTACAAGGCATTCGGGTTCCGGCAGTCGATCTCGTTTACCGTCCCTAATTCTTTGGCAAGCTTCCCTGCCCTGCCGAATTTTCCGAGGGCCTTGCCGTCGAGATCCAGTTTGTAGATGTCCCCACCGTCCATGGAATCGGCCGCATTCGAATTCGAGCTGAAGAGAAACTGGTGCGTACCGGGCGAAATACACAGGGCAGCCGGTGTTCCGACATTGGCGATCTCGCGCTTGAAGGTCCCGTCGTTGTCGAAGACCTGAATGCGCTTGTTCCCCGTGTCCGCTACGTACACGTTTCCCTGCGAGTCTACGGCGACGGAACCAGGCATGTCGAACTGGCCCTGCCCGTTGCCTTTGGTGCCCCAGGATTTGAGGAACTTGCCTTTGCTGTCGAACTTCGCGATGCGTGCGTTGCCGTAGGAATCCGACACGAAGATGTTGCCCGCAGAATCCCACGCGACATCCGTCGGCCGGTTGAAACTGTCGCCGCGAACTCCGGCCCCGTTTGAACCTTGCCCCCGGCCCGGCCCTTCGAGCGACACCGATTCGGGCTTGCGGCCCATCACCAGCGCAACACGCCCGGCCGGATCGAACTTCAGGACCATCGTCGAGCCGCGGTCCACAATCCAGATGTTGTCCTGCGGATCTACACGAACAGACTGAGCGAACAACATGCCGTAAACGCCCTGGCCGATCTCGCGCACGTACTTGCCCGCGGGATCGAATTCGAACAGCCTCGAACCGCCGTGCGTGAACACGCGCGATGCGCCGACTGTCGAAGATTCGCCGGTCCGTGTGTAAACCAGAATATTGCCCTTCGAAGTGGTTGCCACACCCGCCGCCTCGCCCATGTGAATGTGGGCCGGCATTTTCAGCAGGTCGATATTTCCCTCGTAGGGGATCTCCGGTGTTTGCCCAAAGGCCGCCCCGGCGAGCAGAAGGGGAACGAATAGTCTCATGGTTTGAACACGATCTTCTGCACGCGCCAAGCGGTGATCTCCGAAATCAGAATTTCATTGGGTGTCCGGCAGTCGATTTCATGAACCGTGCTGAACTGGCCTGGTTCTTTGCCGGCTTTGCCGAACCTGCCCAGGATGGTGCCGTCGAGTTCCATTTTGTAGATCTCGCCGGTTGAACTCAGCAGGTCGGAGTTGTTGGAATCGGGATAGGAATTCGAGCTGTAGAGGTATTGATGCGGGCCGGGGCTGATGCACACCGCCCATGGCTGCCCGACACTGTCGTAGCTGGCCTTGAACGTCAGATCGTTATTGAACACCTGAATTCGGGAGTTGCTGCGGTCCCCTACATATACATTGCCGCCGGCATCGGTCGCAATCGTGTGCGGAAGGTTGAGTTGAGTCTGACCCGATCCCTTCGATCCCACTGTGGCGAGAAAGCGTCCGTTTTTATCGAACTTCACAACGCGCGAATTCCCGTAACCATCCGACACAAAAATGTTGCCGGCGGCGTCCCACGCCACATCGGTCGGGCGGTCGAAAGTGTAGTGGCCCGGCTGCGCGGCAGGTGCGGGATATGGTCCCGCGCCCGCATCGGCGGGTTCGGGCCGGCGCCCCAGCAGCATCGTGACGCGTCCTTCAGGATTGAACCTGATGACCATATTGCTGCCTTCGTCCACAGCCCAGATGTTGTCCTGTGCATCCACGCGAACCGAATGAGCGAAAGCGAAGCCATAGAGGCCTTCGCCGATTTCACGCACGAACACTCCCTTAGCGTCGAATTCGAAGAGCCGCGTTGCCTGGCTGCGCGTAAAGACGAAGACGTGGCCTTTGGAATTGGTTGCAACGCCGATGCCTTCCCCCATGTACAGATTGGGCGGCATTTTCAGAAAACCGGGGACGGATTGGAAGGCGATTTCAGGGACGTTCTGCGCTTTGGCCTTCAGGTTGACGGGCGCCTGCGCCAGCGCGGCCGTCGTGAATATCAGTGCAACCGAATAACGCGATCTCAGGCTCATTCGTATAACCCGTTTCGGGTTGTTGACCAGTATATATTGCGTGCTCTGCCCGCGTCTGAACAGCCGCTAAAATCGCTTTATGGACCTCAAAGGCAAACGGATCGCAATCCTCGTCAACAAAATGTACCAGGAAATGGAAGTCTGGTACCCGATCTACCGCCTGCGCGAAGCTGGAGCCGAAGTGGTCACCGTGGCGGCGAAAGCGGGCGAAATCTACGAAAGCAAACTCGGCTATCCCTGCGCGTCTGACCTGTCGTACGACGCCGCGCGGGCCGATGACTTCCATGGGGTCATCGCGCCGGGCGGGTTTGCACCCGACTTCATCAGGCGCCACCCGAAAGCCATCGAGTTCGTCCGGCATATCAATGAACAGGGGAAGCTGGTTGCGGCCATCTGCCACGGTCCCTGGGTGCTCTGCTCCGCGGGCGCTCTGCGCGGCAAGCGCGCCACGTCATTCTTCGCCATCAAAGATGACGTCGTGAACGCGGGCGCCCTTTGGGAGGATTCCGAAGTCGTGACCGACGGCAATGTGGTCACTTCGAGAAAGCCTGACGACCTGCCGGCATTCTGCCTCGCCTGCATCGCGGTTGTCGCGGCTTAGCCTGACCGAACGAACGGGTTCGACCGCTTCTCGCGCCCGATCGATGTCTCGTCGCCGTGCCCGGGCGTCACCACGGTGTCGTCGGGAAGCGTGTACAGCTTTTCGCGGATGGATCGGATAATTTCTTCATGATTTCCGCCGGGGAGATCCGTGCGTCCGACGCTGCCGCGAAACAGCGTATCGCCCGCGATTAGTTTCTTCTCTCCCGCAATGTAAAGGGAGACACTGCCGGGCGTGTGTCCAGGGGTGTGAATCGCGAGCGCTTCAATGCCCCCGGCGCGCAGCACGTCGCCGTCATGCAGCGGCGTGTCAATGCCCGGATCTTCGGGCGGCGTGTCCAGACCGAGCCACGCAGCCTGCATCGAGAGGTTTGCGCTTAGAAAGGCATCCGCTTCGTGCATGTAAACCGGCGCGCCCGTCAGATGCCGCAACTGATGAGCACCGCCAATGTGGTCGATGTGAGCATGAGTGATCGCGATCAGCTTCACCTTCAGCCCGTGCCGGTCGAGGATTTCAGTCACGCTGGAGATGTCGGCGCCCGGATCTATGACGATGGCTTCCCGCGAAGCTTCGTCACCGATAACCGAACAGTTGCAGGCCAGAGGGCCGACCTGAATGACTTCATGAATCACGGCGATTGCATCCTCATTCGATCATCCTTCATCATGGTAGTTCGATGCCTGCTTTCAATGTATTGATGCGGTTTCTGCATATCGTCTCGGCCGTGATGCTGGTGGGAGGTGTGCTGGCGTGGCGGCTGGCCGCGATCCCGGCGTCTGCCGCGCTCGCTACCGAAACGCGGTCGAAGGTGGGTGACGCGATTGCCGCGGCGTGGCGGCCGTTCCTGCTGTTTGCCGTCTTCGGACTGCTGGTTTCCGGAACCTATAACTTTCTGCACAAGACGGGCCTGACCCCCGCGTATCACGCGGTGTTCGGAATCAAAATACTGCTCGCGCTCCACGTTTTCGTTGTTGGCTATCTCGCGTGCCGGCCAGGTAACGCGCGCCGGGACCGGCAGTTAACCGGCGTTGCAATCAGCGGAGTCATCGTTGTTGCGCTCTCGTCCATCCTCCGCGGAATTTTGCTGCCATGAACAACGCCGCCACACCCGGTTACGTAGCGCTCACCCGCGGGACGGGCGTAGTTGACCTGTCCCTGCGGGGGAGAATCCGCGTGACCGGAGAAGACCGGGCGCGGCTGCTGCACGCCATGACCACGAATCACGTCCAGCAGATGAAGCCGGGTGAAGGCATCTATGCGTTCTTCCTGAATGCGCAGGGACGCATCCAGGCGGACGTGTATATTCTCTGCTTCGAAGACCATCTTCTGCTCGATCTGGAACCCGAAACGCGCCTCCCGATTTACGATCATCTGGACCGGTTCATCATTGCCGATGACGCAACCCTGGAGGACATCACGGACGACACGTTTTGCCTGGGAATCGAGGGACCGAACGCTCCCGACACGTCACGCGAGGCAGGCTTTCCGGTCCCGAATGAGCGCTATTCGCACCTCGACTGGGCGGGGATGACGATCGCCGCCATTTCGTCAACCGGGGTGCCCGCGGTCCGAATTCACGGTCCGGCGGAGCGCAAAGAAGAGTTGATTCAGACTCTCGAAGCGGCGGGCGCGATCGCGGCTTCGCCCGAAGACGCGGAAATGGTTCGGCTGGAGCATTTTCAGCCGCGTTTCGGAGTGGACATCAAAGAAAGTACTCTGCCGCAGGAGACTCAGCAGACTCAGGCTCTTCACTTCCAAAAAGGCTGTTATCTGGGGCAGGAGATCATCGAGCGCATCCGTTCGAGAGGACACGTAAACCGCCTGTTGATGGGTTTCCGGATGGAAGGGACAACTGCTCCCGAAGCCGGTACCAGGGTCTTCGCCGGCGGGAAAGAGGCTGGCGAGGTGACATCCGCAACATTAACTTTCGATGGGAATGTATCCGGCCTGGCCTATGTGCGCGTCCCCTACACTAAGGCGGGCGAAGTCGCCGGAATAGACGGCAAACCCGCTGAGTTGTTCCTTCCGGCAAACGCCTGCTGAGGCCGGGAGTTATTCTGAAACAAGGTACGTTATATGCGACTATTCTCCGCTGGCCTCATCCTGACTTTCTCCGCCGTTTTCGCGCTTGCCGACATGCCTCCGGGCCCCGGCCATGACGAGACCCTCAAGGTCTGTGGAAACTGTCATTCCGCTGAGCAGGCCGCGTCTCTGCACCAGAGCCGCACCGGTTGGGAAGAGACCGTCTCGAAGATGGTCGGACTGGGCGCGGAAGGCTCGAACGATGAATTTGCGGCAGTGCTCGACTATCTGACGAAGAACTTCGGACCGGAAGCCGCGAAGTCCGTCAATGTCAACAAAGCGGCGCCGGTCGAGCTCGAGGCTTCGCTCGGGGTCAGCCGGGCCGAGTCGGCCGCGATCGTACAGTACAGGACGCAAAAGGGCGCGTTTAAGAGCATTGACGATCTGAAAAACGTGCCTGGACTCGATTACAAGAAAATCGAAGCCAAAAAATCCCTCGTCAGTTTCTAAGGCCGCGAGGGACTTCCCCGCGTTTCAGGTTGAAGCTCATATCTCGCGTTTCCGAGCGGAATACAGCGCCTGCGCGATCGCCGCGGCGCTCCTCAATGCTGATATACTCCGCCTAGCTTGAGACGTTTCAAAACCCGAACAAAGAAGGCTTCAGCATGAGAAAGCTATGGCTGGCAGCACCGGTCGTAATCATCGGCGCTCTCGGAATCCGTGCCGCCGACTGGCCAAGTCAGAACGGCAGTCCGCAGCGGGACGGATGGGCTCGCGCGGAGAAGGCGTTCACCGCGGAGAACGCCGGCAAGATCGAACTCCTCTATAAGTACAAGGCCGATAACCAGGCGCGAGGGCCGAATGCCCTGACCTCGCCGATGGTGAACGGAATGTTGATTACGTATCTCGGCTTCAAAGAGATGCTGGTGTTCGGCGGTAGTTCGGATAACGTCTATTCGGTTGACGCCGATCTCAACCGCACCATCTGGAAACGCCACTTCGATTATCAGGGCGACCGGCCGGCAGCCGCCCCCACCGCGACCTGCCCAGGCGGATTGACCGCGTCCATGGCGATGCCGGGCAGCAGTTCCGCAGCGGGTCGCGGCGGTCCCGGTGGCGGACGCGGGGGTGCAGGCGGCGGACGCGGCCTGTTCGCAACCGGCTTCGGCCGCTCCGGCGTCTTCCTCGCGGTGAGCAGCGATGGGTTTCTGCACGCCCTCAACACGTCGACCGGCGCGGATAAAGTTCCGCCGGTGAAGTTCGTTCCGCCCAATTCCAAACTGAGCGCGCTGAATGTGAACGACAGCGTGGTCTACGCGGCGACACTCGACAACTGCGGCGGCAATCCGCCCGCGCTGTACGCTCTCGACATGTCGGGCGACGAGCCGAAACTCACCTCTGCTCCTCTGCCCGGGCGCGGCGCCCAAGGCTCGGCCGGGACCGCTATTTCCCCAAATGGGTTTGTTTTTTCGCAGTCGGATTCCTTACTCGAATTCACCAAAGACCTGCAGCCAAAGGGCTCTTTTCCCGTGGCGGGAAGCGCCACGCCTTTGGTTTTCCAGTGGAAAGGCAAAGACATTGTCGCGGCGGGCGGCGATGACGGCAGGCTCTATCTGCTGGATGCGGCCAACCTGAGTGAACCCGTCGCGAAATCGGAGCCCGTCAAAGGCCACTACCAGGGCGCCTTCTCCAGTTGGGAAGAGGCCGACGGCAAGACCCGCTGGATCTACGCTCCGGTCTCGGACGGCAGCGGTGGAAATATCGTGGCTTACAAGATCGAAGATAAAGGCGGAACCGTTGCCCTCTCGACGGTTTGGACTTCCGGCACGATAGCGTCTCCCGCGCCTGTCGTGACGGCAAATGGCTTAGTTTTTTCGCTCTCCACCGGAGAGCCGAAAGGTCACGCCACCCTTTTCGTTCTGAACGGAACTACCGGCAAACAGCTTTATTCGAGCGCTAACGCGATCGCCACGTTCGCCCACAATGGCGGACTTGCCGTCGCCAACCGCCGCATTTACCTTACCGCTCACGATAATACGGTTTATTGTTTCGGGTTCATGGCAGACCAGCCGCAGCTTACAGGGAAATAGATCATGCGAAAACTACGTTACGCAACGCTTGCCGCTGCCGCCTGCGGCCTGGCCTTCAGCGCCGACTGGCTTACGGATGGCGGCAACCCGCAGCGCACCGCCTGGCAGAAGGATGAGCACATCCTGAACAAAGACAACGTCAAAGGGATGCAGATTCTGTGGAAGATGAAGTTCGACAGCGCTCCCCGCGAGATGCATTCGCTCTTCCCTCCCCTGATCGCAGGCCAGGTCAGCACCCCGTCAGGTCCGAAGCAGATTGCGATTGAAGCCGGTATATCCGACAACCTCTACGCCATCGATGTCGAGACCGGAAAGGTGATCTGGCAGAAGCACTTCGAATACCCTCCGATTAAGGAAGGACGCGGACTTCGGGCCGGCGATCCCTTGTGCCCTGGAGGGCAGACGGCGACGCCGGTCATCGGCGCGGCGCTCAGCAACGGTACACGGCCTGTTTACGCGATGGCCGGTGACGGACAGGTTCATACGCTCAACGTGGCCAACGGCGAAGATCTCGCGCCGCCCTTCAAATTCGGCTTCGGCAACGGCAAATCGTATGCCCTGAATTTAGTGAACGGAGTGCTGTTCACCTCCACTTCGCAGGGCTGCAACGGCAACCCCAACCAGATGTGGGCCGTTCGCCTGGACGATCCGCAGCATAAGGTGATGACGGCGAGCCCGAAGAGCGGCGGTATGTGGGGCCGCACCGGTGTGGCTGTCGATTCGAACGGCGTTGCCTGGGGGCCCACCGGCGACGGCCGGTACGAAAAGGAAACGCAGACCTACGGCAATGGCCTGATCGGCGCAAAGGTGGACGGGGATCAGTTGAAGATTGTGGACTACTTCATTCCGTCCAACTGGTCGTGGCTGCAGAAGCGGGATCTGGATTTCCAGGTCACGCCCGCGATCTTCACCTACAAGGGCAAGGAACTGCTCGCGACCGCCAGCAAAGAATGCCGCGTCTATCTGATGGACGTGAAGAACGCCGGCGGAGACGATCATCAAACTCCGCTCGACCGCACGCCGCTTATCTGCAATGAAGAAGTGAACTTCGCGTCCGCCGGAATCTGGGGTTCCATGGCCAGTTGGGAAGACGCCAAAGGCACGCGCTGGGTGCTGACTCCGTTCTGGGGTCCGGTGCATCCGAAATTCAAAGTGCCCGTTTCTTACGGACCCGTCACCAACGGCGCCGTGGTGGCGTTCAAGGTGGAAGAAAAGAACGGCAAAATGCAGTTGACCCCCGCCTGGATGTCGCGCGACATGAACCGCGCCGAACCGCCCGTCATCGCGAACGGAGTGGTTTACAGCTACGGGAATGGCGAGAACACCGAACAGGCCTACGCCGATCGCGGACTCGACGATTCCAGCCCGCTTCGGATCAAAAATTCGACCCATGCGGTGCTTTACGCCCTCGACGCTGAGACGGGTAAAGAACTCTATTCGAGCGGCGATCAAATCACATCGTTCAGCCATTTCAGCGGGTTGAGCGTCGCCAACGGGCGCGTCTATCTGGCAACCTTCGACAGCACGCTCTACTGCTTCGGACTGCCGGCGAAATAGCCATGCGCCGCCTGCTCTGTTGCGCCACGTTGTCATGCCTGATCGGCGCGGCCGCCGACTGGCCGACCGTTGGCGGAAACCCGCAGCGCGATGGCTGGGCGAAGTCCGAAACGGCTTTCACCAGGGACAACGTGAAGCGGCTGGAGCTGCTCTACACGTTCAAAGCCGATGCGGCCGATACCTCGCTGACCACCCCGATGATCGACACCCGCCTCATCACTTATCTCGGCTTCAAAGAGATGCTGGTGTTCGCGGGCAATTCGGGCAATGTTTATTCCGTGGATGCGGATCTCAACCGGCTGATCTGGAAGGTACGCCTGCCCGGCGGAGAGACTGCGTGTGGAGGCGTTACGGCTCCGGTCGCAATGGCCGGAAGCAGTACCGCGGCGGTCAGGGAGGCCCGCTGTTCGGCCACCCGTCGCAACCGCCCCTGCGCCCGCTGTGCGTCGTCCCAACCGAGGCGGCGAATTTTTCGCCGTAGGTGCCGACGGAGCCCTGCACATCCTCAACCCCTCAACGGGCGCCGACCGCGTTCCGCCAATCCCGTTCGTACCCGCGAATTCGAAGGTGAGCGCGCTCAATGTCTCCGACAACGTAATCTACGCGGCAACGCTCGAGGGTTGCGGCGGGCATGAAGACGCGCTCTACGCGCTTGATCTTTCAGCCGATCAAAAGAAAGCCACCGGGCAGCCGGCGCAGGGCGGCAGCATTGCCGGGAACGCCGCGACGGTCATCGGTACGGATGGCTTTGTTTTTGCGCAGGCGGCAAATCTGCATGGCAATCCGTCCGACACGGTCTTTCAGCTCGCGCCGAGGACGCTTGAGCCGAGGGACTACTTCATGAAACAGGTAAGCACGAACGCACCCGCTCCGACGCCGCTGATTTTTTCTTCAAAATCCGGGGACCGGATTGTTGCCGCGGGGCCGGACGGGACCGTGTACCTGCTCGATGCGAAGTCACTCGGGGGGCCGGATCACGAGACACCGCTTTTTGCGAGCGACGCGGGTGCCGTAACGGGTTTTGCAACATGCTTTGCAAGCTGGGAAGATCCGGGAGATAAGCAACGGTGGATCTATGCGGCCGGCCCTGGTGGCGTTCGCGCGTTCAAAGCCGATGACCGGACTCTGACCGCCGCGTGGTCCTCGACCGAAATTAGCGGCGCCGCTTCTGCAGCCATTGCGAACGGCATTGTCTTCGTGCGTGCAGACAAAGGTCTTTACGCGCTCGATTCGTCGACAGGAAAGCAGTTGTTTTTCGCGGCGGCTCCTCCGGCCAGGAGCGGCCTTGCCGTAGCGAACCGGCGTATCTATCTGACCGCGGGCAATCAGGTCTATTGTTTCGGATTCCTCAGCGAACAACCGCAGCTCACCGGCAGGTAATCTGCGGGTTTAGGGCACCCGCACGATTTGCACGCTGTTCAGCATCACCTTTTGTTCGGGCTTGTCACCTGTCAGATGTTTGCGATTGATCCTGGCCTCAACATCCTGCCCGGAAACCAGTTGTCCGAAGATGGTGTAGCTGTTGTTCCAGCGCGTAACGGTCTGATCTGTGATGAAGAACTGGCATCCGCCCGAATCCGGCTTACCGCTGTTCGCCATGGCTAAACGTCCAGGCTGATCGAACCTTAGACCGGGCAGAAATTCGTCCTCTATGGTGATGCCGCAGTTATGTGTCCCCAACCCGGTGGGGTCGCCGGTCTGAATCATTTCCTCACGCACGATGCGGTGAAAAACGATGCCGTTATAAAGAGGCCGTTTCACGAACTTACGCGTTTGCGGGTCGAGCCACGCCTTCGTGCCCTGAGCAAGCCCGACAAAGTTCTTCACGGTCAGCGGCGTGTACTTTTCAAACAACTGAGCCGTCATCACGCCTTCGGAGGTATCGAACACGGCATACAAACCCGGCTTCAGTTTGGGGGGAGTCTGGGCACCGACGAGCATGGCCGCACAGACCCCAACGGAGATCCACTTCATTGGTTCTGGTGTTAGTGTTTCACGGGCGCTGCAACCGCGACCGGCGCCAGCGAAACGGGTCCTGCGCTGCCGTCGCGCCCCGTGATCCGGACAATCGAAGCAGCCGCCATGTCTCGTACGAGATTGTGCTCGTCGGAGAGCAGCGGCCGCAGTTTGCCAATGCTTTCTGCGTTGCCACGATCGCCGAGACCTTTCACAGCTTCGACCCTGACCAGCGGATTCTCGTCATTCAGCGCCCATTCGAGCAGGGATATGGCGTAGGGATCGGGATCCCTGGCCAGAAACGCTGCTGCCGCTGCGCGCCCGGGAGCGCTCTTGCTCTTCAGATCGGCGGCATTCCTGAAGATGGGGAAGATCATGGAAGCGGGACCGAACATGGCGCCTGTGGCGTCCTGGGCACCCATCATCAACAGGCCTTCGGGATGGTGCAGCTTGTCTTTCGCCTTTCGCATGGCATTGGTCATCATGCCGGGCGCGTCTTTGCGCTCACCGGCGAGCACGGCGATCAGGACATCGCGCCCGCTCGGATCTCCAACTTCGGTCAGAGCCTTTGCAGCGGCGAAGGCGACTTCCGGCGAGTCTGACAACGCCTGCTGCAAAGCCGGGATCGCGTCTTTTGCTTTCAACTGACCAAGAGTCAGCGCCGCCGCCTGGCGCACCATCTGGTCTCTGTCCTTTAGGGCCTTTTCCGCCCGCCGCACTGCTTCCGCGTTCGGTTCGCCGATGGTTGAGAGGGCACCAAGCGCTTCCAGCCGGTGATCCGCCGCTCCGTCACCCAGCGACTTGTCGAGCGTATCCCATGCATCCTGTTGCGCGCCGAGCGTGAACACCTGTACAAACATGCCGGCGAGAAGCGGACAAACGAGGCGTAACATGCGTTGATAGTGTGCAAGCCACTTACCATTCGGCCATCGCAGGCGGGTAATGGCGGACGGTTTGCACCCGGCTCCGCATGACCAATCGGCGTGTATTCCTTACCGAAACCCTCGCAGCCGGCGCCCTGATGGCGGCAAGCGCCGCGGATGACGAGCGCCGCGGAGAGATGATCTACAGGACTCTCGGCCGGACGGGTCAAAAGGTCTCAGCGATCGGGCTCGGCGGATCTCACATCGGACAGATGAAAGACGAGCAGGAGGCCATAAAACTGGTCCGGACCGCCATCGACCGCGGATTGACCTTTATGGACAACTCCTGGGATTACAACAACGG
Organism: Terriglobia bacterium; assembly: GCA_963840735.1. Classification (GTDB taxonomy): domain Bacteria; phylum Acidobacteriota; class Terriglobia; order Bryobacterales; family Bryobacteraceae; genus BOG-234. The sequence goes on from CAWIZX010000001.1 coordinate 239,412, forward strand.
CAACGGTCAGGGCGAAATCAAGATGGGCAAGGCTCTGCGCGACGGCTATCGCCAGAAGACATTCCTGATGACCAAAGTGGATGGCCGCACCAAAGAAGCTGCCGCGAAGCAGATCGAGGAATCGCTGCGGCGCCTGCAGACGGACCATGTCGACCTGCTGCAGTTTCATGAGGTCATCCGGATGGAGGATGCCGACCGCATCTTCAACGATGACGGCGCCGTACATGCATTTCTGGACGCGAAGAAGGCCGGCAAGATCAGATACATCGGGTTTACCGGTCACAAAGATCCGGCCGTCCATCTGCGGACTCTCGATGTCGCGCAGAAGCACGGGTTTCAGTTCGATACCATCATGTTCCCGAACAACGTGATGGACGCGCATTTCCGCAGTTTCGGACAGGAAGTACTACCCGTCGCGATGAAGCAAAACCTGGGGATCCTCTGCATGAAGCCGCTCGGCAGCGGAATGATCCTGAAGAGCGGCACGGTGTCTGCGGTCGACTGCCTTCACTTCGTGCTAAACCAGCCAGTCTCGGTCTGCATCAACGGCTGCGAGAAAATGTCGGACCTCGATCAGGCGTTCGAGGCCGTGAAGACGTTCCGTCCGATGAACAACCAGCAGGTCTCGGCGCTTCTTGCCAAAACCAAAGAAGCTGCGGTGGGCGGAAAGTACGAGTTGTTCAAGACCAGCAATCGCTTCGATTCGACCGCCAAAAATCCGACCTGGCTGGGGTAGCCGGGCAAACCGGCGCGCGGGACCCGCGTCACCAGCTAAACTGGAGAGGTCTCATGTTCCGCCCCATATACGTTGTTGCCGCGGCTCTGGCGCTCGGCACGGCAGCCAGTGCCCAGGCTCCTATCCGCGTTTCCGTCAACGATGTGATCGTGCCCGTTACCGCGACGGATGACAAAGGCCGCTTCGTTTCGAATCTGGTGAAGAGCGACTTCCGGATCTTCGACGAAGGCAGAGAGCAGAATATCGAGTTCTTCAGCCACGAACAGTCGCAGCCGATTGTCATCGGTTTTCTGCTCGACCAGAGCAACGGGATGAAGATCCACTGGGCCAAGTACAAGGAAGCCGCCACCGAGCTGATCCTGAATCTGCTGCCCGGCGATAAGAAGTACAGCGGCTATCTGATCACGTATGGCAATGAAGCCGAGATTGTGGCGGATACCAACAGCGATTCGGAAAAGATGGTAGAGAAGCTAAGCAAGATGAAGCCGGCCGGCGGATCGGCTCTTTTCGACGCGCTCTACCTGGCCTGCACCAGCCGCAAAACCGTGATCGGGGAACCTTACGAACCGCGCCGCGTGGTGGTGATCATTGGCGACGGACACGATACTTCAAGCAAGAAGACGCTCAAGGAAGTGGTAGAAATCGCTCAACGGAATCTGGTGACGGTTTATGCGCTCAGTACGGTGGCCTTCGGGTTCCACACGGATTCGGAAGACAACCTGGTGCAACTGACGGAACAGACGGGCGGGCGCGTGGTCACTCCGCTGAACAATATCTACAAAGACATCTCGGGTTATTTATCGACGCCTTCCGATGACGGCAACTACGCGCTGGCAGTCGGGACGGGCGGATATACGGCTGAGGTTTCTAAAGCAATCTTCGAAGCTATTGCCAACATTTCGGGCGAGATTACGACGCAGTATGTGATCCGTTACAAGCCCGATGTCACGGAAAAATCGAGCGAACGCGTGTTCCGCCGCATCCGCGTGACCGTACCTTCACTGCCTACTGTTACGCTCCGTTACCGTTCGGGATACTACCCCTTCGGGCCGCCCCAGTAGTACTCGCCTGACGGAGGGCTATTTTGCGTCGGATATTTACTGCATTAAGATAAAGGGTTAGTGCCAGCGGCTGTCATCTCAATCGCGGACCGGCAAAGCGCGCGCAGCAGTGGCACGTGGTCACTGCTGGAGCTTGCGCTTCCCGGTAGTGCTCCGCGTCCTCTGGGGATTTTGCTGGTCGATACCCGGACGGAAGAGCTGACTCTGAGGCTCCGTAGCGCCGCCGATTTCGAAAACGAAGAGCTGGAAGAGCAGGACGCCGACATTCTGGATTGCCTCGCGGACGATCTTCGGCGCAAAGCTCTGGAACAGGGTGCTTCGAAACTGATCGATTCGTTTGAAGGCTCGCTTTCGCAATTCCTGCGAATCACGGACCGCACTGCGATCAGTTTTACCGGAGACCCCGGGCGTACAGCCGACCGGCTGTTCGAAGAACATGTGGATGCGCGCGTGCGCCCCTTTGTGACGCACCTGCCGCTTTTCGGCCTCCGCGCCGCGGCGACGAAGTTCGGCGAATCGATGGAGAGCGAACAGGAGGGCTGGGTCCGCGTGCCGGAGAAACTCCGCCTCACGCCCGACATGTTCGTGGCGCAGGTTGTGGGCCGCTCGATGGAGCCTCTGATTCCCGACGGCAGCCTGTGTGTCTTCCGCGCCGGAGTCACCGGTTCACGGCAGGGCAAGCGTTTGCTGATCGAGCAGTTCAGCGAAACCGATTTTGCCAATCGGTATACGGTCAAGCGTTATACCAGCAGCAAGAGCTTCGATGAATCCGGCGAATGGCGGCACGAAGAGATTCGTTTGGAACCGCTGAACCGCGAATTCGAAGCGTTTACCCTGAGCCCCGACAGCTTCCGCGTGATTGCAGAGTTTGTCGCGGTTTTGCCCGATTGAATCAGACTTTCGCCCGCGATCTTCTCCTGCTGGTACGACGCGGGTCACCGCGATCTTCCCTGGCGGCAATCGAACGATTTTTACCGCGTCTGGATCTCTGAAATCATGCTTCAGCAGACGCGCGTCGAAGCGGTGCTCCCTTACTACCAACGCTTTCTCTCGATATTCCCCACCCTCGATGCGCTCGCCCTCGCGCCCGAAACGGACGTGCTCGCGGCATGGAGCGGCCTCGGTTACTACAGCCGGGCGCGCAATCTGCATCGGGCCGCAAAGATGGTGGCGCAGACCGGGGTTCCTTCAACGCTCGAAGGTGTCCGCGCTCTTCCTGGTGTCGGGCCTTACACGGCGGCTGCGATCGCCAGCATTTCGCTGGGCCTGCCGTACGCGGCTGTGGACGGCAACGTGGTCCGCGTGGTCAGCCGTCTGACGAACGGTCTCGGCAATGTACCTGAGACGGCCGAAAAGCTGCTCGACCGCGCACGTCCGGGCGATTTTAATCAGGCGATGATGGAACTCGGAGCCACTGTCTGCGTGCCCGGCAACCCTGCCTGTGGCGCCTGCCCGGTAACGCAGCAATGCCAGGCGTTCGCCGCGGGCACGGCACGCGAACTTCCGGTAAAAATAAAAAAGAAAGCCGGGCCGGATGTCGAAATCGACGTCGTGGTGCTGGAGCGGAACGGCAGCGTTTTCCTGGTGGAGCGCGGGGCCGGCGAGCGGCGCATGGCGGGTTTCTGGGAACTGCCGCAATTGCTGCAGTTTCCGCGTTTGAACGCCGCTCCCGCGCACGAATTCACGCACCAGATTGTCAATCAGCGTCACCTGATCCGAGTCTGGCGCGCGCGCACTCCGAAAAGGCTGCCCGAAGGCCGCTGGGTGCAAGGCGGCGAACTGCGGTCGATCCCGCTCACCACCATTGCGCGCAAGTCGATCGACAGACTTCAGCGCGAGTGTCTCACATGAACGGTCGAATCGCGAACCGTCTACGATGAACAGATGGCAGTTTGCGAGCACGTAAAACAAGCACACGATCTGAAGCCTTCCGCGCACGTTTGCGAGGACTGCATCAAAACCGGAGACCGCTGGGTACACCTGCGCCTGTGCCTGACCTGCGGCCACACTGGCTGCTGCGATTCATCCAAAAATAAACACGCAACCAAACATTTCCATTTGTCCACGCACCCCGTGATGCGCTCCATTGAGCCGGGCGAAACCTGGGGCTGGTGCTTTGTGGATGAGGCCGAATACGATTTCTCAGGTGGCGTGAAACACGCTGAACCCGCATGAGTCCGGCGAGCGTTGCTTCCGCTGCTCCCTTAGCGTCCGTGACTTCCGACCGGGAACAGCAGTTATTCCCGGTGCTGACCCCCGAGCAGATCGACCGCATTGAAACGCACGGCATCAGGGGGCAGGCTTCGGCTGGGGACATTCTGGTCCAACAGGGACAGCAGACAACCAGGTTTTTTGTCGTCCTGTCAGGCAGCCTCGAGGTGCTGCAATTTTCCGGCATCAAAGAATCTTCGATAGCCGTGCACGGACCGGGGCAGTTCTTCGGCGATGTGCATCTGCTCAGCGGACGCCGGAGTATCGTGACTGCGCGCATGAAGGAACCGGGTGAGGTGATCGAAGTCGATCGCGAAAACCTTCAGTCGCTGATCCAGACGGACAGCCAGATTGGCGATATCCTGATGCGCGCGTTTATTCTGCGCCGGGTGGAGTTGCTGAACCGCGGCAGTGGCGACGTGACCCTGATCGGCTCAAACCATTCGAGCGATACGCTGCGGATCAAGACATTCCTCACGGGCAACAGCCACCCCTTCGGCTACGTGGATCTTGACACCGAGAAAGACATACAGGCGCTGCTCGACCGCTTCGGTGTGCGCGTCCAGGATATTCCCGTCCTGCTCTGCCGAGGCGAAAACGTCCTCCGCAATCCTTCGAACAGTGACATTGCGAAATGCCTGGGCTTCAACGAATCGATCGACCAGCTTCCGGTTCGTGACGTGGTGATCGCGGGCGCGGGTCCGGCCGGTCTTGCGGCAGCTGTTTACGCTGCATCTGAGGGGCTCAGCGCACTGTTGATGGAAGTGAATGCTCCGGGCGGGCAGGCCGGTTCGAGTTCCAAGATCGAGAACTATCTCGGGTTTCCCACCGGAGTCTCGGGCCAGGAACTGGCCACGCGTGCCTATACCCAGGCAGAGAAGTTCGGCGCCGAACTGTTGACCGCGAGGGCGGCGAAGCGACTGGCATGCGGCAGCCGACCGTGGGCAATTGAGACTGACGACGGGGGCAAACTCGTGGCGCGGGCCATCATTATTGCCACCGGCGCGCAGTACCGAAAGCTGGATATCCCGAATATTGCCCGATTCGAGGGGGTCGGCATTTACTACGGGGCGACCAGCCTTGAGTCGCAGTTGTGTCAGACCGACAGTGTCGCGATCGTCGGAGGAGGCAATTCCGCCGGGCAGGCAGCGGTGTTCCTGTCCCAAAGCGTGCCTCACGTGCATGTCGTCATTCGCGGACCGAATCTGTCCGACTCCATGTCGCGCTATCTGATCCGGCGCATCGAAGATTCGGACAAAATCACTCTGCACACCAATACCGAAATCACGCGCCTTGAAGGAGAGGACCACCTCGAACGCGTCTCCTGGCGCAACCGGGAGACGGGCGTGGAAGAGACGCACGACGTGCGGCATGTTTTCATGATGACGGGAGCGGTGCCGAATACGCACTGGCTCGAAGAATGCGTGGTGCTCGATAAGAACGGCTTTATCAAGACCGGCCCCGATTTGAGTCAGGAAGAGCTTGCCGCCGCGCGGTGGCCGCTGCGGCGCGCCCCCTATCTGCTGGAAACCAGTCTGCCCGGCGTGTTCGCGGTGGGAGACGTTCGGTGCGGCAACGTAAAGCGGGTGGCTTCGGCCGTTGGCGAAGGCTCGATCTGCATCCAGATGGTGCATAAGGTACTGCAGGAAGAGGCCTGAACCGGAAAGAGGCCTGAATCCGGATCGGGCGATACAATCGAAGCTTATGAGATATTGCGCTCTTCTGCTGGCTCTGGCAGGGCTGTGCGTTGCGGCGGAAAGTCCGAAGAAGTACACGGGCACAATCGCCGACGACATGTGCGACGGCGATCACAAGACAATGGACGGGACCGATCCCGTCAAATGCACTCAGGAGTGCATCCGCAAGATGCATTCGAAATACGCGCTTTGGGTGGGCAAAAATGTGTACGTTCTGAGCGATCAGACCACGCCCGAACAATACGCGGGCCGGAAGGTGACCGTCACAGGGACGCTTTCGACAGAAGGCGCGGGCAAAGCCAGGGTCACGACGCTGGCGGTCAAGTCCATCGTTCCGGCGAAGTGAATGGAGAGCGCAGGGGTTTCACCGGCGGCACCTTTGAAGAAAACACCGCTGAATGCGGTTCACCGCGCCGCCGGCGCAAAGATGGTGGACTTCGGCGGATGGGACATGCCCGTCCAGTATTCGGGCCTGATCGACGAACACAACACAGTGCGCAACGCCGTGGGCCTGTTCGATGTCAGCCACATGGGCGAGATCGAAATTCGTGGCCCGGAAGCGTTGAAGCTGGCGGACTACGTCACCACGAACAGCGTCGCTAAACTGAAAAACGGGCAGGCTCAGTACTCGGGGCTGCTGTATGAACACGGCGGCTTTGTCGACGACATCCTGGTTCACAAGGTGGCGGACGACTCCTTCTTCCTGTGCGTCAACGCATCGAATCAGGAGAAGGATTTCGAGCACATCCGCGCCGCCAACAAGTTCGACTGCGAAGTGGAGTTCGCCAGCGAAAAATATTCGCAGCTTGCGATTCAGGGTCCGAAGGCGATCGAAACGGCTCAGAAACTGACCGATACGCCGCTGGCGGCGATCAGATATTACTGGTTCACAGACGGGACGTTCGCGGGCGTGCCTGCGCGCATTGCACGCACCGGTTACACCGGCGAAGACGGAGTGGAAGTCTATGTCGCGCCCGAACACGCGGTTGCACGTGTGGAACGCGATCATGGAGGCAGGCAAAGCCGGCGGGTATCAAGCCTGCGGACTGGGCGCGCGCAACACCCTTCGGCTCGAAAGCAAGATGGCGCTTTACGGCCATGAGATCTCCGACTCGGATCTCGCCGCTCGAAGCCGATCTCGCGTGGATCGTGAAGTTCGAAAAAGGCGATTTTATCGGCAGGGACGCGCTGCTGAAGCAGAGGGAACAGGGGCTCACGCGCAAGCTGGCCGGCTTCGAAATGCGGGGCCGCGGCATCGGGCGTGACGGTTATGAAGTGCTGCTCGAAGGCAAGCCCGCGGGCTGGGTGACCAGCGGCTCGCCCGCGCCCACGCTGAACAAAAACATCGGGCTTGTGCTACCTGCCCATCGATCGCGCAAAACCCGGTGAGAAGATCGAAATCGTAGTCCGAAACCAGGCGGTCGAGGCCGAAACCGTGCCCACGCCCTTTTACAAGAGGCCTGAATGAACTATCCGGAAAGCTACCGCTACACCAAAGAACATGAGTGGGTCAGCCTCGCGGGCGATACCGCGACCATCGGCATCACGTATCCACGCGCAGCATGAACTCGGTGACATCGTCTACGTCGATGTGCCGAAGCCGGGCGCGCAGATTGAAAAGGGCAAGAGTTTCGGTTCCGTGGAATCCGTAAAGGCAGTTTCAGATATCTACGCGCCTGTTTCGGGCGAAGTGCTGGAAGCCAATGAACTGCTGGCCGCCTCCCCTGAAAAGCTCAACGAAGATCCCCATGACGCCGCCTGGCTGATTAAGGTTCGCGTCCCGAACCACGCGGAATTTAACAATCTTTTATCCGCCCCGGACTATCAAACCTATGTAGGAGCGGAAAGCTAAAATTGCGTTATCTTCCGAAGTCTGACTCCGAGCGTCAGGAGATGCTCGCGGCGTGCGGACTGCGCTCGGCCGAGGAACTGTTTTCAGCAGATTCCCGCCGAGGCGCGTGCTGAATCGGCCCGCTTGAGTCTTGCCCCTGGGATATCGGAGTACGAGATTGTCGATTATTTCAAGGCGTTAGCCGGTCGCACCAGCTGCGGGTTATGCGTCGTTTCTGGGCGCCGGAGTTTATCACCATTACCGTCCGGTGAGTTGTGGATACGGTGGTCTCGCGCGGCGAATTTCTGACTTCGTATACGCCCTATCAGTCCGAGATTTCGCAGGGCACGCTGGTCACGATCTTCGAATTTCAGACCATGGTCTGCCAGTTGACTGGCATGGACGTGGCGAATGCGTCGATGTACGACGCTTCGACTGCCGTGCCCGAAGCGGCCATGATGGCGGTGCGGATTACTGGGCGGCAGAAGATCCTCGTGGCCAAGTCGGTGCATCCCGAATATCGCGAAGTGCAGCAGACCTACGCGAAGAACCAGGGGCTGCCTATCGACGAGTTCGGCTACGATGCGGAAACCGGGCAGCATAGATCTGGAAGATCTGGAAGCGAAGCTCGACAAGCAGACCGCCTGCGTCATCATTCAGTCCCCGAACTTTTTCGGGATTGTCGAGGACGTGCGGAAGGCTGCTGATCTGGCTCATGCGCATGGCGCGCTGCTGGTATTCACGTTTTCAGAAGCGGTGTCGCTCGGAATTCTCGATCCTCCGCGCGATGCGGATATCGTGGCGGGAGAACTGCAGTCGTTTGCGATCTCGCCGAGCTACGGCGGACCTTTTGCGGGCATCATCGCGGCGAAAGAAAAGTTTATCCGGCAGTTGCCCGGCAGGCTCGTGGGTCAGACGACCGATTCGCGTGGCGAGCGGGCGTTTTGCCTGACTCTTGCCACGCGCGAGCAGCACATCAGGCGTGAGAAGGCGACTTCCAACATCTGCACGAACCAGGCTCTCATCGCACTGATGGCAACGGTCTTCATGGAAATTTACGGCAAGCAGGGTTTGCGGGAACTGGCCACGCAGAACCTTTCGAAAGCGCATTACCTTGGCTCGAAAGTGAAACCCCTTTTCAGCGGGCCTTACTTCAATGAGTTCGTGGCGCGGCCAGGCAGCGCATCCGCGGACGACGTCAACTCCAACTTGCTGGCGAAGAAAATCATCGGCGGGCTGCCTCTCGCGAAGTTCTATCCCGGAACTGGGCAACGCCATCCTGCTCTGCGCTACCGAGATGACGAAACGCGCCGATATGGACGCGGTTGCCGAGGCATTCCGCATGATCCGGAAAGTCACGTCCCCACATTGTCCAGAACGAAGACCTGATCTTCGAGCAGAGTTCCGCCGGTAAGATCGGATATCAACTGCCTGCTCTCGATGTACCGGAAATCGACCCCGCGCAGGCGCTGGGCGCCGCAAATGTGCGCGAAGAGATCGCGGGATTTCCTGAAGTCAGCGAGGTAGAAGTGCTGCGGCATTTCACCCGGCTTTCCACGTGGAACTACGCGATCGATCTCGGCATGTATCCGCTCGGATCCTGCACCATGAAATACAACCCGCGGATCAACGAGGCAGTGGCACGGCTCGAAGGCCTGGCGTGGGCGCATCCTTATCAGCCCGAGTGCTCTCTCGCAGGGCGCGATGGAAGTGATCGCGCGGCTTGAAGCGGCGCTTTGCGAGATTACGGGTCTCGATGCCGTGACCCTGCAGCCCGCCGCGGGCGCGCACGGTGAACTCACCGGGATTCTGCTGGTGCGGGCGCTTCCTCGAAGCGAAGGGGAATGCGCGGAAGAAGATTCTGGTGCCCGACTCCGCTCACGGCACCAATCCCGCCACCGCCGGAATTGCCGGCTACGCGGTTGAGAATGTGAAGTCGAACGATCAGGGGATGATCGATCTCGAACAACTCAGCCGGCAGGTGACTGAAGATGTCGCCGCCCTGATGGTGACGAACCCGAACACGCTGGGAGTCTTCGAAGAAAACATCGTCCAGGCGACCAAAATTCTGCACGATAAAGGCGCCATGGTTTACATGGACGGCGCCAACATGAATGCGCTGGTGGGGATCGCGCGGCCCGGAGATTTCGGCATCGACGTGATGCACATCAACCTGCACAAGACCTTCTCGACACCTCACGGCGGCGGCGGTCCGGGCGGCGGTCCGGTCTGCGTCAGGAAGCATCTGGAGCCGTTCCTGCCCGTGCCCTCGGCTCAAGCGCTCAGGCGATCTGTGGGCGTGGGATTACGATCTGCCCGAGTCGATCGGCAAGGTGCGCGCGTTCTACGGCAACTTCGGCGTGCTCGTCCGCGCACTCGCCTACATCCTGGCGCATGGCGGCCCGGGTCTGCGGAACGCAACTGTGGATGCCGTGATGAACGCGAACTACATCCGGCATAAGCTGCGCCCCGTATTTCGATCTGCCCTACGACCGCCCGAACATGCACGAAGTCGTCTTCAGCGATGACAGGCAGTCGGCGAAAGGGGTGCGGACGGGCGATATGGCCAAGCGGCTGATCGATTACGGCTTCCATCCGTATACCGTCAGCTTTCCGCTGATCGTGCATGGAGCGCTCATGATCGAGCCCACCGAAACGGAATCGAAGCAGGAACTCGATTTGTTTATCGATGCCATGATTTCGATTGCGAAGGAAGTGGAAGAAGAGCCGCAGTCCGTGTTGAAAGCGCCGTACCTGACGCGCACAACGAAGGTGGATGAGGTTACCGCGGCACGTAAACCGATCGTGCGCTGGCAGGGTTAAAAAGCAGGCAGCGTAAAAGCAGGCAGACGCTAAGTTCGCCGCGTGCTGAATCGCGCCCCGAGCGCCCCGCCCGCCGCGCACAGCCCGACCACCAGTACAAACACGATTACCAGCACCATTGCAAACACGCCGGCAAGCAGAGCAGGATCGTTCACCACCTGAGTCATACGTGGGTCCTGCTGGACCATCTGATCGAGAACCTGTCTTCCCGTGAAGAACATGGTCAGCGATAGCACCACGGCCATACTGACGAAGGTGAGTATCCCTGTAATCGAACCCAGCCGCGCGCCCGATCGCACATTGAGCAGGTTGCCGGTCAGACGGCGATAAAGCAGTACCGCGCACCAGCCCGCCGCGACCCACCACACAAAAAACAAACGATTGAGGACCGGAATCACCTCCACCATCATGATGGCGAGCGACATGAGGAACGACACCCGCAGCGCGATGGGATTCGCAAAACTGACGGGCAGTTTCGCAAGCTTTTCCTGCAGACTGAGTTCCGGTGGTGCAACAGGTCGCGCCGGTTCCGGCTCCTCCACTTCGACTTCGTAAGTCGGCTTTCCGCAGCGATGACAAAAACGGGCGTTCTCAACCAGCTTGGTACCGCAACTGCAATATTCAGGCAACTCTTTTAGTTTGCCGCAGGCTCTCCGGCGGAGGCAACTCCGATGTGAGTACCGTCGCTCTTGTGCCTCACATTGACGAAGCGCCTGTACCCGCCCTGCTTCCGCTCGAATTTCGTGGAGCCGTCCCTGTCGGTCGAAACGATCCAGTCAGCCAGTTGCGTGCGGTAGTACGCCAGCACTTTGTCGACATCGTCAGGAGTGATCAGGTCCGCGCCCTGAACTGCGAAGCGTTTATCCGATTGCCCGTCGTCGGACGTCCATTCGAACGAAGCGCCGCCGCCGTCTTTGGTGCGAACCGCGCCCGGATAAATCGGCACGTCGGGAAGCGCCGCGCCGCTGCGGTCACTGGTACGAATCTTGATCTTGCCGGCAGGCGTCTCGATCGAAACATCGTCGCCCTTCTCGGCGTGAGTGGTGAGTACATGAACGTTGCGGGCCACAAAAACTCCCGCCGCCAGCATAAGCGTGACCACCACCGCCGCGACGATCAACAGCGCTCTTAAAACACTGCCCCGCCGTCTCTCTGAACCCTTCATCAGCGCGACTCCCTGGAATAGATTTACGCACAAAGCCACCGCGCGGTTCAATCGAAGCGGCGTGGTAGCTTTCTCCTTGATGGACGATCTTACTATTATTGTGCTCGGCGACCCGGCTGAGCCCGCGCTGCAGCCGGTAAAAACCATTGGACCCGGCGTGACCGTGACAATCGCGAAGACTGCGGACGAGTTGGGGGATGCGCTCAAAACCGCGCGCGTGCTCTTCAACTGGTCGGGACGGCGAGCGGAGATTAAGGAGGCACTCAGGCGGGCACCGAAGCTCGAATGGCTGCACGCGCGCTACGCCGGGCTGGACGCGCTGCTCTTCCCGGAACTGATCGCTCACCCCATCCCGCTCACGAACGGCCGCGGCACCTTCAGCCAGTCCCTCGGCGAATGGGTGATGACCGGAGCCCTTTACTTCGCGAAAGACCTACCCAGGATGCTGAAGGCGAAAGCCGAGCGCCGCTGGGAGGTCTTCAACGTTGAAGAACTCAGCACGCAGACCATGGGCATTGTCGGGCACGGCGATATCGGGCGCGCAGCCGCGAGGCGGGCGAAGGCATTCGGCATGAAAGTGCTGGCGCTTCGCCGCGACACCACTCCGCGGCCCGGCGATGAAGACGTTCACCGGGTGTACGCCACCGCTGACCTTCACGCAATGCTGCCCGAGTGCGATTACGTCGTGGCGGCGGCGCCGCTGACGCCCAACACCAAACACATGCTCAGCACGTCCGAATTCAACCTGATGAAGCGGTCGGCCATCGTGATGAATGTGGGTCGCGGTCCCGTAATCGACGAAGCGGCCCTGGTCGAAGCGCTGCGGTCGAAGCGCATTCGTGGCGCGGCGCTTGACGTCTTTGAAGTCGAGCCTCTGCCCGCCGATAGCCCGTTATGGGGCATGGACAACGTGCTGATCTCATTTCATACCGCCGATCACACCAAAGACTGGCTCAACGACGCCGCCACTTTTTTCCTCGAGCAACTGGCGCGCTTCCGAAACGGTGAGCCGCTCAAAAACGTGGTCGACAAACACGCGGGGTACTGATGCGAACTCATTTGATTGCGGCCATCCCCGGAGACGGTATCGGTAAGGAGGTACTTGCCGCGGGCGTCCGGGTTCTCGACGCCGTCGCCAGGGCCGACGGCGGCTTCGAACTGCGCTTCGAACACTTCGACTGGGGCTCGGATTATTACAAGAAGCACGGTGCGATGATGCCCGCTGACGGGCTCACGAAGTTGTTGCCGTTCGATGCCATCTACTTCGGCGCGGTGGGCGCTCCCGATATTCCGGACCACATTACGCTCTGGGGATTGCGCCTCGCCATCTGCCAGCCCTTCGATCAGTACGCAAATGTGCGGCCCACCAGAATCCTTCCGGGAATCGAGAGCCCGCTGCGGGGCATCACCGCGAAGGATCTCGATTGGGTCATTGTGCGCGAAAACTCCGAGGGCGAATACGCGGGACAAGGCGGCCGTTCGCATCGCGGTCTGCCCGAAGAAGTAGCCACCGAAGTCGCAATCTTCACGCGTGCCGGGGTGACCCGGATCATGCGCTTCGCTTTCGCCATGGCGCGCTCGCGTCCCCGCAAATTGCTGACAGTCGTGACCAAGTCCAATGCCCAGAGGAACGGCCTGGTGATGTGGGATGACATCGCAGCCGAGGTTGCGGCCGAATTTCCCGATGTAACCTGGGACAAAATGCTGGTGGACGCCATGACCGTCCGCATGACGCTGAAGCCCCAGTCGATAGACACGGTCGTCGCAACCAATCTTCATGCCGATATCCTTTCGGATCTGGCGGCGGCGCTGGCCGGGTCAATGGGAATCGCTCCCACTGCCAATCTGAATCCTGAGCGAAAGTTCCCGTCCATGTTCGAGCCGATCCATGGCTCGGCGTTCGACATCACAGGCAAAGGGATTGCGAATCCCGTTGGAACTTTCTGGTCGGGTGAGATGATGCTGAGTCACCTCGGTGAGAAGAAGGCTGCGGCGCGCCTGATGGCGGCGATCGAGTCGGTCACGGCGGACCCGGCGCTTCATACACCGGATCTGGGCGGCAGTGCGACCACCGATCAGGTCACCGACGCAGTTTGCAGGGCTATCGCTCAGCCGTGAATCACGTAAGCGCCAGGTTGAGGCGTTCGTAAATTCGGTCGAGCCACTCCTCGTGTTCGGGCTTCATCAGGACCGATCGCAGGCACAGCACGTGCTCACGATCCTGTTTCGAGCAACGGCCACGCGGACCCGAAGAACGCGACAGGCAGTTGAATCAAAGCGAGGTGCAAATCGTGCTTCGCGCATTCGTCGAAGATCCATTGGGACGCCGCCGATGCCGCTGACGCCGATCGCGCTCGCGGAGCCCAGACGACAATATCCAGTTCCGGTTCGAACGGAACCACGAATCGCGGGTCGGCCGCAAGGCGCGCCGCGAGCGCAACAGCCGCCCTGCGCGACGCCGCAAGCCCCTGGCCGAATTCGCCGCCTCGGCACCAGCGGCAGCAGACGCTGAGTGGCCCACAGCGCAACAGCTGCGGCGCCCGGCCGCGAGCACTCGAGGCTGATCTCACCCAGATGCAGTTCGCGCGATGAGAAGTAGGTATAGGGTGAATCATGCCGGTACAGAGCGCCGACCCGCGGGTCCTGAAACAGCACGCAGCCGCAGCCGTAAGGCTGTAGCCCATGTTTGTGCGGGTCGATCACGATGGAATCCGCTTCGGCGATGCAGTCGAACGCTTCCCGCCCGTTAGCGCCCAGCTCATACACAAGCGTGAAGTATCCGCCATAGGCCGCATCGACGTGCAGCCGGAAACCGTATTGCGCGCGTAGCTTCAAAATCCGGGGAAGTGGATCGATGGCACCCACCCCCGTCGTTCCGAGTGTTGCCACCACGCATCCCACATCGCCCGCTTTCAGTCGTTCTTCGAGCGCGGTAATATCCATCCGGCCGCGCGAATCGCAGGCGACCTTTTCAAATGGCAGGCCAAGTACCCCGCTGATTCGCTCATGCGTATAGTGCGCCTGTTCGGACGCGAGCACGGTCTTGCCCCGATGCATCTTCCCCGCCACCCACAACGCCTCAAGGTTGGCCATAGTGCCGCCGCCGGTCAAGATGGCCCAGGTGCGCTTCCCAGCCGAACATTTGGGCGAGTTGCGCCACGGCCTCTTTTTCCATCGCGGAACTCGCGCGTCCGCCGTCGAGCGCGTGATTGTTCGGGTTGATCCATGTAGCCAGCGCGTAGGCGGCGCGCGCAATCGGATGCGGGGGCTTCAGCATCTGCCCCGCGTATAGCGGATGGAAGTACGGATAGTTGTCAGCCAGCCTGAGTGCGGTCTCGCGCATTACTGAGTCGAGGCCAGCCGCGCCTGGCGGGGCCGCATCGAAATCGGGAAGCCCGGAGAAGCCGGCTTCAAGCTGCTCAAGAGCCCGCGCCAGCACCGCGAGGCTTGTCGTTTCTAACTGACGGCTCACCGGCCGCTGTGCGCGTCGCGCGATGCGAAAAAGGCCGCATCGCACTCAGGCGCCGGAACCTGAATCGTGCCGCCACGCTGGATTTCCGCGGGCGGCGAGGGAGGCGGCATGACGCGCATTTTGTAATTGCCGGCCGGCATGACATTCAGCAGGGGAATGGAGCATACGCCCTTATTAACACGCGGCGTCAACGGAACGAGCCGGAGCGGCGCGGGAGCGTTCAGATTCAGGGTCAGGAGCCGCTTCCGCAAATTGGCAGCAGCGGCGTTGTTATCCGGCGCAGTTTGGGCAGCCGCCAAACCGCAGAAAGCCGACACCAGAAAGAACATCTTCATGCCGTCGATTCTACCGCTTCTTTCAGGGCTGCTCGCTTGTATGCCGCACGATACACTGCGGGACGAGATCGCCCGAATGAAACCAATCCGCCGTGTTGCCGTTCTGGGGGCCGGAACCATGGGCGCCCGCATCGCCGCCCATTTGGCAAACGCGCAGATTCCTTCCCTCGTGCTGGACGTAACGCCCGAAGCCGCGCGCAAGGGGATTGATGCCGCATTGAAAGGCCATCCCGGCGCATTCTTCACCCCCGCCGGAGAAGCTCTGATCTCGACCGGCAGCTTCGATCTGGATCTGCCGAAGATCGCCGACTGCGACTGGATCGTCGAAGCGGTTTCCGAGAACCTCTCCATCAAGCGCGCACTATACGACCGCCTCATTACGTACCGTACACCTGGGACAATCGTTTCCACTAACACCAGCGGCATTCCGCTGCGTCAGATCGCGGAGGGGTACCCGCCCGAATTTCGCGCCCGCTTTCTCGGCGTCCATTTCTTCAATCCGCCGCGTTACCTGCACCTGGCTGAACTCATCCCCGGGCCCGATACGCAACCCGAAATTCTGGCACATATCGCGCAGTTCTGCGATCTGCATTTGGGCAAAGGAGTCGTGCCGTGCAAAGACACGCCGAACTTCATTGCCAACCGGATCGGCTCCTTCTTCGGCGCTACGGTTCAGAAGCTCACGGTTGACCACGATCTCACCATCGAACAGGTCGATTTCCTGACTGGCCCGCTGATCGGCATTCCGAAGAGCGCGAGCTACCGGCTGCTCGACATTGTCGGTATTGACGTGTGGGCGCACGTCACCGGGAATCTCTGCGAAGGCGTGCCGAACGATCCGTTCCGAAAACGTTTTGTTATGCAGCCGTTTCTTCTCGAAATGATTGCGAGGGGCTGGCTCGGCGATAAAACCGGCCAGGGATGTTACAAGCGCGTCGGAAAAGACCGTGAAATCCACGCGATCGACTGGAAGACGCTCGAATACCACCCCGCCGAAAAGCCTCGGTTCGAATCGCTTGAGCCCATTCGCAAGATAGAGCCAATTGCGGACCGGCTCAGGCTTCTGATCGGCCTGAACGACCCAGCCGGACGGTTTCTCTGGCAGGCGTTGAGCGATCACATCCTGTACGCCGCGCACATGGTGCCCGAAATCTCAGATCGCATCGTCGAGATCGATCGCGCCATGCGCTGGGGTTACGCCAACGCGCTCGGCCCTTTCGAGCTTTGGGACGCTTTGGGATTTGTCGAGACGGCTCGCCGGATCGAAGCCGAAGGACGCGCCCTGCCGGGCAATGTCGAGCGGATGCTGCAATCCGGGGCCAACTCGTTCTATCGCGCGGCCGACCGGAACGGGCAGCCCGGCACCGAGTACTTCGAGCTCGCCGGCTCTGGTTACAGAGAGGTCGAGCCGCGGCCGGGCATCCTTGTGCTGACTGATCTGAAGCGCGCGCGCGGCGTTGTGAAAACCAACCCCGGCGCCTCGCTGATCGATCTGGGCGATGGAGTGCTTTGCTGCGAATTTCACAGCAAAATGAATTCGATCGGTGAGGACGTGATGGCGATGATCCGGACCGGCCTCGGCGAACTGGAAACGAACTTCGAAGCGATGGTGCTTGGCAATCAAGGCGTGCACTTCTCGGCGGGCGCCAATCTGATGATGATTCTGCTGGCTGCTCAGGACGGCGAATGGGACGAACTCGATTCGATGATTCACCAGTACCAGCAGCTCAATATGGCCCTGAAGTATTCGCCCCGGCCGGTCGTCTCGGCGCCCTTCAGCATGGTGCTCGGGGGCGGTTGCGAAACGGCCATGCACTGCACCCGCATGCAGGCGTCGGCAGAACTGTACATGGGCCTGGTGGAGGTCGGCGTTGGTCTGATACCCGCCGGCGGAGGCTGCAAAGAAATGCTGATGCGCTCCCCCGATGTGAAGAAGATCTTCGAGCAGATTGGCTACGCGAAGGTATCCTCGAGCGCCGCCGAAGCGCGCAGCTTCGGTTATGTTCGTGAGACGCGACGGGATCTCGATCAACCCCGAGCGGCTGATTGCCGATGCGAAGCAACTGGCGCTGTCGCTCGCGGCATCGCACGCGCCCGGGCTACCGTCGGGCAACATTCGAGTGTCAGGCGAGGCCGGATTCGCGCTCATGAAAATGGGCGTCTGGATGGCGCGGGAAGGAAATTTTATTTCGGAATACGACGCGATTATCGGGGAAAAGCTCGCCCACGTGCTGAGCGGCGGGCGCGGCGCCGGAACTCCCGAAGTTTCAGAACAATACCTGCTCGATCTCGAGCGTGAGGCGTTCCTCAGCCTGTGCGGCCACGTGGAAACGCAGCAGCGCATCCGGCACATGCTGAAAACCGGCAAACCGCTGCGAAACTGATCGTCAAACAGTACGATTCCGTCCATTAATTTCGGCAATTGTGACATAATCGGCCTTATGCGATGCGAAGTGCGCCAGACCCTTTGCGGTCTGGCTCTGGGGCTGGCCTTGTTGTGTTCGGCAAGGGCCACATCGATCGAACGCCTCTCTTTTGAACAACTCGCCGACAGCTCAGATGTAGTTGTGTCGGGCAGGATCAACCGGTCGTGGACCGCGTGGGACGAGAACCACAAGTACATCTGGACGCACTACGAAATCTCCGTTACTACGAATGCCAAAGGCGCGGCTGCGCCCGTTATCGAGTTCGCCGAGCCTGGCGGAACGCTCGACGGAGTCGCCATGATAATCCCCGGATCGGTCGTTTACTCGCCCGGCGAGAAAGTTTTTATCTTCCTGCAGAAAATGCCGAATGGGTACCTGCGAACCACCGGGTGGGGACAGGGCAAGTACAGCGTAGATGCCGCCGGGCGTCTCGCGAACGGGACGGCATTGCGCGGGCTGGACCTAATCGCGCCACAGACGCCTGTCACCGGAACGCCGCTCCGCAGCCTTGAAGGTATGAGCATCGATGAAGCACGAGCCCGGGTCGTTGCGCGCGCGCGGCTCGCCGCAGTGCGGGGGAAATTGAATTGATGGCATCGTTCAGATTCCTGCGAATTGCGTTTGTTGCACCTCTGCTCATCCCGCCTGCGGCGTTCGGCTACATTCGCCTGCTCTACACGGACAACAACGGGTCCACTCCTTATTTCCGGCCGGACGCTAACGCGATTCAGTTCTTCGCCAACGATCAGATCAAACCTGGCCAGGTCAGCAATGCGACCGGGTCCGCCGTCACTGTCGTGACGCCTGGCAGCGATCCCGTTTCGGCAATAAAGTTTGCGCTGGCTCAGTGGAATTCCCTGTCGCGCGGCAACATAAAATTCCTGCCCGTGCAGACGACGGGCGCGGGCCACAGTTCTTCCGATTTTCAGGCTGTCATCACATTTGCTTCCACCCAGGATCTGAGCGTCATGGGCTATTCGGCTAAATCTGTCGGCGCCCTCGGGCTGACGGTCTCGTCGGTTGCGGTGTTGACCGGACAGCTTTCAAACGGCGCCAAGGTGAACCGCGGCGACATCATCGATTCCGATATCCTGCTGAATTCCTCGGTGACATTCTCGACCGATGCTTCGACGCCGTATGACCTGCAGGGAGTACTTACGCACGAGCTTGGGCACGCCCTGGGACTCGACCACAGCGGCCTGCTCGGCGCGACCATGTTCCCGTTTGGCAGTAACACGAAGACACCGTTTCTGAATCAGCGGCTGCTCAACAGCGATGACAGAAACTTCCTCACTTCGGTTTATCCGCAGGGTTCCGGCATCACAGCAACCGTCAAAGGGCGCGTCGTCGCGTCCGACGCGTCGCCGGTCAAAGCGGCACTGGTCACGCTGGTCGATACAGCGGGTGACAATTTCCTTCAGACGATCACGGCCGGCGACGGAACTTATTCGACTCCGGCGCCCGCGGGTTCATACATGGTGTACGCCGAGCCGATTAACGGCACCGGGTTGTTGCAGGCCGCCAACTTTTATTCGGTGGACCCGGCTCAGGTAACGTCGGCATTTCAACCCGCGATCCTTGGCGGGATCGCCGCGCCCACTTCGCTGACAGTTGGCTCAGGCTCTACCGTGTCCGCGCCGGATCTCACCGTCGCGCCCGGCACGAATGCGCTCTCAGGCCCATTCGTCGGGTTCGGAGCGGCAGGGGGATCGAAGGACATCGGCAATGTTTTCACGATCAGCGGTCCTAAAGTCCTCCCGTCCGGGCAATCTGTCGATATTGGCTTTGTCGCCGGCGGTTTCGACGGGACTGAGAACATACTGATTCTCGGTCAGGGAATATCTGTGCGCGCCGCGTCGGTTCGCCTCGACAAGGGCCTGACCTACAACATCAACTCTGTCGTCTACACCATGGTCCGGGCGACCATCGATGTTCCGGCGCGTCAGACCACAACGCTCGCCAGCATCTTTGTATCGAAGCCCTCGGGCGCACTGGTTTATTCGGGATACCTGGTCGTAGTGCCCCCCACGCCGACGTTCGTGTCTGCCGGTGCGGTCAGCGCCGCAAGTGCTCAGTGGGTCGGCGGTGTTTCTCCGGGCGGGCTCAGCGCCATCTATGATGTCCCGGGCAATCCGAATTTGGGACCGGCGGACCCGCTCGTGAACGCGGGCTACGACGCATACAACCAGTTGCCCGGGAACCTGGGAGGTGTCACCGTGACCTTTGACGGCACACCGGCGCCGCTCGTGTTTGTTGCGGGCGGTCAGATCAACCTTCAGGTGCCTTTCGAAGTGGCGGGCAAACCCTCGACTCAGGTTGTGGTGACTTATAACGGGAGTTCCAGCGCACCCGTGTCGGTCCCGGTGGCAGACCGGCAGCCGGCG
The DNA here is from genome assembly GCA_963840735.1 of Terriglobia bacterium. GTDB lineage: Bacteria > Acidobacteriota > Terriglobia > Bryobacterales > Bryobacteraceae > BOG-234. The sequence continues at coordinate 259,553 of CAWIZX010000001.1, forward strand.
TTCTTCATGCTCAACGCCACCGATCCCTTTGCGGCCAATGCGGATTATGGCACGAATCCTCATCCGAATTCGGCACAGAATCCGGCCGCCCGCGGGTCTGTCTTCTCGGTCTATGGAACCGGCATCGGCAAGGTCAGCTATGACGTGCCGACCGGAGCCGGGGCGCCCGCGCCCGCCGCAGGCTACACAGGCAACTACCATTGCGTTCTGGGATCGAAAGATATCGGAGTGCCGTTTGCCGGCTGGACCCCCACAGCCGTCGGGCTTGCGCAATGGAGCTTCATCATCCCGGCGGATTCCGATACGGGCGCCGTGAGCCTGCAGTGTATAAGTATCGGAAGCGGTGCAAGTACTCAAAAAGCGACTGTTTACATTAAGTAGCTTCTGTCTGCTGCTCTCGATCTCCTGCGCGCTCTCGGCGCAGGAGATCAATATCTATTCGGAATTCCAGCGTTTCGATCCATTCGGATCAGTGCTGCCTGCGGATCGCGAGATCCGTCCGCGTGAGATCCTCTCACCGGCAGTGCCGCGCAACGGGCATCTCACAGTCCACGTGATTGTCACCGCTCCCGCTCATACAAACTATTTCCTGTATACGGAATCGAACCCGCCGGACATTGTACAGATCAGACTTTATCGAGAGCACTTCACACACTGTCAGACCGGCTACTGCCCGGACTGGCTGACCGAGCAGAAGTCGCCAGCGTTCGGCGCTATGCCGGAATCTACCCGCGACATCCCGACGCAAACCGCGCGAGCGTACCTGATCGATATCTGGGTGCCTCCGGACGCTACGCCGCGCCGCGTCCGTATTGAAGCATTGCTCAAGACCGGCATCTGGATGGTGGCGCCGATGGAGCTTCGCATCATCGCCCCCGTTGTCCCGGCAGGTTCCGCGGTGCTGGTCCGGGAAGACGTGGCGCCTGTCGAATCGCAGTCGGCCATCACGGCTCAGCGGCAACTCCAGCGCTACCTGGGCGGCCTGCCCCCTGAAATTCCCGCCGGCATTCTGCGGGTGCGCGATGCCATCCAGCGGAATGCGGCCGAAGACATGCTGATCGCCGGAGCGGCCGCCCTGCGGAGTCCGGAACTAACCTTCGGCGCATGGTCCCCGCCCGGCACCGGCGCGGAATGGTATTTGCGCGTACGGGATTTTATTTATCGTTCCGTACAAACGCGCACGCCGCAAGGTAGATAAAAGTGTCCGCCGGATGACAGCATTGAGAAATGCCGGATGAGATATTAACTGCGATCGAAGAGCAGGATTGGCTTGCCCCTGCCGAGGAGTCTTTGCAGAACGCCGTCAACAGCGCGTTCGAAAGCGGGGGAGTGGCCGGTAAGAAGGTTCAGAATGCGCTCAACGGAACCTGGCTCGGCCACGCCGTGCATCCGCCTCTGACCGATATTCCCGTGGGCGCCTGGACCGCGTCCCTGGTACTCGATTTCATGGAAGCGGGCGGCAAGAGACGGAAGGGTTTTGAGGACGCCGCCGATGCAACGGTCGCGGTCGGTCTTGTCGGCGCAGTGGGTGCCGCTATCACCGGCCTCACTGACTGGAAAGACATGCAGGCCGACGATCGGCGCGTCGGTTTCGTTCACGGAATGCTCAACACAGCCGTAGCCGGCCTGTACGTGGCGTCTCTGGTGGCTCGCCGCAACCGCAACCGTGCGGTCGGGCGTGCGCTGGCCGCCACGGGCTACGGAGTCATGATGGCTTCGGCATGGCTCGGTGGAGAACTGATCTCCCGCAAACGCGCCGCGGTGGATCGGTCCACCGAAATTGCCCTTCCTGCCGACTGGGTGCCTCTGGTCAGAGAAGCGGACATGCCCGAAAATCAGTTATTCCGGGCCGAACACGATGGCGTAAAAGTCCTGCTGGTGAAGCGCGCCAACCGGATTTTTGCCATCGGAGAAACCTGTTCGCACCGCTGCGGTCCGCTGGCTGAAGGAAAGCTCGACGGCAACTGCGTCACGTGTCCGTGGCATGGCTCGGTGTTCAACATCGAAAACGGTTCTGTCGTGGACGGTCCGGCGACACAGCCTCAGCCGCTGTTCGACGTTCGCGTCCTGGACGGCGTGATCGAAGTGCGCTCGGCGAACACTTAGGCCGGGCAGCCGATACAATCGGACGTAGTGGCATCCACTCCCGCCGAACAACTGACCTATCTGAAAAAGGGTCTCGCAGACCTCATCCGTGAGGAAGACCTGCGTGACCGCATAGCCCTTCGCGAGCGTGAAGGCAAACCGTTGCGCGTCAAAGCGGGCTTTGACCCCACCGCTCCCGATTTGCATCTGGGGCACACCGTACTGCTTCGCAAGATGAAGCACTTTCAGGATCTGGGGCACACCGTCATCTTCCTGATCGGCGACTCCACGGCGATGATCGGAGATCCCACGGGCCGCAATGCCACACGGCCTCCTCTGACCCGCGAAGAAATCGAAGCGAACACTGAAACCTACAAGACTCAGGTCTTTAAAATCCTCGACCCGGAGAAAACCGAGGTCAGGTTCAACAGCGAATGGCTGGGGAAAATGCGCTATGAGGATATGATCCGCCTCTGTTCGCAATACACCGTTGCCCAATTGCTTGAGCGCGATGATTTCTCGAAGCGCTACGCGAACGGTGTCGCGATCTCGATGCATGAACTGCTCTATCCGCTCGCGCAGGGCTACGATTCGGTCGCGCTTCAGTGCGACGTCGAAATGGGCGGCACGGACCAGAAATTCAACCTGCTTGTCGGGCGGGAACTCCAGAAGGCTTATGGTCAACCGGGGCAGATCGTCGCTACGACGCCGCTGCTCGAAGGCCTCGATGGCGAGAAGAAGATGTCGAAGTCGCTGGGAAATTACATCGGCATTACGGAACCGCCTGCGGTCATGTTCCGAAAGGTGATGCAGATCTCCGATGGCCTGATGTTTCGTTATTACGAACTGCTGACGGACACCAGCATGACCGAAATCGCGGCGCTGCAGGAAAGGATCGCGAAGGCCGAGTTGCATCCCATGACTGCCAAGATTGAGCTTGGCAAGCTGATTGTTTCGGACTTTTATTCACCGGCGGAGGCCGCGCGCGCGGCCGACGAATTCAACCGCGTCGTGCGGCAGAAGGAATTACCGTCCGACATTAAAACTGTCTGTGTTCCGGATGGCACCCGCGCGCCCGAAGGGCTCCACGCCGACAAGCTCATCGCCCGCATCGGCCTTGCCGAATCCGTTACAGACGCCGGTCGCAAGCGCAAAGCCGGAGCCGTCGAAGTTGACGGTCAGCGCGTCACCGGCCTCGTGATACCGACTGCCGGTCTAAACGAAATTCTTGTCCAGGTCGGCAAAAACTGGCGCCGCGTGACGCTGAATTAGAACAGGACAGGCACGACTGCCTGTCCCGCTCCCGGCTGGGTCACTCCACCCAATACGTAACGAGCAGGCCTTCGCCCGCCACATCCGCATCGATCGCATAGTCGGAAAGACAGAGTGAATTCTCCCCGTCCTGCGATTCCACGCTGAAGGTTTCCGAAAAGCCGCCTGCCGAATTAGGCCAAAGGATGCGGGCGCAGCCGCTGAAGCTTGTCTTGTTCATTGACTGCGCCCCGATATACATTTTGCCGGTGAGCCCCGGTATTACCTGAAAGAACAGCCTGCACGCCCGTATAGATGGATCGGTCGCGAGCCGGACGGGCATGCCTGGCGTCGTAACGTTAACCCGCCCTCTGCAGTTGATGGTCATCGAATCTCCTCGCCTGCATCATAGGATCGACGGCCCCGCCTCTAGCCTCGGTTTTTGGCCAAACTACTGATTATCGGAAGAATTTAGGTCCAAAAAATTTGTGAATGGAATTCCGTTTGCCGCCGAATATGCTTCCAAATAACCAAGCTGTTCCGCGAGGAGCACATCGAGGGCAGCGAAGATCCCGCGAACAGTAGTACTCTTTCCAAACAGATCCGCGTCCGCTGAAAGGGCTCCATTGCGGGCTGGCTCCAGATCCTTCCTGACCTGGGCAAAGCTGTCCGCCAACGCTGCCACGGCCTCGCCCTTCGACCCAAATGGCTTTGTTTTTTCGAGAGCCTTCAATGCCGGTGTGTCCTGCCCGATCGCGCGCGCCACCGCCAGATTTAAGCCCGCGATTGACGCAAAAACATCCGCGAACGACCGTCCGCCCGATGCCGGATGCCACCCGTACTTGTCGTCAGGAACCGCCCTCGCCAGCGCCATCACCCGTTTCGCGAGTTCGTCGAACGGGAGCAGAACATCAATAGACGGTTTCACCACGGGGGTATCGGCAACGCCGAGCAGTTCTACGTCGAAGGTCAATTCGGCCTTCGCCGGGATGCGCCCGCTTCCCTTCTCTCCGTAAGCGAGTTGATAGGGAATGATCAGCCGGCGCTTCCCGCCCACCTTCATCCCTTCGAAGCCGATATCCCAGCCAGTGATCACCTGCTTCCGGCCCTGCACGAAAACAAACGGCTCATTTCGATCGACGGATGAATCGAACTTCGTTCCGTCTTTCAGGTATCCGGTGTAATGCACGGTGAGCCGTTTGCCCGGCTCAGCCGGCGCGCCGGTGCCCTGCACCGTATCGACATAGCGCAGCGACGCGAGTTCAACCGTTTGCTGTGCCATCAGGCTCAGCGCTGCCACCGAAAACATCAATGCGCGCAGGATCATCCCAGTGAGTTTACCTTTTCAAACGATTTTCAAGCACCAGGTCCTGCGTCAGATTGAGCCATCTCAGATCGTGGCCCTCAGACGCGCGAAGAGCCGCCGCGGGAATCATGCCGATCAGTTCGCTGCCGGCGATTTCTACTCCCAGACGCCGGCCGCTCTCCGCCACAGCATCGAAAACGGCATGAAGCGGAGTCACCTCGAAATCCACCGAATTGATGGAGACCTGCACCTGCTGTTTCGATTCGAGCGCCAAACCGAGCGCCTTGACCGCCGGAAATCCGCCGCCCGATTCGCGAACCTCTCTCGCAATCGCACGCGCTGCCGCGATATCGGTGGTCTTCAAGTGAATGTTCCAGGCGATCAGAAATTTCCGCGCGCCCACAACTGCCGCGCCGGCGGTAGGATGGCGTCCCTGCCCAATATCTGGCGCCAACTCCCCGGCATGCCGCCGAATCTCTTCGAGCCGCCTGCTTCCGGCCGCTTCATATAGATAAACCGGCACACCCAGTTCGTCCCAAAGACGCGTTCCGACGGCGTTCGCCATCTCCGCGCAGTCCTGCAGGCTCGCGCCTTCCACCGGGACGAATGGAAGTACATCCAGCGCTCCGAGCCGTGGATGAACACCGGTATGGCTTCCGATGTCGATCTTCTCCACCGCGACCCTCGCCGCCGCCATTGCGGCATCCATCACCTCGCGCGGATCACCGGCAAAGGTCAGCACCGTGCGGTTGTGGTCGGGGTCGGAACTACAGTCGAGAAGAATTTCGCCAACCGCGGCCGCTAAAGACGCAATCACCTGCCGGTTACGTCCTTCCGAAAAGTTCGGAACGCATTCTACGATCAAACGCGCTTGTCCATCCCCGGTCTCGACATTCGGCGGCGGAGCGCCGGCGGCAAATGCCTCAGCAGCATGACTGCTGCCTTGTACTTCCATCCAGGAATAACGATCAGCCTGCCCTCATCCAGCCCTCGCAGGGAAGCGGCCACGATTTGATCGGCGGTCATCCACAGGAACGCAGGAATCCGGTCGCGATCGATACCGAGCGTCTCATGAAATTCGGTGACCGTGAACCCGGGGCACAACGCCTGCATCCGCACGGGCGACTTCACGCGGCGCAGTTCCATCGAAAGCCCTTCTGTGAAACTGTTCATCCACGCTTTGGTCGCGCAGTAACTGACATTCCCCTCGCTTTGCGAATAGGCGGCCACGGAAGACACGTTGATTACCGCGCCAGCCCCGCGCGGCACCATGCCTGAAAGCGCGGCGTGCGTAAGGCGCATCGCCGCCATCACGTGCAGCCGGTGCATCATGTCCTGCCCATCGAGATCGGCTTCCCAGAAACGTCCGAGCGTGCCGAAGCCGGCGTTGTTCACGAGCAACCGCAACTCAGAGTTGTCATGAATCGCCTGCTCAACCGTCGCAAGACCCTCGGGATCCGTCAGATCCGCGGCCAGGCATTCGACGTGAACCGGCAGACCCGCGGCAATCTGCTGAAGGCGCTCAGCCCGCCGCGCTACGAGAATCAAGTCGTATCCGCGTTCCGCCAGCCGCCTGGCAAAAACTTCCCCAATCCCGCTCGAAGCGCCTGTTATCAGCGCAATGGGTCTCATGTCTTTCCCTTTTTGAGACTAACCCAGCCTACAACGCTATCCTGATTAGTTGTTCCGCTTCTTTCGTTCCGTCTGGATCTGGACAGCTACCGCCGTCCTGATTATTGTTTGGGCTCCACTGCTCGGACTCATCCGCCTGTTCGATGTGGAGCCGCTGCACCTCCGCACCGGCCGTTGGTTTCGCCGCCTGGGCCGGATCGTCGCCCGGATCAACCCCTGGCAGATCGAGTTCTCCGGATCCCAGCACGTCAATCCCGGTCAGACCTATGTCATCGTGAGCAATCACCAGTCGCTGGCCGACATTCCGGTCATCTCGTTCCTGCGCCTCGACATGAAATGGCTGGCCAAAGCGGAGTTGTTTCGTTTCCCGGTGTTTGGCTGGATGATGCGCATGGCCGGCGATGTTTCGGTAGACCGCTCCGACCGCCGCAAAGCAGCCCGCGCGATGCTCCAGTGCGCTCGCTACCTTCGTCAGCGTTGCTCGGTTGTTTTCTTCCCCGAAGGAACGCGCTCCCGCGACGGCATGGTGCTGCCTTTTAATGACGGACCCTTCCAGCTTGCGATCAGAGAGAACGTACACGTGCTGCCGGTCGTCGTGGAGGGCTCCGGTTCAGCCCTGCCCCGCAACTCCTGGATGTTCGGCGGCACCCAGAATATCCACTTTCGAATTCTCGAATCCGTGCCGGTGGACGGCTGGGACGTGAAGCGCGCAACTGAGTTACGCGAACAGGTCAGGCGGACCATCATCGACGAATTGACCCGCCTGCGCGCATTAGCCTGACCCTGTCACACTAGTGGCATGAACGAATATCCGATGTGGATCGCCGGGAACCAGGTCCGCACCGCTTCTCCGCGGAACGTGCTGATTCCCTTCGACGGCTCGGTTGCCGGCACAATCTTCGAGGGCGGGCCGGAACACGTAAATGCCGCGATCGAAGCGGCCACCGGCGCTTGCCCCGCCATGCGTGCGCTCACCCGCCACGAACGCTCCTCAATCCTCTATCGCGCTCACACAATTCTCGGCGAACGCCGGGAAGAAGTAGCGCTCGCCATCGCTTCGGAATCGGGTAAGCCAATCCGCGAAGCCCGCGCTGAGGTCGATCGCGGTCTTTTTACGCTGCACTTCTCAGCTGAAGAAGCCAACCGGATGCACGGCGAAGAAGTTCCCCTTGACGCGCATCCCGGCGGAAAAGGCAAAACGGGCATGACAATCCGCGAACCGATCGGCGTTATCGCGGCCATCACACCGTTCAACTTCCCGCTGAATCTCTCCCTTCACAAGATCGGACCGGCCATCGCCGCAGGGAACGCCGTAGTTCACAAACCGGCATCTTCCACCCCGATCAGCGCACTTCTGATCGCCCGCATTTTCGACGATGCCGGCCTGCCTAAGGGCGCTCTGAACGTTATCACCGGCCCTGGCGGCACGATTGGCGACGCGCTCACGTTCGATCCACGCGTCGCAATGGTGACGTTCACGGGCAGTGTCGACATCGGCCAGCGGATCCGGAATCTGGCGGGCATGAAGCGCGTTACGCTCGAACTCGGCTCGAATTCGGCCGTGATCCTCGAAGCCGACGCCGATCTCGATCAGGCCATCCCGAAATGCGTTGCCGGCGCTTTCGCCCATTCCGGACAGGTCTGCATTTCAATCCAGCGCATCTTCGCGAACGCAGCGATTCGGGACGAAGTCGTCTCCCGGATGACCGAATTGACCGGCAAACTGAAGATCGGCCACCCGCTGGCGGATGAAACCGAGGTCAGTTCCCTCATCACGGAATCCGAGGCTAAGCGGGTGGAAGGGTGGATCGGCGAGGCGCGCTCAGCCGGCGCACATGTCGTCACTGGCGGCCAACGCCGGGGCGCATCGATAAACCCTGCCGTTCTGACGGACGTCCCCGCCCACGTGAATCTCAGCACGCATGAAGCTTTCGGCCCGGTGGTGTCCGTCAACTCTTACAACACCCTTGACGATGCGATTGCCATGGTCAATCAGTCTCAGTTCGGTCTGCAGGCCGGCATGTATACCCGCGATATTGAAAAAGCGTTCCGCGCCGCGCGGGAAGTGCATGTAGGCGGGTTTCACATCAACGAAGTTCCCGCGTTCCGCGTTGACCAGATGCCCTACGGCGGAGTGAAACTATCGGGCAACGGACGCGAGGGCCCGCACTACGCAATTGAGGAGATGTCGGAACTCAAACTGATAACCTGGTGACGTTTTCGAAGCTGCCGCGTCCATCTGAACAGAACGCAAGATGCACGATGCCGCTGAAACGGTGAGTGCCATATTGGCCGCCCCCTTAGACGAAGCAGGCCTTATCCGGGCAGCCCAGAAGGGCGATCAGGACGCTTTCGAGCGCCTGGTGCGGGCTTACGACCATAGTGTGCTCAGAATTGCGATGAACCTTCTCCGCTCGCCGGAAGAAGCGCGCGACGTTTACCAGGAAGCGTTTCTGAAGGTTTTTCGCAATCTGTCGTCGTTCCGGTTCGATTGCTCGTTTCACACGTGGCTGTACCGGATTGTCACGAATATCTGTCTCGATCACCTGCGCCGCCGCAAGGTTCGCAAGGAAGAATCGACAATCGTGGAAACTTCGGACGGAATAGTGGACCGCGTGGCGCAACTGGAAGAAGGAGCCGCGCATTCCGACCCCGAACGTCAGATGTGGAACCGGGAACTGGGGGCGAAGATCGACAGTGCGCTCGGTTCGCTTACACCGCGCGAACGCACCGTTTTCGAGCTTCGCCATTTTGAGGGATTACGGCTTCGCGCCATCGGAGAAATGATCGGCACCACCGAAGAAGCGGCCAAAAACTGCCTTTTTCGGGCTACGCAGAAAATGAGAGCAAGTCTGGAAACTTTTGTATGAACTGTTCAGAAGTAACACGCGAAATTCCGCTTTATTGTTACGGCGAAGTCAGCGCCGAAGCCGAAGAGCGGATTGAATCGCATATCGCGGACTGCACCGCCTGCCGGCGTGAACTGGACCGCCATCGGGTATTTCTGGATCGGGTTGACATGCGGCACGATCCGGTCGATGCCTCCCTTCTCACTGCCTGCCGTGCCAGCCTCAGAACCGCGCTTCAGTCAAATGCTCATCCCGAGAGCCACAACTGGCTCGATTGGCTTTGGAACGTTTCGAGAATCAATATCCCGTTCCGGGTTCCGGTGGGAGCAATGGCCCTGATTGCCGTCGGGTTTTTCGCAGCCCGCTATACGCCGCAAAAGTTTGGTGGCGTCGAAGCGGGTGTCGCTGAGCCGATGTTTTCGAACATACGCTCCGTGCAACCCAACGCTTCGGGCAAAGTCGATATCGCAGTGGATGAAGTTCGCCGCCACGTTGTCAGCGGGAAACTGCAGGATCCCGATATCCTGGCGCTTCTGCTGACCGCCGCGCGCGAAGAATCGAATCCCGGGGTGCGTGTGGAATCGGTCCGCCTTCTCAACAACAGCGCCGATTCGGGCAAGGTACGGGAAGCGCTGATCAGCGTTGTCAAACGGGATCCGAACGCGGCTGTGCGCCTGAAGGCGCTCGAAGGTCTGAAACAATATGCGGGGGACGTGGCGGTTCGGCGAACACTGGCCGACGTGCTCCTCAAAGATGACAACCCCGATGTGCGGATGCAGGCGATCGATCTGCTTACCTCCCGCCGGGACGATTCCATCGTGGGTGTGCTGCAGAACGCCGTTCAGAAGGAAGACAACAATTACGTCCGCGCGCGCTGCAGCCGCGTGCTCGAAGAGATGAAGGCTTCGGTCGGCACTTATTAATCCGTTTAGCTGTATGAACAAACTAATCTCAATACTTTTCGTTTTAGGTTCGGTCCTGCTGCCGGCTTCCGGCCAGATAGCGGCGCAGCGGGGAAGATCCATAACGATACGCAGAATCGGGCCAAGAGGCTGGATGGGACTCGGCATCGGCGACCTGACACCCGAGCGCGCCAAAGCTTTCAAACTCGCGAGTGAAGCAGGCGTGGAGGTCTTCAATGTTGAAGAGAACAGCCCCGCAGCCAAAGCGGGCGTCAGAACCGGCGACGTGATTCTTGAGATTGACGGGCAGAAGATTCAGGATGGCGAGCAGTTCGCCCGCACCATAGGTGAGAGCGCGCCCGGTGTGAAACTGACCCTCACGGTATGGCGCAACGCCGCGAAGCTGAACCTGGCTGCTGTGCTCGAAGCGCGCCCGATGCAGTTTTACAGCTTCCAGCCGCTGCCGCCGTTTCCCGCGGCTCCGCCCGATGCCTTTTCCGCCATTCCTCTTGAAAGCCCGCGTGTGGGCTTCGAAGGCGAGTCCCTGACACCCCAGTTGGCGCAGTACTTCGGCGTCAAAGACGGAGTGCTCGTGCGCAGCGTGGTCCCGCAAAGCCCGGCGGAGAAGGCAGGCCTGAAGGCGGGCGACATTATCATGAAAGTCGGCGGAACCCCGGTCACCAGCACACGCGAGATTTCCGGTCTGGTGCGGTCGAGCCATAAGACCGCGAGCTTCACCGTCATGCGCAATCGCAAAGAGTTGGTGCTGAACGTCGAACTCGCCTTGAATGTCAGGCCGCCGGATGAGGATGTCACGCTGGCCGCCGCGTGCCAGATGCTCCTCGCAGCGGTCGAGGCTATTGACCGTATTTGATTTCTGAAATCTGAATCACAGGCTCCGCGTTAAAGTACACGGGGATGTCGCCCATGATTTGCGCCGCATGAGGCGTGAAAGCTTCATCGAAGGCCTCCATCGATTCAAAGTCCATGTAGGCAATAGCGAAAAACGGAGCCGGCGATCCCGGTAGTCCGGTCGTTCCCTGCTCCGCACCGATCGCCTTCATCCCGGGCCTGAGCAGTCCGGCAACCATCGGCATGTGAGTGCCGAAATAATACTCATTGTTGAAAGTATTGCCGGGCGCGTTCGGGTAAAGGACGCTGACTCTGATCATTTCCCCCTCGATCCTATCGCATTGCCATGCGAACAAACAAAACCGTCGCGATGGTAAAGCCGATTGCGATCACCACCCGGCGCACCGCCGTCTTCCCGATGCGCCTTGCCACGCCTGCCGCGCCGTAGCCTCCAATAATCGCCGCAACAGACATGACCAGCACGAAGGGCCAGTAGATCATGTGCGCCGCGATGAACAGCGCCGCGGCCACGCCGTTGATGCACAGCGCAAAGAGGCTCGTCAGCGCATTCATTTTCAGGATGTCGCTCATACCCATGATGCTGAGAGCCGACAGCATCATGATTCCCATTCCCGCACCGAAGTAGCCGCCGTAAACGCCGACGAAAAACTGGAAGATCATGGCGCCCGCGAAAGACGGCTGGCGGTCGCCGCGCCTGAGCCACTTCTGAATTGGCGCCTGCACGGCAAACAGTACGGTCGCGAAAAGGATCAGGAACGGAACCAGCCGGTCGAATACTCCGGGTGGAGTCGACCGCAGCAAAATTGCCCCCGTGGCGCCGCCCGCAATGCCGGGGATAATCAGCCAGCGCATTGCTTTATCCGTTTGCGCCAGTTCCCGCCGAAAGCCCCATAGGCTACCGAGAGATCCGGGCCAGATTGCAACCGTATTGGTGGCGTTCGCGATCACTGACGGAAGGCCCAGCCACATCAGAGTCGGGAACGTAACCAGCGTGCCGCCGCCCGCGACGGAATTGATGGCCCCGGCGAAAAAAGCGGCAATGAACGCGGCTGCGGAGTGAAGTAAGGTTGGGGACGGCAACACTTCCAATCGTATCGTTCAAATGTTCGGCCCTTCAGGCAATGTTCCCCCCTTCAGTCTTTCTTCAGGCGAGCGGTGTAAGCTGACTGAGACCTACAGAAAGGATTCCGACACTCATGAAATATCTGCTCGTACTGGCCTTCGGCGCCGCGGCCGTAGCCGCGCCGCCCACCTATAAGGTCGTCAACAAGATCAAGATCGGCGGCGGCCCCCGCTGGGATTACGTCTTTATCGACAGCACCAATCACAGGCTCTATGTTTCGCATGGAACTCAGACGGAAGTGATCGACACCACCACGGACAAACTCATCGCCACTATCCCCGATACCAAAGGCGTCCACGGGATCGCCGTCGCGAACGACCTCGGCAAAGGCTTCACCAGCAACGGCACCAGCAATGACGCAACGATTTTCGATCTGAAAACCAGCAAGCCTGTCGGCTCTGTTAAGACCGGGGCCAATCCCGACGCGATTATCTATGAGCCGGTAACGCACCGCGTTTTCACTTTCAACGGCAAGAGCAACGACGCCACCGCATTCGACGCAAAGACCGGCGAAGTCATCAGCGCCTCAATTCCTGTCGGAGGAAAGCCTGAGTTTGCTCAGGTAGACGGCAAGGGCCATGTTTACGTCAATATCGAAGACAAGAACGAGATCGTGGAAATCAACGCCAAGGATGCGACCGTCGCTAAGCGGTATTCCATCGCGCCGTGCGACAGCCCGAGCGGTCTTGCCATTGACCCGAAAAAGAACGTGCTGTTTTCCGTTTGCGACGGCAAGGTCATGATCGTCAGCGATCCGGCCACCGGCAAGGTCATTGCAACCCCCGCTATCGGCGAAGGTCCGGACGGAGTCGCGTTTGACGATGGTTACGCCTTCAGCGCCAACGGCAAGACCGGCAACATCACCATGGTTGGCGAGGTTGGCGGAAAATATGCGCCCCTCGCCGACATCAAAACCCAGCCGGGCGCGCGAACCATCGGCGCGGATCAGAAGGCTCACAAGCTGTATCTGCCCGCTGCGGAATACGGTCCGGCTGCAACCAAAGACGGGAAGGCGGGCCGCCCGGTACCGCTGCCGGACAGCTTCGAAATCCTCGTGGTTGGCCGGTAACCTGCGTCTCAGTCCTGCGGCCCGGAAACTAAACATTCCGGACCGCGGGTAGTAAAATTCAGGCTGTCTCTGTATGAAACGACACTGGCGGCGAATCGTTATCTGCGGCGCCATCGTTGCGGGCAGCGTGGCCCTCACCGTTTCGCTCAGCCGCTATCGCTTCTTTCAGGTTCTCAACGTCAAGGCGCAGGATGCCCAGTTTGTCCTGCGGGGCAAGGTTCCTGTTTCAAACATCGTCCTGATCGGGATCGATAACGCCACTCTCGATCGCTTCCCTGAACTCTCCTCTTTCTGGCACAGATATTACGCGGACGCCATTCGCGGCGCGGCTGAAGGCGGCGCAAAGGTATTCGTGCTCGATGAAACCTTCGTGGTACCGGTTACGAAATACGAACCCGACAACGACGCGTATCTGGCGCAGGCTTTCGGCGAAGCGTCCGCGACCATGCCCGTCATCTCCGCCTTCGTTCCGGAAGCAATGGGATCTCAGCAGGACCCCCGCTACGCCGTACCGCTGAACATGATGGCCGCTGCGCTTGGGACCGCCGCGATGGCAAACCTGACCGCCGACACCGATACAGACGACTTCGTCCGCAGGCAGGAATTAATCGAAGCGCCGAAACCGGGGGTTCCGCCGGAATCGATGACGCGCAGCATGGCGCTGCGGGCAGCGGAGAAGTTTCTGGGGGCCGATATCCGTTTCCGCGGCCCCGATTTATATCTGGGCGACCGCCGCATTCCTGCAAGCGACCGCACAGTGATCATCAATTACGCCGGCCCGGCGGGAACCATTCCGCGCGTTCCGCTGTATCGCTTTATCGAGGCGGCGCGTGCTCACGATCTCGCCACCCTGCGCAACTGGGTGAATGGAAAGGCAGTCCTGCTTGGTCCCGACAACTATATCGGTGACCGCTACAACACGCCGTTCTACACGTTCCTGACCGGCGGAAAAAACACCACGCCCGGCGTTGAAATCCACGCCAACACTTTGCGCACGCTGCTCACCGGGGATTTTCTGCAGCCCGTCCCGGCCTGGGCTCGGATTTTATTCCTCGCTGCCACGGCCGCCATTACGGTCAGCGTAGTTGCCCTGTTCAGCATTGCGCGCTCGGCCATCTGGTTGGCCGCACTCTTTGCCGCCATACAGGTTGGGACGCACCTGTCATTCCTGAACGGTTGGCTGCTGCCAGGCTCTGAAGGTGTTCTGTCGATGGTTACGGCGCTGATCGGCGGCATCGTCTACCGCTTTGCCACGGCGGAAAAAAAGAGCAGCTTCCTTCGTGGCGCAGTTGAGCTATTCGTGGGCAAGCAGGTTGCCCGCTCGCTCGACACCACCCAGGAAATCAGTATGGTTGGGGAGCGCCGCATGGTCACGATCCTGTTTACGGACATTCGCGGCTTCACAGCGTTTTGCGAATCGAAAGATCCGGCTTATGTCGTCGATGTCCTTAACACCTATATGTCGACAATGGTCGCCATAATCGTCAAGTACGGAGGCCACGTCAACAAATTCATCGGAGACGGCATTCTCGCTGTTTTTTCGGACACGGACGAAGGCGCGCGCCCCGGCGATCACGCCATCCGAACGGCGCGATGCGCTGAAGAGATGGTCCGTGAGGTCATCGGCGAGTTCCACACGGGAGCCGGGTTCCACTCGGGCGAAGTAGTCATCGGGAATGTGGGATCATCGGACAAACTGGAATTTACGGTGCTCGGCAATACAGTTAATCTGGCATCCAGGCTCGAAAGCCTGAATAAGGACCAGCAGACGAAATTGCTGATGAGCGAAGAAACGCGTGAAATGATCGGCGCGGCAATCGACACTGTGTATTTAGGTGCGGTGCCGGTTAAGGGTAAGACGGAAAAAATGAAGCTGTATACGGTGACGTCACTGCTCGATGATAAGCGTCTCGCTGAACTGACCGCATCTCACGAGCGCGAGGCCGTTGCTTGAAGGGCGTGCTGCTGTGCCTTGCGGGTATCGTAACCCTTTCCGCTGAAGCCGCGCCTCCTCGCGAAGAACCCGTAGGTCTGGTGTTGCTGGCCGGAACCAGCAAGGTGCTGCGGGCTGGCACGGAAACACCTCTCGCGGCGCGTACCGGTGACATCCTTTTCGCGGGCGATGCCCTCCGCTCTGACACCTCCAGCGCTACTTTCCTCTACTGCCCGGCGAAGACTTCGCAAACCCTCGATCCCGGCGGCGAAGTCAGTTTTGGCAGTTCGCAGTTGAAGGTCAAAGGTAAACTGAGCGGATCGAAGCCGGTGAACGGTTGTTTCCTGCCGCAAGTGGTGCGGGTGGCCGTCGCGAGTCAACAGCACTACGGAGTCAGCATGACCCGTGGCCTCGCGAAGCCTGAGGGCGATCCTGTCGCCTTCAATGCCCTGCCCGCCGCCGTGCAAACCGAACTGTCGCCTCTTGAGGCCACTCTTCGCGCCGATCCTAACGATGTGCAGTCGCTCGTTGGCGAGGCCGCCGTATTCGATCGCAATCATCTTGAAGCCAACGCGCTCGCCGTCTATCGGAAAGTAGCCGGCCAATGGCAGGACGCGGTCTGGGTCCGGGGTCGCATCTTCGAACTTGAAGAAGCACTGGCGACTCAGGCGGCCATAAAGGCTTCCGCCATTTCACCCGACGCGAAGACATTCGCCATGGTGGTCGGAGTTTCGAAATATCAGAAGCTGCCTAAAGAACTTTGGCTGGAGTATCCGGGCGCCGATGCGACCGCGTTCGGTCAATACCTCGGCAGTTCCGGCGGGGGCAGAATTCCGGCGGACCAGATGCTGGTTCTGACAGATGAACAAGCCACCACGGCTGCCCTGCGAAATGGCTTTGAAACTTTTCTGAAAAACAGACCGGGCAAGAAGGATACGGTCTTCATTCTGCTCGCAGCGCATGGGACGGTGGATACACGCGGCGCTTACATCCTGACTTACGACAGCGACCCGCAGGATCTTGCCTCCACCGCGCTGCCCATGGCGGACGTCCAGAAGCTTGTCGAAGAGGAGCTTTCGAAGGTCGGACGCGTAGTGCTGCTCGCGGATGTTTGCCGCGCCTCTGTGATCGGGAACATCAAGTCGGCTTCCATCGGCAGCGTGATTGAAAAGCTCGGCGAGGCCCCGGGGGAAATGCTCGGGCTGATGGCATCCCGTCCGAAAGAGCTGGGAATTGAAGGATCTCAGTTTGGAGGCGGTCACGGCGCCTTCACGTACTCGGTCATGAAGGCCCTCGAGGGCGGCGCAGATCAGAACAAAGACAAATCGGTTTCGGCCGGAGAACTCATCGACTACGTTCGCGCAGACGTCGCTTCAGCCACCAACAATAAACAGCATCCGCGCGATTTCGGCAACATGGAAAACGCCACCCGGCTCTCGGATGTTTCAAAGGCGGGCGTCAACATCACGCGTTTTAAATCGCTGTACGATTCCCGCAACGGCGGACCGTTGCTGATCGCCTCCGCTGCCGATGAACCCCCTTTGAACCTTCAGGCGCAGCAGGATGTGAATGCGTTTCAGGCGGCCATCCGGGCGAAAAAGCTCCTGCCGGCGGACCAGGGAAGTGCCTGGGATTTGATCCCGAAACTCAGAGCGGAACTGGCGCCCGCCGTCATGTTCCTTCAGGAGAACGCCCTCCGGGTTGCGCTCGAAGATCAGGCACAGCAGGTTCTGCTCCGCTATCTGGCGGGCGACCAGTCGCCGCAGACCAAAGGCGAATTCGACGCCGGCTCTCAGTACATGGAAGCCGCCATGAAGCTGACGCCGGAGTCGCTTTATCTGCAGGGGCGCGATTCTTTCTTTACCGGGCGCGCGCTGCTGTTCGAGAAACAGTTCGGGCCGGCGGCCGAGCAGCTTGAACGATCCGTCCGCATCGACCCGAGCGAGGCTTATGGTTACAACGCCCTGGGAATCGCGTATCTGGAGCAGGCCCAATTCGCGAAAGCCATCCCCGCCTTTCGCGATGCCGCGCGGCGTGCGCCCAACTGGTCCTACCCGTTGCACAATCTTGCGCTCGCCTACCTTGAAGCAGGCGATACGGAAGGAGCAATCAGCAGCTACCGGCAGGCAATGAGCGTCACCCCTCAGTACAGCTACCTGCCCTATAACCTTGGACTGGTTTATCAGCGCACCAATCGCAGGCGCGAAGCTGAGGTGGCATACCGCAAAGCGGCGGAACTGGCGCCCGATTCCGCTGAGCCGCTCAACGCGCTCGGTTCGCTGAAGGCGTCGGAAGGGAAACGAGCCGAGGCGGAAAAGTTTTATCGCTCAGCGCTCGGGAAAGATCCCAATCTATTGCCTGCGCGTCACAATCTGGCACTACTGCTGGCGGGCAGCGGCGATCGAAAAAACGAAGCCATTTCGCTGTGGAAGCAGAACCTGACTGCAAACTCAGATTACCTGCCGTCCCGTCTGGCGCTGGCCGAACTGCTGGCGGCGAATGGCGATTCGGCTGCTTCGGCGGAACAGTACCGGAGCATTGTAGCCGCGCGCCCCGAATATGTTGCGGCGCGACTCGCGTTAGCCGATCAGCTGATCCGGGCAAAACTTCCCGAACAGGCGCTGGAACAACTTCAGGCTGCCGCGAAGCTTGACCCTCAGAATGCTTCGACCTGGGAGCGGATCGGGGATGTGGAGCACACCCTGAACCACACGTCCGAATCGCGCGAAGCATACGCGTCCGCTCTCAAGGCGGGCGGCGATAAACCGGACCGAAAACGTCTGCAAAGCAAGATGGCGTTCTAATGTCGCAGCCCCGGGTTCGGCTTCGTTTCTGGGGCGTGCGCGGCTCCACCCCGACGCCGCAGGTCCAGAACCTGACCATCGGCGGAAACACTTCGTGCGTCGAAGTCCGCACGGCAGATGACCAGTGCATTATCTTCGATGCGGGCAGCGGTATTCGCAATCTGGGCCAGCGTTTGGTGAAGGATGCCGGCGGGCGCCCCATCAACGTTAAGCTTTTTCTGACTCACTATCATTGGGACCATATTCAAGGCCTCCCCTTCTTCGCGCCCATTTACAACCCGGCCAACAGCATCGAATTCTATACGGGACTTGGCGGGCGTCCACTCCAGGAAACGCTGGAAGGACAGATGGCACAGCCGTATTTCCCCATCGACTTCACGCAGGTGGCCGCGAAGCGCACCTTTGAAACGATTCCGCTTGACGATGCGATTCGCGCCGACGGGGTGAAGGTGATTCCGTTTCCACTCAACCATCCGCAGGGAGCGTGCGGGTACCGGGTCGAAGCCGGCGACGCAACCATCGTTTATGCAACCGACTACGAGCATGGCAACCCCGAAATGGACCGAACCCTGCGGGATTATGCTTCAGGCGCGGACGTCCTGATCTGCGATGCGCAGTATACGCCTGACGAATACGATGCCCATAAGGGCTGGGGACACAGTACCTGGCAGAACGCCGTGCAGGTCGCGCGCGATGCCCGGGCGACGCAGTTGTTCCTGTTCCATCACGATCCTACGCACGACGATCAGCAGATGATGCGGATCGCGGAGGACGCACGGATGCAGTTCGAGAACACCACCGCGGCCTGGGAAGGCTTCGTCGCGGCCCTTTAGCGCTTCAGAATTTCACGCGCGGCATTGTGGCCCGGTGCGCCCATAACGCCGCCTCCCGGGTGCGCGCCCGAACCGCACAGATACAGCCCTTCTACCGGCGTCTTGTATCGTGCCCACCCCGCCACCGGGCGCAGAAAGAACATTTGATCGAGGCTCATCTCGCCGTGGAAGATGTTGCCCCCCGCAATTCCGAACCGGCGTTCGAGATCCAGCGGGCTCAGCACCTGCCGCTCTCGCACAATTCCCGCCATGTTCGGCGCGTACTCAGAGATCGTTTCGATGATGCGGTCCCCGTACGGCTCGCGCAAATCATCCCAGTTCGCGTCTCGCAGCGTGTACGGAGCGTACTGGAGGAAGATCCCCATGATGTGTTTGCCTGCAGGCGCAAGTGACGAATCGTAGATGGTGGGGCAGGTCATCTCGATCAGAGGATTGCGGGACGGGCGCCCGTACTTTGCGTCGTCCCACGCCCGTTCGACGTAATCGATCGAGGGGCAGATGTGCATGGTTGCGCCATGCTGAGGCCCGGGGGTGCCCGGCAGCGCCGTGAAGTCGGGCAGCCCGTCGAGCGCAAGGTTCATCTTGAGCGATGTACCTTCCACCCTGTACCGCTCGATTGCAACGCGGAATTCCGTATCGAGATGCTTCGGCTCGATGAGTTTCAGGAAGGTCGCTTTCGGGTCCAGATTCGATGCGACTACCGGGGCTGTCAGTTCCTCTCCACTGTCGAGCAGAACGCCGTAAGCCTTACCATCCCTGATCAGTACACGGCTCACGGGCGCGTTCACACGAATCTCCGCGCCTTTGCTCTGCGCGGACGCGGCAATCGCTTCTGAAACCGCGCCCATGCCGCCCTTCACGAACCCCCAAAGCCCGCGCTTTCCGGCGACACCGCCCATGCAGTGGTGCATCAGGATGTAAGCGGTCCCGGCGGAGCGCGGACCGCCGTTTGCTCCGATTACGCCATCCGTCGCGAGAGTCACCTTGATCTCGGGCGACTCGAACCATTCATCGAGCAGGTCCGCCGCGCTCTGAGTGAAGATCTTGACCAGACCCGAAATTTCGCGCGTACCCAAATGCCTGAACCGCCCCAGCAGCTTCAGGTATTCGACAAAATCACCGGGCTTTTTGGGCGGCAGTTCGGGCGGCGTGACGAGCAGCAGCGACTCGACAACTTCCGCGAGCCGCTCGAGATAGGCCTCGTACTTTGGATACGCGATCGCATCGCGCGCCGAGAATTTCGCGATTTCGGCGAGCGTCTTGTTCCCGTCATGCCAGAAGAACAGGTGCCGCCCGTCGGGAAACACCGAGAAGAACGCCGGATCTTTGGGCAGCACGCGATACCCGAAGCGCTCCAGTTCCAGTTCGCTTACAATCTTCTCCTGCAGCAGGCTGATCAGATAAGCGCCCGTCGAGACCCGGTAGCCCGGCCAGATCTCTTCCGTAACCGCGCAGCCGCCCAGGCATCTCCCGACGCTCCAGAACAACCACGCGCTTGCCCGCCCGCGCCAGATACGCAGCCGTTACGAGGCCATTGTGCCCGCCGCCAATGATGATGGCATCGTAGCTCTTCATGACTGGAAGCGATTTAGCCTTTCGGAATGCGACGACCGCGAGCGGCGGCAGTGTAATCCTGATGCTGCACGGGCGGCCATGTCTCGGGGTTGCGCTCGCCATCACGCCGCCCGAATTCCCCATGTTGCTGCCGCCGAACACTTCGGCATCCGAGTTCAGGATCTCCCGGAAGTAACCTGCTTCCGGCACGCCGACGTCGTATCCAAGCCGCGGAACCGGGGTAAAGTTGCAGACGAAGACAATGTAATCCGATCTGTTCTCACCTCGCCGCAGGAAGGAAATCACAGACTTCTCCGTATCCGAAATATCGATCCATTCGAAGCCCGAATATTCGAAGTCCACCTGATACATGGCTGGCTGTTCCCGGTAGACGCGGTTCAGTTCCTTCACGAACGTCTGCAGACCGGCGTGCAGCGGATACTGCAGCACGTACCACGGCACGGAGCTGCTGCTGTTCCACTCCCCGAAATCGCCGATATCGCGAACCCATGAACAGCAGTTTCTTGCCGGGATGCGCATACATATAAGCAAGGAACGCGCGGACGTTCGCGAATTTCTGCCAGTCGTCTCCGGGCATTTTCGAGAGCAGCGACTGCTTGCCGTAGACGACTTCGTCATGCGAGATCGGCAGGACAAAGTTCTCGGTGAACGCGTACAACATGCTGAACGTGATGTCGTTCTGGTGGAACTTTCGGTGCACCGGATCGACGCTGAAGTATTTCAGCATGTCGTGCATCCAGCCCATATTCCACTTCATGGTGAAGCCGAGGCCGTTCGCATAAACCGGTCTCGAAACCGCCGGGAACGCAGTCGATTCCTCTGCGATCGTCATAGCTCCTGGGACGGCGTGCGCCAGTTCGTTGAAGCGCTTCAGGAATTCGATGGCGTCCAGGTTTTCGCGGCCGCCGTAGCGGTTCGGAATCCACTCCCCGGCTTTGCGCGAGTAATCCAGATACAACATGGAAGCGACCGCGTCCACCCGCAGCCCGTCGATGTGATATTCCTTCAGCCAGAAGAGCGCATTCGAAATCAGGAACTCCCTGAACTTCATTGCGGCCGAAGTTGAAGATCAGCGTACCCCAGTCGAGGTGCTCGCCCTGCCGCGGATCGGAATGTTCGTAAAGGGCGGTGCCGTCGAACCAGGCCAGCCCGTGCGCGTCTTTCGGGAAGTGAGCCGGAACCCAGTCCATGATGACGCCAAGGCCGGCGTTGTGGCAAATGTCGACGAACTGCCGGAAATCGGCCGGAGTGCCGAAGCGCGAGGTAGGCGCGAAGTACCCGGTCACCTGGTAGCCCCACGAGCCTGAAAACGGATACTCCTGGATCGGCATCAATTCGAGATGGGTATAGCCCATCTGTTTCGCGTATTCAACCAATTTGACCGCGAACTCGCAGGTACGTGAGCGATTCGCCTTTCGGCCCGCGCATCCAGGATTCCAGATGCACTTCGTAAATCGAGACCGGCTCTTTCAGCCACCTGGTTTTGGCGCGCCGTTCCATCCACGCCGTATCTTTCCATTCGTAGCCGTTCGACCGAGCAGACGATCGACGCGGATTTCGGCGGTACTTCCGTGCGCGGTGGCAAACGGGTCGGCCTTGAGCTGCTGGTGACCCCTGAATTTCGAGCGGACCAGATACTTGTAAGACTGCCCTTCTTTCGCGTCAGGTAAAAAGATTTCCCAAACGCCTGCGTTGCGCAGACGCATGGGGTGCCGACGGGTATCCCACTCGTTGAAGTCTCCCACGACTGAAACGTACTCCGCATTCGGCGCCCATACCGCGAACCGAACTCCGTTCACGCCGTCCAGCGTCGCCGGATGCGATCCGAAAGATTTCCACGCTTCGTAAAGCGTGCCTTCGGAATGCAGGTGCAGATCGAAATCGGTGATAACAGTCCAGAAACGGTAGGGATCTTCTACGATTGACGTATTCCCCTGCCAGTCTTCGATCTGAAAGCGATAGGCGCCTGGTTCGTTTTGTAATTCGGCAACAAAGAAGCCGTCGCGATGCCGCTTCTCCATCGGGATAGGCGAGACCGGGCCGCCCGCCGGGTGGGCCAACACCGTGGCGGATTTCGCGTGGGGCAGAAAGGCGCGGATGACCCAGATCGTCTTTCCCTTTTCCGTATCGAGCGGATGAGGCCCCAGCACGCTGAAGGCGTCGCCGTGGTATCCCCCTACGATTGCTTCCATTTCGGCGGCATTCATGAGAACTTCGATTATATGGCTCTGGCTGAGCTACATCTCCATCTTGAAGGTACGATCAACCGCGAAACGGTCATGCTGCTCGATCCGGAGCTCACCCGCGCGGAGGTGGATCACGCGTGGAGGTTCAACGATTTCGCCGGATTTCTGAATTGTTTCAAGTTCGTCGCTCAGCGGTTGCGCGGACCTGAAGACTATGCGCTGATCACGCGGCGAATGATCGAAAACCTGGCGCTCCAGGGGATCTCGTATGCCGAAGTAACGCTGGCAGCCGGGGTGGTGTTGTGGCGGGGGTTCGAATTTGACGCCGTCTGGCGCGCCATTCGGGAAGCGCAAAAGGAGGCTTGCGCCAGAACCGGTGTTGAAATCTGGTGGCATCTTGATGCCGTCCGGCAGTTCGGCGCGGCGCACGTGATGGAAGTGGCGCAACTTGCATCGCTGTATGTGGGCGACGGGGCGATTTCTTTCGGGATCGGCGGGGACGAAATTCGCGGGCCGGCCAGTCAGTTCGGCGAAGCTTTCGCTTACGCCAAGGCAGCCGGGCTTCGCCTGACGGCGCACGCGGGGGAAACAGATGGTCCTGAATCTGTCCGGCAGGCACTTGCGATCGGCGCTGAGAGAATCGGACACGGTATCCGGGCGGCGGAAGATCCGGAGCTGGTGGCGTTACTGCGGGACCGGCAGATTCCGCTTGAAGTCTGCATCACCAGCAACGTGAGGACCGGAGCAGTAGTGTCGCTCCGAGACCACCCGGTCCGAAGACTCTTCGACGCGGGAGTGGTAATTACGCTGAATACAGACGATCCTGGGCTGTTTGAGAGCGATTTACAAAACGAACTGGAGCTTGCGCGCCGGGAATTCGGCTTTTCGGAGTCGGAGCTGGAACGGGTTCAAAGAAATACAGAGCGAAGCCGATTTACGGTTCTACGCTAGGCGGCCCGGTAAGCCCGAGGAATAGAGCTACCAGTAGCAGTACCGCTGCGATCAACACGCCAGCGCCGCATAAGAGGAGTATCACTCCTTCCATCGTAAGCAGAAGTACATAAACCTTAAATAAATATTGCCTCAGCACCGCAACTCTTTGCTCGCTGCTGACGGTCACCGGTACCGGTACGCAATTATGTTGGGGGGAATTGAGCGTCTAAGCAGGTTATGGCAAACTTCCACCAAGTCCAAGTAACACAATCTTAGGAGGAATATTGTACACAACGAGTACGTACTTCAGCTTTGTACGAGCCACGGCTATTTCGTTCGTGGCGCTTGCCGGAATTATCGGCTCGGCGCAAGGCGCAGTAAATTTAGTTAAAAATGGCGGGTTCGAAAACACCAGCGTAAGCGGTTCTTACTCGATTAACCCTGGCGGTTCGACCCTGAACAACTGGTCGAGCTCAAACGTATGCGGAGGATGCTACAACTTCGTGTATTTCCCGAACGAAGTCACGTTATCCGATCCTCAGGGCGCAAAGGGGTCGGCTGACGGGAGCAACCCGCAGGTTTGGCTTTGGGCACCGGGCAACGGTCCGACGTTTCCCTTAAGTCCGTCAGGTGGGAACTTCGTGGCGCTCGACGCGGACCCCACATACCGCGGGGCGCTGACTCAAACAATCACAGGCCTGACTCCAGGCGGCCAGTACCTGCTTAACTTTGACTGGGGCGCGGGGCAGTACACAACGCGGACCGGAAACAACAAAGCCGGCCTTTTCGCGACGCTCGGCAACAGTCCTGCCCAGTTTACCGGGTATGCAAACAATGCAAGTCAGTCGTTCAGTGGATGGCGCCACGGCGCTATGAGTTTTACGGCCACTTCGTCGACTGAAGTGCTGAGCTTTCTTGCCGATGGTACACCGTACAACGGGCCGCCCGTCGCGGTCCTTGACGGCGTGTCGCTGACCCAGACGCCGGAACCCGGTTACCAGGTTCTGATGCTGGCCGGCGTCGGTATTCTGCTTGGGTTTGCCCGTTTCCGGCGCAAATCCTTAACCAGAGCTGTCTAACCTGGTTATGTAAGTATGGAGGGTACAGCACGCTGTACCCTCATTTTCGTTCCAATGCTCCAGCACTTCTCACCCTACGCTCTGCAGATTTTGCGGCTGGTCATCTGGCTTTCCATCCTTACCGCCATCTTCGCTCCCCTCGAACGCCTGTTTGCACTGCATCCCCAAAGTTTCTTTCGGAAAGCACTTGTCACCGACCTCTCTTATTACTTCCTAAGCAGCCTTGTCCCGGCCATCCTTTTAAGTATGCCGCTGGCAGTCGTCGCACGGGGCGTTCACGGTCTGATCCCGGCGGGCTACACGCTGGCCGTTGCAGCATTGCCGGTCTGGCTGCGAGCGACTGTCGCTCTGGTCGTAGGCGAAATCGGCTTCTATTGGGGGCATCGCTGGAGCCATCAGTTTCCATTGCTGTGGCGATTCCACGCGATTCATCACGCGCCGGAACATCTGACGTGGCTTGCGTCCAGCCGTGCCCATCCCATCGATATGGTGTTTACCCGGTTTTGCGGCCTGACCTTGCTTTATCTGACCGGGCTGGCTTCGCCGATGGGCGGCAGCGCCAGCCCTTATCCCCGTGCTTGTGATTCTGTTCGGCACGTTCTGGGGTTTCTTCATCCACGCCAATCTGCGCTGGCGCTTCGGGCCTCTCGAATGGCTGATCGCCACTCCGGCCTTCCATCACTGGCATCACACCAACGACGGACCGGCTTACATCGATAAAAATTTCTCCCCGATGCTGCCCTGGATTGACGCGGCTTTCGGCACGCTCTATCTGCCGTCCGACAAAACGCCTCAACGGTACGGCACGGATTACCCTGTTGTCCCCCGATTTCCTGGGCCAACTACTCCAGCCGTTCGCGCCGGAAGCAGCTACCGAAATACGGGCCGAAGCTCCGACTAGTATTCCAACTGCCTGATCGTTCGATCGGGCGCGTAATACACAACGACCTTTTTGTGACCCAGGATTCCGCACGCCAGATCTACAGCGCCGCCGCCTTCGCGCGAGAGTTCAACGGCTGCGACATCGGGGAGGCTGAAAGACATCCGGCCGGAAGGACCCATCACCTCCAGGCGCCGGGGCCTCGTGCCGCAATCGAGATTCTCCAGGATGCCCTCGCCGCGTTGGAGCTTCTCTCCGGGCGCGGGCGGAGGTGAAAGTTTGCTCCGGGCATCGATCAAGGACTTCAGACTTGCCAGACCGCTTGCCTGCCCGGCGTCTTTCATGAAGTGCTGAGCTTTCGCCGCATTTTCCGCTGCGCTCTTCAGGTCGCCTGTCTCAAGATATGCGTACGCCAGCGCGGAAAAGACAGGCCCCGCCTGGGCCGGGGTTACATTCCGGATGCTCATGAGGATGGCGACCGCGGCATCGTACTCGCGCCTTTTGATCCGCATCAACCCGAGTTGAAGCAGCGCCTCAACATAGTCCGGCTTTAGCTGAACCGCTCTCTCAAGCGGCTGAATCACTTTCGCATCGGGCTGCTTCTCTTCGCGCTCGAGAATTGCCAGCGCGAGACACACCTGCGGGTCCGTCGTGCCCGCCGCGAGGGCTTTCTCGAAGTAGTTCCGGGCCTGCTCGCCCTGGTGGGCAACTACGGCCAGATATCCGAGGGAAATGGCTATCTCCGTCCGGTTCGGCTGTTGTTGCTCCAGCGCCAGGAACTCCGCTCGCGCCCTGTCGAGGCGTCCCGTATCGAGCAGCAAATCGGCCATCATCAGCCGGGAATCGAAATCCGTAAGAATGGCTTCCCTCGGCTCAGTCCGGGAACTGCCGGGTGCGGTGACGAAGATCCGCCCGGACAGGCTATGACGGTCCAGATATTTTTTGAGGTCCTGATAAACGCGGTCCGGAGTCTGCCCGAAGGCAATCTCACAGGCCTCCCCGGAGGTTTTCCCGCTGTTCAAAGCCATCAAAAAGCGGCCGAAGTTTTCGCGGTAAGGCGAGGAAAGAAACAGCATGTGAGCGAGCGCCCAGCTCTCGCCGTAGAATACGCCGACGCGCGCCGATTCGTTGTAGACAGGCGAATGCGCGTCAACCGAACTCAATTCGTCGAACGTCAGCCACTTGCCTGCTGAGAGCGCCTGCATTCGGCCGGGAATCAGGTCGCCCACGGCTATGCCTTCGCGAACAGGCCTCAGAGTGGAATAAACATCGGCCAGACCCTCGTTGAGCCAGACCGGAATCCGCAGGCCACTGCGCCGGACAATAAGGTGCATGTACTCGTGGGCGGCAATAGCATGGCTCTCCGCCGAGGCGTCAGACATCACGATGTAATCGCGGCGGGCACCCGCGTTGTAATACGCGACCTGCACTGAATTCGAAGCCTGTTGCGCGAACTCTTCGCGGTCTTTGAAAACAATTACGCGGACCGGAAATTCCGCCGGGAACCGAACGGGCGCGGCCTTGCTGAAAAAGTCGCGCACCTGTTCGAAGTATTGGATGGTCTCGCGCCCCGCGTTTTCGCCAGCGTCGGTGTAAAGTTCGAAATTGGGTGTGGAAAGCCGTACCCAGGATTCCGCCGCCCGCAGCCTGAACGGCAGTGAACAGCAGCAGCGCGACTGCGGCGCGACGCATAGTCACTTCGATCATAACGATTCCGATGCACCCGTACAATGAGAACTATGAAAGCAGGCAAAGTAGGAATTCTGACCGGCGGCGGCGACGTTCCCGGCCTGAACGCAGTCATCAAAACTGTGGTTTATCAGGCAGGTGGACTCGGCCGCGAGGTCACCGGTATCCGCCGCGGCTGGGAAGGGCTCACGCATCTGAATTTTGACGACCCGGCCAGCGTTAGCCGATATGTCCGCCCCCTCGATCGCGATAATACGAGGAACATCGACCGCACCGGCGGCACATGGCTGCACAGTTCCCGCACCAATCCGCTGAAGATGAAGAAGGTGCCGGAATTCCTGAACAGCTCGCAGTTTACGGCTTCTCAGAACACGAAAAAGGGCGTCACCTCGACGGTTTACGATATGACTCCGCAGGTGTTGAAAAATGTGGAGCGCCTCGGCCTCGACTACCTGGTTGCGATCGGCGGCGACGATACGCTCAGCTATGCGGCGCACCTGGATAAGCAGGGTGTGAAGGTGGTCGCTGTCCCGAAAACGATGGATAACGACGTTCGGAATACTGAGTACTGCATTGGTTTTTCGAGCGCCATCAACAGCGCGACGGACTCGATCGACCGGCAGCGTTCGACCGTTGGATCGCATGAACGCATCGGCGTCTTCCGGATCTTCGGGCGGGATGCGGGATATACCTCTGTCTACACCGCCTATGTCAATTCGATGCGCTGTTGCATTCCGGAATACAAAGTGAATGTCGACAAGCTGATCGCCATGTTGCTCGAAGACAAGAAGAACAATTCAAGCAGTTATTCCGTTGTATTGCTTTCGGAGGGCGCGGAATGGGAGGGCTACGAGGCGCAGGAGTATGGCCGTCCCGATGGGTATGGGCACCGCAAAAAAATGAACGTCGCCGAGGTGCTGAGCGACAAGATTCAGGAAGACACGGGTGAAGAGACCATCGTCAGCGACCTGACTTACGATCTGCGGAGCGGAGCCCCTGACTTTGTCGATCGAATGGTGGCGTCAACATTCGGAGGAATGGCTGTGGATCTGATTGCGCGCGGCGAACACGGCCTGATGACGGCGATCAACAAGGGTTGTTACGCGGCGGTTCCGATTCCCGACCCGGCACTGGGACCGAGGAAACTCGACGTCGAAAAGATGTACGACAAAGAGCGCTACCGGCCAAGTTACCGCAACAAGATGGGCCTTCCCGTTTTCCTGACCGAAGCGTGAACCTTCGTTCCTGGTGGGGGCGGCTAACGGGGCATACCCCTGATTGCGCCCCTTCTCGCCTCGACAACGTACTGCGTTCGGAGATGCGCCGCAGCTTCAATGAAGCGTCGCACGACGAAGAGCATTTTCCCTCCACGATCGATCCGCGGATACAACATGTGCAGGTGCTCATAAAGTTCTTCGGAGAACTCGCCGATAAACGTGTGTTGGACGTCGGGTGCGGCAAAGGACGGTTCGACCGGGTCTTGCTTGAGAAGAGCCCCCGGGCTCACATCTGTGGACTGGACATTTCGGAGGAGATGCTGGCGTGCGTTCCCGCGGGCATTGCGAGAGTGTCAGGCTACATGACGGAACTGCCCTTTGCCGACTCGACGTTCGACGCTGTCTTTGCAACTGAATCGCTCGAACATGCCGTGGAAATCGACACGGCCGTGCAAGAGATGTGCCGCGTTTTGAAGCCGGGCGGAAAACTGGCCATCATCGATAAGAACGTTGAGCACTGGGGACGGTTCAAAACGCCCGCCTGGGAACGCTGGTTCGAACGAAGGGAACTCGAAAAACTGCTGGCGCGTTCTTGCCGGAACGTACGGAGTGAGTTTCTGTCGTACTGGGAGGATGTTCAGCCGGACGGGCTCTTTCTGGTCTGGTACGCGGAAAAGTAGCCCGCGTGTCACCATAACAGGATACGCGCAAGATGCCCGGAATCCGTCCCGATAACCCGCTGATCGTCCAGGGTGACCACACGATCCTGGCCGAAGTTGCCAGTCCGCGCTTTGAGGAAGCCCGGGACCAACTGGCCCGTTTCGCCGAACTGGTCAAAGCCCCGGAACACGTACAGACGTATCGCGTAACGCCTCTTTCCATCTGGAATGCCTGCGCGTCTGAACTGACCGCGGCTGAAATCATCGGCGCGCTGGAAGAGTTTGCCAAGTACCCGATTCCTGGCCATGTGGCTGTCGAAATCCGAGATTTTGCTTCCCGTTACGGACGTATCAAGCTCATCAAAGACGACCGGGGGCTGATTCTCGTCGCGAACGATAAGCCGCTCGCGGAACAGATTGTCCGTTCGAAGCAGGTTGCGCCTTATCTTGGGGAGCGTTTTTCGCCTCTCGAGTTCGGTGTCGATCCGGCGCACCGCGGCGACATCAAGCAGGCGCTGGTCAAGATCGGCTTCCCGGCGGAAGATCTTGCGGGCTACACCACAGGCGAACCGCTCGAATTCGCTCTCAGAACCGAAACCCTTTCAGGCAACCCGTTCGGCCTCCGGAAATATCAGCAGAATGCGGTGGACGCCTTCCACGCCGGCGGAAGTTCGCGGGGCGGCTCCGGCGTTATCACGCTGCCCTGCGGGGCAGGCAAAACGATTGTTGGAATGGCCTGCATGGCCGAACTGCAGTGCTCCACTCTCATCCTTACCACCAGCGTGACCGCCGTACGGCAATGGATTGCCGAAATCCTGGATAAGACGACGCTCAAAGAAGATCAGGTGGGCGAATACAGCGGCCTCTCGAAGGATGTAAGGCCAGTGACCATTGCAACCTACCAGATTATGAGCTGGCGTAAAGGGAAGCAGGGCACGTTCCCGCACCTGTCTCTGTTCAACGAGCGCAACTGGGGCTTCATCGTTTACGACGAAGTACATCTGCTGCCCGCGCCCGTGTTCCGCGTGACGGCAAGCCTGCAGGCGCGGCGACGCGTGGGATTGACCGCCACTCTGGTGCGCGAAGACGGCCGCGAAGACGACGTGTTCGCGCTGATCGGGCCACGTAAGGCGGATGTGCCATGGAAAGTACTCGAGAATCAGGGATGGATCGCGACGGCCGATTGTACAGAGGTGCGCCTGCCCCTGCCTGAAGATCTGCGGATGGCCTACGCGGTCGCGGGTTCCCGGGACAAGTTCCGCATTGCATCGGAGAATCCCATGAAGATCCACGCGGTACGGGAGATTCTCGGGAAGCATCCCAATGAACCCGCGCTGCTGATCGGAATGTACCTCGATCAGCTTGACGCGCTGGCGGGCCCATTAGGCCTGCCGGTCATTACCGGGAGCACTCCGCAATGGCGACGCGACGAACTGTTCGCGGATTTCCGATCGGGAAAAATCCGGGTCCTCGCGGTGTCGAAAGTGGCAAATTTCGCGATCGATCTGCCGGACGCGTCGCTTGCGATTCAGGTCTCGGGCACGTTCGGATCGAGGCAGGAGGAAGCTCAGCGGCTCGGGCGCATTCTGCGCCCAAAATCCGGTGAGAATCAGGCGCATTTCTACAGCATTGTCACCCGCGACACGGTGGAACAGGACTTCGCTCTTAAACGCCAGCTCTTCCTCTGCGAACAGGGATATGCCTATTCGATTATGGACGAAGAACCTGAAGTCGCGACGGCATGAAGCTCCTGAACATCGACTGGTGGCAGTTCTTCAGCTCGCTCGAGTTGTATCGGGAAATGCCCACTGAGACACGGGCATTCTTCATCGAACACGTAAAACCCTCGTCCGCGGTTTCGCAAAACCTGCTGCTGCCCTGGCCCTCGCTCGTCGATTCCGGACTGATGGCAATGGGCAGTACGGGCGTAAACGCGAATGTGAAAACCGAGCACCGGGAGTTCACGCGCGCGATCCGGGCAATCGGCAGGTCCCAGGTTCTGGAGGCACCCTCCCGCGAAACCCTGCACCAGTATCTGGACGATAATCTGACCAACAGCGAAACCGCCGCGTTGGGCGGCTCCTATCTATACGGCAGGACCGGCTTTGAAGGGCTGCAGAGGCTCTTCTCGATGGTTTCATCCGCAAGCTGGACGAAAAAGTTTCTCAGTGCAAAGACTGACTGGGAGCGTGACTTTGCAGACCCCGCTCAGCCCCGGTACTTCAGTTCGGCGGAAGTTCTTAAGGCCGCGCAGACCATGGTGCGCGCTATAGCGGACCAGCCCGAACAACCGGTTCTGCTTCACCGGCTGCCCGAATTGTGTTCCGGCATGCGCCCGGACGTGTTCTCCGCGGCCATGCGCGGTGTGCTCAGGTATCTGATCCTGTTCCCCGCGCTGAACGGAGCGGATTTGGATCCGGTGATTGGATTGTGGCCTGGCGTAGCGGATAAGCTTGCGAACCGGCCGCTGCCCGAGCTGACTCCGGTCGCTGTTTCTCAAACCTTTCAGGCCGCGTTCCTGCTGGACGATATGGTTTCGATGGCTTCGGCGTGTGTGGCGGAGCCAATACGGCTTAGATCCGGCGACTTGCAGATCTTTGAGGCGGATCGCAAGGGCCTTGCGGACGCGCTGGGGAGTCTGCCGGAATGGGTGGAGCGAACGTTTCGGGTGGACGCAAATACGCGGATCTCACGAGCGTTCGATTTCCTGAACGACTATGGATTCGTTGAGCGCTTCGAGCGTCCCGACCACCGGCTTCGTGTCACAGACACCGGCACGGCGTGGCTTCAAATGCCGGTGAAACAGCAATTGAAGGTTCTGCTCGATGGCTTAAGGAAATCGGTCAAAGGCGATGAGCAAAGACCGTTCGGGCCAAGGGGTCCGTCTTTACTGCCGGGAATCTCGTGGTCCGGCTCAGGACGCGGCGGCGAGAAACTCATTCCAGCCGTGCTGAACGCGTTCGCCACTGTTCCGGAAGGGCAGTTCCTGCGGCTGGCCGATTTTCTCGAACATGAAAGCCGCGGCCGCAACGCGCTGTCGGAAATCATGGGTGGCAACCGGAACTTCACCCTGCACATCGGCGGCATGTACCTGAGCGCCCCTTCGGAAGAGGAAATGGAAGCGGCGTGGACCAACTTTCTCGCATCGCTTCTGAATCACAGGCTCACAGCGCTGGGCGGGGCGCAGGTGGCCGTTGAAGAAGGCGGGAACCATATCTGCTTCTCGATCACCTCCGCAGGCCGTTATCTGCTGGGCGCCGTGAACGATTTCGAACTCCCCGCCGAGCAGGAAGCGAACATCCTGGTGCAGCCGAACTTTGAAGTCGTCTTCCTGGCCGCGTCTTCACGTATCGAAGCCGAAATCGCGCGCTTCAGCGAGCGTAAGGGGAGACATATCGGCACGCTGTTCCGGATCACGAAGGGTTCAATCCAGGCTGCCGCGGCGGCGGGTCTCACGGCCGAGCGGGTTCTTGAAGTGCTGCGCGAGAATTGCCCGGCGGGCATCCCGCTAAACGTGGCTTCGGAGATTACCGCCTGGTTCCGGCGGTATCGCCAGGTCAAAGTTCGGCCGGCCACGATCATTCAGTGCCCGGACGAAGAAACGGCGGCGATTGTGATTTCAGTCGTGGGGAAGAAGGCGACGCGGCTCAGCCCTACCGTGCTCGAAGTGGACGACAAGAAAATTCAGCCAGCGGCTGCGAAGAAGCTCAAAGAGGCCGGAATTTATGTGCGTTCGGTTTAAGAGTGCTACGGCAGACGATCTTCCAGCCAGCGGACGCGCTGCATCTGATCTTCGTAATCTCCTATTGCGCATTCGAGATTGATATAGCGGAAGCCCCGCCGCGCCGCGAGCCGGGAAAGCGAACCGTCATCCGGCTCGGGTTTCGTTTGCAACACCACGTTGTATGGCGATTGCTTCAGTACCTCGTAGTCCGCCGGATCGGTACAGAGGAAGAAATCTCTCGGCATCCCGGGCTGTTTGATCGACGTCAGGTCGCTCGCGGCAATTTCGTCCTGCACTGAATATTCCCGGTTGTTGTGCAGCGCGAACAGACGGCTGCCCTTCGGCGGGATCAGATGCCTGAGGGTTTTCCCGCGCTCGCGGTCGAGGTAGTCGAGCAGCGCGGTTACGCGGCCGGCATCGACTCCGGGATTTTCTTTCAGGATGCTGCGCTCCGCGCCGATGCGTGAAAAGATGCGATTCGGGTCCACCTTCAGGTCCTGGAGCGTTACATTGCGCTCTTTGCCTGTGACGATGTATGCCACGCCATCATGATCGTTCATATATGCGCTGAGTACGTCACGCGCGGTATCCTCATCACCGTGGATTACGAGAAAACGCCGGGGGCTGTGGGCATAGCGCATTACGCGAAATGAAATTCCGGAAAGATCTACTACGGGTTTTCGGTGGAACCGGAAGACAGGGAGCAGACCCGCGGCGATCATGAAAGAACGGCGATTCATTTATGGATACTGGCAGTGTAGCGTTTCGCTGAATACCCTGAATCGCAGACTACTCCTGAAAGGAATCGGAACTGTATAATCCACCAATGCAACGAATACCGTGGAGCACCATTGCGCTCAGTTCACTGCTGCTCATTCCGGTCTGCTCAAAGGGAGGACAGGAAGTGCAAGCTCCACAACCTGAAAAGTCAAAATCGCCAGTTAAAGTTGAGACGCGCGGGCGGATCATTGGAATCGGCGGTGTCTTTTTCAAATCCGCCAATCGCGATCAGATGCGCGATTGGTATTCCACGCATCTTGGACTCGCTGACAAAGGCGCAGGCGTCATGCTTCCGTGGCGGGAACACGACGATCCGCAGAAAGAACACGTTACGGTCTGGACTATCTTCCCTGCTTCCACGAAGTATCTGGACCCCAGCCCTGCGCCGTTCATGATCAATTACATCGTGGACGATCTGGATGCTTTGCTCGATCGCCTGAAACAAGAGGGCGTCAAGATCGACGAGAAACGGATGAATGAGTCCTATGGCCGTTTCGCGTGGATCTACGACGCGGACGGGAACAAAATTGAGCTGTGGCAACCGGTGAAGCCCTAAGCGCGTTGCACCCGGGCATCGAAGCCATGCAATTGACGGCGAGCGAGGGTGATAAAGGTAAGCGCCTCGACGCCTTCCTGCATGAAAGACTCGCCGAATTCAGCCGGTCGCGTCTGCATTCGTGGATCCGCGAAGGACGTGTGCTGATCGGCGGCAAGCCGCAAAAGCCGTCGCATCTGCTGCGGGGCACTGAAGAAATCGATGTCGAGCCGGCCCATCTGGCGCCGCTCCGCGCTGTAGCTGAAGACATCCCGCTGACGGTTCTCTATGAAGACGAAAGCGCGGTCGTCATCGATAAGCCCTGCGGGATGGTGGTTCACGCGGGCGCGGGCATTCATGACGGAACGGTGGTGAACGCCCTGCTGCACCGTTTCAGCGCACTCTCTTCAGTTGGCGGCGATTTGCGGCCAGGCATCGTACACCGTCTGGACCGGTTCACGAGCGGCGTTCTGATTGTCGCGAAGACGGACGCGGCGCACCGCGATCTGGCCCTGCAGTTTTCATCGCGCGAGGTGGAGAAGATCTATCTCACGCTCGTGGAAGGCCCGATGGAGGGCTCGGGCCGCGTGACGAAACCCATCGCACGCGATCCCCGAAACCGCGCCCGTATGACGGCGCGCCTGACGACCGGGCGTACGGCCCTGACGGACTGGGAAGTGCTGACACAGTTCGCGGCGTTCACGTTCCTGCGAATTCAGCTTGGCACGGGACGGACCCATCAGATACGCGCACACATGGCGTCGCTGGGTCACCCCGTCGCGGGCGATCATCTGTACGGAGCGAAGCCGTCGCCCTGGAACCGCTACTTCCTCCATGCGCACCGGCTTAGCTTTCGGAGCCCGGCCACTCAACTGCCCGTGACAGTGGAGTCCCCGCTCCCGCCCGATCTCACGGAATGGAAAGCATCTCTGGGCCACCCGGCCGCAAAAAGATAGAATAGTCACATCTATGAACTTGTCCAGATCTGCCGTGCTGTGCGTATCCGTGTGCCTGACGCTCGCACTGCAGGCGCAAAAGGCGCCGGCGCCGGCCGCTGAAGGCCCGCAGGATCAAACCAGGATCACCCTCGATGTGACTCGAGTGAACATTCTGTTCTCCGTCACCGATAAGAAGGGCCGGTTCGTAACGGACCTGGGGAAGGAAGACTTTCAGATCGTCGAGAACAAGAAGCCGCAGGTGATCCAGCAATTTACGGCGGAATCGGATCTGCCGCTGCGGCTGGCGGTTCTGGTAGACACCAGCAACAGCATCCGCGGGGAATTTAAATTCGAGCAGGAAGCCGCGATCCGGTTCATGGAGAGCGTGATGCGCCCGCGTGAAGACCGCATGTTGCTGGTGAGCTTCGACAGCGCCGCGGAGATGGTTTGCGACCTGACTGACGACCTCAAGAAGCTGGAAGCCGGCATTAAAGGCATGCGGCCCGGCGGCGGGACGTCGCTGTACGACGCGGTTTATTTCGCGGCCAAAGAAAAGCTCATGATGGACCGTCCGCGGGACAAGTTTCGGCGGGCCATGATCGTCATCAGCGACGGAGACGATACGGCGAGCCGATTCTCACGCGATCAGGCGCTCGAAATGGCCCAGAAGGCCGATACCGTTATTTACGCGATTTCAACGAATACGAAGCGCGACGACCTGGACGGCGACAAAGTGCTTCGTTACATGACGGAGGAGACCGGCGGGCAGGCGTTCTTCCCGTTCAAAGTGGAAGATCTGGATCAGTCGTTCGAAAATATTGCGAACGAATTGCGCCATCAGTACAACATCTTCTATCGTCCGGAACCGCTCAAGGCGGATGGCCTTTATCATCCCGTCGTGCTCAAGGTGAAGACTCGCAGAGATCTGGTGATCAGGGCTCGCAAGGGTTACTATGCGCCTAAGTTCTGAGGCGGAGTTGCTTAGTCGTCGTCTGAACTGTCGCCGACTTTGAGCACGGCCAGGAAGGCTTCCTGCGGGATGTCAACGCGCCCCACGCGCTTCATCCGCTTCTTGCCTTCCTTCTGCTTTTCAAGCAGTTTCCGTTTGCGCGAAATGTCACCGCCGTAGCATTTGGCGAGCACGTTTTTGCGCATCGCAGCGATGGTTTCCCGAGCGATAATTTTTGTGCCGATCGCAGCCTGCAGCGCGATCTCGAACATCTGCCGGGGAATCAGCTTGCGCATCCGTTCGATGAGCATTTTGCCCCGCTCATACGCGAAATCCCGATGCACGATCATCGAGAGCGCGTCCACTTCTTCGCCTGCGATCAGCACGTCGAGGCGCACCATCGGCGACACACGGTAGCCCGCCAGATGATAATCGAGCGAAGCGTAGCCTTTTGAAACGCTCTTCAGCCGGTCGTAGAAATCCAGCACGATCTCGTTGAGAGGCAACTCATAGAGCAGCATGACGCGCCCGGAGCCGATGTACTCGAACTTTTTCTGCACGCCGCGCTTCTCTTCCAGCAACGCCAGAATGCCGCCGAGGAAGTCTTCGCGCGTGATTACACTTGCGTCGATGATCGGCTCTTCGATCTGCCGGATTTCGGTTGGGTGCGGGAACCGGGTCGGATTATCGATCTCGAGGACCTCGTCCTTCGTGGTGGTAATGCGGTAGCGCACGCCCGGCGCCGTGGTGATCAGGTCGATATTGAACTCGCGTTCGAGCCGCTCCTGCACGATTTCGAGATGCAGCAAGCCGAGGAATCCGCACCGGAACCCAAAGCCGAGCGCGACTGAACTCTCCGGTTCAAAGCTCATTGCGCTGTCGTTCAGGTTGAGCTTTTCGAGCGCATCGCGCAGCAGCCCGTGCTCGTGCGATTCCACGGGATACAAACCGGCAAACACCATGGGCTTGATTTCTTCGAAGCCCGGCAGCGCTTCGGTCGCCGGATTTGCCACGTCGGTGATGGTGTCGCCGATCTTCGCGTCCGCGACGGTCTTGATGTTCGCGTAAACGTAGCCGACTTCGCCGGCTGACAGCTCCGGCAGCGGGATCGCTTTGGGCGACTGATAGCCCAGACCCTCCACTTCGAACTGCTGCCCGTTGGACCAGAGCCTGATCTTCTGGCCCATGCGCAGTTTGCCGTCGATCACGCGGGTCAGGATGATCACGCCGCGATATGGATCGAACCAGGAATCGAAAATCAGCGCGCGCAGCGGTGCGTCCACGTTGCCGCGGGGAGGAGGCACGCGTGTCACGATCGCTTCCAGAATTTCGTGGATGCCGATGCCCTGCTTGGCGCTCGCGAGCACCGCGTCGGTGGCGTCGATCCCGATCACTTCTTCAATCTGCTCGCGGACGCGCTCGGGCTCGGCTGCGGGCAGGTCGATTTTGTTGATGACCGGAATGATTTCGAGGTTGTGGTGCAGCGCCAGATAGGTATTCGCGAGGGTCTGTGCTTCCACGCCCTGCGATGCATCGACCACCAGCAACGCGCCTTCGCAGGCCTGCAGGCTGCGCGAAACTTCGTACGAGAAATCGACGTGCCCTGGCGTATCGATCAGGTTGAGCTGATAGATCTTGCCTGTCGTCTGCCTTGTAGTCGAGCCGGACGGCGTGGGCTTTGATGGTGATGCCGCGCTCGCGCTCGAGATCCATCGAGTCGAGGACCTGCTCCATCATTTCGCGCTTCGTGAGGGCGCCTGTCTCTTCCAGAAGGCGGTCGGCAAGCGTGCTTTTACCGTGGTCGATATGCGCAATAATAGAGAAATTCCGTATGAATTCGGAGACCATGCGGTAAGATGGGCGTGAATCTCCGATTATCCCATATGACTCCAGACAAAGCACTTATTCGCCAATGAAGGAGCGCGCAAGCACAATTCATTCGAAGGGGAACTGAACGCCGCCGGGCTGCGCTTCGCCATCGTAGTAAGCCGCTTTAACAGCTTCATTACAGACCGGCTTCTGGCGGGCGCGCTGGACGGGATCGAGCGTTCGGGCGGCGATAGTTCTGAAGTCGATATCGTGCGGATTCCCGGAGCCTGGGAGTTTCCGATCACAGTTCGGGCGGTCGCGGCGCAGAAACGTCACGATGCGATTCTCTGCCTGGGCGCCGTCATCAAAGGCGATACTCCGCATTTCGATTACGTGGCGGGTGAAGCTGCGAAGGGGATTGCCGCGGCGTCAGTTGAAACCGGCATTCCGGTCGCGTTCGGAGTTCTTACAACGAATACGGTGGAGCAGGCCATCGACCGCGCGGGTGCAAAAAGCGGAAATAAGGGATTCGACGCCGCGATGACCGGCATTGAAATGGCGAATTTGCTGCGTAAACTTCGGAATGTGAGTTAAATGGCCCGGCACCGCGCGCGCGAACAGGCGCTTCAAATGCTCTTTCAGTGGGACTTCCGGCGCACTCCGCATGAGGAAATCGTGCGCGGTTACTACGAATCTTTGCTGCGCAGCGAGGACTCTCCGGCTCGCCCGCCACGCGACGCGTTTGCAGAGTCTCTGTTCAGGGGCGTCACGACTGACGTTGAAGCGATCGATGAGCGGATCACCAAACACGCCGAGCACTGGAAACTTCCGCGCATGCCCGCCGTAGACCGCAATATTCTGCGCCTCGCCGTGTATGAAATGCTGCGGACGGAAACACCCCCGGCGGTGGCGATCGATGAAGCGCTGGAACTGGCGCGACGGTTTTCGGGGGAAGAGTCGGTGCATTTTGTGAACGGCGTGCTCGACGCCATCCGCAAAAGCTTGCCTGCCGGTACGCCTACAAACGCGGCTGGGTCGGACTGAGCGAGACTCCGCCCTCAGCCTTTCCTACATCCAAAAGGTGGCGGACTTTGCGGACCAGTTCGCGCGGGGCGAAGGGCTTCTGCAGAAACGCGGTACTGCCGGCAGAAATCCCGTGAAGCTGGATGACCTCTTCGGTATATCCGGACATAAAGAGGATTCTCAGGTCGGGCACCAGTGCGGCTGCGCGCTCAGCCAGGACAGCGCCTGTCATCCGCGGCATTACGACGTCGGTGATCATCAGATCGACGCCGTGCGGACCCCGCTGACTAAGAATGTCGAGAGCTTGTTCCCCGTCCCTGGCTTCCAAAACGGTAAAACCCCGCACCGTCAGGCAGTGACACACGAGTTGCAGCACGCGCGCATCGTCTTCCGCAATGAGGATTGTCTCGTTGCCGGTGGGCAGGGGCTCGGCTGCCGTGTAGATTGACTTGTCCGTCCCGACCGATGAGGCAGGTATGAATACGGTCATCGTGGTGCCGACGTTCTTTTCGCTATAGGCGTGGATGGCTCCGCCCGATTGCTGCACAATGCCGTAAGCGGTGGAAAGGCCGAGCCCGGTGCCCCGCCCTTCCGGCTTAGTGGTAAAAAACGGTTCGAAAATGTGGGGCAGCGTCTCTGGCGCAATGCCGGCGCCGTTGTCGCTGATCGAAACAACGCAGTAGTCGTTGTCCGGTAGCCCGTGCATATCGGCGGCGCCGCCTTCGAGAACGCGCCGCGACGTGCTTAAAATCAGTTTCCCGCCAACCGGCATCGCATCCCGGGAATTCACCGCAAGGTTCAGGATTACCTGTTCGAGCTTGCCCGGATCCGCCTTGACCATTAACGGCTCGCCAACAATGCGCGTAATGACCTCAACGTCTTCGCCGATCAGCCGCCGCAACATTTTGTCCAGATCCGCAACGAGTTGGTTCAGATCGAAAACGCGGGTTTCCAGCGCCTGCTGCCTGCTGAAGGCGAGCAACTGGCGAGTCAGCGCGGCGGCGCGCTCGGCGGCGCGCATAATTTCCTGAAGCCCTTCGCGCGCGGGGTTAGGATCGAGCAGCGCCAGTTGAGCGAACCCCGTGATTACGGTCAGCAGGTTATTGAAATCATGAGCGACGCCGGCCGCCAGCCGCCCGATCGCTTCCATCTTCATGGCCTGCTGCAACTGCGCTTCGAGCCGATTGCGCTGACGCCGATCTTCCCGTTCGCGCAGTTCGCGTTGGATCGAACTCGGCAGGCGCGCCAGATTATCCTTCAGGACGTAATCGCGAGCGCCCGCGCGGAGCAGTGCGAGAACGGTCTGTTCATCGACCGATCCCGAAAGGGTAATGAGGGGGACGTCGGACCCGGTCGATTTCAGAACTTCGAGAGCCTTCTCGCAGCTGAGACAGGGAAGGTTGTACTCGCAAAGAATGGCATCCCACGACCCGGAACTCAGTGCCGCGCGAAGCTCTTCCTCAGAACCGATCTGCTGTAGAACGGGTTCGTACCCGGCCTGGGACAGCGTATCGAAAAGAGCAAGGTGGTCTTCAGCCTTATCACTGATCAGAAGAACGTGAAGCAGCAGACTCATGCGCGAACGACCGAGTATAGCAATCGACGATTTAAGATTGGCCGGGTATCAGCCGAGATTCAGAGCCTGGCGGAAGGCGCCGTTGGAAGTTCCGATCTTCTCCTGCAGCAGCATGATGGCGTGAATCAGCTGTTCAGGGCGCGGCGGGCAGCCCGGCACGTAAACGTCAACCGGAATTACCTGATTCACGGGAATCAGGGCGTAATTATTGAATACACCGGTGGAAGTCGCGCAGGCGCCCATCGAAATAACCCACTTCGGCTCCGGCATTTGCTGATAAAGATGCCGGATCACGGGCGCCATTTTGTTTGAAACCCGTCCGGCAATGATCATCAGATCGCTCTGCCGCGGAGATCCGCGAAACACTTCCGCGCCGAACCTTGAGATATCGAAACGCGATGCGCTCATCGACATCATTTCGATAGCGCAGCAGGCAAGACCGAATGCCATCGGCCAGATGGAATTCTTGCGTCCCCAATTGATCACGCTGTCGAGAGTAGTCATGACGGCGCCTGACTGCAGCAGCGCCTGTTCGATCGTTTCGTTATCGATGTGCGAGAAAATTCCGGCGGGACCGCTGGCGATAGGGGCGCTCATGTCAACTTTTATTGTACCGGATTGACAACTTCGATCACGGGAATCCGCGCCCTTTGGAGCGCCGACTCCACGTCCCCCGCACGCAGTCTCGAAGCGTCGTATTCCACCAGCAAATCTTCCCGGGAGGCGGCGACCCTTATGCTTTCGATCCCGTAGATCGAATTTGCGTTGGCAATCTGCACCATCAGCGATTCGTCAAGCGGGCGCTGGAGCCGGAACTGCTTCTGAACCTTGGTCATGGAAGGAAGACCGATTATAGCGGATTCGCGGGGTCGGCCCAGTGATTCAGAGGGCCGGAACCGCCGCCCAGACCCGGCGCAGTCCGAATCGCCTCCGTAACAAAACGCTTAGCTGCCGCGACAGCCTCGGGCAGGCTTTCGCCACGCGCAAGAAGCGCGGTAATTGCGGCGGACAAAGTGCAGCCTGTGCCGTGGGTGTGCCGGGCCGTGATCCGCGGCGCACGAAATTCGTGAAAGGCGCCGCTGTGCCAGAGGATGTCAACGGCATCGCCTTCTATATGTCCGCCTTTGACCAGGACAGCATTGGCCCCGAACGCCGCAATTCGTTGGGCGGCCTCTTTCATGTCCGCAAGGGTCGCGACTGTTATGCCCGCCAGCCGCGCCGCCTCGGGCGCATTGGGAGTCACGAGTTCGGCGCGCGGCAGCAGCAGCGTGCGCAGCGCATCCATCGCCCCGTCGTCAGTGAGCCCGATCCCGTGCGATGCAATCATGACGGGGTCCACCACGAGACGGCAGCCGCCGGTGCGCGCGGCGACGGCCTCGATGATTTCTGCCGTCCCGAGCGCGCCCGTCTTGATCGCTGCCGGCGCGAAGTCTTCGAGGACGGCTTCTATCTGGTCGCGCAACTAAAGACGCATCGAGCGGAATCACCCTCGAAATCCGGCGCGTGTTTTGGACCGTGATGAGAGAGATCGCCGCGGTGCCATATACCCCAAAGCGGTGGAAAGTTTTCAGATCCGCCTGAATTCCCGCGCCGCCGCCGGGGTCCGACCCGGCGATTGTGAGCGCGACAGGAAGCATCGGTGACTTCAGATTATCGCGGGCGGGTCGCGCGCTTGCATAAAGAGCCGGCTGCATTATGCCGATAGAAGTCCATGAGCAGGTATTTCGCGGCGCTCGCGCTGCTGATCGCTTCCACCCTTTGCGCCCAGGAGATACATCTCAAAAACCGTACCTTGCGGCCCGACCGGGTGAACGATGCGCCTGAGCCTGGCGCGGCTGCGGGGCATCGGATTGTTGAGTTCGATCATTCGCCGGGCGTTGAAGACCTGGAAGCACTGATCGCAGATGGGCACACGATTGTGGGGGCGCTCCCCGATAATGCGGTCGTGGTCGCCTCGCCGGCCGGACGAGTCCTGGCAAGGCAGGGCGTGCGATCCGTCAGCGCACTCGATCCCGCGGATAAAATCAGCCCGGAATTCACCGGTACTGACGCTGTTCCCGCCATCGTCGAGTTCCACCCTGACGTTAACGCCGATGCTGAGGACGCGATCGCGAGCGACGAGGGAATCAACCTTACGCGCGAGCCATTCCTGTTGCCGCACCATGCCTTGACTATCGCTGCCATCGATCGCCTGCGGGCGCTTGCCGCCCACGATGAGGTTGCCTACATTTTCCCGGCCGATCCCGATATGCCTGGCGGCTCCGGCTTCAATGCGTGCGCGGGGATGCTGACAATAGCCGGCGCTGTGGCTCAATACGCCAACATCGTTCACGGATGGGATTTGGATCCGGACGGCGCTTTGCACCTCGGCTACGTATTCGGCTCGATGACCCCGAAGGTGCCCGCTGCCACGGTTCAGAGTGAGATCGTGCGTGCGTTGAACGAATGGTCGAAGATCGCCAACGTGCATTTTCAGCCCGGCATCAGCGGATCGGCCGCCCGTACAATCTATGTGAAGTTTGCCAGTGGAGCGCACGGGGATGCGTATCCGTTCGACGGACCGTCAGGCGTTCTGGCCCACACTTTTTATCCCGTCCCGGTAAATGCAGAACCTATCGCGGGAGATATGCATCTGGACGCCGATGAGAACTGGCATGCCGGTGGGGATCTGGATATTTACAGCGTGGTCCTCCATGAGGCAGGGCACGCTATAGGTCTCGGACATTCCGACAAGCCCGGTGACGTAATGTACCCCTATTACCGCGGCGGTCTCCATTTGTCGCCGAACGACATTGGGGCGGCTCAGAAGCTATATGGTCTGCCCGATGGGTCCGCAGCGGCTCCTCCGGCGGCCATCACTGTTGCTCCTCCGGCCACCGGTCCGGCCGCCACTGTTCCATCGTTGCTCCATGTATCTGTGGACGCGCATGTATCGACTACCGGTAGTTCGACAGTTTCGCTGAGCGGCAGTGCGACGGGCGGAACCATGCCGTTTTCCGTGCAGTGGCAGACCGACCATGGCTATTCAGGCAGTGCGCAGGTCACCGGCTCGGCATGGAACATTTCATCCGTTTCGCTCGTGAACGGCTTGAATACGATCACCGTTACAGTGTTCGATGCGGCTCGCCAGATTGCATCTGAAACCCTGACCGTCACCCGCGCCACCCAGGCTGCCAATACGCCGCCGCTCTCCGTATCGATCACCGCGCCAGCTTCGAACGTAGTGGCCGTAACCACGCCCACTCTGTCGGTGGCGGGGACCTCGAATGGGACACGTGTCACATGGCAGACCTCCGGCGGCGCTACCGGCACCGCCACGGGCAGTGCTCATTGGGTCGCGCCCGCAATTCCACTGATGATCGGCACGAACACGGTGATTGTCAGGGCTTACGACGACTCCGGTCATGCCACCTGGTGCGCGCTCGTCGCCGTGCGCCACCAGTGATCCTCCCCTTGGCATCCCATCTGCGTGTCACAATCGAATCGCGTCATGAATCAGCGCTTTTTCATTGCACTGGCTGCGTATGCCGTTCTCTTCGCGATAGCTGCCGCGACGCTCAATGGCCTGATCCTCAAAGGCACGCTCCTGCTGCTCGCAGCCCTCACTGTGAAGACCCTGATCGCGTGGAAAGCAGGGTGGTAGTCACGGGTTACAACCCAGGGTGGTAGCTCCCTGTTTCAGCATGGAACACCAATCCCGGTTCGGCGTTCCCTACTGAACCGCGCGAAGCCAATAAATTCCCGTAAGTACTAGATTATAAAGTAATTAATGAGTGGCTCCGACCGTGCATTAGTCAAGGCATCCGGAGATCACAATGACCTCAGCCGCCACCCAACAAGCCTTATCCCCGATCACCGCGTCTTCAGCGCCTCTCGACCAGAGCAGCCGTGACGCACTGGTGCTTCAGCACCTGCCGCTCGTTCGCGCGATCGCCGTTCGCGTCTACGAAAATCTCCCCGTTCATGTGGAGCTCGATGACCTTGTTCACGCCGGAATTCTCGGCCTCTTCGACGCCGCCCTGAAGTATGACGACAGCAAGCAGGTAACATTTCAGGGCTACGCCAAACACCGCATCAAAGGAGCCATTCTCGACAGTCTGCGGGACGCGGACTGGGCCTCGCGCGATCTGCGCAAACGCCACAAGCGCCTTGAAGAAATTACCCGCGAACTCGCAGGCGTGATGGAGCGCAACCCGACCGAACAGGAAATCGCAGAAAAGATGGGCATGAATGTGGAGCGCTGGCGGCAGGTCGCGATTGAGCTTCGCATGGTTGGCCTGCTTTCCGCCTCAAGCCGCGCTCCCGAAGACGAAAATCAAAACGTCCCCGAATTTCCGGCCAGCGATGCGCTGAACCCGGATGTTCTCACGGGCAAACGCGAGCTGCAGTCCGTCCTGTCGACCGCAATGAAGACGCTGCCGCCGCGCTACCAGTCCGTGATTCGTCTCTACTACGAAGGCGACAAGACGATGCGCGAGATTGGCGATTCGCTCGGGATCAATGAGAGCCGTGTTTCTCAGATCCATCGCGCCGCGCTTGAAAAGATGGCCCAGAACCTCCAGGCCGCCGGCATTCATTCGGCCGAATGCGTCCTCTAAGCCGCTGAGAGCGCCTCAGCCCTGGCCGGCAGCGAACTCACGCTGTCCGGCCATCTGTCGCCCGATGGTGGCCAGATCCGCGCCGGCAGGGGTCGTCTCATGTACGAGTTCCCCTTCGCTCATCACGAAGATCCGGTCGGCCAGTTCCAGCAATTCGTCC
Organism: Terriglobia bacterium; assembly: GCA_963840735.1. Taxonomy (GTDB): domain Bacteria; phylum Acidobacteriota; class Terriglobia; order Bryobacterales; family Bryobacteraceae; genus BOG-234. Next base: position 304,523 of record CAWIZX010000001.1, read on the forward strand.
AGATCTTCGCTGAGCAACAAAACCGCGGCCCCGCCGTTACGGGCATCGATCAGGCGGTCATGAATATATCCGACCGCTTTGAAATCCAGTCCGAAACACGGGTTGGCAGCGACCAGCACCTGAACGTCGCCGCTTGAAAGCTCCCGCGCAAGAACTGCCCGCTGGAGATTGCCGCCCGACAGGTCTCCCAAACGCATCTCCGGGTCCGCCGGACGGACGCCAAACCTTTCGATCCGTTCCCTGCCGAACGCCGCCAGTGCCGCCCGGTTCAGCAGAAAGCCGGCTTTCTTCAGCGGCGATCTGTCGAAGACCCGGAACGCAATGTTCTGAGCTACAGTCATTCCCGGCGCCGAAGCATTCCGCAGCGGTTCCTCCGGCAGGATGAAGAAGCGGTGCTTCCGGAGCAGTTCGCGCGTTGGCTTGTGCGTCTCCCCGCAAACCCGCACAGTTCCTGAGGACATGGCGCGCTGTCCGGCAATCGCCTCAAGCAATTCGCGCTGCCCGTTGCCAGAGACCCCGGCGATTCCGACAATCTCCCCCGCATGGACCGTCAGGCTCACGCCATGGACCGTCTCCAGACCGTTGTCGCCCACCGCCCGAACGTCTTTTAACTCGAGTACAGCCTGGCTCCGCGGAGTTGCCGCCTTGCCAACGCGCACGCTGGGCGCACTCTCCCCCGCGGCCTCGCCCATCATCATTCCGGCCATCCGCTCAGAGGTTAACTCCGCTGTCCGCCCTTCACCGGCCATCCGACCGCGCCGCAAGATGGTAACGCCGTCGCAAAACGCCAGCACTTCCCGGAATTTATGCGTGATCAGCAGGACGCTCAGCTCTTTGCGATCCGCCAGCCGCCGCAAAAACCCGAGAACCTCATCCGCTTCCTGCGGCGTCAGCACCGACGTCGGCTCATCGAGGATCAGGAATTTCGTTTCGAGATACAGTTCTTTGAGGATCTCGACCTTCTGCTTCTGCCCGGCCGAAAGCGTCTCGATCCGGCTTTTCAGATCCACCTGAAAGGGAGCTCGCTGCAGGAATTCCTCGCAGCCGCGCCATCTCCGCTTTCCAATCGATCACCATCGGGAGATCGGGCCGCGCGAGCACCAGATTTTCCGCGACCGTCATGGAAGGAATCAGCGTGAAGTGCTGAAACACCATTCCGATCCCGTGCCGCCGCGCCTCTTGCGGCGAACCCGGTCCCGATTGCATTCCCGTTCACCCGAATCTCTCCGGCATCCGGAGCGTAAAAGCCCATCAGGCACTTCACCAGCGTGCTCTTGCCCGCGCCGTTCTCACCCAGCAGCGCATGAAAGCTGCCGGGCTCCATGCTGAGCCGCACGTCGTCAACAGCCTTCAGAGCGCCGAACTGTTTGGTGATTCCGACTACGTCAACGGATGGGGGCGTGGCTGTCATTTCTTCCCCAATGCGCCCGGCATGCCCGCTATCTGCTGCGATTCGGCGAGCACGTCGCGATCATCACCGCCAGCGTCAACAAATACGGAGAAGCATTGAACAGGTGGTAATAACCATTGACTCCAAGCGACTGCAGCGACGGCCCCAGTGCCTGCGCGCCGCCAAACAGCAGCGCCGCGGCGAGGCATCGGCGCGGACTCCATCGGGCAAAGATCACCAGCGCGACCGCCATCAGCCCTTGCCCGCCCGAGATTCCTTCCGACCAGATTCCCGGAAAGTACAACGTCAGGTGAGCGCCGCCGACAGCCGCCAGCCCGGCGCCCAGCGTGATCGCCGCAAACCGCACCCCGTTGACATTGATGCCCAGTGCGCGCGCGGCCTGCGGATCGTCGCCCGCCGCCCGGATCTGCAGGCCCCACCGCGTACGCGTAAAGACCCAGTGCATCAGAAAGCTGATTGCGATGCCGATGAAGAACAACGGGCTAATCCGCAGCGCCGATTCCACCGCGGGACATGACTCCAGCCGCCCAGCGAAATCAGCGGCAGCTGCGGAGCCATGGGCGCCACGAAGCGCTTGCCGAAAAAGAACGCCAGCCCGCTGCCGAACAGGATCATCGCGATTCCCGCCGCAACATCGTTCACCGCCGGCTGCTGCGTCATCCACGCATGGAAGGCGCCGAGCAGCAGCCCAACGCACCGCCGCCGCCAGCACGCCCAGCCATGGCGAACCCGTGAGAGTCGGAGACGCCGAACGCGGTCATCGCGCCCATCAGCAGCACGCCTTCCATGCCCGAGGTTGATCTTGCCGCTTTTCTCGGTCAGGCACTCGCCCAGGCTCACGAACATATACGGGATGCTGCCGCGCATTGCTCCGCCTGCCAGCGCGACGGCCACGCCCCACGCGCCGAGCCCTTCAGGCTGCAGCTGCATCGGCCTTCACCTCCGGCCACCCGCCAGCGCCCGTAAACCGTGTCGCTCAGAAGAATGAACAGGAACAGAATGCCTTGCAGCACCGTGATGGTTGCGTCGGGCAGGTCATGCGCGCGCTGCAGCATGCCGCCGCTGGCGAGCAAGCCCCCCACCAGCAGCGAGATCACGAGTATGCCCAGCGGCGATTGCCGCGACAAAAACGCCACCAGAATCCCGACATAGCCATATCCCGAGTTCAGCGCTTCGTTGGCGCGGCCGTGTACCGCCGCCACTTCGATCATTCCCGCCAGCCCCGCGCAGGCGCCTCCGAGAAAACCCGCGATCACAACGAGGTTCGCCCACCGGCAAACCGACCAGCCTTGCCGCGCGCACATTGCCGCCCGCGATCTTCATCGAGAAGCCGAACGTGGTGCGTTCCATCAGGAACCAGCGACCAGAAGCAGGCGACGACTCCGAAGACAAGCCCGTGGTGAACATGTGTGCCCGCGAACGAGCCGAGCCGATGGTCTGCCGGCAGCGGATAAGTGGCGGGCTTATTCAGGCTCGATCGGATCGCGCAGCGGCCCCTCGATCAACTGGTTCATCAGGGCGATGGCCAGATAGTTCAGCAGCAGGCCGCTATGACCGCGCTCACCCCGCGATAGTGCTGCAGCGCCACGCTCACCGCGATCCACACGCCGCCGCAGATCATCGAAGCGAGCGCCATCGCGCAAAGGCACACCCAAACCGGAAGCGAAGCGGTGGCGAGCCCCGCGCGATTGCCGCGCCGAGCCCGCCCGACAACCACCGCGCCTTCATTGCCGATCACGATGATCCCGGCGCGCGCCGGCAGGCTGGTGCACAGTGCCGTCAGAGCAACAGCGGTGAAGCGCGTACCAGCGTGTTCTGCCACGAGTACCAACTGCCGAATCCCGCCTTCCAGATGGACGCATACACGCCCAGCGGATTCACGCCCACTGCCGCGCAGAACAGGCCGAACACAAACATTCCGGCGACGATCGCGCCAAGCGGAACGAGCACACCTTCGTAGCGTCTCATCCCGACGCCCTTCCGTCCACGCCTTCCACCAGCCAGTCCATCTGGTCGAGTTCCACGTCTTCGATCTTCAGCGTCTTGCCCGCGGGAATCCGAATTTTGCCCGTTGTTGTCGCGGATGGGCCCGCGGTAAATCTCAAGGGAGCCGTTCAGGATCGCAGCCTTGGCCGCCGCTATGCGGTCCCGCGTCTGCGCCGTTACCGAAGGCCCATAGGGAGATAGCTTGCAGAACTCGTCTTTCAACGTGCCCGTCAGCCTCCTCGGAATCGTTCCGTTCGTGACCGACTTGCCGTCGCGCACCATTTGAGCAATGCGCACGTACACCGTCCCCCAGGCCCACTGCGCGCCTGTCAGGAAGCCGTGCGGCGCCATTGACGACTGATCGAACTGATAGCCGCAACCGAACACACCGCGGCGCTCCGCCATCTGCACAATCACCCGCGGCGAACCCGTATGTCCCGTAAGCACATCGATCCCCTGATCCACCAGGCTGCTCGATGCCTCCGCTTCGCGCACCGGCAAGCACCCAGTCGCCCGTGAATACCACCTTGGTTGTGACGTGAGGGTTCACGCTGCGCGCTCCGAGCGTAAAGCTGTTGATGTTGCGGAGTACCTGCGGGATCGGCTTGGCCGCCACGAACCCGAGTTTGCCCGTTCGCGTTGACATCCCCGCCAGCATGCCGGACAGAAACTCCACCTCGTCGATAAACCCGAAGTAGATCCCAATGTTCTTCGGGTGCTTCTTTTCCTCGTATAAGCCGCCGCAGTGGAAGAACTGGACACCCGGATTCTCCCGCGCCACGTCGATCGTAAAAGGGTCGAAGTGTCCGAAAGACGTTGCGAAAATGACCGACGCTCCGTCCTGGTGAATCATGTCGCGCATCGATTCTTCGGCCGCAACCGTCTCCGGAACACTTGCTTCTTCGACAGCCCTCACCCAGGGAAACCGTTTCAGAGCGGTTTTGCCTTCGGCGTGCGACTGGTTATAGCCCAGATCGTTCTTCGGTCCGTTGTAGATGAAGCCCATCGTCAGCCGATCGCGTCATCGGCCGCCGCCGGCGGAGACCGCGAAAAGCTCTCGCCGGGTCAGCGGCAAGCAACGCCCTCGAACGCTTCCGCCACCGGAGCGGCTATGGCCCCGCCCGCTTCGAGCTCGCGCGCCACACGCAATAACTTCGCCTCCTGAAACGGCGCGCCGATCAATTGCACGCCCATCGGCATACTGGCCCGGCAGATGCACCGGCACGGTCACGACCGGCAATCCGATGAAAGAAATCGGCTGCGTAAAGATCCCGATGTTGGCGCGCGATGGCAGTTCCTTTGCCGTCGAGCAGAATGGTGTCCTGCCCGATCCGGATTGCGGGGCAAGGCGTTGCAGGCGCAAGGATGACGTCCACTGTCTCGAACACCTGCCGGACCTGTTCGCGATACCACGAGCGAAATCGCTGCGCGAAGCTCACCCACGCCGCGGGCACCAGCGTGCCGGCTAGAAAGCGGCTGCGGGTCAGAGGATCGAAACGTTCCGCCTGGCTTCGCAGATCGGCAAGATGATGGCTGCCGCCTTCCGAAGCCGTGATCACGTAAGCCGCGGCGCGTGCGCGCGCCGGCTTCGGGCAGTTCCACCACGCGATTGACGCCGAGAGACCTGGCCACGTGCGACACGGCCGCAAACGCCTCCGGCTGTCCGTGCTTCATAAAGTGTCCGCCGGCGATAGCGATCCGCAGCCCTGCCGAGCCGACATCCAGCGAAGCCCTCGATACCTCCTTCGGACGCACGCTCGCAACCGGATCGCAAAGGATCGGGACCGTTCAGGACGTCGAATGCCACTGCCAGGTCTTCAACGCGATCGCGCAAACGGGCCGATGTGATCGAGGCTCGAAACGAACAGAAATGCGCCGCGCCGCGAAACTCGTCCCGTACGTCGGCTTCAATCCGATAGATTCCGCAGAACGCCGCAGGCACACGAATGGAACCGTTCGTATCGGAGCCGAGCGTCAGCGGAACCAAACCCGCCGCGACCGCCGCCGCCGAGCCACCGGACGAGCCTCCGGCGACGCGTGTCAAGTCATGCGGATTGCGTGTGGCCCCGTAGTGCGAGTTCTCGGTGGTAAACCCGTAGGCGAACTCATCCATGTTGAGCGCGCCCACCAGCACCGCTCCCGCGTTCGTGAACGATGCCACGGAAGCCGCATCTTCTGAAGCGGCGGGCGCGTCAGCCCGGATCACCGAGCCGGCAAGCGTCGCGAGACCTTTCACATCGAGCAGATTCTTCACGGCGAACGGAACCCCGGCAAGCGGGCCGGGATCTTCTCCGCGCGCGATCGCCGCGTCCACCGCTGCCGCATCCGACATTGCCCGCTGCGTCAGTACCGCGGTGAAACAGTTCAGCTCGCCGTCGAAGCACTCGATGCTTTCAAGTGCCGCGCGCCGTCACCTCTACGGCCGAAGTCTTACCCGCCTTTACATGCTGCCGCAATCTCAATCGCCTTCATGGTTGAAATACCGGGGCTGCTTCCACACCCTGCGGCAGAGGAAATTCCATCAGGAAGTGCGCCACCGCGGCGAGCCGGTCGAAGTCCTCTCCGACCGCCGAAGCGGTCCCTCCGCATAAGAGGAACATTCAACTGCCCGGCCGCCGCGGTCCACGTACGATGGCGTGCCAGGCATCAGCGACACGTGCGCCGAAGCAATGCGCCACCCCTCCGGGAACCGAAACCAGAACTGCGTTTGCCGCCCGTGTTTCTCAGTTCCGTTCATCGGCCTCCGGAACTCCAGATTCACGATTCCCGCCGAGTCTCCGATCGTGAGGATTTCGAGGCGCGCTATCTCGCGCTCGAGATTCACTTTCGGGCGCCCCTTGCGAAACGCATTGATCTCGTTCGGTTCCGTAGAGGTTCTCCGCAACGCCGTAGCGAATGGCGTGAGCGGAATCCCAGAACATCGCTTCGAGCGTCGCCACATCGTTGTCGATCAGCGCCCGCTCATACGCTTCATGGCGTTGCATCAGTTCCGCGACGATCGCGGGGTCGTTGATCTGCATCGATCAGAACCGATATGTAGATGGTCAGACTCAGAGTTCTCATCGCGCTGGGCTTGATGAACACATCCCAGAACAGATACTGCGACGTGAAGTAGCTCGAATTGGTGAAGTTATTCGCCGCCAGATTGACCGAGTAGTTCTTGTGCGAATAGAACACCGAGCCGCGCCACACGGCGTAAGAAGGAAGCATGACGGGAGTTACGTAGCCAGCCTGAACCTTCTGCACCCACGTTGTTCCGAGGGTGACGCCGAAATCCCGTCTTCGGCGTGTATGTGCCGAAGAAGCTGACCACGACGGGCGGCTGTCCGGCAACTCTGACCGGCGCCTTGATTCCGAAAATGCCCGCGTCGCCGATGAAGCGTCCGCCGTAACGCCTGCTGCGGGTGTCAGGCCAAGCGCCGATGGCGGAATTCCCAGCAGGAACGGAATATTCAGCTGCTCGGGCTTCTGCCAGGTATAAGCGCCGGTCAGGCTGATATTCCGGCTGACGGCGGCGCGCAGTTCGCCTTCCACGCCCTTGGTCCTGAAGTAGTCGATCGCTCCGCTCTGCGAGTTGAAAGACGAATGCTTCTGCCGGTAGATCGACAGCAGACGCGAACAGCTTGTTGTCGAAAGCGCTTGCCTTCACGCCGCCTTCTACATGTTCGAAGGCTGAATCCAGGTATGGTTCTGCGATCTGCGAGTAATCGATTTCGCCGCCCTGCCCCAGATCGAGGAAGCGCGAGGTCGCATAAGTGAAGTAGGGGCTGATGTGAAACGGCAGCCTGTAGCTGACGCTGGTGTTGAAGGTTGCGGCATTGCCGGAGTCCTTGGCTCGCGTCAGGCCTTCGCCGTTATCCTGTCCCCTGAAGTCCGGCGTGTAGTGGTCGTAGCGGACGCCTTCGCAGCACTGTCAGCCTGTTGAACAGGGTAAGACTGCCGAGCGCGAACAGCCCCGATGTCGCCGTAGCTGCCCGGTCTGGTAGTAGTTGTAACCCCATTGCCCGTTGGTGCTGAACACGCTGGCAAAGCGGTCGTTCGGCTGCGCGCCAACGGATATATCGCGGCGATCGATCACCTGGTAGAGCGTCCGCTCCTCGCCCGCGGTGACATCCGAATGCCGGTACGAGAAGCCGCTGACGGTCTGCGCCCGCAGCCATTTGCCCGCCGTGAACGCGTATTCGAAGGAGCTCTTGTTTTCGATCGCATTCGGCGTGTAATTTGCCCCGAAGCCATAGGTGCTGAACTTCTGGTGATCGAGCGAATCGTAGAAGGTCTGGTTCTTGAAACGTACTCCGTCCTTGATGTCGTGGATCAGGTCGAAATAGCCCGGTGTAAGTCATCGCGTCTGAGAAGTCCGGCGAATCGATAAAGATCTGGTCGTTATTCAGATGCACAGTATGCACCGTCTTCGGATCGAGGGCGTACAGCGGCCGCCTGTGAAGTCGCGAGAAAGATGGGCGCATAGTTCGCCGCATACGCGAAATTCAGCAGCGTGCCGGCCTGAAAGTTCGTCGGATTAAGATTGTAAGCGTTGCCCGCCAGATTAATCGCCGGACGTGCCCGCGAGATAGGTTCCGTGGTCTACCAGATGCCTGCGTCACCCGGTTCCAGCCGATGTTCTGCGGCAGCGATCCCGCGAAGCCCTGCATCCCGAACTCTACACGCCACTTCTTCGGCAGTTCCATATCGAATGCGATCTGGCCCAGCTTTGAGCGCGTCGAGATGCCTTTGTAATAGCTCTTCGAATCTTCCACGCTGAAGAAGGTGTAGAAACCGCCGCGATACTGACCGAGCTTGAACGGGCTGCCGAACTCGACGGACCCCTGCTTCTGGTCATAGCTTCCATAGGTCAGAGAGACCTTACCCGTGGGATGCTCCAGCCACTTCGCGGTCGTGCTGCGGGCCGATTTCGGCGTGTAGTTCAGGAAGCCGCCGACTTTGCCGCCGCCATAATTCGGCGACGGCGGCCCTTTCACCACTTCCAGTTCCTCGGCGTCGCCGATAGGCGTCTGATAATTGCCGCGGTTCTCCACGCGCCGGAAACCGCGATAGAAGTTATCGCCCGCCTCTCCGCGGATAAACAGCGCGCCGGGAACGCCGAAGTAACTGCCGGTAAAGCTGCCGGGCGTCGCCGCGACAAGGTCGTTGACGGTCTTGATGTCGTATCGGGCAATCATCTCGCTGGGCACCACTGAGATGGACCGCGGAATTTCGGCAAGCGGCGCGTCGAGACCGAAGACCTGTCGGTGGGCGCATCCGGCACCACCTGGAACTGGATCGATTTTCGCGCTCACATCCACTGAAGTGGCGTTGGCGCTCGGCTGCAGCACGATGGCGAACGGCGCGTTCTGAGCCGAAACCACCACGTCTTTCTTTTCAAATGGCGCAAAGCCAGGGAATTCGGACTGCACGGTGTATGTGCCCAGCGGAAGAGCTTTGAACACATACTGGCCGGCGGCATCGGCCAGAGCGTCGCCTGCTCCGCACCGGACTTTTCCCGTGGCCTTAATGCGCGCACCCGAGATGGCGCCGCCCGAGGGGTCCGTGATGGAACCGGCAAAATCGACTGTGGATGTCTGGGCCGCGGCGAGACTAACGCCGGCGGCGAGAAAAATGCACGCAGTTACAGCGCGTGCAGATGGAGCTTCGGATCATGAGGTCCCCTTTTCGTTCAGCTGTGATGTGAAAGAACTGGCAGGTCCGAATCCCATCGAAACCGGTCACTGGCGCACAGTACGAATTGGTCAACGGAGACCGCTCCGAGCCGCGCCAGGTACTCAGTTCGGCGGGCGTTCGGAATCGTTGGGGACCCTAAGCTGATCTTTCGATCAGATTTTTCAGTACGGTAACTGAAAACGCTAATATACGGCGATTCGCCGCCTCAAACCAAATAGAAACTTCTAATCGCGGCTATATCGATTTCCACCGCGCATCCTCAACAGCGCGGACTCGCGGGGTCCGAAGTCAAACGTTTCGGCCAGCAAATCGGTTTTCGAATATTCCGCACGCGCAATCCCGCGCCCGCGATGTCCGGCAGAGCCGCTCAACATGTGGTACATCTCATGCGCGGCAACCCGTGCGACAGCGCGGCCCAGGATCGCCTCGCTTTGGAAGTTCGCGCTTGCGCTCAGATACCTGCGCACGCGGTCGCACCTGACATCCGCGAAAGGCAGAACACGCCCGTCGGAGACCTGGGTCTCAGCCAAACTCAGTTCGTCGGAACCTAAACGCGAATCCGGGGCAGCATCTTTCCCCAACGAGCAGGAGCCATGGAACCGAATCACAAAAATATCGGTAAATTCTCCCGCGAGGTCCAGACCCAATTCTCGCCACTCGACGGGGATTCCGGCAGGTTCAAGGATTCGGGTAAACTCGGTGCGAAGTTCGGAGACGAAACGCTCCGAAGGCGGCTGATCGAAGGAATAATAGAGCGCCACATTTCCGGCGCCATGAGCGCAAAGCGCTGCAACACAAACGAGAATCGCGATACGTATCGGCATGGACAAACCTGGTCCGCCTCCAGTATTCACCAACCGGCGCCCGGTTGCAAACTGCCGTCACGCCCTTTATCGATAAGCCAGAGCGTTAAAGAACAATTTGAAGTTCTGGTAACTCTGGCTGCGGTACTGGGGCCGCATTCCGAACATCACGATGTGCCCGCTGCCCACGGGTACATCCAGCAGCGCCGCTTTTGTTGTCAGGTACTTCTCGCCCATCAGCCAGCCTGAAGCCAGCACGCTCTTGTCCGGATAGCGCGCCACCACGTATTCAGGGGCCGCATCCCACGCCGGACTCTGCTCGCTCCAAAGGGTGATGTCCCGCGGCATCCCGTACGCGAGCGGGCTCTTTGTATCCAGCCTGACGTTCAGAAGCGAGCCGGGCGAATAAAAGTCCTTCGTCGCGACGCCCCGCAAAGCATTCCGCGCATTAACGCCAAGGTCCTCCGTCGCCAGATCGGCAGCGTGGTTCAACAGGACCAGCGTTCCGCCCTGGTTGGCAAATTCCTTCAAAGCGGCCAGGCCGTTGGGTCCGATGCCCCCTGTGTACTCGGCGGGCATGGTTCCCGCCCTGTGCCCTTCAAGTACCGACTGCCGCGAAGCGTCCGGGATAACGATCGAATCGAAACGCGCCCGAAGATTCCCTGCCCGCACATCCGAGTCCGACAAATTCGTGTACGGAAAACCGAAGTCATCGAAAATGCAGCGAGTCCATCCCTCGTCCATGTTTGCGACATAGCTGCGGTACAGTCCGACCCGCAATGGCGGGAGTTCTTTTCGTCCGGTTCCCGCTGAAGCATAGAAATCTCCGGTGGCAGCATCCCGAAAGACCGGCTTCCCCGCCTTCCAGATCTTCGCGACCTGCTTCCACGAATCAACATCGGTCGCGGCCATTACGCCCTCTGGAACGGCATGATCGAGCTGAAATGTGAACTTATTAGCGCGGGACAAAACAGCCTGGAAACTATCCTTCACCTCAGCCGTATCCACCCCCATCAGCATGGGCAGAGTCTGCGCAGTTACGTCATAAGGCCGCTTCGGCGGACCCCCCGGATATTCCAGCAGATTCGGATAACTCTGCGTCTCGAGCAGCGTCTTGGCATATCCCGAATAAGGCTGGTGCATGCTGACCACATAGCTTCCCGCCGGATACTGCTTTCCGTCGGCCGTGAACGCGCCCGATGCCCGGTCGATCTCGACTTCGCCCATCGCGAGCGTCTCCAACATCTTCCGCGCCGCGCCCGGATCGTTCTGATTCGCCGAAATCACAAAAGCATTTGGCGAATTCCGCTCCACATTATGCCGGTTGATCTCATAGAAGTAGCGGAGCATGTCACTCCGGCGCACCGCCGTCTGGTACAGCAGCGACTCCCACGCAATCTCCTGATAATCGATAATGTCCCGCAACCGCCACGTTCCGCCCATCCACGGATTCAGATAATTCCAGCTCCGCTCCCTTGGGTTGTAGCCGGGCGCGCGGTCAGTGATCTGATCCGGAGTCACGGTCAGCGGCGTCGCCAGTTTCGCGCTTGCCGATTCGCTCAGGATTCGCGCCCCGCCGTGATACGCCTGATACTGCCGGCCCGGCGACCAGAAATCGTACAGCGCGTTGATCGCGATACCGGATTTCCCTGCCGCCGCCAAATCGGTAGCCATCCCGGTGCCAATCATGTTGCAGATGCTGGCAAGGATCGGATCGATGTTCGGATCGACGGGGTCCATCCAGGGTGGCACGAACATCCGCGACGCGTACGCGCCCTGCTGGTGAACGTCATAAACCACCTCGGGATGCCACAGGTTTTCGAGGCCCGCCGTCGCCCTGGTTTCCGGCAGCGAAAAGATATACCAGTCGCGATTATTATCGTGCCCGGCGTAATGGCTGTACACAATCGGCGGTGAAGTGCCGTCGAACCGCGTTCCGCGCGTCTTTCGATACCACCCGGTCACGATGTCCACGCCGTCCGGATTCTGCGATGGCTCAAGCAGAATGATGTCGTTATCCAGAATCGCCCGGAACTTCGGATTGTCCTCCGTCAGCAGACGGTACGCAAACTCCACCGCTGTATGCGTGGAAGCAACTTCGGTCGCATGAATCGAGCAGGTAATCATCACGATCGCCTTGCCTTCAAGCTCAAGCTTCGCCGCCTCCGCGGGCGTCGTTTTACGCGGATCCGAAAGCCGCGTCTGAATATCGCGGTAATGTTCCAGGTTCCTGATATTCGCCGCGGATGAGATCGCAACGGCGAACATCGGACGATTCTCAGATGTCTTTCCTATCGCCAGATACTTGATTCGGTCGCTCGAATTCGGCAGCGCTTTGAAATAGCTGACGACCTTATCCCAGTCCAGCAGTTCGTTGTCGATCCCGATCTTATGGCCGAAATGGCTTTCGGGCGTCGGCACAGCACCGAGCGCCGCGGCCACGGCAACAATGCCAAGGGTTAAGAGTTTCATATCTATTTCCCGAGCGCCTGCTCAATCGCCTTCTCGAGCAGCGGATTCATCACCTCATAACCCTTAGCGGTGGGATGCAGGCCGTCGTCCGTCAGTTCAGCCCGCAGGAATCCTTTCTCATCCACGGTAGCCGCATAATAATCGAGAAACACAAGATTGTGCTTTGCCGCGAAATCTCTGATCCAGCGATTGAGCGTCACAATGGTCTCGGGTGGCCGCGCCGGCGTCATCGCAGGTTTGCCCGGAAGATCGCAAACAGGCATCACCGACGCCAGAATCGGTTTCACTCCGTTCGCCCGAGCTATATCAACCATCGCCGCCAGATTGTTCTCTGTCGTCTCGAGCGGCACGGGCCCGATGTTGCCGCCGATATCGTTCGTGCCCCCGAAGATCACCACTGCTTTCGGCTGCAGCGCGATTACATCCTGATAAAAGCGCAGCAGCATCTGGGCCGTCACCTGTCCCCCGATCCCGCGGTTCAGATACGGCTTGCCTGGAAAGAACGGCCCGAAGCGCTGCGTGTTGTGCAGATTGTCCGTGATCGAATCGCCCATCAGGACCACGCGCTGCTCGCCCGCGGCAGGCGGCTTTACGGCGGCGTTCTCAGCCGCGTACCGGCGCGTATTCCCGAAGTCGTTGATGAGGTTCGCCGCCTGCCTCAATTGCGGCGGGATAAAGGCCGGAGCGGGCGCCTGCGCCAGCACCGCGAACGGAAAGAACAGCCCAAATGCGAATCGCATTCGGCCATTGTAACCGCGCTTAATAATCCGCCGAAGCCCACTTCTTCCACACCGCTTCGTCCGCCAGCAGCTTCATGAACAGCCCGCCCACCACAGACCGCGCCTGAAATCCACGCTGCTTCGCATCCTGCGTCCAGTACCAGTCCGTGAGCGGCACACGCGACGGCGACTCGTTCGCAAAGCTCCAGGTCGGCTCAATCAGCGCATCGAAATCCGCCCTCGTCCCGGCCAGTGTCGCGGTCCAGTAAATCCAGTCGAGCTTCGTATACTCCGAACGGTTGTCCAGCGGCAGTCCGAACTTGTTCTGGTGAGCCTTATAGAACGCAATCTCTTTTGCAGCTACGGCCGGGGGAAACAGATCCAGTCCCAGCACTTTGTCCCACACGAGGTTGTACTTCTGGCTCCACGTTCCCTTCTTATCGAACGCCAGCACATAGTGGTCGCCGTCGAGTCCCATCTCCACCCACCGGCGCGCAAAATCCTGAGCTGTCTTTCGATAGCCTTCCGCCTCCGCCGCATGCCCCAGTTGTTTTGCCATCTGCGCATACGCCCCCAGCGCAACAATGGCCTTGATCGAAAGATTGGAGTTGTGTGCAAGGTGCCCCGCGAAGTCATCGGTCGAAAGCTGATTCTCCGGATCGAGCCCCTTGTCTTTCAGATAGGCCGCCCACTTCGTCAACTCCGGCCAGTAGCGTTTCGCGAGCGCGGTATTGCCATTCGCACGTGCAATCGCGGCCGCAAGGATAATCATGTTGCTCGATTCTTCGACCGGCATCTGATTCTCCTCGGTCTTTTCGCCTCCGCCGTAAACTTGTCCATCGGCACGCGGATAGCGGCCGAGATCGTGCGGCGCGAAATCGAATCGCCAGCGCGGCAGTGAAGCGTACTCCATCACCGGCGCCACCGAACCCTCCAGCAGTTTCGGATTCAGCAAAAGGTAAAGCGGCGAACTCGGATAGAAAACATCCACGGTATCGATGCACCCGTTCGAAAAGTTCTCTTTGGGGAAGAACAGCAGCGTACCGTCGGCATCCACCGCGAGCTTATGCGCGGCAATCGACTGCCGGTACGACAGCGCCGTCATCTGCGCAAAGTGCTCTCCTCCGGCGTTCCGAAGATCGCTCATCAATGCGTTATCGAACGTCTCCGCTCGCTTCATTAGAGATGTGAAATCGTGTTCCGCCATCGTCAGAAGCTCCGCCGCACCCGCGCCATTCCGGCGCCAGTAAGGCCGCACGCGCCGCTCGAGAAATGTCAAAGACCACAGGTCGTCATACGCGACCAGCACGTGGCGCGACACAGGCTCAGCCCCCACGCCGCCCATCGGAATCGCAATCGCCAGCCCTGTTCCGTTACGCGCACCGGCCGGGCGGTTCGTCTCTGTATCGTCCACCGCCGGGAACGCGCCCGTCGTACCGAACGCCGCGCGGGCCGCGTTCAAACTGGTTGCAGCCTCCACCGCATGAGCATCCGAACCCGCTGCAATGTACAGATAACCCCAGTCGATCCTCAGGTTATCGCCATCTTTCTCAAGCACAGGCTGTTGCTGCGACCCAAGCCGCATCGCCTCCATTCCGCTGAGCTGGAATCGCGACCACGTTACCGGCTGGTCCGCCGTGTTCACCGCCAGCGCCGCCGACGCATCCAGATACACCGCTAGTTCATGCTGCTTGCCGTCAACTGCCCTGGCATCCCAAACCATGTAAGTCACAGGTCTCGATAAGACGTCGAGATCCCGCGGCAGTGCCGGTGTAAGAAACGTCAGCTTCAGGTGAACACCCGCGCCTTCGAAGTTGTAGATGGTCCGGGTGGGCAGAACCTCCACGCTCTGCTGCGGCAACGCAGGCACAGCCCTCGGGTCCCGGCCCATAATCCGATACGCCGTCCCATCCACGCGAACCAGCGACGTCAGCGGTTGTTCCGTGCCTGTCCAATGCTTCGTATTTTCATCGGTCAGCCGGTCGGACATCGACCAGATACTCAGGTAAGGATCGTGCGCGATCAGCGGCACAGCCGGCGGTCGAAAGGTCTGCTGCTGGCCCATGGCGGGCAGCAAAAATACAGCGGTGATGAGGGCTATGCGGGTCAAGGCACAACCAGCGTACATCAGATTCGGAATCTAACGCGGCGCAGTGCCGCCGCGCCCGCCCCGGCCCGCCGCTGAGCTGAGCATACGCACCATCTGGTCAACCATGCTCTGCGGAATGTCGGCCCGGATCGCCACCGTGCGGCCCTGCTGATCCACCGTAATCCCGTCCCACAGCTTCAGCATCTCGGGCTGGTTCTCAGGCACGCTCAGCCTTCCGAAGCCAATCAGTCCCTTCGCGGCGTCCCGCAGATTGATCGCGTCCTGGTCCGTCGCCGCCACCCCGTGTACCTGACCCCGCAGGCCTTTACTGAAGTCCGCATCGAACCATGTATCTTCCAGCCCTCTGAAGACCCTTGAAAAGTCCACTCCCGATGCGGCGCGCGGCATGTGGTCCGCCAGGAATCCTGCAAAGCCGCTCGAAACTCCCCAGAACTGAGACCCCGGGTCCACATCCTTTGCGCGCGCCAGCAGGGATTGCGCCGCATTATGCTTGCCTGATTTCCATTCGTCGAGAGCCGCTTCGACGGAACTCAGGTCGCCGGCCGCCACGAGGGTCGCGTCAAGCACGCAGAACGCCCCGTTCGTACCGGTCCAGATGTTGTATTCTCCGTGCTTCATCCGCTTCGCACCTTTCACCAGCGAAGCTTCATTGAGACGGAACGTCCCGCGCGCCACCAAAACGCCGCCAGTTACGGTGTTCGCGAACAGCAACTCCCTTACGTCGCGGCGAGGGTCGAACCCCGTCTCCGCCGCGAACTGGTCCACAGACGGCAGCTTATGCTGCTCCACCAGCTTCTTGTAAAAATCTGTAGTCTTGATCCGGTCCATGTGCGCGCCCGCCAGCGACGTCGTTCCCGGCGGGACCATCTTCACAAGGACCGCGTCGATCTGCGGCTGTGCGCAGCACGCCGCCGCACTCAGCACAAAAAGGACACAACATCTGCGCATTAAAAACTCCTGCTGCGAAACCGCAGCAACCCGGCTGCCAGCACCACGATCCCGAACACTGCCGTACTCCACACCGGCATCCAGGTTGTAATCGGCTGGTTCAGAATCAGCCTCCGGATAATCACCGCAACATCGGACGTCTTCGGCAGCACGTAGTAAAGAACGCGCACCACATCGCGCGACCACTCCGAACTCAGCAGCCTTTCTATCGTCGATTTCTGCGCCAGAATCGGCGTGATCAGCATGATCGCCGAACGTGACCATAATCGCCACGGCGGAACTGTCCCACAAAGCCCCGATCAGCACGATGACCGAAAGCAGCACTGAAAAGATGAAGATCGTGAACAGGCTCGAGACCAAAAACCCCGCGCCCCAAACACCCGTCTTGATTCCGAAAATGATCCACGTTCCTACAACCAGATAAAGGATATTCGCGCTCACCACCAGCACGTTTCCCGCGTACCGCCCGAGCAGCAGGTGAGTCCGCGATACCGGCTTTGAAAGCAGCAATTCGATCCGGCCCGGCTCGAACACCGCTGCCACCAGGCCAGCCGACGCAAATACCGAAAGCGCCATGCCCGCGAAATACAGCACCATCGCGATCACGCTCTGGGTCTGCTGCACCAGCTTTTCAGGACTCGTGCTCGCCATGCTGTTCCCGAAGATAGACACCGTCGCAAGCGCGCCCTGCACCACGTCGATCCGCATGATGAAAATCAGAAACAACAGCAGCAGCGTGCAGCACGCAAAAAACCCCCAGAAAATTCGGCGCGCGAAGGCCTCCCGGAACGTATCGCGAATCAAAGCCATGGTCGCGTTCATGCGTGGTCCACCGTTTTCATGAAAACCTCTTCGAGCGTGCTGCGTGTTCGCGACAGCGCTTCAATCTCGCAACCGTTCGCCCGCAACAGGTCCACCGCTTTGTTGGCCTCTTCCCTCGAACCGAACAATAGTTGCAGCGTTCCATCAACTGACGTGGAAGACCGCGCCCCGGAAGCCACTTGCGTTCGCAGAAGCTCCGGCACATTCACGCTCTCAACGCGGTACCCGCTGCCGCTGGTTAGTTCTTCCACCGTGCCAGACAGCGCCAGCTTTCCCTTCTGAATAATCGCCACCTCGCGGCAGAACAGTTCCACTTCCGCCAGCAGATGCGAGTTCAGAAAGATGGTCACGCCCTTCTGCTCGAGCGCCTGCAGCACATCCCGAATCTGCTTCCGCCCCACAGGGTCCACGCCGTCGCTCGGTTCATCGAGCACCAGCAATTCCGGCGAATGGATCAGCGCCTGCGCCAGACCCACGCGCTGCAGCATCCCTTTCGAATATTTCCCCAGCCGTAAATGATGCGCGCGCTCATCGAGACCCACCAGTGTTCAGCAACTCCGGAATGCGCGCCCGCCTGCTCCGCGCATCCATGCCGGACAGAGCCCCGTAGAAATCCAGCATGTCCCACCCCGTCATATAGGTGGGAAACCGGTGGTTTTCCGGCAGATACCCGATCGGGCGCCGCGCCGCGCTCTCCTGCGTATCCCGACCGAACACCTTCGCCCGGCCCGACGTCGGGTGCGCCGACGCCAGCAGCATCTTCACAAACGTCGTCTTCCCCGCCCCGTTCGGGCCAAGCAGCCCATAGGTGCATCCGCGCGGCACCTGCAGCGAAATGTTATCGACGGCCGTGAGTTCACGCTTCGACCACGCGCTGCGGAATACCTTCGTCAGCCCCTCGGTCTCTATCGCGTATTCAGGCATCTGTCACGGGCAGGCATCTATTAGAAGATAGCTAATAGATATGCCGCGCTTTTTGCCCGCATTCGTTTTCGCCGCAGCCGCCGCTTGCGCCCAGGTGCCCGAAGCCGCCACCAAAATGGTGCTCACCCACCAGGCCTGGGGACCGAAGGCGAGTACTAAAAACGCTTCCCTCACCATCCGCGAAGCCAGTCGTTCCGGACAGACGGTCACGGTGCGCCTCTATGCCAAAGGCTTACCAGCCAATGGCGTTCTCACCCTGATGAACTGGCCCATCACGGAACAGAACCCGGTCGAGACTATGCGGGGAATTTCCCTCGGGCCTGACGGCATCGCCATGGCCAACGGCAAGCCTGTCGAGGTTTCGGTCACGCCGCTGCCCGGCGAACCGCTCCGCCTGGGCCTCGTCTCGGCCGACCGCGCAGCGATGGCCTTTGCCGAAATGTCCCCCATTCCGATTCAGGCTGAAGACCGCGGCTGCACCCTCCAGGCCACATTGCTAACACCCGGGGCCGAAATGCTGCTCATTGAAGGCTCCGGCTTCCCGCCCAATGCGGAATACACCACCGAATCGAACTCCGAAGGCGAACGGCAGGCAGGCCGGAACAAGGCAGGCCCAGACGGCAAATTCTCGTTCGCAGTGCTCCCCTATAAAGAAGGTCTGGCGAAAGGAACGATCGTCATCGGCGTTAAAGTCCCGCAATGCTCCCCGTCGATTACCGTGCCCTGGGGCCGTCGCTTCCGCACCCGATAACCATCATTTGACCCCGTCGCTCTTCAATCTGCCGCTGCGCCTAACAGACGCCACCAAACTCGCGGCACTGGTCATCCTACATTTGCGTGGACGGAGTTGATAACGAGCCGCTGCTGCCCCACTGGTCCCGGCCTGTTTCCCGAAGCGATCCCTTTCCGCCCGACGGACCATGCCCCGATCGCGACTTTCTTGGTCCAGGTGAACCAAGCGTTTCTACGTCGCCCCCCCGGTCGCCGCCCGAATTCAAAGAGCTTTTGCGCAACACGGGCGACCAACCCGAATTCCAGTGAACAGTCATCTGGTCGGCCATTCGCGCGGGCTGGCGCGAAGGGTATGCTATCGATTCCGACAAGACACCGCTCAGATCCGCCCGAACTGGCTATCATCGAGCGATGGAGCTAAGTACTCTCCGCGTCTTCATGACCGTCGCGAGCGAACGTAGTTTTTCTCGCGCTGCGGAGAAGCTGTCGCGCACCCAACCGGCGATCTCGCTCTCGCTTCAGCGCCTCGAAAATGACCTCGGCGAAAGGCTCCTCGACCGCTCCGCCAAAGACGTTGTCCTTACTGAGGCCGGCCGCACGGTTCTTGAATATGCCCGGCGCTTCCAAAGCCTCGAATCCGAGCTCAGGAATTCCATCGCCGAACTGCGCGACCGGTCGTCCGGACGCCTCGTGATCGGCGCCAACGAATCCACCGCCCTCTACCTGCTCACCCATATCGAACACTACCGGCGCATGTACCCCGGCATCAAAGTCCAGATCAGGCGGGGCCTTTCGAGCCGTGTCCCCGAAGAGGTTGTTGGCGGCAACCTTGAACTGGGCGTCATCAGCTACGCTCCGCGCGATGAGCGCATCCTCTCGACCGTCATCTACTCGGACTCGCTCGCCTTCGTTGTCTCGCCAAAGCACCGCCTCGCCACCCGCGCCGACGTACCTATTTCAGAACTCGGCGAGGAAACCTTTATTGCCCATAACGTTCTCTCGCCCTACCGCGACATCGTAATCCGCGCCTTTCATGACCGTGGAATCCCGCTCAGGATGGATATCGAAATGCCGACCGTCGAAACCATCCGCTGGATGGTCGAGCAGAACGCCGGCGTCGCCTTCCTGCCGCGCATGTGTGTCGAGCAGGAGATTGCTGAAAAACGACTCATCGCGATCCGGGTGCCCGAAGTTGAAGTCGAACGCAAGATCTACCTCGTACAGCCCGCCCGCCGTGCGCTGAGCCATGCGGCCGAAGCCTTCCTTCGCCTGATTGTGAAATAAATCGCCCGAAATTTAATAGTTGCTTGCACATTTGCCACAAATAACCGAGACTAACCTGATGATCAAGCTTCCGCTGACCGTTTCACTGCTCCTTCTCAGCGTGGCTGCGGAACCCGCAACCGGAAACCCGCATGTCTACATTTACAAAGGCAACCCTTTCACTTCTGTCTCCGCAGGATGGCCGACAGATCCCACTTTTGTGACGGCGAAGATAACGCTGGCCAATCGCGTTGCTCCGAACGGTTCAGTTCAGTTTCTGGTTGGCAACCCATACCCGGACCTGATCTCCGCATCGATCAGCGACGGTGCCCGCACTTTCACGCAAAACGACCCAGGCATTATCAACCTTTATGCCGATAAGCACGGCTTCATCACGCGCTGGACCATCGCAATGGGAACATATTCGTACCCTCCGACTTCGTACTCATTCGCAATAAATTCCTGGGGTCCCGGAACCACCTGTGATGTTGGCGGTAACGCGTACTATTCCGTTCCCTCATCCAGCCCCGGTTGCCCGACCGACTTCACTCACAACACCCTCTTCGACATGGACGGAAACCCCTATCCCGTTGACGCAGGCAACAGCAACGACTTCGGCGCCTGGATCACTCCCGAACCGGGAAAAGCGGGCATCTTGATTTTTGGCGCCTTACTGCTGCCGGCCCTTCACTTCAGGCGCTCAAACCGCCGTACGACCTCTCCCGGCGCATAATTCGTTCCACTCGCAGGACCCGAATGGCCCCGGTAAACCGGGGTCATTCCTCCCCCATACCCCTCGTGATACCCTTAAAATTCCGTGCATCGCAGTTAATATGTCCGCTCGTGTGAGCGAAGCCTTCGTCCTGCAAACCTGTCCCTTCAAAGAAGGCGATCTCATCGTCAGTTTTCTGACGCGTGATTTCGGCAAGCTGCGAGGCGTCGCCCGCCGCGCGCGGCGCCCGAAAAGCGGATTTGGATCCGGTTTGGAACGGCTTTCGCACATTCAGATGTCCTATTTCCAGCGCGAGAATCGCGAACTGGTCAACATCGACTCCTGCGAACTTCTCCAGTCGCAGTTCTCCCTGCTCGGCGATTTCGCCGCCGCCTGCGCCCTCGATTTCTTCGCCGAAGTCTCCGAACAACTCCTCCCCCCGCCGAGCCCAGCGAAAAGTACTTCCGCCTGCTCACCGCCGTGCTCGACCACCTGCGCTCGTCGCAGCCGGGCGCGGTCTGGCGCGCCGTCACCTATTTCAGCCTGTGGACCGTCCGGCTCTCCGGGCTGCTGCCCGAACTGCACGTCTGTCTCGGCTGCGGCTCGTGGCTGGAAGATCCCGAACACCCGCAGCGCGCCTATCTTCAGCCGCCATCGCGCCGGCCTCTACTGCCACGATTGCCGCCGCGCGCTCGACCTGCGCAACACCTGGGAACTCTCGCCGGACTCCCGCGCCTTCGCCGAAGAAATGCTCCACACCCCCATCGCCCAGTCTGGCCGAACGCCCCTGGGCTCAAACCACGGCGGCCGACCTGCGCCGCTTCCTCGCGCAGCAAATCGAAACTCACATCGAACGGAAACTCATCACCGTTCCCGTTCTCGAAGCCGCCGCCTGAAACTCATGTCCTTATCGAAATCCCACCTTCCAGGAAAACGTCTTCAGACTGAAACAAGTACTGGAGCGATCGCGGCTGCATCATCCAGGAGCCTTACGACGTGGAGGTCGGCGCCGGCACCTCCTGCCCCGAAACCTTTCTCCGCGCGCTCGGCCCGAAACCGTACCGCACCGCTTACGTCCAGCCCAGCCGCCGCCCCGCCGACGGCCGCTATGGCGACAATCCCAACCGCCTCTACAAGCACATGCAGTTTCAGGTCATCCTCAAGCCCACTCCGGCGGACGTGATCGAGCAGTACATGGGCAGCCTCGAAGCCATCGGCATCGATCTGCGCAAGCACGACCTCAAGCTC
Organism: Terriglobia bacterium; assembly: GCA_963840735.1. GTDB lineage: Bacteria > Acidobacteriota > Terriglobia > Bryobacterales > Bryobacteraceae > BOG-234. Next base: position 326,352 of record CAWIZX010000001.1, read on the forward strand.
GAAGAAGACAACTGGGAGAACCCTTCGCTCGGCGCCTGGGGCGTTGGCTGGCAGGTGATGCTCGACGGCCTGGAGATCACCCAGTTCACTTATTTCCAGCAGTGCGGCGGCATCGATCTCGACCTGGTGCCCGCCGAAATCACCTACGGTCTCGAGCGCCTCACCGCCTTCCTGCAGGGCGTCGACAGCGTCTACGACATCGAGTGGACCCCCGGCGTGAAATACCGCGACGTCCGCTATACCGACGAACTCCAGTACTCCGTCTACAACTTCGAAGCCGCACACGTGCCCACCCTTTGGAAGCTCTTCGAAATCCACGAAGCCGAAGCCCGGCGCCTGCTCGACCTTATACAGCCGACTACGCCGAGAAGCCGCGCTTCCCGCTGCTGCCCACCTACGACCACGTGCTGAAGTGCAGCAATCTGTTCAACACGCTCGATGCCCGCGGCGCCATCAGCGTCACCGAACGAGTCGGCGTCATCGGCCGCATTCGAAAGCTGGCCGTAGCCGTGGCCGAATCCTGGGTCGAACAGCAAGCCTGCGCGCATGAGGAGGCTGCATGAATCTCCTTCTCGAAATCGGCTGCGAAGAAATTCCGGACTGGATGCTGGCAACGGTGCGCTCGACTACCTGCGCACTGCCATCGCCGCTCTGAAACTCGGGCGAATCCGCCATCCGCGACCGATGCCACGCCGCGCCGCCTCGTCGTTCGCGCCGAAGGCCTGATCGACCGCGAACCGGATGCCGAAGAGCGCGTCTGGGGACCGGCCAAATCCGCCCCCGCCAGGCCGTCGAAGGCTTCGCAAAGAAGCAGGGTCTGACTGCGGCCGATCTCGAAGTTCAGTCTCCGACGGCAAGAACGAAAAATACAGCTTACGTCCGCAAAACCACAGGCCGCGCCACCTCTGCCATCCTGGCCGAAGCGCTTCCTCAACTCATCCTGAAAACCCCTTTCCCGAAGACCATGTACTGGCCCGGCAAAGGCGGCCCGCGTTTCATCCGGCCCATCCGCTGGATTGTTGCTCTGCTCGGCGATACCGTTATTCCCTTCGAAATTGCGGGCGTCGCCTCCGGCAACCAGTCGAGCGGACACCGCAAGCTCTGGGGCAGTCCGTTTCCCGGTTACCTACGACACCTACGAACAGGACCTCCGCGATAACTTCGTGATCCTTTCAGCCGAAGAACGCCGCAAGCGCATCCAGGCCGTTCCCACAAAGTACAAGTGCGACAACGAACTGCTCGAAACTCTGGTCAACCTGACCGAGTGGCCAACTCCCATCACCGGCACCTTCGACGAAGAGTTCCTCGCGCTCCCGAAAGAAGTTCTGATCACCGTCATGCGCTTCCACCAGAAATATTTCTCGGTCGAAACCCCGGACGGCAAACTTGCCAACCAGTTCGTAGCCGTCACCAACACTGATGGCGATCCCGAAGGGCTGATCCGCCAGGGCAATGAGCGGGTCATGCGCGCCCGTTTCAATGACGCCCGTTTTTTCTGGGACGCCGATCAGAAAAGCAGGCTGGCAGATCGCGTCAAAGATCTGGCGCACGTCACCTTTCAGGCCAAGCTTGGAACCTATCTCGAAAAGACGGAACGCGTACGCGCGCTGGTCAGCGAACTTGGCGGGGACGCCGCCGCGCACCGGGCAGCCTGGCTCGCCAAAGCCGACCTCACCACGGAACTGGTGAAAGAATTCACGGAACTCCAGGGCATTATCGGCGGGCTCTATGCACGCGCTCAGGGCGAACCTGAAGCTGTAGCGACCGCCATCTACGATCAATACAAACCGGCGAGCATGGAAGACTCCATTCCGCGCACGCGCGCCGGCCAGTTACTCTCGATTGCCGACAAACTGGACACCCTGCGCGGCTGCTTCAACGTCGGCCTGATTCCCTCGGGCTCGAAGGACCCCTTTGCCCTGCGCCGCGCCGCCCAGGGGATTGTCAAGATTCTGGTCGAAGGCAAGAACCGGCTGCCGATCCGCCCTTTCCTCGGCGGCGACCCCCAGCTCGAAGACTTTTTCCTGGATCGCCTCCGCTATTACTTCCGCGACATCCGGGGCTTCCAGTACGACGAAATCAATGCCGTGCTCGCGTCCGGCTGGGACGATCTGATGGACGTTGAGGAGCGTCTTGAGGCGCTGCGCGAAGTCCGGCCCACGGAAAACTTCGAACCGGTGGCGGCAGGCTTCAAACGCATCCGGAACATCCTCAACAAGGCGGAGTTCACGCCCGGCACAGTAGATAAGTCTCTTCTCGAATCGGGACCCGAATCCGAACTCTACAGCGCTATTGCAGGCGCCAAAGCCAAACTCGCGCCGCTGCCCTACAAAGGCAAGCTCGAGGCGATCGGCGAGATGCGCCCCGCAATCGATCTATTTTTCGACAAAGTAATGGTGAACGCCGGCGACCCGGCCGTTCGCCAAAACCGGCTGACACTGCTTCACACCATGTTGGCCGAGTTCTCGACCATCGCAGACTTCTCAGAAATCGTTACCAGCAATTCATCCCAGGAGAGTAAATGAGCAAGAACGTATATTCCTTCGGCGGCGGCACAGCCGACGGCGACGGCAAGATGAAAGATATTCTCGGCGGCAAAGGCGCCGGTCTGGCCGAGATGTCGCGCGCCGGGCTGCCCGTACCCGCCGGCTTCACCATCGCGACGCAGGTCTGCAACGCCTATTTCGACGCGGGCAAGAAGATTCCCGAAGCAGTTGAAGAGGAAGTCGACAAGGCTCTCGTGAAGCTCGAAAAGCAAATGGGTCAGAAGCTGGGCGATCCGTCGAACCCGATGCTGCTCAGCGTCCGTTCCGGCGCGAAGTTCTCCATGCCCGGCATGATGAACACCATCCTGAACCTCGGCCTGAACGAAGACGACCACGGCCGGTCTTGCCGCGAAGAGCGGCAACGAGCGTTTCGCCTACGATTGCTACCGCCGCTTCATTCAGATGTTCGGCGAAGTCGCGCTCGAAATTCCGATGGAAAAGTTCGACCACATCTTCGACGCCCGCAAAGCCAAAATCAAAACGAAGAACGATACCGATCTCACCGCCGCCGATCTGAAGGCCATCATCGTCGATTACAAAAAGCTCGTCCAGAAGGCCACCAAAAAGCCTTTCCCCGAATACCCCCCGCGAACAGCTCTCGCTTGCCGTCGGAGCCGTATTCGGCTCCTGGTGGAACCCGAAAGCCGCCTATTACCGCAACATGGAAAAGATTCCTGACGACATCGGCACCGCCGCCAACGTTCAGGCCATGGTCTTCGGCAACATGGGCGAGGATTCCGGCACCGGCGTCGGCTTCACCCGCGATCCCGGTAGCGGTGAGAAGGTATTCTACGGCGAATTCCTGATGAACGCGCAGGGCGAAGACGTCGTCGCCGGCATCCGTACCCCGCTGCCCATCTCTCAGCTCGAACAGGCCTCACCCGAAGCCTATGCGCAGCTCAAAGAGATCACCACGAATCTCGAAAAGCACTACAAAGACATGCAGGACTTCGAGTTCACCATTCAGGAAAAGAAGCTCTACATGCTTCAGACCCGCAATGGCAAACGGACCGGTCCCGCGGCCGTCCGAATCGCCGTGGACATGGTGGAAGAAGGCATGATCACCCGGAAGGACGCGATCCTTCGCGTCGCCCCCGCGCAGCTCGATCAGCTGCTACACCCGGTCTTCGACACTAAGACCCTCGGCAGCCTGGTAAAGCTGACCACCGGCATCTCGGCATCCCCCGGAGCAGCCGTCGGACGCGTTGCCTTCTCAGCCGAAGACGCTGTCGAAATGGCGGCCAGCGGCCCCGTTTTGCTGGTCCGCAAAGAAACCACCCCCGATGACATCCACGGGATGGACGTCGCGAAAGGCATCCTCACCGCCATCGGCGGCAAGTCCAGTCACGCTGCCGTCGTAGCGCGCGGCATGGGCCGCCCCTGCGTCGTCGGCGCCGGTGAAATCCGCATCGACGAAGCGCGCAAAGTCTTCACCGCGCAGGTCGGCGGCAAGACCGTCATCGTAAAGGAAGGCGACTTCATTTCGCTCGACGGCACCACCGGCGACATCTACGTCGGTCAGGCCAAAACCGTGGAACCGAATCTCAACAACGACTTCGTCGGCAAATTCATGAGCTGGACCGATGAGTTCCGCGGCAAGTTCGGCATCCGCGCCAATGCCGATATCCCGCGCGACGCCAAAGTCGCCCGCCAGCTTCGGCGCCGAAGGCATCGGCCTCTGCCGCACCGAGCACATGTTCTTCGCCGAAGACCGTCTGCCTTTCGTACAGCAGATGATCCTCGCGACGCGACGAAAAATCGCGCCGCAAAGCTCTGCTGAAGCTTCTGCCCATGCAGCGTTCCGATTTCGCCGGTCTGTTCAAGGCGATGGACGGATTCCCCGTCGTGATCCGCACCCTCGATCCGCCGCTCCACGAGTTCCTGCCCAAGCGCGAGAACCTCATGGTGGATGTCGCCGTGCTGCCTTACGCGGACATCAAGAAGAAGAAGGAAATGTCGGCCAAATACGGCATCGAAGTGAAGGACCTGAAGAAGGCCCTTCCCGAGCTGCTGCATCGCGTCGAAGACCTTCATGAGTTCAACCCCATGCTCGGACATCGCGGCTGCCGTCTCGGAGTCACCTATCCCGAGATCACTGAGATGCAGGCCCGCGCCATCTTCGAAGCCGCCGTTCAGGTGGCAAAGAAAGGCATCAAGGTCCATCCCGAAGTCATGATCCCGCTCATCGGTTCGGTCGAAGAATTCCAGAACCAGAAGAAGATCGTGGTTCGGGTAGCCGAGGAAGTGTTCGAAAAGGCTGGCCAGAAAGTCGAGTACATGGTCGGCACCATGATCGAAATTCCCCGCGCTGCGCTCACCGCCGATCGCGTCGCCCTCGAAGCCGAGTTCTTCTCGTTCGGCACCAACGACCTGACCCAGACCACCATGGGTCTGTCGCGCGACGATTATACGAAGTTCCAGAAGGACTACGAGAAGGAGAAGATCTTCAAGGCCGATCCTTTCGCCGTCCTCGATCAGGAAGGCGTCGGCAAGCTGGTCGACATGGCCGTGAAGTCAGGCCGCGGAGCCCGCAAGAACCTCGAAGTCGGCATCTGCGGAGAGCATGGTGGAGAGCCCAGTTCCGTAGGCTTCTGCTACCGGATCGGTATGGATTACGTTTCCTGCTCGCCCTATCGTGTACCGATCGCCCGGCTGGCCGCCGCCCAGGCAGCCATCTCCGGCGATAAAGCCCAGATGAGCGGCACGGCTTAACTCTAAACGAACGCGGCGGGCGGCGGCGGGTCTTCGGGCCTGCCGGCGTTCGCCAGCGGTACGTAGATCAGCACCAGCGCAAGCAGCGCCATCACCACCAGCCCAACCGTATACGAAGGTTCCGCGAACACCTGCGGAACCTTGCCGTACTTGTAGTTGAACCACGCGGTCACAAGCCCCATCAGCGCTTCTCCGGCGATCAGCCCCGAAGCGGCCAGCACACCCACACTCTCAATCCTCAGGCGCTGTCCTTCGTTCATATTCCGCCGCCTCGCCAGTTCGTCGGTCCCCCACCGCACCATTCCGCCAACGAAAATCGCAAACGTCGTCCCGAGCGGCAGGTACATCCCGATCGCAACCAGCATCGGGCTTTTCACGCCGATCAGGATCATCGCCACGCCGAACGCCATGCCCGCCACGATCAGCGGCCAGGCCATGTCCCCGCCCACAATCCCCTGCGCGAGCGATGCCATCAAACCAGCCTGAGGCGCCGGCAACGCGCGGTCGCCAAACCCGATCCCGCCGATGTTGATATTGCCCTGGTGCAGCGCCATCAGCGGAAAGTACATCACCAGACTCGCAACTACCACCGCGATCAGTTCCACAATCTGGATGCTCCTCGGCGTTCCGCCGATGATGTACCCGACCTTGAAATCCTGCAGGAGTTCACCCGCGACTGCGCTCGATACACACACCACCGCAGCCACGCCAAGCACCGCAATCACTCCGCTTGCTCCCGATACGCCCAGCGCAACCATCAACAGCGCCGCAATAATCAGCGTCGAGAGCGTTAGCCCCGATATCGGGTTGTTCGATGACCCGATGACGCCCACCAGGTAGCCGGACACCGTAGCGAAACAGAACCCGACCACGATCATCACGATCGCCGCGATCACGGCCGGCAGCAATCCACCTGACAAATACCGGTACAGAACGATCATCACCAGAAACACGGCAAAGATGCCCAGCAACACCACCCGGGAACTCATGTACCGCTCGGTCCGGGCCGTCTCCGCCTGCGGGGCTGAGCCGGTCTTCATCTCTTTAAAAGCACGCGCGAGCCCCACTCCCAGCGACTTCCGCATTTTGAACAGCGTGTACGCAGCGCCGCACAACATCCCGCCCACCGCGATCGGTCTGACAATAAATCGCCACACGCCATTCGCCAGCCCGAGCCACGTATCGTCCGTCGAACCCGGCGGCAGGAACGTCTGCATCTGCGGTCCGAGAAAATAAATGAGCAGCGGGATCAGCAAGCCCCACGCAATGATGCTGCCCGAAAAGTTCAGCGCAGACAATGCCGGCCCGATCACATACCCCACACCGATGTAAGCCGGACTGATCGTCGGTCCCGAAAACACCGTCACGCCGCCCGTAGCAAACGCGTTCTTCGTTCCCGGCGCGCCCAGCCGAAGCGCGCTTCGCCCCAGCGTCCCGATGCGGAAGAACCAATCCTTATCCGGCGCAAAGCAGCCGAACGCACTTGCCAGGAACACGGCCCCGCCAAGTCCCATGTTGTAGAACAGGTGCTTCGCAGCTTCCGAACCCGCCTGACCGGCTTTATGAATTTGCGATGCGGCCACCGATTCCGGGAACGGCAGATCCGGGTCTTCCACCAGCACCCGTCGGACGAGCGACACGAACAGCACGCCCAGCACGCTGCCCGTCAGCATCAGCGCCGTTGATTTCCAGTACGCCACGCCCGGGCTGAAGTCCAGCCATGACCGGGAGATCACAAACGCAGGGATCGTAAACACCGCGCCCGCAGCCACCGATTCGCCGATCGATCCGGCAGTCCGCGCGATGTTCTCTTCAAGGATCGAGCCCTTGAAAATCCGGAGCACCGCCATCCCGATCACCGCCGCCGGATACGTCGCCGCAATGGTTTGTCCCGCGCGCAGCCCGAGATACGCGTTGGCCGCGCCCAGGATGACGCACATCACCAGCCCCAGCAGCACCGCCCGAAGCGTGAACTCCTTCATCTGAACGTTCGGCGGAACGAACGGCTTGTGCTCGCGTGGTGGGGTCATGAGAGTCTCGATTTCACTTTTTCGCTCAGCAGTTTGCCATCAATCGTCTTGCCCGCAAGCTTTGCCTGCGCAGCCTTCATCACGATTCCCATCTGCTTGGCCGCCGTAGCACCGGTCTCAGCAATCGCCGCGTCAACCGCCGCCTGAATATCGTCTTCCGACGCGAAAGCGGGCAGGTAGCTTTCGATGATTTTGCGCTCGGCATCTTCTTTGGCCGCCAGTTCCTCGCGGTCGCCTTTGCGGAACATTTCCGCCGCGTCGATACGCTGCTTTACCAGGCTCTTCAGCAACTGCTGTTCGCCGGCATCGTCAAGAGGCTTCGACGGATCGGCCGAGTTTGCCTTCTGCAGCGCGCTCTTGACCATCCGGACCGTGCTCAGTTTCAGCTCGTCTTTGGCCTTCATGGCCGTCACGAGGTCTTTCTGCAACTGCTCGAGTTAAGGGCATCGGTTGATATTCTAAAGACTCTACTTCCTTCCATGTACATACGCAAGCAGCGCCTGTTAACTCCGGGCCCTACTCCGCTTTATCCGCCCGCTCTCCACGCCATGATGGCGTCGGATATCCACCACCGCACCGAAGACTTCCGAACCATCTATACGTCTGCACTCAAGGGCCTGAAAGAAGTGTACGGGACGCAGAACGACGTTCTCTGTTTTGCCGCTTCAGGCACCGGCGCCATGGACGCCTCGGTCGCCAATCTGTTCTCGAAAGATGACAAGGTCATTGTTTGTTCCGCCGGCGTATTCGGCGAGCCGCTGGGCCGCAATCGCGGAGGCCTACGGTCTGAATGCGACAGTACTGAAGGCCGAATACGGCGACGTGATTACCCCTGAGCAAATCGCCGCCGCTCTCAAAGCTGAACCCGCTGCCAAAGCGTTTTCCTGCAGGCCTCGCGAGACATCGACCGGCGCCGAGCACGATGTAAAAGGTATCGCTGAAATCGTCCGGAACACCGATGCCGTTTTCGTTGTGGATGCCATTACCGGCCTCGGCACCATGCCTCTCGACATCGATGGCTGGGGACTCGATATCGTCGATCGGAGGCTCACAAAAGGCCTTCATGATTCCGCCTGGCCTCGCATTCCTGTCAATCAGCCCCAAAGCCTGGAAGCTCGCCGACACTGCCACTCTGCCCCACTTCTACTTCGATCTGAAGAAAGAGAAGAAGAGCGCCGACGCGGGTGAAGCAACCTGGACTCCCGCAACTTCTCTGATCCTTGCGCTCGACGAAGCACTGAAGTACATCCAGACAATCGGTATGCCGAACCTGATTGCGAACGCGCAGACACTCGCGCACGCCACTCGCGAAGCATCGAAAGCGCTCGGCCTCGAACTCTTCGCAAAACGGCCGGGCAGCGCCGTCACGGCCATCGAAGCGCCGCCCGGCCTCAATTCCGGTGTGATCGTGAAAAGCTTCAAAGAACGGTTCGGCGCCATCATCGCGAACGGCCAGGGCACCATGAAAGGTCAGATCTTCCGGCTCGCACATCTCGGATACTTCGACTTCGCCGATACATTTTCTATCGTCGCCGGGCTTGAACTCATCCTCAGAGCGAACGGCCACAACGTCGAGTTGGGAAAGGGTGTTGCCGCTGTTCAGCGCGTCTATGAGGCAGCGTCCGTCAACGCGGCTTAGCGCGCCTGCTCGGCCGCTGTCTTCAACTGCGCCAGTCCCTTTTCGAAATCCGGCCCGACCAGCTTATCCATGCTCGAAAAGAGCGACAGCGCCTTCAGCATGAAGTTATTCTGCCCGTCCATCGACCAGGTTACGCCCGTCCCTGCATCAACCGGCTTGAACACGAACGCGATGTCGCTGGTCGAGGCGTACGGTTTTGTGAAATCAAGGTGCACGCCGATCCTGTCATTCGGGTGACTCTCGGTGCGGGTCATCTTACCCGCGCCCGCCTTGTCATTGCCTGACCACTCATACGTCGTATCGCGGATCTCGAGCTTCATTGCGGGATCGATTTTCGCCCAGGGTGACCACACATCCCAGCTATGAAAATCGTTCACCATTCCGAACACCTTATCGGGCGGCGCCGCAATGGTTGTTGAACGCTCAACATGATAAGTGGCAGGGCGCAACACAATAAGAATGGCAACAATCGCCAGAGCGAGCACGAAAGCTATAAATACCTTGATCAGCACAGGTGTCAGGGTATCACCAGAGCCGGCGCTTGTTTCCCAAACGCCAGCGGCACCAGTTCATCCATCGTTTTCACGTAATGGATCTTCATCTCGCCAAGTTGCTCGAGCTTTCAGATCCTCGCGCACGTTGACCTCATTCTCGGCGGGCAAAATAAGCTCCGTCACGCCGCTCCGCTTCGCCGCCAGCACCTTCTCTTTGATCCCGCCCACCGGCAGCACCTGGCCCGTCAGCGTAATCTCGCCCGTCATCGCCAGGTTTTCGCGCACGCACTTGTCCGTCAGCATCGAAAGCAGCGCGGTCGCCATGGTCACGCCCGCCGAGGGCCCATCCTTCGGAATCGCGCCCGCCGGAACATGCACGTGGATATCGCTGGTCTTGAACACGTCCGGATCGATCCCCAGCTTCGGCGCATTCGCCCGCACCCACGTCAGTGCCGCCTGCACCGATTCCTGCATCACCGATCCCAGCTGCCCCGTCATGATCAAGCCCTTCGCTGCCGCCGGGCATGCGGCCGGCTTCGATGAACAGCACATCGCCGCCCACCGGCGTCCACGCCAGCCCCACCGCCACCCCGGGCCGGCGCGTTCGTTCCGCCACTTCCGTATCCGGCCGGAAGCGCGGCGCCCCCAGGAATTCCTCAACCAACGCGGGCGTGATCTCCGTAACCGCCTCTTTGCCTTCCGCATACCGCCGCGCCACCTTGCGGCACACCGTCCCGATCTCCCGCTCCAGATTTCGCACGCCGGCTTCGCGCGTATAGCGGCGCACGATGAAACCGCACCGCATCGTCCGTGAACGTAAGCGGCTTGTCGTCGTCGAGACCGTTCTCCGTCTTCTGCCGCGGAATCAGATACCGGAACGCGATAATCACTTTCTCCTGCTCCGTGTAACCCTGCAGTTCGATGATCTCCATGCGGTCCCGCAGCGCTTCCGGAATCGTATCGAGCACATTCGCTGTGGTGATGAACAGAACCCGCGAAAGATCGAACGGCTGGTCAAGGTAGTTATCCCGGAACGTGGAGTTCTGCTCCGGATCGAGCACCTCAAGCAGCGCCGAAGCCGGATCGCCCCGGAAATCGCGCCCCAGCTTATCCACTTCATCCAGCATGAATACCGGATCGTTCGCCCCGGCGCGCCGCAGCGCCTGAATAATCTGCCCCGGCAGCGACCCGATATAGGTTCGTCGGTGCCCGCGAATTTCCGCTTCATCGTGCATGCCGCCCATCGAGATCCGCTGGAACTTGCGGCCCAGCGAACGCGCGATCGAACGCCCCAGCGACGTTTTGCCAACGCCCGGCGGCCCGACGAAACACAGGATCGGCCCCTTCAGCCTCGGCTTCAGCTGCATCACCGCGAGAAAGTCGAGAATGCGGTTCTTCACCTTCTCGAGATCGTAGTGGTCTTCATCCAGAATCTCCGCCGCACGCTGCACGTTCACCGCTTCGCCGGACGACACGTTCCACGGCAGGCAGGTCATCCATTCGAGCCAGGTCCGCGCGACATTATGTTCAGGCGACATGGGAGTGATGCGTGCGAACCGGTTCAGTTCCTTCAGCGCCTCCTGCTTCACCTCTTCCGGCATGCCCGCGGCTTCGATCTTCTCCCGCAGATCTTCGGTTTCCTGCTCCCGGTCGTCGCCTTCGCCCAGTTCCTTCTGGATCGCCTTCAGTTGTTCCCGAAGGTAGAATTCGCGTTGGCTCTGCGAAAGCTGCCCCTGCACCTGCGACTGAATCTTCTGCCGCAGTTCAAGCAACTCCACTTCGCGCGCCAGTTGCTGATTGATGAACTGCAGTCGCCCCGTGGCGTCCGTTTGCTCGAGCACCGATTGCCGCTCGGTGTGGCGCAAGGCTCGGCAGCGTGCCCGCAATGAAGTCGGCCAGCCGTCCGATCTCGGCGATGTTGCCGGCGGCCGTCGAAATCTCGTCCGAAATATTGGGCGACGCCGCGATGATCTGCGTAAACTCGCCCAGCACATTTTGCCGCAGCGCCGTCAGTTCCGGCGTAATCTCCGGTTCGATCTCGGGCAATGCGCTCAATGCGGGCGCGCAGGAACGGCTCGGTGGCCGTGTATTCCAGCGTCCGCATCCGTGAAACGCCTTCGCAGAACAGCAACTGCCCTTCGCGCATCTTCACGATTTTGTGGATCATCGCGACCGTGCCGGTCGTGTGCAGTTCAGCCGCGGTCGGGTTCATCGGTGCGCGGGTCGGTCTGAGAAACCACCCCGATCAGGCGGTTTTCTCCCAGCGACTCGACCAGCGCGACAGAGGTCGGGCGGCCCGACGCTCAGCGGCAGCAGCGCATTCGGGAACAGCACCGTGTCGCGGACGGCAAGAATAGGAAGGTCCTCAGGTTCGGGCGGCGCGGGTTCGGAAGCTTCGGGCTCTTCCGCCGGTTCCGCCGGTTCTGGTAACAACATCTCGCTTTCAAGCGAAGCCATGCCTACAGAGTAGCGGGAGCTGATCGGGGATTACGCCGCGCCGGGATAACACCCGAGTACGCGGAGCATGTCCGCCAGTTCCGCCAGATGCCCGAGGGCATTTTTGGCTACGGGATCATCCACATGACCGATGAAGTCGAGGTAGAACAAATATTCCCAGGGCTTGCCCCGCAGCGGCCTCGACTCAATCTTGGTCATGTTCAGATCTCGCAGGGCAAAGGCGCTGAGGCACCTGAAAAGTGCTCCGGGCACATTCCTGACCGTAAATACGACTGAAGTTTTGTAAGGTCCCTTTTCGCGGGCAACCGCCTTCGGACGTCTGGGCGCGCGGTTCAGAAGAAAAAACCTCGTGAAATTTTCACGATCGTCCTCTATCGACTTCCTGAGGATCCTGCCGCCGTAAATCTTTGCGGCCGTGGCTGAGGCGATCGCGGCTGCATCCGACGGAGCCTGCTCCATCACCATCTTCACGCTTCCGGCAGTGTCGTAGTAAGTAACCGCTTCGAGGTTCGGATATTCGGCGAGGAAGGTCCGGCACTGATTTAATGCGACCGGATGAGAATACACGCGCCGCACCTGGGAAAACCGGACTCCCGGAGGCGCGATCAGATTGTGTACGATTCGGACGTAGGTTTCGCCGCGGATCGTCAGGTCGAACTTCAAAAGATGATCGTAGTTTTCGTGTACCGAACCGTGTAAGGTGTTCTCAATCGGGATCACCGCCGCATCGCATTTTCCGCTGCTCACGGACTCGAACACCTGCTGAAAGCCGGGCAGCGGAACGGGAATCATGTCCGGACCGGCCAGTTGTGATGCCGCGACCTGACTAAATGCGCCGAGTTCACCCTGGAAAGAGACTCGTGTTTTCATCGTTCCGTGCCACGTCCTGCCGTCGCAGGCCCATTCCAGCGTCGGATGGATGCGTCCTCTACGCCCAGGAGATCGAGCAGCCGGTCCACACTTGAATCCACCAGATCGCCGATCGTCGCCGGGTTATTGTAGAACGCAGGTACGGGGGGTGCGATCACGGCCCCCATCTCAGCCAGGAGCGACATAGTACGCAGATGACCCAGGTGCAGCGGACTCTCCCGAACCGCCAGAATCAGCCGCCGCCGCTCCTTCAGCGCCACATCGGCCGCCCGGATCATCAGATTGGAACTGATTCCATGCGCAATTGCGGACATAGTATGGATAGAGCAGGGCGCGATCACCATTCCATCGGTTCGGAACGATCCGCTCGCAATCGGCGCCGCAATGTCTTCGAGCGGCCACGTGAAGCTTGCAAGACCTTTGATATCCTGAGCAATCCTGCCTGTCTCAAGAAACAGCGTCTTCTCGCCCGCCCGGCTGAGAATCAGATGCGTCTCGATGGTTTCTCTGCTCCTGAGACGCTCGAGCAGGCGCAGCGCATAGACGCTGCCGCTCGCTCCCGTTACTCCGACTATAATCCGCAGGTTCCCTCCGCTCCGAGCATCTCTCGCCTTTTCTGTTCCGAATTCAGAACAGAAGGTGAATGAATTATTGAAATGAGAACGCCCCGAACGATATAATTATGATAAGTAGACGGGCCAATTATGCCACACGTGCCGACGGCTCCCATCCAGCGACAGGATCATAGCACGGAATACGCCGGCCAGCGTCTCCGCCGCGCTCGGGAACGTCTTGGCCTGCGCTTCCGTGACGTGGAACAGGCGAGTCAAACCATTGCAGACCGCCACGGCAATCAGGATTTCGTCATTCTCATCAGCCGGCTCTCCGACATAGAGAGCCACGGCACGCTTCCTTCTATCTATCGGCTGTATTCCCTCTGCTGTATATACCGGCTGGACATCATCGAGGTGTTGAGTTGGTTTAAGATCCCGCTCGATTCCATGGCTGCCGACGCCGGAATCGTCCCCATCCAGAAAACTCACACCGTCAATTTAAATGCCGACTCAGCCGAGGTCCTGCTGCCCATCTCTCTCGACCCCGGCCTGGACCTGAACAAGACGTTTTTCGTAAGCGAAGTGGTTCAACGTTGGGGTAAACTGCCGCTCGCGCTGGTCGGCGGTCTCGACGTGAAACGCTACAGATACGGCTTCGTCGGGACGGAAGACTGGAGCATGAACCCCGCGATTCCGGCGGGATCGCTGCTCGTCATCGATGACACGCGCCGCAAAATCCAGACCAGCGGGTGGATGAATCAGGCAGAACGCCCAATCTACTTCCTCGAACACCGCGACGGCTTTTTCTGCCGGTGGTGCAGCCTGAAAGATGGCGTTATCAGCCTGATTGCCGATCCTTCGTCAGACTCCCCGGTTCTTTCCTTCCCCGTCGCAGAAATCGATGTAATAGGACAGGTGATCGGCCTCGCTATGAGTCTGGATCCCGAGAAGCGATACCGTAATCGGCCCTGATCAGGTTCACCACAATCCGCAAATCCGAATTGAACAACTGGCGTTCCACATCCCGCGATTCCGCCGGAATCCACGCCGCGTAAGGTTCAACCGAAAGCCAGTTCACAATTGTTTCGCGCTTGTCGCCCGCCGCGCTGTCGAAGTACTCTTCCAGTTCGCCTTTTTGCCGTTCCAGATCGAAATTGAGCCACTCCTGAAAAACCCCTGAATGGCTCTTTCGAATCAGCAGGTCCGTCTCATCGGGGCCGATTCGCTGCGCAAGGCCGAAATGCTCATATTTTCCGGAATTCGCGTTCCGGAGAGATGTCATATAGGCTAAACGTCCCAGCAGAGTCGGAATGCCGGCCAGAGTGCGCTGCCACGACGCGGCAATTCCCCCTTCTCTGTTCGGGATCATAAGTAACTTGTTCAGATTGTACAATCGCGAGGCCGGAACTGTCCCTTAATGGCACAAAATGTTCCGGATTGGGGACTTTTTTGAGAGCTGTTACTTCGTCCGCTTTCGAGTACTTAGACTGCAAGGTGTAAGGCAGTTCAATTTCGAACTCACAAGGAGAATTTCACATGCGCAAGATCTTCATGCTTCTGACACTGGCCGTTTCCTATATCGCCGTCGCCGGCGCGAGCAGCTATCCTCCGCCTCAGTGCGATCCCAACTGCCCCTGGGTTCGCTAATAGCGATTGCGCTCTTAGGGTATCGGCTGTTACTTCGTCCGCTTTCGAGTACTTAGACCGCAAGGTGTAAGGCAGTTCAATTTCGAACTCACAAGGAGAATTTCACATGCGCAAGATCTTCATGCTTCTGACACTGGCCGTTTCCTACATCGCCGTCGCCGGCGCGAGCAGCTATCCTCCGCCTCAGTGCGATCCCAACTGCCCCTGGGTTCGCTAATCGCGATGGCGCTCTTAGAGTGTCGGCTGTTTGAGCCCCTGAGCTTGTCGTGGTTCTGAGTAGGTGTTAAAATCGCAACTGCCGATAAAAAATGCAGCAGTTAGCGGTGGCGGAATACGTGCAGGCGGCCGCAGCCGGAACTGCAGCTGTCAGGTTATACCGGTTAGGGCTGGCAGGACGCCAGCCGGGGCTGGCGGTGTTTCTGGTCTTTACGTGCCTGTCGTTATCGATACTGGCCAGTATTGACCCTCTCTCACCGTTCTATTTCTTCGCGTTTCTCGCGTGTACCGGAATCACACTGGCCGTCAGCATCGTCGGCGTGCGTGACATCTTCGCCCTGACGTTCGATCAATATCCCGGCATCAGGACGGCGGGACGGCGTGTTATGTACGGGGCCACGACGGTGGCTGCTTTGATCGCTCTTGCTGTAACCGCGTTTTTCAATCGCGGCGAAATGCATTCCGCGTCGCACTTGTATTTTATTGAGATTCTGGATCGCTCTATCGTTATGAGCCTTGCCATTGTCTCAATCGCAATCGTGGTTGCGTTGTCGCATTTCCCGCTGCATCTCAGCCGCAACACGTATACTTCGACATGTTTTCTGAGCGCGATTCTGCTTTCCGAGGCCGCCGGGTCTCTGTTTGACAGTCTGAGCAGTCATCTCTTTTCCGCGTCGGTCGATCTCTTCCAGGTTGGTTTCGCGGCCATATGCTTCTTCGTTTGGGCGGGGATGCTGCGCACCGAGCCGGCAACCCGGCCCGCGCACCGCATCGTGTTCGATAATGCGCATGAAGCGGAGCTCCTGAGGCAACTTGAATCGCTCAATACCCTCCTTACCCGCGCCGGTCGTCAGTAATATTACTGGAATTTCTGTGGCTTAGCTTGCAATTGGTGTCCTGCTTCGGCTATTCTCAGACAATTAACAGGTAAGAGGAACCAACTTCAATGCTGATCTTGTTTTTTGGTGTTCTTGCGCTGATTGCCTTCGGCTCCATCGCATTCGGGTTTGCGATCCGATACCGGCAACTGAGCCTGCCTGGCCCTCTTGACATTCCTTCCGACCGGGATTTATCAGTCTCTCCTGCTATCCGATACCGGCCGATGCTTCGGCTTTTGTCCGAAGCGGACATTGCGCTCGTGTCAGCCGACAAACAGGTTGCGGCGCAACTGCGGAATGACCGGAATCGGATTTTTCGCCGATACCTTCGCTGTTTGACCCGGGATTACGCACGGCTATTGCATGGCATTCGCCTGGCTATGGTTCATTCAACTCTCGATCGCCCCGATCTTGCGCGAGCCCTGACAGTCAACAAATTTCGTTTCGCCGTCGCACTTTGCCAGATCGAATTTCGCCTCAGGCTTCATTCGGCCGGCATAGGGAAAGTAGACGTGTCCGGTCTTGTTGAAGCGGTAGATGTCCTCGGTACACAGGTAAGCTACCTGACGCCTGCGTCCTTGTCCCTTCGTTGAAAACCGGCGGCTGCTCGTTCTTCTGCGTAACTGGCCAGAATTCCGCTCTGATACGTAGGATATGTAAGTCCGATTCCGAGGGCTTTCAGTATTTTCCTGCCGTTTACAGTACGCCCGCTCACAGCTCCGTCCTCTGATTTCGGCTCTGGCAATCTCAGCAATGCCGAGCACCACCGGTTAATCTCATCGCTTGAACAAGCGTATTCGTCGGCCACCGGCCAGGTGCCCGACAAATCCGACTGCGTCGCCCCCTCCAGCAGCGCCGCTAAATCGTCAACATGGATACGGCTGACGATGCCAGGCCCGGTCGCGCGCGGCGGTTGGCCGTTCGCAATCCTCGTGTGAACTCCCCTGCCCGGCCCATAAATCGCCGCCGGCCTGAGTATCAGCGCATTCCACGGCCCTGCCTGAATCCACTGTTCTTCCCGAATTCGTGCTTCGGCCTTCGCGGTGGCAGGGTCAACCGGGGTGCTTTCGTCCACCGACGAATGGGAGCCGTAAACGCCCGTCGAGGAAATATAGATGAATCGCTGTGGCTTCAGAGCCGCGATGGTGCGCAACACAGGCTCGGCTTCGGCTTCCGAAAGCGGTGGAACCGTATGCACCAGCACTGCGGATTTCGGCACGTCCCCAAACCGCAGCCCGATACCTGCCAAATCCGAAGACCGCTCAGGAGTTCTGGATACGGCAAAGGTCGGCACCCCGCGCAGCAGCAGCCGACGCGCGAGCCGCCGCGTCGTGTATCCCAGGCCCAGCAATACAACGGGCGATCCGTCAGACCTTGCGCAGTTTGGTGACCCGTCCAACCTCTACCCACTCGACGACAAAGATGTTCCCGGCGTGGTCGAACGCGGCGCCATGCGGAGCCACAAACTTGCCAGGCGTGAATTTATCCCGAGGCATGGTGCGTGTCTTCTTCCAATCGCTCGCAGAATCGTCTCCGAGGTGCTCGATCACCTTGTTGTCGGCATCGAGCAAAGTCACGCGCGCTCCAAGGTCGGGTACCACCGTATCGCCGTTCCTGAAATATCCGAAATGGCACGGCATATTCGTTCCTTCGATAAAATCGACGTGCTTGCCGTCTAAGGTAAAGCGTTGGATTCTGGCATTCCCCCGGTCGGCAATCGTCAAAATCGGCTCACGTCCGCCGCGCGTATCGACAATGATGCCGTGTGGGCAGTTCAGTTTTCCCGCTTCTTTGCCTAAACCGCCGAAAGTCCGGATGTATTCGCCTTTGCTGTTGTACTGATTGACGTAACTTGAACCATAACCGTCCCCGACATAGATATCGCCATTCGGAGCAACGGCGAGGTTTGTCGGGCTGTACTTGATCTTCTTGCCGTCGGCACCCGGTTTATACGCTTCCGACTGCTCCGGGTACCCGATGCTCCACACCTGCTCGCCTTTGAGCGTCGTCTTCACAACTACGCCGCGTTTTGTATCGCAAAGATACAGGAATTCCTGCTTGCCTTCCTTGTGGATGAAGAGCCCGTGCGCGCCACCCATAAAGTCAGGACCCCAGCTCGATACAAATTTCCCCTTATGGTCGAAGATGACCATGGAGTTGTGGCTTTGGCTCTCTTTGTTCACCGTGTGGTGGACGTAGATATGCCCCTGCGAATCTTCGCAGACACCGTGAGTATTGCCGTATTTGATATCGGCCGGGAGCTCGCCCCAGTCATGGATGACCTCATACGTATGCGCTCCGGATCCGGCAACGGGACGAGCGCTGCCCGATTTATTTGACGCTCCCAGAATCAACGGCGCGGCGAGGCCAGTAACGAAGCTTCGGCGGGTATGCTGCATGCGTCTGAATCTATCACGTCCAACCCGGTTCAGACGGGTTGGGCCAGTGCGCCCTCGAGCGTCCTGACAATGCCGTCGGGTTCTGCCACGGCGGCCTGCACAATTTCGTTCGCCCTCTCGGCCGAATCGGCCACCGCGTAGACACGGAACTCGTCGGCATTGCCGGAGGGTCGCAAATGCACCACCTCGCCGTTGTTGAAACAAAAACGCACGCCGTCTGTGTAGTCAACCGCGCCGGTTCCGCCAAATCCGAGCGGCCCGTCGAAATAATCCCCGGCCGCCCTGCCTACCGACTTCAGCCCTTCCACGATTCGCGTGCCGTTCGCGCGGGGCAGATCGCGCACCAGCGCGGCTCGGCTATACCTGTTCGGCAGCCTTGAAAATAGCTCCGCAAGAGATATATTCTTGCCGCGTGCGGAAAACAGGACCGATAAGATCGGCAGCACCGCGTCGCGCGTAGGTAAGGCTTTCAGAACTTTCCTGTTCCGGTCGATATCGGAACCGAGCAGGAAGCCGCCGTTCGCCTCCCATCCGCACACAACTTTGCGCCCCTTTTGGCGCGCCGAGATCATCCCCTGCACCACATAGGGCGACCCAACTCGCGTCTTCGGCTCAAGTGCCTGAGCGAGACTGCTCTTGTCGATCGCGTCGTTGCAAGTGACCGGAACCACTACGGCGTCAGCGCCCAGGTACTCGGCGACGACCATCCCGACCAGATCGCCGCTGAAGAACTTTACCTTCCGGCCTTCCATCCCCAGAATCAGCGGCCTGTCGCTGTCTCCGTCCGTCGAAACGATCGCCCACAGAGCACCGTAATCGAGCGCCGCTTCATCGGCGAGATCCTGAATCGCGGCCAGTTGAGCGTCATCGATTGCCTCCGTATCGATGGCAACGAACTTGTCACTCCGGCCTTTGGGGATCACCTCGGCGCCAAGGTGCTCCAGTAAATCGACCAGCAAATCCCGCCCAACGGCAGAATGCTGATACACCAGAATCCGGCGCCCCCGCAGCGTCGAACCCGAAAAGAAGCTTTCATAACGCTTCATGTATTCGAGACGCGCGGCATCGTCCGGCTGGCTGAGATCCGCGTGGCCCGACTTGAACATCCCGTGCTCATTAAACAGAGACTGCGCGGCCGGTTCCGCGTAGATGCGTTCGCGCACCCGGGCCACAGCCTCCCCGATGGGGAGCTCATGGGACTTCAGAAGTTCACCCGCCGAAGTATTGAGCTTGTAGCCGTTCAGATGAAAGGGGATGTGGCTGCCCGTCACCATAATGCTGCCGCGCTCGCGCGAAAGCGCGTAGTAACTGAGCGCGGGTGTCGGAAGTGCGCCCAGGTTGACGGGCTTCATCCCGGAGTCGGTTATCGCCTGCTGGACCGCCTGGCAAAGCTCGCCCCTGCCGCCTTCAGCCGGTACAAAGCTTGTGGAACTGGGACGCAGATCGTGCGCGAAATAAAACTCTTCGCCACGCGCGATCCCACCCTCGGTTCGCGGCAAAGACTGAAGATACTCCAGTTCGGCCGAGGCATTGATGTACACCTCGAGCTGTGTCAGGTCAACTACAGGCCCGCGGCGGCCACTGGTACCGAAACGGAGCGGCTGCGGTTCGTAAACAAGGCAGGACCGGAGATTTGACAATTAGACCTGAATTATAGCGCGTGCCGCCAGGACCGCTACGATGGTTCCCATGCGAATAGACGCACACCAGCACTTCTGGGACGTGACTCGCCTGACCTACCCCTGGATGCCGCCCGGCGACAACGTACTGCGCCGGAACTATCTCCCGGATGACCTTGCGCCCATCCTTGAGCGGCATTGATTCGACGGCTCGATTGTCGTCCAGGCGAATGCCGACATCCGCGAGACGTGGTGGCTGCTCGAACTCGCCGCGCAGTTTCCCTTCGTAAAAGGAGTTGTTGCCTGGGTCGACCTCACGGACCCGAAGGTTGGCGATACGCTCGACAAGTGCCAGGAAAACGCCGGCTTTGTCGGTGTCCGGCATATCGTTCATGACGAACCGGATGTCCGATGGCTGCTTCGCCCGGATGTTCTCAACGGTCTGACCGAACTGGCCCGCCGGAAAATTCCGTACGACCTGCTTCTGCGCCCCGAGCACCTGCCGCTGATTCCGGAACTGGCCGGGCGCGTACCGGGGCTCGCCATGGTGGTCGATCATATCGCCAAACCGAAGATTGCCGCGCATGAGATGGAGCCGTGGGCACGCGATATTGAGACGGTCTCCCGCATCCCCGGTATGCACTGTAAGCTTTCAGGCATGATCACCGAGGCAAATCACAGCGCGTGGACGGCGGACGATCTGCGCCCGTACGTGCAACACGTGCTGCAGTTGTTTGGGCCCGACCGGCTGATGTTTGGGAGCGACTGGCCCGTATGCCTGCTTGCGGGTTCGTGGAAACAGGTGCTTGCCGCATTCACTCAGGCCTGCGGACCCCTGCCGCAGGTGGAACGGGAAAAGATCCTGGGCGAGACCGCAGCCCGTTTCTACGGACTCGGGAAGACGGAATCTCAGAGATAGAGGCCGGCAACCGCCGGCACAATCTCGCCCGGTACCAGGTGTTCCCATTTTTCGCCCGCCCGGATGCGGCGCCGCACCTCGCTTGACGAGACTTCATCGAACGTTGACGGCATCTGAAGCGGGACGATTCGTTCCGCGTGGTGCGCCGCCGGAAGATACTCTCCCGCTCTGCCTGCGACCAGCAGCGGGAACTTCGCCAGCATCTCTTCAAAGACGCCGGGACGCCCGTAATCCCAGCGGGCAATCCGCTCCGCCGCGTCGCGCCCGCATACCAGCGCGATCTCGGTTTCGGGCCCGAAGAATTCGTGCGCTTCCTCGGCGATTTCGAGGTAAAGTCCGCCATCGGACACAGCCGCCGAAAAGCCGGTGTGCGCGCCGGCAAGGGTTCGCAGCATGTTACAGCGGGCGCTGAAATCGGCGCCTTCGAACGCCTTGTGCGGAAAGGCGCGCGGGAGCACCCAGACCACTTCATCGGCCCATTCCAGGGCGGCCTGGGCAATGGCCAGGTGAGCGACCGTCGGCGGATTATACGCACCGGGGAAGAGGCCGATTCGCGCCGCATTCCGAATTATTCCGCGATGTTGAAACTCCAGGCCCACCAGCACCGTTGTAATACACACGAGCCCACCAGTGCGGTCCGGGTGTCGTATACAGTGGAGAAGGAATGTTCAACTGGGTTTGCCCGCAGTGCGGAAAAGACGTATCTCCATCGAAGACTGAGTGCCCGAATTGCGCCGAAAGGGCTCGGGAAGCTGCCACGGCGCCACCGGCCATTCCACCGCAGCCACTGCCGCAAGCCGCGCCGCCTCCCGCATGGCAACCGCCTCCGCCTCAGGCGTGGAACCCCGCACCGCAGCCGCCGCCACCTCCTCCGCCGGTGCCCCAGGCTCAAATGCATGAACACCCAGGAATGCCTCCGCAGTGGCAGCCTCCGCAATACCCGCCTCCGCAGCAGCACGCGCCCGCGCCGTGGCAGCAGGCTCCTCGCCGGTCCGGGCCGCCTACGTGGCTGATGGTTCTCGCTTTTACGCTCGCGTTTGTAGGCCTTTTTGCGGTTGTCTATTACGGTATTCAGCGCTTCAGCCGAAGCAATCCGGCCGAACGCGCCGGCCTTGAAAATCCGTCAAACGCATCGCAGCAAAAGGTCAGCAACCCTTTGCAGAAGTACGTGGAAGTCGTCGGCATCAGGATGATGGCCGAGAACAAAAAGCCGGTCGCCAAATTCGTGGTCGTGAATCACTCGAACGCCGAGATCACGGGCCTCGCCGCCAACGTAAGCTTGTGGGCCAGTACGTCAAGATCGGAAGAAGATGCGGTCGGGACGTTTTCCTTTAAGGTGAACAGCCTGCCGGGAAACGGCTCGCAGGAAGTAACTGCGCCGCTCAAGACAAAGTTCAAGGCTTATGAACTGCCGGACTGGCAAAACGCCACGGCGGAAATTCAGATCACCGCCCCTCAATGACGGGTCACCCGATCGCCACGAACCGGGCCTGATCCCGGTCCTTCCTGGTCCGGTCCACATCGAATACCTGATTGTGGATCACGATCCAGAAGCCGGGCGGCAGCACGCGCGCGGCGAACAAACTTTCTGTCAGATTCTGCAGCCCGTCCGACCGTTCGAAGCCGAGCGGGGTCATGGCGCCCGTAAGAATTACCGGGATGGCGCGGGTTGGCGATTTGTTGCTTCAGCAGCTTCCCCGTTTCGACCATGGTGTCGGTGCCGTGAGTCACCACGACGGGCGCCTGTTCCAGCTTCAGCCGCACCACGGCCAGCACCAGAAGGCGGTCATCCTCGGTCATTTCAAGGCTGTCTTTGTTCATCAGCGCGGTTACGTCCACGCGCGTATCGGGCAGACGCAGAGACTGTAAGTAATGGTCGATCTTCGCGGTCTGGTTTTCGACCTGACCCGATTGTTCGGAGTAAATCTTTTCGATGGTCCCGCCGGTAGTGACCAGATGAATGTTCATTGCCCCAGCCACTCCGAAAGGCGCTGCGTCCGCGCCGCATTGGCATCCGCGCGGACTTCGAGCTGCCACCGATTGCCAGGCTGTTCGCCCAGATGGAGACTCAAACGCATTAGCTTTTCTCTCCTTGCAACCAGCAGTGAGATGGTATCGCCCGGCGAATAATTCTCCAGCCGTTCCGCGAACTTCTCCGCGCGGAAGCGGAACTCGCCGAGGGCAACAATCTCGTCATCCACGTTGAGTCCGGCGGCGAATGCGGGGGTGCCCCTGGGGATTTTCGTGACGGTGAGCCGGCCGTTATCGACCTTCGTGTCCGCGCCCGTCCATGCTTTGCCGGTGGAAGGCGCGGGCCGGAACCTGAGGCCGAACCAGTCGAGCGCCTCGGCATAATCGAGTTCTTCGGTCGATTCAACGCTGCGCCGGAAGAATTCGCGGAGCGATGTGCCCGCCAGTTCTTCGGCTGTCTGCTCAAACTGTTCCGTTGTAAAACCCCGCTCGCCGGAATAGCGGCTGAAGGCCAGACGCATCACGTCGTCGAGCGACCTCTTGCCTTCGGACGCCGCTTCGAATGCGCGCATCGAGCAGCCATGCCACAACGGCGCCTTTGGTGTAGTAGCTGATGGTCGTGTTGACCGAGTTCTCATCCGGGCGGTAGAGCTTGATCCAGGCATCGTACGAGGCCTGCTCGGCCGAATGCACCAGCCTGCCCGGCGTTTTCTGTAAAGTGCCGATAGCGCCCGAAAGAGATCCGTGCGCCGTGTCGTTCCCCGCGCCCAGATACTCGTGCTGTGTAATCAGGCGCGCCCGGCAGGTGAGCAGCGGCCCGTAGTAGTCGGTGATGCCTTCGGCGATCCAGAGGCTGCGGGTGTGGTTCTCGTTCTCGTAATCGAACGGCCCGAGTTCGACGGGGCGCAAGCGCTTGATGTTCCACACGTGAAAGAACTCGTGCGAGACCAGGCTGAGCCACGACGACGTACGCGCGGCGAGTGCTGGTAGCCCAGCGATTCGTCATCACACACATGGAGTTGCCGTGCTCGAGGCCGCCGCCCGCCTCGCTGATTACGTTCAGAAACACATATCGCTCATAGGGCAGAGAGCCCCAGAACGCTTTGTGGGCTTCGACGATTTTGCGCACGTCGGCGGCAGCGCGGGGGCCGTCCCAAACGCCGTCCTCACCCTCGTTCGCAAGGCGGTGCGGGATGCCGTCCACTTCGAAGTCGTAAAGGGAAGGGTTGCCGAGAAGGACAGGTGAATCGACCAGCGTGTCGTAGTCGGGCGCGAGATAGGTGTGCGGGGTGTTTCCGGCCTGCGGCAGACCGGTGACGCTGGCCGTCCATTCAGGGGGGAGCCCGAACTGAACTTCGTGAGGCCTGCGGTGGTTGCCGGCGAGCGTGATGAAAGTTGGGGCGCCGTTCAAAAGGGCGAATTCATGCTCGACCCAGTTCGTCCGGACGGACATATCGCGGCAATAGACGCGGTACGTGAGGCGAACGTGGCCGGCGCTTCCGGCGTCGATCGTCCAGCGATTCTTGCGGGTCTTTGAGACCGGGAGCGGGCGGCCGTCTAAGTCAGAGGCGGCAATGGCCTCAACATGCCTCGCGTATTCGCGAATCAGGTAGGACCCAGGGGTCCAGACCGGCATGAAAACTTCCACGCGGCTACGGCCTTCGGACGGCAGAATTGCGACAACTGAAACGTAGTGGGTCTCGCGTTCAGGGAAGCTCACGGCGTAGCGAATCGCTGCGGGGGAGGCTTCGGACGCCATTGGTAGCATGTTAGCAGGGGTGGTGGTTTTCAGCCACCCGGACCGCAGTTAGTGCGCAAGGTAAGAGGCACGTAATCAGGTACTTAGACATTGGTTTCACGATTGCCTTTACATGACCGGAATTTAACTTATGCGCCTCTCCAGAATCTGTTTCTGTGCGATGTTCCTGGCGGCGGTCCTGTCTGCCCAACAGCCTTATCCGGCCCAAGGACCCGATAATCCCGATGGCAGTCAGGCCGCGCCGCCGGATGAACCCGGGCGCCCTGTGGCCCGCATCAGCGTTCTGAGCGGCGACGCATCGGTACGGCGCGGCGATTCGGGCGACTGGGTAGCCGCCGCGCTGAACGCGCCCCTGATGGCCGGCGACTCCGTTTCCGTGGCACCGGGCGGGGCTGTCGAGGTCCAGCTCGATTACGCGAACTTCGTTCGCATCGCGGGCGACTCGCAGATCCGGATCGGGAGTCTGGACAACGGCCATTTCGATATCCAACTCGCCCGCGGCCTTGTGACCTACCGGATTCTGCGTGAGAGCAACGCTCAACCGCAGATCAGCACGCCACTGATTGCCGTCCGGCCTGTGCGCCTGGCAGCGGCCAGGGTTGAGGTGTTCGCGGACGGTTCGACGCGCGTCGCCGTTCGGCATGGCGAGGTCGAAATTTATACCCCGCAGGGAACAGAGCACGCCCGGGAGGGCAACCTCGTGATGGTCCGAGGGGCGACGGACGATCCTGAATATCAGGTTTCGCAGGCTCCGGCGCCGGACCAATGGGATAGCTGGAACGATCAGCGGGACGGGTATCTTTCGCGCTCGCAATCGCAGCGCTATGTCAGCCAGGACATCGCCGGCGCCGAAGACCTGGATGCGTACGGACGGTGGTCTTATGACCCCGCATACGGCAACGTGTGGGCTCCTAATGTGCCTGCGACGTGGGCGCCTTACCGTAACGGCCAATGGGTCTGGGAAGACTACTACGGGTGGACGTGGGTGGATGCCGATCCGTGGGGCTGGGCTCCCTTCCATTACGGCTCGTGGTATCAGCGCGCCGGCGTGGGCTGGTGCTGGTACCCCGGTGAGAGGTTCCACCACTACTGGTGGCACCCGGCCCTCGTCGGATTTGTGGGGTTCGGGGGCGGCTTCGGCGTCGGGTTCGGCTTTGGAAACGTCGGCTGGATTCCGCTGGCACCATTTGAACGCTATCACCCCTGGTATGGACGTGGAGGCTTTATCGGCCAAAGAGGCGGTTTTGGCGGCATCAACATCGTCAACAATACGAACATCACGAACATCTACCGGAACTCGCGCGTTACGAACGGCGTGACCGCCGTTACCGCGGGCGATTTCCAGAGGGGAAACTTCCGGAACCCGGTTCCGGTGAGCGGCGGCGAACTGCAGCGGGCTTCGCTGGTTCGTGGCGCTCTGCCTGTTACTCCGGGCGCCCAGAACCTTCGGTTCACAGACCGGGCCGCGTCCTCGAATACCGCCAGAGCCGACCTGAGTAATCAGCGGTTCTTTAGCCGGGCGGGCAACGCACCGATGGCCGCCCAGAGAACGCCTTTCGCACAGCAGCAACAGGCCGTCCGTTCGGCGGTCGAGGGCCGAAGCGTTCAGCCCTCTTCCGGGGCGGGCTGGCAGAGATTCGGCAGTCCGGCGCAGGGCGCCGGGCGCCAGGAGTTTGCGGCACCTGCGCAGTCGCAGCAGCCGTATCAACCGAGGTATTCCGCACCGGCGGCTCAACAGGGCAGCGCACGCGGATTTTACGGTGAAGGCGGGTATTCGAACCCGGCTCCCCGGACGCTTCAGGTGGCACCGCCTATCGTTCGGCAACGTGAGTATGCTCCTTCGTATAACGCTCCCGCGGCACCACGCGGTGGCGGCTCATTCGGCTCTCCGGCGCCCGTTTACCGAGGGTCTCCGGCGCCCGCTTACCGAAGCGCGCCGGCACCCGCACAGCGCAGCAACGGCGGCGGTGGCGGCAATAACAGCCCCAGGGGCGGAGGCAACAGCAATTCGGGCGGACATGGCAACAACCGTCGCTGATTTCGGGACTGCGATGCTACAATAAAACGGTTGCGGCGGCTGTAGCTCAGCTGGTAGTAGCGCCAGATTGTGGTTCTGGATGTCGCGGGTTCAAGCCCCGCCAGCCGCCCCAAAACACCCCTCTTTCGAACACCAAATAAACGCTTTCTTAACCTACTCAGACGTGAAAATGCCGGTTCTGCCGGAGCGGAGTTGTTAGCTCCACCCGGCAGAACCGGCATTTGGCTTTCAGGCGGTCTTCGTCAGAACCGAATCTTAGCCGAGAACTGCAACTGCCGCGCCCCATACAACCCGTTCACCGAAGTGGAGGAGAACGGAGCAAGGAAGCCCGGGTTCGGAACCAGACACCCGTTTGAGCCCGCGGCGAGCGCTGTCGTGCAGGCACCGGAACCAACAGCCGTGTAGTTGAAAGCTGTCCCGTTCACCGAACTGATGTTGGTGTGGTTGAACAGGTTGAAAGCTTCTCCGATAAACTGCAGCCGGAATCGTTCGCGATAGACGAATTCGCGCATAATCCGGAAATCCACGTTTCGAAGCGGATGACCGAAGTACACGTTGCGGCCGATCTGCGGAGGACGCCCGCCGGTGCTGCCACCGGTATTGGTTACTTCCCCGCCCGTGACGCCATAGTCGATTCCGCCCGACGGGAAGCCGCTGATTGTGGCGAAGACCGGTTGCGGTGAAGCAACCGTTACGACGGTCGAGAAAAGGAAGCCATCAAGCGCCTGCTTCGCGAATTTGTTCGAGAGCGCATGAAAAAACGGCGGCTCATAGATGACACTCGCGGTCAGGCGGTGACGCTGGTCGAGATCGGAAAGCGAATTCTCGCGCTTCTGGTTGTAAGGGTCGAGGGGCGGGTCGGTTCCGTTGAAGGTCCCGTTCGCGCCACCGACTGCGCCGTCGTCAATGGATTTGCTGAAGGTGTAGTTGACCAGGGCTTCGAGGCCATGATCCATGGGGCGCCGGAACGAAAGCACGAGGGCGTGGTACCAGGAATTAACGATGCTCGAGCCGGTCAGAATGTCTCCGGTTCCGGGGTTGAGCCTCTGTGTATACCAGGGCAGAGTTACCGACTGCGCAATACCGCCTGAGGAGTTCAGTACATCGTAGGTATGAGTCTGGGTGGCCGGGGCAAGATTGGCGTCTGAGAAGACTGGCAGATGCAGGCCGCGGCTGAAGAGCCAGCTTGCAGAAACCGCGATGTTGCCTGGCAGTTGGTTCTCGACCGCCAGTTCCCCTTCATGTACCAGAGGATTGACGAAATCGTGTGTCAGCCCGCGGGACAACTGAGTGTTGGCCGGAGGAGTGAACGTGGTTACCTGCGGGGTGAGCGCGCCCGGGAAAGGAGCGGTCGGTTTGGGACCCGGAGGTGTGAAGATTACGTTCGGAAATGTCAATTGAGGGCAACTGGTTACCGAGCAGTTGAAGGTCTGCTGGAAGACGCCGTTTTCGACGCGAATCGTATAGAAGGTGCTGTTCGTGGTCTTGGCGTAGAACATGCCATACCCGGCGCGAACGACCGTGTGTTTGAAGGGCTGCCAGGCAAGGCCAAGCCGGGGCCCGAAGTTATTGGAATCGGTATTGATGTAGGACGTCAGATAGCTGGTGAGCGGCGTCGCGTTATTCGGGCGCGGCGGCTGCGGGACTTTCTGGATCTCGTAGCGAACGCCGAGATTCAGCGTCAGGTTCGAGCGAACCTTCCAGTTGTCCTGAACAAAGCCCGCGTAGTCATTGTCGTAGAAGTCATCTTTGCCGGACCCGGTTATGGGATCGGTCACCTGTACGAATGAGTTGTAGTGCCTGCCGGTCAAACCGTCGCCAAGGTTGGTGCCGGTCACATCAGTGACCCAGTTGCTGAAGGCAGTCTGGGCGGAACCCGTGTACTGGTAGATGCCACCACCCTGGAAGAGGTTTATGAGAACTTCGTGGATGTAGTTGATGTCATAACCGGCTTTGATCGAATGCCGTCCGATTGTCCAGGAGAGCGTGTCGGCAATCTGGTAGCGGTTTTCGTTCGGGAAGGCAGGCCTGGGCAGCGCATTTGGCAGGCCGTAGGCCGACACACTGGCGATGCTGACACTCGGTCCGCCAAAATTGGCACCGGCGATTTCATTGTCGCGGCCCCACTGGAACCGCATGTTGTTAACGATGTTGTTGCTGATGGTGGAATCCCAGTTGGCGACAAAGATTCTGGTGTGAGTCACGAGGGGCGCGTTCTGAGTGACCGAGCCGTTCGCGACCGAGGTGCCGCTGTTGTAGGCATTCGGCGCATGGTAGTTATTCCAGTCGAAGCCGACGGAGATGTGATTTTTCGAATTCAACTGATAATCGATCTTGCCGAAGGCAACGTCATTCACACCAACGCGGGCGTAGGTTCCGACGAGCGAACTGAGGTAGCCGTTCGCAGCCGAGCAAAGCGACACCGTCACCTGAGCGGGGCAAGGGAGCGGGTAGGTGGCGCTGCTGGTGTAAGTGATGGGGAAGACCTTGCGGGAGCCGTCATAAGTAAAGAAGTAGAACAGCTTGTCTTTGACGGCCGCTCCGCCGACGCTGCCGCCAAACTGTTGTTGCTGATGGACAGGCTGGGTATAGATCCTGTTTGACTTGTTATAAGAGTCAAGCGCGTTCAGCGAGGGGTAGCGCAGGTAGTAAAAGAGATCGCCATGCGTCGCATTGGTTCCCGACTTGGTAACGGCATTCACGACGCCGCCCGCAGCCTGGCCAAACTCAGCTCCGTAATTGCTCGAACTGACCTGAAACTCCTGAATGGAATCCTGGCTGTAGGTGTAAGGCACGGTAGAACGACCGCGCGCTTCGGAAAAGAAGGCCTGATTGTTATTGGCGCCATCCACTGAATTGTTGTTATAGAGACCGGAGATACCGCGGTAAGAGACGAGACCGCCGTCGGTGGTAACGCCCGGCGTGAGCAGGACGAAGTTGTCCCAGCGGCGGCCTACGATGGGCAGGTTCCGAACCATGCTCTCGCTGACGACCTGGGATGCCTCAGTGCGCTCAGTATCCACCACGGGAGCTTCGCCGGTAATGGTGACCGTCTCAGAGCCCGTCTGCACTCTGAGGGAAAAGTCGACCGTAATGTTGCGCCCGACCTCGACGGTGAGACCTTTTCTTTCAGTGGTCGAAAAGCCCGGTTTGCCGGCGACTACGCTGTAGTGTCCCGGTTGAAGAAAAGTTGCGACGTAGATCCCCGCGGCGTTAGTGGCAAGGCTCAGTGAAGAACCCGTATCCGAATTGTTGACGGTAATAGAAGCAGCCGGGATGACGGACCCCGACGGATCTGTAACGGTGCCGGTGATCCCTCCGGAGCCGGCCGTTTGCGCGGGCGCCAGGCCCGTTGCAAACAGGAACAAAAGTACTGATTTTACGGTGCGATTCAATTCAAATCTCCTGAAAGCAGTGAAATTTGGCCCTACGACAGGGGAGCCGGTAAGACGAGGGGGCGGTGCGACCAAGACCCGAGACTTGTATGAAGTGTAACATTCGCTATTAGAAATAACAGGTAACTATGAACCGGTTATGACAGCCGGTTTACAGGCGGGACGAGGACGGCCCGATTCGAGCCGCCCCCTTTAGCGCCGTGTTTCCCACGCCGTGAAGCCGATTAGTAGCCCACGCAGATCCAGGTGATCTTGTCAGCGGCCCCGAATGCCGCCGACGCGTTTAGTGTCAACGTTGTTGTTGTAGTGGTTGTCCTGATGGAAAGCTGCGTGGTTTCATCGTTCGCCATGCACGCGGGAGCGTTGGTTGTGTATGCCGCGCCGAACGTAATCACGCCTGAAGTTGCCACCCCGCCGGTTCCGACTGTCAAGCGGCCAGCCGAGTCTGCTCCGGCGATGGTCGGACTTGTTCCGAAACCCGAGGTGATGGTCGGTGCGGCACCTGCTGTAATGACGTGCCGAAGTTTGAGGTCCCGGTAGTTGGTTCCGGTCCCGTTGGCGACTGCTCCGATCGACCACAGGCCAGCGGATTCCCGTGACAGGAAGGTGTCGGAGTTCACGCTGTAAGTGGTACCTGACCATCCCCCGCTCGAGTTGAGAGATGCTTTCACGGTTCCGTTCTGCGTAAAGCTGGTGGTGCTGCCGGTGGTCGAAATACCGGTACGGTTGGTATGTGTGGCGTCCCAGAAGCTCAGCACATCGGCAGTGCCCTGGGTTGATCCGTTGACAAAGCCCAGATTGGTCGTGGTGGCTGAGGCGGAGCCTGTGCCGTCGTAGCCGACCCACCCCTGGGTTGCACCGGTGGTTGCGGTTTTATCCAGCACGGCGAGCGTGGCAGCCGTGGCGGGAGTAAACGACGTCGGACCCACACCGGAGCCGGTGCCGTTGTTGTAGAAGGTGAGTGCGGTTCCCTGTTGGGCGAGCACATTCCAGAAGCTTGTATTGGTCGGGACCTGGTTGGTCCCGGCGGCGATCGCGACATAGGAAGAACCGTTGTACGACACGGTATCGAAGGCGTTATAAGCGGTTGCGGCTGACCAGGCACCTCGCCAGGTGTAACCCTGGCCGGTGGCACCGGTTGGACCGGTGAGGCCCGTGGGACCGGTTAGCCCCTGGATGCCCTGAGATCCGGTTGGCCCTGCGGCACCCGTGGGTCCGGTCAGGCCTGTGGGGCCGGTTAGCCCCTGGATGCCCTGAGATCCGGTTGGCCCTGCGGCACCCGTGGGTCCGGTCAGGCCTGTGGGGCCGGTTAGCCCCTGGATGCCCTGGGCTCCCGTCGCGCCCTGAGGCCCGGCCGCGCCTGTCAAGCCGGTGGGACCCTGGATGCCCGCCGGTCCCGTGGGGCCAACGAGACCCTGCGGACCCTGCGCGCCGGTGGGCCCGGCCGGCCCCTGTGGACCGGTAGGTCCAGTTGCGCCTCTAGCCACTGCCGCGGATTCGCCTTTCGGCCCTATCTGCGCGTTGCCGGCGAGGCACGCGGACAAGAGGACTGCGATTACAGCGTTAAACCTGGTCAATCGCACCGTACACTCCTTCGCCGGCAACATCCGCATCGATTAAGAATTTGTCGAAACGGTAGGTGTCACCGCCTACGTTGTTGGTGATTTCCCAGGCCGCGTTTCCGGAAGCGAAAACGTACAAAACACCGGCGAGCGTGGTTTTGTTCATGCCGGGGACTCCGACATAAACTTTGCCCGTGTTGGCGGGCATCGCAATGACACTGATTTTATTGACTTCGACGATGTCCCCCGGAACTGCGAGGCCCATTGCGTAAAGTTTGGAACAGATTGCCACCGGGGTACCTGGCGTCGATACGGTGACGGGCCCGAATGGCTGTGGATTGATACTTGGCGTATACATCTTGCACACTCCTTCTCTCACACAAATCAGTACCATCGGGCGGTTTCGGCTGAGAGCTCGGTTTTAGGTAAGATGTTGAAAAATTGGGTAGTTATTTTCCCGATTTTTGTGTGAATCGCCCAGGGCTATGTCCTCGGATCGGGCCGGAGCGAGGTGGGGGCGTTTGGGACGGTGGTTTCGGGGGCTGAAAAAACAAAGCCATTTTGGCGCAGTTCTCTCTTTGCCGCAGTTCTCTCTTTTGCGCAGTTCTCTGTTTGGCGCAGTTCTCGTTTGTGCGCAGTTCTCCCGTGCGGCTTTTGGGAGCGGCTTTGAGCGCGGGCGCTCGGATGTTTCGCCGGGCGTGCCGGTTGGTGCCGACTGGTTCCGAATCCTCGCGGGAGGTCTGCGGGGGGCGGAAGCGTCGAGGTATTCCTGAATCGTTGGTGTTACGGGTTGAAGGCTGCGGGAGAAAAAACAAAGCCATTTTCGATGGCTGCGCTTTTGGCGCTATTGGACGATGGGCGTGAAGACGTCTTCGACGATGGGCGGGTGCTTTTGTTTGTAGCCGTCTTCGAGGTTCCAGCCGGTTGCGTTGTGGTGGCGCATTTTGTCGTTGAGGCGCTCCATTTTTAGGTGCAGGTTGATTTCGGCCGGGGTGAAGACGATGTCATGGGTTAGCCGGGAAGGATCTTCGGCCGGGTTGTAGGGTTTGCCCTCGGCGTGGCAGAGCTGGGCGAAGAGTGCGGCGGCTTTGAGGGCCTCGCGGTGGGCTTTGATGCGTTCGGCCTGCATGGCTTTTAGGTCAACGATGTTGTTGCGCATGGAGCGTTTGATGCGCTGCTCGTAGAGGGTCAGGCGCTGGAATTCGAGCGATTCGTCGAAGTAGGTTTTGGAGGCCGAGACGGCGGCTACGACCTGAGGGTTCTGAGGGTCTGAGCCGGGGGCCATCTGTTCGGCGATTTGGGAGTTGCGCATGTGGCCTATGGCGTAGAGGTTTTGTTCGTGTGTGCGGGAGAGTTTGAGGCGCCAGGCGTCGCCTGCGATGGCGAAGACGAGGTCGCGTTCTACGAAGTTGGCGGGCTTGTACATGGCGAGGTATTCGTTTAAGTGGATTTCGTGCTCTTCGCGGTCTTCGGGGGTCATGAGGGTGACCTGGCCGGTGAGACCGTGGCGGAGGGCATTGAGGGCGACGCGGGCTTTGCCTTCATCGGATTTGGGGCCGGTTGACTTTTCGGCGTTGCGGCGATTGGCGTCGATCTGTTTTTGGGAGGTGTGTTTTTCCGGGAGCATGGTTTTTGTTAGTCCTTTTCGGTCGTAATTTTGGTGCTTTACGGCTTCAGGAATAACATCGGGAATTGGGGCTGGGGCTCGCGAGCCGGGTATGTTATTGATTTCGTTCGGCAAATAAAGGTTCAGAAAGGGTGACTATATCCCGCATCGGACGGGAGGTACAGTCACGGGCCGAAATCTTTGCTAAGTCAGATTCAGCCGCCGACTCATGCCGCAACAAAAGCAGTATGATATGTTTCATCGAATGGGCGCTAAGCTGGCAGAGATTCCGCGGAAGCCCATGCGCAGCGTCGGTCCGGCCTTCGGCACGTCGCTCGGCGCACTCTTTCATACGGACTGCCTGAACCTGTTTGCGAGCCTGGCGGACGATTCGATCGACACGGTGTTTGCGGACCCGCCATTCAATATCGGCAAGGACTACGGGCACGGGAAAGACAAAGACGAACTGGACAGCAATGCGTACCTGACATGGTGCTATCGCTGGATGGACGAAGCGGTCCGAGTTGTTAAGCCAGGCGGCGCAATTTTCATTTACAACCTTCCGCAATGGGCGTATCATCTTGCCGCGCACCTCGAACGCCGCGATATGACGCTCCGGCACTGGATCGCCGTTTCGATGAAAGGAACGTTCCCCGCGGAAGAAGCTTTACCCCGCCCACTACGCGCTCCTGTACTTCACGAAGGGCACGCCGAATACGTTCAACCGGGCGCGTGCGCCTGCCAGTCCCGGGGCGGCACTGCAGGAAAGACATTAAGGATTACGGAGGGCACCGGAAGGCGCTGAACCCGCTTGGCCTCAACCTGACGGACATCTGGGACGACACTTCCCCTGCGCGCCACAGCCAGTTCAAGGCTCGGTGGGGGGTGAACGAATTGAAGCCCGTGATTCCCACGCGCTGCATTCAGATTTCCACCAATGAGCATGACGTGGTGCTCGATCCGTTCGGAGGAGGGGGTTCTACCTTCGAGTCCGCTGAAAAGCTGAACCGGCACTGGCTGGGCGCGGAGATGTCGACTGCATGGTTCGTGAGCGCTTCGAGCGAAATCGGTGCAGACCGCGGGCTGGCCGCCCTCGGTGAGCTTTCCGCGACCCGAATCCGGAGTTGAGGATATCCATACTGAAGCCGAAAATCGTTGAAGAGCGTCTTCGATGGAGCCGACGCGCTTATCGACCGACTCGGGCTCGATGAACTCCTCGCTGAAGTCCGCAACATCCTGACCGGCTTCGAACTCCTCGTCGAAGCAGAAAAAGCGACTGAACGAAGCGGCGACCTGCGGAGGACAATGGACTCGGCGCTTCCCGTGGCAGGCGGGTGGGTCAGGACCACACGGTCGTTTGTTCTTTTTCAAGCGGCATGCAATGAACGGCCGGCCGCGTCACATCTGCATCGGCGCCGACTAAGGTCTCAGGCGGAGCGAATATCTTTCGTGGATCTGATTCACTGCGAAATAGCTTCGCAGGGTGCAATCGATCTGTCGGTGCTGATTGTGCCGAGCGACAAGGTCGGCCTGTATCTGACGGACAGGGTCGCCAGGGTGTCCGAGGCGATGCGGCACATCAAAATGGGCCGGTTTGAGGACATGCCTTTTGTGCTGATTGCGATGGAACACGACGGTCCGGGGCCGCGCCTCGCGAAGATGAAGTACACGAGCAAGACCTGAAAGCCGGGGAGCTGAAAGCCGCGGACCTGTTCGGCTTATGGAGCACAGAGCGGTTCGTACAATAGCTCCATGTGTGGAATTGTCGGCTATGTGGGACAGAGGCGCGCAGTACCTATCATTCTGGAAGGCCTGAAGAAGCTCGAATATCGCGGGTACGATTCGGCGGGTGTCGCGGTTTATTGCGACGACAAAACGCTGGGTATCCGGCGTGCCTCGGGCAAGCTTCGGAACCTTGAAGATGTTCTTCAGCTTGACCCCGTCGATGGCAGCTATGGCATCGGCCACACAAGGTGGGCCACGCATGGGCGGCCTACGGAAGAAAACGCGCATCCGCACAGGGATTGTACGGGCGATATTGTTGTGGTCCACAACGGGATCGTTGAAAATTATCTGCCGTTGAAGGAACTGTTGCAGCGCGAAGGGCATGTCTTCAAGACGGAGACGGACACTGAAGTCATCGCGCATCTTGTCGAGAAATACTTCGAAGGGAATCTCGAAGAGGCGGTGCGCAGCGCGGTGAAGCAGCTTCGGGGAGTGTTTGCTTTGTCCGTGCTGAGCCGACGGGATCCGAATAAGATCGTGGCGGCGCGGGAAGGTCCTCCGGTTGTGATCGGGATTGGGGACGGCGAGTATTTTGTGGCGTCAGATGTTCCGGCGATCCTCAGCCATACGCGGGACATGTTCTTCCTGGCGGATGGCGACATGGCGATTCTGACCCCGGCGGGCGTGCAACTCAGCGACTTCGACGGGAATGTGATCACGCGCCAGGTGCAGCATGTTTTGTGGGACCCGATTATGGCCGAAAAGGGCGGCTACAAGCATTTCATGCTGAAGGAAATCTTCGAGCAGCCGCGCGCGGTTCGGGATACGACTCTTGGCCGCGTGGGGCAGGAATCGGGCAAGATTTTCCTCGATGAAATGGACCTCACGCCGGCACAGTTCCGGGCATTCCGTCAGGTCAGGATTATTGCGTGCGGGACGAGCTGGCATTCGGCGCTGGCGGGCAAGTTCATGATCGAGAAGCTTGCGCGCATCCCGGTTGAAGTCGATTACGGGAGCGAGTTTCGTTATCGCGATCCGATCATAACGCCGGACATTCTTACGGTGGTGATTTCGCAATCGGGAGAGACGGCGGATACGCTGGCGGCGCAGCGCGAAGCGACTCAGAAGGGATCGAAAACGCTGGCGATCTGCAACGTTGTCGGTTCGATGATTACGCGTGAGGCGTCGGGCACGATTTATACGCACGCGGGACCTGAGATTGGCGTTGCATCGACAAAGGCGTTTACGTGCCAGCTGACCGCGCTGGCGATTCTGGCCGCTTATCTTGGGCAGATGCGGGGGCAGATGGACGAAGAAGCCTCGCGGAACTTTGTGGGTGAACTTGTTCGGCTTGCCGGGGAAGATTGAGACCATTCTTTCGAATAATGCGCTTTATGAAGAACTCGGGCGCAAGCTTTTCCGGGCGACCGATTTTCTGTATCTCGGGCGGGGAGTGCATTTCCCGATTGCGCTTGAAGGCGCGCTTAAGCTGAAGGAAATTTCGTATATCCACGCTGAGGGTTATCCGGCGGGGGAGATGAAGCACGGGCCGAATGCGCTGATCGATGAGAAGCTGCCGGTGGTGGTGCTGGCGACGCATGACAGCACCAATCCGCAAAGCATCTTGCTGTATGAGAAGACGCTTTCGAATATTCAGGAAGTGAAGGCTCGTGAAGGCAAGGTGCTGGCGATTGTAACGGAGGGCGATACGGAAGTCCGGAAGGTTGCGGACGATGTGATTGAGGTTCCGGCGGCTCCGGATTTGCTCGCGCCGATTCTGGAGATTGTGCCTCTGCAACTGCTCGCGTACCATATCGCGGTGCGGCGGGGCTGCGATGTGGATCAGCCGCGGAACCTGGCGAAGAGCGTTACGGTCGAGTGATCCAGTCGCAGGGAGAGATTGCGATTGCGACCAACGGTAAAGGGCTGTACGAAGTTACGCGCGAGGTGCGGAACTGGGTGGCGGAACAGAAGATTGCGGCGGGCCTGCTGACGATGTTTTTGCAGCATACTTCGGCGTCGCTTTGCATTCAGGAGAACGCGGACCCGGATGTGCGGCGCGATCTTACTGAGTTTTTCGAACGGCTGGCGCCGGAGAATACGGCGTGGTTCCGCCATACGGATGAAGGTCCGGACGACATGCCGTCGCATATTCGGGCGGCACTGACATCGACCAGTCTTTCGGTGCCGGTGAGAGCGAAGCGGCCGGCGCTCGGGACGTGGCAAGGGATCTATGTGTTCGAGCACCGGGCTATCCCCCACAAAAGACGGCTTCTGCTGCACCTGGCGGGGGAGTAGATGGCAACCGTTGCGGGGAGGGAGGCGTCACACGTCCAGATGAGAAGCCTGCTTGTGATTTCGTTTCTGAGTGTTAGCGCACTGAGCGCTCAGTCTTTGTCGATCGGGGTGATCGGTGGCGCACCGTTCACCGATGTGGTGAGTAATAACAAGGTGAATAATTATCAGTCGATCGCGAAGAGTACGAACTTCACGATCGGGCCTTCGCTGCAGGTGAATCTTCCGCTGAGTCTGAGGCTTGAGGTAGATGCGCTGTACAGGCCTTCGAGCTTTAATCTGACGTTCATTAACCCGCTGGGGAACTCGTCGAATAGCGTTTCGGCGTATCAGATGCGCTTCCCGGTTTTGCTGCAATACCGGTTCGGAATACCGGTGGTGAAGCCGTTTGTCGAGGGCGGTCTTTCGTTCGATCATATTGGCGGAATTTCATCGGCGTTCAAGAGCGCGGTTACTTCCGGGCCCGGACAGTTGCTGCATCAGTCGGATGCGAGCGTGGTTCTGGGTGTGGGGGCCGAGGCCAAGATTCCGTTTGTGCGTGTGAGCGGGGAACTGCGTTATATGCGCCAGACGGTCTCGAACTTTGCGAGTATTTCGAATCTGAACCAGGCTGAAGTGTTAGTCGGGATTCACTTCTAAGCAGGTCAGGTATTCGGTCAGGGTGACGTCGAGACGGCGATACATCAGTGTGAGGTATGGCTGAGAGTCACCGGTCAGGGACGCGTGTTCGAGGGCGTCCAGATAGGCAATTCGATCTTCCGGCCGGATGGCGACGGGCGGATAGCCGTCCTGCAGGAGAACCAGATTCATCAGGAGGCGCGCGGTGCGGCCGTTTCCGTCGGTGAAGGGATGGATTGCGGTGAGGCGGAAATGCGCATTGTAAGCTGATGCGGGGGATGGGGGTGAATCGGCTAGCCATTGGCCGAAGTCGCTCATCAGTTGGGGGATTTTGGCCGGGTTCGGGAATGTGGCAGAAGAGCCGGCGATGCGCCTCGGCAGCGTGCTGTAAACGCCTCCGATTTCGGGTTGGCTGCGCATGACGATGCGGCGGTGCAGTTCGCGGACAATGCTTTCGTCGATTCGGGTGGCTCGCCGGGCAAGTTCGCGAATCCAGAGGACTGCGTTGTAGTGATCGACCGCTTCGAGATGATCGCGGAGACGTTTGCCGCCGACGGTGATCCCGTGTTCGATGACTTCGGCAGTCTCGCGGAGGGTGAGGGTGTTGCCTTCGATGGCGTTCGAGGTATAGGTCAGATCGACGTCGTAAGACTTTTGCAGGGCGAGCAAAGCGCTCTGCCGGGCAGGGCGGAGGCGATCGAGGCGTGCTTTCTTTTCTGCGATGGCCGACAGGAGCTCGGTCATGCGGTCAGGCGTCCTGAATGGTGCTGTTTTTGCGGCCGAAGACGGCGTAGATGGCGAGGCCGATGACGAGCCATACGAAGAAGCGAATCCAGGTGAGCAGCGGGAGGCCCATCATCAGCAGCAGGCAGCAACCGATGGACAGCAGGGGCACGAGCGGGACCAGCGGGACGCGGAAGCTGCGGGGGCGCTCGGGCTGTTTTCTTCGGAGGACGATGACTGCCGGCGGAGACGACGACGAAGGCGAACAGCGTGCCGATGTTCGAGAGTTCGGCGAAGGTGTCGATGTCCCAAATGCCGGCGGGGATGCCGACGACGAGGCCCGCGATCCAGGTGCTGACGTGCGGGGTCTGGAAGCTGCGGATGGACCTTCGAGAAGAGGCGCGGCAGCAGGCCGTCGCGCGACATCGCGAACCAGACCCGCGCCTGGCCGTACTGGTAGACGAGCAGCGACGAGATCATGCCCATCAGGGCGCCGAAGGTGACCACGACGCGCAGGCGGTTGATAGCCGAGGCCTTTGAGGGCGTCGGCGACGGGGGAGTCGTTATTGAGCGTTTCGTAATGGGCGATGCCGGTGAGCACCAGCGCGACGGATCCATAGAGAATGGTGCAGATGATCAGGGTCGCGATGATGCCGATGGGCAGGTCGCGCTGCGGGTTCTTGCACTCCTCGGCGGCGGTGGAGACGGAGTCGAAGCCGATGTAGGTGAAGAAGACGATGGAGGCGCCGGTGAGGATGCCGGAGAAGCCGTGGGGCGAGAACGGGCTTCCAGTTTTCGACGTGAATGGCGTTTCGCGGCGCCGATGCAGAAGATGAGGATGGCGGCGATTTTGATCGGCGACCATCGATGGTGTTGGCGCGCGGCGCTTTCCTTCACGCCGCGCACCAGAACCCAGGTGACGGCGCAGGGTGATCAAGAGCGGCCGGGATGTTGAAAATGCCGCTGGGCTGGCCGGGCGCGGCGAAAGGTGCGGATAGGCGATGGCTTCGGGCAGGTGGATGCCGAAGAGGTTGTCGCCGAGGTCCTGCAGATAGGCGGAGAAGCCCACCGCGACCGACATGTTCGAGACCGCGTATTCGAGAATCAGATCCCAGCCGATGATCCAGGCGAAGATTTCGCCGAGAATCGCATAGGCGTAGGTATACGCGCTGCCGGCGATGGGGATCATGGACGCCAGTTCGGCATAGCAGAGCCCGGCGAACAGACAGGCGACGCGACCAGCAGGAAGGAAATGGTGATGGCCGGACCCGCGCCCGGCCGGCCCATCATGGAGCCGGCGTGCGTACCGTTGAGCAGCAGATCGAGGATGGTGGCGTGGAGGACCGACTCGATCTTTTCAACCTTTCCCGGCCGCGGCCGTTCCGGTGAGGGTGAAGATGCCGGAGCCGATGACGGCGCCGATGCCGAGCGCGGTGAGGCTCCAGGGACCCAGCGTTTTGCGCAGCCGATTCTCCGGATCTTCCGAGGCGGCGATCAGCGCGTCGATACTGCGGGTGCGAAGAAGACTGCCCAGCCGGCGCCGCTCACGTTAGCGTTTGCGGGTCTGGCCCTTCACCATCTGCTTCACTTTTTTCTTCATGTGAGCCGCGGGCCACGGTGGCGGCGCGCTTGGCTTTGGCGGGCGCCTTTTTGCGCGCGGCGCGCTTCAGCTTCTTGCGTTCTTCGGTAGTTTCAACGTTCTTTGTGTTCATCGTGTCAGATCAGGCTTTCTTCAGTCCTGCGTATTTCTCCACTAATTTCTTCATCCCGTGGCGCTGGAAACATGACGACCAGTTTGGCATCGTCCCCATCGCCCTCACGGCGGACAATTGTTCCCGTGCCGTATTTGGGGTGTTCTACTACTGTACCTGTTTGTGCCGGACGCTTCGGGACCGGCGGTGCTTTGGGCAGTTCCGAGTCGGTGATTGAACCGGCGGAATCATGGGCGACGGCGCGCCGAACAGGCCGCCCGTGGGCTGAGGGCGGGCGCGCCGCGGGCAGCGCGGTTTTGCGGGTGGCGGCGCGACGGGGCGGTTGCGTTGGATGACAGGCGTTCGTCCCACAGGCATTCGGTCGTCAGAAACGGATGGTTTGGGCGCGACGGCTGTTGGGGGACGGCGGGACGGCTGAGAGGCGTTCTTATGGGCGTGGCAGTCGGGCCGAAGCGGGGTGTTGATGCCGCGTTCCTTGAAAAACTGCGCGACGTTCTCGACCGAGTTGTAGGTCTTGCCGGTGTAGAGGTTCTTGCGCGCGTCCTGCCGGACGTGATAACGCTCGGAGGTCAGATCCACCTGCGGGACGTCGTCACTGTCGTCGACGCCCGAGGCTGATGACCAGGTTTTCGGGGATTTCGCTGAGGAAGCGGGATTTGATGCGTGCGCTCCTGTTCCCCGCCGCCGAAACGGCGGCGGTATTTGGCCCAGGTGAGAATCAGGCGTTTTTCGGCGCGGGTCATGCCGACGTAGCAGAGGCGGCGCTCCTCTTCCATGGCGGCTTCGCTGTTGATGGAGCGGCTGTGCGGGAACAGGCCTTCTTCCATGCCCGCCATGAAGACGACCGGAAACTCCAGGCCTTTGGCGTTGTGGATGGTCATGAGGGTGACCTGCGCGGCTTCAGTCGAGGGCGTCGGCATCGGCGACCAGCGCGGCGTGGTCGAGGAAGTCGGCGGTGGTTTCGCCGCGCTCCACAGCTTCGGCGGCGGCGTTCATCAATTCGTTCGAGGTTCTCGATGCGGGCCTGCGGATTCGGGCGTGTTTTCCTGCTCCAGCATTTTGCGGTAGCCGGTGCGCTCTTCGATGAACGCGAGCGCTTCGTTCAGAGGCTTGCGTTTGCACGGCCTCGGCGAGATCCTGAATCAGATTGCGGAAGGCGAGCATGGCCGCAGTGGGCGCGGGTGCCGAACGCGTTCGTTTCGAGCAGGCGTTCGATGGCGTCCCAAAGGCTGAGCGCGTTTTCAGCGGCGAATTTCTCGGCCTGCTCGAGCGTGGTGCGGCCGATGCCGCGCGCGGGCACGTTGATGATGCGGCTGAGAGCTGATGGAATCCGCCTGGGACACGGCGACTTTCAGGTAGGCGACGATGTCCTTCACTTCGGCGCGCTGGTAGTAGCTGATGCCGCCGACGATGATGTACTTGCGGTTGTAGCGGCGCAGCGCTTCTTCAATCTGGCGGGATTGCGAGTTGGTCCGGTAGAGAACGGCGACTTGCGCATCGGGGTGCTGCCGGAGAATCTTCTCGATGGTGTCGGCAATGAAGAGGGCTTCGTTTTCGGCATCGTGACGCGGGGTAGATGCTGAGCATGTCGCCCTCATCGGCATCGGTCCAGAGCCACTTGCCTTTGCGCTCTTTGTTGTTGGCGATGACGACGCTGGCGGCTTCGAGGATGTTCTTGGTCGAGCGGTAGTTCTGCTCGAGCCGGATGATTTTGGCGCGCGGGAAGTCCTTTTCGAAATCGAGAATGTTGCGGATGTCGGCGCCGCGCCAGCTGTAGATCGACTGATCCTCATCGCCGACGACGCAGACGTTGTCGTGGCGCTGGGAGAGCAGGCGCATCAGCTCGTACTGGCTGCGGTTGGTGTCCTGATACTCGTCGATCATGATGATAGCTGAGGCGGCGGTTCCAGGCGTCGCGCGTGTCTCTGATCGTGATAGAGCAGGCGGACGCTTTCGAGCAGCAGATCGTCGAAATCGAGCGCGTTGGCCTGGCGGAGCGCCTTCTCGTATTCCTCATAAACCGCGGCGACTTTGGTCATGCGCGGGTCGGCGGATTTGCTGTAGAGTTCCTGCGGGGTTTCCTTCTGGCTCTTGGCCTGGCTGATCTGCGAGAGCGTGGCGCGGTGGGGCATCGCCTTTTCGTCCAGGCCCATGCGCTCGATAGGCGGCTTTGACGATCTGCGAGCTGGTCGTCGTCGTCGTAGATGGAGAAGGTGCGGGTGAAGCCGGGGCGGATGGAGGCGAGGGCGTCGCCATCGCGCCGCAGCAGGCGCACGCAGAAGGAGTGAAATGTCGCGAGCAGGGGCGAAGAGGAGACGGGCGCGTCTGCAAGCAGGCGCGAGACGCGTTCGCGCATTTCCGCCGCCGCTTTGTTGGTGAAGGTGACGGCGAGAATGGCCGACGGCGGCACGTGTTTGGCCGTGATCAGATGAGCGATTCGGTGCGTGATGGCGTTGGTTTTGCCGCTGCCGGCGCCGGCCAGAATCAGCACCGGTCCATCGGTTGTGGCCACCGCTTCCTGTTGTTGGGGGTTGAGCCCGGAGAGAAAGTCCACTTACTCTACCTATTTTCGCATCGAGGCATACTGAAGAAATGGCATGGGAAAAACTGGCGACCGTAGAGCAACTTCCGCCGGGGTCGTTGATGGAAGCGGAACGCGGCGAGGACGTGTACGCTCTGTGCAATGTGGGCGGGGAAGTGCGCGCGATTTCGGGTCTCTGCCCGCACCAGGGCGGGCCTTTGGGCGAGGGTGTTCTGAACGGCGGAATGATCAGTTGCCCGTGGCATATGTGGGAGTTCGACTCGGCTACGGGGGCGTGCACGTTCAATGAGAATGTCAGGGTTCCGGTTTACGCCGTTCAGGTGGAAGCGGGCGAAGTGCTGGTGAATATCCCTGCCTGAACTGCCGGAAG
The DNA here is from genome assembly GCA_963840735.1 of Terriglobia bacterium. GTDB lineage: Bacteria > Acidobacteriota > Terriglobia > Bryobacterales > Bryobacteraceae > BOG-234. Next base: position 369,648 of record CAWIZX010000001.1, read on the forward strand.
TCGAAACCGTGGTGCGCAGGTTGCGACCGGCGCTGGTTGGACGCAGGGTCATGAATGCGGAGTTTGGGCAACTGCGCGTGTTGCGCGGATTGCCTGAAGATACGGCGGAGTCGCTGCGGGGACAGCGCGTCGAGGCGATTGAGCGGCACGGGAAGTTTATCGCGATTCGGCTGGAGCGCGGATTTCTGGTTGTGCATCTGGGGATGACGGGCAAACTGCTGGTGAACGCGGCGCGCAGCAAGTGGACGCATGCGATTTTCACGCTGGACCGCGGCAGCCTGCAGTTTGACGATCCGCGACAGTTCGGGCGCATTGAATATGGGCCGGAACTGCCTGCGCGGGTGGTGGCGCTTGGGCCGGAGCCGCTGGAAGTTTCGCTGGCTGAGTTCGCGCGGCGATTGAAGGAGCGTCGGTCGCCGATTAAGCCGGTGTTGCTGAATCAGGCGGTGGTGCGCGGCGTGGGCAATATTTATGCGGATGAGGCTTTGTTCCGGGCCGGCATCCATCCTAAGCGGGCGGCTTCTTCACTGCGGAAAGATCGCGTTGCGAAGTTGTATGCCGCAATGCAGGAAGTTCTGACGGAGGCGATCGAGAGCCGCGGGTCTTCGATATCGGATTACGTTGACAGCGACGGGCGCAAAGGCAGCTTCCAGTTGTCGCACCGGGTTTACAGAAGAACGGGGGAAGCGTGCGTGAATTGCGGGTCGAAGATTAAGCGGATCATTTTGGGGCAGCGTGGAACGCACTACTGCCCCAAATGTCAGAAGTAACTACTGGACGGAAACTACGATGCCCGAGGGTGTCGTGATGCCGTTGACGATGGCGGATAGAGTCTGGTCGCCGGTGGCCACGTTCGCGGGCACGTTGAAATTGAACTGGTAGAGGCCAGCCCCGACTATCCCTGAGAACTGAAGGCTAACGGGCACTCCTCCGAGCGTAATGACAGGCGGGGTGACCATGTTGGCGGCTCCAGTGAAAATCTGTCCGGCCGGAACGGCGGGGTTCGTGGGGCCGAAGCCGACACCGTAGAGAACCAGCGGCTCGCCTCTTTTGACGGGGCGAAAACCAGTGCCTGTAGAGGTGGGGCCTACGAAATCGTAGGTTCCGCCGCCCTGAGATCCGCCCCCTTGCGGAGTGAAGATGAGGCCTGTGGCATGCTTCCCGTCTCCGAGGAGCAGGAAGGCGGGACCGGCCTGATCGAGCGTGACGTTGGCGGTTGCGCTGCCGTTGGGGTTTTGAACGACGACCTGGACAGCGCCTGTTTTCGTATCGTCAGGCACCTGCAGATTGATTTGCGACGGACTGACAAACCACAGGTAGGCTTTTTTGCCGTCGATGGTTACTGTGACGTCTCCAAGCGTTGTGGGGAAATCTCCGTTCCAGATGGTTGTGCCCGATGACAGGTTTTTGCCAGTGAACGAATAGATGGAGACCCAGGAACCTGCCTGGATAGTGCTGGAAGAGCTGTAAACAGGCACGACGCCGCCGGGGTCGATGGTGGGTGGGTTCGCGGTTGCGGCCGCGGGTGTGAGCGTCAGCTTCGTCGTATAGACGTTGGTGCCAAGCTGGTTTTTTGTGCCGGTTCCCGCATTCCCTGCCGCATAGAACGTGATCGGTCCGCTGGCGGTGGACGGAGGCGTCCAGTTCACTGTGTAAGTGAACGGGCCGTTGTGCAGGGATGCCTGATAGCCGTTGCCGGTGTGCTCTATCCATTGCACCGGGAAGTGGGAATCGCAACTGCTGCCGTTCGGTTTTGTGCTGCCATCCAGGCATCGGGTCTGGGTCAGGCTTGTGTCCGGGTTGGGATCGATGTTGCTGAAATCCCCCGCTTGTGTCGTATCGCCGCTGCCCATGCGCGCGGTCATTTGAAAGCCGTAAGAGACCTTCGTCGCGTCAGTGATCTCTACCAGCAATTGCATGGATTGGCCGGGAGTATACGTCCCGGTGTTTCCAGCAGGCAAAAGGATTTTAATGCCGCCTGGCCCGGAGTTGGCGGTACCTGAATGGCATCCGGAGTCTATGCACGACGTCCTGGAATCACCCGGAGCACCTGTTTTTGCGGGGTCAGGTCCATCAAAATGACCGAATGCGATGAGCGGAGTTGTGAGAAGTAAGAAAAGCCGGGGAAATAATAGCTTTGTATAAGTATTCATGCTCAACCGTAATAACCCCAATCGTCACATTTCCACGCGCTTTGAAACCGACGAACGGAAGATTTGACGCAATATTTACAACTCAGGCACAGTCGCGGTATTCACCGAAGACAGTACGCAGCGTGTCGGAAATTTCTCCGACAGTTGCGTTGGCGGAAGCGGCGGCGACGATTGCGGGCATCAGATTATGGCCCTGCGCGGCGGCGGATTGCAGGCGATCGAGGCTTTGCCGCCACTGGACCGGGTCACGGCTGCTGCGCAGAGACCTTGAGGTTGTTTACCTGAGCGATTTCGATGGAGGGGTCGATTCTGAACACAGGCGGATTGGCGCGCCCGGCGGTCTGGAAGCGGTTCACGCCCACGATGACACGTTCGCCGGATTCAATGCCGCGCTGAAAATCGTATGCGGAACGCTGAATCTCGGCCTGCATGAATCCAGTTTCTATGGCCTGCAGGGCGCCTCCCATTTCGTCGATTCGGCGAATGTAATCAAGGGCATCGGCTTCGATGCGGTCGGTCAGGTCTTCAATGTAGTAACTGCCGCCGAACGGGTCGGGCACCTGGGGGATTCCGCTTTCGAAGGCGATGATCTGCTGGGTGCGAAGGGCGAGCTGCGCGGAGTCTTCGGTGGGAAGCCCCAGCGCTTCATCGCGCCCGTTGGTGTGAAGGGACTGAGTTCCTCCGAGAACGGCTGCCATGGCCTCAATGGTGGTGCGAACGATGTTGCAATCGGGCTGCTGCGCGGTCAGGGTAGACCCGGCGGTTTGAGCGTGGAACCGCAGCATGCAGGAGCGGTCGTCCCTGGCGCCGAAGCGGTGGCGCATCAGGTTGGCATAGAGGCGGCGCGCGGCGCGGAATTTAGCGATTTCGGTCAGGAAATCGGAATGGGAATTAAAGAAGAACGAGAGCCTCGGGGCAAAGGTATCGACAGGCAAGCCCGCTGCGATTGCCGCTTCAATATAGGCAATTGCGTGCGCAAACGTGAACGCGAGTTCCTGGACGGCGGTGGAGCCGGCTTCGCGGATATGGTAGCCGCTAATGGAGATGGTGTTCCATTCCGGGATTTCTTTCCCAGCCCATGAAAACAGATCGGTCACGATCCGGAGCGAGGGTCCGGGCGGATAGATGTAGGTGCCGCGGGCGACGAATTCCTTCAGGATGTCGTTTTGAACGGTTCCGCTGAGCTTGCTGAGATCGGCTCCCTGTTCCTTCGCGACGAGGACATAAAAGGCGAGCAGGATGGCCGCAGTCGCATTGATGGTCATCGAGGTGGATACGCGATCGAGAGCGATGCCGTCGAAGAGCGTCCGCATGTCCGCGAGGGAGGCGATGGAGACGCCTACGCGGCCGACCTCGCCCGCGGCGAGAGGATGATCGGGATCGATGCCGATCTGGGTTGGAAGATCGAAGGCGACGGAGAGGCCCGTCGTGCCCTGACTAAGCAGGTAGCGGTAGCGTGCGTTGCTTTCGGCAGCGGAGGCGAAGCCGGCATACTGGCGCATGGTCCAGAGGCGGCTGCGATACATCTCGGGGTAGATTCCGCGCGTCCAGGGGAACACTCCGGGGGCGGGCTGATTTGGCATTCCGGCGCTATTTGTACGAGCGGGTGATGCGTCTGGATTTACGGATGGAAGAGATTCCGTAGGCAGCCATGACGACGACAAACACGACAACGATGGCGAGCTGGACGGGCGGCATGGGGCCGGTGTGACGCCAGATTTTCCACAGTCCTATGGCCGCGAAGACCAGGAAGGTAAAGCCGAGAATCTCATGCCACAGCGAGTGCATGGGCTTGATTACGGCGGGCAGGACGTGTTTGACAAACTGGCCGGAACGCCTGGCGACGGGTGCGAACTGCGCTGCCTGGGATTTGGCTCCGGCGGAGGTGGCCGCGGTCCTGGCTTTTGGAAGCCAGCGCCCGGCGACCCGCCCGGCCGCACGCGCGAACTGCTGCTCTGGACGCACTACAACAATCGTAACAAAATACTTTCTTGTAGCCGGATGATTCCGCCTGTACAATCAATAGAACATCGGTTCCGAAGTTGTAGCAACCCTTGGCCCTGAAGTTGCATCTGAGGTAACAGGGAAGGCCCAAATCTGAAAGGGGCAGGAACGTGGAAGAACGCCTTAAAAGCTTAATGCAGGATCTTGGCAACGCAATTAACGAGTCGCTCTCCGACTCGGAACGCATTGCCGAGGCCATCGGCGAAATCAAGCGCGCGGGATACGACGTTTTTCTTGTCCTCGAAGCGACTATCGGGTTTAACCGACGGGAAGACGGTGAAGAAACGGACACGGATGAGCCGGAACTTCAGGAACCGCAGGAAGTTGGGACGAACGGACGGGTCCGGTTCACGACTCAGGATCAACGTTTCCTAAAGGCGCTGCGCATCGCGGTTGACGAAGAAGTTTAGTTCGCTTCCCGCTGCTAAAGTTTCAGGAACCTGCGACCGATAGATAGGCATGGTTCCTTTGTCACAGTTGAAAATCAAGGCGTCCGAATACCTCCTCGACCTTCGCAGAGATCTATGGAAGGCACCGGCGGCGGCTACCGCGCAGAATTCCGTCTGGTATGCAGGTCTGGTTATCGAACCTGCCGAGTTCAGTCAGCAGTTGAATAATCTTGAGACTTCGCTGCGCAGGGCAAATGCGCCTGTGCCGGAAAAAACTCCGCAAGCTGTGCCCGTTACGCTAACCGGGGTGTGAAGCAGCGGCAGCGGCCGGAGCGATTGAGTCCTCGAAGACCTTGAAGGCGTGGGCAACCGCCTGATCCATGTTGTAGTACTTGTAATCGGCAAGCCTGCCGGCGAGCAACACGGTTCCCTTCAGTTTCTCAATCTCTTTCAGGTAGAGATTATATTGCTGCCGGTTCTCTTCGGTGGGAATCGGGTAATAAGGCTCTGTTACGCCCGGCACATGCCGCTGCGGATATTCGACGACGAGCGTGGAAACGGGCGCCTTCTGTCCAGAAAGGTACTTCTGTTCCGTGATTCGTGTGAAATCGTAGTCATTGGGGTAATTGATGGTGCCGACCTCCTGAACACGTTCTTCAGGTGAGTCTACGAAATCGAACCGAAGACTGCGGTACGGCAGGTGTCCATGCATCTGGCCAAAGAAATCGTCCACAGGTCCGGTGTAGACCATGCGGTTGAATTTGACCATACCTTCGAGTTCTTTGTAGTCCGTATTTAAGAGAACGCGAATATTGCGGTGATCGAGCATCTTCTGGAACATGGCCGAGTAGCCATGGCGGGGCATAGCCTGCCAGGTGTCCTGAAAATAGCGGTCGTCACGGCTGATGTAGACGGGAACGCGACCGGTGACCGACGGGTCGAGTTCCTCGGGCTTCATTTCCCACTGCTTTACGGTGTAGCCGTAGAAGACGTTTTTGTAGATGTAGTCGGCGAGCGCGCGAAGATCGGGATTTTCGTGCTCGCGCATTTTGAGGATCGGGACTTTGACTCCGAAGCCGTAGGTTCCGAGCAGCGCGTCCTCAAGGCGCTCGGCGTAGCGCTGCGGAAAGAGTTCGCGGAGCGAGTTCAGATTGAAGGGAACGGGAACTTTGCGGCCTTCAATCACCGCCAGGACGTGATGGTGGTATGGCCGCCATTCCGTAAAAGCGTTGAGATAGTCCCAGACTTTTTTGGAATTTGTGTGAAAGATGTGGGGACCGTACTTATGCAGCAGGATGCCACTGTTGTTGTGATAGTCGTATGCGTTTCCGCCGACGTGGTTGCGTCTGTCTATCAGTAGTACTTTCTGGTTCAGCTGAGTGGCTATTCTCTCGGCCAGCGTGCATCCTGTAAACCCGGCACCTACAATCAACCAGTCGATTTTCATTCCCAAACCATCTTAGCGATGGAATGTACCGGATTGATACCACGCGGTGTCGGGGATAATACGCTCAGATTCGGCCGAACTTTGCGACAGCTTCCTTCATGGATTTAAATTTCTCGATGAAAGGAATCATGGTGTGCTCAGTGTTATCGAGTTCCTGGGCCTTCTTCAGGATTTCGGCGGCGCGGGCGCGCGGGACGACCACGACTCCGTCTTCATCGGCGGCAACGATGTCATTCGCATGCACCACGGCTCCGGCGCATTCGACGGTCACGTTGACGCCCGCGAACCGGTAATGGTTGACGGAGGTCGAAGGCGCAACGCCGGTGCTGAAGACGGGAAACTGCAGCTTTCTGATCTGCGGGGTGTCGCGGACAGCCGCGTCGATGACGGCTCCAGCCAGGCCGCGGGCTTTCATGGCGGTTGCCATAAGTCCGCCAATGCCCGCAATATCGGCTCCGCCTTCAAGCTTCATTACGTAGACAGAACCGGGGGCAGCATTGTCGATGGCGTCGAGCATGCCCTGTGACGCTTTGGAGCCTTCGGTGTGTTCTTCGCGCTTCATGAGCACGGTGACGGCGGGCCCGGCGAATTTCGTCGGGAAGAGAGGCCGCATTTCGTGGTGCATGTAGAGCTTCTGTCCGTAGAGTTGCTCGATGGCATCGGCAACGGAGGCTACTTCGACCTGACGAAAACCTTCGACGAGAGGGTCTCCGGAACCGATCTGGCCCATTAAAAGTGCGAGGCCCGCGATCGACAGGAAGGCGCAGCACAGCAATTTCTTCATCGGGATCAGCTTATCTCAAAGGTCAGCCGAGCGAGACTCGTTCGCCGATCTGCTCTTCGATGACGTCCGCGATGAGCTGGTTGAGCGTGCGGCCGTCAGGTGAAAATACAAAGCCGTCTGCCAGCCTCGTCCCAATCGAGTTTGAAGCTTTTGACGCGGGCTGAGACCCAGATCTGTCTGACGGGGAAGTTGGGGCTTACGACAAATTTGGCCGGCGGCTCATCGAATTCGATCGAGAGCGCGCCCTGATTGTTCTCGACATCGAAATCGTGATTGTCTGAAGCGCGTTCGAGCGCGCGCTGCAGGTTGGTCAAAGCGGCGTCGGAGACTTCGCGGAACTGCCGTTCATCGAGCATTGAATTCTATCTTCTCAACGTGCCGCTCAAAAGTGCCTGAGCGAATGGTTTCAGCGCTGGCGTAAAACCGAGATCACGTCGTCGGCGGTGATGACTCCGGCGAGCGTTCCGTCCTCTTCAAGGACCGGAAGGGCGAGGAGGTTGTATTTGTCGAAAAGCTCAGTGACGCGATCCTTTTTCTCATCGGGCCCGGTTGAGATGAGACGTTCGGTGGCTAGAACGCGTAGTTCTGTCGAGCCGCCCGCGAGGAAGAGACGGGCGAGCGGCACGGTGGCAGTGACGCGGCCGTCGGGCCCCGTCAGAAAGAGGACGTGGGTGTTTTCGAGAAGGTCTTCGTGCTCGCGAAGACGGGCCATGGCCTGATCGAGCGTGGTGTGCTGCGGCAGAACGATGGCTTCGGTGTTCATCATGCCGCCGGCCGTGTCCTCGTCGTATTCGAGAAGCTCTTTGACGTCTTCGACGGGCTCCGCTTCCATTTCTTCGAGAATTTCGGCGGTGGTCTCTTCTTCCAGTTCCGCGAGGGCATCGGCGGCTTCGTCGGGCGACATTTCTTCGACGATGTCGGCGGCGACTTCGGGCTCGAGGGCTTCGAGGATGCTGGCCTGCATTTTGGGATCGACTTCAGAGAGGGCGTCGGCCGCGACTTCGCTGTCGATGGTGCCGAAGATGGCTTCGCGCTCGGCGGGGCCGAGTTCCTCGACGATATCGGCAAGGTCGGCCGGGTGCATGCCTTCGAGTTTCACGTTCGATATGTTGAGGCGCAGGCGGCGCAGGGGGTCGGCCTCAACGATGTTGCAGAACTCCCAGCGAATGGAGTTCGGGGAGATGGCGCGCTGAAAACGGCGAACCAGGCGTGACGGCGCGACGCCCTGGAGGAGACGGCGAATGATGCTGCGGACGCCGACATCGACTTCGAGGACGGACAGCGAATCGCGTTCGGCGTGACAGATCTCGAAGGTCACGTCGTTAACGCGCACTACTTTGCGGCCGTTGACGTCGATAATCTGCTGGTCGAGCAGATCGCGCTGGATGCGCAGCATGTATTCGTCGGAGTGGTACGGATACAGCTTTTCGTTGGAGAGGCGGATGCCGCCCTTCAGCGAGATGGTTGCAATCTGGTCGTAACGGACGGAGAGCCAGGAGGAGCCCGCGCCGACGAGAAAGCGGTCGACCCTGGCGGGGTGGATCAAAGGGACGACTGCGGCATCGCGGACACGGCCGATGCGCCGGAGCTTCAGATCGAAGACGGGCATCCCGATGATTTCAGTGAAGTAGAGAAAATCGAAGTTTTCCGCCGTCATAACGCGCCGTCCGTTGAGTTTCGTCTGTCCAGCTCACGAACGATGCCCGCGCGCTGCCGAGCGGCGGGTGGCGTTTAAACAGGGGCGGTTCCCTTGGATAATGGCGTTTACATCGGGTTCGAGAAGCTGTAACCAATATGCCGCACGGCGGACCGTGGAGGCAAGCATTAATGACCGGGATTAAGGGACGTGGCGCTACAATCTCGTCATCGTGCGAACGCTCATTGGATTCCTGATTTCATTGCCGGTGCTTGGGGCCGGGTCATTCAGCATCGATCAGGTGCTTAGTTCGCCGTTTCCGTCGGATCTGACGGCGTCGCCGCGCGGGGATGCGGTGGCGTGGGTGCTCTATGCGAAAGGGGTGCGGAACGTCTGGGTGGCGAAGGCGCCGGAGTATGTGGGCCGGCCGATCACGAAGTTCACGGCGGACGACGGGCAGGAGATTGACGAAATCGCGTGGAAACCGGATGCTTCGGGGCTGTATTTCACGCGCGGCGGGGACGTGAGCGCACGGGGCGACTTTCCGAATCCACAAAGCAATCCGGCGGGGGTGCAGCAGGAAATCTGGTCGGTTGAGCTGACGGGCGATGCGCGGAAGGTGGGCAACGGTCATACGCCGGTGGTGAATCCGGATGGGTCGGGTGTTGCGTGGATTTACGGGGGACAGGTTTGGACGGCTGGTTCGGGGCTCGGGCTCGGGTGAGGTTAAGCCCGCGCAGTTATTTCATGCGCGTGGGTATGCGCAGAGTCTCGCGTGGTCGCCGGACGGGAATCGGCTGGCGTTTAAAAGCAACCGAACGGATCACTCGTTTGTGGGGGTTTATGAGCGGCGCGCGAGCAGGCTGACGTGGCTTGACCCGAGCGTGGATACGGATGACGCGCCGGTGTGGTCGGGGGATGGCAGGCGGGTGGCGTTCATTCGGACGCCGGCTTCGCGGTATGGGGCGATGCATGGGGCGAAGCGGACCGGGCAGCCCTGGTCTATTCGCGTTGCGGATGCGCAGACCGGGAAGGGGTTTGAATTGTGGCGCGCGGATGCGGGTATGGGAAGCGTGTTCTGGCCGATGTCCGCTTCGAATCAATTGCTGTGGGCGGCGGGGGACCGGATTGTATTCCCGTGGGAGCGGGATGGGTGGCTGCATCTTTACTCGATCGGGGCCGGGTCGGGGGCGGCGTCAGGCGGAAAGGCTGTGCTGCTGACGAGTGGGAATTTCGAGATTGAACATGCGGTGGTTCGGGCGGACGGCGCGGAGGTGTTGTATTCGTCGAACCAGGACGATGCGGACCGGCGGCATTTGTGGAGCGTGAAGGTGACGGGCGGGGCGGCGAAGCGGGTGGGTGGTGCAGGGAACGGGATCGAGTGGGCTCCGGCGGCGCTTGCGGGGTCGGCGGTTGCGTTCCTGCATTCGGATGCGAAGATGCCGGCGCGGGCCGCGATTTATGACGGGACTGCGATGCGCGACCTTGCGCCTTCCACGATGCCTTCGGATTTTCCGGCGAAGGCGCTGGTGCAACCGGAGGCGGTGACGGTCTCAGCGGCGGATGGAATGCGGCTGCACGGGCAATTGTTCCTGCCGCCCGGAGGCGCGGGGAAGCATCCGGCGGTGGTGTTCTTTCATGGCGGGTCGCGGCGGCAGATGCTGCTGGGGTGGCACAACATGTTTTATTACCACCAGGCGTACGGGTTCAATCAATATCTGGCGAGCCGGGGTTATGTGGTGCTGTCAGTGAATTACCGCAGCGGCGTGGGGTATGGCGAGGAGTTCCGCGAGGCGCTGCACTACGGTCCGACGGGCGCGAGCGAATACAACGATGTGATTGGCGCGGGTTTGTACCTGCGGGGCCGTGGCGATGTGGACGCGGCGCGCATTGGTTTGTGGGGCGGATCGTATGGCGGTTATCTAACGGCGCTGGGGCTGGCGCGGGCATCCGAGATGTTTGCGGCGGGGGTGGATTTTCATGGCGTGCATGACTGGAATCTGGAGATCGCAAACCCGGTCCCGGTGTATGAGCCGGAGGAGAGGCTGGCGGTGGCGAGAACGGCTTTCGAATCGTCCCCGATGGCTGCGGTGCGTTCGTGGCGGTCGCCGGTGCTGCTGGTTCACGGGGACGATGACCGCAACGTGCCGTTCGCGGAAAGCGTGCAACTGGCGGAAGCGTTAAGAAACCAGGGAGTCGAATTCGAGCAACTGATCTTTCCGGATGAGATCCACGATTTGCTGGTGTATGAGCACTGGCTGAAGGCGTATACGGCTGCGGCTGAATTTCTTGACCGCCATCTGAAGCCTTGAGCGGCGGTTAGTTGTCAACTGTCGGCGGCGGCGGGGACAGGTTCAGCATCGTAGAATTGGCGGATCTTTCGGGCTGAGGCTTTGCCGACGCGTTTGGCGAGATCTTCTTCGCTGGTCTGCCGTACGAGGGCGGAACTGCCGAATTCCTTGAGGAGTTTGCGAACGGTGATGCCGCCGATGCCGGGAATGCGGTCCAACTCCGAGGTGAGCGTTCGGGCGTTGCGGCGTGTGCGATGGAAGGTTACGGCGAAGCGGTGCGCTTCGTCGCGGATGGTCTGGATGAGGTGCAGGATCGGCGAAAAGCGGTCGAGCACGACGGGCTCATCCTCATGACCGAGGACGTAGATAATTTCTTCGCGTTTGGCGATGGAGGCGACGGGCTGATTGATGATTCCGATGGCTTCGAGAGCATCGGCGGCGGCGTGTAACTGTCCGAGTCCGCCGTCGATGAGGATGAGGCCGGGGAGCGGCTGGTCTTCCGCCTGAAGCCTGGAATAGCGGCGGCCGACGACCTCACGCATGCTGGCGAAATCGTCATTGCCTTCGACGGTGCGGATGATGAACTTGCGGTAATCGGCCTTCTTCATGCGGCCTTCTTCCCAGACGACCATGCTGGCGACTTTGTCGGTGCCCTGGACGTGTGAGATGTCGAAGCACTCGATTCGTTTGGGGGCGTCGGGCAGGCCGAGGGTTTCCTGCACGGCCGCCTGGATGGCGACGGAGGAAGGCTTCAGGATGCGGAAGCGGGCGTCGAAACTGTGCTTTGCGTTGGTCTGCGCGAGGTTCAGCATGGCCTTCTTCTGGCCTCGCTGGGGAGTGTGGATGGCGACTTTGCGGTTCTTCTTTTCGCCGAGGAGTTCTTCCATGACGTCGAGGTCTTCGAAATCGACGGGGACGTGAATGACGGACGGGACGTGCTGCTGTTCGAGGTAGATCTGCAGCAGCAGGGACGAGAAGAAGGACGGGGCTTCGAATTCCGTCTGGTCTTCCCAGAAAAACTCGCGGCGGTCAACGACAACGCCGTTGCGGAGGTGGAAGAGATTGACGGCGACAAGCGGGCGGCTCGGCATAGAAGCCGAAGATATCGACATCGTCGCCCGAAGCGGAGGCCATCTTCTGGCGCTCGTCGATCTCTTCGACCGTGGTGACCAGGTCGCGGATGGCGGCAGCTTCCTCGAAGCGCATGCCTTCGGCGGCATCGGCCATGTTCTGGCGGAGTTCAGCGGCGAGGGTGCCGTGACGTCCTTCGAGGAAGAGACGGACCTGCCGAACGGCGCGGGAGTAGTCGTCAGGCGTCGTGAGGGCTTCGACGCAGGGCCCGAGGCAGCGGTGAATGTGGTACTGGAGGCAGGGCTTGGGGTGGTAACGGTTGAGATCGACCTTGCACGAGGGGACCAGAAAATGGCGGTGGATGAAGTGGACCAGCCGGTGGGCAAGGTTGCCGGGAAAGTAGGGGCCGAAATAGGTGCTGCCGTCTTTCTTCAGGCGCCGGGTGACGAAGACGCGCGGGAAGCGCTCATTGGTGAGCTTGATGTACGGGTAGGTTTTGTCATCGCGCAGGAGAACGTTGTAGCGGGGCTTGTACTGCTTGATGAGATTGTTTTCGAGGGCGAGCGCCTCTTTTTCGTTGTCGACGAGGATGTAATCGACGTCGCGGGCTTCCGCGATGAGCGATCCGGTCTTGGCTTCGGCGAGGCGGTCTTCGTTGAAATAGCTGCGAACGCGCGCGCGAAGGCTCTTCGCCTTGCCGACGTAGATGACTTTGCCTGCGGCGTCTTTGTAGAGATACACGCCGGGCCCGAGGGGTAGTTGAGCGACCTTTTCCCGGAGGAGGTTCCGGGCAGGTTCCGGAAGGGACAATATGCTTCATTGTCTCATTTGGAAGCCCGCGTACCGGCATCCGCCGCCAGATAGAATATCATCCGGCACAAATCAGGCAAGCAAGACAGAAATAAAACCAAGAGCATGGCCAGGTTTCCGGGAAAACGGTCGAGATTACCGGCGATGCGGATCACCGACCTTCACACCCCCGATATACTCGAGTTATGTCACGGTGGCTTCTTCGGCTTGTGCTGCCCGCGTTGGTGTTTGGAGTGGGTTGGGGGCAAATGGCACAACCATCTGCGCAGCATTCTGCACAGCAGCAGGCGCTGCCGCCGGATGAAGGGAAAAAGCCTGAGGTGGAGCTTCCTCCGGAAGAGGATGCGGCGGCGAAGCCGGAACAGTTCAGTTTCAATCCGGTGAAGTCGAAGCGGGATGTGGAGGTTGGGATTTATTACCTCAAGAAGGGCGACTACAAGGGCGCTGTGGAGCGGTTTGTGGATGCCACAAAGTGGAACGACGGGAACGCGGAAGCCTGGATGTATCTGGGGCAGGGGTGGGAGAAGCTGAACGATGCGAAGGCGGCTCGGGAGGCGTATCAGCGGTATTTGCATCTGGCTCCGGATGCGAAGAATGTACCGGAGGTTCGGAAGCGGCTGGCACGATTGCTATAATGCTAATTCCATCGCGTTTGCCGGAGTGTGGGCTCGTAGCTCAGTTGGTTAGAGCGCTTCCTTGACACGGAAGAGGTCGGAAGTTCGAGTCTTCTCGAGCCCACCATATCACAGAAAACAAAGCAGTTAGGCGGAAATGAGGGGGAGGTAAATACCCTCATAGACCGCTTCCTTCAGGAAAAGAAGTACCTCCTGAATGTCTCCCAAAAAACACTCGAAGTTTACAAATATTCTTTTCAGGCGTTCGCCGGTGCTCTCGATTCCAATCGAACAGGTGAAAGCCCGAGTGGTCGTCCTCCGCACGAAGGGACTCACTCCTGTGAGCCTGGAAGCGGCGACCATAGAAACTCTGGATTGTTACCCGGAAGCGGGGATCGACAATGCTAAGGCCATTCTGAGCTACCGGACTGCGCAGCGGTCAACCGGAGTGACTGCGGTGAGTTCATCGATCAGGCGCAGACTCGACGGACACACGAATTGTAATCTGGAGATCGCTATTCGACGGGAAGGAGTTTGCCTGGTTTGACGCGTCCACCACTCGACGTCATTGTTGCGGGCGATGTGTTTGCCGATCTGATCATGAGCGGATTTCCTGGGTGGCCGCGTCCGGGGACGGAGGCTTTTGCTTCAGAGTTCCGGCGTGAAATCGGGGGCGGGCCTCCGATCACGGCAGCGGGGCTGGCGAGGCTTGGGTCGAGAGCTGCGGTGCTGGGCGTTTTAGGTCATGACGGCGGGTGGCTGGCAGAGGCGATGCGGCGGCTTCACATTGTGGAATCGCATCTATGCTTCGATGAAACGGACGTCACTGCCGTTACTGTGGCGATCTCGACTCCGGATGAGCGCAGTTTCCTGACTTATCCGGGCGCGAATCGCAGGCTGCCGGAGAAGCTGTTGGAGGCTGCGCGGTCGGGTGAGTTGGGGCAGGCCCGGCATGTGCATCTGGCGTGCGCGCCCGCTCTCGATTGCGCCGGTGAGTTATTCGCTGCGATTCACGGGCACGGCTCTTCCGTTTCGCTCGATACGGGATGGCACGAAGAGTGGCTGTCGGATCCGGCGGCGTTATCGCTGCTTGTCCATTGCGATATTTTTTTCCCGAACGAGGCTGAAGGGCTGCGAATGACGGGCGAGAGCGATCCGGAGCTTTGTTTGCGGGCGTTCGAGAGGGCAGGGGCGAAGCGGGTGGCGCTGAAACTCGGGGCTAAGGGCGCGGCGCTGCTGTGGGATGGTGAGGTGCTTCGGGTGGACCCTTATCCCGTGAAGCCAGTCGACACGATCGGCGCGGGCGATTGCTTCAATGCCGGTTTCCTGCACTTCTGGCTGAACGGCGCGCCGCCTGTGACGTGCCTTCGCGCCGCCGCTTTTTGCGGGGCGGCGTCCACTGAAGCGTATGGAGGCATCGCCGGGTTTCCGGACCTGGCGAGAGTGGAAGCTCAGTTGTAAGCCGGGTTCTTCCTGAGGCTGATCATATTTCCGAGCAGCCGGTAGGCGCCTGGAACGCCTGAAGGCAACTGCCGGTAGATCGCAAAAGCATCGTAGATATAGAACCCTTTGCCGTAACGAGCGACCAGCAGGCCGCCCTTTTGCTCGTCCTGCTCGGGGTCGTGCGTTTCGACAAGGGCGGTGTACTGCTTGTCCCAGGTCTTCATGAACCCGTGACCGCGCTCTTCCTCCCAGCCCTTGAAGTCCGCAGGGTCGATTTTATTCGGCCAACTGAACATGGGATGATTGGGCTCGAGGAACTTCACGGAGGAGCCTTCATCCACGACCTTTTGCGGATTCGAGCCGAGTTCGAACGGATAGGGACCGTAGTTATGATCGAAATCCTGGAGGTTGTACTGCACCACCAGAACGCCTCCGTTTTTCACGTAGTCGAGTAAGCGTCCGTTGGCCGATTTTAGATCCGCACGGACGGCGTAAGCGCGGACGCCGAGAATGATCGCGTCATAGCCGGACAGATCTCCCTGGGTGAGGTCGCTGGTTGCGAGTACGCGGACTTCGTGCCCGAGATTTTCAACTGCTTTCGGAACTTCATCGCCGGTGCCGGGCAGATAGCCCAGCCTGAGACCGGAAACCGTCTTCACGTCCACACCGGTGGCCCGATAGGTTGCGGGCGTGTAGAACGGGTAACTCCGGACGCCGGGATATCCGGTCATCCGATAGCCTTCGCTGTAGCGGTGGCCCTGGTACTCGGCGACGGCTGAAATGTTGTAGGTCTCGGCTTTGACGGATGCCGGAGTCACGGCGAAAGAGATGACGCGGTCTTCGCCGTCGCGGGCCATGGTGAAAGGCGCTTCAGCAGGAACGGAGGTCCATCCGGTGGGGAGCGTGAGGCGCAGCGTGCCCTGGGCCGGACCTTTCACGTTGCTGTGTACGGTGGCGGTGAGGGAGAGTGATTTTGCGGTGAGAGGCAGCGCGCCGCCGGGGAGCCCCAGGCTGACTGAGATTGCGGGAGCAATCATGAGCGGCTCTAAAACCTGCCCGATGCCCGCGACGCGTTCGGATGTCTGAACCACCTGATCCATGTCGAAGGTGACACCGCGGTAATTGAAACGGGCACGCGCGGTGAGCGGATATGGCGCGGTTGAGAGGTTCAGATAGCGGGGGTCAATCAGGTCGTAATAAGGTTGTTCGAGAGTATCCCGCTTGTAGTAAGGGCGGGTGATGGCGGCATCGACGGGCACTTTGACGGCGGCGCGCCACATGACGGGTTTGCCGGGCGTGAGGTCGTGAGAAGGAGTGCCCTGCGGCTCGACGGTCCAGTCTTTGCCATCGGCGGGCACGATTGCGACGCTTTCGAGCGTGACGGCTTCCGAGCCCAGGTTGCCGGCAGTAGACTCGACAGCGAAGGCCTGGCCAGGAATTGCCATGGTGAATGCGGCATTGCGGGTCATGCCCATTCCGCGGCCTCGGCCGCCGCCGCGTCCGTCGGGTTCGGGCAATTTCACCTGAGCCGAGACAGCGGTTTGGAATGAGAGTTCAAGCGACGCGGCGAGGGCTTGCGAAAACTGTTTGTCCTTCTTGTCGAGTTCAAACAGGACGTCGCTTTTGCCGGGCTCCGCGAGACTGCTGGAGCGCACAGCCGCTATCAGGTCGCGCGTGGCCTTGAGGCCGTCGGCCAGCAGCGGTGCAATGGCGCCGGGCTTCTCAGGCGAATACTGCGCGAAGGCCTGGTCGGCCTTCGCTGGAGATGGCGGACAGGCCGTCTCTGATGAACCGGGTGTCTCCCGAGGCAAGAGTGGCGATGCCCATGAGGCTGGTGTCGATTCCGTCGAAAAAGCTTTCTTCGCGGTCGGTCGTCTTCACACGCGAACCGTACCGGTGATAGGTGGCCGAAGCGGGCGCGGGTACGGGCAGGGTGCCTCCGCCGTTCTGCGATTTCTGCAGGCCCCAGCCTTCGCGCGCAATCTGCGTTGCTGTGAGGCCGGTACCCGGAACGAGTCTGCCTTCGTCGATGGTCAGGTTGACGGGCGGCTTCTCGGTGGTCCATTTTTGAGCTACGTAATCGAAGAAACGCACGGGGACGAACTTGTCGATCGCGTAGTCATACATGCCTTCTTTGGTGATGTCGAAGAAAGGCGAGCGCGCGTAGACCTTGGCGGGAGACCATGGCCGCAGGCCTTCCCGCAGTTGTTCCGGGAACTTAGCCGGATCGCCCGCGGCGACCCAGGCTTCCTGCGCCATCTGACCGGCGACCTGATGGTTACCGTGTCCGTCTGTGGCGTTGCCCGTGAACACGGAAGCAATTACCAGGGGCCGAGTCATGCGGATCACGCGGACCACGTCGGCGAGAACACGGTCATGGCCCCACTTATCGAGCGCTTCTTCGCGGGTCTTCGAGAAGCCGTAGTCGATCGCGCGGGTCCAGTATTGCTCTACGCCATAGAACCGGCCGGCCTGCAGGAGTTCCTGAGTGCGTACCAGACCCATGGCATCGTAAGTATCCGCGGACATTTCGTTTTGCCCGCCCTCGCCGCGATTCAAGGTGAGTTGAATGGCGCGGGCACCCGCGGCGCGCGATTCCCACACGAGCATGCCGCCGTCCTCATCGTCCGGGTGTGCGACGACGAGCGCGAGGCTGGCACGTGTGCGGATCTCACGCAGCAGGCGGGCCATTCCGGAGGCGCCACGATCGGGCGCGATGGGGAGCGCATCAGCCTCCGCCGAAAGCCTGTGGACGGCCATGCCGGAGATGAGGGCAAGCCCGGCGGCGACACAAAGCAAGCGTGAATTGCGGGACAGATGCATAACTAAACATGGTACAGAATTCGGGTGCGTCAACGTTCGCGCGCATTTCGGCGGGGCCGCGGATGCCAAGGGGTCCGCACTGTTGCAGACGGAATCGCTACAATGGTCTCCCATAGGAACCCGGGTCGTGTTCCGTCCGCTTCAGAGGTTAGTCAAACATGAAAAAGTATCCGCTTATCGCCGCCGCATTTTTCGCACTCTCCTCATGCGCGCTGTTCGGGCAGACGCAAGCTATCAATGGCGCTATCCGGGGCCGCGTGACGGATCCCGCGGGCGCTCCTATTCCCGGCGCATCGGTCGAAGCGACCAGCGCCGACACGGGACTGGCACGCGCGTTCGAAACGCCTGAGGACGGGTATTTCGTGCTCCCGAACCTGCCTCTCGGCACGTGGACCGTGACTGTTAAGAAAGAAGGCTTCGAGACGTTGCGCGCGACCGGCATTCGGCTCGACGCCGGGACTCAGGCGGAGATCAACGCCAAGCTGGTAGTCGGGCAGGTCAGCACGTCCGTGGAAGTGACCGGCGGCACGCCTGTGCTGGAGCCGACTCGCCTCGAAACGGGGCGGATCATCTCGCATGAAGAGGTGGATAATCTGCCGTTGACTTCGCGCAATCCTTACAACTTCATCCTTTTTCAGCCGGGCGTGAGCGGTCATCCGAACGCAGAACTCGGGATCCCGCGCACGATCAACACAAACGGGCTGCTCGACAGAATCAACTATCAAATGGACGGGATGGTGAACACCGAGAGCGACCGCTACGGGCTGCGCCTGTTCCCGATTTCCGACATTTACGTGCGCGAGGTGCAAACGGTGTCGAACAGCTTCGCCCCGGAGTTCGGCGGCACGTCAGGCAACATCTTCAACGTGATTACGAATTCGGGGTCGAACGCGCCGCACGCGAGTTTTATTACATCGGGCGGCCGGTGGATGCCAACGCGCGGCCCACGCTGCTGGCTCTGAGTCAGCCGAAGCCGAATTTAACGCTCACGGATTTCGCGGTGAACGGGTCTGGCGCAATCGTCAAAGACAAGCTGTTCATCTTCGGCGGCTACGAGCACCTGACGCGCGGGTTGCCGAGCCCGAATACGATCGATCCGAACCAGGCGGCGCAGATCGGCATCTCACCTGCGCTGCTGGTGACGGCTCCTTCGGTTCAGCATGCGCAGTTTCTGAACGTGCGGCTCGACTGGATCATCAGCCCGAAGCATCAGGCATTCATTCGCTATAACTACTTCCGGAACGAATATCCTTTCAACACGGCGGTGGGCGGTAAGAATGCGCTGGATGTTGCGGCTGACTTCCGCGACCGTGCGCACATCGCCGGGTTCCAGTTGCTCTCGACCTTTACGCCGAATGTGCTGAACGAACTGCGCGCTTCGGATCCGTACAGGAACGAGGCACATCCGCCCGACGCGCTGACCGGCACGGGCGTCCAGATTGTGATCAGCGGCATTGCGACGTTCAACGGCTCCAGTGCGATCGGCGATCACTTTGCGGAAAAGATTCCGAGCGTGAGCGATAACCTGACGTGGATTCACGGGGGCCACACGTTCAAAGCGGGCTACGGCTTCCAGGCCATCAACGACAATCAGGTGGGCAACGTTTACAGCCGTTATACGTTCGCCGATATTGCGTCGTATCTTGCGGCGAAGTCGGGTGCGAAACCGTTTGGTTACAGCACGTACGCAACGGTGCTGGGTGTGCCGGGAACGCATTATAAATCGCTGTTTCAGGATTTCTTTTTCCAGGACTCGTGGAAGCTGCGTCCGAACCTGACGTTCAATTACGGTGTCCGATACGACCGGTTTGCCGGGCCTCCGGGAGAGGCAAATGCGCCGTTTGAATGGACCCGGCACTTCCGCACTCCGAACGGGGATTTTTCTCCGCGGATCGGGCTCGCATGGGCTCCTGACAGCCGCACTGTGGTGCGGATCAACGGAGGCATGTTCTATGAAGCGCCGCCCACGAATCTCTGGTACAACGCGCTCAACAATGACGGCTCGTCGCGATCGTTCGTGAGCACTCTGTCTAATACATCAGCCGGTGCCCCGGCGTTTCCGAACGTACTTGCGTTCATTGCGGGCGCGGCCCCGGTGACGCCCGCCATCACGGCGGTCACGCCGAACTTTAAGAACGCATATACTCTGAACGCGAATTTTCAGGTTGAGCGGCAACTGGGGAATCACGACAGTCTTATGGTCGGCTTCACTCACACGAGCGCGCGTAATCAGGGCTATCTGCGCAATCTGAATCTGACGAATCCGACGGGCGTGCTGCCCGACGGGCGTCCTGTGTTCTCGACGTCGGTGTCGTCACGGGTGTACCCGCAATTCGGCAACATCACGCTGCAGGACATTGGCGCGATTGCGGATTATGAAGCGCTGATCTCGCAGTATAAGCACCAGTTCTCGCAGGGATATACGGCGAGCGTTTCGTATACGTGGTCTCACTCGATCAGCGACGCTCCGGACGCGAACAGCTTCGAGCAGAACGTTGCGATTGAAGACCCGACGAACCGCAGGAGGGATCGCGGAAACAGTTCCGTGAACCGGCCGCAGGCTTTGACGGCGAGCATTTTCATTCAGCCGACGTTTAAAGTTTCGAACGCCCTGCTGCGAAGGCTGGCTAACGACAACCAGTTGAGCTTCCTTGCGAATCTCTCTTCAGGGGACGAGATCAACTTCACTTCGAACCGCAATCTGAACAACGATACGCTGGCCACGAGCCGTCCGCTATTCATCGGGCGGAATGTGAGGCGGGGCGCCAATGTGTATCAGATCGACTCTCGCTACACGCGCACGATTTTTACGTGGCATGAGCGCTTCAGTCCGAAGTTCTTTGCCGAAGTCAGCAACATTTTCAATCACAAAAACTACACGGGGTACAACAGTACGCTGGCGGTGGACGCAACGGGCGCGGCGGCTATCCCGTCGCTGCTGGTCCCAACTTCGACGGTACTCGAGAGCCGGATTGTGCAATTGGGAATCCGGGTAGACTGGTAATTGCCGAACGAGTTTCCGTCGCCTGTTTACGCCGAGACTGTCCTCAGCCATAATTTTCGCGACGCCCAGCGGCTGTTTTTAAAGGCGCTGCTTGAAATTCATTACGCGCATACGCTGATGCTGGCGCGGCAGGGCATTATCCCTGAAACGTCCGCGCGCGCCTGCCTCAAGGCACTCGACCGGCTTGACCGCAGAGAGATTGCGCACGCGGTGTACGACGGCAGGTACGAGGATCTTTTTTTCTTCGTTGAAGCGCGGCTCGAAGGGCTGGCGGGTGAGGATGCCGGGCGCATGCACACTGCGCGCAGCCGCAACGATATCTGCATCGCGCTGTACCGGATGCGCGCCAGAGAAGAAGCACTGCGAATTCTTGCGGACGCTTCGGCGCTGAGGGGCGTGGTGCTCACGCTGGCGCGCCGCTACGAATACGCGTTGATGCCTGCCTATACGCACACTCAGCCTGCGCAGCCTACCACGCTGGGGCACTACCTGATGGCTTATGCCGAAGTGCTGGGACGGGATGAAGTTCGGCTGCAGGCTGCGTTCAGAACCATCAACCGCTCGCCGCTCGGAGCCTGCGCGATCACTACGACCGGCTTTCCGATCGATCGCGAGTACATTGCCGAACTGCTCGGTTTCAAAGGTCTCCAGATGAACTCGTACGGAGCGATTGCCGCGACCGATTACCTGACGGAACTTGCGGGCGCGGTGGCGGGAACGATGGTCAGCCTGGGCAGGTTCGCGCAGGATCTGCTGCTGTGGTGCAATCCCGCGCTGGGTTTCCTGCGGTTGAACGATGCGTGGGTGCAGATTTCGAGCATTATGCCGCAGAAGCGGAATCCGGTGCCGCTGGAGCATACCCGGATTCTGGCGAGCCGGGCCTTTTCAGAAGCGCAGGCGGTTTTTTCGTGTATTCACAACACGCCGTTCGGGGACATCAACGATACGGAGGATGACCTTCAGCCGCTTGTGTTCACGATGGCGTCAAGCGCTCAACGGACACTGCGGCTGCTTGCCGGCGTGCTAGCTGAAGCCGAGTTTCAGACGGCGCGAATGGAACAACAGGCATCGGGCGATTTCCTGACGGTGACGGAACTGGCCGACACGCTGGTGCGGTCGAAGGGATTGAGTTTTCGGGAAGCGCATCATCTGGTTTCTTCGGCGGTGAAGCATCTGGATGGCAAGTACAGCGTGGCCGGGATGATTGCCGCGGTACAGGCTCTGGATCCGGCTATTTCCGCAGGTGACATAGAAGCTGCACTCGATGCGCGGGCGTTCGTTGAGAAGCGCACTATCCCTGGAGGTCCGGGCGCACTCAGGCCGGCGTTAGAGGCGGCTGAGGCGGATCACTCGCGGATGGCGTCCTGGATCGAAGAAAAGAGCAAGCTTCTGGACAATTACCCCCGGCTGATCAGCGAATCCGTGCTGACCGCTTTGACCGGGACGTCGAGTCCGTGATCGCTCGGGATCACGATCCAGGCGGCGAGGTAGACGAGGAAGCCGACGCCGGTGCAGACCGCGATCGCGAGCCAGAGCACGCGCATCAGGACGAGATCGGTATCGAAGTATCGCGAAAAGCCGGCGCAAACGCCCGCGACTTTTTTGCGCCGTTTGTCGAGCATGAGGATTTGCGGCGCTTGAATAACCGACCCGGCGTTGAAGGGCTCCGCGCCCGCTACTTTCGGATCGCCGCACTGCGGACAGAACCGATCGCCCTCCTGCAAACTGTGACCGCATTTCGTGCAGAACATGAGATGCTCCTGACCAAAGAAACGAAATTGCGGGGACAAATGTTCCCCGTCTCAGGTTAGTTTAGGAGAATGCCCTGGACGCACCGCGGGTTTTGGATCGCGCCGCTGTTTATCGGCGCTATTCTGGCAATTCTGGCCGTGACGGTTGCCGGAACCAGGTTGCGGCGCGTCTACATGGAGCACCTGGCGGAATCGCGCCGGGAACGGCAGTTCCTGGCATCGGTCGGGTTCTTCACGGCTGTGCTGGTGGTGCGCGGGCTGACGATTGCGATCCACAATAACATCGGTCCGTTCCACGATGTCGAGATGCATGGCAGGCATATCCATCACCTGGTCTGGGGGATTTTGCTGCTGCTCATCACGGGGTACGGGTGGCTGCTGGAGGTGGGGACCGGCAGTGCGACATCTTCGCAATGGGCAGGGCGCCTGATGTCTCTGGTTTACGGGGTCTCGGCGGCGCTGACGCTGGATGAATTCGCGCTCTGGCTGAACCTGCGCGACGTGTACTGGGAGCGCGAGGGCCGGGAAAGTTTCGAAGCTATGGCGCTGTTCGGAGCGCTGCTGAGCGTGGGACTCTTCGGGCGTTCGTTCTTCAGGGGAATCGGCCGGGAAGCGGGCAGAGCACTGGGACTTGGAACGCGCCGGTGATCGGAACCTATTGGCGGTGGGCTCGCGGAGTTGCGGCGGCGCTGGGTTTCCTGGTGATTTTAATTACGGCTACTCCGGTGCTGCGTTACTGGGTGGCGGCGCTCTCAGGGCCGTGGGGACCGGGCAGCGGAGACACGCTGATTGTGCTCGGACAGGAAATGACGGCTCCGGGGATGCTGGGGGTCGGCTCGTACTGGCGGACGTATTATGCGGTGCTGGTCTGGCGTGAGCAGCATTTCAGCCGTGTGGTGGTTACCGGCAAAGATGCGGCGCCGCTGATGCGAGATCTGATGGTGGATCAGGGTGTGCCTCGGGAGCGGATCGTGGTTGAAGATGCGGCCGGGTCTACGCGCGAGAACGCGGTGTTCGTGGCCAGGCTGTTACGCGGGACAGGCGGGACGAAAGTTTTGCTGACCAGCGATTACCATTCGGGCCGGGCTTTGCGCGCTTTCAGGAAAGCAGGCGTTGAGGCTACGGTGCTTCCCTTCCCCGATGCCGGTAAGCGGTTTAATGTGGTGTCAGAGCGCTGGAGCGTGTTCCTGACGCTGGTGGACGAGACGGCTCGGGTTGTTTGGTACCGGGTGAAAGGCTGGGCCTGAGCCGGTCAGGCGAAGATGCCTTTGTGCACCATGCCCGCGACGTCGGTTAAGCGGAAATCGCGCCCGGAGTACTTGTAGGTGAGCTTCTCGTGGTCGAGTCCGAGCAGTGCCAGAACGGTGGCATGGAAATCGTGAATATGCATGCGGTTTTCGGCCGCGTGATATCCGAACTCATCGGTGGCTCCGTAGGCGAAGCCCGGCTTGACGCCGCCGCCGGCCATCCAGAGCGAGTAGCCGTAGGGGTTGTGGTCGCGCCCGTTCCCACTTTCGGAAATCGGAGTGCGGCCGAATTCGCCGGACCAGATGACGAGCGTGTCTTTCAGCATGTCGCGCGCCTTGAGATCTTTGAGCAGGCCGGCGATGGGAAGGTCGACTTCAGCCGCGTTTTCGTTGTGCTTCGCGAACAGGTCCGAATGCTGGTCCCACTTGTAGCTGTGCGTGCACTGGATGAAGCGGACATCGTTTTCCGCGAGGCGCCGCGCGAGTAAGCACTGCCAGCCGAAGTCAGCCGTCTTCGGATCGTCGAGACCGTAGAGCTTTTTGGTGGCCTCGGATTCGCCTGAGACGTCGAAGACCTTTTGCGCCTCGGCCTGCATCCGGAACGCCATCTCGAACGACTGGATTCGCGTCTCGAGTTCGTCGTCCTGCTTCCAGAGTTCCTGGTGTTTGCGGTTGATGGCCTGGATCATATCCAGTTCGTACCGCTGTTGCTCACGGTTGAGACCCTTGTTGATGAGGTACTCGATCGGTTCCTTCTTAATGTCGGCGACCTGCATCCCGGCATGTCCGATGGCTGTGCCCTGGACGGAGCCGGGGAGGAAGCCGGAGCTCCAGTTCTTCGCGCCGCCGTGGGAAAGAGCAGGCTTGATTGTGATGTAGCCCGGCAGGTTCCGGTTCTCAGTGCCGAGGCCGTAAAGCACCCATGAACCCATGCTGGGGCGGGTGAAGGTGAAGGTGCCGGTGAAGGTTTGAAGCAGCGCCGCGCCGTGGTCCACGCCTTCGCCAACCATGGAACGGACGACGCAAAGGTCGTCAATGCATTCGCGGATTTTCGGGAACAGATCGCTGACCGGCAAACCGCTTTGTCCGCTCTGTTTGAAAGCCCAGGGGGACTTCATGAGTCCGCCCGTTTTGCCGGCGGCAAACGTCAGCGGCTGTTTGATGGGCAGCGGTTTGCCGTCATTCTGGTCGAGATAAGGCTTGGGATCGAAGGTATCGATGGACGACGGGCCGCCGTGCATGAACAGGAAGATCACGCGTTTGGCTTTGGCCGGGAACATGGGCGCTTTGGGCGCGAGAGGATCTATGGACGCCGCTTCGGCAAGCATGGCACCGAGACCCATCATTCCGAATCCGCAACCGGCGGCGCGCAGCATGGCGCGGCGGGAAAGCTGTGAGTTCCGGGGAGCTTTCGTGATGAGAGATTTGAGGTCCATGATTCGATCCTTTTAATACACGTAAATAAATTCGTTCGAGGCCATGAGAGCGTGGCAGAAGCTCTGCCATGCCTTCTCTTCGTCGATATCCCTGAACTTGCGGCGCATATCCTGGATGTAAGTCAGGCCCGCATCGATTTCGCCGGGGGTGGCATGGCGGTCGAGGACTGCAATGTAGGCCTGGTCGAGCCGCGCGGAATCTTTCTTTGCCTGGAGGCGCACTTTGTCGGCCAGCGACTTCGCTTCACGGTCAACCAGCGGGCTGTTCATAACGAAGAGGGCCTGAGTGGCGACGGTGGTCGGGTTGCGCTTGCCTTCCGGGCTGGTGGCATCACCGAAGTCGAACAGCATGTAGAGGGTCGGCAAATTGGAGCGGCGCAGCGGCAGGTAGATGCTGCGGCGATTGGTGCTCTCCGGATTCATGCTGATGCGGTTCGAACTGGTTTCGCCATCGGTACCGACGCCGGGATCGAGCGTGCCGCCCATGGTGAGATCGAGATCGCCGCCAATTGCGAGGAAGGCATCGCGGATCTCTTCAATGCTGAGACGCTGCCGGGGAAAACGCGAGAGCAGCCGGTCTTCCGGATCTTTGGCCTTTTTGGTCTCGTCATATTCGGCGCTCATCTGGTAGGTCTTCGACAGAACGATCATGCGCTGCATCTTTTTGATGGACCAGCCGTTTTCCATGAACTGGCGGGCCAGGTAATCGAGCAGTTCGGGGTTCGAGGGGCGGTCTCCGAGTTTGCCGAAATTGTCAGGGGTGCGGACGATGCCGTCGCCGAAGTGACCCTGCCAAATGCGATTCACCATGACGCGCGACGGGAGAGGATTGCGGGGATCGACAATCCAGTCAGCGAATTCGAGACGGCCGCTCTTTGTGGTCACGGGTTCTTCGGGAGCACTGAGGCGAAGGATGGCGGGAACGGTCCGTTCCACAGGGTCGCCAAGATTGTGATAATCGCCGCGAAGGAAGACATGCTGGTCCATGGCGGGCCCTTCTTTAACGGCACAGGCCATGGGAATTTCCTGGGTGGGAAGGATCTTTTCGGCAGCCGCGCTTTGGGCGAGCAGAGCGCGAATTTCAGTCGCTTTGTCGGGCGCGAGGGCGGAGATGCGATCGTCTTCGGAACGATAAAGCGGGCCCGAAGGATCGGCCCACGCGGCGTAGAAGAACGGATACTGCGTCTTGTTTACGAGGGGCTTGGGGCCAGCGACTTTACCTGCGGAGGGATAGCTCTGGCGGGCAGTTTTCCACCAGCTCAGATCCTGCTCGTGCTGGTAGGCGCCATTGTGAAAGTCCTGTTTGTATTCTTCCGCAATCTGCTTGCGGTTGGCGTCTGTGGCGGCGCGCCATTTCGCGAGTTCGGGCCGGGTGGCGACCTTGAGGTAAGCGGCCCATTTGGTGAGCGTCGCGGGATCCAGCTTGTCGGCGGCTGCCGCGTCCGCGATGGATACACTCTTCGCATTCACGTTCCAGGCAGCGAGCATGTAAGCGGGGATGAGCGGCTCCTGCGTGTCCCGGTCCTTCTTGGCGTCGCGGTCAAAATCGAGAATTTTCGAGATCTTCCGTTCGATATCGAGGTAGGCGGTCCACTGCTTTTTGAAGTCTTCGAACTTGCCGTCGGGCGCGAGGGGCGTCTGGATAGGGTCGCCGGTCTCACCCTTTTCGTAGCTCAGGGTGCTGGCAAACATTCCGGCCATCGAGTAATAGTCTTTGGTCGCGATGGGGTCGAACTTGTGGTCGTGGCAGCGAGCGCAGGTAACGGTGAGTCCGAGAAAAGCCTTGGCAGTGACGTCGATCTGATCGTCAACGACGTCGTAGCGTTTGAGCGGAAGGTCCTTCTGGGCGAGAGCTTTCTTGCCTAACGCGAGGAAGCCGGTGGCGATAATGCCGCGGTAACCGACTCCTGAATTGGGATCGGCAGCCAAGAGGTCGCCGGCCAGTTGTTCGCGGACAAACTGGTTGTACGGCATGTCGTCGTTAAACGCCTGAACTACGTAATCGCGATAACGCCAGGCGTGAGGATAGCGGTGATCTTCGTCGCTGCCCGTGGAATCCGCATAGCGCATGGCGTCGAGCCAGTGACGTCCCCAACGTTCGCCGTAGCGGGGAGACGCGAGGAGACGATCCACAACTTTTTCGAAGGCATTGGGCGATTTGTCGGCGACGAAATCGTCGATCTCTTTCTCGGTGGGCGGCATGCCTGTGAGATCGAAGGTCGCTCGCCGAAGCAGGGTGGTTCGGTTGGCGGGAGGCGCGGGCTGCAGGCCGTTCTTTTCGAGATTCGCCAGGATGAAGCGGTCGATGGGATTAGTGCTCCAGTCCTTTTTATCTACGGCCGGCGGAACGGGATGTGCAATGGCGCGGAACGCCCAATAGTTCTTGTCTGCTTCGGTGATTACACCGCGGAGTGCGACGGGCCTGAGACCGGTGCCTGGTTCGGTGGGGGCATTCGAGGCAGCAACGGCAGGTATGGGCGCACCAGCTTCGAGCCATTCTCTTACTGCCGCTATCTTTTCGGGCGGAAGCTTCCCTTGCGGAGGCATCTTGACGCGGCCTTCGTACCCAAGCGCCTGTAGGATGAGGCTCTTTTCGGGGGCGGCGGCAGTCCCGAAGAAACCAGCGCCCGCAGCATCGTGAATACCTTCGGGCGAGCTGAGATCGAGACCGCCACTCCTGAGCTTCTGGTTGTGACATCCCTGGCACTTATCGATAAAGAGAGGCCGCGCATTCTTTTCGAAAACTTCAAGCTGCGCGGGAGTCTGGGCCGGGATGGAGATCGATGCGGAGACGAGGAGGGCAGTTGCGACGACGCAATTTCTGGCAGTCAACTTAAACGTTACCTGCCAGTCATTGTATCCTGGAAGCGGGGACCGGACAGGCTATTTAGGCCTGTCCGGCGCGGGCGTAATTTAACGTCTGTCGTCGCGGTCGCGATCACGGTTGCGGTCATCGCGGTCACGATTGCGGTCGTCGCGGTCATGATGCCAGTCGCGGTCGCGGTCGTTGTCCCAGCGATGGTCATGGTCGATGCGGCCGCGGTCGCCGTTCCAGTAGCCGTTCATGGAATTCGTCGCGCTCATAGCGTGGCGTCACCCATTGGGAACCTTCATAGGGCGGGCGAGTCCAGTACCCCTGGTGCCATTGATAACGGCCTCCATTGGGATACCAGTAGCCGTCAACCCAGATGTAGCCCGGGCCGGGGGCCACCGGTCTGACCATGACGCGTGGCGGAGGCGGCGGACCGATTCGAACAGAGATTTGCGCGCTTAATGAACCGATAACAAAGAATGCGGCAGCTATTAATTTACGTGTCATAAAAGTACTCCGCTCAGGAAATATGCACGACACGTGCCGTTCCGGGTACTGCGAAGATAAGCATATGTTTACGCGTCAGGGCCTGTGCGCGACGTGTACCTGGAAACGGGAGATCCACACCGACCGCTCGGTGTTTACGCAATGCGCGCGCGGATTGACGGATACGGCGTTCCCCAAGTACCCGCGGCTTCCGGTGCTCGCGTGCAGAGGCTTCGCGCCGGTTTCATACAATCGAATTTTCCCCATGCCAGCTTTTTCGCTCGATCAACTCACTCAATCGGATTCCAGTGTGTTCGACATCCGCTCCAAAGCGCCGGGTCCTCAGGGCAGCGTGCCGATCACGGCCGAAATGCTGCTTGAGCGGCCTTCCGGCGATCTGTTCGGATGGGCTCAGAACGCGGGGATGGGATGGAATCCGGCGAAGCTCGGCGGCAAAGAGATTTTGATCCTCAGCACGCATGGAGGTATCCGGCGCGAGGACGGAACTGCGGTCGCGCTGGGGTACCACACCGGACACTGGGAAGTCGGGCTTCTGATGGAGGCGGCGGCAAGGGAGTTGTCGGCCCATAACTCTGTGCCTTTTGCGGCGTACTGCACCGATCCATGCGATGGCCGTACACAAGGCACGCCGGGCATGTACGACAGCCTGCCGTATCGGAACGACGCGGCGATCGTGTTCCGGCGGCAGATCCGCTCGCTTCCTACGAGGCATGGTGTGATTGGCGTCGCGACCTGCGACAAGGGCTTGCCGGCGATGATGATGGCGCTGGCGGGCACGCCCAATTTGCCTTGCGTGCTGGTGCCCGGCGGTACGACTCTGCTGGCGGAGCAGGGCGAAGATGCGGGCCGGGTGCAGTCAGTGGGGGCGCGTTTCGCCCACCATGAAATCTCGCTCGAAGAGGCGGCCGAGGCGCTGTGCCGTTCGTGCGCGAGCCCCGGCGGAGGATGTCAGTTCCTGGGGACGGCTGCAACGTCGCAAGTGGTTGGGGAGGCGCTTGGGATGTCGCTGACGCATTCGGCGCTTGCTCCTTCGGGGCAGCCGGTGTGGCTCGATATGGCGCGGCGGTCGGCGCGGGCGGTGCTGCGGCTGGAATCGATGGGGCTGACGATGAATCGTGTGTTGACCGATGCGTCGGTTGCAAATGCGATGGTGGTTCACGCTGCATTTGGCGGTTCGACGAACCTGATTCTGCATGTTCCGGCGATTGCGCACGCGGCGGGGTTGCGCCGGCCGACTGCCGACGACTGGGCGCGGATTAACCGCGAGATCCCGCGTATTGTTGACGCGCTTCCGAACGGGCCGCGGTACTTCCCGACGGTGCAGGTGTTTATGGCGGGGGGCGTTCCGGAAGTGATGCTGCATCTGCGGCGCGCCGGTCTGCTGGATACGAACGCGATGACGGTGACGGGCGAGAAGCTGGGTACGATGCTCGACTGGTGGGAGCAATCGGAACGGCGCCAGAAGGTTCGGGAGGGTTTGCGGCAGCGTGACGGCGTTGACCCCGATCAGGTCATTATGGATCCGGATTCGGCGCGGCGAAACGGGCTGACTTCGACGGTGACGTTTCCGGTGGGCAATCTTGCGCCGGGCGGGTCGGTGATCAAGAGCACTTCGATCGACCCGACGATTGTGGATGCGGACGGAGTGTACAGGAAGCGCGGGCCGGCGCGGGTGTTCAAGACCGAGAAGGGCGTGATTCAGGCGCTTAAGAGCAGCGGGCCGGACCGGATTAAAGAAGGCGATGTGATTGTGCTGATCTGCCGGGGACCGCTCGGGTCAGGCATGGAGGAGATTTATCAGATCACGTCGGCGCTGAAGCATTTGTCGTTCGGGAAACATATCGCGGTGCTGACGGACGCGCGGTTCAGCGGCGTTTCGACGGGCGCGTGCATTGGGCACATCACGCCTGAAGCGCTGGCAGGGGGGCCGATCGGGAAGGTGCTCGAAGGCGACATGATCGAGATCACCATCGATCGGAACAGCCTGGTTGGGAGTGTGAATCTGCTGGGCGAGGCAGGGACGGCGGAGTCCGGGGACCAGATGCTGGCGGCGCGCGAGTCGCGGCCGGATCTTGCTTCCGATCCGGGATTGCCGAACGATACACGCTTGTGGGCGGCGCTGCAGAATGCGAGCGGCGGGACGTGGGGCGGCTGCGTTTACGATGTGGATTCGATTGTGAAGCGTTTGGCTAAGGATTAGGAGGGGCTTTCAAAAAGCGCTCAAGCGCCGGATCGTTGAAGTCTTTGACGATGAGGGAGACGCCGGGGAGTTCGTCATGCGTGGTGGCGATGCCGATGACGCGCATGCCCGCGGCGAGACCGGCCTGAACTCCGGTGATTGAATCCTCGAAAACGAGACAGTTCGCGGGGTGAGTTTCGAGCAGGTCGGCGGCTTTCAGGTAGACTTCCGGGTGCGGTTTGGCGTTTTGCACCTGATGTCCGTCGACGGTGCCGCGGAAGTAGTGGCGGAGGCCGGCTTCGTGCAGCACGAAGTCGACGTTCGCGGGCTCGGCGTTAGTGGCGACCGCCATGGGAACGTTGCGATGCCGTTCGAGAAACTCGCGAATTCCGGGGACGAGGGTGTTGGCGAGGTTGGGCCGCAGCATGTCGCGGTAGAGCGCTTCTTTTGCAGCACCGTGAGCGAAGTTCTCATCGGCTGTCAGGTGCGGGCCGTAGAAATCGCGCACGATTTCGTCATTGCGTTTGCCGTACATGCGGCGGTTCATAGCGTCGGTGGTTTCGATTCCGTGGCGCCGGTTGTATTCGAGCCACGCGAGGGTGTGGAGCCGGTTGGAATCCACAATGACTCCGTCCATATCGAAGAGAAAAGCTTCTATTTTAAGCACTGAGTTCCCGGTCCATCCAGGCCAGATAATCGGGCGAACCGGCGCTTAGGGGTAAAGCTATCACTTCGGGCACGCGATAGGAATGAGAAGCCCGGATGGCGGCGCTTACCTTATCGAAAAGGTCTGCGGAAGTCTTGATAACAAGCATGTGCTCAGTGGCTTCCTCGATCTTATCGTCCCACCAGTAAAAGCTGCGGTTCTGCATAAGTACGTTGACACAGGCGGCGAGACGGGATTCTAAGAGCGTGCGCGCGATCTTTTCGGCTTCTTCGGCCGAGCCGCAACAACTTAGCACTGCAATCTTGTTTGTCATTCGTAGTATTATGACCTGAAGGTTACCGATGAAGATTTCCGTGGTGAGAGCTATCTATGTTCTGGTCGTGTGTTTCGGCCTGGTTTATGCCTTTGTGGTTCTGCGCGGACCGAACGGAATCCCGGGGCTGATCGCCAAGCGGAGCATGGTTCACGAGTACGAGGCCGGTAATCAGCAATTGCATCGCGAGATCGAGCAAAAGCAGGAACGGATCGAGCGGCTGAAGAATAATCCCGCGGAGCAGGAGTTCGAGATCCGTCAGCGGCTCAAACTCACGAAGCCCGGCGAGACGACGTACATTATCGACGATAAGAAAAAGTAGCTAGTTCGGGTACCACTCGCGCAGGCGGACATCGATGCCTGTGCCCGCGAGACCGGCGGCGAATGCCTTCAGGCCCGAGCCCTTGTAGTGATACGGGTAGACGATGGCGGGATGGAAGGCTTTCACGCCGGCAGCCGCTTCTTCGGGCGTAATTGTGTAAGGCAGATTCATGCAGACGAAGGCAACGTCGATGTTTTTGAGCGCCTCAATTTCAGGGATTGCTTCGGTGCCGCCAGAGAAGTAGAAGCGATTGCCGCCGTAGGTCAGGATGTAGCCATTGCCACGCCCTTTGTCGTGGAAAAGCTGACCGGGGGACGGGCGGCCCGACATGTGGTCGCCGTGGATGTCGGTGATGAGGATGAGGTCGGCGGGCGGCATTCCGTCGAGGGCGCCCTGGGCGGGATCGATATAGATGTTGTTGCCGTTGGCCTGGAGGAGCACGGTGGCGTGCATGATCGGGGTGATTTGACCGGGCCGGCGGTGGCCGTTCGCATCGGCAGGTGTTGTAGTTTAGCGGATGGGCAGAGGGCCTGGGCCGAGAAAGGCGATGAATTGACGATGGTACGATTAGAGGGTTAGTGAGCGCGTACGGCATTTTCGGCCGTATCGGCGTTAGTAAGCTGGACAGCACGGACCTTTAAGCCACCCTAGCTCAGTTGGTAGAGCGGCTGATTCGTAATCAGCAGGTCGCCAGTTCGATCCTGGCGGGTGGCTCCAGATTTTTCCCGCACAATGGCTCTACGCACTTTATGGGGCAGGCTATTTGCCTCTGACCGATCTCACGAACACGGCACCCTGACGCGCAACCGGTAGTTACTGAAGTTTCTGAAGCCGTACGCCTGTCTTTGAAGAACTTCCATTTAATGTGGAATCCTTCAGTGATTCCAGAATTCGAGATTGTGACGCCGCCTGGCGCAAGACGGCTTCGTCGTCGAGACCATCCAATCGGGCTGCCTGCGCCGTCTGAAAATCGATGCGCGGTTCGCGGCGCAGCGTTGCGTCGACGATGATCCTCTTCAGGTCGTTGTCCGCCTGAAAACGGATGCTCAATGCTTCGCCAGATCCTGTGAGGCGATCTCGTGGCGGGCTCGCTCAAGCCGGGCGTACAGTTCAGGGCGGCTTTCGCTCAAAGGCGGGACCGAGCGCTCGATCTCCGCTTCACCTTCGCAAATGTTGGCGTCGACCTCTTGCTCATGAGCAAGGTAGAAGGTAATTGCTCCGTACACCTGCTCCAAGCTGAGAGAAGAGAAGTTCTGGCGAATCGTTTCCGGCGAGTCTCCCGCCTTGAAGGAATACACGATGGAGTCCAGGGACACACGCGTGCCGGCGACGTAGAATCCGCCATTGCGCTGCTCGATGTATTCGTTTCGGTCCATGCTCTCAGTATAGAAGTTTTCGGGCGCGAAGCGTCTGGGGTCTCGTCGGACCTCGGATTCAGAATCGGATTCAATACTGGCCACACACGCCGAATCCGCCGGGATTGCTCATGCTGCGAGGGACCGAGTCAACCACATCTCGCGAGACCGGGAATTTCGTATCAGCAGGTCGCCAGTTGGATACTGGCGGGTGGCTCCAGATTTCAATCGTTTAGCTTCCCCATTAACAGCAAAAGCCAGCCGTCCGCCACGCGCCGCTTCAGCAAGGCGGACACGGTGGCACGAAGCACAATCCTACTATTGCGCCAGACGGTTAAACAGTAGGACCATCGGGCTTCAGTTCTGCCACGGCCATTCGCCACCAGACGGCTTGTCGGTCGCGCGATATTAGTGGGCCGACACTCTAACCATATTCGAGGTGAGTCATGAGTAAGATGCAGGTACTGCAATTCAAGTTCATACGGCTCTTGCTCCGCCAGCCCTGGCAAGAAGCATGAGCATCTTGATGATGAGAAACACTGCGAGTTCTGCGGGTCGTCGTCGTACGGCAGTTGCTCATCGAGTCCTACAAAAAAGCACAGGCATGGAAGCGGGGCCGACAAATGTCGATTGTGCGGCTCCACTTGAGCAACCTCGCTTTTTCCACTCTCGAAGGAGAGCGGGGGGCTCATCCCGATTACCTTGGCCTCACGAGCCGAAGGTGATCTTGTAGGCATAGAGTTCAGGCGGCGTTCTGTCAAGGCGGGACGGACCGCTCGTTCTTGGTTTCGCCGCGCGGATGTGACAGGAAACGTTCGGATCCGGCGTGTCCCCGGCCTTGAAGAATAAATCACAGCATAGAAGTAGGAGCACCGACAGGCCGAAGCGGGATCTTTCGGCTCGGCGTAAGGCTTATGGTTACCGCTTCGCAGATCGAGGCGGACGCACCTGGACTAATAGCTCCGGTCAGAGCTGAATCAGCCGATGCTGGTTGAGCATTGGGCATAGGTGAACTTTCGCTGGCAGCGCTCTTGCGCGTTCTATTTCATGTCCTGGCCGCTAGCACTTTTCGTCATTCTTTTAACCATCGTTGGGTTTTTCTTCTTATGGCTTCTGATCTTCAGGCCTATATTTGAAAACCGCCGGAATAACCGACACACCGGGGCCGATTCCGGACATCTAAGCTCACCCGGACCCAAGTAATAAACAGAGAGCCGGCTAAAGAGTTAGTCTAAGACCATGAAAGTGTAACTATTATCATCTCGACAGTACTACTACAGGATTCGAAATCTTCAAGTGATATATTTCGTACATTTGTTGTAAGGTATTAAACAATTGTGCGATAAATGTCACTGTAGATGAAAACACTGCTGTCCTTTCTCATAGCCGCGCTATCAACGGCTTACGCGACGGATGTACGGTCATTCGGCGCTATTGGCAATGGATCCAGCGACGATACGCTGGCCGTGCAAAACGCAATCAATTCGTGTCCTGTAAATGGAACGATTAACTTTTCCGCGGGAAACTATCTGGTTCAGGGACTACGCCTGAAGGCAATGTGTACTTATATCGGAGTTAGCGGCAGCACCATCACACTGGCAGCCCAAAACCGGTTCATCTTCGATATGAGCGAGCTATCGGGAATTCGTATCACCGGACTGACACTCGACGGAAACAGCCGCGGGGGGGCGATCCTCGCGCAGGGGTTCGCGCCGGTTACCAACATTCAGATCGATCACAATCAGTTCAGGAATGTAGTCTCATCCGCGTACTTCCCCGCGAACATTACTATCGTATCGACCTGGGGATTTGTAAACTCGACCATCCAGAACAATCGCTTTCAGAACATAGCGACCGGTATGTGGTTATCGACGGTCGAAAACGTGGCCGTGCTGAACAATTCTTTTGTGGATGTGACGCAGGGGGATGCAATTTACATCGCGCCGAATCCAGTGTCGTTCCCGAGTGGCGACAACCTGCGGATTGCGGGAAACACGGGTTCGAACCTGGCGCGGATAGCCATCGAGATTTTCCGGCCAGATCCGTCGAACGGCTCGATCCTGACGGCGCCGATTATCGAAAACAATTCGTTTTCGGGCTGGACGGGCTCGGGCGGGATGGGCCTCTCTATTACTCACGGGGACGGTGCAATTATCCGGGGCAACCACATCAGCAACATCGGCGGGCCGCTTCAGCTGAACGGCATTGAGGTGATTGTGGCGAATGCGCAGGTCAGCTCAAACGTGGTTTCGGGCGGGTTTGCGTACGGGATTGCAGTGCAGGGCACAATGGCGCCGTCGATTACATCCAACACGATCAAGGACATGTCGGAGAGCGCGATCATTCTCGCGTGCAGTCCGGGATTTGGACGCTGCGCAAGCCGGAATGCCTCGATTGCGAACAACACGATTCACAACCCGCGGGTATCGGGCATTAAGCTCGACAACGACTGGACGGGCAGTCTGATTACGCGCAATACGATTGTGCGGACAGGCGGAGTATGGCCTGGCGATTCAGGCGGTCTCTGGTTCAGCGGGGTTCATCAATCCCCGGCGCCTGGGCCGGGAACGATCGACGCGAACACGGTGATCCAGGATGCCGTCTCGCCTCCAGCCGGCTTTTGGTTTTGCGGAGTTCGGGTCAACAGCCAGATGCCAGGTTCGGCAATCACGAACAACGTCGTGAGATCGCAGAGCCTTAACCCGTTCGGTTCCGGGCTGATCGATAACACCGGCAGTGCGCTTCAGGGGTGGGTGATCAGCGGAAACCAGTACATCAACGTGTATCACGCTGTGAACTAAGCCGCTGCTGTCTTGTTGAAGTGGGTTTCGATTCGCTGCGCCAGTTCGGGAAGTTCAGGCAGGGCGCGGAAAGTGCGGATCAGAAAAACCGGAGTGGTGGCCGCGAGCTGCGCGCATTGGCGCAGATGCGCGGCCCCTCCGGCGAGTTTCCAGCGTGTCGGGACGGAGTTCCTTATGAGTTCCATAACGGCTGCGGGATTCGTCAGGCGCCGCGGGGTGATTTCAGCATCCCGGCTGAGCACGTAGATGCAGTCGAGCGGTACAGCAGAGTCAGGGAAATCGGTGGACACAGCATGCACGCACTTCGGCTGTGAGGAATGCATCAGAGTCAGGGAGTCTTCGGAAACGCCCAGCGATGCCGCTATCGCCGGAAATACTTTGACGTAGGGGAACGCGGGCGTTACATGCGGCGACGCGGCCGAAAGGTCGATTGCGGCATTGTCATCGGTCACGACAGCGTGCCCGCGGGCATGCAGGGCGGCGGCGGTGGAAGACTTACCGGCGCCGACGTGGCCGAGAAAAGCAGCGGAGCGTCCACCGATCGAAACAACACTTGCGTGCAGGACAAAGTTGCCTCGCTGAAACAGCAGCGTGGCCATCATCATCCCTTCAACATACATACGGAGCAGCCGGTTATCGATTCCGGGCTCGGGCGTGATGCGAATTTCGCTGCCGGCGAGTACCTGGAAGCCACCAACCCCGCGGAACCAGAAGCGCGAATCGGCGGAATTCACATTCCATGAAGAGTTGAGTTCGCGGACCGGGTCTATCCATGAAGCCAGCGGCGCAAACGAAATCGTCACGTCGAAGCGGGTGGAATCGCGCCCGGAGAGGCGACTGAATTCGGGCAGCGGAAGTTCTGACCGGATGTTGAGTCCATAAGCGGAATACAGGGTCGCCTCCGCGACCGCGCCGTTGGAGTGCAACGGCGCGGCGCGGAAAGCAGTTACTGCGGGATGAGTCTGCATGATGACTGAGAACTACGCTGAAAGGTTGAGGGGCGACCCGTGGGCCGCCCCCCGGTGTTAAGGATTGCTAACCGCTGATCGGCACGCCGTTGAACGTGAATCCGTCGCTCGATCCGATGTGCTTGTCGTGGGCCAGGGTCAGTTCCGCGACATCGCCATAAACGGTCAGTGCGGGTGTTTCCCATGTTTTCTGATTGTTCTGTGACATTCGTTTTTTCTCCTTTCCAGCGCTTTGCGCCGATATTCAGGCGTGGTTGGCACGCCCGATCCTTGTTTGTTCCAGCCAGAGCGCGAGATTCGCGGCTGCAAACAGCTGGACAGAATTGTTGGCGCCGGCCGCCATAGGCGCGGCGCGATACTCATTGAGAGCCCGCCTCATGCTTTCGCCATCGACATAGCTGCGGGCGGTCTGCTGAGCTACCACGCGGTCGAGGGTCGCTCCGTCGAAATCGAGCAGCTTGCGGCAAAAGTTGGGCGACAGATTTCCTTTGCTGCCGCGCCACTGGATTTCAGGGGGAAGAACCCCTTCCATGGCCCGGCGGAACACGAGTCGATTCCAGCCGCAACCGAGCTTCTGGGTCGCGGGCAGGGCCAGACAAAATTCAATCAGGCGCCGATCGAAGAACGGATACCGGGCCTCGACTCCGAAGGCGGCGCTGGCTTTATCCGCCATTTCGAGCGCCTGCGGATACAGTGCAAATGTGAGGGCCTTATGATGATTTGCCCGCGCCGTGCGGACCTTATGAGCAGGCCTGAGGCGCTTAGCTCTCCGCGCCAGATCGAGACGGGTGGTGAGTTGGCGATCGACGAGCGACGCGACCTTTGGGCTGCGGGACTTTCCGAGAAGCAGGCTCCGTGTCTCAAACACCCAGTCCGGCACCATTTCCTTGAGGCAGTAGTTCCATAAGACCCGGCGTGGCTTCGATCCGCCAAACAGGTTTTGGGCGAGGAGTTTTGCCTCTCCGTGCAGCCGGCGGAACCGGAGTTTACGTGCCAGTTCCTGCAGGTATTCGAAACCGTGAGACACGGTAGTGTCTCCGTCCAGGCCGTCCAGAAAGACTCTTACGCCGTTGTCTTTCGCGGCGCCGTACATTGCCCAGTGCAGATATAAGTTTGGAGCAGAGTTCGCCTCATCCAGATGATGATGAACGCGGGTCAGGTCGGCCATAGGACTCAGTTCATCGCCATGTATGGTGTGCGGGATGAAGTTGCCGGTATCGAGGACCCGATTGATGTACACGCGCTCGTCAATGACTTTCAGATCCTGCGCAGGCAGGCCTGGGAAGACGATTGAAAAAGTATGGAGCGGCGCTCCCAACATGTTTCGGGCAGTGCATGCGATGGCTGAGGAATCGAGCCCCCCGCTCAGGGCCGAACCAACCGGAAAAGCGGAACGCAGTCGGCACTTCACGGCTGTGTCGAAATGCTCTTTGAACGCTTCGGCATATTCGGCGTCATCACGCAGGATGATCTCCCGGCCGGGATCGAGCTTCCAGTAGGTCCTGGCCTCGATTTCTGATGGGGTGACGCTAAGCGCCGTTGCGGGGGGCAGCCGGAATATATCTTTATAGAACGTTATCGCGCGATCTTCGTAGATGTTGCTTAGGTAGTCGCCTATACGGGTCTCATTCAGCTCTATAGGGATCTGCCTCAATTCCCTGAGTGCTTTGATCTCAGAAGCAAACGCAAACAGGTTCGGTGTCGCATAGTAATAGAACGAACGCATACCCGCACTGTCGCGGGCACAGAACAGCTTGTGCTTCTTTTCATCCCAGATCACAAAGCTGAAGTCGCCGATCAGATTGTGGGGGCAGTCCTCACCCCATCTTTCGTAAGCCCTAAGGATGATAGAACTGTCGGTAATAGCGGCTTCGCGAATTCCAAGTGCTTCACGCAATTCATCGCGGTTATCGATGCGGGCATCGGCGGCGATTGTGAAAGGCGTTCCCGGGTCCCTGGACGGCAACGTCTCCCAGAGCGATTCGGGGGTCGTGAACAGGACACAGTTCCCGAAGGCTACGGGCCCGTCTGCCCAAA
This sequence comes from Terriglobia bacterium, assembly GCA_963840735.1. GTDB lineage: Bacteria > Acidobacteriota > Terriglobia > Bryobacterales > Bryobacteraceae > BOG-234. The sequence goes on from CAWIZX010000001.1 coordinate 408,512, forward strand.
CTGCGGCCCTGTCCGGCCCGCGATGGGCGATGGCTTCGAGCATTGGGCGCACAAGCGCCGGGGAGGCCGGCGCGCCGTCACGGCGGAAGATTCCAACTATGCCACTCATGCGACGAACCTCCTGAGTGACGGCATCCTGACGTATTGCTTTCCTTCCGGGGACAGGTTTCCGATTACCACTCCATCGGTGCATTCGAGCCATGCGTGAGCTTCGAATTTGCCCGCGTTTTTCGCGACTCCGATGCGGAGGTCGGCTTCGTGACCCAGCCGCGTCATGATGAAGTTTGCAGCGATCGTCTCGGAAAGGCATGTCGAAAAGGGGCAGAAGCGTTTCGCCTGGGTGATTCGCTTTGCAGCCTGGAACAGCGGTACTCGGCGGTCCGGGCGCGCAGGCCAGCGGCGGCTGAGCCGGTTCGACACGGCTACGATTCCCTGCACAGGAAAGAACAGGAGCGCGAGGCGGGCCGCGATCATGGCAATCAGCGCCGTGGCAAACACAACCTGCTCACCGGCGCCGATGCGCACGAAGCGGACGACAGAAGCCGGCGCTTTCCTGAACTTCTGAATCATTGCAGGCGTACCAAACCCTTTTCGGCCAATTGGGATAACAGAGCTTTCACTTCCGCCTCGCAACGTTCGGCGGTCACATCATACGCACTCATCAGATGCTGCTGTATGTCCTGAACAGATTTCTCTTCGCGGACGAAATTCCAGATCTCGGCTCCCACCGGGTTCAGTCCGAAATAGGTGCCGGACGTGAGGTCGAGTAAGACCATCTCGCCTTCTATATCGCAGCCGACGGCATTGTCGGTAGCGATGACACGTGTGGAATTTGTGATTCGTTCAGCGGTTTTCATCTGAATTGGTTATCCCTGGAGAAGTCGGAGGCCGTATTCGCGGAAGATCCGGATGGGCCGTAATAAGTAATAGAGAAACGCCATGCCGGCGGGCAGCCGGAACAGATCCCAGTCTCTTGCGAGCGGGTGCGGAATCCGTGAGAAAGAGAAAAGCACAATGCGGATGCGGTCGGCAAGCCGCTCACGGCTGTCGAAGTAATACCGGTGGCGCCGGAACTCGCGGACGCGATGCGTCGGCTGCGGGAGAAAGAAGTTTGCACGCGCCTGGATGGCAAGCCGCCGGGCCTCGCGGTCGGACGCAGCGGCTGCGGCGACCTCGGGCGGAAGTGCCAGCGCGCAAACGTCCGCGGCAAGCAGTAAGCCCAGGTGCAAGCCGCGGAGGGCGCCGGTTCGTCGTGCCAGAGACGTGATACGGTTCCAGTCGGGCGCGGGCTGCATCCGTCCAAGCTCAGCGAGGCTGCACACCCACTCGAGGCGCTCCCAGCTATGTTTCGCACCGTGCATGCACAGGTACAGGAACAGATCTTCGACCGACAGCGCGCGTACGCGGTGGCCCTGAAGAGTTCGCGTTTCGAGTCTGGTCCAAACGGATGCGACATCGACCGGGAAAGATTGATCGCGGGAGCCGAAGCTCCAGTGAAGCTCGAGAATGAAGCTATCCTTCCGAAACTGAAAAGCATGTTCGGAGCGGATATATTCCGCCTCGCGTGAAGGGCTCAACGTGAACTCGGGCTCATAGCCCCGGGCAAGAAGCGCCTGCTTGGCAGCGACCACGTCTTTGGGCCGCACCAGAATGTCGATGTCGCAAAACTGGCGCATTGCCACGGTGCCGAACACCTGTTCCGAAAGCGCGGGGCCTTTGAACGGGACCGCTTCGATCCCGGCGGATTCGAGCATCGAGAGTATCCGCATGAGTTCGCCTGTGAGCGCCAGGTTGCGGGTTGCGTTCGCGATAAATGCGCGCGTGAGCGCGGGTGGCGCGTTGTGAACTTCATCAAGACGCTTCCGCAGCAGCGGCAACATTCCGTGCGCTTCGGCCGTTGTGAAAAGATAATCCCAGTCGAGCTCCTGCTGTGCCAGGCGTGCGAACTCTGCGCGTGCGAGGTCGTCCGCCTGCGCGGCGGCGCACCTGAGCAACAGGTGGTCCGCTATGTTCCGGGCTGGAGTTTGGTTGAGCATTTACGGGTTCCGATTTCGCCGGGGAAATGTACGGTTATCCGAACTGAAGCAGCCGCCGGCCGAGAGCGAATCTCGACCATAAGCTTTCGAGAACATCCCGCGGCCGAACGGGGTGCGGAGCACTGAATGCAGACCGGGCAATGGCGGCAATCACGGATGGCCACTGAAGCAGCGGCGCGTCAGAAATCATGAGCCTCAGAGAATTGAGCAGAATGCGGGCTTTCGCCAGACTGTAATTAACCGGCCGGTCAGTGCTGGAGCACGCAAGCTGAAAGGTGGCCATGTAATCCTGAACCGTCCTGGCGGTTCCCATGGAGGCGTGAAAGCGGTCTGGCCGATCCTGCCACTCAACGAAGGGTTCGCCGCCAACAACCACTGGGCCGCCGGAGTCGATGATGAAGCGCAGCGTGGAATCGACGTCTGTGCGGGTCGGTTCAGCGGGGTCGAACACGGGCCTGCCCGCGTCAATCCGGTAGATGTTTGCCTGTAGCGGTCCGAGAGGAAACAGGCCGCTTGCAAGCAGGGTGCTGACAAATTCGCGGGATGAACAAACCGCTGCGGCGCCGTTAACATGAAAGCGCTGGCTCGGCCGCTTGACGCCGTTGCTGCCTGCGACGACAAACGGCGCAAAGGCGACGGTAGCGTCTGCATTACGAACGGCTCGGAAGAGATCCCGGAGCGCGTTGCCCGGAATCCACACGTCTCCGGCGAACAGGAAACGTGACCCACCGGAACCCGAGGTCGGCGGCGATTTCGAGCGCCCTGTTCCAGTTCTGAACACGCCCGATGTTCGAGCCATTCGAAAACACGCGAACAGGCGCACCGCCCGGGTTCACTGCCGGCAGTTTGCTGACGGCATCATCCGTGGAGCCGTTATCGACGACAATAATTTCGTACTGGTCCGGGTGCAGGCCGGAAGCCGCGCATGACCGTAACGACGCGGCGAGATTCCGCCCGCCGTTGAAGACGGGAACCAGGACGGCGAGTTTATCCGCGGTACTCATCGGCTTTTCCTTCGCACGGCGCGAGCGCCTGGCTTCGATCGGTTCGCGTCGTCATAGACCTTCATCAAAGCTGAGTAATTCGCGTCGGAAGTGTGATTCCTCTCGAATGCGGCTCGCGCATTGCTCCTCATACACTTAAGCCGACCGGGATTTGAAACTGCGTGCCTGACGCAGCGCGCAAGATCCGCAGCGTCACCCGGGCGGAAGTGAAATCCGGTTACGCCATCGCTAATCAGGCCGGAAAGGCTGCCGAGATTACTGGCGATAACGGGCAGTCCACAAGCATAAGATTCCACGATAGTCATGGGAAGCCCTTCGTACCAGAGAGAAGGAAACATCAGCACGGCGGCACCCTTCATGAGATTCAGTACTTCGGAGTGGGGCTTTGCGCCCAGAACTTCTACACCCTTCATTCCGGCAGTACGGGTACTGGCGCTCTCAAGCAGCGGGCCCTGTCCGACAATCTTCAGCGGAATTTCCGCACCCAGTTGTTCCCATGCATCGAGCAGGACATCGATACCTTTATCTTCGGTGATCCGGCCCGCAAACAGGGCGTAATTGCCGTCACCGGTTCCCGGGCCAGGATCGCACGATACAAAGTTGGGTTTTACCGCCACCTTAGCGGCTGGAAGACCACCTTCGATGAACTTGTGCCGGGCAAACTCAGTCAGAGCAATGTAAGAATCGACAGCCCTTGACCACGTACCTAACGCGCGGTGAAGGGTCAATACACCCGCTACGGCGCCCGTTTGCGCCGTACTGCCCCGATAGCATGCGTGCATAATGCCGGGCCACGGTATGGCGCGTTGAAGGCAATCCTCACAGACACGCCCTTCCCGGTACAGCAGTGAGCCTGGGCACAGAAGGCGGTAGTTATGCAAAGACTGCACCACGGCCGCGCCTTCGGAGCGGGCCGCGTAGTATGCCGCAGGCGATACCAAAGGAAACGTGTTATGAAAGTGAACGAGGTCGATGTTGGAGCCGCGAATGATCGCTTTCACGGCGCGATAGGTGTCGGTGTTCCACACTGCCGCACGTGCCACGCTCAAGCGACTCATGCCGCCTACATCATCGTTATGACGCGTCATTCTGACCACCGTGTGCCCGCGCTGCTCGAGTAGATCCGCTTCGGCGGCAAACACCTGATCTTCTCCGCCGGGCTGCTGGTAATAGTTATGCGCCATAAGGATTCGCATAGATCACCCGCTTTCTGAACAGTGGCGCAATGGACGCCCCGGCCAGGACGAAATAGGGAATTGCACCGTAAGGCGTCTCAAAAGAATCGCCGAATAACGACCACACTATGACAGCGGTCCAGAATACAAGTCCAAAAGGGTTTCGGGTCAGGCGCCAGGCTGCAATCAGGAGCCGCAGCACAAAGAACTGCAGCAGGGCAAACAGGCCTACGAGCAGCCATCCTCCGTAGCCTAATGCGAAGAAGAACATGTTATGTGGAGTTCTTAAGAACGTACGGCCCCTTAGATAGTCGACAAGGTCAACGAGAGGATAGCCATAGCCCTCGCCCAGAACAGCCGTTTTGGCGTCTTTGTGGTTGTCGGCCCAGATCGCCTTCCACCAGTTCGTGCGCCATTCGAAGGTGCTGGCGTTCGATTTGGCAAAAGGCGTAAACTCAGCCGCGAGTTTGGGATTAATCGGGGCGATAGCGCGGCCGACGATGTCGCGGGTTGAAATGCCGCCGCCCCGCGACGAAGCGCCCGGCAGGTGGATATCCGCCGCAAGACCTACAATCAGTAATAAACCCGTGAGTGCAAAGGTTCCAATGAGCTTGTCAAAACGCCTGGTCAGGAATGCATAGACCACAAGACCGCAGATGAAGCCGACCCATTCAGCGCGCACCTGAATGGCAAGCAGCACTGCTGCGTTGATCAACAGCGGGAGCCATGTAGCGCGAAGATCCAGCTCAAGGCAGATGATCCCGAGAAGCGCGATCGCCGAACCCCACGGCTGACCGAAGATAGGGACGGGTGAACCCTGAGAGCCTGGTATGAAGATCGCTACGTTACTTAGCACACCGATATAAAGAATCCCGTAAACACCGTTCACCCAGGAAAGGATTACTATCGTCCGCCTGACAAATGTCTTGTCCTTCTCGCCGATCCAGATTCCGAGCAGGAGATAGGCGGGGTAGTAGTTAAATACAAAGCTTTGTACGGCATTGATGACAGAGTAGCCGTTGTAAGCTCCGCGGAAGATTTCCATCAGGCCATAGAGCAGCAGCAGTGTCAAGGCCCAGGCGAAATCCGAAAGGATGTTGCGGTGAGCCAGTGCGCGCCGTACGCGGTCAGCGCTTTCGCGCGGGTGCAGCAACAGGAACGCAAACAACGCGAGCTCTCCGATAAAGAGCTTCAGCGGGGGTATTCCGAAATAGGCGAAGCTGCGGCCCATTGCGAAATAGCCGAGCACCATAAACATCGCAGTACGCTGCCACCAGTCGATGGGTATTCGGCGCGCGGCGACGCGAACAGGCCGGGCTGCGGGAATCCAGGTTGTGACGTAGGGTGACACGATTATTTGCCTGGGTCGATATCGCGGAAATGAAAGCCCGCGGGCGCACCCGGGGCGAGTGTAATTCTGTTGGCGCTCAGATCGGACGGAAGCCTCGGGGCCGGTGCCCTTATGCCTGTAAACCCTGCGTTCGCGTCGTCGGGCCACGCACCTGCGGCGCGCGTTATAACGTTGTTTCTTACACGGGACTGAGACCAGTCGTTGTCGAAGCGGATGCCGTTCACGCGGGCGTCCCGGATCGTATTGTTCTCGACCACCGACCCTGTGCTGCTGCACCGGTGCCTGCCGTTATCGCAGGCGAAAAGTATGCCGTCTTTGCGAGTGCCGGTAATCGTGTTAAAGGCAATCACCGCGCCCGGAGTTCCCTGCACAGCGATGCCGAATCCAACGCCACCCCTGATCGTATTCTGCGTGACTTGCGCGTTTCGGACGATTACCTCGATGCCGATCCCGTTCTCCTGCGGCACGCCGGCCGTATTATCCACGGTGTTATTGCGAATGATTGCGCCTTCCCCGTGAGTGATTGAGAGCCCCATCCCTTCAGCGTTGCCCGCGACGAGGCGGGAGATGTTGTTGCCTTCAATGAGGGGCTGGTTGAGGATGGACCCGTTTGTCGGGTCCGGACGGAAGATCTCTATGCCGATTTTGGCGACACCAGACACAGTGTTGCCGGTAATCCGGAGCTTTTCACCGCTCGGAAACGATACCGGGTTCGGCGCGATGAAGATGGCGTCGCTTTGAGTCACATTGCTGAACGTGTTGCCGGTAATCGAGACATTCTGAACAGTCGTCAGAGAGATGCCTCCCGACACGTTGCTGAAGCGGTTGTTGGTGAATGAGGAGTCGATAATTCCCCATGACGAAAAGATGGTGAGGTTGGCCGGGTAAGCAGAGGCGCTCACCACGTTCGTGAAATCGCAATTGTCGATGTGAATATTTCGGACGGGTGCATATCCCTGGGCAATGATGGCGCCACCCATGCTGTTAGCGTCAAAGGTCAGTCCTGAGATTGAGATTCCGGACCGTTCACTCACGTCAGCGATGAAGCTGTTTTTGTCGCGGAGCTTCAGCGCAGTCTTACCTGCTGTTCCGCGATATGTACAGTCCGGCTTCAACTGCAGCTTCGAGACCATGTATTCACCGGCCGGGAACGATACTTCGCCTCCTGTGCGGCACCGGTTGATCATCCCCTGGAGCCGGGCCGTATCGTCCGCCAGGACAGGGCCCGCGAATAACAGCGTGAACACCGAAAACATCAGGAGCGACACTGGTCTGCGACCTCCTTAAATACCTGCGCTCCCGACGGTAACCCTGAGCCGTGACCGATCACGAGGTAGCTCTGCCGCGACCAAACCTTCTTAGCAAGGAAGCGGAGAGTGGTGATGAGACTCAGGCCCGCACTGTGTGACATCAGGTATCGGAACACGCGGCACTGAAACGCCAGACGCCGACGCCAGGGGATGCTCCGTGAAGTCTCGCGAAGAGCGGCAAGCATCCCGACTGAATTTGCGCTCCTCCAGTTCACCGGAAGTCCGGTTATGTCCGAGAGCCGCTGGAGCGTGCGGCGAGTCTCTATAAAGACGAACCATGGGTCCTGCGCGGTAAAGTAGCGGCCCGGGCGGTCGCGCCAAATCAGGTAAGGGCTGGATACGATCGTAATGGTGCCTGGGTGCTGCTGGATGAACACCGCTGTGCCCTCGATATCGGCATTCAGAGAGTTACTCTCCGCAGTGTCGAAAACCAGCGGGCATTCGTTATAGAGGCGGTATACGTTCGCCTGAATCGGCGCGAAGGGCAGGCGTCCGGTTTCAACGGCCTGAGCTATCAGTGCACGGCTCGCGACGTTCGAAGCAGCGCCTGTGATGGAGACCCTGGCGCCCGCCCTGACATGTTCGCCATCCTGAGCGACAATCCTCATCGCGGCCATTCCCAGAATGCTACCCGCATTATCCATGTCATCGATCAGCGCGCCGATGCTGCCGTTGGGCAGCCACTCATCGCCGACAAACAGAAACACCGCGTAGGTAAAATCTCCTTCAGCGGCTATTTGAAGAGCGCGGTTCCAGTTCCCGACGCGGCCGAGGTTCGTCTCATTCACATACACATGGACCGGGGCGCCATTGGACAGCACAGCCGGGAGCTTGCTTGTGCTCGCATCGGTGGAGCAATTGTCCACTACAAGCACTTCGAAGCGGTCGCCGGAAAGACCCGACCTGCCGCACGATTCCACAGTCGTACGGAGAAGGTCTCCGCCGTTGTAACAAGGAACGAGAATGGCAAGCTTGCTGGTCACGGGCGTTTCGGATCCTAAACGGCGGCTAACGTGTGCGACTGAATCGGCATTTGCCTGAACAACTGAACGTCCTCGGGAGTTCCGAGTGGATAGACATCTTCCGCACGGATCAGGTGCAGGTATACTTCCGCATGCTCCGCTATCAGATGGTTGTAAAGCGGGGCTATATACCGCTCTTTTGCTTCCAGATTCTCAGCACGCGAGTAATAGGCGTTATACGCAGCCTCATATCGGCTGAACGAATCGAACCAATACAGACCAACGGTCGCGTGCGGTGAGATGCGCCGTTTCTCGCGAAGTTCAGAGACGCGTCCGTCCCCGTCCGCTGCCGCGAAACTCCACTTGTCCCCCTCGCCGGGGAAGCAGGGTACCCAGCCGGTGCCACGGATATAACGAGGGTCCATGCCGCGCGGTTCCACATAGGTATCTATGTTGTAGATGGCCAGCGGAGATGCAGCATTATCGACCGCAGGCCTTGCGAGCATTGCGGTAGTCGCCTGGCCGTCGGTAAGAGTATCGACTGTAAGAATCGTGAATTTGCGAATTCCCGTTGCAGCGCACTCCCGCTTGAGGAAGTCTGCTATGTTCGGGTGCGAACGCGCAACAAACACGAACTTTGCGCCAGCTTCGATAAACCCGCGCAGACTTTCCATGGACCATGCGAACAAGGTCCGGCCATGCACTTCGATCTCGTATTTCGGAATCGTGTACCCCGCCAGGCGGAACCGGCTGCCTTCGCCGGCCATGGTGATCACAACAGTTGTGGAAGACAGTTCGCCCGTCATGCGGATGCCCTCACATCGGCGGGAATGACGCCCGACGCAACTTCATTGAAGGTTTCAAGACCGCGCGCCAGAAACGCCTGCTGAGATTCGAACCGGTCCGCATGAAGCGGTACCATGCTCAGGAACAGCAGCGATTCTATGAGCTTTACCTGCGGATAGTACTTGCCGAATTCACTAAGGAACCAGTTATGGAACAGCTTCTTGACGCCCCGATGCCTTGCATCCAGTTGCGGCTGGTAACTGAAGCCCTGCTGAGTCCATCGGGATTCGAACAGCCCGTTCACCATGAAGTCGTAATCGCCTTCAAGGCTGTGTGAGAGCTTCGCAAGGTCGTACCGCATGTCGCCGAATATGCCAACCTCTCCGAATTCGCCCCTGGGGTCGATGATCCGGATAAAGCTGTTACGGCGGTCGTAGAGGATGTTACTCAGGCACAGGTCGCCGTGGATGACTGTGAAGTAATCGAGCGAGTACATGTCGATAGCCTGGGCGATCTTCGGCAGAACGTCAAGACACTGAGCGATCCCCATGCAGAGTCTGCCATTGATCGTGACCCAGTCTCCGCAAAAGCGCGCGAAGCGTGGGTCTTCGAGTACCGGCTTCAGACGCAGACGGGTTTTGTCTTCGTACATGGTGCGCATCGCCTGCGGAAGCTGTCCGGCCTGAGGGGGCTGATAGCGATGAGACTGCATCTGGGTAACGACGTTTCCGATGGCCTGAAAGACGCGCATCCAGACACTCAGGTCGAGGTTCCCGTAAAGGTAAACGTCGTTCAGAGCGGGGTAGCTGTAATACTCCATCTCCATGAACGGTTCTGTTTTGGCAATGCTGTAATCGAAGACCCGGGGTGCAATGTGGCGGAGCGCCTTCGGCAACTCCATGTACCACTTCATCTCGTTGAGCAGCTTCTCGGCGTTGGTGCTGGATTTGCGGACGATGCCGCGTGAGTCATCAATCTCAACGCAATTGAAGAAGCGCCGGTTGATGCAGAATGCGCGCTTGGTCTGGTAATAGGTGTCCAGATGACCGAAGTCGCGCCAGTCGCTCACTCTCTGCAGTTTGCGGCTTTCGACCGGCAGGGCGTTGAAGTATTCGACCAGCGCCAGGTAGAACGGGTCGGTCTGGTCTTCCGAATCCGGACGTCGGGACCATCCGGCGACAGCATTGCGCAGGCAATTGCGGAATGCATCGACGCCGCCGATCGCAAACACACCTACAAACACGGGCTGCTGGGCGCCGTAAGGGTTATCGTCGTCTTTATCGGAAAGGCGAGTAATTTTGTTGCCGAAATCGATCTGAAATGTGGTCCAGCGATACACTTCGCCGGCCTCTCGGTAGCAGATGACGTCGTCTCCCTGAAGTTCGTCCCCAACAAAGGTATCGGCGAAGTTGATGACCAGGCTGGCGGGTAACTCGTCCAGCGCCTCCAGGGTCGTCAGAATGGTATCGCCAAGGCTTTGCGGATTATCCACATCGATCAACACGGCGCCCAGGCCGGGATGGCGATCTGTATACTCGCGGACCAGATCCGCGCGTTCCCCGACGCCCAGAACAAGTCGGTAACCCCGGTTTATCCATGGCTCCGCGACATACTGCATTGCCGGGCGGCTGTCGAGCGGAATCATCGCCGACGGGATAGGACCGAATTCAGTCCTAAGTTCGGTGCTTACCAGCTTGGCCGTCGGCATTAACAGGACTTTATTCATGAGCTGCCATCCTTTTAGCGGGGGTAAGAAGCGTGTCTATTTCGGACGGGCTCATCCGCAGGAATTCGTCGGGTCGAATCGCCCTGTCATCCACATAGAAACCAATGCGGCTTGCCCAAGGCTTGCCGAAATGGATTTCGTCATAGGGAATTTCGTGCCGGTCGAGCCATGCCATCGTCATTTTGGCCGTATTCGCGTTGATCAGTCCGATGTTGCCGCCATACGTTCTCATGTTGCGGGAGGTGTACAGGATGATGTAAAAGCCCGCCGCCTTGTACTCGCGAACGCGGGCCAGCATGTCGGGAAAGGGCTGCAGATCTTCGTACTCTTCATCCGACCGCTTGACGGGACATAAGGTGCCGTCCAGATCGAGTACGATGCATTTTTCTTCTGTGACCATATGGGTTTTTTCCGAGACTCAGACTGTTTGTGGACCGACGGGATCGCCGGCCGCGTGTGGTAATCCGCGAAGTTTTCTCACGGACTGCCACGGTCGATACCACGCGAAGTATGCTTTTTTCAGGTGGTAATGCGGATTCATCATGCGCCGGACGTGGGCACGTGCTGTAACGCGATCGCAGTATTTGTGATAAAGGTGTTCCCACTCGCGGTTTGAGACAAACCGATAGCGCCTGTACCAGTTCCACGGCGGAATTTGGTAACGATCGACGGTAAATGGAAACTGATCGGTATCCAGAATGATCAGGTTGTTCGCGAACGTCAGATACGTCAAACGGATGTTTTCTTCACATACGTGGCCGCGGCAGTCGAGCTTTACCGGGCCGAATTTAGCAAGAAACGTGCGCCACACGTATTGCTCGGGAGAAAAGCGCCTGATATCGTCATCGTGCGGCGGCGGCACAGGCACTACGCCGCGGTTCAGGAACCACTGTGACGATTCGGGTTCCGTCTGAAGCGGGATATCCCAGAGCTTGAGAAGGTCGTGTTTCAGGCCGATGTAGACCCAATCCGAAGGATGCAGCGCCTGCCGTGTATAGGGACATTCCGGATCCCGCGCAAACATGGAACACGTAATTACCCGCTCTTCGAAGATCTGCCATTCTGCCATACGCTTGGGATACTTACCCCACGCTTTCATCCAGCTGTTCCCGGTGAACACCATATCGGTGCGGATCTTCGCGGCGTACGGCCGGCGGGCTCGCAGCAGACCGTTCCGGGTGGATACGATCTGACGATTTCCGTTATCGAGTTTGACCTCGTCCGCATCGGGATGAAAGGCATTCCATGCGCCGGGGTCTTCGCTCAGGACGAGCACATCGTGGTCGAGGCCTTCGATCTTCTGGTCAGGCCAGGTCGATAGAACCACTTCGCATCCGGGATGGAAGCGTCTGAGGCTTTCGATGCAGCTCATGGTCATGGGCTTGCCAGTGATCGGGCTGATCGTGTGGTCTATGGCGCCCTGCACAACGAACGACATGTCCTGTGGCCGCATCATGACTCAGCTCTCGTGCTTTTGGGTGGAAGTTGACCGATGACCTGGCGTGCGAATGCCGACGCCTTAAACAGACCGCCCCTCAGAGACTCGGGAATTCGGCAATAACACCCCTCGTAAAGATGCCGCAGGTCTGTTGCCCGCTCGAATGCAGGCGCAAGCTTTTCGCCGCAGCTATACTCCCGGTATAGCCGATACCACTCACGATGTGTGAAGCAGGAATAGACCCATCCGCGGCGAGGCGCCTCGTACTTCTGCAGTTCGAAGGTGTACTGGTCAGGGTCCAGTATGATCAGGTTGTTTGCGAACGTCAGACGTGTAAGCCGGATGTTTTCGGCTGAAGCATCGGCAAAGTTGTCAAACCTGACCGAGCCATACTTACTGAGAAGGGTTTTCCACACGTACTGCTCAGCGTTGTAACGACGCATGTCAACCTTCTCGTCAACTCCACGCGGGTAAGGGCGCGACTGGAACCAGTGTGCGCTCTGCGGCTCTGGCTCAAGCGGAATGTCCCAGAGCAGAAGCATGTCTTCAGTAAGTCCGAACATGAGCCAATCGGAAGGATGAAACGGCTTCCGTATCCCGCGGACCGGATTTCGGGTGTAAAGACTGGCTGTCACGATCCGTTCTTTGAAGATGCGCCACCGGGGACTCCTTGCCGGGAAGCCATTGAATTGTCCAAGCCACTGGTTGCCGGTGAGAACGAGATCCGTCCTGACCTTCGCGGCATAACACCTGCTGACAGCCCTGAGTCCGGATGCGGTCGAGACGATTTGCCGGTTGCCGTTGTTGTACACGGGCCGCAATGCCTCCGGACGCATGACGTTGAACGCCCCCGGGTCATCGTTCTCGATGAGTTGATCGAAGTCAAGCCCGCTTACATCCGAACCCTTCCAGATGGATAGAACAATCTCGGATCCGGGAAACCACTGACGAATGCTTTCAAGGCAGCTTTGCGTCATCGGCTTGCCTGTCCGGCGTGAGATTGTAGTGTCCACCGGGCCCTGCACTACGAACGAGATCTGGTCGAACGGAATCGATTCGGCAGCCATTAGGAAACCCGCCAGTTCGGTCTGAAAATGCTGGTGTATCCCCGAAGCGGCGGAGTCGGATATCTGCGCCCGATTCCTCTCAGGTTTTCCAGTTCAAACATAAGAGATCCCTGATCCGTATACAGGACAATCGCCTTCTGATTGTGAATGCCGACTGAGATCCCGATCTTGTAGACGCCCGCGGCGAGAGTGTTTGCCGGGATTCTGAAGCGTTTCGTGATCTGACCGGGCATAGTGGTCGGAGGCGTAGTAGAATCCGCATCGTCATACAGGACGTAAGCAAGTTCCTGCTCATATTGCGAGAACAACCGGAACCCCAGCACGAAGCCTTCGATCGGCTGAAGCACCTCGACCCTGATGCCGACCTCAAGTTCCGACGCGGTGTCGAAGCTGCCGTCCGAATCGAGGCTTCGGACCCAGCTTTCTCTAAGCCTGGCGTTCTCATCGCCGTAGTCGCCGGTCCAGTTCGTAGCGGACGATATGTCCGGGCTGCTGGAATATTTCTGAACCACGTCCTGGATGGGTCCGGTCGCAACTACTCGCCCTTCCTGAAGAAGAACGCCCGTAGTGCACAGTGCGCTGATCGCGGCCATGTTATGACTTACGAATAAGACCGTCCGGCCTTGCTTAGCGACTGAGTCCATCTTGCTGAGGCACTTTTTCTGGAACGTGGTGTCTCCGACTGCGAGTACTTCGTCGATAACAAGGATTTCGGGGTCCAGATGAGCCGCCACAGCGAAGGCGAGGCGCATGTACATTCCGCTTGAATAGTTCTTGACGGGGGTATCGAGAAACTTTTCAATTTCGGCGAACGCAACAATTTCGTCGAAGTGCTTCCGGATCTCGGCTCTCGACATACCCAGGATCGAGCCGTTTAACTGGATATTGTCGCGGCCCGTTAGCTCAGGATGGAACCCGGTTCCTACTTCAAGCAGGGACCCCATGCGGCCCCTCAGTACGGCTCTCCCCTTTGTTGGCGCTGTAATACGCGACAACACTTTAAGCAGCGTTGACTTCCCTGCCCCGTTGCGGCCGAGAATGCCAACCACCTCACCTTCTTTCACCTGAAGCGATACATCTCGCAACGCCCAAAACGGAGACTGTGCCGGAGGCCGGCGTTCTCCACGGACCCAGCGAAGCGGCCGTGTAACCGCCCGCGACACGCTTTCCCGAAAGGTTTGGTAGCGCTCCGTTTCCCCGATCAGATACCGCTTGCTGATGTTGTCGGCAACAATGGCGTATGAGTTCATATATCAGACCAGGTCGGCAAACGACCTCTCCATACGTTTGAAATATGCTACTCCGCCGATAAGGATCAGGACGACGGCTGCTATCGAAATCAGAATCATTGAACTCGATGCGGCGCCACTGCCGAGAATTGCCCATCGGAATCCGTCAACAACACCGGCCATCGGGTTCAGGCTGTAGAGGGTGCGCCACTGAGCGGGAACCAGTTTGCTCGAATAGGCTACCGGCGTGGCAAACATCCAGAGTTGAGTAAGAAACGGTATAACGTACTTGACGTCGCGGTACTGAATATTCAGTGCTGAGAGCCAGATTCCGATCCCTAGAGCCGTGAGTACGGCCAGAATAAGAAACGGTATAAAGAAGAGAGCAGTAGGCGCGGGACGAACGCCATAATAAATCATCATTCCGGCTAATACAGCAAAAGAAATTGCGAAGTCAACCAGCCCCACCAACACCGCGGCGACAGGGATAATCAGCCGGGGAAAATATACTTTTCTGATCAGATGCTGATTTGAAACCAGACTGTTGCTGGATTCGGTAAGTGCAAAGGCAAACAACTGCCACGGCAACAGGGCCGTGTATACGAACAAGGGGTAAGGAATGTTATCGGAAGGCAACTTTGCGAGCCTGCCGAATAGTAAAGTGAAGACCAGCATTGCCATCAGCGGCTGCAGCATCGCCCAGGCGGCGCCCAGAGCGGTTTGCTTGTAGCGCACTTTGATATCGCGCCACACCAGAAACAACAACAATTCGCGGTAAGACCAGAGCTCAGGCAGCCCGAGCGCGAGCCAGCTTTCGCCGGATTCGATGATTGTCTCTGTGACCGCGGGTACAGCATCCGAGGTTACGCCGATCGGGTACCGCAGCTCCGTATCGATTGCGGGATTCATGCGACTCGGTCTCAGACCCCGCCCGCGAACACCGCGGCTTTCTCAAGCTGTCCCGTTTTCCGGAGTTGACTTTGTATCCATTGGTAGGTGCGGCCCAGCCCTTCTTCAAGCGAAACGGAGGGTTCCCAATGGAGTACTTCGCGCAACGTAGTGTTGTCGCTGTTACGCCCTCTCACACCCTGTGGAGCGTGCAGGTTGTGAACGCGATTGATGCGCTTGCCGGCAATGGACGCCACCATGTCCACAAGCTCGTTGATGGAAATCATGCGGTCCTGGCCCAGATTGATAGGTTCAGTGTGGGTGGACTGCATCAACCGGTAAATGCCTTCGACGCAATCGTCGATATAGCAGTAGGATCTGGTCTGATGACCGTCACCCCAGACTTCGATAGTCCCGTTGTCGTCCGCGAGCGCAATCTTCCGGCAAATTGCCGCCGGCGACTTTTCGCGCCCACCGTCATACGTCCCAAGCGGCCCGAAAATGTTGTGAAACCGGACGACTCGGGTGTCGAGACCAAAGTCCTCTGAATAGTGGCGGCATACGCGTTCGGTATAGAGCTTTTCCCAGCCATATCCGTCCTCGGCATCGGCGGGATAAGCATCACTCTCTTTGAGCGGTGCAATGTTCTCTTCTTTCTGCCTGTAGCCCGGGTAAATGCATGCGCTCGACGTGTAGAGGAAGCGCTCAATCCCGTTCGTGCGCGCCGCCTCGATGGTGTGCATGTTGATAAGAGTGTTGTTGCGGACGATCAGTCCTTTGTTCTGCTCGATGAAGCCGATGCCGCCCATGTCTGCCGCGAGAGCGTACACGTGATCAACGTTGCGCGTTGCGATCAGGGCGTCATCGAACCGCCGCAGATCGAGAATTTCGAACTCGTGCGCAGCCGAGGGTTCGTACTCAGGCTGCTTGATATCGGCGCCGCGAACCCAATAGCCCCGTTCCACCAGATACTTAGTTAGATGATGGCCGATAAACCCGCCGGCGCCGGTAACAAGAACTCTCTGTCTGTAAGCCATGTCAGTTATCTCCGAATGATGTATTTGTCTGTGACTGTCTACGGCCGCAGGCGATGTCGTGCATCGTCATTCCGGCTTTTTGAAGTGCCCAATAAGGAAGGAAGCGGGGTGTTACGAGAAGATAGCGCTTCCAAAGACGGCCCGGTTCGCTGGTCAGTCTGAACAACCACTCCAGGCCACGCTCTTGCATCCATTGCGGCGCCTGCCGGACCCGGCCCGCATGAAAGTCGAAGGCGGCTCCTACGCCTACCATTACCGTTCCGGGGAAGCATTCGCGATGAGCCGCCATCCACTTCTCCTGCTTCGGTGTGCTGATGCCAACGAATAGCAGGTCCGGCACGGCCTCGCGAATCATTGTCCGAACGGCGGCTTCCTCCTCGTCCGTCAGGGCCCGAAAAGGAGGTGAATAGCTGCCAGCGATTACCAGCCGGGGAAACCGTTCCTGCAGGTTCTTGCACAGTACCTGAAGCGTGTCTTCGCGACCTCCGTAAAGAAAGATCCTGTGTCCTTCGGCTTCAGCCTGCGCACAGAGCTCCAGCATCAGATCAGGCCCGTAGACCCGTTGCTGATTGCGCAGCCCGAAAGAACGGAGGGCCCATACCAGGGGCATCCCGTCAGGCGTAGCGATATCGGCGCGGTTCAGAATTGCCTTCACGGCAGGGTCCTGACGGGCTTCCATGAGACCGTGAACTGACGTGACACATATATAGTGCGCTTTTGTGGACGGCTCCGAATCGGACCTGCCCGAAATCCACCCGGCGCAGGTCTTCGCGACCTCAGCGTAGCTGGTGGCGCTAATGCCCACGCCAAGTACTTCCTGCTTCATCGGAACAGTATTCATTAGTAGGCTCCGCGTCCGGAAAACACCGCCAGCGGTGTCTCCATCAAGAGTTGAATGTCGAGACCTAACGACCAGTTATGGATGTACTCAAGATCGAACTGCACCATCTGTTCGAAAGAAAGGTCGCTGCGTCCCCGGATTTGCCAGATTCCGGTTATGCCCGGGCGTACCTGAACTCGCTGCTCGGCCCACGCTGAGTGTTCGCGGCTAAGACCGTCCGGGTCGAGGTCTTCAGCAGGCAGCGGACGCGGGCCAACAAGGGACATTTCCCCCTTCAGTACGTTAAACAGTTGCGGAAGCTCGTCCAAACTGTAACGGCGCATAAATCTGCCAAGCGGGGTAACTCGCGGGTCATTGCGCATCTTAAACAGATGTCCTCCGCGCTCATTGTGCGTGCGCAAGTCCTCACGCTTTGGGCCGCTCACACGCATGGAGCGAAATTTCCAAAACATAAAGTGGCGTCCACCACGGCCGACCCTCGGTGACTTATACATGACCGGACCGGCGGAAGTCAGTCTTATGAGAACCGCCAGAACGATCAACAGCGGGGAGATCGCAATCAGCAGCAAAGCCGAGACGGTAACGTCAACCGCCCGTTTGATGAACTCCTGAGTGTGCGAAAACTGTACCGGCTCCGCGTCAAGCAGATCCAGACCGTAATCGCGGTTGAACTCGTAGCGAACGTTGTGCCAGACCGGCGCGGCCAGGGGGCGGCTGAAAGTAACACCCATACGGTTCGAGACGGCGCCGCAAAATTCAAAATCCCTGGAATTGATACTGCTCATGCAGATCAGCTGATCCAGGCCTTCGCGGTTGATTACTTCCGCAAGTTGCCGCACGGTTCCGAGGACCGGGAGCGAGCATCTGGCCTGAACTCCCTGAGCCACGGCCGATGCTTCGGGAACGATCACGCCTGTGAACCGGAGCGACTCCTGCCCCGATCGTTCCACGCTTTGCACGAACGTTGCGACGTCGTCGCCTTCGCCCAGTACTGCAACCCGGCGGGGCTTTACCCATCTCTTCTGTACGCTGCACGTGATGAACATGGAGGCATAGAAAGAAGTGGCCAGCAACAGAAGACTTAACGCGCCGAATAGAAACAGGAACGATCGAGACAGGTCGTTCGTTACTCCGCGAGAAAAGAAGGTTACAAAGATAGCCAGCGCACAGGCGATTACATCCGACTCAATGGCCTGACGAATCGCGTGTGCGGCGGACCAGCTCTTTTTGCGGCGATAGAGCCCGATCCACAGGGCCGCAGCCGTCCAGAGGACAACGATCAACGCCGGGTGCGGCACAAGCCCGCTGACCTGGCTCTCTGAAATGTGAACAGGCATCCACGGATTGAGCCGCAACCGCAGCCGCACAGCGCTGTACCACGCCATGGAGAGTACGGTGATATCCAGGGCGAAGTGTACGGCCGCGAATACCCGCCAGTTGGTGACACGATTCGATGAGAGAAAGCTGCGATACAACATGACCCTGACCTGGTTAGCGACTGCTTACGCCCTGGAAGTAGCTGCTCTCGTGGTACCGCTCCGGATAAACGCCGTATCCGTTCGATCGGGGATTCCAGTTATTCAGAACAGTCCCGATCATGTGCGCTCCGTCCTGTTCGAGCATTTGCTCTGCGGCAAGAACGCTGTCCATTCTTACGTCACCCGCGCGGAGGACCAGCACAACGCCATCAGCCAAAGGGCCGAGGATTCGCGCGTCCGCCAGAGTGAGCGGAGGTGTATCGATAAGAACCGCATCGAATGACTCCCGCAGACGGCGCAGGATCTCAATCATCCTGTCGGAATGAAAGAGGGACGACAGGGAGACACCGGCAGCAAGTGGGCCGCTGCTCAGGAGCGACAGACACGGAACGCCGGTCGCCTGAGTGCTTCTGTCAATATCGAAGCTGTCGAAGGGCTCGGGTTCATTCAGAAGATTGGTTAACCCGGCTTCGTTCCGAAGGCCGAATACCCGGTGCAATCCGGGGTTCCTGACATCGGCGTCAACAATCAGCACTCGCTTCCCGAGTTCGGCATAAGCGATACCAAGGTTGCTGACAGTTGAAGTCTTTCCGTGTCCCGGATTCAAACTGGTGATCACTGCCACCTTAGTCGGCGATCCGGATTTCTCCTGCGCAAGCATCGAAGTGCGGATGGACCGAATCGACTCTGCGACAAGAGACGACTTGCAGAACCACATCGCCGTTTCGAGTTGCTTATGGAGATTATGGTCGTTCGCCGCGGCGGACGGCAGTTGCCGCGCCGAGCCGCTCTTAAGATATGGATCGAGACGCGCGGACGGGATGACACCGAGTTCGTTCGATTGCAGAACCGTTGTAGTCTGACCCGGGTACTCGACGTTGATCTCGCCTTTGTCTTTTATGCCGACCCACACCAGTCCGAGAAACAGACCGCCCATCAATCCGAATGCGGTGTTCAGCGGCACGTTGGGCTTATATGGGAGCAGCGGAGTTTCAGCCGGATCGATGATCCGTACGTTGCTCGTCTGCATGGCGGACGCGATACCGTACGACTTAACCTTCTGAAGCATGGCTTCATAGATTGCCCGGTTGGTTTCGGCTTCGCGTTTCAGGATATTGTAATCGACCGTAGTGGCGGCTTCCTGAGTCACGACACCCTGCTGAGAGCGATAAGACTTCGCGAGCATATCTTCGCGCCGCTGAGCGGTCTGGAAATCGTTTCTAAGTCTGTTCAGCGCGGCGTCGTGCTGTTTGCTGTAATCGCTTTTCAGTTGATCTATTTGAGCTTTGAGCCGCTGAACCTTGCCATAAGTGGGCTGATAAAGCGTAGACAGATCGGCTAACTGCCGGTTCAGCTCGCTTAGCTTAAGCTGATAATCCTGTAATGCGGTATCCCGCAGAGATGCGTTGACTGCATCCGGCTGTTCGGCCAGCAGGCCTTCGTAGATGGCCTGTTTCGCCACCCTGTCCGCCTGCGCTTTGGAGTATTCGTCCTGAACCTCTTTCAGCCGGTCTTCTGCGACGCTGCCCTGACTGCCGGTAAACACAAGGTTCGCGTGCCGGGCGTAGTCCTGAAGTGCCGACTCCGATTTTTCCAGCTTGTTCCGGGCATCCTGCACCTGCCTGGTCAGCCAGCCCGACGTACGTTCGGTGGATGTCACGCGCGCTTCGGTACTGAGAGCCATGTATTCCTCAGCCATCGCGTCTGCAAGGCCGGCGGCAATGACCGGATCCGATGCATCCACGTACACGTCAATGAGCTTTGTCGCTTCACCAGGCCGCACCGTCACCCGGTGAGAAAGGCCCACAGGCGTCAATCCTTCTATGGCGTTCTTCCTGCGAGCCGGATCCTGCGGCCGGACACCGGCCTTTACTTTGGCGATAACACGTTCCAGCAGGGGAGTGCTCTCGAGCACCCTCGCCTGAGTATTGATAAACGCCTGAGACGAGTTATCGCCTGTAGCGGTCGGATCGATATCGCGTGTGTTGAGTACGTTGTCGTTGAGCCCCGCGAATTCAAGCGAGACATGTGAACGATACAGTTTCGTTTGAGGAAGAGTGAATGCAAGGGCCAGCAGCCCGCAACCGAGAGCGAAGAGGCAGATCGTGCCTTTCCTCCGCATAACGATGTCCACATAGGAGGTCGGGGCAGCCGCCGTCGTATCGTCGATCGTATATGCAGCGGGCGGGCGCATAAGAGCGTCGCGGCCGTGCGTCAGGATGTTGGAGTTCTGGAAGCGCACGAGTCTCAGAGCCCCCGCCAGATAAGCATGCCCGCCGCGGTCGACACGGCCGTTTCGATCGCTCTGGTCCGAATCGTCTTTGCGAGGCTGTTAGGAACGAAGAGAATGTCGTCGGGCTGCAGTGTAACGTCTGACATTTTGCCTTTCATGATGCTGTCTACGTCTACCTTGATTTCGCTGCGCGTTGCGGCTCCGGCAACCTGTCGAAGGATGAGGGCGCGCTGCCGCGCCGCAGTCGGGGTGGTTCCCTCCGCCAGGGCAATTGCCTGAATGATCGACATCGAGTCTTTTTGTTCAAGAGTGAAGCCCCCGGATTTTTTCACTTCGCCTATGACGTAAATGAGCTTCGCGCGGGGCACTGTAATCACGTCGTGCGGCATGATGGTTACATTCGACGAGACCTGATTTCGGGCCTCGAGAATGTCACCAACGCTCACTTCACCGGTTGTAGTTCCGTTGGCCTCATCCCGCCGGGCGCCGGCGACCGGCAGATCCCCTACACTCATTTGCCTCGTGATGGTGACTTTATAGCCGGCGTCAGCCCGCAGACCACCCGCCTGAGATAAGACCTCAACGAGCGATTGGCGGCCGCGGATCTGATGAATGCCCGGCGTATTCACGGCGCCCATAACAGTGACCGGCTGACTTAGCGTTTCGGTAACTGTCACAGTTATGTGGGGATCTTTAAGCTGTGCCGAGAGCTTCTCGTCGAGAGCGGTTTCGAACTGAGCCAGAGTAAGACCCGCCGCCTGCATTCGCCCCACAAGCGGAAGATTCACCGTACCGTCATTGTCTACGCGGTGGACTTTTCCATTCAGCTCTTCGAGGTCGGGGATCTCAAGTGAGAACTGATCGCCCGGACCGATCACATAGCCGCCGGTCGCACCAGGCAAGTTGACCTTCGTCTGTGTCTGTGCGATGGCCAGAGACAGAAATGCTCCTAGAAAGAGAAACCAGAATTTCATAATTGACCGTCCTGCTGTCAGGCTGCGAGGCGTGTCAGCTCGAGCCATTCGCGTTCAACAGCAACCGACACTGCCCGCTGCAAAAGAGTGATTGACACGACCAGCCGATCGCACTCGCGCTCCACAATGTAGCCTTCGGCGCCGGACAGCGGACCGTGTGTGATTTTGACTCTGTCACCAGCGTGATAGTAGTCGGCAGGGGAGACAGGGAGAATGCTTTGCATCACTACGCGCAGGGAAGCTATCTCGCTTTCGTCGATGGGCAACGGGAGCTTTCCGTTAGTGACGACGTTCAATAGTCCCGGAACAGTCAGGACCGGAAGCCTGTTCGAATAGTCGAAGCGACAGAACAGATACCCCGGAAAAACGGGTTTGTTGGCCATCCGGCCGCCTGAGGCAGCATTGAACCTCGGGCACCACGCCTCTAACCCACGCCCTTGTAATGCTTCGGTGACTACTGCTTCTCTGTTCGCCTTGGTACGAATAGCAAACCATGCAAACGGGAAAACACTGGAGTTCCTCACGATGTTGTACTCCAAAGATTTGGGGATGCGCCGGGTGACGTAGCCGGCAGGGGGCGCTCACGGGGACGACATGCTACCGCCCTTTTTCGGAGTAGTGCCGCTTCCGCAATCGAAAGGCGGTTCCGAAAATCAGGGGCTGAGCCTCCGCGCTCAGTTCCCTTCTGATGCCATTCTCAGTTACATGAGCAGAGTTGTCCAGCGTTTATCACTACCGGATGTGCGAAGGTCCATAAGTGTTGCGCTCGCTGATATGGCTCATAAACAACACCTTGTAGTGCGACGCCGCGGCTGGTACAAGCTATCACACAAAAGGGCTCGGGTGTGTAGTTATAGCCACTCTTCCGTGTAAGTCAGGCCTCAGGTGTTCGCGCGATCGGCTTAGTGTTGTATGAGTGCTCTTATGAATAAACTGCTTAAATTCGGAAACATCCTGTCTCTGTCTTTGTTGTTGTGCGCGGCTGCGGCAACGCCATGTCTTGCTGACGGGCTTGCGGCGGCGCCGGTGGGCGGCGCAGCCGGCTTCGATCCAAACCCCTTTATGCTCGGCTGGCAATTCTCAGTGTCAACGCCGGTCACCGTCACTGGCCTGGCGTGGCTCGATGCGACAGGCGGAGGCCTTGTCGAATCTCACATGGTCGGAATATTCGATTCAGCTTCGGGCAAGACCCTGGTGTCGGCGCCCATTCCATCGGGAACTTCGGTGAAGTACCTGAACGGCTTTCGCGTGGTCCCTGTGAATTACACGCTGGCGCCCGGCGTATATGTTGTGGAAGGCCTCCGGGCCAGCAACGCGGATGCGGCTTTGGTGCGCGCGTCCGGCGTCACAACCCCCTCAATGATTACTTATATGCAGGAACGTGAGCTGAAGACTTCGACCTTCACCTTCACGTCGAACACGCTGGACCTGAATGAGAAGGGTTCATTCGGCCCGTCGTTCACGATAGCCGAGGCCACAGGTAACAACTCGATTACAGGCGTGACCAACTCAGCGAGCTTCCAATCCACGTTCTCCCCCGGAAGCTATGTGTCGATCTTCGGAAGCAATCTTTCGCAGACATCACGCACGTGGGCATCGGGCGATTTCACGAACGGGACCGGCCTTCCCACCCAGCTCGATGGCATCACGGCCACAGTGAATTCAACTCCCGCATACGTTGAATATGTCAGCCCCACTCAGCTGAACATCATCGTTCCGAATCTGACGACTACAGGGCCCGGTGCGGCGGTGGTGATCAAGCGGGTCGGTCTGCCCGATATCACAACCTGGATCGACGTGGAACCCATCGCCCCTGCTCTGTTTACGTGGCTCACCGGGACATCTGACAGCGGAAAGTACGTGGTTGCCCAGCATGCCGATTACACCAACGTTGGCAAGAGCGGGTTGTTTCCGCAGCAATCGGGAACCTTTACAACCGCGGCAAAACCCGGAGAGATCGTGATCCTTTACGGCACCGGGTTCGGTCCTACCAACCCTGCGCTGCCGGTCGGCCAGATGGCCTCGCAGTCATATCCGCTGAGCCCGGCCCCCACCGCAACTGTGGGGGGAGCGGCAGCCCAGATTGTCTACGCCGGTCTGGTGGCTGGACTGTCAGATGTCTATCAGATCAACCTGCGGTTGCCTGCCGCATTGCCCAACGGCGATCTGCCGGTTGTGATCACGATGGGAACGTCTGTAGCGTCTCAGTCGCTGATCACCATCCAGAACTAACGTCCGCTGAGAGCGGCCGGGGCAGCAGAAGTCGATGTTTGCTCCGGTCGCGAGGCCGACGCCGGCAGGATCGTCCAGCATTCCAGGTTAGCCAGAAGTTGTGCCGGGTTCCTGAAAATGGCAAAGCACCCTGCTCCGCTGAGCGATTCCCTGCTGAAGCCTCCGCAAAGCACTCCGACGGTTCTGATGCCAGCCTTAAGCGCGGCCTCAGCGTCGTAGGGCGTATCGCCAACAGCGACCACTCGGCTCGGCGGCGCAGCGAGATTCCTCAGTGCGGTTTCAAAGATGTCCGGATGCGGTTTGGAACGTGCGGTATCGTCAGCCGAAGCATCGGCCCGCAGCAGAGCTTCAATCCCGAGAAGTTTCTTGTAGTGTTCGAGTTCACTCTTCCTTGACGATGAAGCCAGTGCCGTCAGAATGCCCCGCTCGCGCAGCGTTTCGAAGAGTTCGGGCACACGAGGGAACGGCTTCACGCGCGACATAAAGTCCCGTTTCCACAACTCGCCGCGGTACCTGGTCATGTCGGGGCCAAAGGCGCGAATCTCATCGGGCCCGAGGAAGACCGGCAGAAGCTGATCGCCCCCTTTGCCAATTTGTTCGCGGATGCGCCATCCGGGTACAATCTTTCCGAAGTGCCTGAACGTAAGCCTCCAGGCTTCAGTGTGCAGGTCCACTGAATCGAGCAGCGTGCCATCGATGTCGAAGATTGCGGCATCAATCGTTATCATGAGAATGTCGCATGCATCTGAATGTCCCATTGTCGGAGGCAGCAATCGAGCCACATCCCGCGAGCCCGATCGAAAGTCACGTGGAGATTCCGACAGACAGCGGGCGCATGCCGGCTTTCCATGCCAGACCGGGCGATGGTATGCCGTTCGCGTCCGTGATGGTGCTGCACGACATCTTTGGCGTTGACGAACATATCCGCGATGTCTGCCGCCGGCTTGCAAGCGCCGGCTATCTTGCGGTCGCACCGGACCTCTTTTTCAGACACGGAGATGTGCAGAGCATTCCCGACGCCGGGCAGATTCTTTCCCGCATCGTTTCAAAAGTGCAGGATTCCCAGGTAACTTTGGACCTCGATGCGACCGCCCGCTGGACAAGGGCTGAGGGCGATAAAGACCGCCTGGCAATAGCGGGCTTCGGCTGGGGCGGCCGGATTGTGTGGCTCTACGCCGCGCAGAGGAAGCAAGTTAAGGCCGGTGCCGCGTGGTACGGCAAACTCGCGGGCAACCGCACGGCCGACCCGCTCGGCGCCGCCAGCCGCCTGAAAGCACCGGTGATTGGATTCTACGGTGGAAAGGACGCCGGCATCCCGTTGTCAACTGTCGAGAAGATGCGGAGTGTAATTCAGCCCGCCTCTCAAATCGTGGTTTACCCGGACGCCGATCACGCCTTCGACGCCGACGACAGACATACGTATAACGAGCGCGCCGCGCAGGATTCCTGGCGCAGGACGCTCGACTTTTTTACGGAACATCTCAAATGAAACAGATCGCATTTATCGCTTCCATAGCAATGCTGCTGACCGGATGCTCGGGATCGAAAGCGCAGGACAAGACTCACGATGAGAAAGCTCCCGACACGTATCGCGTCAATTTCGACACATCGAGGGGACCCTTCGTTGTAGAGATCACGCGCAGCCAGGCGCCGAACGGGGCGGATCGCCTCTACAGCCTGGTACGGGCTAAATACTTCGACGGGTCACGCTTCTACCGGGTTGTACCGGGCTTCATGGTTCAGTGGGGCGCGGCCGCGGATCCGAAGGTCTCACAGGCCTGGGATCTACCCATTCAGGACGATCCGGTGAAGGCTTCGAACGAGCGCGGCACTATAACGTTTGCCGCGTCCAGTTCCCCGAACAGCAGGACCACTCACATGTTCATCAACTTCGCGGACAACGCGCGCCTGGATGCGATGGGATTCGCGCCGGTCGGCAAGGTCGTGAGCGGTATGGAAAACGTGGATCAGATTTACGCGGGTGACGGCGAACGGCCCGACCAGATGCAACTCAAAGATGAGGGCAACGCGTATCTTGCGAAAGAATTCCCGAATCTCGATTACATCAAGTCAGCGCGTATCGCCCAGTAACTCGGCCAGCCGCACATCGAATGGTCTGCTGTCGGGAAAGTTCTCGCGGGAAAACCAAACTCCCGGTGACTCACGCGGATGAAGTCAGCGCTCTGCCGCCGGAGTATCCCGGCTGGATGATTCCGTTTCAGAACCTTGACCGGCTGGCGAACGTTCCGCGTTTTTAGCACCGAACAACTGAACTCCGAGCGCGGCCAGAGACATCGCCATCCCGGCGGCACAGACGCCGTTCCAGCGGGCAATACTCCAGCCGTACGCGCCCAGCGCTGAGCCGAGCGCACCACCGGCGAAGTACGTAACCATGTAGACGGTGTTCAGCCGGCTGCGTGCTTCGGGCATAATGCCGTAAATACGGGTCTGGTTCGCCACGTGCCCGGTCTGGACTCCCAGATCGAGCAGGATCACGCCTGCCACCAGCCCGGCCAGTCTGGAACCGAAAGCCCAGAAGCAAACGTACGAAGCGATCGTAACGGCGATGCCCAATCCCACCGTGAACGCCGGCGTCTTACGGTCTGTGATTCTGCCCGCTACCGGAGCGATCGACGCGCCGGCCACTCCGATCAGCCCGAACACCCCGGCCATGCGGGCCCCGTAGTGCAGCGGGGGCGCCGCAAGCCGAAAGATCAGCGTCGCCCAGAACACGCTGAATGCGCCGAACAGCATTCCGCCGATGGACGACGCCGCGCGCAGCAGCGGCTGTTCCCGCACCAGTGTGAGGATGGAATGGAGGAGTTCCCCATACGACATCGCGAGCTTCGGCTCGCTGCGCGGTAACTGTTTCAGAAGCGTGGCCGCAAGCACCAGCATCAATGCCGCCGCCATCCAGTAAACAGCGCGCCAACCAAACGCGGCCCCGAGAAAACCGCTCGCAGTTCGCGCCAGCAGTATCCCGATCAGTAATCCGCCGAGCACCGTGCCAACCACCCGCCCGCGCTGTTCCGGCGCCGAGACCTGGGCGGCGAACGGCAGAATCAGGTGGGGAACGATGGACGTCAGGCCAACCAGAAAGCTCGCCGCCGACAGCAGCCGGAGCGACGGAGCGAGCGCGGTCATTACCGTTGCGGCCGCTGTACTCAGACACACGGCGACGATGAGCTTCCGGCGTTCGAAGATATCGCCCAGAGGCACAAAGAGAAACATGCCCGCGCCGGCCCCCAGTTGCGTGAACATGGGCAGGTATGAGGCATCGCCCCCGAAGGCGGACCCGATCTGGCCCAGCAGCGGCTGGTTGTAATAGATGTTTGCGACGCTGATGCCGCAAGCGGCCGCCATAATCCAGACCAGTGAATCGATCCGGACCGCGCGTGTCCCGTCGGGCTCAGGCACTTCTAAATAAAGGCGACTGTTTTGACGCCCGAGATATCGAATCTCTTGCGGCAGCGCGGGTTCCTGCAAACCGCTTGTGTATCCAGCAGCAGCATATAGCTCTGCGCTTTCGCAAACCTGGCGCGGTCACGCTCGTCCGCGCCTCCGGGCAGCCGGTCCTTCTTCGTGCGAACGATGTAGTTCAGTTCGTACGTGTCCTGGGTGCGGCACGAAGGGCAGTTCAGCGTCGCCGGCTTCTTCGCTTGTGACTCCGTATAGTAGGCTTTCTCGTCCACTAGCGTTTGTCCATCGGAACCCAGGTCATCCCGTCGGGATTGCCCTTGTATTCCGCGCGCGGCCGGATCAGCCGGTTATTGTGATACTGCTCGAGAACGTGAGCGGTCCAGCCCGACATGCGGCTCACCGCAAAAATCGGCGTAAACAGATCGATCGGAATACCCAGCGAATAATACGTCGAGGCGGAGTAAAAATCCACATTCGGATTCAGCTTCTTCTCGCCCTTCACCGTCTCTTCCACGCGGCTTGACATCAGGTACAGATCTTCCTGCCCCGTGCTCTTCCCAAGCGCCTGCGACATCACCCGCAGATGGCTTGCGCGCGGATCTTCGGTCCTGTAAACGCGATGTCCGAAGCCCGGAATCTTGACCTTGTTCGCGAACATTTCATGCACGCGCTCCACAGCTTTGTCCGACGTGCCGACTTCGAGCAGCATCCGGATGACATCTTCGTTTGCACCGCCGTGCAGGGGTCCTTTCAGTGCGCCGATGGCGGATGTCACAGCCGAGTAGATGTCCGACAACGTGGCTGCGGTAACCCGCGCGGCGAAGGTGGACGCATTCAGCTCATGATCGGCGTGCAGGATCAGCGCAACATCGAAAACGTGCTCCATCACCGCGTCCGGCTTCTTGCCCGTCAGGCAATAGAGGAAATTACCGGCGAAACTCAGGGTGCGGTCCGGCGTAAGCACTTCCTGTCCGGCCTTGAACCTTCCCAGAGTGCTGACGATGGTGGAAGTCTGTGCCATCAGCTTAGTCGCCTTGAGCTGATTCGCCGCCGGGACTCATGTCTCTCGCCTGCGGATCGGAAAGGCTCAGCATAGAGACTGCTGTTCGCAGCACATCCATGGGCAATCCCTGGGCATTCGCCTTCAGAAAATCTTCCACCGGCTTTGCGATTGCGGCATGCGCAAACAGGTCGGCCTTCAGTTGTGCCAGTTCAGCGGCAGTCGGGAGCGTTCCCTTCCACAGCAGCCAAATGGTCTCTTCGAACGTGGCATGCTCCGCGAGCGTATGGATGTTGTAGCCGCGATAGCTCAGGATGCCGGCGTATCCGTCGATGTAGCATATCTCGGACTCGCCGGCAACAACGCCCTCGAGTCCTGCGCCTGTTGTGGGAACGGTGGTCGTAGTCATCTAGTCACCTATTAGTCTATTTCAGGAGTGGTTTTCTGAGCCGGCCCACCGTGCGATGCACCATAATTGCGAACGGACTTTTGTGCGGGCATATAGGAAACGGCGCAAATCCGATCGAATCGTTCCCCTTGTTCACCCAAAGTTTTTCCGTGCGCTTGTGGTTGGCCTGCACTGTGAGAAGTACACCGGAATTACAGGATTCGCTGTCCGTCAGTCCAAGAATGGCAGGGTCCGGTGGACCGCCGTCAGCGGTCGATTTAGGGCCCCAATCATTGCTGAAAGTGTCGAAAGAATACGCCGCGCACGGTTTCTCAGCGGTGCAGCCCCACAGACGGTAAGCGGTCTGAAGATCGCCCGCCCGGACGGCAGAAATGAACGCCTTTACGACACCTTCCTGATGATGGTTCTTCAGCAGGTACCAGCCAAGACTGCCCAGCACCAGCACGATCAGAAGGGTGGAAACGATTCGGGCAACGATGGCGTTTCGCCGATCGTCTCCGGCGCCGTATTGATCCAGGTAGCCCGGCATAAAGTGCTCCCGAACTATTTTGCGGGGAACGTTGTGTTGTAAGCGGCTACCGCTTCGGCCGTGAGATCGAGAGTGGGCTTGAAGAACAGCGTTTGCGACGCATCGACAATCAGGTCGAGCCCTTTCGTCTCAGCCAGCTTTGTGATCACCTGCTGCATCTTCTGCGACGCTTTGCCCAGAATCTCCTGCCGGTCGCGGTCGAAGTCAGCCTGAAGGTCGTCCGAGATACGCTGCGCGTCGCGCTGTTTGCGCTGCCCCTGCGCCTGCATATCGGCCGCCGCCTGCTGGTTGAGTTTCCCGCTGTTGAGCTGCTGTTCGATCGATTGCAGATCGGCCTGGAGCTTGGTCAGCTCATCCTGTCGCGGTTTAAATTTGGCCTCGACCGCTGCTGAAGCTTTCTTCAGTTCGTCTGAGTCGGCCAGCGCTTTCTGCGTATTGATAACCGCGACTTTGATCTGCGCTGACGCGCTGGTGACAAGAGGCGCGAGCGCCAGGCACAATAAGCCTGAACGGATCGCCAGGGAACGGAACATGCTAATCAGGACTCCTTAAGAGGGTGGAAACCCACAGATTAACATACGGTCCGCGCTGTCTGAAGATTTCAACAGCAGAGTTACCGAACCAGCCCTGGACTACACAACCCTGCGCGCCCGCACGAAGTGAACCAGCAGCGAAACTGCGGCAACGATCAGCATCAGGTGAATGCCGCTCCCGGCGACATGATAAGCGCCCCATGCGAGCAGCCATGCAACGACCAGCACAAAGAACAGCATCAAAAAGAAAAAGTCTGCAAGCACTCGCATAAAGGACCTCAGGCTTCGAAGTGCATTTGGAGTGCCAGTGCGTGAATTGTGAACTGGCGGATCGTAAACTGCCAATCGTAAACTGCCAATCGTAAACTGATAGATTCATGCGCATTGCGCTGGGCCAGATCAATCCCATTGTTGGCGACCTTGCGGGTAATACTGCACTGAGTGTACGGTTCGCGCGTGAAGCCTGCTCCAAAGGCGCCGAACTGATCGTCTTTCCCGAGCTTTCGCTTACCGGCTATCCCCCGCGCGATCTGGTCGAAAAGCGCAGTTTTATTGGCGATTCCGAAGCCTGCGTTGCGAATCTCGCCGAGGCCACGCGCGACCTGCCGATCGCGATCGTCGCCGGATATGTGGGCCGTTCTCACGTTTCCACCGGGCAACCTGCCACCAACTCAGCGGCTGTCATCAGGTCCGGGGAAGTGCTGCTTCGCCAGAACAAGATCCTCCTGCCCACTTACGATGTGTTCGATGAAGCCAGAAATTTCACCCCCGGCCAGACACAATCCCTCTGGTGCACCGAACAGGATCGGATCGCCGTCACCATCTGTGAAGACGCCTGGAACGACAAGCAGTTCTGGATTCACCGCCTTTATTCGCGCGACCCCGTCGACGAACTGATGCGCCAGGGCGCGAACATGCTCATCAGCATCAACGCATCCCCGTTCCACGTTGGGAAGCGTGAACTGAGGGCCAACATGTTCCGCGCCATCGCCCGCACCCACGGAACGCCGGTGGTTGTGGTGAATCAGGTGGGCGGCAACGACCAGATTATTTTCGACGGCTCCAGCTTTGTGATGGATTCCGCTGGTAATGTGATCGCCTCGGCCGCCTCTTTCCGCGAAGACCTGGTAATCGCCGATACCGTTGCTAACACCGGTGACCGGCACGCGGACGTACCGGATGAGACCGATGCCGTGTATGAAGCCCTGGTTCTCGGCACGCGCGATTACATTCAGAAATGCGGCTTTAGCAGGGTTCTGATCGGCTTAAGCGGCGGCATCGACTCTTCTCTCACCGCAGTCATCGCGGTCGATGCGGTTGGGCGCGAAAACGTCAGAGGCGTTGCGATGCCTGGGCCGTTTTCGTCGGACCACAGCATCCGTGATGCGCGCGAGATGGCCGAGCGCCTGGGCATTGCGTTCGACGTCATTCCAATCACCCCCGCTTACGACGAAATGTGCCGGACACTCGCGCCCGTGTTCAGCGGACGTCAGGCGGACGTCACGGAAGAGAATATTCAGTCGCGGCTTCGCGGGCTCACGCTCATGTCGCTGTCGAACAAATTCGGCGCGCTGGTGTTAACCACGGGCAACAAGAGCGAGATCGCGGTCGGTTACTGCACGCTTTACGGCGATATGTGCGGAGGGCTGGCCGTCATCAGCGACGTTCCGAAGACTCTGGTCTACGACCTTTGCCGCGTCGGAAACCGCCGGCATAATGGCGCGATCCCCGAATCGGTGTTCGAAAAGCCGCCGTCTGCCGAATTGCGCCCCGATCAGAAGGACAGCGATTCACTGCCTCCGTACGAGATTCTCGATGAGATTCTGCGCCTTTACGTCGAAGAGTTCCGCAGCGTGGAAGAGATCGCGTCCGAACTATCGCTCCCGCGCGACATCGTGCGTGACGTGGCGCTCAAAGTGGACAGGAACGAATACAAGCGCCAGCAGGCCGCGCCCGGTCTGAAGGTCACTTCGAAAGCATTTGGCGTCGGGCGGCGCTTTCCCATCGCCCAAAGGTACTCGGCGCAACGCATGAAGAACCGGATGCTCCTCGTCGCATTAACGGCGGCAGCGCTGCTGCTCTCTCAGTCGTCTCCCCGCGAACAGGTCGGCCCTACATCGGACGGCGGATTTCTATTGGCGACAGGCTGGCGAATCAAGCCCGTGGGCGCGCAGATCGGTGTCGATACGTTCCCCATGTCCGCCAGGGTCACGCCGGATAAGAAGTTTCTGCTGGTGCTCAATGGCGGCTACAATCCGCCTTCGATCAGTGTCATCGATATCGCCGCCGCGAAAGAAATCAGCCGCGTCCCGGTTCCCGACGCGCTGGCTGGGGCTCACGCTTTCAAAAGCAGGGGATCGTGTCTACGTCGGCGGCGGGTCGAAAGCGGCAGTCTACGAATTCACGCTTGCCGCCGGCGTTCTGAAGCCTTCCCGTGCGTTCCCTGTCGTTGCAGAAAAGGACCGCAAGCCTGAAGACTTCATCGGCGATGTACAACTCGCGCCGGACGGACATCTGCTGTATGCAGCCGATCTCTACAGAGACTCAGTAGTCGTGATCAACCCGCAATCCGGACTGATCCTTTCCCGGATCAAGACCGGGCGCCGACCCTACCGGATTTTGTTTCACCCTTCCGGGAAGAGCTTCTATGTATCCAGCTGGACCGACGGGTCCATAGGGCAGTACGACCCGAATAGCGGCGAGCGCCTCGCGACCATGCGCGTCGGTCCTCACACCACGGACATGGTGTGGAGCGAGGGGCCCGTAGAGGAACAGCCTGCCATCACGGCGCGGCTGTTTGTATCGGCAAGCAACACGAACAGCGTCTATGTCCTGGGCGCTACCGAGGCGGGCAGTTTATCCCGCATGGAGAGTATTAACCTTGCCCTGAGTCCGCGGCAGCCGCTCGGGATGACGCCGTCCGGACTGGGCCTCAGCGCCGATGGCAAGCAGCTCTTCGTCGCCTGCGCGGATGCGAACGCCGCGGCAGTGGTTGACATCTCGGGCCCCCGCAGCCGTGTGGAAGGCTTCGTCCCCACCGGCTGGTATCCGACTGCGGCTTTCGGGTTGCCCGACGGCAAAATGGGCATCCTCAACGGGCGCGGGCTCAAATCCTATCCGAATCCCGGCGGCCCGAATCCGCTGAAGCGGCCGGAGCCCTTGCATGAAGGCGTGAAGGCCGTCGAATATGTCGGGCACATACAAACCGGAACCGTGCAGCTTGTCGATGTGGCGGATGAGAGCAGGGTTGCCGAACTCACCAAAGAGGTGATCGCGAATTCGCCCTACCGCGACGAAAGGCTGGATGACCCCGGCGCCCCGGCGGGCAATCCGGTACGTGCGAACGGGCCGATCAAACACGTGATTTACATCGTCAAAGAGAACCGCACCTACGACCAGGTGCTTGGCGATATGAAGCAGGGCAATGGCGATGCGTCACTCGTTTTGTTCGGCGAACAGATCACGCCGAATCTTCATAAGCTCGCAGGCGAGTTCGTCCTGCTCGATAATTTCTATTCGAACGCGGATGTCAGCGCGGACGGGCACAACTGGGCTATGGCCGCCATCGCTCCGGATTACACGCAACGGATGTGGCCGAACAGTTATGCCGGGCGCAGGAAAAAATACGATTATGAGGGTCAGGAGCCCGCCAACTCCCCGCCTGCCGGGTATATCTGGACCGCCGCTTCACAGGCCGGGGTGACGATGCGCAATTACGGCTTCTTCGTCGATAACCGCAAGACGCCCGAACCCGACGGAACGCAAATTACCGGAATCCGCGATCCGATTCTTGCGCCCGTGACCGACCCCAATTACCGGGGTTTCGACCTCGAATATCCCGACGTCGACCGCGCCAAAGAGTTCATCGGCGAACTGAACGATTTCGAGAAGGAGGGTCAGATGCCGCAACTGCTCCTGGTCCGTCTCGGCAATGATCACACCTACGGAATGGCCGCGGGGAAGACGTCACCGCTGTCCCTCGCCGCTGACAACGATCAGGCGGTCGGCATGCTCGTGGAAGCCGTTTCGAAGAGCAGGTTCTGGGGCGAGACAGCGATCTTCGTCATTGAGGACGATGCGCAAAACGGGGCCGACCACGTCGATTCCCATCGTTCCCCCGCCTATGTGATTTCACCGTGGGTCAAGCGGGCGAGCGTCAACAGCACAATGTACAACCAGACTTCTGTGCTGCGCACCATGGAGATCATTCTCGGACTGCATCCCCTGACTACGTACGATGCGGGCGCCCGGCCTATGTTCAGTGTCTTCGGAAGCACGGCTGCGCTTCAGCCCTACACGCCGGAGCGCCCGCGCATTCCACTGAATACAAAGAACCCGCAAAATACGGCGGCGGCGCGCAAGTCAGCGGCGATGCGCTTTGACGATGCCGATGAAGTGGATGACGACGAGCTGAATGCGGTGTTATGGGCCGCCATCAAAGGGCCCGGGATTCCTGCCGCGATTCCCGTAATCAGCCGCTTCTCGCGCTGAACGCTACCTTGTTTTGCGCGATGAGTTGCGGTTCAGCAGACTTTCGAACTTATCCGCGGATACCGGCGTCTTCCGGCCGCAATGTGGCTCGCTGCAGTGAAATGCCCGCAAATAGCCCTCGGGATATTGCAATCCGGAAGCCGAGGCTGCCGCCCTCGACGCGAATCGCCGCCGGTGCGGACCAGCCAACCCCGTCGGCACGCCGGCACATGCTGAAGCCCCGCCCGTACCTGGCGCCCAGCGAGAACGCCGCTTTTTTCATTCCGGGGACGAGGACGATGCAGTGGGATTTGTTGAGAAGATCCTGGGGAACGCCTCTGTGGGACGCAAACAGGTGGGAAGAACGGCGGACGCTAAAACCATGACCGAGGTAAGAAGCTTACGAATCTTCATCGGTCAGTGGCTTAGCAGTCCGCCAGGTTCGGCTATTTTGTCTGGCGCATCGACGCTTTATTCAACGCCATTTCGAACTTCGAAGCACCCGCGGGAGCTTTGACGTCGGTGGTTAGAATTTCTTTGTTGGTGGCCGCGTGACCGTAGAGCTCCGAATTCGTTTCTTCGTCGGGACGAAGAGTCGAACCATCGAGAGTCAGGCCTGCAAAGAGTCCTCGCGACCGCGAATACGACAGCATCTCGGCCCGCAGGAGAACGTCGGTCTGCGCACTGGCGTCGCGGCCGATCGGGCCGGCTGCGGCCGTGGCATCGCCGCCAATCGTGAATTTATCGGCCAGAAGGTGCTTCATACCAGTCTGATTCATGACCAGCAGGAGAACGTCCTGCTCAGAGGCGCCAATCTGGAACCCTACGCTTCCGCCTTCCATTCGCATCGCTGCAGGGGCGGTCCAGCCCGAACCTCCTGGTTTACGGCAGGCGGCGTAGCCGCGGCCGTACTTTGCTCCTACTACGAAACCGGCCTTCTTCATACCAGGAATCGCGACAACGCACTGGGCCTTGTTCAACAGGTCCTGCGGCACGCCCTTATCGCTGGCGTGGAATAAATCGGTCAAAAGGTCTGCCGACGCATCAAGCCGGTCTACGGCTTTTGCTTCTTTATCGGCTGCGAATGCACCGGTAGATAAAACACCGGCGACGGTCAATAGCGCTAACGTAGTTCTCATTCCACAATTCTCCTACGGAACGTACAGAGCGTCCCAGTGGCCAATGTGGTGAAGGGTACTACTTTCCTAAGACCGAAGCGGCCCGGGCGAAGTTCAGCACCGCACTCGGCAACACTCCGAGAACAAAGGTTCCGATTGCAGGAAGCACCAGCGCAGCCCTCAGGCCAAGGCCCAATGGCTCCAGCGCATTTGTTACCTCGCCGGGCTCGTGCATGTACATCACCACCAGCAGGCGCAGGTAGTAGTAAGCTGCTACCGCGCTGTTCAGCAAGCCCAAGCACGGTAAGCCAGACCAGATTCGAATCCAGCGCCGCGCGGAAGATGTAGAACTTGCCGAAGAACCCGCCAGTCAGCGGCACGCCGATGAGCGAGAGCAGGAAGATCGTCAGCATCGCCGCGGTCAGCGGCTGCTTCTGGCCAGACCGGCCAGATCTTCGATGCGCAGGTGCCGTTCGCCCTTGCCCGCAGATGTGAATCACGACGGCGAACGCGCCGATGTTCATCAGGGCATAGGCCGCCAGATAGAACATAGCGGCGGCCGTGCCGAATTCGCGATCCGCGCCGCGAAGCGCGACCAGAATGTAACCGGCGTGCGCGATCGAACTGTACGCCAGCATGCGCTTCAGGTTGTTCTGCGTCAGCGCGGCGAAGTTGCCGATGGTCATGGAGAGCAGCGCCGAAATCCAGATGAGCGGCTCCCAGCCGGAGGCGATCTGCTGGAACGCCGTCATGAAGATGCGCAGGAAGATCGCGAACGCCGCAGCTTTCGGCGCCGTCGCCATGAACGCGCTGACCGGCGCGGGAGCGCCCTGATAAACGTCAGGAGCCCACATCTGAAACGGCGCGCCGGAGATTTTGAACCCCAGCCCGACGAACATCAGCGCCGCCGCCACGCCGACGATAGCGCAGCGATGTGTCCGGGAGCGTTCAGCGCAATGCGGATCTCGTCCAGCTTGGTGGTAGCCGGTCAGGCCGTAGATGAGCGCGACGCCGTACAGCAGAAAGCCCGTGGCGAACGAGCCCAGCAGGAAGTACTTGAGCGCCGCTTCGTTGTTGCGCTTATCGTCGCGCAGGTAGCCCGCGAGGATGTAGCTGGCGATCGACGAAATCTCGAGCCCGATGAAGATCATGATCAGATCGTTGGCCGCCACCATCAGGCACTGGCCGACCACTGAGAACAGCAGCAGCGCGTGATATTCGCCGGTCTCCGCATTCTCGCGTTCGAGATAACGGTAGGACGAAAGCACCGTCAGAATCCCGATCCCGAGCACCAGAACGCGGAAGAACGTGGCGAAGCCATCCACAACCAGCAGATTCGAAAATGCGGCGCCGGGAACGGAGTTCGCGGCGGCGGTGCCCGCAGATTGCCAGCAACGAACGCAACGATCGAAAGGTGCCCGAACATCCTCGGCAGTTTGCTTCGCGAAGAGCGGGTCGAGCACCATCAGCAGCGTGCCCGCCATGGTCAGAATGATCTCGGGCGCGAAGCGAAGCAGGTCGTCGCTGCTGGGCGCGAAGTTAGCGGGCATGTAGATGCACCTCCGAGACGGAAGCGCCGCCGGCCGGAGCCGCAACCCGTAAGGGAACGTTCATTTTGCTTTGATTCAGAATTTGCGCACTGGTTTCGAGATACAGCCGGCAGGAAAGTCTGCGTATACATTCCCATCCAGACCATCATCACGATCAGCGGAACCACGCACGCCCATTCGCGCGCGTTGAGGTCCGGCATGTGATGTTTCACTTCTTCGGTCAGTTCGCCGAAGAACACCCGCTGGTACATCCACAGCATGTAGCAGGCGGAGAGAATCACGCCGAGAGCAGCGAAGATCGTCCAGGTGAAGTTGGCCTGCGCCGCGCCCTGCAGCACCAGGAATTCGCCGACGAAGTTATTCAGCGTGGGCAAGCCCGATGCTGGCGAGCGTCGTGATCAGGAACACGGTGGCGAGCCAGGGCGCGGCGTCGCGACGCCGCCGTAATCGGCGATCGCCAGCGAATGCCGACGCTCGTACAGGAAGCCGACCAGCACGAAGAGCGCGCCGGTCGAGATGCCGTGATTCAGCATCTGGTACACCGCGCCGTCGAGGCCCATCTGCGTGAACGAGAAGATGCCCAGCACGACGAAGCCGAGGTGGCTCACCGACGAGTACGCCACCAGCTTCTTCATATTCGGCTGCACCATCGCGACCAGCGCGCCGTAGATGATGCCGATGATGGCGAGGATCACGATCCACGGAGCGTTCTCGCGCGCGGCGTTCGGGAACATCGGCAGGCAGAAGCGGACCAGTCCGTACGTGCCCATCTTGAGCATGACGGAAGCCAGCATCAGGGAACCGGCGGTAGGCGCTTCCACGTGCGCGTCCGGCAGCCAGGTGTGCAGCGGGAACAGCGGAACCTTGATCGCGAAGGCGAGGAAGAAGGCGAGGAACAGCAACGTTTCCTGCGTGTGCGACAGCGCGATCTTGCCGCTGCCGAGCTGATCGAGGATCGACGGCGTAATCGAACGTGCCCGCGCGGTTGTACAGGAAGATGATGGCGGCGAGCATCAGCACCGAGCCGGCCATCGTGTACAGGAAGAACTTAACCGCGGCGTAGATGCGGCGGTCGTGTCCCCAGATGCCGATCAGGAAGTACATCGGGACCAGCACGACTTCCCAGAACACGTAGAACAGGAACAGATCCCACGCCGCGAACACGCCGACCAGGCCGAATTCGAGCAGCAGCAGGAACGCGAAGAATTCTTTGACGCGGTCGTGGATGGAGCTCCACGAGATCAGGATCGCGATCGGCGTCAGGAAGGTGGAAAGAATAATCAGCCAGAGGCTCAGACCGTCGACGCCGACGTGATAGTGGATCTCGGGATTCTGAATCCAGACGAAGTTGGTGACGAACTGCTGCCCGGCCTGTGCCGCGTTGAAACCCGGTCGCCAGGCCGAGCGACACCACGAACGTGACGCAGCGAAAAGCCCAGCGTGAACATGCGGATCAACTGCTCCTGCGCCCGCGGAATCAACAGCGTCAGCAACGAAGCCGACGGCGGGCAGAAGAATCAGGACGTCGAGCAGGTTCATCGAACACCTCCCGACGAAGCCCATGACAATCAGCAGGATCGCAACCGACCCCAGCACCACCCACGTCGCATAACTGCGAATATTGCCCGATTGCATGCAGCTTGAGAACTCCGCCGATGCCCTGCGACTGGTGTCCGACGCCGTTCACAGCGCCATCGATCACGCCCTGATCGACGCCATGCCAGAGGACCGATGCGCGAACCTTCGATCAGCGGATGGACGACCGCGGCATCGTAAATTTCGTCAACGAAGTATTTGTTGTAAACCAGCGTGTAGAGGCCGCCCAGCGAGGCAGCGATCCGGTCCGGCACGTCCGTGTTCACCACGTACATGTAGTACGCGAGCGCGATGCCGAGCAGCCCGACAGCGACGGAGATCGCCAGTCAGCATCGGATTCGTCCGGCTTCTTCGCGAGCGGGAACATGCCGCTCCAGAATCTTCGGAACGTTGAACAGGAACCGCCCGCCGATCGAGAGCACCGCCAGCACCACCAGCGGCGCCAGCATCGACCAGGGCGATTCGTGCGGATGCCCATGGCCCCTGTATTCGCCCGAAGAACGTCATAGAACAGCGCGCCAGACATAGAACGCGGTCATGCCGGCGGTGATCACGCCGACCCAGAACATCCAGGGCGCATGCTGCATAAGCCGCGACCAGAATCGCGTCTTTACTGAAGAAGCCGCGAAGTGAGCGGGAACGCCGGCAATCGCCAGCGAGGCGCAGGCAGAGTCCAGACATGTCGATGGGCGCGTATTTCCGCAGGCCGCCCATGTGCCGCATGTCCTGTTCGCCGTGGCAGGCGTGGATCACGCTGCCCGCGCCGAGGAACAGCAGCGCTTTGAAGAACGCGTGCGTCATCAGGTGCCAGACGCCGGCGGAGAACGCGCCGACGCCGACACCGAGGAACATGTAGCCAAGCTGCGAAACCGTGGAGTACGCGAAAACCTTCTTGATGTCGTTCTGCGCCAGGCCGATGGTCGCGGCGAAGACCGCGGTAGCGAGCCCGATGAGCGCCACCGTTTCCATCGCGATGGGCGCGTGCGTGAAGATCGCGGCCGACCGCGTGCACATGTAGACGCCGGCCGTCACCATGGTCGCCGCGTGGATCAGAGCCGAGACCGGCGTGGGACCTTCCATCGCGTCCGGCAGCCAGACATACAGCGGAATCTGCGCCGATTTACCGCGCGCGCCGACCAGCAGCAGCAGCGCGATCGCGGTGAGCGTCCCGACCGGCTTGCCCGGCGCCGCGGCAAACACGCTGCGCGAAATCCAGCGTGCCGAAGTTCACCACGATCAGGAACATGGCGAGCGAGAAGCCGAAGTCGCCGATGCGGTTGACGATGAACGCCTTGTTGCCGGCGTTGGTCGCGCTCTTCTTCACGAAGTAGAAGCCGATCAGCAGGTAGCTGCAGAGACCCACGCCTTCCCAGCCGACGAACAGCAGCAGATAATTCGCCGCCAGCACCAGGTTCAGCATGAAGAACATGAACAGGTTCAGGTACGCGAAGAAGCGGTAATAGCCTTCTTCATGCGCCATGTAGCCGGTGGCGTAGATATGGATCAGCGAGCCGATGCCGGTGACGATCATCAGCATGATCATCGTCAGCTTGTCGACCGCAGAAATCCCAGCCGACTTGAAACTCGCCGCTCTTGATCCAGGTGAAGTAGTGCTGCGTGACAGCGGTGTCGCGCCCCAGTCGCTCGAGAGTCCGACGCTTGAGCACCCAAAGGAACGACAGGACGACGCTCAGCACCGCGATCAGCGTTGATGACGGCCTTCGGCAGTTTGCGGCCGAAAATGCCGTTGATCAGGAAGCCGAGGAACGGCAGCGCGGGAATGAGCCAGAGATTCTGCATCAGTTCTTCAGGGTGTTGATTTCGTCGATGTTCAGAGTCGAGCGGTTCTTGAACACCGTCAGGATAATCGCGAGGCCCACCGCCGCTTCGGCCGCGGCCACCACCATCACGAAGAACGTGAAGAGGTGTCCGCTGACCTGCTTGTGCTGGTGCGAGAAGGCGATGAAGCTCAGATTCACCGCGTTCAGCATCAGCTCAATGCACATGAACACGGTGATGATGTTGCGCCGGAACAGAAACCCGGCGACTCCGATGGCGAACAGCATCGCGCTCAGGATCAGATACCAGGAGATCGGGCACGCCGTTCTTCAGCATCTGCAGCGCGTCAGAGGGTTCCATCTTTAATCCAGTTCCTTTCGGGCGAGCACGATCGCGCCGACGATGGCGATCAGAATCAGCACCGAAGTGACTTCGAACGGCAGCAGATAATCGGTGAAAAGCGCATAGCCGACCTGCTGCGCGCCGCCGCCGGTGAAATCGCCGAACTTGACGAAGCCGGCGTTCGGAAACCAGCGCTGCACGAAGAAGCCAGAGCACGCCGAAGCAGCGCGAGCAGCGCCGGCACGCCGAAGCAGCTGCGCCATCCACGACCGGCCGCGCGTGCTCTTCCGCGCCCGCGTTCAGCAGCATGATGACGAAGATGAACAGCACCATGATGGCGCCCGCGTAGACGATGATCTGCGCCATCGCGATGAAACTCCGCGCCCAGCAGCAGATACAGCACCGCCAGCGAGCCCATCACGCCGACCAGCGAAAGCGCGCTCGCAATCGGATGCTTCTGCAGCACCACGTTGACGGCGCAGACCAGCGCGATGAACGCGAAGACGAGAGAAGAAAAATAGATCCATTTATGATTCGTCCATCACGAAAACAGTGCCACCAGAAAGCCGGTGATCAGCAGATTAGCAAGCGCCGCGGGGAACAGAAACTTCCAGGCGAAACTCATCAGCTGGTCGTAACGGAAGCGGGGCAGCGTGGCGCGAATCCAGATGAAGACGAAAAGCAGGAAGCCGGTCTTGGCAAGGAACCAGAAGAGCGGCAGTCAGCACCGGCACCAGCGGCGGAAACGCCATCAGACCCGGCCAGCCCGAAGAAGACGATCGCCGAAGCGGGCAGCGTGTAGCGGTCGAGCGGCCGCGCCGGATTCAGGCCGTGATAAATGCAGATCGCGCCGGCGATCAGCAGGATCAAGCGGCGCAACGAAGTTCGAACCGTACGCCGCGGGCCACAGCGGATGCCAGCCGCCCAGGAACAGCAGCGTCGCGACCGAGCAGACCGTCACCATGTTCGCGTATTCGGCCATGAAGAACGCCGCGAACGTCATGCTGCTGTATTCCACGTGGAAGCCGGCCACCAGTTCGTTTTCCGCTTCCGGAAGATCGAACGGAATGCGGTTGGTTTCCGCGAACGCCGCGATCATGAAGATGATGAAAGCTGAAAATCTGCGGGAACGGCATCTGGAAGATCGCCCAGTGCGGAATGAAGCCCGAGATAATAACCCGCCTGCGAATCCGCGATGCCGCGCAGGCTCAGCGTGCCCGCGCTCAGCAGCGGCGCGGCAATCGCGAGACTCATCGGCAATTCGTAGCTGATCATCTGCGCCGAACTGCGCAGGCCGCCGAGCAGGCTGTACTTGTTATTCGAAGCCCAGCCGGCCAGCGCGATCCCGTAAACACCCATCGAACTGACGGCCAGGATCAGCAGCATGCCCGACATTCAGATCGGCCAGTTCGCAGCATCGTCGTGTGCCCCAGCACCGTGACGCTGGTGCCGAACGGAATAATCGAGATCGAGATCAGCGCCATGAAGACGGCGAGAAACGGCGCCAGCAGATAGAAGAACTTATTGACGTGCGGCGGCAGCACGCCTTCTTTCGTGATCAGCTTGATCACGTCCGCAAGCGGCTGCAGCAGGCCGTGCGGACCCACGCGCGACGGGCCCATGCGCACCTGCACGTGCGCGATCACTTTGCGCTCCACCCACTGCAGATACGCGAGCGTCGTCATGAAGACGAACAGGATCAGACCGAGCTTGACGGCAGTGATGATGAGGAATTCAAGCATTACTGCGCGCACGTACTCCTCTTTGATCGGGAGTCGGATGACTCAGACGCTTCTCAAGAACCGAATTCAGTATTTTAGAATATCGCCCAAGCGTTCCCGAGGTGAACAGATTGTCGTGCGCGGACCAGATCAGATCGCGGCCGGCTCTCGACGCCCACCCGCCCGTTCACCGGCGTGGTCTGCTGCGCGCCCAGCGTCACCAGCGCGCAGCGGAATATCGTAGCCCTTCACGGTGCGGCGGATTTCGTTATAAACCGTGTCCGGCAGCCACGGACCCATCATGCGGCGCCAGCCCCATTTCCTTCGCGATCAGGCCGATGATTTCGAGATCCGGCTTGGTGCCGAGCGTGGCGATCGCGCGCTTCAGCCGCTGCACTTCGCCGCAGACGTTGGTGACCGTGCCGTTCTTTTCGTACGCGCTGCCGGCCGGGCAGAACCACGTCGGCCCGCTGCGCGGTCTCGGTCAGGAACATATCCTGCACCACCACGAACGCGCCGTGTCGATTGCAGCGGCCCTGCTTCAGCGGATTCGCGCCCACCACCCAGAGCGCGTCGAGGTCGCGGCGCGTCCAGCATCTCGCGCAGGTTCAGACCCGGCGCGCTCGAAGCATGATAGCCGGGCAGCAGTTCCGGCACCAGCCCCATATCGATCGCGCCGCGCGAATTCGAATAATCGACCAGCGCGCAGTAGTTCACCGGAATCCCGAGCGACTGCGCCGAACTCCACCAGCTTGCGAACGTCCTCGCCCTTGACGGAATCGTTGAACAGGATCACCAGTTCGGGTTCCGCCGCCAGCGCGTCGCGCAGTTCGCGCCAGCGCTTCGAGTTCCGCGCCCGCGGCCTTGCGGATCGATTTCGTCGCGTAATTGCTCTTCGCGGACTTCCTTCGGCGGTCACCGTATAAATATGCGCTTCGTGATGCCGCGTGATTGGCGCGAATCTGGAACGAAAGCAACGGCTGCTCCAGCGCGAGATCCGCGCCGATGATCAGGAACGCCTTGCGCTCGTAGAGGTCCGCCGTGGTCGCAAGCTGGCCCGTCGTGCCCGACAGCGCATCGACCAGCGTGACCACATCGCCCGTGCGGTGATGATCGATGTTATTCGTGCCCGAGCCCTTCCCGCGCGAATTTCTGCAGATAGAAATTCTCTTCGTTGGTGGTGTGGTTCGAACCGATGACGCCGAACTTCCCGCCGCGCGCCTTGATCTCACCGAACTTCTGCGCGACAGTCGACAGCGCCTTCGACCACGACACCGGCTCCAGCTTGCCGTTCACCCGCATCATCGGCGATTGCAGGCGCTCCGCGTGATCGTAGAAATCGAAAGCGTAGCGGCCCTTGATGCAGAGGAACTCGCCGTTGATGCCGGACCGGTCGCGATTATTGCCGCGACATAATCTGGTCGTTGCCGCACGCCCAGCGTGGTCTTGCAGCCGTTCGAGCAATGCGTGCAGATGGTGCCGACGTGCTCCATCTCCCACGGCCGCGTCTGATAGCGGTAAGGTCCGCTGGTCAGCGCGCCCACCGGGCAGATATCGATGCACTGCCCGCATTCGTCGCATTCCAGATGATCGCCGTGATTCGGCGCGATCAGCGACATCGCGCCGCGATTGATCGACGCCGAGCGCCCCCACGCCCATGCCTTCTTCGCAGGCGCGCACGCAGCGGAAACAAAGGATGCAGCGCGGTCCGTCGTAGAACACCACGGGCGACCACTGCTGCTCATCCACGTGCAGCTTCGTTTCGGTGAAGCGGCTCTCGCCCGCGCCGTACCGGAACACCATGTCCTGCAGTTCGCACTCGCCGCCCTTATCGCACACCGGGCAATCGAGCGGATGATTCGTCAGCAGGAATTCAAGCGTGTACTTGCGCGCCTTGCTGCACCTGCTCGGAATCGGTGTGGACCACCATGCCGGGCGCCGCGGGCAGCGTGCACGCCACCTGCATCTTCGGCATCTTTTCCACTTCCACCAGGCACATGCGGCAGGCGGCCTGCAGCGAATAGCCTTCGTAATAACAGAACGACGGAATCTCGATGCCCGCGCGTTTGGCCGCTTCGATCACGAGCGTGCCCGGAGCGGCTTCGAGCTCGCGTCCGTCGATTGTGAACTTAACCAGATCAGCCATTGAATCCTTTACTGCGTTCCTTCCAGATGCTTGAACCGCTGGTGAAGCGATTCCTTCAGACGCTCCGGCGAATCCTGAAACAAAACCTGCGACCGCAGCAGAGCTCTTGTGTTCCACGCGGAACATCTCATGCTCGCCGACCGCATGTTCCAGCGCAGCCTCAATCCGGTCCAGCCGCGACAGATGATCCTGCTGCCCGTTCGCTTCCGCCATAACTAGGCCGCCACCAGACGCGACGTCTTCTCGTACGGACAGGGCACGCCGTCCAGATGCGCCTCGAACTCTTCCTCGGAATTTCTCGACGATCGAAATCGTCGGCAGCGCCGCCGCATCGCCCAGCGGACAGAACGTCCGGCCCAGCATATTCTTCGCCAGATCGCCGATCAGCACGATGTCGCTGCGCTGTGCCCATGCCGTCATGGAAACGCTGCAGCAGCTTGCGCAGCCAGGTCGTACCTTCGCGGCACGGAATGCACCAGCCGCAGCTTTCATGCGCATAAAACCGCATGATGCGCAGCGCCGCTTTCACCATGCAGGTGTCTTCGTCCATCACCACCACGCCGCCCGAGCCCAGCATCGA
This sequence comes from Terriglobia bacterium, assembly GCA_963840735.1. GTDB lineage: Bacteria > Acidobacteriota > Terriglobia > Bryobacterales > Bryobacteraceae > BOG-234. The sequence goes on from CAWIZX010000001.1 coordinate 453,472, forward strand.
TTTCGCCGCCGCAACGCGTATCGAAATCCATCGCGAGATCGCATTCATCGGCCTTCAGCACCGGGCACGAGGAGCCGCCCGGAATCACCGCCTTCAGCTTCTTGCCGTTCTTCATGCCGCCGCCAACCTCATTGATCATGCGCATGAGATTGAAGCCCATCGGCAGTTCGTAAACGCCCGGCTTATTGATGTGGCCGGAAAGGCAGAACAGCCGCGTGCCGCCGTTTTTCGGCGTGCCCAGACCCGCGAAGTACGCGCCGCCATTCAGAATAATCGGAGGCACCGCGCAGAACGTCTCCACGTTATTCAGAACCGTGGGCGACTGATACGCGCCCGCCACAGCCGGAAACGGAGGCCGGATGCGCGGATTGCCGCGCTTGCCTTCGAACGATTCCAGCAGCGCCGATTCCTCGCCGCACTCGTAAGCGCCCGCGCCCGAATGCGTCGACGAGATGGAACTTCACGCCGCGTGCCCAGAATGTTGTCGCCCAGATAGCCGCGCGCATACGCTTCGTCGATCGCGCGATCCATAATGGCGATCAGATACCGATATTCGCCGCGGATATAAACATAGCCCTGCTGCGCGCCCACCGCCAGTCCCGCGATCATAATGCCTTCAATCAGCTGATGCGGATCGTACTCGATCAGCAGCCGGTCTTTGCAGGTGCCCGGCTCCGATTCATCCGCGTTCACCATGATGTACTTCGGCTTGGGCGACTGCCGCGGCACGAAGCTCCACTTCATGCCGGTCGGGAAAGCCCGCGCCGCCGCGGCCGCGCAGACCGGAAGCCTTCACTTCATTGATGATTTCGTCCTGCGACATGCCCAACGGCTTTCTCGAGCGCCTTGTAGCCGTCGGTCGCGAGATACGTTTCGATCGACTGCGAGTTCGGCAAGCCCGAAGCGCCGCGACAGAACCCTGACTTCGAGCGGATTGGGCTGGTTATAAAGCATCAGCTGTTGACCTTCTGTCACTTCCGCAATCTGTTCCGGCCGCTTGCCCGCCGCCAGCCCGTCCAGCAGCTTGTCCAGCTGCTGCCGGCGTCACATCGTGATAGAAATCGTAATTCACCTGGATGGCCGGAGCCCACGAACACGCCCCCATGCATTCCACTTCTTCGAGCGAAATGCGCCCGTCCGCGCGTCACCTGCTTGTGGCCGATGCCCAGCTTGTGGCAGGCCTGTTCGTACAGCTCCTCGCCGCCCACCAGCAGACAGGAAATATTGGTGCAAACCTGCACGTGATATTTGCCCATCGGCTTGCGGTGCAGCATCGAGTAGAAGCCCGACCACTTCATTCACCTGCAGCGGCGTCACGCCGACGCGCTTCGCCACTTCTTCCACCAGTTCATCGGTGATCGAGCCGGCTTCATCCTGCCCGTAAATCAGCATCGGAATCAGCGCCGAGCGCTTCCGGTCCGCCGGATATTTCTTCAGAAATTTCTCGAAGCGCGCTTCGAGTTCAGGGGAAAACGTCATCGTTATCGGTCCGTATCTCCCAGGACGAAATCCATGCTGCCCAGCGCGGCGATCACATCCGCGATCAGCGTGCCTTCAATCATCTTCGGGATGTGCCTGCAGATTGCCGAAGCTCGGCCCGCGCCAGTGAACGCGATAGGGCTTCTGCGTTCCGTCGCTCACCATGTAGCAGCCAACTTCGCCGCGCGGCGATTCGATCGCCTGATAGACCTCGCCTTCCGGCACGCGGAAGCCTTCGGTCACGATCTTGAAGTGGTAGATGAGCGCTTCCATCTGCGTCTTCATCTTTTCGCGATCCGGCAGCACGATGCCCGGCGCATCCGCCTGATGCGAGCCCGAAGGCATGCCTTCGAGCGCCTGCTTGATGATCCTGTGCGACTGCCGCATCTCTTCGATGCGCAGCAGATAGCGCGCGAACACGTCGTTCTCCGTGCGCGTCGGCACCGTCGAAATCGAACTTTTCGTAGCTGGAATAGGGCGCGTCTTTGCGCAGATCGAGCGTCAGCCCGGCGGCGCGCAGCATCGGCCCGGTCACGCCCAGATCGATCATGTCTTCGAGCGAAATGATAGCCGACGCCTTTGGTGCGCCCCGTCCAGATCCGGTTGTTGGTGAGCAGTTCTTCGTACTCATCGATGCGCGAAGGGAAGATATCGACGAAGTCCTTCACGCGCTTCTGCCAGCCGCGCGGATGCGGCAGCGCCAGGCCGCCGATGCGGAAATAGCTGGTCATCATGCGCTGCCCCGAGAACATCTCGAAGATGCGCAGAATCTCTTCGCGCTCGCGGAAGCAGTAGAGGAAGACGCTCATCGCGCCGATGTCGATGGCGTGCGTGCCCAGCCACACCAGATGGCTGTTCAGGCGCGTGAATTCCGCCAGCATCACGCGCGTCCACTGCGCGAGCGGCGGAATTTCGAGGCCCAGCAGCTTTTCCGCCGCCAGGCAGTACACCAGGTTGTTCGAAAGCGGCGCCAGGTAGTCGATGCGGTCCGTCAGCGTCACGCCCTGCTGATAGGTCTTGACCTCGAATTCCTTTTCGATGCCGGTATGCAGATAGCCGATATCCGGAGCGGCTTTGAGGATCGTTTCGCCGTCGAGTTCCAGCAGCAGACGCAGCACGCCATGGGTCGAAGGGTGCTGCGGCCCCATGTTGAGCACCATGGTGCGCGTCCCGCCGGGCTGGCTTTCGCGCCGTGCGTGATCCTGCTGGATTTCGAGTTCGGTCGTGACTCCGGTCGTCAATCCGCGTGTACCGCTCGTCATCTAGCCATGCCATTTCGTTAATACCGCGTACCCGTCACCGGGTAATCCTTCCGCAGCGGATGCCCATCCCAGTCGTCCGGCATCATGATGCGCGTCAGGTCGGGATGGTTCAGAAACCGCACGCCGAAGAGATCGAACGTCTCGCGCTCATACCAGTTGGCGGCGCGATAGACGGACGTCGCGGAATCGATCTCCGGATTTTCGCCCGGAAACCCGCGCCTTCAGGCGGAGCCGTTCCTTCCGTGAAATCGACTGCAGGTGATAAACGACTTCGAAACGAGGCTCGGCCGGATAGCGATCCACACCCGTAACCGTGCTCAGCCGTTCAAATTCAGGTCGTTTTTGAGCCGGGTCAGCGCCGCGAGAATGTTGGCCGGATGCCACTTCGACCGTGAGTTCGCCGAATTCGAATTTCGCCGCCGGTAGCAAGATCGGCCAGCGCCGCTGCTGCCGGTTTATCGAGCAAGAGTTTCAGGAAGCATCGGCTGACGACTCGCGTCCTTCTTCCGACCAGTCTTTCGTGCAGGCCGCCGGCCGGGGCATCGCGTATCTGAGTGCGCCCAGTCGAGCACGCCCTTTTTCCAGATGAAGAAGAACCCGCGAGAATCAGCACCACGAAAACCAGCATTTCCAGAAACGCGAACATCTTCAGCTGCTTGTAAACCACGGCCCACGGATACAGAAAAATGGCTTCAATATCGAACAGGATGAACAGCATCGCCACCAGGTAAAACTTCACGCTGAAGCGGCCGCGCGCATCGCCGGTCGGCGCGATGCCGCACTCGTACGGCATGTCTTTGACGCGGTTTTTCACCCTGCGCCCAAGCGCGAACGAAAGTGCCACCAGCGCCGCCGCGATGACCATCGCAAGACCAGCTTGCAGCAGGACTGGGAGCCATTGTTCGGCCGGAGTAGTAGGCATTGAAACGATTGTTTATGGAATGGGGTGAACCCCAACAACTATAATAATCCACAGGTTCGCGTGTCTAAGGAAAACCAGGTTACAGTCAATGGCGAGCGCCGCTCCTTCGCGTCGGAGACCACGCTCCTCGACGCCGTTCGCGCACTCGGCCTCGAGCCCGAACGCGTCGCTGTCGAGCTCAACCGCGTCATCGTAAAACGCGATCTCTGGCCCACCACTACTGTCGATGCCGGAGCGGAAATCGAGATCGTGCAGTTCGTCGGCGGAGGCTAAATGCGCGCGCGGGCGATCACCGTCTCATTGCTCGTTGTACCCCTCGTTTTTACTTTCGCCGCTCTCGCCCAGCGGTTCGGCGGCGGAGGTATACGCTTCAGCGGCCATGACGAAGGTCCAAAGCCGTCCTTCGCAACAAAGTCCGAATTTCACTTCATCCGCACCGAATACACAGACCTTCCCGAATTTCACCGCGGCTTTGGCTTTGGATCGCGCAACGGCCAGGGAACCGGCTGGTGGCTCGTCGATTGGCCCGATGCCGACGAGCATTTCTCCTCGGGTGTAGAACGCCTCACGCGAATCAGCACCGGCGACCCGCGCCACCTTCGGCTGACGGACCAGGAACTGTTCAATTACCCCTGGATCTACGCCACCCAAACCGGCTGGTGGGGCCTCTCCGCCGCGGAAATAGCGCGTCTTCGCGAATACCTGCTTCGCGGCGGCTTCATCATGGTTGACGATATGTGGGGTCCGGGCAACACCCAATGGGACGTGTTCCGCGAAACTATGGAACGCGTGCTCCCCGGCAGGCCTATCACCGAAACCCTGGAATCGGATCCCGTCATGCACGCGCTTTACGACATTCAGGAAAAAGACCGCTCGTTCATTCCCGGTACCCGCCATCTGCGCCGGGGACCCGGCAACAGCGTCGTAGTTCAGCAGCCCGCCGGCACCTCGCCCGCCTGGCGTGGCATCTCAGACACGCATGACCGCATGATTGTCGCCGTCAACTTCAATACCGACATCGGCGACGCCTGGGAATATGCCGACGCGCCCGAATACCCCGAGCACATGACCGCCCTCGCCTACCGTTACGGCATCAACTATCTTGTTTATTCGATGACGCACTAACCGCGCCGTCAGCCGCCGATCGAATACATCGGGCGTGGCGGAGGCACGAACTTCGCCGAGTTAATCTCGTGGCCGAGCCACTTCTCGGAAACGTTCTGCCGGATCACAGCCGCAATGGCTTCATCGCTCGCGCCCGAGCGCAACAACTCCTTCACATCCGTCTCATCGATTGCAAAAAGACAGTACCGGAGTTTGCCGTCGGAAGTGAGCCGAATCCGGTTGCAGTTCAGGCAGAACGGCTTGCTGACCGACGCGATGAATCCAAGCCGCCCGCCTCCGTCCGCATACCGGTATTCGGTCGCGGGCGCGCGTGGATCGCTGTCCGGCACAGCCTCTACCGGTCCCACCTCGCGGGAGATCATGGCAATCATCTCGTCCGCCGTCAGCACCCTGCCCCGACCCCAGATCGCCTGCGAATCGAGCGGCATGAACTCGATAAAACGCGGCTCAAATCCGCGCTCCCGGCAGTACCGCGCCATGGGAACGATGTCCGGTTCCACCAGCCCTTTCACCGCAACGATATTCAGCTTGATCGCCTTGAACCCGGCCTTCACCGCAGCGTCGATCCCCGCCAGCACCTTCGGCAAATCGTCCCGCCGGGTGATCTGCTGAAACCGCTCGCGATCCAGTGTGTCCAGATGAATATTCAGACGCCTCAGTCCGGCGTCATACAGATCCTGCGCGTGTTTTTCAAGCAACACCGCATTCGTCGTCAATGCAATGTCACGGACGCCCGGCACCGCGGCGAGTTTCCCGATCAGTCGCGGAACGTCGCGCCTGACCAGCGGTTCACCGCCCGTAATACGCAGTTTCGTGACGCCAAGCGGAACGGCAGCCCTTACAAACCGCTCGATTTCTTCATAACTGAGGATGTCGCGCTTCGGCATGAAACGGACGCCTTCCTCGGGCATGCAGTAAAAACAGCGGATGTTGCAGCGGTCGGTGACGCTGATACGCAGGCTGTCGTGTACGCGTCCGAAGCCGTCGATCAGGGGCGAAGGAGTCACTTCAGTGCCAGCATGCGCTCAAGCGGTACCAGCGCCCTCCGCATCAGATCGTCCGAAAGCTCCACCCGCGGCTGCAGCGTGTCCAGCGCGTCCCGAAGTTTTTCCATCGTATTCAGGCGCATGAACGGGCATTCGCTGCAGTTGCAGTTTTCGTTTTTGACGTAATGAAATTTCTTGCCCGGAGCAACGCGCTCAAGCGAGAAGTTCACGCCGCTTTCCGTCATCACGATGAACTCGGGCGCCGGGCTCGAGCCGCAATAATCGATGATCGCGGAGGTCGACCCGATGAAGTCCGAATGCCTCAACACTGCTTCAGGGCACTCCGGATGCGCCACCACAATCGCGTCCGGGAACGCCGCTTTGGCATCGAGCAATCGCCGCAGCGGAAAAGTATTGTGGACAATGCATGAGCCCTGCCACACCTTCATGTTCTTACGGCCGGTTTCTTTCTGCACGTAAGCCCCGAGATTCTTATCGGGAAGAAAAAGGACCCTCTTTTCGGCGGGTATCGAATTCACAACCTTCACGGCATTTCGCGAGGTACACAAAATGTCGGATTCGGCCTTCACCTCAATCGAAGTGTTGATATAGCTGACGATCACATCGTCCGGGTTTTTTCGCCGGTACTCGCGAATCGGCTCTACCGGACAGCCCTCCACCAGGCTGCAGCTCGCATTTTTATCGGGAACCACCACGATGCGCGAAGGGTTCAGCACCTTCGCTGTTTCGGCCATAAACCACACGCCGCAGAACGCAATCGCATCGCCTTCCGCTTCCCGCGCCTTCCGTGCCAGTTCAAGACTGTCGCCTACAAAATCGGCAACTTCCTGAATTTCCGCTTCCTGGTAATGGTGCGCCAGAATAATGGCGCGGCGCTCGCGTTTGAGTTCGAGAACTTCTTCAGCGACAGTGCTGGTAGCTGGCATACGGGGGAGGGACTACTTTCAGTTTACTCCCGCCCGCCGCTAAGCCTGCCGCTAAGTGACGAACAGGGCAATGCCGCACAAGGTCATCACTGCCGCGCAGATCCAGCCGAGCGTACGCGTACCGATCGAACTGCACCGCGATCCCATCACCACCTTGTCGCTTGTCAGCAGCACCACCAGCACGATCAGCGGCGGCGCGAGAAGACCGTTCAGAACAGCCGAAAGGAACAGCATCCGGACTGAATTGAACCCGGCAAAGTCCAGTGCCATTCCCAGCACCACGGCAGTCGTAAGAACTGCGTAAAACTTCGGCGCCAGTTTGAGAGACCGGTTGATCGACGCTCCCCAGGCCGACGACTCCGCCACCGCGTAGGCGCTCGATCCCGCCAGCACCGGAATCCCCAGCATCCCTGTTCCGATGATCCCAAGCGTAAAGAGCAGATAGGCGCCGTTGCCGGCGAGAGGCCGCAATGCCTCTGCCGCCTGCTTGGCCGATTCGATCTTCACCGCCCCGTGCGCGTGCAGCGTCGCCGCAGTCGTGAGGATGATGAAATACATCACCAGATTCGAGAACGCCATCCCGATCCCAACGTCTTTCCGGGACTTCCGAAGTTCCTCATCGGTAGCGCCCTGTCGCGATCCCACGCTGCGGCGCCCCTTCGAGCGCTCCTCCTCGACTTCCTGCGAGCTTTGCCAGAAAAACAGATACGGAGAGATGGTGGTTCCGAAGATACCCACCAGCACGGCGAAGTATTCCCTGGTCCACTGAATCTGCGGAATCAGGGTCGCCTTCAAAATGGGCCTCCAGTCAGGATGCACCAGAAAGGCGGTAATCACATAAGCGAACAGGACCAGTGTCAGCCACTTGAAAATCGATGCCACGGCCCGGTATGAAGCGAACACCATCATCGCCACCATGGCCGACGCGAATACGGGCGACCAGATCAGCGAACTGATACCGGTCATCATCTCCATTGCGTCCGACATGCCGGCCAGATCGGCGCCGATGTTGAAGATGTTCGCGATGAGCAATATCCCGCAGGCGCTCCACATCACCCACCTGGGATAACGGCGACGGATGTTCCCGGCCAGTCCGCGTCCGGTCACCATTCCCAGACGCGCGCACATCAACTGCACCGCAAACATCAGGGGGAAGCTGAACAACGCGGTCCACAGCGCGGTCAGGCCGAAGGTCGCGCCCGTGACGGAATAGGTCGAAATTCCGGAGGGGTCGTCGTCAGCGGCCCCGGTGATCAGGCCGGGGCCGAGGTCTGCGAAGAAAGACCGAAAGTACCCTTTTTTCGGGGGCGAGCCTTCGGTCACTGGCATCAAGTGGCTGGGGTATCCTGACGGCTATTTGGCATCCGAAGCCGCTACAGGGGCGGGCTTCGACTCGGTCGACTTGGTTTCAGTCTTCGTTTCGGAACTCTTAGTTTCTGAGGTTTTTTCGGCGGACTTCGTCTCGCCCGACTTCCCGTCCCCTCCCGATTCGGATTTCGAATCGGGCGCTTTCGGAATCACGCCGCCCTTGCCGTAGTCGGTCGCGTACCAGCCGCTGCCTTTCAGGTGAAACGCGGGCGCGGACAGCAATCGTTCTACTTCACCGCCGCATTCGTCATGCGTTTTCAGCGGCTCGTCCGAGAATTTTTGAAGGGCTTCGAAGGACTTGCCGCAGGAATGACACTTGTATTCGTACAGGGGCATAGGCCTGAATTCATCTTAACAACAGCAACGGGAATTGCTTTGAATGAGTTGTTTGAAACGAAGTGTTCGTGAAAGTTGCTGCCGGGCTTGATCGAAAAGCCCGGCAGCAAATGGGGAAGCTACTTCTTCTTACGCGGGGCGGCTTTGTGGACCGGGGGATGAGCGGCAGCTGCGCCGAACGCCGTTGCCGGGCAGACCCTTGATGTCCGTTTTCGGATCGTCCACGGTCAGCGTCAGCATGTATGGCGCTTTGGTAAACGACTCGACCACGGCCTTGAACTCGAATGCGGCGCCGACTTCAACGGCCTTCGCATTCACCGCGCTTTCAAACTTGAGTGTCGCGTCCCCGCCTGCGTTATCGACATTCGCCACAATCTCTTTGCCCGCTACTGAAACAACCTTCCCCTTAAAAAAGCCGATATTCTCAGGGGGGATTTGCGAACCCTTAATCGTCTGGAAATAGGCATCGCCACCGTCGGCCGTGAGCGTTGTTCTGATATTGCGCCACAGTGCGATATCGGGATGAGCCTTGTTGAACTCCTCCTCGTTCGCAAACTGCTTCTTCTGGATCTCTTCCACGCTTTCGATGTGGAAGTTGGGCGGCGGAAGAGCCGAAGTCGCAACCGCGGCCTTCAGTTGGTCGAGACCCGTCTCGTCACCGTGATAGCCGGCATACGCCTTTTTTAAGTAATTGCTGTACTGCGTCTGCGCAGCCGCCGGCAGGGCGCTCGCCCCGGTCACCGACAATGAACGTGCAATGTCGTAGAACGCCTCCGAATAACGCGCAACATTCTTCTGGCGGATAATCACGGTTCCAAGCCAGTAGGAAACCTGCGCCGCGTTCGGGTCGAGCTCCAGCACTTTCTTGAATTCAGCTTCAGCCGTCGGGTCCTGCTTCTTCGCCATTGCAACCCAGCCCAGCACGGAGTGTGCCTGCAGTTCAGCGCTGTGTTGCGCGTCTTTCCACTGCTGGTCGGTCGCCTGCGCCGGCTTCACATCCGGTCCGAAGTACGTGCCCAGATTATCGATAATCTGCTGCGCGGCCTTCTGCCCGGCGTCGAGCAGTTCCGGCGGATCTGTTTTTCCGTACGCTGCCAGTGCGATTCCGAGCAGGCCCTGTGCCTGCATCAGAGTTCGCGCTCCCTTCAGCTTGCTGTCCGGATACTTCTGCTCCCACTCCTTGAGCCGGTCCAGCTTCTTCTGCGGGTCAGTCTCTTTGCCCGCCGCGGTCGCAAGGTCGTATTCGCCCTGATCTTTATAGGGCGATTCCTGTTGCGCCGCCGCGGCCTGAGGCGTCGGCCCGGCCCAAGTGACAGTCGGCAGAGCACCTGCTGCCACAATTCCGAGTACTACCTTTACGAAACGATGATGCACTTTCCATTGCCTCCCGGACTATTTCTTCGGTGCTGCTTTGCGGACCGGCGTCCTGCGAACGGGGGCGGCTGAGAACGCGCTCTCAGGCAACCCTTTGATCTCCGCTTTCGGATCGTCAACCGACAAACTCAGCATATATGGTTCTCTCGTAAGCGAATCGACCACGCCTTTGAATTCGAACGCCGCGCCCGCCTCAATCGCCTTCTGACCGATCGCCGTATCGAACTTCAACGTGGCGTCGCCGGCCCCGTTGTCTACGTTTACAACCAGACTCTTGTCGCCGACGGAGACGACCTTCCCCTTAAACCAGCCTATGTTTTCAGGGGGAATCTGTGAACCCTTGATGCTTTGAAAATAAGCGTCGCCGTTGTCGGCTTTCAGCGTGTCGCGGATTTGCCGCCACAGCGCAACATCGGGGTGCGCCTTATCGAATGCGTCCTGACTCGCAAACTGCTTTTTCTGGATCTCCTCGACATTCTCAATGTGAAAACCAGCGGGCGGAAGGGCGGACGACGCGGCCGAGGCCTTCAACTGATCGAGTCCCGATTCATCGCCATGATAACCGATATATGCTTTTTTCAGCACATCGTCCGCAACTTTCTTCGCTTCCGGGGTCAACGCCCCTGTTCCCGTCACCGTCGTCGAGCGCGCCAGATCGAACAGCGCTTCCGAATAACGCTGAATGTTCTTCTCGTGCATGATGGTGCTGCCTAGTGAATACGAGATCTGCGCCGCCGCCGGATCTATCTCCAGCACTTTCCTGAATTCCGATTCCGTCGTCGCATCGTCTTTCTTCGTCATTGCGACCCAGCCGAGAACCGAGTGCGCGGTCTCTCCGAACATTTTGCGCGCGGCGTTCCAGGTCTCATCCTGCGCCTTCACGGCTTTCTTGTTTTCCGGCGAGAACCAGACGTCCATATTCGCCACAATGGTCTGCGCGGCCTTTTGGCCGTTATCGAGCACATCCGGCGGGCCCGGTTTGCCGTATGCCGCCTGCGCCTTTGGCAACAGTCCCTGAGCCAGTGTAAGCTGCGCGTTGGCTCTCCACTCGTCCCGATTTGCCTGCAGCTTGGTATCGGGGTATTTCTGTTCCCATTCCTTCAGCTTGTCCAGCTTTTTCTGTGGATCTGTTTCCTTTGAGACCGCTGCTACAAGATCGATTTCGCCCTGATCTTTGTACGGATTGTCCTGTGCGGGAAGAAGCACGGCCATCCCGAACATAGCCGCTGCAAAACCAAGTTTCATGGGTAATGGCCTCATCCTGCGGAGTATACCGAACCCCCAGGGCGTGAGCAATCGAGGTTCCGCTCACTAGTGGACGCCGGTGCTCGCCCGCCGGTTCCCACCGCGGTTCCTGCAAGCGGCGCCTGTTACAATCGCGCAAGCTTGCGCCCTATCGATCTCGCGGTAATTGTTGCTTATCTTGCGGGCGTTACCTGGTTTGGCGCGCGCTTCCGCGGATCGCAGAAGACGCTCAAAGACTATTTCCTGGGCGGACGCACCGCCCCGTGGTGGGCCATCGCGCTCTCCATCGTTTCCGCCGAAACCAGTACCCTCACCATCATCGGGACTCCCCCGCTCGCCTATCGCGGCAGCTATGTCTTTCTTCAGGTCGTGTTCGGATATCTGCTGGCGCGCATTGTCATATCTGCCGTTTTTCTGCCCCAGTATTTTCAGGGCCAGCTCTTCACCGCCTATGAACTGATGCAGCGCCGCTTCGGAGCACGCATCCGCAAAGTCACAGCCGGAATTTTCCTGATCACCCGGGCGCTGGCGGAAGGCGTCCGGGTATTCGCGGTCTCCATCGTGATTTCGATCATTCTCCACACCAGCGGCGTCGCCTCAATCCTGGTGATCGTCTGTCTGACGTTGTTCTACACCTTCGAGGGGGGAATGACAGCGGTCATCTGGACGGACGTGATTCAGATGGTCATGTACGTCCTGGGCGCCGGCATCAGCTTTTTCGTCCTGCTCCACCAGATTCCCGGCGGCTGGGCTCACGTCGTTGACGCGGCTTCCGCGGCCGGTAAATTTCAGGTGTTCGATTTCGGCTGGTCGTGGACCTACCCCTACACGTTTTGGGCGGGCCTGATCGGCGGGTGTTTTCTGACGACCGCAAGTCACGGCACGGACCAACTCGTTGTCCAGCGGCTCCTGAGCGCGAAAAATCAAAGCCAAAGCCGGCTCGCGCTGATGTCGAGCTGGATCGTGATTTTCATCCAGTTCACGCTTTTCCTGACCATCGGGGTCATGCTCTGGGTTTTACACAATGCGAAGCCAATTGCCGGTTCGCCCGACCGGCTTTATCCTTCCTTTATATGGGAGTCGCTGCCGACCGGGATTGCGGGGCTTTCCATGGCCGCGATTATCGCCGCCGCGATGGCGAATCTGTCGGCTGCCCTGAATTCGCTCGCATCCGCGACGGTTGTCGATTTCTATCGAACCGATGACCCATTCGAGGCACCCCGCGTCGCATTATCTGAAGATGTCCCGGATCTCGACCGTTTTCTGGGCGGCAGTTCTGGCCGTGATCGCGCTGGTTGCGAGCCAGTGGGGATCGGTGCTCGAATCGGGGCTCTCCATCGCTTCGGTCACGCTTGGAATCCTGCTTGGCGTTTTCCTGCTGGGCGTTTTTACAAAACGAACTGGGGAGAATGCCGCCATCGCCGGGGTGGTGGCTGGCGCTATCGTGATGATTCTGGTCAAGTTCGCCACGAAAATTCCGTTTACCTGGTGGGTGCTGATTGGTAGCACTACGACGTATTCGGTGGGCTATTTGGCTTCGCTCTGTAAAATCGGGAGGCGCGCATGACAACGGAACTCAAACGCGATCTGGGTCTGGCGGCGGCTCTCGCCATCGTGATCGGAACTGTGATCGGCAGCGGAATCTTCCGCGTCCCGCAGGCGATGATTACAGAGCGTCGGCACGGTGCCCCTCGTGTTTCTGGTTTGGGTAGTAGGCGGAGCGCTATCGCTTGCGGGCGCGCTGACGTACGCCGAACTGGCCGCCGCCATGCCCGGCGCGGGCGGCGAATACGTCTATCTCACTGAAGCTTATGGCCCGCTCTGGGGCTTTCTCTATAGCTGGACCCAAATGTGGGTGGCCAAGAGCGGATCCATCGCGACGCTCGCCACCGCCTTTTTCGAGTACACCGCGCATTTCATTCCGGAATTCGAAAAAATCTGGTTCACGCTCGGCCCGTTGCCGGTCAAATACGGTCAGGTTTTCGCGATGGGTTTGATTTTGCTTTTGGGCACGATCAACTATTTCGGCGTGCGAATCGGCGGCGGGGTTCAGGTCGCCGTCACCGCGCTCAAAGTCGGCCTGATTGGTTTTGTAATTCTGGCCGGTCTGCTTTATGCCCACCCACTGCCCGCGGGATCGGCCGCCGCTGACGCGCGCCCCCGATCGCGACAGGTTTTATCGCGGCGCTGGTCGCGGCGCTTTGGGCATACGACGGATGGAACAACGTCGGCATGGTCGCTTCGGAAGTGAAAAATCCAAAACGAAATCTGCCGTTGGCCCTGATTGGCGGAACGCTCGCGGTGATCGCGATTTACATGGCTGGCGAACTGGGCCTATTTCCGGGTGCTGACACCCGCCGAAGTCGGAGGCCACAAACTGGTCGCCGCGGAAATGATGCAGCGCGTCCAGGGAAACGCGGGGGCCGCCGCGGTTTCCATCGCCGCCATGATTTCCATTTTCGCCGCGCTGAACGGCTCCATTCTGACCGGCTCGCGCGTTCCGTACGCTGCGGCCCGCGACGGCCTTTTTTTCAAATCGGCGGCGCGCGTTCATCCGGCTTTCAGAACACCGGGAGTCTCGATTATGATGCTGACCGCATGGTCATCCCTTCTGGTCCTCTCCGGCAGATATGACCAGTTGTTTACTTACGTGATTTTTGCGAGCTGGATTTTATACGCGATGGCGACGGCGTCGGTTTTTGTGTTGCGGAGAAAACGCCCCGATCTGCCGCGCCCGTATAAAACACTCGGGTATCCAGTCGTTCCGATTCTATTTCTCGCAGGGGCGGCGATTCTGGAGGTCAGCACGCTGATTGACGAGTCCACGCGAATCGGTCTCAGGAATTGTGTTGATTTTGTTGGGATTACCGTTTTATTTTTATTGGAGACGCCGCGCTCAGCCTCACGCCGCGGAAGAATATTCCGGGCACGCGCACTAGTTCCGGTACCATTCCAACAAATTTCGTTCCAAAAATGGAACAAACTCATTGCAAGTGAGACCAGACTTGGGTTACAAAATTAGTTAGAAGTATGCCTTGCAGGAGAGTGCTGGTTCCGGATGTGGAACGAGGCACCGTATCGAAATCACCAGAGGAGTGGACCAATGGACGTAGCAAAGATTCTCGCGGAACTGCGCCAGGAGCGGGCACAACTGGAGGAAGCGATTTTAGGTCTTGAGCGTCTGGCTCGCGGCCGGGGGAAACGCCGGGGGCGGCCTCCGCTATGGATGGCAGAGGTCAAGAAACGGGGACGCCCGCCAGGGAGCAAGAACAAAGCCACGGTGACGAAGTCCGAGCCGCAGCAGAAAGCAGCAACCGCGGCCGCATAGATTCCGGGTACTCGCACCAGGAAGCGCGGGTACCTTTTCTTTTTTAGCGGTAGGCTTTTTAGCGGTAGAGAAGATACTTGTCCCGAACGGCCAGGAATTCCGCCAGCCCTTTTTCCGACGGACTCAGAGCATCTTTCCCCGCAACAAGCGCTTCAATGGCTCCCGCATTCCCAATCAACTTCGCGTTCACTTCCCACTTAATTTTGTCCGGATAAAGGTGCCGCAGAGCCATGGCCACTTCAAGCCCGAGCCGCGCACTCGAAAACACGTCCCGGTTCGTGACCGTGAACCCGACACCCTGAATTGTCTTGCCGCTGAAGTAGGAAGCCGCTGGCGTAAATGTGGTCGGATAACAGCGCACGCCCGGGATTTGCCGCGCCGTGATGTAGGCCGCGAGTTCCGGACCGTCGATCCAGTCCGCGCCGATCTGTTCAAAAGGCGAATCGGTGCCGCGGCCGACGGAATAGTTAGTTGAATATTCAAGCATGGCGAGCCCTGGATAAAGCAGGGCTTCGCGCGGGCTCCGGATATTCGGCGAAAGATTGACCCATGGCAAGCCCGTCACATCGAACCAATCTTCGCGTTTCCAGCCGCTCATTTGGATGACCCGGAGATCGGCGTTCAGATGACGTTCGCCATTTTCAAGCTTCGCGAGTTCACCGATCGTCAGGCCGTGCCGCAGGGGCAGCGGATAGGCGCCAACAAACGACAGCTTATCGGCGTCGAGCATCGGCCCTTCAACATGGATGCCGGTCAGCGGATTGGGCCTGTCGAGTACGTAAAAAGGAATTTTGGCCGTGGCTGCCGCTTCCATTGCATACAGCATTGTGGACGGATAAGTGTAAAAACGAACCCCGATATCCTGAATATCGAAAACCAGGGCGTCGATGCCCTTGAGCATTTCCGGCGTTGGCTTCTGAATTTTGCCCTGCAGACTCCAAACGCGGATGCCGGTGGCGCGATCGACGGAGTTCGCGACGTTCTCCTGATCTTCAAGGCCGAGGAACCCGTGCTCAGGGGAAAAGAGGGCGTTGATCTGAATGCCGGCCTGAAGCATCAGATCGATATTGCGGTGGCCCAGCCGATCGACGCCGCTGTGATTCGTGATCAGTCCGATGTGTTTGCCCTGAAGGACTCCGAAGTGGCTGGCGGCGAGCACGTCAAGGCCGGTCAGAGTCGGCGGCACCGTCGCGGAAGCAGCTTGCGGCTCATACCCTACGGCTGCCGCCGCAATGGTGGCCACCTGGCGGCGCAGAGGAGTAATGGGTTTTCGCAGTTGCGGATGCCCGGAATTCGTCAGCAGGACTACATAAGTCTGAGAAGCCGGGTCCATCCAGATAGACGTGCCGGTGAAACCGGTGTGGCCGAACGAAGTTCCGACCGGAAACAAATCGCCACGGTTACCCGAGTACTGCGAATCGATATCCCACCCAAGGCCGCGCAGAATGGGTTGATTCACCGGCGTATGCGGTGAGGTGAATTTACGAATGGTCGCCGGACTGAACAACCCATCGCCTCCGTCGAGAAGCATCTGGCAGAACTTCGCAAGATCGTCAGCAGTGGAGAAGACGCCGGCGTGGCCCGCGACGCCGCCCATGTAGCGCGTCGTGGGATCGTGAACCACGCCGCTGAGGATGGCACCATCTTTCATGGTTTCCGTCGGTGCGATACGGGGACGCAGGGAGGGGTCGGGAAGGTAGCCGCTCTGTTTCATTCCAAGCGGGTCGAACAGCACCTGCTTCACGTATTCGTTTTCGGGCATGCCGCTCAGCCGTCTCACCATTTCGCCGAGCAGAATGAAATTGATATCGCTGTAAACGAATTTCGTTCCGGGAGGGTTCACCGGTTTTTCAATGAGAGCGCGCTGGACACCAGTGTCGTAACCGCTCCAGACGGGCTCAAGTTTCAGATCGGGCGGAAGACCTGAGAAATGCGTCATCAGATCGCGCACCGTAATTTTGCTTTGCCCGCCCTGAAACTCGGGCAGATAGGTTGTCACAAGTTCGTCCGGCCAGATGCGGCCCTGCTCGAACAGCTTCATGATGCAGCTTGTGGTTGACAACCACTTTGGTCAGCGACGCAATATCGAAGATGGTGTCAAGCGTCATCGGTTCGCGTGCGGGGGCAAGCGCGCGGTTGCCGTATGCTTTGCGATACACAATCCTGCCCTGATGGCCTATGACGAGGACGGCGCCTGGGATTTTATCTTCACGGATTGCCTGGCCGATCGCGTTATCGAGATCGGATCCGGCGGGAAAAGTCTGGGAGCAAGCGCACACACACGAGACCACCGCAGCCAGGAACAGTTTCATGGAAGCCATTTTGAGCGTATCAGCCACTGCCGGCAATTCCCACACGAGCTTTCAAAAGATGTAAGCTAACCGGGATAGGACAGGTTGTCCATGACGATAAAAAAGAAAACCAGCGCGGGCGCCAAGCCTGCCGCCACCGTGTTAGCGCAGCAGCCGCCGACCGCAGCGCAGGAGCAACTCGCGACATGGGATGCGGCCGTACGGCTCTTCACACAGCAGAAGTTCGCCGACGCCTGCCAGCTTTTCACCGAGGCTTCAACGGGCCCGGCAGCACATATCGCCGACAAGGCCAGATCGTATCTGCAGATCTGTCAGCGTAAGGTTTCGAAGCCGGAGTTCGACTGCCGAACGGCTGAGGATCATTTCAACTACGGGGTGGAGCGACTCAACGCGCGGGATTTCGAACAGGCGCGCGTGCAGTTTGGCCGCGCCATCAGTCTGCAACCGGACGGCGATCACATCTTTTACACGCTGGCGCTCTGCTGCGGTCTGGCAGGCGACGGAAACGGCGCATGTGAGAACCTGAAACGTGCTATCGATCTCGAGCCACGAAATCGAATTCTGGCGCGCCAGGACCCTGAATTTTCGGGGCTGGCGGCGCACAGCACGGCGCTGCGCGCGCTGCTTACGCCGGACTCAGTCTAAGGACATCGTCCCCCGTCACGGCAGCGGGTCTTTATGACAGAACCGCTGCGCATCGTTTCCATTGGCGGCGGCACAGGGCTTTCGTCGCTGCTCAACGGCGTTAAGAAATACACCGTTCAGCGCGAGGGTCAGCCATACATCGATGTCACTGCAATTGTGACCGTAACGGATGACGGCGGCAGTTCCGGCCGTCTGAGAAGAGATTTCGATGTGCTGCCGCCGGGAGATATCCGCAACTGCATGGTTGCGCTGTCGGAAGATGAGACGCTGCTTTCGACACTGTTTCAATATCGCTTCGAAGCGGGCCACGGACTCAAGGGGCACAGCTTCGGAAACCTCTTTCTGACGGCGTTGACCGGCATCACGGGCGATTTTCCCGAAGCGGTGCGGAAGTCCTGTGAGGTTCTTAAGATCGCCGGACGAATCTTTCCTTCGACAGCGGCTGATGTATCGCTCGAGGCAGTGCTCGAAGACGGCCGCGTTGTCCGGGGCGAAACAAAGATCAGCCGCAGCAGGAGACGGATCACCGAAGTCCGGATGAACCCCGCAAGACCGAAGCCGTTGAAAGAAGCCCTTGAAGCAATCGAACGCGCCGACCTGATCACGCTTGGACCCGGCTCACTTTTTACCAGCGTGATCCCGAACCTGCTGGTGGCCGGCATTCCGAAAGCGATCCGGCAATCGCACGCGCTTAAAGCTTACTTTGTAAACCTCATGTCACAGCCTGGCGAGACGACGGACTTCCGCGCGTCCGATCACGTAAAGGCGATTCGGGCTCATGCGGGCGGGCCGCTGGTGGACTGCGTTGTGGTGAACACGAAGAAGATAGCGCCGGGGTTACGGCGCACGTACGCGGAACAAAACTCGATTCCCATCGATAACGATTTCGAGGCGCTGCGGGCACTGGGCGTTGAAGTGCTTGAGGCGGATCTGTTGCAGAAAGGCCCTAAGATCCGACACAACCCGCAGGCAACCGGGGCAGTGGCGGTAGAGCTTGCAGTGAAAGGAAGAATCCGGAACATCCGATGATCGACGAAGCGGCAGTTGTGATTCTGGGCGCGGGACTCGGGACCCGCATGAAATCGCGCATGGCCAAGGTGCTGCATCGCGCCGGAGGGAAGCCTCTGATTGAGCATGCGATTGCGGCCGCGCGGCAGATTGCGCCGGCTGAAAGGATCTTCGTAGTGGTGGGGCATCAGGCAGAAGCTGTGAGCGCGGTGGCCCATGCAGCCGGCGTGCGGTCATTCGCGCAAACCGAGCAACTGGGCACCGGGCACGCGGTGATGTGCGGGGCCGGCGAGTTGAAGCATCTCGGGGGTCTGCTGCTGGTGCTGAACGGGGACTGCCCGATGATTCGCGCTGAGAGCCTTACAAGACTGGTTGACGCTCTTCGAGGACACCGGTTCGGGCGCGGCCATGATCACGACCGATCTCGATGACCCGACCGGATACGGCCGCATCGTACGCAGGCCGAACGGCGATGTGGAAGCAATTGTGGAGCATAAGGCCGCGACGCCGGAGCAACTCGCGCTGCACGAAATCAATGCCGGTTTCTATTGCTTCCGGGCGGACGCGTTCTGGAAACACGTGCATGAAATTGGCACGGACAATCCGGCTGGCGAGTATTACCTGACCGACATGGTCGAGATTTTGCTGCGCGCAGGCCACCGTGTGACAGCTTTGAAGATTGCGGATTCGAGCGAGTTGCTGGGCATCAACAACAGGGTGGAACTGGCGGCGGTGGACCGCATCATCCGCGAACGCACCGTGCGTCAGATGATGCTCGACGGCGTAACGATTGAGAAACCTGAAACGGTGACGATCGACGCGGGCGTTCGGATTGGAATGGATACGATCATCGGACCGTTTGCGCAGATTACAGGGGCGACCGTAATCGGCGAGAATTGCAGAATCGGGGCATCGTCGATCGTCGAAGATTCCGTCCTTGGAGACAGGGTTGAGGTTTTTCCGTTTTCGATCGTTTCTTCGTCGACGCTCGACCACGAAGCTCACGCGGGTCCGTTTGCAAGAATCCGGATGGGCGCGCACCTGCGCGAACGTTCGCATATCGGCAACTTTGTCGAGTTGAAGAAGACGGATTTCGGGGCGGGCTCGAAGTCGATGCATCTTGCGTACCTGGGGGATGCGACCATCGGGGCGAAAGTGAATATCGGGGCAGGCAGCATTACGTGCAATTACGACGGAAGCAGGAAACATCAGACACAGATCGGGGACGGCGCGTTCGTGGGCAGTAACTCGACTTTGGTAGCGCCCATAGCGATCGGGGACGGGTCTTACATTGCGGCGGGAAGCGTGATCACCCATACAGTGCCCGAAAAGGCGCTGGCGTTCGGGCGCGCCCGCCAGGTGGTTAAAGAAGGCTGGATCAGGAAAGTAAAAAACGAATGAGTTTTCTCGACAATCTCGAAAACAATCTGAAGGCGCTCGAAGGGCGCGACGAAGGCGGCGCGGATAACGCCACCCGGCGAGAGATCGACCGAAAGCAGGCGCGCGCGGCGGCGCCATGGGCAGAGCGGCTCAAAACAGACCCGTGGACGAAGACTCTGATGCAGCAACTGACGCGCGCGGGGTTTCAGCGCCGTATCAAGGTGAATATGGCCTGGATCGGGACGACTCTGCGTTTCGAATCGAAGGGCCACAGGCTGGAACTTCGCCCCGCAGCGGACGGAATCAATGCTGTCTTCGGGCGCGGGATCGACGATCTGAAAACGGAGAAGGCCGACCTCGAAAGAGAACCCGCCGCCCTGATTGCCGAATGGATCGGCATCGTGGAAGTACAGAAGAAGCTGGACGAGGAAGAGTCTCTGCGGATTGCGGAAGCCGAAGCGACCGACTGAGTTTCGTTATCGACTATTTCGCACGTTCCGGCGTCTCTATACCAGTCTGGAAATGATAGATTTGAAAGGGAGGGGACACGTTGGCGAGTCCGCTTGCGGCTCTTTTTTTACTGCAAACGAATTTTTGGGAACTTATCGTTCACGGATCGACGCTGGGCAAGGCGGTCCTTCGTCGTTCTGATTCTTTTTTCGATTTATTCCTGGACGATTATCTTTTCAAAGTGGTCTTCTTTCGGGAGCGCCCAAAAGAGCGATTCACGGTTTCTGCGCGCCTTCCGCAAGGCCGGTGGACTGGAGGCCGTGATGGTGGCGAGCGAGCAGTTCCGGCCCTCTCCGCTGGTCTCGGTTTTCGATCAGGGTTATGAAGAAGTAAGCCGGCAAGTGAAAACGCGCGGGGCTCCGTCGAACCGGGATGCCATCATGCGGAGTCTGCAGATCGGCACCAATCAGCAGCTTTCGCGGCTGGAGCAGAACCTGGGATGGCTGGCGACCACTGCGTCGGTGTCGCCGTTTATCGGCTTGTTCGGGACCGTGCTGGGGATTATCGCGGCCTTTCAGAATCTGAGCGGCGGCAGTACAAGCCTGAGTTCGGTGGGGCCCGGCATTGCGGATGCGTTGATCGCGACTGCCGCGGGACTGTGCGGCCGCGATCCCGGCCGCCATGGCCTATAACCATTTCGGCCACCTGCTGAAAGAGATGGGCAGCCAGATGGACGACTTCTCGCTGGAATTTCTCAATTTAATCGAGCGCAGTTTCGGCGACTGAAGATGGCAATCAACGTTGGTGGCGATGGGGCGTGGCCGCGGCTCGCGCGGCATGCCCGCACTGGCGGAAATCAATGTCACGCCGTTCGTGGATGTGGCGCTGGTGCTGCTGATCATCTTCATGATCACGGCGCATGCCATGGAAACAGGGATCGAAATCGACGTTCCGAAAACCAAAACCGTTGCGGTCACGTCGAAGGAATTGCCGATTGTGTGCATCTCCAAAGCGGGCGATCTATACCTGGGAAAAGACCCGATCAATATCAATCAACTGGTGGACGCAATTCACAGCAGGTATCCCGGACAGAACGCCGTATACATCAAGGCGGACCGCGAAACGACAATGGATATTGGAGTTCAGGTGATGAGCATTCTTGGCAACGCTAAGTTCGGGCTGAACATCGTCTCAGAGCTGGACGAGGGTGGCGCAAAGCGCTGACGTGAGTGCCGCGCTCAACATGAACGGCGAGCATGAGCCGCTCGGCAAAGCGCTGGCAGGGTCGGTGCTGACGCACGCGGCGGTGGTTGCCGCGATTTTTTCATTTGGGTTCCTGAACATAAAAGATCACTGGGGTTCGGAACACGCGAGCAGCGGGTCTGTAGGCGTGACCATGGTCAAGACCATTCCGATTCCGCGGAACCAGGGCCCGACAAATCCGCTTGCGAACGACACGAAGAACTTCGCGCCCCAGCAACCGACGATTGCGAAGCCGAAGCCGGTGATCAAGGCACCCGAGCCGGACGCGATTCCGCTCGCGCGCAAGGTTGAGAAGCGCATGAAGCTGACGCCGAAGCAGGAAGCTGCCACGCTTTTCAAGCCGCAGGATTACAAGCCGAACCAGGTGTTTTCGAAGACGCCTCAGGCCACCAGTTCCAACATGTACGGCATTCAGGGCGCGGGCGGCATCGACATCGGGCCCGCCTCGGTGCTCGGGAATCGCTTCGGCGGTTATGTGGACCTGATGCGGCGGCAGATTTCCGAGCACTGGAACACGGCCAGCGTGAATGCAACACCGCTCGCAGAAATGCGCGGTTACGTTTACCATCGCGAGAAACGGGACGGTCAGCGACGTTCAGATCACGAGGCCGAGCGGCAACTACTTGCTGGATACGTCGGCGAAACGCGCGATTCTCGATGCCAGTCCGCTGCCCAGCCTGCCTGCGCAATTCGAGAGAAATGAAGCTACTGTGGAGTTGTGGTTCCAGTTAAACAAATGACACGTAAAACGGCCTTAATTGGGTTCATGGTTGTGGCGGTGGCCGGCTGCGCGGCGGCGCAGGGTCCCGATATTAAAGGCATCATCAGCGGCGCGGGCGGAAAGCCGGCTCTGGCGGTTACGAACTTTCGGGGAAGCGGCCCGGCGCAACCGCTCATGTCCGGCTTCGATGCAACGCTGTTCAGCGATCTGCAGAGTTCCGCGCTGTTCGATATGAAGGCCAAGAGCCTCTATCCGCTGAACAATCCGCAGGCCCCGCAGGACATCAGGGCCGAGGACAACCGGCAGGGATTTGCGCTCGCGGACTGGGCCGGACCTCCGGTGAACGCGTCCCATCTGGTCTTCGGCTATGGCGCAGGAGTGAACGGCGTGCTGGTGGTTTACGGCTATCTCTACGACACGCGGCAGAGCGGTGACGCGGCGCAATTAATCGGGCAAGCGCTATGTGGGATCGCTCGATGAAGCGGGCGCGATAAAGACCGCGCATGAATTTGCGAACGACATTATCCAGAAGTTCGGCGGCGGCGCCTCGCTGCTGGGCACCCGCATTTATTTTTGCTCGAAGCGCAGCGGCAACGATGAGATCTGGGTCATGGACTGGGATGGCAAGAACCAGAAGCAGCTTACGCATCTGAATACGCTTTCGCTCTACCCCGCGGTATCGCCCGACGGCAGCCGCGTTGCGTTCACGACCTGGCCGGCCGGAGGGACACCCCGCATCGTAATGATCGGTACGGAAAGCGGGCGGAAGATGCCGTTTTACAACCAGGAAGCGTCGCTGAATGCCTCGGCGACGTTCAGTCCCGACGGGAAGCAGATCTACTACGCGTCGACGGCCGGAGGAATTTCGCAAATCTACGTGGCCGGGCTCGACGGTCAGGGGTTCCGGCGCGTTACGCGGACCAATGCAATTGCGACTGAGCCGAAAGTAAATCCGAAGAATCCGAACGTGTTGCTCTACGTTGGCGGAACGGCAACCGGGCAGCAGATCTACACGATGAACGCGGACGGAACCGGCGTGGAGCGGATCACCAACGGTGAGGGCGAAGCTTCGAACCCTTCGTGGAGCCCCGATGGGCAGCACATGGCGTTCTCCTGGACAAAGGGATACGCGAAGGGCGATTTCAACGTGTTCGTGATGGATCTCGGCACGAGGCAATATGTGCAGTTGACGCACAGTGAGGGCAGGAATGAGAATCCGGTATGGGCTCCCGACGGCAGGCACATCGTGTTTATGTCGAGCCGCGGGGGGCGCGAACAGATTTATTCAATGCTGGCGGACGGCTCGCAGGTGACACAATTGACTCAGCAGGGCGTGAACAGATATCCCGTGTGGGGAACAAAGTGAGCATGAAAACGTTTCGGCAGTTTCGAACAGCGACCGTCACTTCGGTGTTTTTGCTGGCAATCATGGCGGCCGGGTGTTCGAAGAAGACACCGATCCCTCCTCCACCGCCGCCTCCGTCTCAAACGACCAGTTCGAATTCTTCGAGCAGCAGCACGCGGGCAACCGTCGCCGAATTCGTGGTGGAGCCGAGTACTGTGGAGCGAGGCCAGTCAGCGGTGATTCGCTGGTCGGTTACTGGCGGATCGGATGTAGCGATCGATCGCGGAATCGGGACGGTTCCGGCCACGGGTACGCGGCGAATTGTGCCGACCGAAACGACGACTTACACCCTGACGGCGAACGGAGCCGGGGGGCCGGTAACGGCCACGGCAACCGTCACGGTGACGGGACCGGCGCCTCCGCCGGCACCGACAGTGGACACGAGCAGGAACCGCAGGGGTGGGACGCTTGAATCGCGCATCCAGTCAGACCTGCAGGACGCTTTGTTCGGATACGATTCGGTGAACATCGACGAGAATACCAGGGCGACGCTGACTTCGGACGCAGCCGCGATCAAGCAGATTTTCGCGGATTTCCCTAACGCGACGATCAATGTTGAGGGCCACTGCGATGAACGCGGTTCGGCTGAATACAATCTGGGCCTGGGCGATCGGCGGGCGAGTTCGGCCCGCGACTTTCTGGCGCAGCTTGGGGTTCCGGCAGACAGGCTGAAGACGATCAGTTATGGCAAAGAGCGTCCGGTCTGCACGGAGAGCGATGAAGGCTGCTGGCAGCGTAACCGCCGCGCTCACTTTTCTACAGGTCAATAAACATGTATCTCAAAAATCTACTCTTCGCAGCAACGCTTCTGGTGCCGGCTACGACGTTCGGCGCGAGTAAGGAACAGCAGGAAATGCAGCGCGACATCGCGCAGTTGCAGTCGCAGGTACAGACGCTGCAGAGTGCGTTCGACCGCAATATGGCAACGCTGACGACGCTGGTTCAGCAGGCGCTCGATGCCGCGAATAAGGCAAATACCGGTGTGAGCGTGGTCAATGCCGGTGTGACAACGACGCTCGAACGCACTCTTCGCGAGAATCTCACTCCAATTGCCGGGCTGGCGGCGAAGATCGACAACACGAATAACGATGTGGCCGAGATTCGGCATTCGGTGGAGGACCTCAACACCTCGATGAACAAGGTGCTGCAGATTCTGACCGACATGAACAACACGATGAAAGTGTTGCAGGCTCCCGCTGCCGCGCCTCCGCCGGGCAATTCGATGTTGGGTGGCGCGGGCGCTGCGCCGAGTTCAGCGCCGGGCGGAGCAGCTCCACCGGCAAGCGTGATCTTTGCGAATGCCAAGAACGATCAGAATGGCGGCAAACTGGATCTCGCACTTTCGGAATACGCGGATTTTCTGCGTTTCTATCCCGATGATCCGAACGGCGCGAGCGCGCAGTTCAACATCGGTGAGATCCACTATACGCAGAACAAAATGGATCTGGCGGTGCAGGACTGGGATGCGATTATCGAACGGTATTCGGATAACAAGCTCACGCCCGACGCCTATTTCATGAAGGGCATGGCGCTCAAAGCCAGTTCACGTAAAGATGCCGCGGCGAGTACGTTCCGTGCGCTGATCGCTAAATATCCCCACTCTACCCGGGCGGACGAGGCGAAGGAACAGATGCACACGATGGGCTATACCGTACCGGCTGCGCAGCCTACAGCTGCGGCGCGGCGCCGACGCTGACGAACCCCGTTCAGGACAGCTTCGAAATTACGGCGTCAGTAAACTCAGCGGTACCGGCCGACCCGCCGACGTCGCAAGTCAGGTGCTTCCCTTCGGCGTAGACAGCTTCGATCGCCTTTTGTAAGCGAATTGCGGCCTCGCGTTCTCCGAGGTGCGCCAGCATCAGCCGCGCCGATTGCATCAGCGCCGTGGGGTTTGCCAGGCCCTTTCCTGCGATGTCCGGCGCCGAGCCGTGTACAGCTTCGAAGACGGCGACGGTGTCGCCCAGGTTCGCGCCGGGCACAATCCCAAGACCGCCGACCAGTCCGGCGGCGAGATCGGAAACGATGTCGCCGTAAAGATTCGGCAGCACCAGGACGTCGAACGTTTCCGGGCGCATCACCAGTTGCATGCAGGCGTTGTCCACGATCAGTTCGCCGTATTCGATCTGCGGGAAATCGGCCGCCACTTCGCGGCAGCAGCGCAGAAACAGGCCATCGCTCATCTTCATGATGTTGGCCTTGTGAATCGCGACCACTTTCTTGCGGCCCTCGAGCGCGGCGTACTCGAAGGCCGCTTTCGCGATCCGCATGGACGCGACTTTGCGTGATCACCTTCAGGCTTTCGACCACGTCGGTGACCACTTCATGCTCGATGCCGGAGTAGAGATCTTCGGTGTTTTCGCGGAAAATGACCAGGTCGATGGGCAGATCGGCGAAGCGCGTCTTCAGGCCCGGCAGCATCCGCACGGGCCGGAAATTGACGAACAGATTCAGGCGCTTGCGCAGCGCCACGTTGACGCTCGGATGGCCGCTCGCGATCGGCGTGCCGATCGGGCCTTTCAGCCCGACGTTGGTCTTGGCCAGCGATTCGAAGACGGTTTCGGGCAGATACTTGCCGGTCTGCCGCTCGGCGACGACGCCGGCCTCGACGCGATCCCATTCGATCTGCGACGCCGGTCGCCTCGACCGCTCGCACGGTTGCGTCAGCGACTTCGGGTCCGATGCCGTCGCCGGGGATAAGAGTGATTCGGTGCGCCACGTATCGTAGTATACGAGCCGTATTACGCGCCAAACAATGTCGTTCCGGCTGCGCACCGCGCAGGGCAAACTGAAGATCGAACACAGCATTCTGGACGATCTGCGGCCGGTGCTGAGCGTCTGGTGGCGCGGGAAGAGATCCGTTCGATCATTCCCGGCGTGATCCGGCCGGTGCGGGACGCGAAGGGCGGGTGAAAATTCGCATCACGGTTCCGACGCAGAACGGCTGGAAAGCGATTGCGCTCTGCGAACGGGGCGCGGCAGGAGTTGTTCATCAGTACGGCTGTTTCGCAGGAGGAACTGACGATCGCAATCGAGGCGGCTATCGAGGCGGAGTCGTAGGAACGGCGGGCAAGGCGCGCCACTGTTGTATAATTCAGGTTTCCACTCTTCTTTTAAGAAAACAAGACAATGCCGAAACGTACTTTCCAGCCGAATAACCGCGCGCGCCAAAACGCACGGTTTTCGGACCCGCATGAAGACCGCCGACGGCCAGGCCGTGATTTCCCGCCGCCGCGCTATCTGGCCGCAAGAAGCTGACCGTCAGCTCGGAGAGGTAGTCCGGATCTCCAACGTCAAGAAATCGGGCTTTCCCAAAAGTGTCCGGCTGCTTCGATCCAGCGATTTCCGAAAGGTTTACGACAGGGGACGCGCCACACGTGTCCCCTTTTTCGCCGCCTTCTGCCTGCGCAGACAGCGGCCGGGGCGCGGACCCGCGCGTCGGGTTTCACCACTCCCAAGGCGCTCGGCAAAGCGGTCGTGCGGAACCGCCTCAAACGCCGCGTGCGCGAAGCAGTCCGCCTTGAACTGGGGGCGCTGAGTCCCGATTGGTCGATCGTATTCAATCCGCGGCGCAAGACTCTCGACTGCATCTTCACCGAACTTCAGGCGGAGGTGCGGCGTCTGTTCATACGGTGCAGTCAGTTGCCGGTTCGGTCCTCGTCGGACTCCTCATCGGGTACAAGCGCCTGATTTCGCCATTTCTGCCTTCCGCCTGCCGCTTTTATCCGACCTGTTCGGAATATATGCGCGAGGCGATTGAAATGCACGGGCCGGCGCAAGGTGTCTGGCTCGGTTTGAAGCGGCTGGGCCGCTGCCATCCATTTCATGACGGCGGCTATGACCCCGTGCCACGCGCGCATCGCCACGCCGAATAGCCGATCTGAATCCGAATGAGTTCTCCCACACCTCCCGAAAAGAACATCCAAAGAGCTGCCGAACGAAGTCCGAATGGTGATTGCATTCGTGCTCATGGGGCTGATCCTCGTCGCCACGCCGTGCGTTTATAAGCAGCTTGGCATTATCAAGCCGGCCAGCCGACTGCGCCGATCAAGATCGGCTGTGCAGCCGCCGAAGCCCAGTCGACGCAAAGCAGCCAGCCGCAGTTCGGCGAACTCCGGGTGCCGATGGCTGACGCCGGAACCTGCAGCGCCTGCGGGCGGCCGTAGCCGCCGCCGAGCGAGGCGGACTGGACCCTCGATACCGGCCTCTATCAGGTGATCTTTTCGAACCGCGGCGCCGTGGTGAAGAGCTGGACGCTGCAGAAATTCAAAGACAGCAACAGCAAGCCGCTGGAACTGGTGAATCAGAAGGGCGCCGACAAAGGCCGGATTTCCGTTTTCGTGGACTTCCGGGCTCAGCAGCCCTCCACCGATCTGAATAAGGCGCTGTGGGTGGCGCATCCCGCGGCGACGGGCTATCGATCGAGTACGAGTTTTCGGACGGTAAGACTGTCGGCGAAGAAGACTTTTCGCTTTCCAGCGCGACGGCTACATGGTGCAGTATTCGGATGAAGTGCGACTCGGATCGGCCGGCATTCCGCACCTGGTGCAGTGGCGCGGCGGCTTCGGCGACATGGCCGTTAAGAACGCGGCCGGCCACCAGGCCACTATCCACTACGATTCGACGAAAAGAGAAGCTCGTCACGCGAGGCTGCCAAATCGGCCAAGAACGGGCCCGTGCGCGCCGATGGTCGTTTTCCTTCGCCGGCATCGAAGATCAGTACTTCACCGCGGCCTTTCTGCCGCCGCCGCAACACGCCGCTGCAGACCACCACTTACGATGACCTGGTCGCTTCGACCGCCGATACCTCGGAACAGCCGTTTCCCGGCGTCGCGGTCGGCGGCGAGCACGCAATCAGCTCGGGCTTTACGTGGGCCCGAAGGAACTCAACGCGCTCCGCAAGGTGAACCCCAAGCTGGAGGACATCATCGACTGGGGCTGGTTCGGCATTATCGCGAAGCCGCTGTTTCATGGTGCTGCAGTGGATGAACACCAGTTCGTACACAACTACGGCTGGGCGATCATCCTGCTCACCGTGATGATCAACATCGCGCATGTTCCCGCTGAAGCTGGCCAATCTGAAGTCGATGCGCAAGATGCAGATGCTGCAGCCGGAGATCGCGCAGCATCAACGAGAAGTACAAGGGCATCAGCATGAGCGATCCGCGGGCGGCCAGCAAGCAGCAGGAAACGATGGATCTGTACAAGAAGCACGGCGTGAATCCGATGGGCGGCTGCATCCCGATGCTGATCCAGCTGCCGTTCCTCTATGCGTTCTACAAGGTGCTCTCCGTCTCCATCGAAATGCGGAACGCGAGCTGGCTCTGGGTGGGCGATCTTTCGCAGCCCGAACATTTCGCGATCCGCTTTCTGCCGATCATCATGATCGCGTCGAGTTTCCTGATGCAGAAGATGACCCCGATGGCCGCCGGCGGCGATCCCGAGTCAGCAGAAAATGATGCAGTTCATGCCGCTGATGTACGGCTTCTTCTTCTGGTCGGCATCGAGCGGGCTGGTGTTATACTGGCTCACCGGCAATTTGGTCGGGATCGCCCAGCAGTGGTTCTTCAATCAAGACTTCGGCGCCCGTGATGGCGAACGTGGCGTCGCGGCTCAAGAAGGTCATTCAATCCAAAGGACGGCAGGAAGCGGGCTTTGATCCTCAAAGTATTCGGTTCAGGAAACAGGTCCCCGGATCGAGCAGTTTCTGCGTCAGCTGATCGCGAACGCCGGGCTTCGAGCTTGCATTTACGATGGAACCGGGCGACCAGAGCAATCCGGAGTTCGAAAACCCCGACCTGATGGTCAAGTTCACGGGCGGCGATGTGGATCTGCTGCTGGGCAACCGGGCGGAACTGCTGCTGGCGCTCGAACTGGTCACGCAGGAAATGCTGCGGCATGCACTCCGACGATCATTCGCGCATTTCGTTCGATGCGAACGATTACCGCGCGCTGCGGATTGAAGAACTTCGCGTCAGCGCGCTGGCGGCCGCCGAAAAAGTGAAGCACACCGGGCACGTACTTCCGGTTCAACCCGATGAACAGCCGCGAGCGCCGCGTCATTCATATCGCGCTGCGCAATGAGCCCGCGGTGCGCAGCGAGAGCGCGGGCGTCGGGACCGCGGCGCGGCGTGGTGATCTATCCGGCGGGCATGCCTTCGATTCCGGATCTGCCGCCACTGCCGGCTGCCGTCTGCGCGGCCCAGTCGGAGACCGTGGCGGACGCGTGGCAGACCGCGAACACGGCAGGCCGTGACCGCGGCGACGATCGTGAACGCGGCAGATCGCGCGGCCTGGCGGACGTCCCGGCGGTCCTCCGCGCGCGACGCCGCTGAGTCTCTGAACCTTCGCGACACCATAGCTGCCATCTCCACGCCCCCCGGCCGGGGCGGGATCGGTGTTGTTCGTATCTCCGGGCCGCGAATCGCGAAACATCGCGTCGCGAATCGTTCGCTTCAAGGCCGAATTGCGGCCCTGGACCGCCACCTGGGCGAACTGCTGGATGCAGACGGGCAGACTGTCGACGAGGTGGTCGTCGACCTACTTTGCCGCGCCGCAGCTCCTACACGGCGGAAGACGTGGTCGAGATTTCCTGCCACGGCGCGCCCGTGATTCTGCGGCATTGTCTGGAACGCGCGGTACGCGGCCGGCGCGCGGCTGGCCGAGCCCGGCGAGTTTACCTTGCGCGCGTTTCTGAACGGCCGCATCGATCTGCCGCAGGCCGAAGCGGTCCGCGATCTGATCGAAGCGACCACGCTTTACCAGGCCCGCGTCGCGGCGCAGCAGACGCAGGGTTCCGTCTCGCGGCTGCTCGCTCCCGTGAAGGAGCAGCTGCTCGAACTGATCGCGCTGCTCGAAGCCGGAATCGATTTCGCCGAAGACGATATCAGCGTTGCGCCCGTCAGTCGAAATTCTGCGGCGGCTCGACCCGATTGTCGAACGGACCGAAGCGCTGGCCCGCAGTTTCGTTTACGGCAATCTGGTGCGGAACGGCTTCTCGCTTGCGATTGTGGGGCGGCCGAATGCCGGCAAGAGCAGTCTGTTCAACCGGCTGCTGGAGCAGGACCGCGCCATCGTTACCGATATCCCCGGCACCACCCGCGATCTGGTTTCGGAGATGGCGGAGTTTGCGGGTATCCCGGTACGGCTGGTGGATACGGCCGGGATTCGCGACACGGTGGAGCGGATTGAGCAGCTCGGGATCGAGCGGAGCTTTCAGGCCATGTCGGATGCAGACCTGACCATCGTTGTGGTGGATGGGGCCGGCCAACGCTCGGGCGAAGACGACGCGCTGATTGAGCGGGCGCGGGAACAGGGCAGGCATTTGGTGGTTGCGAATAAGTCTGACGCCGCCGGGTTCGCCGCGCGTGCCGGTGAACACGCGGTTTCAGCCCTCACCGGAGACGGAATTCCGGAACTGCGCAACGCGGTTATCGACAGCCTTGCGCCGCGCGGCGAACTGGAAATTCAGGGCGGCTTTATCACCAGCATCCGGCAGCAAACGCTGCTTCTGGACGCGGCGGCGATGCTTCGGAAGGCACGCGAAGCAGCAACCGGAGGACTGCCCCATGAACTCCTGCTGCTCGATCTTTACGCCGCGCTACAGCCGCTTGCCGGCATCACCGGCGCTGTGAATGCCGACGAGATTCTGAACCGCATTTTTTCCTCGTTTTGCATTGGCAAATAGCGCGAGTGGAAACAGAGCGGCCAGCAGACTCAGCCCGCGGCAAAGCCAGGCTTCGGTCCCGGCCCCGAAGGACAATTCGATCTGGCAAGGTCCTTTGCACTCGGGGTCGATGGTGATCAGGCCCAGAGCATCGGCAGTCACGACAGCGTGCGGCGCGTACCAGCCGGGCGCATAGGTCTCCTGCAATGAAATCACCTGCCCGGGTGCCATCTGCGCACGTATGGTCGCGTGGGAAGGGCTGGTCCATGTGACTGAGGCAAGCGGCAGAGCGGGATCGTCAAGCGCTTTGACATAGGCACGCGCGGGTTCGAGATCGAGCCCGTTCACGGGCGTTCGGACCACAACCGCCGATTTCGGAATCACGTGCGCAAGCGACGGCGAGCGCTGCGGCACGGCGTAGATGGTGTCGTCTTCCTCATGCCAGAGCACAGGGAGAATGCCGTCGAACTTATGCGGATGCACCACCCGGTGATAGAACTCGCGGCTGTTCGGGCCCGGCACATAGATCGCATGGTTGCCGAACGCTTTCAGCCAGAAGATGGAGTCTTCGGCGTCATGCGCGCCCGCGCCGTCGCCGGTATAGATGGTATAGACCGCAACGCGCTGCATCCAGTTGGGCGCGGTGGGATCGTGGCTGGCACTCATCTGCGGATTGTTCGAGAGCACGTTGAAAAGGAACTGCGGATCTCCGGCCAGCATGGTGCGCCGGTTCGGCAGATTACGGTCAATCCATGTTGAGACTTTGTATTCAATGGTGCTTGCGATATCGACCGGCTGGATCAGAGTTCGGCCTGCGCGGCGAAAAACAATCGCTTGCCGCACACCGATAAGAATGAGAACGGCGATCACGACCGGCTTCCACGGCAGCCGCGTGCAGAGGCAAGCGAACGCGAGGCTCAATGCCATCTCGAGTTCAAGCTGATACCGGTTTCCCTGCGGGACCAGCGTAATACCCCACCAGAAAAAACTCAGGGGGATGATGGATATCCAGAGCGCGAAGAGCAGGGTGAAGCGGTCGAGCGAACCGCGGAGTTGCCGGCTCGCGAACCAGGCCAGCGCGACGCCCAAGAGCACAACAATATTCGCGGCGTAACTATGGACCCCCTGATCCTGACGGATATGGTTCACGAGCGACGGCGGCAGCCAGGGCGAGATCAGCAGCCACGACGCTGTGCCGACGAGCGCGAGCCCGCCGATTCCGGAGTCGGCGGCAAGCGCGATGCAGATGCCGCCGATCGCAAGATCCACGCCACCGAAGACATTGGTGAGAACGACAGCCGCACAGGCGAGCATCGCGCCCGCGAAGTTCTTTGGCGACCGGCGGAGCATGGCGCGCCGTAACACCAACAGCGCGAGCGGAAGAATGCTGAGCGCGAGAGTATGAGGATCTTCGGCGTAATGAATCAGGTTGTAAAGACGGAGCGGCGCCCAGTGGCCATCCCGATCGACGCGCAGGATCGGGATAAGCCATGTCCCGAACGACGTCAGTGACCAGGTAAAGCCCGCGATGCCGCTGAGCACGAGTGAACCGGACCAATCCCACGCAAACCAGAACAGGGCGACCGGTCCCGCGCAATAAGCGAACGCGAGGACGCAATGGAAAGCGCGTTCGACAGACCACCCGGAGAGCGCGCCTGTCACCGCGGCAAGTATGGGCAGCAGCGGCTGATAGGCGTTTTCAATCGGCATGCCGGTGTTGAACCACGGGAACCAGCGGAAGTCGGTCGGGTGCTCGCGGAAGAAGCGGCTCAGCGCGACGAAACAGGCATCGTTCGTGTCGAGGTTGCGCATGAACTCAATCGAAAAAAGCTCACGGCAGATGTAAGCGTTGAGCGCGAAGAGAAGCAGCGATAATACAACCGGCTTCCAGTGCCTCATTCGCTCAGCGGGCGAATGAGGCGAAGCGCGGGACGCGTGTTGTATTCGCGGCGATACTTTTCATGTGCCGCGTCGTTGGGAAAGTGCTCGGCCTTCGGATACGGATAAACGCTCATGGCGTGGAAAGGCAGCGGCTCGACTGTGGTCGCGAAGGCAGTGTTGGCATCGCGATCCTTGGCCCAGCCATCCACCTTCAGCAGGTAATCGCGCGTCCAGCCAGGCTTTACCGGCGGCAACCCGGACGCGGAGAAATGCAGGGTTGCTTCGTCGCCGGAGCCCATGATCACCAGCCGGTCGTCAACCTGCCCAAGAAGCTCATGAACCGCGCCATAACGCGTGTACATTCCCGGCGTTGGATTCCAGTATGAAGTTGTGGTGGCATTCGCATAGGAATACGTGTCCGGCTGCTTGCGTTCGGCATCGACCTTCGATTCTGAGAAGCCGCGGAAATGCAGGTCCGCCGTGCTCAGCGGCAATACGGTCTGTGTCACGGCGGGCGCGCCGTCATCCTCGCTCAGGAAGATCTCGTCCCAGTAGACGCAGAGGTTGGTGACGATGCGAACCTTGCGGCTCGCCGAGATAAATCTGAGAGCCACCGCGATCGTCTTCGGCTTGCCGGATGGCATCCCCATATCGGCATCGACGGTCACCCACTTACCCGACGCATCCTGCATCTGAAGCGCCGGCATGGTGAGGCCGCCTTTGCTCTCCTGCGATGCCGCGCGGAAGGTGCTGCCATCGGGCCAATCGACCCAGCCATGCAGCAGAAGAGCCGCACGGCCGGACGGCGCCGCGGATCCGAAGTCGAGTTCGAGAGTATGCGGTTCGGCGACACCGAGCTCAGTCCGCCGGAACCGGTCCGGGTAGGCGCCGTCGGTCTTGAGCAGCAGCGGCAGCACATCGCGCCCCTCATCGTCCCGCGCGGACGTGGGATAGATCCTGCGATTCACGCCGAATAGGCGGAACTCCGGGTAGGGCGGCGATTTGAATTTTTCGTTCGTGAAGATCTGTGTGCCCGCGGGGTGATCGAGAGCATACAACTGAACCTGATCGAGATAAGAAACTTCGCTCAGTTCCTCGGTGATGCGGATTTCATAACTGCCGTTCACCGGAACGAGCGACTTGCCTGGAATAGATACGTATTCATCATGATCGACCGGGAAGAACGACCCGTCGCCATCGCTTGCGCCCAGCGGAGCCACGCCCAGCACATCCGTGATGAATTCAAAGCCATGGCCGTTCCACGTCCAGATCATCGGGCAGGAGCCTGACAGGCGCTGCGCTTCCTCGTATCGGTAGGACTTGTTCGAGGCCTGCTTCGTCTCATTCTGGATCAGGCCATTCATCCACGTGATGCGCACCACGTCAACGCTGGCATGATCCGCCACGTCGAAGGTAAGCGGCACGCCTTCGTACATCTGCTTGCGATAGAGTTCTCCGGCCTTGATTTCGATTTCCGCATCCTGACCCAGCTTCAGGCTCTTCACGCCGGCCAGTTGAACGCGAATCCAGTGCTGGGTGGATTTCGTGTTGTTGTGCAAGACATGGATGCTTCCGTCGACACCGATTTTCGCGATGTCAGGTTTGCCGTCGCCATCGAAATCGGCGGTGAGCTGCGAGCGATCGCCGGGTTTGGGCTGGAATGCCTCAGCGCGATAGCGCCCGCCAAGCTGGTCGCGATAAATGGTGGGCGCGCGTCCCTCGAACGTTACAGCCAGATCGAAAGCTTTGCTGTCCGGCACCACGCGTAACTTGTATGCATCCTTTACACGGCCGTTGACGAACGGGAAATCGGCGGTGCGATCGGTAAACCCGGCCGTTCCCTGATTGCGGAAGAGCGCTGAGTGTTCCCCTAGCAGGACCAGATCGAGATCGTAATCGTGGTCGTAATCCATCCACACGGCGCGATCGAACCGGGTCTGCGGCAGCGCGAAGTTAGACCTTACAAACTTTCCGCCGGTGTTGCGGTAGAGTTGAGCGCCGGAGCCGGTCAGGATACACAGGTCCATCAAACCGTCATTGTCGAAATCTCCAGGCGCGACATCCACCACGTCCCTGATCCCGCCCAGACCTGAATCTGCGGCCAGGTTCGAACCACGCAGATACAGGTCGATGCCTTTGGAGGACCACACGAGCAGATCCGCCAGACCTTTACCGGTGACATCGATGGCTGCGAGGCCGCCGGTCTTCGCGTCGGCTGAGCCCGTGAGTACGCGGTCATCGTAAGTGGGAGCCGCTTCAGCAACGGCTGCGGAAGGCGCGCGCGGAGGATCGTAAATTTCGGCGTAATTGCACCAGTCCACATCTTCGGCGACAGCGGCTCCTTCCTGCTGTTTTTTGAGCGCCTGAAATGTCTGCAGTTGTTGGGTGGCCTGCTCGGTCTTGCCCATCTGCCGGTACAAGTTATAGAGCTGGAAGTGCGCCGCCGCAAGCAGGGGATTCAGCTTTGCAGCCTCTTCGAACTGCGCCGCCGCCTCAGCGGTCTTGCCGGTCTGCCGGAGCAGCGCGCCGAGCTGATAGTGCGCGATCGGTTCTTCCGGTGTGAGCCGCAGCATGCCTTCAAATTGCGCAACAGCGAGTTCCGCATCGCCGTTCTTTCGATAGTAAATTCCGAGATTGAACCAGGTATGCGGGAGTTTGGGATCGCTTTTCTGGACAGCCTGAAGCAGCGTCAGCGCCTGACCGGCTTTGCCGGCGTGCAACAGCGCAAGCGCGTAGTTCAGTTGTTCGCGGTTCGAGTTCGGCGCAAGATCCAGAGCTTTTTTGAATTCGACAACAGCCTCATTGGCGGTGGTCGGATTCTCGTAAAAAGCTTTCCCGAGGTTTCTGTCCTGCTCGAGCAGTTCATCGCGCGACGGCGTCGCCGCACCCAACAAAAAGATCGCCGTAATCGCAGCCGCACCGCAAACCAAACCCCGCAGCTTCATTCTTTTCACAATACTCCCCTGGAGTGTATGTGAAAACCCCTGCTACGCGGGTTCCTGCTTGGGTTCATCCCGTTCGGAAAGGTAATAGTGAACGGCGGGCGTGACCAGCAGCGACAGCACCATGGACGCCAGGATGCCGCCGATCACCGCAATGGCCAGCGGCTGCAGCATCTGTGACCCGGCCCCGATGGCGAGCGAGAGCGGAATCATGCCCGCGACGGTGGCCATGGCGGTCATCAGAATCGGCCGCAGCCGGCGCTCGCCCGCCTCGATCATGGCGTCCTTGCGCGGAAAAGCCTTCGGCGCGGAAGCGCTGATCGGCATCGAGCAGCAGGATGCCGTTCTTGGCGACGATGCCGATGACCATGATCAGCCCCATGAAGGACGAAATGTTGAAGGTGGTTCCCGTGATCAGCAGAGCGAGGAATACGCCCGAGGTGGAGAGCAGCGCGGAGGCGAGGATCGCGGCCGGCGCGCCGAACGTTCCGAATTCGAACAGCAGCACCATGAACACCAGCACCACCGCGAGCATCAGCACGAACAGCAGATCGTGGAATGATTTCTGCTGTTCCTCATAGGTGCCGCCATAGACGACGCGGATGGAAGGCGGCACTTTGCAGCTCGGCCACCGCCTGCTGCACCGTCTGCATGCCTTTGCCCAGGCTGACGCCTTCGAACCGGCCGGTCACGGCGACTTCGCGCTGCAGATTCTCGCGCCGGATTTCGGTCTGGCCCGCCTCGTTCTCGAACGTCGGCGAGCGAACCGAGCGTGGCGTTCTTGCCCGTGGAACTGACGATCATCGTGTTCCGAATGGTGTCGAGGCTCGCGCGAGCGGCGTCGGGAAAGCGCACGCGAATCGTGTAGGAGCGGTCGTTCACGACCACCGGCGTGGTCGCGGGTTCGCCCTGCAGAATGGCGCTGGCGTCGAGTTCGATTTCCTGCGGCGTGAAGCCCGAGCGCGCCGCCACAATCGGGTCGACGCGCATGACGATGGCGGATCCGCTGATCGTGTTCTCGATGCCGTTCTTCACGTCTTTCACGGTCTCGATCTTCTTGATGCCGGTCCGCCGACTTTCGGCGCCCAGTTCTTCAGCAGAGTCGGGATCCTGCGAGAACAGCTTGATCTCGATCGGTTCGGGCGAATTGGTGAGATCGCCGATCATGTCCTGCAGAACCTGAATGAACTCGACGTCGAGCTGCGGATACTCGTTCATTAATCTGCTTGCGGAGATCGGAAATAATATCGTCGACTGGCTGCGTTCATGCGGTCGACTTCAGGCGCACCAGAGAAGTCGCCCGTGTTCGCTTCGGTGACGGCGGCAAGGCCGAGCTGCAAGTCCGGTGCGCCGCGAGGTACTTTCCACCTCCGGGATGGCTTTGCAGAATCTTCTCGACGCCCAGCAGCACGTCGTTCGTGTCCTTCAGCGAAGAGCCGGCGGGCATCAGGTAGTCGAGAACGAAGCCGCCTTCGTCCATCGCCGGGCAGCAGATCGCTGCCGAGCGCGCTGTAGCAGAAGTAAGAGACCGCCGACCAGTCCCAGGCAGGCCAGCGTCAGGACCAGCGGGCGCGCGAGAGCGAACTTCAGCGCACTGCGCATAGAACGCGGGTCAGACGCCCCATGATGCCGGTTGCGGCAACGTGCGCGTGACCCGCTTCAGCGGCCTCGGGGAGCTTTCCGGCCCGCTGCCTTCGCAGCAGATAATGGCTGAGCGTGGGCGTCCAGGTGAGCGCAAGCAGCAGCGAAGTCAGCAGAGCGGTGCCGACCGTGAGTGCGAGCGCGCGGAAGAACGTGCCCGTCACGCCGGTGATGGAGATCAGCGGCAGGAAAACGACGATCGGCGTGATGGTGGACCCGACCAGCGGCACGCGGATTTCGCTCAGCGCGCTGCGAATCGCCTCGCCGCGCGATTGCCCCGAATCGCGATGCATCACGATGTTTTCGACCACCACAATGGCGTCGTCGATGACCAGGCCGACGGCGGCGGCGAGTCCGCCCAGCGTCATCAGATCGAAGCTTTCGCCGAGCAGGCGCAGCACGATGAGCGTGATGGCGATGGTAGCCGGAATCACCAGGCCGGCAACAATGGAACTGCCCCAGTCGCGCAGGAACAGGACCAGAATGATGGCGGCGAGCACCAGGCCGATCAGGATCGCGTCGCGCACGCTGGTGATGGAATCGCGCACCAGCTGCGACTGATCGTAGAACGACTGCAGCTTCACGCCCGGCGGCAGCGTGCTTGCGGATCTGGGCGAGTTCCTGAGCGACCGCATCGGCGACCGCAACCGTGTTGCCGGTCGGCTGCCGGAAGACATTCAGCAGCACGGCGGGCTTGCCGTTCGCCGTCACGATGGTGTAGACCGGCATCACGGACGGCGCCCACCTGGGCGAGATCGCCGATGCGGACCGGCACGCCGGCCGGCGTGGTCTTCACCACGATGTTCGCGATCTCTTCGGGTGTGCGCGTCTGGCCGCTGACCAGCGCCAGCGACAGCTCGTGATTGTTCTCGAGCAGGCCCGGCGAATCGATCATGTTGCTGTGCGCGATCGCATCGAGAATGCCCGGCACGGTGACCTGCGCCTGCAGCAGCTTCGCCGGATCGGGCTCGCATCTGAAACTCAGGCACCTGCCCGCCCTGCAGCACCACCATCGAGACGCCGTTCACGCGATTGAGCCGCGGCTTGATGGTGTAGTTGGCCAGTTCCCAAAGCGTGGTCTGCGGAATCGTGTCGGAAGTCAGGCTGTAGCCGAGAATCGGAAAGGCCGCAAAGGTCAGGCGGTTGGCGGTGAGCTTCGCGGTGGGGGGCAGCGTCGGCTGCACGCGCGCCAGCGCCGCGTTGACGTATTCCAGCGTCTGGAACATGTCGACGTTCCAGTTGAAGAAGAGGTTGACTTCGGCGGAACCGCGGCTGGTGGTGGAGCGCACCGATTCGAGGCCGGGCACGCTGTTCATCGCTTCTTCGATAGGCCGCGTGACGGTGACCTGCATCTGATCGATGGGCGCGACGCCGTTATCGACGCCGACCACGATGCGCGGGAAATCCGTCGACGGGAAACACCGCCACCGGAATGGTGAACGCAAGATACGCGCCCATCGCCGATCAGCGTGACGATGACGAAGATGATGGGCCGCGAGAACTTCGCGGTCCAGTGGTCGCGTGTCGCGTCGTCCTGAGGAGGAGCGGGCGGCTGCGAATTCGCTCATGCTACTTCTTGTCCTTTTCGTCGTCCGCGGCTCGATCCTCGTCCTCCGCCGCCGGAGGCGCTTCGATCTTTACTTTGGCCTTGTCTTCGAGGCCAAGCCCGCCCGAGACGATCACCTTCTCGCCTTCCTGCACGCCGCTGGTCAATCTCAACGTTGTCGCCCTGGCGGACTCCCGATTGCGATCTTGCGCTCGTGCGCACAGGTTGTCGCTGTCCGACGACCATCACCTTCTG
Organism: Terriglobia bacterium; assembly: GCA_963840735.1. Taxonomy (GTDB): domain Bacteria; phylum Acidobacteriota; class Terriglobia; order Bryobacterales; family Bryobacteraceae; genus BOG-234. Next base: position 492,956 of record CAWIZX010000001.1, read on the forward strand.
CGCCGCCTTCGTCGGAATTCAGCAGCGCCGCGGCGGGCACGATGATGGCGTTCTGTAAGCGTCTCGGCGTTGATGGACACGTGCACCGTGCCGCCGGGCTTCAGCTTCTCGCCGGGGTTCGGCGCCTGCACCCAGACCTCGACCGTGGTGGTGTTGGGATCGACCGCGGGGCTGACCACGGTCACTTTGCCCGCGATGTCGCCGTCGGGCCCGGAGATGGTCGCAGGGCGTCCGACTTTGATCGCGGCCGCTTCTTTCACCGGAACATTGGCGCGCGCCACCACCTGCGAAATATCGACGATCGAAACGATGGGAGATCCGGCCGACCGCTGTTTCGCCGGCATAGACCGGGCGGTCCGACACGATCCCCGAGATGGGGCTGCGCACCTCGGCGTACGAAAGCTGCAGCTGCCGAATTTTCATAGTGGGCTTTGGCGGCATCCACCTGCGCCTGCGCGCCGGCAATCTGCTCGCGCTGGCCCACCTGCTGCAACGTTTGCAGATGCCGCTGCGCGGTTTCGAACTGGCTCTGCGCCTGCACCATGGCGACCTTCGCGTCGTCCGCCAGCTTCTGCGCGAGCGCGCCCTGCTGCACGAGTTCCACGCGGTTGTCATACAGCTTCTTCGCGGCATCGTAGCGCCTGCTGCGCGGAATGCGACATCGGCCTGCGCCTTGGTTCGATCGTCCAGCACGGTCGCGCCGGTGGTCGTCTGATAAGCGGCCTGCGCCTGGTCGAGCTGGCTCTTGCTTTCGTTGACGCGCCGCGGCCAGATCGCGGCTTTCCAGCTCGGCCAGCAACTGGCCGGCCTTGACATGGTCGCCGCGATTCACCAGAACGCGTCTGCAGCGGCGCGCTGATCTTCGAAGTGACGTTGGCCTGGTTGATCGGGATAGAGAACGGCGTCGGCGGCGACGATCATGGTCGATGGGCCCGCGCCGCGCTTCGTCGACCTGCACCGGCGTGGGCGCTTCGGTCTCGGCCGCGGCATCTTTGTCCTTCCTTGCCGCACGATGTCAGCAGGCCCGCAAGCAGCGCGAGCGGTATGGCGAAACGAATTATCCGGTGCATGATCAGAAAACTCCCTGTGAGTGTCTGCAGAGTTAGCGAGCGCGACCCGGTAGCGAGCCAAGCCGTCGTCATAGGCATTCGCGCGCCGGTAACGGTGCTTTGCGCATCCACCACTTCGAGCGCGGTGGCTTCTCCGGCCTGATAGCGCAGCAGGGTCAGGCGCAGGCTCTCGGCGGCCAGATCGCGCGAGCTGCGCAGCGATTCGAGCTGCGGCCTGCGCCGCGCGCGCCTCTGCATACGAGGATGCGAGATTCGCCTGCAGAGTACGCTGCGCAAGCGCGAGATCGAGCTTCGGCCTGGGTACGCCTGAGTTCCGCCTGCCTTACTTTGCTGCGCGTCGCGCCCCAGTTCCAGACGGGAATATTGAGCGTCACCTGCGCGGAGTACCCGAGGTTTTGACGCGGCATGAGGCCGTTTCGCCCCTCCACCTCTACCTGGCGGCTCTCGGCGGCAAACTGATTCGCGTTGATGCCGTAGAAGAAATCGAGCGCGAGCGAAGGAAGGTATCCATAGCGCGCGACGTCAACGTCGTATCCCGCGGATTCAGCGCTGTAGCGGGCCGCCTTGACGTCGGGACTGGAGGCGACAGCCTTTGCGCGCGCTTCTTCAGCAGGCGGCAGCAGTTCCGGCGTCCTCCAGGTCGTCCACGACGCGAAATCTTCGGTGAAAGTCGGGAAAGATCAGGACACCGAGGGCGATCTTCGCTTTCTCGATAGCGACTTGCGCGTCCTGCAGATCGCGCTGGCGCTGCTGCGGACTGGATCTGCGCCTTGATGCACGTCGGCATGAGCGGCTTCCCCGCCCTTTTCCTGCTTCTGCGTGATGTCGAGAAAGCTTTGCGCTTCGGCGAGGCTGCTCTGCGCGTTGGCGAATTTGCGGCTGGGCTGAGACGATGGCGTAGTAGTTCTGGATCACGGTTGCGATCGAGACCGCGTGCGGCGACTTCTACTTTGGCGCGACGCGACGGCCTCCGCAGCCAGCGCGCGGCGCATCTCGCCATGCCGGAAGACGGACAGGAGTTCTTCGTGTACCTGCGCCTGTTCGTTGTAGACGTGAACGCCGTCATTGGCAACGAAGACGCCCGAGGGAGTTCCGTTGCCTTCGGTGTAGATGAACTGATTGAAGGCGTTGACGGTGGGTAGAGCGAGGGCTCGCGCCTGCACCCGATCCTGTCTGGCGAGAAGGACAGCGAGGTTCGCGCTCTGGATCTGGCCGCCGTACTGGCGCGCGCGTGCGAGCGCGTCCTGGAGCGAGATGGTGAGTGTGGAAGGGGGAGTCGGCGGCGGCGTTTGGGCGCGCGTGAGTGCGGCGAAGAGGGACAGCCCAAGGAGCGGAAACCGGAGCGTTCTTCCATTCATGGCATTAGGAAAGGCAAGTCTATCAGTGAACCAGTTCCGGCTGAAGATTGGCTGAAGAAGAGTCGGCGGAAGGGGTTAGGGTGTGATTTGGTAGACTGAACGCTGAGTCGTTTTGCCGCTACGCGGGCGCGTAGCTCAGCTGGTTAGAGCGCCTGCTTCACACGCAGGAGGTCCGGGGTTCGAGTCCCTGCGCGCCCACCAATTACTCTGTCGATTCTAAAAGGCTTCCTGATTTTCGTCTTCCATTGATTCTCCTTTTTCTCCCCAACTGTGTCAGAACTGTGTCAAAACCCCGGTCAGTTCGGGGCCCCTGTGCCAAAACCATGCCGCCCTCGTTGGCGCGGCGGTTCAGTTTCGTGAGTGCCTCCCGCTTCATCTGAAGCTTCATCTGCGAGTACTTCTTGAACACCTTGGCATCGGTTTGCCGCAGCATCTGAGTCACAAACTCGTCGGCCACACCACCGGCACTCAGCCGAGTCGCGTACGTCGAACGGAGATCGTAGATCCGGAAGTACGGAATGCCCGCCTCGCCGAAGCGTCAGTCTCCAAACCTTCTTGAAGGACTTCTGATGGCCCGGTGAGCTCAGCATTCGGGAACAGGTAAGCTCCCGGTCCTGAGATCGCGATCTGGCTCTTGAAACGCCTCCATAGCGATGTCCGAGAGCGGCACCTCGGCCACACCGTTTGGCGTCTTCGAATCCGAAATCCACACCGTCCGGTTCTCCAGATCGAGTTGCTCCTTCTTGCATCGGAATGAGCTCCTTATAGATCCGAAGCCCGGTTTCAGTGATGATGCGGATCACGTTGCGAAGATACTCCGGCGCGGCGAACTCGATTTTCTGCTGTTCCGACCAGCTCATGTAATGCGGCCGAAACAGCGTGTCCACGCGAGCCGGGAACTCCACCCCGGAACACGGATTCGCGAACAGCAACTTCTTCCGAACCGCCACGTTCAGCATGCGGCGAATCACCCGAAACTCCTGATGTACCGTCGTGGCCTTCAGCACGCCCTTCTGAATCACCCCTCCTTTCGTCTTCACCGTCACCCGCTGCTTCAGCCGCTGACGAAGATACGTCTCGATATCGTCAGCCGTGATCTCGGCGAGTTTCTTCTCTTCGAACACCGCTCGCAGATGCTTCAATCCGCGCTGATTCACCTCATGGGTCTTCTGCGCGCGGAATGGGCGGACTGGAGAAGTTCTCCAGATAAAAATCCGACCATTCACCGAATGTAAGTTCCTGTCCTCTGCGCAAAGAGGGAAGGCTGTTGTTGTCTCTGGCCTGTAAACGATCCCTGAGTCGCTGCTGCGCTTCATTCCAGTCCTCGGTCCCGGTCGATTCCCTCTGGCGCTCACCGGTCTTGTCCCGGTACTGCATCCACCAGACCTTCGTTCCGGTTCGTTTGAACAAGCCGCCATCATGCTTCACTGGTCTTGCCATATCCCACCTCCTGTTTGAAAGTTGCGCGGAAGGGCTCAAGGTCCGATTTGAGGAATCGGATGTTGCGGCCCATCACGCGGAGATGGGGAATCTGCTTTCGCTCAACCCAAAGATACACCGTTTGCGGGCTGACGCCGAGGTACACTGCGGCATCGCGCACGGTGATTGGGAGCTCCTCTGTGTGGTAGCTGACTTTCATTGTCGTCGCCGGGCTCATCGTCAATCTCCTTCTCTTAAAAGTTCCTGCCGAGTGCGAAACCCAGCACCAGAATCAATGTGCTCACCAGTACAACGATGTAAAATTTCTGGTCGGACATCGGCCTTTCGTATATCGCCCTCACCTTCCCGACAAGCTCTTCCGTCTGCATACGGGCGTTCCTGAGATCACAGGCAATCTCGGCGCGAATGGAGGCCGCCGAACGCCTGACCTCTATTGCAATCGCGGACTCTGCGTCCTGCCGGGCCGTCTGCGCGCTCGAACGCATCAGCGCGACATCCTCGGCCACGCGGGCATGAATCGCTTCCAGTGCTTCCACGAGGACCAACTGGTTTATCGTCACGAGCGCGAACGCCGCGTCGTTTGTCCCCAGAAGCATTCCATGCCGGGCGGCTACCTCGGCGATGAGCCGCTCCGTATCGAAGGTGATGGCGGGTCTCTTTGCTGGTATTGGCATGGGCTACTCCATTTCGATCCGATCGAGTTGCTCGAAGAGCTCGCGACGCATGATCGCGAGGCGCTGCTTTGAGAGAAGCGAGAAGTCGGCCAGGCGGATTGCCTCATCGAAAGTGAGCCGCTGCGACAACATCTGCCGCATGTCATCGCCGTACGTGTTGGGATTACGCTCACGGATCGCGACAGTGCCCAGAAGCTTGTGGGCCTGATCTTCCGCGATCCTGAATTCCTCGAAGGATTTGCCGTCTTTCGACACCTCCCCGAAGTACTCGTTCAGCCACACGATTACGTTCTTCTCCGTAGTTGTTTCTGCCAGGCGCGCGAAGCCGTTCAAGGTGTCTGTCATTGCCTGCCCGCCCGCCACAACGGAATGAACGAAAACGCGGCGCGACCGCGCTGCGAGGAACGTCAGGATGTCATTCTCAAGAACGTAGTTCCAGAGGGGCACGAATGTTGTTGCGCCGGTGTCCACAATGCAGACGCCTTCGAGGTCGCAGATTCTGCCGAATAGCTCGTCGAAGCGTTTGTCGTGAATTGTTCCGCGCTTCAGCACGTTGATATGTTCAGCCCCGAGTGCCTGATACTGCGCAAAGGTGGCGTTGACAGGGTCTGTGTCAAAGCTGCGTTCGATCATCCGGCGTGGCCCACTTCGATCGTTTGATTTGGCCCACCTGATGTTAACAATAATCGCTTTCTCTTCCGCTCGTGTTTCTACTGTCGAAAGGGAAAACGCCGCTTAGTCGGTGCGCTGTTTTTCTCCGCGCAGCGCGCGCGGCTGTGGTCTTCTCCTGGTCTATGTCATCGTTTCTTCTGCCTCTTTTCCATAGTGCGGCGGAAGCGGAATGATTCCGTCCCGGTTTCGATAATATGAGCTCGATCCGTGATCCGGTCCAGCAGTGCCTTACACAATCGCGGATTCGGAAACACGGTGGTCCATTCTGAAAACGGCAGATTGGTCGTCACTATCAGGGCGGTTTTCTCGGCGCGGTCCGAGATCACCTGGAACAGGAACTCCGCACCCACGTCGGCGAGCGGCACATATCCGACCTCATCGAGCGCGATCAGTTCATACTTCTGCCATTTCGCCATCGCGCGCCGAACCTGATTATTCTGTTTGGCCTCGACGAGTTCGTTCACCAGCGCGGCGGCTGTCGTAAAGCGTACCCGGCGTTTCTGACGGCAAGCTGCGAGGCACAGACCAGTCGCCAAATGGCTTTTACCCGTTCCGCATTCGCCGATCAGTACCACTGGCTCATTGCGTTCGATGTAACCGCCTTCGGCCAGTTCACGGATCTTAGCGGCAGGTATCTGGGGGGCCTGCGCAAAATCAAACTCTTCCAACGTCTTCATTCGCGGCAACTGCGCATCCCGTGTTCGGTTCTCGATAGCGTGCCTGTCTCGCTCTTCGCATTCCATAGCCAGCAACGCTTCGAGATAAAGGATGTGAGTCTGGTTCTCCTTTACAGCCTGTTCAGCGAGTGAGACGAAGTTGGCGCCGATAGCAGGAGTTCGCACTGCTTTGCAGTATTGCCGTATACTCGCGTGTTCCAGATTTTCAGTCAGGGTGTTTCTGTCCTGGTTCTTCACTGAATCACCGCCTTACCGGACAAGGCCGTCAGCAGCAGATCGTAATCGTCCATCACCGGTTGCGGACGTTCAAACTGTTCCAGTTCCGCCGCCAGAGTAATGGCATACCGTTTCCTTAGTTCGGGATCGGGCATCTGCAGGATATGAATGATGGCAGCCGAATCTGTTACGCCAAGACGAAGTGCCTGCTCAACGGCCTGAATCAGCTTGCTCCATCCGTGGCTCAGACCGGCCCGCACCAGCGCGATCATCTCTTTGGTGCCGCGGCCTCTGCCGTGCCGGTCCTCCAGCTTTCGCCAGATCTGATCCATCGATGCCGGCCAGCGGCCTGCCTGCCGCCACTGCATCAGCGGAGTCGATCCTTTCATCGCTCCCGGTTTTTTCTCCAGAACGTCGAGGTAGTGTTCGAGGTTCAGAAGCTGGTCTCCACGGCCATAGCTCCGCTGGTGGCGGGCCACGCATCTGCCGTCATGCTCAATCTCGATCAGAGAGGGCCACACTCGCGCCGTCACGCGCAAACCCGGCCACAGAGGCGTGGAATACCAGTTGGTCTTCACCCTCACACATCCTTTACCGTCCACCACCAGCGGATAAAGAATCTCGTCGATGGGAAAGCGCTCTTTGGCAAGCTGCAGTAAGTAAGGCTGCTCTTTGATCGCGGCCTGCCCGACCGTAAGGCTTCTCCCGCTGATGGTGCGGTCTCTCCCAATAGCGCATGCTGTCAGCAGTTGTTGGTTCAGACCGGCCAGATCGCTGGCTTCGGGGACCGGGACCAGCCAGTTGCGGCGAAACCAGCCCAGTTCCCCTTCCACGCCGCCCTTCTCGTTGCCGCTGGCCGGGTTGCAGTATTCGCTTTTGAATCCCCAGTGCGACCGGAACGCGATCACTCGTTCGGTTTCCTCACGCTGATACCCGCGAAGAATTTTCTTCACAGCTGCTTTCAGGTTGTCGTAGCGGAGGGTTCGGAACACGCCGCCGAAGTAACGGAATCCATGCTCATGGGCTTCAAGGAATGCCTGTTGCGTCGCATTGGTGTAAGCACGGTGAAACCCATCGCCAGACGCCATGCTCCGCATCGCGAAGAACTGCAGAGTGCGCAGTTCGCCATCCAGTTTGACCACGGCTTCGAACCAATCTACCTGGGCTTCCTGCCCCTGTTCGTAGCTCTGTGGAACGAAGACTTCCCGTCCTTTCAGCCCCAGTTCCCGCTTCCTTTGCCCGACATATCGCCTGACAGTTGGCTCGCCAACCGGGTGTTCCGGATGCTCTTCTCTCATCCGGGTCCAGATCCGGTGTGCGGTGTGGCGCTGCTTGCGCGGCGCTTCCAGATCCAGCTGCAGTATCCGATCAATATGAGCTTTGATCGGGCCGAGTCTCGGCTGTTCCCTGGCTGGTGTCTTTCGTGTCGGCGGGATCGCCGCACCGATTGCCTGGCGCACCATCCGCCGGTGCACCCCGTACTTCGTCGCCAGTCCCTGTATCGTCTCTCCGGCCGCATGCGCTCGCCGGATCTGCTCAAATAGCTCCACCTTGGCTCTCCTGTCCATCCCGGAATCGTTTCATTCCGGCCTTGGGGTGGGCCAAATCAAACGATCAAATTGGGCCAAATCAGATGATC
>CAWIZX010000002.1:0-403533 GCA_963840735.1 Terriglobia bacterium
TGCTTGCGGATTTCACCTCCGACTGCGGCGGGAAGCTTTGCGTGAACTTCCTCTTGTATGTCTTTCTGGAACTCTCCGGTTGCAAGCATGTGCATAGCAGTATCGTGAATTAACTTCTGAATATCCGGCTCTTTTAGCTTTTCTTCCACGGCTTTACGTGCTGCTTGCTCGGCGCTAGCCATTGCCGCCGATTTCGCGTCGGCGACTGTTCTCATATTGATATAGCCAGCGCCGACGATCAGCGCCGACGAGAGTACAGTAACAATGCCGACCGCGAGCTTGAACCAGAAATCTATGGTGGATCTGGCCTTTTGATTTTGCCCGTCAATAAATGCTGTTAGTTCCTGCCAGTTGGGTGAAACTTCGGGTGAAGGGGGAGGTGGCGGGGCAAGGGGTGGCTGCTCAGGCGACACGTGCAAATAATAGCGCGGCCGTCGCCTCACCTTCCGAGAAGGCCCGATGCGTTGGATCTGAATGCCGAAGCCTTCCCAGCGCGGTGCTTGGTTTACGTTCAATATGGAGCGATCATGAATGTTGCGCAGAACTACGCTCGGTCCGTTCACGGGCAGGCTTCGAATTCGTGATTGGTGTGGTGTGCCGGAGGGGCGTGATGGACAAGACGATCCGCGAGTACGCGAGTTTCGGTGAGATGAAGGCGGACGAGTATCGGTATTGGCAGAGCCGGCCCGTGCATGAGCGACTCAGTGCTGTTTCGAAGCTCAGTCAGGAGCAGTACGGGATGAAGGGCGTGACGGATGTACCAAGACTTGAAAGAACTCTTGTCCGTGTTGAACGCGCGCGACGTTAAGGACCTTTGTGGCCGGGGCGTACGGGGTGTCGGTTCACGCGCAGCCGCGGGCGACAAAGGTCTGGATATTCTGGTGAAGGCGGATCAGAGAACGCGGCTGCGCTTTGCGCGGCGCTCGCCGAATTCGGAGCACCGCTTCAGAACGTAACCCCAGCGGACTTTGCCGTTGAAGGCTCGTTTTTCTTTCCCGCGAAGACCTGATCACCGCTAAAAGGCGTCCGGAAGACCTCAGGACCTGCCGACGTTGACGCGATTCGGAACGCCTTAACACTTGGCCCCCGCAGTAAGCCGCCGCAGAACCGTGGTACAAGGCATACGATGAAAACCAAGCGTACGAACATGGCAACTGTCGATTGGTCCCAATGCTCCGCGGTGGAGAGTGTTCCGGGCCGGGTCAGTGGCGCCTGGGTTTTGCGCGATACGCGGATGCCCGTCTCCGTCGTCTTCGAAAATCCTGAATACGGCTCCAGCATTGAGGAGATCATCGAGAATTACGGTGTGACCCGCGAGCAAATTCAGGCTGTCCTGGAATTTGCGGCGAAGAGTGCCGGCCCGGTCAGAACGCGGAGTTCTACTGAGCACAGCCTATCGCAACGCTGCGACAATCTCGTCGCGCGTAACACCCTTTTGATTCGATACGGCGCGCAGAATTGAATTTAAGCGTTCCAATTCGAAGAGCGGTGTGATTCGGAACGGCAATCCGCTGATGCGATGGCTCCTCCGTCTCGATGATAATGTGGCTTCCGGTTTGATGCACAATGGAGTATCGCCATCGGCGGCGGAGAGCCTCAACGAGGCGTTCGCCCGAAACGTCTCGGGGCAACTTCATGCGACGGACAATACTTCATCCCGAACCAGGTGGAGGCGGACTCGTTCCGGCCGTGGCTGGTCGAAGAAAAACGCGGCCGTAGCATCGACGACGTTCCTGCGGAGTTCGTCCCAGGTGTCCCCCTCAGCGAAAATGTCAGAGATTTTGGTTTGGCTTCGGCTGCGGTTACTTGTTGGAATGAATAAGCTGTTTTACGGCGACAATCTGACGGTGTTGCGTGGGTGTATGGACGATGAAAGCGTTGACCTCGTCTACCTCGATCCCCCATTCAACAGCCAGGCTACCTACAACGTTCTGTTCAAGAGCACGGCGGGTGAACAATCCCGCGCTCAGATCGAAGCCTTTGACGTACGGAGAGCTGAGTTATTTGACCGTGCGGTACGACAGGGCTCTTCTTGCCTCTGCGGTGTTTTTTGTCGCGCCGAGATCAGTACACGACCAAATATGCAGTGAACGGCAGTTACCGTCTCTCAGCGTAGCCGTACTTCGTCAGAGATTTTGATCGGATTCCGGGCGCCCATTTTTTTGTGGATGCGGCGATGCTGTCTTCAGAGAATGGCATTCGCCAGCAGAATTCGGATTGGCCCGATCAGTAACCAGCATTGCCCCGATGCCGAAAGTCACTTTACCTCATCACGGAATGCTCTTTTTCCGGGCCGTAATCTGCTTTCCAGATAGAGCCGCGTCATGTCACGAAACTCATCGGGAACACCAGATGCGGGGCCGAAAGATGCCTGGTGGGTTGCGACAGCCTTGACGTTCAGCAGTAGGACGACAGCGATGTCCAGGGCGGACTTCTCCGAAAGGTTCGGGGAGTGGATCATTAGCGTCCCGGCGACGCGTTGTTGCAGCGCATTCCTGAATTCCTCCCGTTTCACCGACCACTCCTGACCGGCATCGAGAAGTCTCATAAAAGCGGGCCGGTTGAACAGCCCGAAGATCAGGCTCATGAGCTCATTCGCCAGAGCCCGAACAGACAGGGCGTGAACGCCGGCATTAAATCCATCGAAGACGGCGTCGATGTTTTTGCGAGCGCTCACTACTATCGTGTCAGCCAGGCTTTCCTTGTTCGGAAAGAAGCGGTAGAGCGAGCCGATCTTTGTGCCTGAGCGGGCGGCGACTTCGGCCATTGTCGCGCCCTCGTACCCTTTCTCGGCAAAGACGGCCGCCGCGGCCTCCAGAATGGCAGCTACCCGCAACTTGCCATTCGCCCTTTGGGGCGACTGAACAGCCCGAGTTTTTTTAGGACTTGACTTATGCGAGTGTATGCTCAAATAATATCCTATGCGAGTCTATACTCAAATATTGAGGATTCGGGACGCCCGCGTCAACCCGAAGGGGAGCTCAACCTGTGCCAGATAAACGCATCGCCCTGGTGACCGGGGCAAATCAAGGAGTCGGACTTCAGGTCGCAAAGGAACTCGTGGCGAACGGCCTCACAGTACTGGCCGGGTCGCGCAATCCTGAGCGCGGCGAGGCGGCGGCCAGGGAGATCGGGAAAGGCGCGATGGCGCTCCAGCTCGACGTGACGGACCGGGTTTCGATTGCCGACGCCGCGGAGCGCATCCGTACGGAGTTCGGGCGCCTCGACCTGCTGGTCCAGAATGCCGCGATTTCGAATACCAGAAAGGGCAGCTTGTCCCTTGAGGAGTACGCCAGGAGAAGCTGCGCGAGCAACGCCTCCCTCGATGAGGTTCGCACCGTGTGGGAGACCAATGTGTTCGGCGTCCTCGCGGTTTACCAGGCAATGTTGCCGCTCCTGCGTGAATCTTCAGACGCCCGCATCGTCAATGTATCGAGTGCGGTCGGCTCGCTGACGTCGAACGCGGACCCAGCCTGCCCCAGCCGGCCGATGTTCGGCCCCGTCTATCCTGCGTCCAAAGCGGCTCTGAACGCAATTACGCTGGCTATGATGGTCGAACTGGAGTCAACCGGGATCAAGGTCAACCTGGTTTCCCCGGGATTCACTAAGACAAACCTTAACGGATACGCCGGGACGCAGTCGGTCGAGGAAGGCTCCCGCGAGGTGGTGCGCGTTGCGCTGTTGGGCCCGGACGGACCGACAGGCACGTTTACGCGCTGGGAAAACACAACAATTCCGTGGTGATGCAGTAAATACTGTTAGTTCCTGCCAATTGGGTGAGACTTCGGGTGAAGGGGGAAGGGGTGGCTGCTCGGCGCGGCCGTCGCATCGCCTTCCGAGGAGGCACGATGCGTTGGATCTGAATGCCGAAGCCTTAAGACCTGATCACAGCAAAATTGGCGTCCGGAAGACCTCAGGACTGGCCGACGTTGACGCGATTCGGAACGCTTTGATAATTGGCCCCCCGGCAGTAAGCCGCCGTCGAACCGTGGTGCAGGGTTACGATGTGAAAGGAAGGGTACGAACATGGCAACTCTCGATTGGTCCCAATGCTCCGCCGTTGAGAGTGTTCCGGGCCGGGTCAGTGGCGCCTGGGTTTTGCGCGATACGCGGATGCCCGTCTCCGTCATCTTCGAAAATCTTGAATACGGCTCCAGTATTGAGGAGATCATCGAGAACTACGGTGTGACCCGCGAGCAAATTCAGGCTGTCCTGGAATTTGCGGCGAAGAGCGCCGCCCCGGCTGCGATCGGGCGCGCATGACTGATGCGCATACTCTTTGACAAGAGTGCCCCCTACGGTCTGGCGCAGTATCTCGACGGACACTCCATCGCTAAAGCGGAAGAGCGCGGCTGGGGACGGTTAGAAAATGGGGTTCTACTGAGCACAGCCGAAGAAGCCGGTTTTGAGGTGTTTCTTACGGCTGACAAAAATCTTCGCTACCAACAGAATCTGTCGGGCCGGAAGATAGCGCTTGTGGTGCTCGGCAATTCGCCCTGGCACCTTGTGCGTCTGCATATCCCCGCGATTATCGCAGCAATAGATGCGGCTCTCCCTGGCAGCTATGCCGAAGTGAAGATACCGCTTCCCCCCAAGCTCCCGTTTGTACGTTCGTGAAGGAGCATCCCCCTTGTTTCTCAAACGGTAAATTCGCTGGCCGTGAGGCGGCTGGGAACTCCTTGCGAATGGGCCCTCGGCAGTAAGCGGGCGGGGGCGCGAGCGGTCTGAACCCGATCTATTTGAGGCCGGCGGACACAAATGCGGCCCAATACATTGGGTGCTTGTAGCGCGGGTCCTGCATTAAGGCGAGGACGGCTCCGCGGAGGGCTTCGGCGGGCGGGGCTCCGCTGCGAAGCCGTCGGTGCAGGCCGACCATCAGTTCAGAAGTACCGGCGGATTCGACGCGCCACTGGCTTACGATGGCGGTGCGCACGCCCGATACGAACAAGGCCCAGGTGAGGCCTACCAGTCCCTCGCCATCGGAGGCGCTTCCGCGGCCGGATTCGCAGGCGCTCAGGACGACGAGGTCGGCGTGCAGATTCATGCGCATGAGTTCCCAGGCTTCGAGCCAGCCGTCCTCAGGATTGCCTGCGGCCGCGGACTCGGCGAGCATAACGCGGGAACGCAGTGCGTTGGTTTGGTCCAACACGCCGTGAGCCGCGATGTGCACGACGCGGGCGTCCTGGGCGCCTGCTTTGAAGGCGGCCTCATTGGCGGCGGAGCCCACACGGACGACGACGCGGCGGGATTCGGGACCGTAGAGCGCGGCGATGCGGAGAACCTGATCGCGGAGGACCGGGATGGGCGGCGAATCGGCGCGGACGGGGTCGCCGAGCGCGAACAGATCCTCACTGAAGGCGGCATTGGCGCGGGGGGTGGAACCCTGATCGCGCAGGAAGGCGAGAGACGGAGCGTAAGAGAGGGTGGCGTCCTGAATCAGATAACGGCCGGCGCCGGTTAAGAGAGCCTGAAAGGGGAGGGATGAGAGGGGACCGTCCGGAACCAGATAGATGCGGGTGCGGCCTTTGAGTTCGGCGGCGGCGGGTTTAATGAGGAGATTGTAGAGCACGCGGGCCGGGGCGGCAAAGCCGGGGTCGCGGGCTTCGAGCAGGGCGCGGAAGGCCTGGGCCTGTTTGGCAAGTTCGGGGCGGCCGATGGCGATGCGATGCGTGTTGACGGTGACTTTGGCGGTGCGGGAATCGCGGGTTGCAACGAACATCAGGGTCTCGTCTTCGGCTGAAAGGAATTCGACCAGGGCGATGTTCGAAGCGGGGAGAAGGTGTGCCAGACCGTCCTCTGAGATGGAGGGCGATTCGCCGCGCCAGGTACGGAGTTCAGGGTGTTGCAGATAGAGTCCCGAGAGGAACGATTCGTAAGAATGCCAGGCGGCATCGCGGCTCGCGATGAGGGACGTTTGCTCGCCGGGTTTGGCGCGGGACAGGCGGCTGTTGATGAGCGAGATGCGGACGAGCGAAGCGGTTTCGTCAGAGCGTTCCGCGTCGGACATGCGGCGCTGGATGCGCTCGGGGCCGGCGGCAAGGATATCGAGGAGGACGCGGGAGCGGGCACGATCGGCAACCTGGAGGGCGGCAAGAGCATTGCCTTCGCGCATTTCGAGGCGGGCGAGCTGACGGTAAGGAAAGACGGCGTGCTCGAAGAAGCGTTGTTTTTCGACCTCGCCGCCGGCAACGGAGCCGCGCTGACGTTCGATGAGGGCGATGGCGCTGGTGAAGGCAGAGCGGGCGCGGGGAACTTCCGCTGTGGAGACGCGGGAGATTCCTTCTAAAGCTTGAGCTTGCCACTCGCCGTCGGGATCTCCGATGCGGCGGGCATTTTCGAGCGCCTGGGCGGCGTACCGGGCGGCGGCGGGGTAGTCGGATTGGCGCTGCGCAACGTAGCCGAGACCGCGCAGCGCGGCACCGAGGCTGTAGCCGTCATGCAGTTCGTCCGCAGCTATTTTGCGGGCTTCTTCGAAACGAAGGGCGGCGGGGGCGAGGTCGCCACGGGAGAGGTGGAAGCTGCCGAGATCGGTAAGGGCGTCGACGTAGCCGGCGCGGAAGCCGAGTTCGCGGCAGAGGTCAAGGGAGCGGGTCATGAGCGCGAGGGCTTCGCGCGGACGATGCTGGGCCTCGCGGACGCGGCCGAGATCGCCAAGGGTCTGGGCCAGCTGTGTTTTGTCGCCAGCCTGTTCGCCGAGGATGCGCGCGGTTTCGAGTTCGCCGGCGGCGGCCTCGAAGTTCCCCTGTTTGATCTGAAGGGCGCCGATGTTGTGGTGAGTGAGGGCGATTTTGCCGGTGTCGCCGAGCTTGCGGTAAATCTCAAGGGCAACGAGGAAGTTGCGGAGGGAGCGGGCCATGTCGCCCTGGAGGCTGTAAACAATGGCGAGGTTCTGGTAGGGCGAGGCGTCGTTGAGAATGCCTTCGTGTTCGTTGAAGGCGATGGCGCGCTCAAGCAGATCGGCGCATTCGGCATAGCGGGATTCGGCGCCGTAGACGCTTGCGAGGTTGTTGAGGACGAGAGGAATGCGGGCTTTGGCGCCGGGCGCCTGAGCGCGGCTGAGTGCGCGGAGATAGTGGGCTTCGGCTTCCGGGTATTTGCCCTGAAGGCGTTCGACGCCGCCGGTGAGCTGAAGGCAGATGCTTGCTTCGAGGTTGTTGTTATCGGCTTCGGCGACGTCCGCACAGAAGCTGTAGCGGCGAAGGGCGCCGGCGTAGTCGCCCTTCTTTTTGAGGAGTTCGCCATCGGCCCAGAGGGCGTCGAGAAAACGATTGTCGAAGGGCCCCCAGACGCGGCGCACTTCGTCCTTTTGCTGAGGGGATGAGGCTGAGGCCCAGGCGTCCGTGGCGGCTGGAATTCCCGCTATAACATCCTGCTGCTGGGCGTGCAGGGTGAGGGCGAGAAGACACAGCACGGGGAGCCTTTTCATGGTCCAATGGTATCTTTGCCAAATCCAGGGCAGGGTTCGTCAAATTCGGGGCTGGATTCGGCGAACAAGGCGGCAGACGGAGACGTTGCCGCGAATCTGCAGCGCGCGTGGTTTCAGGCGTGTTCGGAACGTGAAGCGCGGCTGCTGCTGGACCAACTTTTTGCGGAGTACCTGCGCCCGTGGTGCGCGCAGGCAACGCGGCGCACGCTCAGGATTTACAGCTCACGCGGTTCGGACCAGGCGCCGGACGTGGAAGCGGATGTGATGCTGCAGATCACCTCGCGCCTGATGGCGCTGCGGGCCGCGGGGGAGCCGCCGATCGACGACCTGCGGGCGTATGTGGGGGCGGCCGTTTATAACGCCTGCTTCATGCGGCTGCGGGCGCGATGTCCTGAGCGGGTGAGACTGCAAAACCGGATCCGGTACCTGCTTCGGCATGATATGCGTTTTGCGCTCTGGCAGGGGTCCGACGGCGAGTTGGTGGCGGGGCTTGCGGCTATGCGGGGGAGCAGCGGTCACGGAACCCCGGCGGCGGTGGCGTTTGCTCCGAGGGATACGGCGGACCTGATTGCGAAGGTGCTGGGGGAGACCGGCGAGCCTGTTCTGTTCAGCGAGCTGGTGGGGTGCGCGGCGGAGGCGCTGAACCTTGCGGAAGCCTTACCGGTTGCGGCGCCGGAGGGGCCGGCGGGCAAGGATGTGCCGGTGCTTACGTCATTGATGGAGCAGGAGCATCTGCGGGGCGTCTGGGCTGAGATGGAGAGCCTGCCGGCGAATCAGCGGTCGGCAGTGCTGCTGAATTTGCGGGACGCGGGCGGGAACGGTGTAATTGAGCTGATTCCGGCGCTGGGGATTGCGAGTTTCGATGCTCTGGCGCAGGCAATCGGCATTACGGGGGAAGAATTGGCGGAGCTTTGGAACGAGCTTCCGCTGGAGGATGCGCGGATTGCGGCGCGGCTGGGCCTGACGCGGCAGCAAGTGGTGAACCTGCGGAAATCGGCGCGGGAAAGACTTGGGCGCAGATTGGGAAGGCGTGCCAATATGCAGATGGTTTCCGCATCCACAGGGGCATTGAGTGTTCTCGAAAAAGCGGAACGCGCGATCAGGGGACTGTTCGGGAAGGACGGCGCAGAGCCGAGATGAGTGAGTCAGACGGGCATTTGAGCGCGGAGGCGATCGCAGGGTACAGAGGGCGAAAGCTCGCGCCCGGGCGGGTGGCGGAAGCGGCGCGGCATCTGGACGTGTGCGAGGACTGCCGGGCGGCGGTGCTGGTGGCGGGGGATGCGGCGAAGGTGGCGGAGGCATTCGATGGAGAGTCGGCGCACCTGAATTTTGAGGAGCTCGAAGCGCTGGTGGACGCGGGGGCAGGCAGTCATCCGCATCTGGCAGGGTGCGAGATGTGCGCGGGTGAAGTGGAGGATCTGAAGGCGTTTCGCGATTCGCAGCAGAAGCCGCGGCGGCGTTTGGGGCGGGTGCTTGTGCCAGCGGGCGCGCTGGTTGCGGCCGGTGTTCTGGCGCTGGTGTTGGGAAGGCATCGGGAAATCCGGAGGCCGGTAGAGATACCGACGATCGCGGCGCTGGAAGATGGCGGGCGAACGGTCGGGCTTAAGGCGGATGGAACTGTGGCGGGGCTCGATGCGGCGACCCCGGAGCTTCGGCGAATGGCGGGCGAGGCCATGAGGACGGGACGGTTGCCGGAAGCGGCGAATGTGGACGACGTGGTGCGCGGGCGGGAGACGTTGCTGAGCGGTGGCGCGGAAGCCGCGGCGGCCTTGCGGCCCGTAATACCGGTGGGGACGGTGGTGGACGAGGTTGCTCCTGAGTTTCGATGGACGGCAGCGGCGGGGGCGGGCCGCTTCGTCGTGTCGGTCTATACGGACAATTTCGTGCCTGTGGCAAGCAGTGGCGAGTTGCGGCAAACAGAATGGAAGTGCACAGTTCCATTGCGGCGAGGCGCTGTCTACCTGTGGACGGTCTCGGGCATGGTGCGGGGTAGACGCGTGGTGGCGCCGAGGTCACCCGAACCCGAGGCGCGGTTCCGCGTGGCAGCGACGGAGGCGAGCGCGCAGATGGAGGCGGTCCGGCGGATGGAGCCACGTTCAGACCTGCTGGTGGCGATCGAAGCGGAGAAGCTTGGGATGTTCGACGAGGCGGATCGGGCGTTAGGACGGCTTGGCGGGAGGAACCCGGGGTCTGCGGTTGCGGCGCGGCTGGGCGCGAATATCCGTTCCGGAAAATAAATTCGCGCGAGGTGGTAACACCGGGTGAAACCCCGCATCCACCTTTGCGGAGAATGCATTGAAAAAAATCATAAACGTACTAAGTTTGGCGCTGGCGGCGATAGGTGGAGCGGTGGCACAAACGCCCACGATTGACACGGGCGGAGTTGTGAACGTGGCGAGTTACGCGTATGCGGGACTGCCCGGCGCGGGAATTGCGCAGGGTTCGATCTTCGGAATTTTCGGGAAAAATCTTGGGCCCGCGACGTTCGCGCAGTTGACCACGTATCCGTTGCCGACGACGCTTGCGGGCGTGACGGTGAAGATCACGTCGGGTTCGACAAGCGCGAACGCGATTTTGTTTTTCGTTTCGGCAACGCAGATTAATGCGCTGCTGCCGTCGTCTGTGGCGGTGGGCACGGCGTCATTGACGGTGACCTATAACGGGCAGACGAGCGCGGCGGCATCGTTCCCGGTGGTGGCGAATAACTTTGCCATATTTTCTCTGAACCAGGCGGGGTCCGGACCGGGAGTGATTACGAATCCTCAGAGCGTGCCGTTCGGTTTGACGAACGCGGCGAATCCGGGGGAACCGGCGGTGATTTATGGAACCGGGCTGGCGGCGGTACAGGGGAATGAAGCGGGAGGCGCGCTGCCTGGCGATATGCCGTCTGTGCCGCTTGAGATTTATGTGGGCGGGGTGAAGGCGACGGTCACGTACCGTGGGCGGTCGGGATGCTGCGCGGGTCTGGATCAGGTGACGTTTACAGTGCCGAATGTGACGGGTTGCCGGGTGCCTGTGAATTCGAAGATCAACAATACGGTTGGGAATTTTACGACGATGGCGATCGCCGCGGCGGGCACACGGACGTGTACGGACCCGAACGGGCCTTCGCCGGCCGACCTGCAGAAATTTACGACGCAGGGTTCGGCATCGGTAGGCGCGGTGGTATTGGCGCGGGTTAATTCAACGCTGACGGTTCCGTTTTTGGGAGACGTTACGACCAGCGCGGACGTGGGTTCGGCGGTGTTTCAGCGGTATACGCCCACGCAACTGAATGCGAGCCCGAATCCGTTCAACACGTCCACTGTGGGCGCGTGTTCGGTGAGCTATTTCAAGGGTGCGACCTCCAGCGTGCCGGGAGACCCGACCTTGCCGAAGTATCTGGATGCGGGCACGGCGCTGACGGTGTCAGGAGCCGCGGGAAGTAAGCAGCTTACGAAGGCATTCGCGAGCCTTGGAGTGGCGACCTATTCGGGAGTTCTGGGCGGGGGAGCGCCGGGGGCACCGGGGTTTCTCGAGCCGGGCACGTTTACGATTTCAGGGCCGGGCGGAGCGGATATCGGAGGGTTTAGCGCGCAGTTGCCGATTGCCGCGACTCTGACGTGGAACGATCAACTGACGGACGTGACGCGCGCAAGCGGTCAGCAGATCACGTGGAGCGGTGGCGATCCTGCGAGCACCGTCATCATTTCGGGCAGTTCGCAAAACGGTACCGACGCGAATGCGGTGGGCGCGAGCTTCACCTGCTTTGCAAAGGTGGGGGACAAGCAGTTCACGATTCCGGCGCAGGTGTTGCTGGCGCTGCCGCCGAGCGCGGTGGTTTCGGGAGTGCCAACTGGAGCGCTGTTCGTGGGGACCAACACGGTTCCGAAACCGTTCACGGCGACCGGGCTGGATGTTGGTTATCTCATCGGGACGACGTATAGCCTGAAGACGCTCAACTATCGCTAAGGCAAGGCACACACGGGACAGGCGGGGGGTGGCCTGTCCCGTTTTCTTTCGAGCGATCCGGTTTTGTAAGTGGCTCAATTGTAATATTGAAGTAGTTCCCCGCAAAAAATACATGAGTCCAGCAGCTACAGCAGGCCAACCGAAGCGTGCCCTGCGGTTTTTTGAAGCGACGATCGTCAAGAAAGCGATCATGGCCGTGACCGGCCTGGTGCTTTTCGGATTTGTAACCGGACATCTCTTAGGAAACCTGCAGGTATTTCTCGGAGCCGAGCGCCTGAACGCGTATGCGGCATTTCTGAAGGGCAATCTGGAATTGCTCTGGGGTACGCGGATTGTGCTGCTGGTGTGCGTGATCGCGCATATCGTGGTGACCATTCAACTGGCGCGGCTGAAGCTGAATGCGAGGCCGGTGAGCTACGCGAAGAAGCGCAATCCGCATTCGAGCGTGGCGTCGCGAACGATGTATTACAGCGGGCCGATGATCGCGGCGTTCGTGATTTACCATCTGCTGCATCTGACGGCGGGGATGGTACACCCCGATTTTTCGGAGCAGAACGTTTACGCGAACGTGGTGTACGGGTTCGAGCAATGGCCGGTTTCGCTGGCGTATACGGTGGCGATCGCGTTCCTGTGCCTGCATCTGAACCACGGAATCTACAGCACGTTTCAGACGCTGGGGCTGGCGCATCCCCGGTACATGCCGAAAATAAAGACCGCCGCGGCGGCGATTTCCATCCTTTACTTTGTTGGCTACGTTTCGATACCGGCGGCGGTGCTGACCGGTGTCGTTCACTTATAGGACAAATGGCACTCGACTCCAGAGTTCCTTCGGGACCGATTGAACAGGCCTGGGACAACGCCCGCTTCGAAATGAAGCTGGTGAATCCGGCGAATAAGCGGAAGTTCAGCGTGATTGTGGTGGGCTCGGGGCTGGCGGGCGCGTCGGCGGCGGCGTCGCTGGGCGAGCTCGGGTATAACGTGAAGTGTTTCTGCTTCCAGGATAGTCCCACGGCGGGCGCATTCGATTGCGGCGCAGGGCGGGATCAATGCGGCCAAGAATTATCAGAACGATGGCGACAGCATCTATCGGCTGTTCTACGACACGGTAAAAGGCGGGGACTTCCGGGCGCGCGAGTACAACGTTTACCGGCTGGCGCAAAACAGCGTGCGGATTATCGATCAGTGCGTGGCGCAGGGGGTTCCGTTCGCGCGGGAATACGGCGGGCTGCTCTCGAACCGGTCGTTCGGCGGCGCGCAGGTTTCGCGGACTTTCTACGCGCGCGGACAGACGGGACAACAACTGCTGCTGGGCGCTTATCAGGCGCTGGAAGCGCAGGTGGACGCGGGGTCCGTGCAGATGATTGCGCGCACGGAGATGCTGGATCTGGTGGTGGTGGACGGCAAAGCGCGCGGGATTATTGCGCGGGATCTGGTGACCGGGCGGATCGAGTCGTATGTGGCGGACGCGGTGATTCTGGCGACCGGCGGGTACGGGAACGTGTTCTATCTTTCGACGAACGCGAAGGGTTCGAACTGCACGGCGATCTGGCGGGCGCATAAGCGCGGCGCGGCGTTTGCAAACCCTTGTTTCACGCAGATTCATCCGACGTGCATTCCGGTGTCGGGGGAGTATCAGTCGAAGCTGACGCTGATGAGCGAATCGCTGCGCAATGACGGGCGCATCTGGGTGCCGCTGCGGGCGGGGGACAAGCGTCCGCCGAGCGAGATTCCGGAAAGCGAGCGCGATTATTATCTGGAGCGGCGGTATCCAAGCTTCGGCAATCTGGTGCCGCGCGATGTGGCGTCGCGAGCGGCGAAGGCGGTGTGCGACGAGGGTCGCGGAGTGGGTGAAACGGGGCTGGGCGTGTATCTGGATTTCGGCGACGCCATCGAGCGACTGGGGCGGCACACGATTGTGGAGCGGTACGGGAATCTGTTCGAGATGTACGAGCGGATTACGGGCGACAGTCCCTATTCGACGCCGATGCGGATTTATCCGGCGATCCATTACACGATGGGCGGGCTTTGGGTGGATTACCAACTGATGAGCACGATTCCGGGGCTGTTCGTGCTGGGCGAGGCGAATTTTTCGGACCACGGGGCGAACCGGCTGGGGGCGAGCGCGCTGATGCAGGGGCTCTCGGACGGGTACTTCATGATTCCGTATACGCTGGGGAACTACCTGGCATCGACGAAGCTGGCGAAGGTGGATACGGACGCGCCGGAGGTGAAGGCGGCGGCGGCGGACGTTCACGACCGGGTTGCGCGGCTGCTGTCTATCAAGGGGTCAGCGAACGGTGGCTTCGTTCCATCGGGAACTGGGCAAGATTGTGTGGGATTACTGCGGGATGTCGCGGACGGCGGAAGGGCTGAAGCTGGCGATCGGGCAGATACGGGCATTGCGGGAAGAGTTCTGGAGCAACCTGAACGTGCCTGGGTCGGGTGAAGATCTGAATCAGCAACTGGAAGGCGCGGGGCGGGTGGCGGATTTCTTCGAACTGGCGGAACTGATGTGCATCGACGCGCTGGACCGGAATGAGAGCTGCGGGGGGCATTTCCGCGAGGAGTTTCAAACGGAAGAGGGCGAGGCATTGCGCGACGACGTGCATTATCAGTATGCGGCGGCCTGGGAGTATAAGGGTCCGGACTCGGCGCCGGAACTGCATAAGGAACCGCTCGAATTCAACTACGTGCATCCGGCGCAGCGGAGTTACAAGTGAACCTGGTACTGCACGTCTGGCGGCAGAGGAACGCGGGAGCGAAGGGCGCGATGGAGCGGTATGAGGCGAAGGATGTCAGCGCCGACATGTCGTTTCTCGAAATGCTGGACGTGGTGAATGAAAAGCTGATCGCGGACGGCAAGGAGCCGATTGCGTTCGAGCACGATTGCCGGGAAGGGATCTGCGGGTCATGCGGGTTCATGATCAACGGGGTGGCGCACGGTCCGCAGCGCGGGACGACGGTTTGCCAACTGCACATGCGCCACTTTAAAGACGGGGATGAACTGTATCTGGAGCCGTGGCGGGCGCGGGCGTTTCCGGTGATTAAAGATCTGGTGGTGGACCGGGGCGCGCTGGACCGCATTATTCAGGCGGGCGGGTATATCAGCGCGCAGACTGGGGCGGCGCCGGACGGGAACGCGCTGCCGGTGGCGAAAGAATATTCGGAGCGGGCGATGGATGCGGCGGCGTGTATTGCGTGCGGAGCGTGCGTGGCTGCGTGCCCGAACGCTTCGGCGGCGCTCTATACGGGGGCGAAGGTTTCCCATCTGGGACTGCTGCCTCAGGGTCAACCGGAACGTTCGCGGCGTGCATTGCGGATGGTTGCGCAATATAATGCGGAGCAGTTCGGAAACTGCACGAACATTGGCGAATGTGAAGCGGTTTGCCCCAAGGAAATCCGGATTGAAGTGATTTCGAGGATGAATCGGGATTACCTGAAGGCCGCGTGGCAAAACCGAAAGGTTCCGGAATCGACGGCTTGACATTAGGGTACTAGAACCATAAACTGTGAAATTGAGTACTAATTAGATGTCCGCGGCGCTCGTAACAGCTACGATACGCATCGTTATCGTTGACGACAACAGCCTGTTCAGGGATGGCCTGGCAAGTCTGGTCTCAGCGCAGCAGGATTTCGTTTTGGCAGCGATAATCGATTCGCCGCTGGCGGCGGTCGATCAGATTCGCAGAGTGCGTCCGGATGTTGTGTTGCTGGGATGGCCGGCGAGTTCGCCCGCAAGCCAAAAGGTGCTCACGGCAATCACGGAAGCCAAGCTGCCGACGCGCGTAATCATGCTGACGGTGACCGAGGCGAAAGAAGATTTCGTGGATGCGATCCGGCACGGTTGCTGCGGGATTATTCCGAAGCAGACATCGACGGAATTGCTGCTAAAGAGCATCCGGAAGGTTTACGCCGGGGAGTTCTGGCTGGACCGGCTGACGACGGCGGACGTAATCAGGAGCCTGGCGAAGAAATCGGCGGCCGTGAACGGGTCGACCCGCACGGGGGTGCGCGATAACGGGGCGGCGCTCAGTCAGCGCGAGCGTGAGATTGTGGTGCTTGTTGCGCAGGGTTTCAAGAATAAAGAAATGGCTGAGCGGATGTTCATCAGCGAGCAGACGGTAAAGAATCATCTGCACAATATCTTCGATAAGGTGGGGGTTTCAGACCGGCTGGAACTCGCGCTTTACGCGATTCACCATAACCTGCACGAAGGCTAGCGCCTATTCGCGCGGGGCGATTCCGAGAGCGCGCATCTTCCTGTAGAGATTGCTGCGTTCAAGGCCCAGCATTTCAGCGGCGCGGCTGACATTTCCACCTGCTTCTTCCAGTTTCTTCTGAATGTAATCGCGCTCGGCGGCTTCCCGCACGTCCTGCAGGCTGCCGTAGCGGTCCTGCGATTTCTCGATGGCGGGTCGGCGCGACATCTGCAGCGGGATGTGACGCGCTTCGATGCGGCTCTGGGGGTGCAGGATGACGATGCGCTCAATCAGATTGCGGAGTTCGCGGACGTTGCCAGGCCAGTGGTATTCCTGCAGGAGCTGGAGCGCGGGCGGGGTTAGCTCTTTCGGCTTGCGTCCGTAGGCGCGGGCGAAATCGTCGAGGAAATAGTTGGCGAGAGAGCCGGATATCCTCTTTGCGTTCGCGCAGCGGCGGGACGTGGAACGGGATTACGTTAAGGCGATAAAAAAGGTCTTCGCGGAAATTGCCTTTGTCGATTTCCTCTTCAAGATTCTTGTTAGTGGCGGCGACCACGCGGACATCGACGCGGATGGATTCCTGAGCGCCGACGGGCTCGAAACGCTGCTCTTCGAGCGAGCGCAGAACCTTGGCCTGGGTCTTCAGGCTCATGTCGCCGACTTCGTCGAGGAAGAGAGTGCCGCCGTCGGCCTTCTGAAATTTGCCGACCTTGCGCTCATGGGCCGCGGTGAAGCTGCCCTTCATGTGACCGAACAGCTCGCTTTCGATGAGGTCTTCGGGGATGGCGGCGCAGTTGACTTCGACGAAGGGGTTTGAGGCGCGGGGGCTCAGCGCGTGCAGGGCATGGGCGACGAGTTCCTTGCCGGTGCCGCTCTCACCATAAATCAGGACGCGGCCGTTGGTGCCGGCCATGAGGGCGAGCTGCTGGCGCAGAGCCTTCATGGGGACGCTGTCGCCCACGATTTCCGACTGGCTGCCGGCTGGATTCGCGAAGCTGCGCGTTTTCGAGGCGCAGGCGGCGGTGGTCGATGGCGTTGCTTATGACGAGCAGAACGCGGTCGATGGAGAGGGGCTTTTCGAGGAAGTCGTAGGCGCCGAGTTTGGTTGCCTTGACGGCGGTTTCGATGGTGCCGTGGCCGGAGATCATGACGACGACGGGGCGATCGGCGGCGGGGATGCTCTGGATGCGGCTGAGGGTTTCGAGGCCGTCGATTCCGGGCAGCCAGACATCGAGCAGAACCACTTCGTAGATGGAGGCGGCGAGCGCGTCGAGACACTGCTCTCCGGTCTCGGCGGCGTCGGCGAGGAAGCCTTCGTCGGTGCAGGACGCCGCTGAGCGACTGGCGGATGCCGGGTTCGTCGTCAACAATCAGGATGCGGGGCAGAATCATGTCAGGTGAGGGTCAGGGCCGGCACGGCGCCGGTTTGTGTTCTTCCGGAACGAGAGCCGGAATTTCGACCGTGAAGCGCGCCCCACAAGGTTTATTGTCCTCGACGCGTATGCTTGCCCGATGTTCGGAGAGAATGTGGCTGACGATGGCGAGGCCGAGACCGGTGCCGCGGCCTTTGGTGGAGAAGTAGGGGAGGAAGAGTTTCTCTTTTTCGTCGGGCGTAATGCCGCAGCCGGAATCGGCAAAGACGATCTCGACGGTGTCGGCGACACCGAGGCTGGTGGTGACGTGGAGTTGCTTAACGGGGGAATCCTGCATGGCTTCGGCGGCGTTGTCGATGAGGTTCACGACGACGCGCTTGAATTGTTCGGGATCGACGGAGACGAGCGGGAGGTCGGGGGCGAGATCGACCGTGACATCGATGCCTTCGAGGCGGCCTTCGAAGACGCTCATGCCGTTGGCGACGACGTCGTTGATATCGCAGGGGACGGGCGCGGCGCTGGGCAGACGGGAGAACTGCGAGAACTCATCGACCAGGCGTTTGACTGAGGCGGTTTCGTCGAGGATGGTGTCGGCGCATTCGCGGAGAAGGCGGTCGAGCGCGGGGGGAAGCACGGTGCGGTTGGCCTGTCGGAGGATGCGTTCGGCGGAGAGCGTGATGGGCGTGAGGGGATTTCTGATTTCGTGGGCGACACGGCGGGCGACTTCGCTCCAGGCGGCCATTTTCTGGGCGCGCAGAAGGTCGCTGGTGTCTTCGATGACGACGACGAAGCCGGGATTGCGGCCGCGCTCGACGGCTGCGACGGTGACGGCGAGGTGGAGCGTTTTGCCGGAACTGCGGATTTCAAGCTGCTGGGCGGCGACGCCGGTGCGGCGGGCGCGGTTCATCAGATAGCGGATTTCGCCTGAGTCTTCGCGGGAGAAGAGATCGTCGAGGCGGGAGGCGGCGCGTCCTTTGGAATCGGGAAGCATGGCATCGAGGGCCTTGTTGACGCGCTGCACGGTGCCGGAGGAATCGATGGAGATGATGCCGGTGGGGATGCTTTCGAGAATGGCTTCGGTGAAGCGGCGGCGGGCGTCGAGTTCGGCTCGGTTGGCGGCAAGGTCGGCGGTCATGCGGTTGAAGCCGCGGACAAGCTGGGCAAGTTCGTCGATGGCGTTGACTTCGACGCGGTAATCGAGATTGCCCTTGCTGACCTCGTCGGCGGCGCGGACCAGGGCCGAGAGTGGACCGCTGATCTGACGGGCCAGGAACTGAGCGAGCCAGACGGCCACGAAGAGAACGAAGAGTGCGATCAGAACGAGGATCTGGAGATAGAAGGTGCGGATTTTATGCTGCTGATCGCTTAGTTGCTGGAAGCGGCGGACGTCATTTTCAATGTCTTTGACACGGGCGGCGACGTCAATGGGGACGGATTCTTCGACGAAGACGGTGCCGACGGGCTTCTGATTGACGAGGACGGGGGCGGCGGCGACTCCGGACGTGTCGGCCGTGGACATGGCGGGACCAAAGCGCGCGACGGGCCGCATGGAGTTCGGGGGGAGAATCCAGGCGGCGCTCATGCCGTGAAGCCTGGAGAACTTTTCGAGCCAGCGGGGATCGCGATCGGGACTGGCGAGTTGGAGGGCGGCTTCGGGCATGAGCGCGATGAGCTGAGCTTCGGCGAGGGCCTTGCCTCTGGTCTGGCTTTCGATGGCGATGGAGATTCTGCTGGAATCCTGCATGGCGTGCTGCCTGGGTCCGGTGAACCAGCGCGCCAGAGTGTTGTTCATGACGTAGTAGTTGAAGAGCACCATGAAGAGCACGGGCATGAGGCTGAGCAGGAGGGCTCCCGCGAAAAGTTTGGTGCGGATGCGGGAGCCGAAGCGGTCGCTGCGGCGTTCGACCCAGAGCTTGAAGAGGAAGCGCGCGACCATGAAGGCGAGCGTCACCATCAGGAGGAAGATCAGGAGAGAAAGGCCGAAGAAGAAGAAGGTCTGCTGAGGATCGGGCGCGGGGAATTTGCTCGAGTCGAAGGAGCCCTGCCAGACGACGACGGTCGCGGATACGATGAGGAGAATCGCAGCGAGACCGTTCAGCAGGCGCTTTCGCATGATGGATGACTTCAGTATAAGGCGTAAAAAAAGGGGAGCCTTTTGGGCTCCCCTGAGGTTTGTCGCCGTGTTGTTTGGGATTAGAAAGAGAACTTCACCTGAGCCTGCACAACGCGTCCGGAGACGGCCGAGCCCTGGAAGGAGCCATAGGGGCTGCTGGGAGCTGACACCGTACTTTGGATGGTGCCGAACGTACCGACCGCCA
The DNA here is from genome assembly GCA_963840735.1 of Terriglobia bacterium. Taxonomy (GTDB): domain Bacteria; phylum Acidobacteriota; class Terriglobia; order Bryobacterales; family Bryobacteraceae; genus BOG-234. Next base: position 19,268 of record CAWIZX010000002.1, read on the forward strand.
GGTTGTTGCTGGGCAGATCGAAGTTCGGGTGGTTGAACAGGTTGTAGAAGTTCGCGCCCACCAGCAGTCTGTAATGCTCACGAACGGCGAAGACCTTATTTACATTCAGATCCGTGTCGAAGTAGCCGGGACCGCGGAAGTAGTTGCGGGGGACATTGCCGAAGCCATGCTGATTGGCCTTGCTGACGAACTGAGTGGAGCTGAAGCAGGGAGCGACCGGCGAGGTGCAGTCGCTGTAGTTCAGACCCTGCACCGCGACGTCCGCGACGATCGGTTCGGTGGCGATACCGCTGGCGTTGCCGATGCCCTGGGCGCTGCGGATACCGGTGTTGACGACGCTGAACGGATAGCCGGAGTGGTGGAGCGAGGTGCTGGCGATGGTCCAGCCGCCGAGTACGCCATTCGCCATCATGTTGTTGAACTTGCGGGTGGTGTAGACGAAGTTCATGTTGAACGAATGACGGACGTCGTAATCCGAATTGCTGTAATTCGGGTTGGCGAGATTCGCGGGATTCACCTGATAGCGGAGGCTGACCGCGGTCAGCGCGTTGAACGGTTCCAGGCAGCCGTTCGAACAGGTGTCGAGCGAGTGGCTGAAGGTGTAATTGAAGGCTCCCTGGAACTGGCTGCCCATGCGCCAGCGGAACGAGGACACGAGGCCATCGTAATTCGAGTAGCCCGCGTTGTTCAGCTCACGAACTTCGGCGAAACGTTTATCAGGAGCGGCGGTGGGCAGGGTGGCAAAGTTTTTAGTGGAGAAGGCATTGCCCAGCAAAGTCTGGTTGAATTCGTCGTAACCGTGGTTGCCGACGTAATTGACCGAAACGACGTAGTTCTTCGCGAACGACTGCTGCAGTTCCACATTCCACTCGATGTACTTAGGATTGTAGATCTTGTTGGCGATGGTGTTGTAGTTGGGTGGGTTATAGCCGAGCGGCACGCTGGCCTGAAGCTGAGCGAGCGTAGCTCCGCCGGCGAACCCTTTCTGGAAGGCGTTATAAGAGTTGGCAACCGCGGCGAAGGCGCTGCCGGTGGCTCCGGGAGCGACGGTTCCAGAGTTTGCAATGAACGACGCGACGTTAGGAGCGTTGGTGAGGAAACGGTCGGCAATCAGGCCCTGATAGAGATCTGAGAACAGGCCAACACCGCCGCGAAGAACCGTGGTCGGGGTGATGCTGTAGGCGACGCCGACGCGGGGAGCAGCCACGATCGGTTCGATACTCGGGAAGGCTTCCTTGAGGCCGGTCTTAATGACCGAATTGTAAGGCTGAGTGGGGTCGTGGTTGACACTGGCGAAGGGTGCTCCCAATTGATTGAAGCACTTCAGCCTGCAGGTGATGTTGCTGTTGCGGTCGAGACGCAGCGCCATGGTGATGGTGGCTTTCGAACTCGCGCGCCATGTGTCCTGGCCGTAAACTCCGCCGCTGTAGAGACTCAGAAACTCGCCGCCGATGCGGGTAAATGCCTGCGAGTAAGTAGAGCCGTTGTCGAGCGATCCATTTACAAAGTCGGTCATCGAGTTGAAGGTGACCAGACCGCTGGTGTTGGGACCGTAGGCGAAAGAGCTGACGTAGTTGCGGCGGAAGTTCATGCCGACTTTGATTTCGTGCCGTCCTCGAACGAGCGAAAAGTCGTCGATGATCTGCCACTGGCCAACATTGCGGCCCTGGGGGTAAGAGTTATCGGAGCCGCCAACGTTGTTGTAATCGCCGTCGCCGAAGGTGAAGGTCGTGGGGAAGGCCGCGAGCGAGCCGCCGAAAGGTTCGGAGGTCCGAAGATGGCCGAGTAGTACATGCCCGAGAGCAGCAACTGGTTCACCATGGTGGCACCGATGGATTTGGTGTAACCGAACTGACCGCCGTAGGAGGGCTGAACGCTGTTCGCGTTGAACACGGGATTGATGGGATCGGTACTGGTGGCCTGAACGCCCTTGTCCTGGTTGTAACGGAAGTAGATGCGGTCGGAACCGGAGAGAACGTAATCCACGCGGCCATCCATCAGCCACTCGGTATTGAGGTTGTTGACGGTGCTGCGGAAGGTGCGGGCGCAGGGTTTGCGAGACGCCGAAGCCACCGCCGGTGAAGTCGCCGCAACCTCCGGGATCGTCAGCGGTCACCGGCACGTTGGTGGCGCGGGAAGCGCCGCTGGCGCCGCTGTAAAGGTTCAGAGCCGTGGTGTAGAGCGGGACCGCGCCAGGGTTTGTCGCCTTAATATTGTTGAGAACGTAAGTGGAGAAATCGGCGGTCGGGATGTAGGTGGCTCCGCCGCCGGGCAGCACGTAGCGGAGACCTTCGTTGTTGAAGAAGAAGAACAGCTTGTTCTTCTTAATCGGACCGCCGATAGAGTCGGCCCACTGACGGGAGATAGCGAAAGGACGATCCGTTCCAGACTGGTTGTTGAACCAGTCATTCGCATTCAGAACTTTTTCGTTGTACCAGAAACCAGCGTTGCCATGGAAAGCGTTGCTGCCGGATTTGGTCACGTAGTTGACCTGGGCGCCTGCCTGGCGTCCGTACTGACCGGTGTAGCCGTTGACGACGACAGCAGCTTCCTGAATCTCATTGGCGCCGAGCGTGAGGTTGCTCGCACCGGAGTTATTGAGGTTCAGATAGGGGTCCATGTTGTCGGAACCGTTGATGGTGAACAGGTTTGAAACGCCGGGCAGACCGAACACGGAGAAGTTGCCGTAACCGCCGCCGGTGCTCACGGTGACGCCAGGGGCAGTGAGCGCGTACGCGGTCATGTCATTGCCGGGAGCGGGCAAGTTTTCAAGCTGCGTCTGATTGAAGGTGGTGGTCAGGTTGGCGTCTTCCACCTGAAGCGCGTTGCCGGCTTCGACTACGGTGACGCTCTGAGTGGATTGCTGAATGCCCATGCGGAGGGTGAGCGTGGAAACCTGGCCGAGAGAAGCCATGGCTGTCTGCGTGGTGTCCTGAAAACCTTTCGCGGCAACTGTAATTACGTACTGGCCGGGACGAAGGAGTGCGAGACGGAACTGCCCCTGGGCGTTTGTGACGGCGGTGGCAACCTGGCCGGTATCACTACTCTTAGCGGATACATTGGCATTGACCACCGCCGCTTCGGTCGGGTCAAGAACAATACCCGAAATCTCACCGGTGACGGTGCTCTGGGCGAAAGATAATGCAGCGAGTGAGGACATCGCCGCGAGAACGCAAACCGCGCGCTTGAGGGTGAAAAGACTTGGGCTCGGGTTCGAACCGTTCGTCTTACGGAAAAAGTTCCGCAAAGAGCTTGTAGGCATGTCCCCGATTAAGCACGATTGCCGCCGTTCTGATCTGAGGCAAGACGTTGAAACTAAGGGATTTAGATTGATGTAATTAATCGTACATTTCCAAAAGCAGGAGGACTACTCCCGGCGCGGCACCGTGGATTCCGAAAATGGAATTCATTTTCTAAGTCAAGGCTTTTGGGGTAGAAATGCACGGTGACCGGCAACGGCTAACAAACCGCGCTCTGAGAACGGCGGGGCGACGATCTGGAGGCCGACGGGCAGGCCGGTTACGGGAAGTGGAACCGAGGCGGCGGGGTATCCGAGAACGTTCATCGAACGGACAAACCGAGTGGATGCGAGGCGGGCGTCTTCGGTGGAACCGCCGACATCGACCATCGCTTCGCCGATGCGCGGCGCGCAGATGGGGGCGGTTGGGGTCAGAATGTAGTCGGCGTGGTTCCAGACCTTGGCCCAAGCCGATTGACAGAGGCGGCGGAGACGCTGGGCGTTGATGTAGTCGGTTGCGGAAATGAAGCGGCCCTGATCGAGCAGGGTGATTACATCGGCGCCGAAGTCCTGGCGGCGATGCAGGTGGGGCTGGAGGAGCGCGGAGGCCTCGGCGAGCAGGATGACGCGGCTGATGACGTTGATTTCGGCGGGGTCGGGCACGCGAAGGGGAATGAGGCGGGCGCCGGCGGCTTCGGCCCGGCTGAGGGCGGCGGAGAAGGCGGCGGCTACTTCGTCCGATACGCGTTCGTTGAAGAAGTTTTGGGGGATGCCGAGGCGCTTACCTTCGAGCGATGCCGGCGGGGCCGCGTAATCTTCGACCGGCTGAGTGGACGAAGTATCGTCTTTGGGGTCGTGACCGGCGATGGCGTTCATGACCAGGCCCGCGTCGTGCGGGGTGCGGGTGAGCGGGCCCATGTGGTCGAGACTGAAATCGAGGGGCATCACGCCGTAGCGGCTGACGCGGCCGGAGGTTGGTTTCAGGCCGACGCAGCCGCAGTAGGCGGCGGGAATCCGGATAGAACCGCCGGTGTCGCTGCCCATGGCGAAGAAGACCATGTCGGCGGCGACGGCAACGGCGGAACCGCCGCTCGACCCGCCGGGGATGCGGTCCGGATCGTGGGGATTGCGGATGGGTCCGTAGTGGGGATTGTTGCAACTGATCCCATAGGCAAATTCCTGGAGCCCGGCTTTGCCCATCAGGACCGCGCCGGCGGCTGTGAGTTTTTCGTAGACGGCGCTGTCGTGATCGGGGACGTGATCCGCGAAGATTTTGGAGCCGCAGGTGGTGCGGATGCCGCGGGTTTCGAAGACGTCTTTCAGGGCGTAGGGGATTCCGTGGAGGGGTCCGCGATCTATGCCGTGGGCGAGTTCGTGGTCCGCGCGGCGCGCCTGTTCGAGAGCGAGTTCTTCGGTAACGGTGATGAAGGCGTTGAGGCGGGGCTGGTGGTGGTGAATGGCGCGGAGCGATTCCTGCGCGAGTTCGACTGCCGAGATTTCGCGGGCGCGGAGTTTTGCGGCTGCTTCGGCGATGGTCATTTTCCGAAGACCGCCGGTTCGGAGAGGATGATGGCCGGCTCAACATCGGGCGTTAGTTTTTGGAGCAGCGGATGGAAGGAGGCTTCGAGAGCGTCGAGCAGCGGCGCAATTTTGTCTACGGCTTCAGGGGGGATGTTGAACCGCCGCGATTCGGCGATGGCGTTCCAGTCTTTGGCGGGCATCAGGCATTAATATAAGCCAGAGCCAGTGAAGTTCTCATCGCGCCTTCCTCATGAAACGAGTCCGAACCGGTTGTCGGCAATGCTTGCGACGAAGCGCGCGGCAGGGGCGCGGATTCTGGATCTGACGGAATCGAATCCGACTCACGCGGGGATTGTTTATCCGGAGCGATTTATGGAGGCGCTCAGCGATGAGCGTGCGGTGCGGTATGAGCCCGAGGCGTTCGGGTTGCTTTCGGCGCGCGAGACGATTGCGGGGGAGTACGGGGCGCCGGTGGACCGTGTGGTGATGACGGCAAGCACGAGCGAGGCGTATTCGTGGCTGTTCAAGTTGTTGTGCGATCCGGGGTCGAGAGGTGCTGGCGCCTCGGCCGTCGTATCCGCTGTTCGAATATCTGGCGGCGCTCGAATGTGTATCGGTGCGGCACTACGGATTGTTTTACGACCACGGGTGGTTCATCGATTTCCATACGGTGGAACGGGCGATCAATGAGCGGACGCGGGCGCTGGTGCTGGTGAATCCGAATAATCCGACGGGTCATTTTTTGCGGCGGCATGAACTGGAAGCTCTGGTTGAGCTTTGCGCGCGGCACGATATCGCGATCATTTCGGATGAGGTGTTCAGCGATTACCGGCTGGACGCGGCGGAGGACAGCGTGCTGACGCTGCGAGGCGTGGCGGATTTTTGCCTGAACGGATTGTCGAAAGTTGTTGGGCTGCCGCAGATGAAGCTCGGGTGGATGATTGCGCGGGATTCGGTTGAGCCGCTGGAACTGATTGCGGATACGTACCTGTCGGTGGGGACTCCGGTGCAGTGCGCTTTGCCCGCGTTGCTGGCGATGCGCGGCGAGGTGCAGGGGCAGATTATGGCCCGGGTGCGGTCGAATCTGGCTTTGGTCGAGAGAGCGCTGCGGGTTGAGGGCGGCTGGTACGCCATTGTTCCGGTGGCCGATGAGGAAGAGACGGTGGAGGGCTTGCTGCGCGATTGCGATGTGCTGGTTCAGCCGGGATTCTTCTACGATTTCGAGCGGTCCGGGTATATGGTTTTGAGTCTGCTGACCGAGGCGGGGATCTTCAAAGAAGGGGTGGAACGGATGGGACGCTACCTGTACGATTTGTCGTCGAGGTGAGTGAAATCGGCGCCGTCTTTCATGACGCCGAGGGTCACGATTCCGAAGGTGAAGACCTGTGTGCCGGGTTCGAGATGGCCTCCGAAAGCGTGGTCGGGCGTGGCGAGGGTGACGTGGGCGTGGATCTTGCCGTTGATGATGTAGCCGTTCATGCCGATCATGTCGGCGGGCGCGGTCGGGTCCGTTTCGAACATGTTTTTTGAGGGGAAGTCGCGGTTGCTGACCTGATGCAACTGGTAGCCGCGGACTGAGCCCGCGCCTGAAAGGATTACGGCGTTTGAGATCTTCTGCTGTGCAACGATTTTTTCCATTCCCGCGAGAAGGTCTGTGCCGAATTTGAAGCGGAGGACGACGATGCGGTCGAACTGGCTCTGGATGGCGTAGACGTCAGGGATCTTGTCGCTGTTTGGGTTCTTGTCACCCGGCGCGGCGTTGGTCTGTTCGCGCCGGGTTTGTTGGGCGGACGCTGTGAGCGCCAGCAGAAGCAGGCAGAGCGGCTTCATCCGCTTACTTGCTGAGGCGCTTGTAGTATTCGGCAACGGCGTTGGCGTAGCCCGGGGGCGCGTTGCGCGGATTGGCGCTGCGGACACTGCCGTCACTGGCTTCGATTTTGCGGCGCAGCAGCAGTTCCACTTCGTCGATTGCGGTGAGCACCTGGCTGTTGATGACCTGGGCCAGCTGCGGGTTGGTGCCGAGGCGTTTCGGGTCAAGCTGCTGCGCCTGACGGACCAACTGCTGGTATTCGCCGTTGAGGGCTTTGTCGTCGCCAATGGAGCCACGGAGTCTGGCGAGATCGCGCATGAGTTCGCCGTAAGCGGCTTCGCGCTGGGCCGGAGTTTCGTTCTGGCTCGCCGGGTTGGGGTTGGCGTTGCCTTCAATGCGGCGGTTGTCGCCTTCGGTTGGATTGCCGCCGCCGAAGGGGTTGCCGGTGCTGCCGAGGCCACCGATGTTGGCGCCTCCGCCGCGGTTGCCGCCGCCCTGGTTGTTACCGCCGCCGCCCATGCCTTGACCTTGTTGGCCTTGGGCTGACTGCTGGCCTTGACCCTGGCCTTGACCTTGTTGGCCTTGGCCTTGTTGCTGGCCCTGGCCTTGTTGGCCCTGACGGCCTTGCTGTCCCTGGCCCTGCTGGCCCTGGCCCTGCTGACCGTTGCGGGCCTGTTGCTGGCCGGGTTGGCGTGCCGTTCTGGCCCTGGGTGGCGCGGCCGAGTTGCTCAATCGCTTTTCGGACCTGTTCGGCCTGACTGAGCGCCTGTTGCATGGCGACCTGGCTCTTGTCGTCGCCACGCGCCCTGGTTGCCGGCGGCTGCTTCGAGCTTCTTCAGTTCGTCTTTCAGCTCATTGAGCGAGCGCGTGACCGGGGCTTCGCGCATGACCGCGTACTGGCCCATGCCCTGCCGGAGCGCTGCTTCGGTGAAGTCCATGCGGCTGCCGACTTCTTCGCCCTGGCTCTTGCCCATGGTGTCGCGGAGTTGCTTCGACGACATCGGGGTGACGGTCCGGCAAGATTGCGGGAGGCCTGCTGCATCTGCTTCTGCAGCTCGTCATAGGCGGCATGCATTTGTTTCTTCTCGTCGGCCATCTGCTGGGCGATCTGCTGGATTCCCTTGCCCCTGGCCGAAATTGCGGCGCAGACGCTGTTCGAAATCCTGCTGCTGGTTGGCGAGTTGTTCGGCCTTGTTCGCAAGGTCGGCCATCTCGGCTGCCGTTCTGGCCGCTGCGCATGTGCTGGATGGTCTGGCCTGCCTGCTTCAGGCGCTCGGCTGCGCGCTGGGCTTCGGACTGGCCGGCGGCGCCCTGCTTGGCCGGGCTGGCGCGCGGAAGCCGCGCTGCTCATGTCGCGCGTGGCCTGTTCGATCTGACGGATGGCCTGCTCGAGTTGCTGGTTGTTCTGCTGCTGCTGCCGGGTCATGGGACCGCTGCGGCCATCTGTTGCTGCTGCTGTTGCTGCTGACCGCCTGCTGGCCGGATTGCTGGCTTTGCTGACCCTGCTGCCCGCCTGAGGAAGACGAACTGCTGGCCTTGCTGGCCTTGCTGGCCTTGCTGGCCTTGTTGGCCCTGCTGGCCCTGCTGGCCTTGTTGCCCCTGCTGGCCTGTTGCTGACCCTGCTGGCCTGTCGCCGCGCTGCAGCTGCTTCCATCTCGCGGCGCAGCTGTTCGGCTTCGCGGCGCAGCATTTCCTGCTGCCAGCGCTGCTGCGCCAGTTGCTGCGGATTATTCTGCTGCTGCTCGGCGAGTTCCTGCTGGCGGCGCGCGAGATCGGCCAGCTTCTTCATGGCATCGTCGACCTTCTGCTGCTGCTGCTCCTGAGCCGAAGCGAACTCGCATTGGTCTCGTACTGGTTCTTATCCTTATCGAGTTCGAGGTCGAAGAGGTTGGCGAGATCGCGGCCGGCGCCGCCACCACCGCCGCCTCCGCCGCCACCGCCGCGGCTGATCTGAATCTGAATGTCGCGGAAGGTGGATTCAGCGCGCAGCAGATGCTGCAGGGCCTGCTGTTCCGGCGTCAGCGCGTCCTGGAAGCCGAGGGCCTTCAGCTTGTCGGAAGCCGGCGTCATGGCTGCGACCGCCGCTTCCATTTCCTTCACGAACTGTGAGAAGCCGGCGCCGTTCGCATCGCAGCTGGCGGGCCTTGGTGCGATTGGCGAGCGACTGCGCCTGATCGCGCAGCTTGGCCTGTACTTCAGAGAGATACTTGCCGTTCTCGGCAGCGGCCGCCTTCGCCTTCGCATCGCCTTTGATCTGATTGAACGTGGCCGCGATGATTTCCTTCTCGCGTTCGGAGATCTGCTGTTCCTGCTCGCCGCCACCGCCTCCGCCCCCGCCGCCCGCCTGCTGCGATTGCGAATAGTTGAACTCGAACGGCACGGCCTGGATGAAGAACATGTCCGTCTTGGCCGAGTTCTTGCCGTCTTTCGCCGTGGCGTAGATGCTGACGATGTCGCCCGGGACCAGCTTGAAATCTTCCATCGAGAGCATGGTGGTGCCGTCCACCTTCTTCGCGCCCTTTTGCTTCAGCATCGAGACGGTCTTTTCGGGCGCGCCGTTCACGGAATAATGAAGATCGAGTTCCTGCAGCGGGTATTCGTCCTCGCCGGAGATCTGGACTGTCGACTTCTTCGATCGGGCTGACCTTGGCATCCCTGCCCGGCTTTGATGATGCGGACGGTGGGCGGCGAAACCTTGCGGGCTTCGATGAAGTAGTCGTCGGTCAGGCGAACCATTTCGCCGTGGTCCTTCACGGCGATGTGATAGGTGCCGTCCTTCTCGATGGTGACGGAGGCATTGGTTTTGTTGTTCTCGGTGGCGGCGAGATCGATCGGCTTGCCGTCATCGAACAGAATCTGCGCTCCGCTGAGCGGGCCGATCGGTCTGGATTTCAAGCTTCGCGACGGTGCCTTCGACGGCGCGCAGATCGCCGCCGGGATCTTCCGTGTTCGAGGCCATGCCGGTCCACGAAGGATAGATGTAGGTGACGCGGATGTTCTTCACCGCAGGAAGATCGACGGTGTGGAGTTTGAAGCTGCCGGACTTGATGCCGTCCGGCTGCGACGTAATATTCCAGATCTTCGGGAACGCCGACGAGCATGAAGCCGAAGCCGGCGCTGCCGCTGCTGCGGCTCCATGGCGGCTTCTTCCCACTTGGCGGAACTGGCGTAACGGACGACAGACGCTGGCCTTCGAAGCGGTGAAGCCGGTGAGCTGGGCGCGAGATGAGCTGGTCGGTCTTGCGGCGAATGGTCTTCGAGCCCGGTTCCACGGTCATGCTGTAAAAGGGCTTGACGCTGCGTCTTTGGGATAGCTGCCCCAGAGCACGCGCGGTGCCGTAGCCGAAGACGCCGGGTCCCCAGAACATCAGCCATACCAGGACGCTGGCAGCGGCGGCGGCGATGGAGGCGAAGCTGAAGATGCGGCGGTTCTCGATGACCTGCTCGGGCTCCGCGTCGCGGGCGATTTTCAGCGCGTCTTCGGCGAGCAGAGGCAGGAACGGGTCGGCTGCGTTGTCGCGCGATTTTTCGGTGAAGGTGAGCAGGCGCTGATCGAAGCCGGGGTGCTTGTGCTTCGCCTTCCTGCGCGGCGCGGCGGCGGTTCATGCGCATGAGCGGCACGATCAGGGCGAGCGCAATGGCGGCGCCGATGCCGAGGAAGAGCACGAAGCGCCCGAGCAGCAGGCTGGAGGGCGAGAAGGCGGCCGCGATCAGGGCGCCGACGATCGCGACCGTGAGCAGGAGCGCCGCGCCCGCGATGGCCGCGGCGCCTCGGGTCCAGGTAACAAACGAAGCCGACGCTCCAGACGATCGAGATACTGTGCCAGACCTTCAAGTGGATTCATGCCGTTTCCTTACCGGCGCTCATCTGCCGGTTACCCAAGACCGATTCCGCTATTGCCAGCAGCGCAAGCGCGGCCAGCACCCACCACCACAATTCCGCATTGTCATCACGTTTGTTCGTCGCGCCGGACGTGGAACCGGGGCCCGAACTCGGGGCCATTCCCGTATTTTTCCACAGATTCAGGGTTTCCGCCGGAACCATTGTGAAATCGGACTCACGGCGGTCCGGCATTGACCGCGGCCAGTTCTTCGCGGCCGTTCGCGCGGCGGATATCGAAGAAGCCTTCGGAGGGGAACTGGAAAGTAGTGGCCTTCGCGGATTCGGAAAGCGTGAGCAGCCGCTTGTCGCCGGGGCCGACGATCTCGACCGGGACGTTTTTCTCTTTGACGGTGCGCAGTTCCACATAGGAACCGACCTTGATAATTGCCGCGCGCGGAGCCGACGCCGCCCATCTCATGCGTGGTCTGTTCGAGGAACGGCAGCCAGACCGGCTGCAGCGGCAGGTTGTTCGCGATGTTGTCGAAGGCGGAGGCGAACACGAGCACGTGCCCTTCGCCAACCTTCTGGTCGATCAGAAGCGGCAGCCCGTTGGCAAGTCTGGCTGCGATGCGGCCGCCTGAAGCATCGGCCGGGGGCTGCAGCTTTACGTACTGAAAGATCTCACGCTGTCCCAGTTCTGGGCTTTCCCGAACGAAGGATAGGAGGTGTCGAACTGCGCCACCGATCTGCACGGTTTCGTTGTCGGGCGCGATGGTGTGAACCTGGAGGACGGGGATATCGGCCACGGGAACGGGGCGGCCGGGCGTGGCGTTTCGTGCCGAGCGCGACCAGCATGGAGCCGCCGGCTTCACGTACTTTTCGAGGCCTGCTTCGAGCTTCGCGGGAAGCGGGCCGGGATCGGAGAGGATGACGAAGGCGTACTTCTGAACTTCCGCGTTGGCTGCCTGGGATGCGGTCCGGGATTCGAGCGTGAAGGCTGCATCGGTGGCGGATTCGAGCGCGGTGCGCACATAGAGCGGGCTGTTGGTATCGCCATCGGCCGTGACCATGCAGCGCGGGTTTGGGATCGGCGCGCTCGACTGAGAAGAACCAGTGATCGTCCTGCGGGAAGGCATCGGCGCCATCGATGCGGACTTCGCATTTGGTCAAGGCCGTAGGGCACGTCGAGGGTCAGGAATTCAACGGTGGCGCGGCCTGCTGGCGGGAACCTTCACGGATTTCGATTCGACGGTGCTTGCCGTTGGCCAGGAGCGTTACTTTGCGGGTTGCAGTCATCGGTGTTGTAGCCCGCGATGGTGGCTACCGTGCGGACCTTCTTCGTATCGAAGACGCGGCGCGGGGCATCGACGTTTTCGACCGTCCAGTTCGGGACGGCTTTATCGGCCATGGCGTGAACTACCAGTTTGGTTCCGTCATCGAGATGGAGGTCGGCAAAGCTGGCGGGCAGGGATGATTTCTGCACGTCGGTGAAGACGTGGGCTTCGATGTCGGACTTCAGGCTTTCGGCGGTGGAGCGGAGCACGCGGGAGATTTCCGCGTAGGAACTGGTATCGTCGCCGGGTTCGAGAGCACTGACGCGCGCCGCGCAGCAGCTGCTTGTCCGTGCGTCATGTCGGTGAGCAGTTGCGAGGGTCCGCCGAAGCTGACCACCTGTCCGCGATCTTCGGGATGCATCTTTGCGATCTCGTCGAGCGCGGCCTGTTTGGCGTTGAGCGAAAGCGGTCGTCCTGCCGCATGCTGAAGGAGTTGTCGATGGCGAAGACCATGGTGCGGCCGCTGTTGGCGCGGGCGATGGCGGAGGAGTGAATGTAGGGGCGGGCGAACGCGAGCACCAGCAGCGCGATGAAGGCGCAGCGCAGGGCGAACAGCAGCAGGTACTTCAGACGGCGGTGTTTGATGGAGCTTTGCGTGCGCCGCTCGAAGAACATGAGCGAACTGAAGGGCAGCTGGCTTCTGACGGTACTGCTGCAGCAGGTGGACGTAGACGGGCAGCCCGAGCAGCGCCGCTCCGGCCAGAAACCATGGCGTGAGGAAACCCACTTACCGCCTCCTCTGGCGAACGGCGAGATAGCTGCGCAGGCCTACATCGAGGGGCTTCGAGGTGTCCATGAAGACGTATTCGAGCCCGGCGGCGGCGGCTTTGTCCGCAAGAGATTTCATGTGGCCGTCCATCTTCGAACGGTATTCGTTGCGGGCGTATTCGGGCGAGACTTCCATGGCGGTCTCGTCTTCGCTGTCGACCAGGAGCACGGGATCGCGGAACTTCGGCGCGACCTCATTGGGATCGAGCAGGTGGAACATGACGACTTCGTTGCCGTGATAGCGCAGGGGCTCAATCACTTTGATGATCTCTTCGGGCTTTTCATAAAAATCCGAGAGGACCACGACGATGCCGCGGCGATGCAGGAATTCCTGAAAGTGTGTAAAGGGCTTGGTGAAGTCGGTGCGCGTGCCGCCTTCGGCCTGTTCGATCGCGTGCAGCAGGCGCATCAGCTGCCCCTGCCGGGTGGAGGGCGGGATGTAGGTTTTCACGTCTTCATCGAAGACGATCAGACCGGTGGCGTCGCGCTGCTGCGAGGAGAGATAGACCAGCGAAGCCGCGATGTAGCGCGCGTAATCGAGCTTGGTGATGGTGCCCGAAGTGTATGTCATGGACGCGCTGGTATCGAGCAGGATCAGCAGCTGCGAGTTGGTCTCGCCTTTGAAGCGCTTGAGGTAGATGCGTTCGGTGCGGGCGAAAACGTTCCAGTCGACATGGCGCAGATCGTCGCCTTCGACGTACTGGCGGTATTCGGCGAACTCCTGGCTGAAGCCGAACGTGGGGGAGCGGTGCAGGCCCGCGACGAAGCCGTCCACCACCGTCTTCGCCACCAGGTCGAGGGACGAAATGGAGGCGAGAACAGCGGGATCGAGGAAGCGCTGGAGCATCAGCTCCTGTCCGCCCGGGTTGCTGAAAGCTGCATTTTAGTCTCTGGGCGCGGGCTTCAACTGCAGAACCTGACGCAGCAGTCGTCCGGACGTCAGGCGGTCCGATTCGGCGTGGAAGTTCAGCAGAATGCGGTGGCGCAGGATCGGGATGTAGAGTTCGCGGACATCTTCGAAGCTGACGTGATAGCGGCCTTTCATCAGCGCGCGGGCTTTGGCGCCAGCACCAGGAACTGCGCCGCGCGGACGCTGCCGCCGTAGTTGACGTACTTCTTCACGACATCGGGCGCCGACGGATCTTTGACGCGGGTGGCGCGCACCAGTTCAATGGCGTACTTCGCGACGGTTTCGGCGATCGGCGTCATGCGGACCAGCTGCTGGAAGTCGAGCAGTCTCTTCGGCGGTGGTGATCGGGTCGGCCTTGCGCGACGTGCGTGGTGGTGGTCAGATCGACGACCTTCAGTTCCTCCTCCGCCGACAGATAGTCGAGCAGAATGTTGAAGAGGAAGCGATCGAGCTGCGCTTCGGGCAGCGGATAGGTGCCTTCGAGTTCGATCGGGTTCTGCGTGGCGAGCACGAAGAACGGCGCCGGCAGCATGTAGTGGTGGCCGCGCACCGTGCAGGCGCGCTCCTGCATGGCTTCGAGCAGCGCGGACTGCGTCTTGGGCGGCGTGCGGTTGATTTCGTCGGCCAGCAGGACGTTGGCGAAGATGGGCCCCTGCACGAAGGTCCAGGTGCGGTGTCCGGTGGTGGGGTCTTCCTCGATGATGTCGGTGCCGGTGATGTCGGTCGGCATCAGATCGGGCGTGAACTGGATGCGCTTGAAGAGCAGGCCCAGCACCTCGGCCATGGTGCGGACGAGCAGGGTTTTGGCAGTGCCGGGCAAGCCGGTGATCAGGCAATGGCCGCCGACGAACAGGCCGATGCGGACCTGTTCGATGACTTCATCCTGTCCGACGATGACGCGGCGCACCTGGCGGACGATCTCGCATCAACTTCGCGGAAACGGGTGATGCGCGACTGCAAGACATCCGGGTCCAACTGAGTGGTGGCGATTGTGGACATGAGTCCTTTAGTTTTTCGGGCGCTTCCCCGCTCACTTCGAGCAGCAGCTTCTGTGCCGGCCGGAAGTCCGGCGCCGCTTCGAGCGCGGTCAATGGCTTCCTCTCTGGCCTTGTCGTTCTGGCCCTGCGGCCTTATACGCCCTTGCAAGATTGTAATGGCTGCCCGCCGCGTCGATGGGGTGCAGCGCCACGAGCACGGTGAATTCGCGCTCCGCGTCGGACCCGTTGCCGGTTTTCGAGATACAGGTTCCCGAGCGTCTCGTGCAGCTCCGGATCGAGCGGGCTGATGAAGTTCAGGCGCTCGAGGGCGGCCTCGGCTTCCTTCAGCTGTCCTGCGTCGGCCAGCAGTTTCGCGTATTGCTTGATGGAATCGGCGTCGCGTCCGCTGTGCTTCGAGTACTTGCCGAATTCGTCGAGCGCGCAGGCATTGTCCTGTTTCTTGAGGCAGGCTTTGGCGACAACGAGGTACGGGTTGCCGGTCTCCACATAATCGGGATAGAAGACTTCGAGCGCGCGGCCCTTGGCGATGACTCGTCGTTATCGGCGCGGGACGCGCGCGAGCTTGTTCAGCTCGCCGAGGCCGGTGGTCCATTCTCTGAAGTTCTTGACGGTGCGTTCGGTTTCTTTGTCCACGGATGCCAGGAAGTCCTTGTCGAAGGCTTCGGGCTCCATTCCGAGCTGCTCGCGGATCACGTCCACGGTGGGCCGGTTCTTCGCGAACTCTTGCGCCATGTCGAGCAGCTTCGATTCGCCCCAGTGCTCGGCGATGTAATCGCACATCTTGCCGGCTTCGAAGTAAGACACGATCACCTGGGTCGGGAACTTGGGATGCACGAAGCCGCGGTCGATATCGGCTACGGGCAGCAGCTTCTTGTCGCGGATGGCGGCGATGATTTCGGGCGTGATGCGGTCGCCCCAGTCGGGCGTGGTGGCGGTCTCTTCGTGAACCGCGAGGCCTTCTGTGAACCAGCGGGGCACGCGGTCGTTGGTCAGGGTGAGGATGTAAACGTGGCTGAGTTCGTGCCAAAGCGTGCTGGCCCAGTGGAAGCTCGCCGGGCTTGCGGCCGGAAGGGCTGTCCATGGCGACCACGTCGTTGAAGGTGACGCCGAGCGCGCCGAGGCCGGGCAAGCCCATGGTGCGCACCGCGAAGTCGTCGTGGTTCGGATAGACTTCGACCTGCAACCGGCCGGTTCAGCTTGAACTTGTATTTCTTTTCGTACGTCGCCATGGCGCGCTTCATTTCGGCCTCGAAGTAAGGGCGCAGCGCGTCGGCTTCCTTCTTATCGAGCGTCAGGATGGTGGTCGGAGTGCGTGAAGGTGACGAAATCTTTTGTAGGTGTCGAGCAGCGCGCAGCGAGTTGCGGGTGGCGGCGTCGCTGGTAGTGATCGTTATCGAAGGCGAGTTCCAGCTCTTTATACGCTTCGTCGTCGCGGCCGAGGCGCATCAGATTGACGCCGAGCTGCGAGTGCGCGCTCCACAGTTCCGGAGTCGACTGCGATCGCTTTGCGGTAGTAGTCGATGCCTTCCTCGATAGCGGCGGTTGATGACGAAGAAGTGCGCGAGCTGTCTCATAGGCCTTGGCGCGTTGTTGCCGAGCTTTGCCATCCATGGGGAAGGCTTGTCGGCCAGCAGATCGATGGCGGCGTGAACCGCGATTGCGAGCGCCTGCTTCGGGATCGATGGCAAGCGCGGCGTCGGCTTCCTCGGCGGCCTTTTTCTGGTTGTCGTCTTCGAGCGCGACGCGATGCCATCAGTTCATGCGCTTGGTAGAGCTTCGGATCGATTTCGAGCGCTTTTTCCGCGGCTTCGTTGGCTTTGGAATCGAAACCGTCCGCATAGACTTCGGCCAGCCCGAGGTACGCCTGAGCGTTCTTGGATCGAGCTGCGAGCGCTTCCTCGAAAAGCTTGACTGCATCGTCCGGGTGATAGCGCTCGAGGAAGAATTCGCCCCAGCGAACTTGGTAGTCCGCGTTTTCAGGGTGTGCGTTGATCAGGCTCTGAAAGGCGTCGTTGCGCTTCCACGTAGTCGTGGTCGCGCCAGAGCGACTCGGCTTCGCGGCAGAGTTTGCGCGGATGCGGCAACTGACGCGGAAAGTAACAGCAGCGACAGGCGCAACCGCCTGCCGCGCGACTGAGAGAGCGATCACTTTTCGATGGCCTCCTGCAGCTCTGGCGAGTTGAAGCAGCAGGGCCGCGATCTGACGCTTGTATTCTTCGGGAGCCATCAGGTCCTTCTGATACTTGAGCGCGTCGATCTGGTTTTCGATCTCTTCTTTTTTGCCGACGAGTTCGCGCTTCGCGGGGTCTGTCACCGTGGCTGCCGCGGACCCGTAGCGGACCAGCGGGAAGGTGGCAGCGTGCTGCTCGATCTTCAAGCTGCGGGTGCTCGGTGGCAAGCCGCTTCTGTTCGGTGAAGAACTGCGCGGTCTTGGTCTGGGCGTACTGGAACGCTTCGAGCGCGGACACGACTTCGTTCTTGTCGGTGTCGGCCGCGGGATCGCGCAGAGCTTCCACCCAGTAGCGCGCGAAGAGCGTGGCGTTCTTCTCGCTGCCCGATTTGGTGGCCGTAATCACGGTGCGATTCTCTTTTTTCAGCGCCGGCGTGGCGCCGCCGCTGGCGCTCGTCATATCGACGACCAGCTGCCGGGAGGCGGGAATCCGGTTCAGCAGCGCGGCCAGTTCCGTTCCCGAAATATCCGGACCCGGCAAGTTGAACTTGTATTCGACGCCGTCGAAAGTTCCGTGCCCGATCATCATGAGTACGAATACGTCCTGCGGTTTGGCCTGCGACGCGATGCGGGCGAGGGACGCGGAAATTTTGGCCTTGGTGGCGTCCGCCGCCTTTGAAGGTTTCGATCACGCGGTCAGTGTTGCCGCCGCCGTGCAGCAATCTTATCGGTGTCGGTGGCAAGCATGGTGAAGCGCTGCTCGTAATCCGGTTCGCCGCCGAGTCCTGCGACCGTGACGAAGTAGGTGGTGGCGAAAGCGGGCGAGGCCAGCAGGAACAGGCTCAGGATTCTTCAAAGACGATACGGTCAAACAACACCCCATTTGCGGCGCAACAGCCATTCTCCGCCGCGAATCAGAATCACGAGCAGGAACAGGATCGGCATGTCCCAGATGTCGAGATTGTCATGCGCGGTGATGCCCGCTTCCGAGACCGCGACTTCATCGGGCAGACGCTTCGCTCTGGAAGGCGTGTAGTAGTTGCCGTTGGTATCGGCTGAAAGCTTTTCGAGCAGTTCTTTGTTCTGCGCGGCACCGAAGTTCTCTGCGACTCCGTCTTCGCGCCGGAAAGTCAGGCGTATCGCGGCCGAGCTCGGTTTTATCTTCGCGCGCGGCTATCTCAGCCACATAAGAGCCTGGCTTTTCCGCTGTGTATTCGCCCGTATAGGTGCCGGGCTCGAGCGGATCGGGCTTCAGCTCGACCACGGCCGAACCGCCATCCGGCTGAGCGATGGTCGCCTGCACCGTCGCGCCCGGCCACGGGCTGAAATGTCTTGTCGCGTACAACTGCGCGCAGCGGGACCATGCGTGTCGTCCGAGAGCACCTGATGTGGAGTAGACGCTGCCACCTGGCCGGGCGTTTCCGTCACCAGCCAGCGCAGCAACTGCTGCCAGAAGGTGAAATCGGTGGTGTCGGTATGGTCCTGAAGCATCTTCCAGCGCCAGGTGCCTGCGGTGGCAAGGATCGCCGTCCGGCCATGGCCGTAGTTCTGGATGGCCAGCAGCGGCGCGGGGCGATGCCCGGCTTCGGCCACATTCATCAGCACCACGGCGCCGGGTTTGGGAGCGCCCAGATCGGCGTAATTCGCGAGCTGCGGCATCTTCTTCCAGCGCGCCATATTCGCATCGCGGCCTTCTTCGAGACGGCAGATGACGCTTTCGCGGCCCGCTTCGGTGAGCGTTGCGTCGGCGAAATTGCGGACGAAGGTTTTGTCGTTGGTAGATGCGCAGCGGCATCATCTCCGCCATGGGCGTGTTGGCGTAGCCACCGTCGCTCAGAGAGTAGCGGCCGGCGAGTAAACAGGACGCCACCGCCGCGGCGATCGGCGAAATCCCGGATCATCTGCCTGCTGGGCGGGCGTGAAGTAGTTGGCTTCGACGCTGCCGATGATCAGGCCGTCGTAGGCGAACAGTTCTTCCGGCTTTGTGGGGAATCCGTTTTCGAGCTCGTGCGGCAGCGCGGCTCCGGTGAACTGCGTGAGAGTCTTGTTCTGCGTGGTGCGCAGGATGCTGCTGAGTTCGATGCTCTGATCGTTCGTATCTGTGATGGCGCGGCGAATGAACTTGAAATCCCAGCGCGGCTCGCCTTCGAGATAAAGGATGCGCATCTTCTTCTCGGCCACGTTGATCAGGCGCACCATAGCGTTGTTCTGCTTGTTCTCTTCGCCGTTCACGGGGTCGATCCCGATCTGAAAGCTGTGCGCGCCGGCGGCGCCGGAGTTGAAGACAACGGCCTCGCTCTGCTCCACGTCGGGCTTGAGGGTAATCTCCTGCTGGGCGATGGGGTGGCCGTTCTCCCGCACAACGAGCTTCACCTTTTCGCCCGCATAGCCGTGCTGGCGGAAAGCGACGCGGGCACTGACGCGGGAATTGGCGAGGGCGCGCGCGGGCGCGGCGACGTCTTCCACTTCGATATCTTTTTCGAAATGATCCGGACCGAAGCCGATGGTGTGGACCGGGACACGCAACTGCCGCAACTGGGCGATGGTGTCGCGATCGACGCCGCCGGTGTTATCGCCGCCATCCGTCATCACAACGATTGCGCCAAGCGGCATGGTGCCGGCTTCAGCGGCGATGTGCTTCAGGCTGTCGCCGATCCGGGTAGCGTTGTCGTCGGCCTTCAGGTCGCGCGCGCTGTCGACACGGACGGCGTCGCGGCCGAATTCGTACATGCGGACCTGGAATTTCTTGTTTAGCTCAGGCAGCAGAGTGTTGTTGAGGAGATCTTCGGCGGACTGGAGCCGGGGTTTGCCGTCGTCCGCAATGGCCCATGCTGCGGGAGTGATCGACCAGCACGGCAACGACGTTTTGCTGCGGGCGTAGCCGCGCCACGCTGATGGCGGGGTGCCAGAGCATGAACAGTATGACGGCGATGAGCGCGGTTTGTACCAGCCAGATCACGGTGGAGCGGAGGGTGGACAGCACGGCGCGGCGCCGGTGCATGTGCCAGTAGAGCCCCGCTGCGGCTAAAACCAGCAAGAGCGGCATCAGCCAGACCGGCCACGGGGTCAGGAGGGTGAATTTCCCTTTGGAGAAGATCGCCGGCGGGTATTTAAAGAGGAATTCGAACATGGTGGCGGCAATCGAATTTTATATGCCGATCAGCATAGCATGCGAAATATGGCACTCAAGATGCTCTAGCAGGGGTGTAGGCGCGAGCCTGGAGGACTTATAAAATGTTGAAATCATTCGGAATATCCGCATTAGCAGTGGCAAGTTTGATCCCGGGGGCGGCTTTGGCGAGCGATTCGGCTCCTGTGACGCAGGCGGTGTATCATCCCGGCGCGGGAAGAGCTGAAGTCAGCAACGTCTATTATGTGAGACGCGCGCGGCGGCATCCGGTTCGCAAGACAATCAAACGGGTTGGAATCGGCGCCGCGGGTGGCGCAGCGGTAGGCGCCCTGGTGGGCGGCGGACCTGGAGCGGCGATCGGTGCGGTTGCGGGCGGCGGCGCCGGCGCAATCTACGATCACCACGAGAAACGTAAGGGAAATTAAGGTAGGACAGAGACGGGCCCATTCGACCCGTCTCTTTTCCGGTAGTTTATCTAACGGTGAACGGGACGGAGGCGATGTGGTTTTCCCACTCCAGTTGCAGTTTGCCTTTGTTCCCGCCCAAATCTGAGATGGTGTATTTCAGGGTTTCGATCGGCGATGCCGGCTTCGACATCGTCATCTTCACCCGCCCAAGATCTTTCGATGCATCGTAGCTCAGACCCCACTGGCCTGTGGACTTGTTGACGATGAGTTCCCACGCATCCGGATCTTTCACAAGCGCATAGATGGTGTAGTCACCCTTCGGGACCTTCAGGTCGCCGATCGTCAGATCCGCGTCCGTGTGAAACGCGGTGGCGGAGTTGGCTCCGGCGCGCCACACAGGATAGTTGGGGTCTTGTGAAATGCGGCCGCCATCCCCGAAGATTTTCCGGCCCCGGACAGAAGGCGCGGCGTACTTAATGGAAATGGTCTTGCCGCCGATGGTTGCTGAAGCGGTTGCGGGCGGACTCTGCGCCTGCGCCATGCCGGCACATGCGAATAAGACCGACGTGGCCGCGGCACACCGAGCCGCAAAGAACGTTTTCATTATTTCGCGGCGGGAGTAGTGACTGCCGCGATGGCTTTTTTCAGGTCTTCCATGCGCAGGCGGCGCGCCAGTTTTTGTTTTCTCATGCGGCCGTAGCGCGCTTTATCGCCATTTTTTGCTGACATAACCCACCATTCTACCTCAGGCAGGCGCGCTGCGCACTATGATTGGTCATGCCACGCCTCCCGATCCTGCTGCTCCTGATTGCCTGCCCCGCTTTTGGCCGCCAACCGGTACACGCAAAGAACGGAATGGTGGTCGCGATGGAACCGATCGCGGCGGATGTCGGCGTCTCCGTTCTGAAAAGCGGCGGGAATGCGGTGGACGCGGCGGTTGCAGTCGGGTTCGCGCTGGCGGTCACGCATCCTTTTGCGGGAAACCTGGGCGGGGGCGGCTACATGCTGATTCGCATGGCGGATGGGAAATCCACCTTCATTGACTTCCGCGAGCGGGCACCGGGGGCGGCATCGCACGACATGTATCTCGACGCCGAGGGCAAGCTGACCCGGGATAGTCTGGAGGGCTGGCGGTCGTCTGGCGTGCCGGGTACGGTGAGTGGGTTCGAACTGGCTCAATCGAAATATGGACGCGGGACGTGGGCCGCGGATATGGCTCCCGCGATCGAGCTTGCGACGAAGGGTTACCCGGTTTCGTACGCGCTTTCCGAGTCGCTGCGCAATTCGCGCAATCTTGTGAAGGACGAGGAGTCTTCGCGGATTTATCTGAAGAAGCAGGGTCAGGATGCACCGGCGTTTTACCAGATGGGCGATATCTTCAGTCAGCCGGATCTGGCGGCCACGCTGGGCCGGATTGCGAAATCGGGGGCCAAAGAATTTTACGAAGGCCACACGGCGCAGGTGCTCGCGGAGCAAATGGCGCAACATGGCGGGCTCATTTCGCTGGCCGATCTGAAGGGTTATGCGGCTGTCGAACACGAGCCGCTGGTGGGGAAATACCGTAACTACACGGTCATCACGGCGCCGCCTTCGAGTTCAGGCGGCGTGGCGCTGCTGCAGATGCTGGGCATGCTCGAAGGCAGCGGGTATGAGAAGACGGGCGCGGGTTCCGCCGCAGCCATTCACTATATGGCGGAGGCGATGCGCCGCGCTTATGCGGACCGCAACACGTTCATGGGCGATCCCGAGTTCGTGAAGGCGCCGATCGCAGGGCTGCTCGACCCGGAATATCTGGCGAAACGGCGGGCGACCATCGACCTGGAACATGCGACGCCGAGCGATCAGGTGAATCCCGGCGAACCGGCCGGCCGCGAAGCCAATGAGACCACGCATTATTCGGTGGTGGATGCGGAGGGGAACGCTGTCGCGGTCACGTTCACGCTGAACGGCGGGTTCGGCAACGGGATTACCGTGCCGGGGCTCGGATTCCTGCTTAATAATGAAATGGACGACTTCGCAGCGAAACCGGGCGAGAAGAACATGTTCGGCCTGGTGCAGGGGGAGGCGAACGCGATTCAGCCTGGGAAGCGCCCGCTTTCGTCGATGACTCCGACGATTCTGTTGCGCGACGGAAAGCTGTTCATGACCGCCGGCGCGCCGGGCGGCTCACGGATTCCGACGGCCGTGCTCGAATCGATCCTGAATGTAATCGACTTCGGGATGAACGTGCAGGATGCGGTGGATGCGCCGCGATTCCATCATCAGTGGAAGCCCGACCGGTTGTCGCTCGAGGGCCGCATCTCGCCCGATACGGCGGCGCTGCTTCGGGCGCGCGGGCATGACGTCGATTATTCGACGGGCGTTGTACTGGCCCAGGTGGCAGCCATCGTGGTGGATGGCGGATGGCTGCAGGGGGCTTCCGACGGGCGTTCTAACGGGAAGGCGTCAGGGTATTAGAAGCTTTCGGGCGTGTGGCGAAGTGCAACACCGTTTGTTTTGGGTGCATTCGTGACAGCCGAATCGTCCGAGACCCTGTGCAACGCAGCCGCCAGTGAAGCCACGAAAAAGATGCGGCGGTCCGGGTCGGGCGATCGAAGTCGAACTTCGCTTCATAAATATTTCAGGGTCATGATAATTTCCTGAAGCCCTTCCCTTTGGGGCCCTGGCGCTTATATACTTTCAGCCATTGAAAGGGGAATTTATGAGCCGAGTCAGCTTCCTTCGCCTTCCGGCATCGGTCCTGCTTTTCGTGGCCCTTGCTATGAACGGGTGGTCCCAGTCGGACACCTCAACCATCACCGGATCGATCAAAGATGCGTCCGGGGGCAACGTGCCTAACGCGAAGATTTTCGTTCGCAATGAAGGCACGGGGGTCGCCCGCGAAACCGTAACGAACGATTCCGGCATTTACACCGTGTCCAACATTCCCGCCGGACGTTACACCGTCTCGGTCCAGGCGGCGGGCTTCAAAAAGTACGAAAAAACGGGAAATCTGCTCGATGCCAGCCTTCCGCTGGGCGTCGATATCACGCTCGAAGTGGGTGCGATCAGCGAGAGCGTTAACGTTACGGCCGAAGCTTCGGTGATTCAGACCGAGAGCGCAACGCTTGGAACGACGGTCGATTCGTATCAGGTGCAGAACCTGATGCTGAACGGACGGAACCCGATCCTGCTGGCGTCGCTGAAGCCGGGCGTGCGTTCCAGCGCTTCGCTCGCGAACTTCAATTTCAATCTGACGGACGGCGGCTTTTCCATGAACGGCTCGCGTCCGAACGACAACGTGTTTTTCCAGGATGGCGCGGTGGCGACCCGAACCCGTTCGAACGGCACCTCGATCGGCGCCGCGGACGTGGATTCGACCGAAGAGGTGCAGGTGCTCACGGCGAACTATAACGCCGAATACGGGCGGTCGGGCGGGGGTCAGATCCGTGTGATCACGAAGAGCGGTACGCGGCAGTTTCACGGGACCGCTTACGAATTTTTCCGCAACAGCGCCATGGATGCGAACACGTGGGCGCGTAACGTGGCGCCGGTGGCACTGCTCAACAGTTCGCCGCAGCCGCTTAAATATAACCAGTTCGGCTACAACTTCAGCGGACCGATATTTATTCCCGGGAAGTTCAACCGGGACCGTAACAAGCTGTTCTTTCTGTTCGGCGAGGAATGGGTCCGCTATCGGACGTCGCCTGTGAATGCGTCGGGCGGCACCACGGTTCCGAGTCTGCTGATGCGCAACCGGCAACTTCAGCGAATTGCTTGGAGCGAACCCGTTCTTCAACAAGCCTTACATCGTGGCCGACCCGAACACGGGAACGCCTTTCGCCGGCA
This sequence comes from Terriglobia bacterium, assembly GCA_963840735.1. GTDB lineage: Bacteria > Acidobacteriota > Terriglobia > Bryobacterales > Bryobacteraceae > BOG-234. The sequence goes on from CAWIZX010000002.1 coordinate 43,205, forward strand.
ATGTGATTCCGAAATCGGCGCTGAGCTCGAACGGCATTGCGCTGCTGAATGCATATCCGCTGCCGACGCCCGGGTTTCAGCTCGGCAGCAGCAATTACATTGTCAGCCAACAATGAAATCGACAATACGCGGAAAGACACGATCTCCGTCGATGCTTTGCCCACGGACCATGACACCATCCGGCTGCGCATTCTGAACTACAACTACTTTGTGGCGAACGCCTTCCAGGGCGCGTTTACGCTGGCCGCGAACCAGCTGAACCGGCCGAACCAGACGGCTTCGCTGAATTACATTCACGTGTTCAGCCCCACGCTGATCAACGAAGCTCTGGTGACGGCCAGCGCCGACCACGTGGACATTACGCTGCGCGGCAATGCGTGGGACCGCACGCAGTATGGCGTGAATTATCCGTATCTGTACGGCGCGGCGGCGAAGGACCTGCCGAACAAGCTGCCGACGATCAACATCAACGGCTTCAGGCAACTGGATAACGGACCTTATCCTTCGCGCTCCGGCGGTCCGATCTACGAGTGTCAGCGATAACATGACCTGGATTCAATGGCAGCCATACCTTCAAAGTTCGGCGCGTGATCTATGAACGGTCCGGACAGAACGACCGCGATCAGGTGAACGTCAGCGGGCATTCCGGGCGGCGCCAACAACCAGAACGGCCGCTTCGATTTCCAGGATACGACGTTCTTCGGCAACACCAATCCCGGGATCGCCGATCTGGCGCTTGGGCGGTTCACCACCTACGCCGAGATCGGCCCGCGCGACTATACAATCTCCCGCGCGCGATATGTATGAGTTCTTCGCTTCAGGATTCCTGGAAAGTAGTCCGAAACTGAAGCTCGAGCTGGGCGTGCGCGAAACCATTCTGCAGCCTTACCATGCGCTGTGGGGCAACTATGACGAACTTCGATGCGCGCTTCTACGATCCCGTCGAAGGCCGTGTCAGATCGATCCCAAGACCGGCAGCATTATTGCTGGATCGGGGAACATCTATAACGGCATTGTGATCCCGGGCTCCAGCTTTCCGTCGAGCGGGCGTGGGCCGGTTCCCGAATTCGAGCGACCCGGTGCTCCAGACCGCTGTTCCACGGATTGCCCAACACATATGCCGAACTGGCAGTACAACAACTTCGTTCCGCGCATCGGCGTGGCGTACCAGCTGGAATCCGAAGACGGTCTTCCGCACGGCGTTCGGCGGCTTCAAGAATCGTCCCGCGGTCAGCGACGCCACGTTCCTGGGCGGCAACTTCCCCTTCCAGGGATATGTTGCGGTGTCAGAACGGTCAGGTGGACAACCCTGGGTCGGCCGCAGGCCGGCACGCCGACCCAGTTCATTCAGACGCAGGACCCGGTCTGGAAGACGCCGACCTCGTACGAATGGAATGCACGGTGCAGCGCGAACTGTCCGTTCAGCTCAAATGTCGAAATTTCCTATGTGGGGCGCGTCGGACTGCATCTGGAACGCATCCGCAACGTGAATCAGTTGCCGGTGGGTACTTGCCCGAACGGGACTTGCCCCGGTGGGGTCAACGTCAATTATCTGGTGCCTTACAAGGGCTTCAACCAGATTCAGATTGCGGAAAATGCGGCGCGCTCCAGCTATAACGGCCTGAACGTTGCATGGAATCGCCGGTTTACGCGCGGGTTCAGCTTCGGCGTCTTCTTATACGTTCTCGAAGAGCTACGACAACGGTTCGAGCCGCCGCGACATTCTCTGGAACAGCTACGATGCCACGAATTTCTGGGGGCCGTCGAGCTTCGATACGCGGCACATCCTGGTCATCAACTGGATCTACCAGGTGCCTTACAAGAATACGTCCGGCTTTGCAGGCACTCTGCTGGGCGGCTGGCAGGTGACCGGCATTACGCAGTTCCAGACCGGCACGCCTTTCAGCGTGACGACCGGGAACGATTACGCCGGCATCGGCTTCTCACAGAATCAGCCGTGGCAGGTGAACGGTCCGGTGTCGTACCCGAAGCAGTTCTCGGTCGGCGGCGCTCCGAATTACTGGTTCACGCCTGTGGACAGCAGCGGGAACAAGCTGTTTACGGTTCCCGCGCCCGGGACCTTCGCAAACCAAACGCGCAACCTGTACTACGGGGCGGGCTTTCAGAACTGGAACCTCGGTTTGTTTAAGACGTTCCGGCTGACCGAGAAGAGCGGTGTGATTTTCCGGGCAGAGGCGTTCAACTGGCTGAATCACCCGAACTGGGCGGGCGCGAACGGCGGAGCGCCGAACACCAATCCGACCAGCAGCGCCTTCGGTGAAATTACCTCGAAGGACAGCCGGCGGCAATTGCAGTTAAGCCTCAAGTACGAGTTTTAACGCGGGTCGCGCGGGCGGCGGATGGCCGTCGCCCGCATTTTTCTGCTTCAACTTACCTGCCCGAGCCTGTAACCGCCGCGTGTTCCTGCAACTGAGATTCCGGCACGGCTAAGATGTTCGCGTGTACCTGATCTGTGTAGGTTAGCGGTTTGTATCCACCCTCTACCTGCTCGAATAACTTATAGGATGCGTGTTTTAGTCCGGTAAGGAAATCTGCCGCAGCTGTAACTCTTGTTCCAAAGCCCTTGACGGTGTAAATGTTCGCCTCAAACAGGATTACAGGGGCGTCCGTGCGGTTCAGAGTCTTTTGGGCTCCGGTAAAGACCTTCAGTTCAGCACCTTCTACGTCGCACTTGATGAAGTCAGGGACCGGCAGTTCGCCAGCATCGACCAGTTCATCCATACATCTTGTCTGACATTTCACCTGTTGAGTAATTTCCGAGTCTTTCAGCCATTCTCCCAGGCTGGACTTCATATGATCCTCAGAGATAAAGAATGTCATCTCGCCCTTCTCATCCGAGAGAGCGCAGGGATACAGAGTCGTGTTGGACAGATGAGAGACGGTTAAGGCCAGGTTCCGCCGAAGCAGCGGATTCGGTTCGAATGCGAAGACCTTTCCCCGCGGACCGACCAGATGCGAAAGAAGCACCAGATGAAAGCCAAGATTGGCGCCTATGTCAAAAACGGTGTCCCCGGCTTTCACAATTGCCCGGAAGGTTGCCTGTTCCTCTTGTTCGTATGGCGACGATCTGTACGGTGAGCCGCTTAGAAGGTAGTGAGAATGACTATCGCGCAAATCGACATAGACGGGGGACAAGCCTTCAATTACAATCGGCACCGACTGTAAGGACGGAAGTTTATCGGCAAGAAGATTAGGTATTCGCGTGCTTCCCCTAAATTCGCTTCTTATGTAGGCGCGGACCAATTTCGCTATGGGTGAAAGATCGGAAGAGGCAGCAGACAAGGGGTTACCTCCTGCCGCGCAACGGCGGGACGGAAAGGTCGCCGTAGATAATTCCCCTGCCGTTCATGCCGAGGTAAACGCGCCCGAAAACGCGCGGGTCGGCCTGGATCAGGGTAGGTCCACCATACTGATGCGCGGGGTCATTGATTCGGATCCACGACGCGCCGTTATCGTCCGATCTGTAGATGGCCGAAACGCCGGCGGGCGAAGCGGTTCCATACAGGAATACAGACTCGGTATCGCTGCCCGGAGCGGCCGCGCCGACGGCCACGGAATTTGCGACGGCGACACTGCCGGATTTGCTCCATGTGACTCCGGCGTCTGAGGAATGGAACAGCCCCTTGTTGCCGAGCGGCAGCCAGATGTCTCCCGCTTTGGCCCAATTTACAACCGGGACCGCATTTGCGGCCGGCAAAGGCGTGGTGTTGACCGGGCTGAAATTGCGCCCCTGGGTATCGGTGGTGCTGTAGAAGGCGCCGCTGAAGGCATAAAACAGGGCGGGCTTTACTTTGTCGGACACAGCAGGAACCCGGGCGGGCAGGCCGGTGGTGGCGAGCCAGGTGGATCCGGAGTCAGTGGAATACTGGGGCCGGTTCGCGCTCCCCGTTGCGGGGCTCCACATCAACACGGAACCCGCGGCATCGACAGCCATGGCTCCGCCGTTTCCGCTGTCTCCGCCGGTGGCGCAGGAGCCCGCGGGCGTCCAGTTGCTGCCGGCATCGGCAGAATAAGCGGCGTACGTGCATGGAGATGTCTTCGCGGTTGCGGGAGACTGGGTACGCACCACGAATGAGGGGTTCTGGCCCGCCCAGTCAAGGCTTCCGGTGGTGGTTGCCACGGGGTTCGTGTACATCCCGGCCGGGGGCGACACCGTGAAGTCATCATGCCGGAAACCGCCAATATCGCCGACGCCGCTCAGCAGATGCGGACCGGACGAGGGGCTGATCAGCGCTGTAACCGCTGTTTCCTCAATTCCCTGCGCCTGCACCAGCCACGCGGGCGCTTTTCCAGAATCGGCTGCGGAGAGATTGTTCGTTGCATAGACGGTGGCCCCGGTGGCGAACATCAGGTGATCGGAGTTGGTCGGGTCTATCAGGAGCGCGGAGATCCACCACCCGAAGCGCGCTGTTGGGACGGGTGAAACCGGGGTGGAAGTATTCCCGAATGTCAGCCACGGTGAAAGCGGCATAAAGACCGAGGGATCGTGATAAAAATTGCCGGCCTGCGGCCCGTCAACTCCGGTTTTCGATGTGGTCTTGCCGAGATCCGCCCACGTCCTGCCGCCATCGCGCGTCAGGTAAACGGTATCGACCGGATACCAGCGATCGAAGGTTGAAACCGCAATGGTGCCGGGTCGCGACAGATCCTGGCTCATACCCGCGAAACCGCCTCTGGGCGAGTTCTCTCCGTTCGCGGCATCGAGCGGCGGGGTAATGTTCGTCCAGGTATTGGCGACGGGATCGAACTTTTCCACCACTCCGTAATTCATGCTGTTCGGGCCCGGCAGATCCGTCAGATTTACATAGAGGTTTCCATCCGGATTTATTACTGCGCGCTCAGGGGCGGGCGGCAAGGTTCCGGCGGCAACAGCGAAGGGCCAGGTCCTGGGTTCGTCTGGAAGCGCGGCCCACGTTGCGCCGTCATCGGTGCTCCGGTAGATGGAGGCGTTCGTGTAAGAGCCGGCGTAAACGGTGCCGGAGCGCGCCGGGTCGAACAGGACCCACTGGACGCCGAAGCCGTCGGAAGAGGCCTGCACGGGAAATGACGTGACCTGGGTCCAGGTCTGCGCATAGTCCTCGCTCGCCCACAGCCCGTTCTTTCTGGTTCCCATCATCAATTCATTCGGCCTGAACGGATTCACGGCGAGCCGTTCGCCGGCTGCGCGTCCATCCCCGTTGGCGGCCATGGCGAACGGCACAGGATATGTAGTGAAGGTGGCGCCACGATCGGTGGACACAAGCATAGCGTAAGGAGCGCCGCCATATGTGTACATGCCCGCGGCAATATATAAACGATTCGGGTCGGTGGGATCGAGGGCAATGCTTTCCGGCCCGTTTAGGTTGTAATCGGCGGGCGCATGGAAGTCGGTCAGGGGCAGCCACCGGTTCTGCGCCGTATCCCAGCGGTAAACGCTGCCGATGTCTGTGCGGGCATAAATGAAGCCGGGTTCTGTCGGATGCGCGACGAGCCCCGGAATATAGCCGCCGGCAACGATGTGAACCGGATTGAAGTCATAGCTCTGAACCCGCGGCGCGCGTTGAGCCAAAAGCACAGCGCACGCCACGGCTACGGCGGCCGCGCTTAGCAACAGACGAAATACCTTCATGCTGAAACGCCCCGTTTCAGTTTAGATGCTAAGCGGCCTGCCGATCCCCATAGAAGGAACTGATCCGGTCGTATATTTCGCGCGGGAACTCGAGATCGCGGTAGACGTTGCAGGCGCCGGGGTCGTCGGAATTCGGACAGATCGGAAAATCCTGCTTTTGCATCCATTCAAGGATGCGCTCGCGTTTCGGGGGATTGTATCCGCGCGCCTCCACCTGTTCAACGAGCAAGCGGGCCTTCTCTTCGCCGCAGTCTTTATCTTTCGCGAGCATCTCGACCAGTTCATCCGGTGAGAGGAACGCCCGACCGACCATTGCGAAGACGAGACGGCCGTAATGACCGATATCCTTTCCGGCTTCGAGCGAATCTGCGAGATGCGCCATCATTTTGTTTTGTCGAAGTTCTGTCAGGTCCATGACAGAAAATATGCAATCTCTTCGCCATTCTTTCGCCATTCAGTGATTGAGACGCTTCAGCATGGAAGTACTGTGCGTACCGTAACTTATGAGTGAGCGCGATGGGGTAAACGGGTGGGTGCGGGATGGCAGCGGCACTATCTCCGCTCCTGCCGCGTAAGTGAGTTCCAGCACCAGCAGTGTGACAACGTATTGTTTAACACCTGAAGTAGTCTATACTTGATAAACATGAAGTTAAACAGACGCAATGTAGGCCGGATGGCCTCGCTTTCAGCGTTGGGAGCAGGTGCGCTTGCTACGACTGCTGCGAACGCGGGTCCCGTGTCTTTCGATTCGGGAGTCCTGACGTCGGGGAACGTCGTGGGTTTTAGCAGTGGTTCGCTTCACAAGTTCGACATTACTGGGCCAAACGGGCTTGACATTCGGATTTCAACGTTTGCCTGCGGGAACTGTGTTGCCGGCTATTTGCACAGTATAGGAATACTAGGACTCGGGGGTGGTGTCCAGTTCCTGGCGAAGCAAGGTTCGTCGCATCCGTTTCCACGTGTCTTCGGGCCCGGCAAAGCCTGGAAGAGCAACGTAAAGAACTCACCGACTCAGTTTTCAGTCGAATCGATCTCAGTCAACACAAAACGGCTGATGTTCGGGGGGTTGAGCCAGCCGGGAGCAACTTTCCGGCATTTCGGGCTCGCAAATTTTTCGAACCAGTTTGCGCTGTTCCGCTGGGCCGATCCTGCCCACAATTATGACTACGGGTGGATAAAGCTGAGCTACAGTGCGGTGACTGACGGGTTGCACCCCGGAACCGGGCCCGACGTCACGATTAGTGAATTCGGCTACACCACCTCCGGAGCGCAGGTTGCGCCCGGCGTGCCTGAGCCGTCCGCATTTGAACTGAGCGGGCTGGCGGCACTGGCCCTCGGCGCCATCGGCGTCAGAAGATGGCGCGCCGCGCGGGCCGCTTAACCGCCGTTCGCCCGTATGTGCCGTCTTTTGCTCGTCGGCTGGGACGCGGCTGACTGGAAGGTCATCGACCCGCTTCTGAAGCGCGGCGAAATGCCCAACCTGGCGCGGGTGACCGCGCAGGGGGTCAGGGGCAACCTGGCCACAAACTATCCGGCCCTGAGCCCGATGCTTTGGACGTCGATCGCCACCGGCAAACGTCCTCCGAAGCACGGCATCCACGGCTTTATCGAACCGGCTCCCGAAGGCATGGGCGTGCGGCCGGTCAGCATCCTGAGCCGCAAGACCAAAGCGGTCTGGAACATCCTCAATCAGGAAGGCCGGCGCAGCATTGTAGCCGGCTGGTGGCCATCGCACCCGGCTGAGCCAATCCGAGGCGCCATGGTTTCGAATCTCTATCCGCCAACCACTTCGACCGACCCGGCGGCTCCCATGCTTTCAGGCACTGTGTCGCCGCTATCGTGGCATGACCGGCTCGCCGAATTGCGCGTTCACGGGATAGAGATCACGAGTGAGATCCTCCGCATGTTCGTGCCGGACCTTGCGCCTATCGATCAGGAACACGATAAAAGCCTGCACGATCTGGCCGGCATCATTGCCGAGACCATGAGCATTCACTCGGCTGCGACCGAACTCATGGAGCATGAGCCCTGGGACTTCGCCGCAGTTTACTATTCCGGGATCGATCATTTCTCGCACCGGTTCATGCGCTTTCACGCGGGTAAAATCCAGCATGCGGACGGCGCCTCTTCCGGGCTTCTCGACGGCATTGTTGCGAACGCGTATCGGTATCACGATCTGATGCTCGGCCGATTACTCGAACTTGCGGGAGACGACTGCGGAGTCATGGTAATGAGCGACCACGGGTTTCATTCCGATCGCCTGCTTCCCGATTACATTCCGGCCGAGCCCGCCGGTCCGGCGATTGAGCACCGCCACTTCGGCATGTTTGCAATGCGCGCGCCCGGTGTGAGGCGAAACCAGCGGGTCTACGGCGCTAATATTCTGGATATCGCTCCCACCGTCCTGCACCTGTTCGGTCTGCCCGCCGGCAGCGATATGGACGGGAAAGTTCTGGTCAACGCATTCACAAAGCCGTCCGTTATTCCGGCAATTCCCTCGTGGGATGACGTGCCGGGTGAAGATGGCCGGCACGATCCTGCGCGCCGGTACGATGCGGAAGCCTCCGCCGAAGCGCTGAACCAACTGGTGGCGCTTGGCTACGTCGCGCCGCCCGCCGAAGATCTCAGCAGCACTATTGCGGATTGCCTCGATGAGAATCGCTACAACCTGGCCCGCGCTCATCAGGATGCGGCTCAGCCCCATCTGGCGGAAGAAATTCTGCGGCGCCTGGTCGCTTCCGATCCGGAACAACTTCGCTACTACACACATCTGATCCAGGCCCTGGTGCAGCAGGACAAACTGGCGGAGTGTGAGAGTGTGCTCGACGCTTTCGATAAAGCGGCAGACGAATTCGGTCCCAGAGCGCTGCGGGAACTTGAAGAGCGCCGCGCCGTGCGTGACGATCACGAACTTGGGACGGACCGCCAGTCTGCTGACGCCAGGGAAAGGCATGAGCGCCAGCAGCTGCACGAGAAATCGGGCGGGTTTGGGGCGCAACGCATGCTGCTGCGCTGCCGCATTGCGCTCGCGAGTACGAACGATCCGGAGAAAAAGGCAGCCGCGGCAGAACTGCTGGGCCAGATCGCCGGCAGTCCCGACATGAATGGAACGCTGGCTCTGTTCCTTGCGGACGGCTTCGATCGCACCGGGGATCCGCGGCGGGCTCTCGAATTCGCGCGCAAGGCCCGCCGTCTGGACGTGGAAGCGTACGAGGCGATGACGCTCGAGGCGCGGATCCACTTCAGTTCAGGCGATCACGATAAGGCGATCAATGCGGCGGTCGAGTCGCTTTCGCTCGTCTATTTTCAGCCTTTCCTGCATTACATGATGGGGCTTTCGCTGCTCAAAGTGGGCGAGCCTGCCCGTGCGCGCGAGGCTTTCTCAGTGGCGCTCTCACAGGCGCCCGGTTTAGCTGTGGCGCACGACCGGCTGGCCGAACTCGCCCGCGCTGAACGCCGGATCGGCGACGCGGCAGTACACGCCGCCCACGCCGTCGAATTGCGCCGCCGTGCCGGGCAAGTGGAACCATCTGAACAGGCGCCGCCTATGCCTGAAATGCTCACGGTGGTAACCGGCTTCCCGAAGGACGGGGCGTCGATTCTGACCCGCATGCTCACGGCGGGCGGAGGGGTCGCGCCATCTGTCACGCTGCCCCGCGCGCTTGCTGAGTTGTCTCCCGATTGCGGTTACCGCGTTGTATTCGTCAATCACGCCGGAGCGCCAAAACGAGCTGCGCTGAAACTGCAGACCTGGCTGGTGACGCGGCCGGGCACTCCGGTGCTGCGGATCGATTATTCCGAGACGCTGAACAACCCCGACGAGCTTGCGAAGAAACTGGCGCAATTCGTCGGGGAGCCGTTCGATGCCGCCGCGGCGGTAAATGCCGTGACTACCGGCTGACTTGCCGTAGCGGGCGTTGACGGTATAGTCCCGGACGCCTTGTTGGCGGGATTCGGAGTACGTGACGGGGAAGGAAAGTGGCGATCGCAAATGCAATGGCCGGGACTACTGAAATTACGCATGGTCGCGGTTATATCGGTTTCAGCTCGCCCAGCATCGTGGGAATGAGTTCCGAGACGGTGGGGTGAATGTGTACCGCCCGCTGGATTACGGTATAAGGCTGTTTCGCGTACATGACGTCAAGGATCGAGTGAATCGCCTCATCGCCACCCGGTCCGAGGATGGCGGCTCCCAGGATCAGCTTCGATTCCGCATCCACCAGGACTTTCATGAAGCCCTGCGTCTCGCCCTTCTCGACCGCGCGTCCCACCCGCGTCATCGGACGTTTGCCGATCAGAGCGGGTTTGCCGCGGCGCCGTACTTCCGCCTCCGTCATGCCTGCGCGGCCGAGCGGCGGGTCTATAAAGAGGCCATAGGTCAGGATGCGATCGCTCACGCGGCGCGGGTCATCGTCGAGAAGATTTGCCGCGACGATTTCAAAGTCGTTGTACGAAGTATGCGTGAAGGCGCCTTTGCCGTTGCAGTCCCCCATGGCCCAGATGCCGGGCACGTTGGTCCGCAGCTGGTCGTCAACCTGAATGTAGCCGTGGGAATCGACGGCGACTCCGGCCTTCTCAAGCCCAAGGTCGTCTGTGTTGGGACGCCGCCCGGCCGCGATCAGCAGGTGCGAGCGGTCGTACTTCGCGAGATCGATCCGGCCGGCATTTAACACCACCGAAATTCGTTCACGCGTGAGAATTTCATAGATGGCCTGAGATACGTCTTCGTCTTCATTGGGCGCCAAACGCCCGCCTGCCGTGAGCAAAGTCACTTCACTCCCGAAGCGCCGGAACATCTGAGCGAACTCGATCCCGATATAGCCGCCGCCCACAATGAGCAGGCGCGTGGGCAAAGTGTTCAGCGACATGATCGAGCTGTTCGTCAGATACGGAGTGTCCGACAGCCCTTCAATATCGGGAATGGCCGCGCGGCCGCCTACATCGATGAAGATCTTTTCGGACGTGAGCGTGTCCCCGGCAACCGACACCTCACGGGCCGATTCGAAGCGCGCATGGCCCTGATAGACCGTGCAGTTCTCAAGGGATTTGAGCGATTGCTCGAGTCCGTCCCGCGACGCACGTGAGATTTCGGCCTTCCGTGCCATCACCTTGCCGAGATCGACCGTGACACCCCCGGTTATCGTGACCCCGAATTCCGAAGCCCGCCGCGCCAGTTGAGCGGCATACGCGCTTGCAACCATGGCTTTGGTCGGGATGCAGCCTGTGTTCACGCAGGTTCCGCCGAACAGACCGCGTTCTATAACCGCGACCTTCCAGCCGGCTGTGGCAAGCCTGCGTGCGAGTGGCGGACCGGCCTGTCCCGTTCCAATCACGATTGCGTCGTATTGAGTTGCCATGTGCCCTCTGATTTACTGTATGTGACATGAAACTCGCTTCGCTTTTCTTTTCGGCGTTCGCGGTAGGCGCCGCGTTTTCACAAACAGCGCTTCCGCCGCTCCCCGCACCGCAAGCCGTCCCAAAGCCTGGACCCGCGACGGACCAGCCGTACGCCCCATTGCCCATCCTGCAGGGGGGAATCGTGGTGCCGCTGTTCCCGCCAGGATCTCCGTATCTGAAGGCGGATAAAGTCCGCGAACCCGAGCAGTACAACATGAGCCAGGCGGTTCCCGGGCGCATCGGCAGCATCGTTAACATTCATAACCCGTCGATTGAAATCCATACGGTGGAGCGCGGCATCAACACGGGCGCGGCGGTGATTCTCGCGGCGGGCGGCGGCCACAACACGCTCAATGTCGGCGGCGAGAGCGCCGATTTCGTGCCGTTCTTCTATAACTACGGCGTCAATACGGTGATCCTTCGGAACCGTCTGCGGCGTGACGGCTACAACCCGCAGACGGACGAGGTTTACGACGCGCTGCAGGCGATTCGCATGGTCCGGGCGCACGCTAAAGAGTTGAATATCGATCCCAACAAGATCGGGATTATGGGTTTTTCGGCGGGGGCCGAACTTGCTTCCGCCGCGGCCGTTCAGTTCGACGATTTCGATAAAAAGAACAATGCGTCAACAGATCCTCTGGCGGGAATTACGTCGCGGCCCGATTTTGTGGGCATCATCTACCCCGGCCCTTCGCCGTTCGCGCGGAATCGCACCGCGCCGCCCATTCCGCGTAATGTTCCGCCGGCATTTATTGCATGCGCCGGATCGGACGATCAGGGGCACGCGGTCTGGGCCGATGAATATTTTGCGGCTATGCTCGCGATCCGCATTCCGAATATTGAGATGCACATCTATGCGAATGGACGGCATCCCGGAGATCCGCTGCCGGATGGGAGCCGCATGAGCGGCGGTCTGACGGACCGCAACGATACCCCTTACGGAACGTGGCAATTTCGGTTCATTGACTGGTTCCGGGATTTGGGCTTTCTCGCAAAGCCGGGCGTCGAGACAAAAGCTGCGAAAGACATCGCGACTTATTTAGCGACTCCGGTAAGAGTACCCGGCGCGGGGCGTGGCGGTGGACGCGGAGGGCCTGCTGGCCAGGCTCCTGCTGCGGCTCCTGCTCAGCCGGCTTCCGCTGCTCCTATCCCTAAATAGTGGTTACCGCACCGTCATCCCGGCGTGTAGAATCTGCGATGGCGACGTCACCAGCGCTCCGATTTTCTGCTTGAGGATTTCCGCTCCCTCGGCCGATACCCGAAGCTCATACGAGGGAGCGGAATACTGGATGCGATAGTCGGCGGGCGGAGCCGGTAATTCTCGCGATGCAGTAAGGCCGTTGTAGGTCGAAACCAGCGTGCGCTGGCCGCCTATGCTTTCGACGTATAACTCATATCTCAGCGGCGCCCTTCCAGCAGCGAATAAGATTTGTCTGTAAGACATTGCCTTCGGCTCTTGCACATGAAACCTTAGATCGATGGCGGGATTAAGTATAGGACGAAGCTCTTCTGCGGGACTAAGCCATCGGGCAATCTTCACAAACCGGTCAGGCCGGTTCTTCAGCATCTCGTCGAGCGGGCCGGAAATTCCCAGCGCGAGGTTTACCACGATGCCGACGCCGACTAACAGCGCCACTGCCGCCGTGACGTACCAGCGGTTTATCGATGCGACGAGGATCGCGCAAACCAGCACCAGCATGGGCAGAAAGTCGACTTCGTACCGCTGCGTGCTCCACCCGGTCCCGGTCACGAAGAGCAGAATGCCTGCTACTGAACCGAGCAATATCAGGCATAGTTTCCGGTGCGGTGCGATCCATACAGTCAGGAACACAAACGGCAGAAAGGGAGCCAGATAAATTGCTCCGACCGTGGGCTCGACCGTATAGCCCGGCGGTCTCGGCACATCATGCGGGGGCGAAGGCAGCAGGACCCACGGAAATACGGCGTCAAACTCAGGCGACGAAGCTAAGAGATAGAACAGGCCAGGCTTCACGTTCGCGGCGGAGAGCTTGACTTCGGTCTGATTTGCGCCGCCCAGCAAATAGCGGTTGCCGAAATCCAGCGGATTCCCGAAACGCTCGTAGTTATAAGCCGCCACTCCTAAGCCCGCAAGTGCGAACGGAAGCGCGAAAGCTATGGCGGATCGCAGGTTCCTGAATGCAAGCACGGCAACAATGATGGCGCCGATCATCCCAAGATGCGGCCTGCATGAGATAGCAAGACCGAACATGAGGCCCGCCCAGGGAAGCCATCCGCGCACATAGAAGAATAATCCCGCTGAGACGCAGAAATATCCGGCGCCGACCGCCACCTCATAAACCCAGACCCTGTTGAGGAGGAAGGGCACGCACTGGCAAAGCCCGAGCGCGAGCAGCAGCAGGGCGGTCGTCCACGGGCCCGTCCTAACGGTGCTGAGCAGCGTTGCCCCTGAGAATAGGAAGCCGCCAAAGCAAAACACGAAGAGCGCGAAGTTCTCTGGCAGGTCGTGATGCGTGATGAGACGCCACGGCGCAAACAGCATCACCGCAGGGCCCGCCCCGTGATACAGGTAATAGCGGCGGTGATACAGAACCGCGTCGAAGAGTTTTAGTGAGTCATCGACCCGCGGGTCCCACGGGTTCGCCAGCTTGAGCAATTCGGGCGAAGGCTCGACGGGAAGGTAAAGGTGGCCGCCCGCGAAAGCTCGGCCCAGATGATCGTAATAGCCATCGAGGTTCTGCTTCCAGACAAAACCATGACCGGCAGCCCGGACGCCCCACGAATAATATGCTCCGATCGCTATCGCGACGAGGGCGAACACCACGCGCGAGGCGGGCCGCAAGTTTAAGCCAGGCTCGCGATCATCGTGCCGCAACGGGCGAAATCGCATCGGCCGTCACAAACACTGACCTGATATCGACAGGAACGGCGGAGACCCGCTTCAGAGTCGCCTCAATCGGCGGACGCATTACCGATAAGGTGTCCAGCATCTTCTTTGCGCCGGTATAGTCGCCAGTAGCTTCAATAGTAAGAAGATCGTGCGCCAGATCGCGAACGGCGTCGCGAATCTTCGCCATATCCACAGACCAGGCGCCATCGCGATAGACAAAAGCACCCTTATCGGTCAGGTAATTAAACTGCAGGGCCATTCCCTTTCCATGCGCTTCGTTCAACCCGAAACGCAGGGTGCGGAACGATGATGCGAGATAAGTGGTGTAGAGGCGGGTCTCATCCGGCTTCAGATACTTCTTATCGAAAAAGTGCTGAAGCATGTAGAGTCCCAGCACGTCGGCCTTAGCTTCCTCGATCGCACTATAAAGGTCTTTCAATTCCTGGCGGGGAGTCGTCTGGCGTCCGCCCACCGTAATCTGATGGGGACCGATGCCGTGACTCATTTCATGCGCCAGGATGTGCGTAAAGAAGGAATCGAAGTTCAGGGAGGCGATCTGGGCCGGGTTCAGCACCGTTTTTGAGATCGGCAGCAGGGTGCTGTTGAACTTGGCCTCCTGCACGTTTTTCAGCATCACGCGCTTGCTGCCCTTCTCATGCACCACGCGCTCGTCGTTGGGCAAATTGTAGGCGGCGGTCTTAACGCCGTGATCGCCGTCGCCCGATGCAATCACCTGGTTCACGACTCGTATGGGCGAGAGTCCGCCGATCTTCGGGTTCCGGTACTTAGGGTCAATAGGGAGGCTGTTCTCTACCTCCTGCATGTGATCGCCGAAGAACCTTAGCTTGGCCGTCTCCACATCGTCGCGCACGTTTACATAAGCCTCGAAGGCAGCCTTATAACCGAACAATTCATCGTTATAAGTCTCGTAAGGACCAATGGTGATGTCGAGCGGCGCATCCAGATCCATCCACGCCATGTCGCTCTCGTAGTAGTCGTTCGACAGAAAGGCTGCCGCGCGTGTCTCGAGAAAGTGTTTTAACGTGGCATTATCGGTCAACTTCGCAGCTTCGCGCAGCAGGTGGGCGCAGGCCGTCAGATCGGCGTTATAGGCCTCGGAATAGGGGACGCTCACGAGCTGACCATCCTTGCCATGCCGGATCACGCTGAAGAAACCCTCGGCCTGAGTGCGCGCCGCGGGGCTTAGTCCCTTCGCCCAGCTTTCAAACTGCGCCTTCGTCATATCTTCGGGATAAAATGCCGCGCCTTCGGGCTTACGTGCGGGTACGCCGGGCAAAAACGCGCGGTGCGCATCCAGATCCGACCATGGGCCTTTATTCATCCAGAAGTATTCGAACCTGGCCTTGCCGAGCGGCGACTTGTCCGCGCGCAGTCTGGCTTCAAGCGCCAGATTTCCTGTCCACAACTGCTGCAGAAAGATGCGGTCTATGAGGCGCGCCGCTTCGACCAGTTTTGGAAGCGCGGCCTTATCCCCGGCGCTGAGTTTGCTGGTATCCACCCGCAGGTCCACGGGCGCAAAGCGGCCTTCCATCTTCTGAAGCTCGGGTAATGACGGATCTGCTGCACTGATAGTCATGGCGGTCAGGGCGAAGGCGATGATATTTTTGGTCACGGACTGAATGGCTCCACATTACCAAAATGAGGATGCGGCCCGCGCCTACCTGGAGGCGCGGCGCTGGCCCGAAGGCCCGGTTTGCCCCTCATGCGGAACTGCGGAGGGCATCTACGCGCTGCAGGCGAACATACGGCCGGGCGTTTACAGATGCGGGGTTTGCCGCCAGCGCTTCACGGTCACGTTCGGGACGATTTTCGAGCGGTCTCGAATCCCGCTGCATGTCTGGCTGCGGGCAATCCACGAGATGCGGGAAACGCAGATGACGGTGCTGACCCTGCAGCGCGCATTGGAACTCAGCTCGTTCCGAACCGCGTTTTACCTGTTCCACCGTTTGAAATGGGCGATGACGCAGCTGGGTTGATCCGTTTTGGCATGGTGGCCAGTCACTACCCATCTTTCCGTGTTTCCTCAACAACTTACCTTGCTTTTTCCCGCCAAACACTTGACGCGTGTGATGGAATGCGAATAGCGAATGCGACCCTCAGCCAAAACTCGCCCTCGGCCCGTGGGCGGCGGCCGAAAATGGGTTCGGTTTTTCAGATAAGAATCGTAAATATTTCGCCGCGTTAGAATTAATAAAACCATGACACCCACCGGCCAGACTCGCTCTCTAGCCGATGTACACGAGAGTGTCGCTACCGACCAACTCACTTTCTGGCGCCGTATGCTCGCCTTCGCGGGGCCGGCCTATCTGGTCAGCGTCGGGCTACATGGACCCCGGTAACTGGGCGACCGACCTTCAGGGCGGGGCGGAATTCGGCTACAAACTTCTGTGGGTTCTGGTCATGTCGAACGGCATGGCCGTCCTGCTCCAGACGCTTGGAGCCCGGCTTGGCATCGTGACCGGGCGCGATCTCGCGCAGGCGTGCCGTGAAACTTATCCGCGCCCCGTGAACATGGTTTTGTGGGCGCTTTGCGAAATTGCAATCGTCGCATGCGACCTGGCCGAAGTGCTTGGCGCGGCCATCGCGCTGAATCTCCTTTTTCACATTCCGCTTCTGCTGGCGGTTGCGATCACAGCGCTCGACACGCTGCTGGTGCTCGCGCTGCAGCGTCTCGGAATCCGGTATCTCGAAGGTGTGGTGCTCGCGCTCATTGCCGTCATAGCTCTGTGCTTTACGGCTGAACTCTTCATGGCACATCCGGCTCTTTCGGGCATAGCCGCGGGCCTGATCCCGCGAATCGATCACCTGAGCCTCTATGTTGCGGTTGGCATGCTCGGCGCGACCGTGATGCCGCATAATCTTTACCTGCACTCGGCGCTGGTGCAGACGCGGCGGATCGGCAACAGTGTTTCCGAAAAGCGCCGCGCCTGCAAATACAACCTGATTGACTGCGTAGTCGCGCTGAATGGCGCTATGTTTATCAATTGCGCGATTCTCATCCTGGCGGCCGCAATCTTCTTTGTCCGGCATCAGGACGTGACCGAAATCTCTCAGGCTTACCTGCTGCTGGCGCCGCTGATGGGGACGGTGATCGCATCCAAACTTTTCGGGATTGCGCTCTTCGCTTCGGGGCAGTCTTCCACACTCACAGGAACCATGGCCGGGCAGATCATCATGGAAGGCTTTCTCAACATCCGCGTGCAGCCGTGGCTGCGCCGCCTGGTTACGCGCCTGCTCGCCATTGTTCCGGCGTTTCTCGTGATCTGGCTGAACGGCAACGGGGGGACCCTCAAGCTGCTGATCCTCAGCCAGGTTGTGCTGAACCTGCAGTTGCCTTTCGCGATCATTCCCCTGCTCCACTTCACCAACGATTCGCAGCGAATGGGCCCGTTCACCAGCGGCTGGAAACTGCGTCTGGCCGGATGGGTCACCGCCGCGATCGTGGTGAGCCTCAATATCTGGCTTGCCGGCCAGACCATCGCCGACTGGGCGCACAATGCGGGCAGTTGGGCGCCACTCGTCTGGGTGTTATGTCTCGCCCTGGGTGGCGGACTGTTCGGCCTGCTGCTCTGGCTGACGGTTCAGCCTTACAGCCGCTCCGGAGCGAGAGCGAACCTTGGTCTCGAAGCCGCCTCGGCCGAGCTTACGGCGATTGAGCAATACCGCCGCATTCTGGTGCCGCTCGATCATTCGAGCCTCGACCGCCTGGCCCTCAGCCACGCCGCTGGACTCGCGTCGCGGAATCATGCGCGGCTTTACCTGCTGCACGTGGAAGAAGGGGTGACCAGTCAGGTGTACGGCTCGGAAGCTTCCACGGCCGAGGTGGAAGCCGGCCGTCAGTACCTCGACAGTGTCGTTCAGTCGCTGAGCGAATTGGATATTGACGTCGAAACGGCGATTCGGCATGGCTCGAATCCGCGAAAGGAAATCGTTCGGTATGCGCGGGAAATCAGCCCCGACCTGCTGATCATGGGCGCGCACGGGCACGGCGGGATCAAAGATCTGATCTTCGGCAACACCATCAACCCGGTGCGGCATCTTCTGAATATTCCTATACTTGTAGTTAGAGACCGCTGACCCGAGGTGCCCCAACGCCGTGTCGAGGTGGGACGGGTGTGCGGGCTCGACCTCACGTAAGTTGCCTCAATTCAACGCGGCAACGTGGAACGGCAGTTGCCCTACAGTTGGGCAACTCATCCTTTTCCGGTCTTATTTCGGTCTTATAAACATGAAGTTTTTCATCATCGCCGCGTTGTGTCTGGCGCAGTTCGCAACTGCCGCAACCCTGCAGCAACTCAGCATGGACCAGATGACGCAGAGCGCCACAGCCATTGTCCGCGCGCGTGTTACCGGCTCTTACAGCAGTCTGACAAAATCGACGATCTACACGCATTACAAGCTTCAGGTAACGGAGTCCTGGAAGGGCTTTCCGACGGCTGAAGTGATGTTGCCCGGCGGCACCGCGGGGGGCTATACGCAATCCGTACCCGGCGTGCCCGCTCTTGAAACGGGAACCGAATACGTGATGTTTCTGTGGACATCGCCATCGACCGGCATCACTCATCTTGTCGGGCTGACGCAGGGAATCTTCAGCGTCTCGAAGCAGCCTGACGGCTCAATGATGGCGTCGCGCGATGAGATCGGTGAAACCATGCTCGACTCCACCGGCGCTAAGGTGACCGACCGCGCTGTGCGGATGAATCTGGCCGATCTGAAAAGCCGCGTGCGCACAGTGACCGCGGCCGGCGCAGTCCGGGGTGCGCGATGAAGAGGTTGGCGTGTCTGCTGCTGCTGGCCGTTCCGGCCAGCGCCTACTACCATTTCGTCCACTATCTTAAGAGCGGAAACGCTCCTGACAAGTTCGACCTGACGGCGCTTCCCGGCAAGACTGTAACGTTTTATGTTTCTGAAACCGGTCCCGGCGCCTTTGCGCAGAACGACACGTTCAATTCGGTTCTGAGCCAGATCCGCCAGGCCGCCCAGGTCTGGAACGGGGTGCCCACTTCTGACCTGCGGGTCGCATTCGGCGGTCTTGAAAACGGCAGCACGCTCCAGAACACTCCGGGTGGAGATGTCACGTTTACCGATTTGCCTCCAGGGCTTGAAGGATATGGCAGCGTCACCACTCTGAACACGCCGGTGACGGCCCCGAACGGCTCGCAATTCTTTCCGATCGTCCGATCAACGATTGAGCTGAACCGCAACCTTGCGCTCGATCCCGGGCCGAGTTATCGCGAGACGTTTTTCCTGACCACGCTCCATGAGATGGGGCATGCGCTTGGCCTGCAGCATACGTTCACGTCGGCGACCATGTCGCAGGCGACGACGCGGTCGACGACTCTTAGCCATCCCCTTACCGCGGACGACAACGCGGCGGTTTCCGTGCTCTATCCGAATGCGTCTTTTGCGCAGTTGGGGAGCATCACGGGTCGAATCACGAGTAACGGCAAAGGCGTCCACCTCGCTTCGGTGGTCGCAATCCGGGCCGGCGCCGACGCTGTCAGCGCCCTGACCAATCCGGATGGCACGTACCGGATCGACGGCATCCCGGCGGGACAGTATTTCGTTTATGCGCACGCGCTTCCGCCGGATGCCAACATTTATGGACCGTGGAACCCGGACGGAACGGTGAATCCCGCTTCGGGGCCGACGACCGCGCTGTTCTACCCCGGCACTGCCGATGCGCGGCAAACGGTTGGTGTGCAGTCGGGGAAGAGTCAGGACGGTATTAACATCAGTCTTCCGGCGCGCTCTTCTGTCGAGTTGTACGACGTGCAGATTTACGGGTACTTCAATAACAACGCCATTGCCGAAGAACCTGCGTTCGTAAATATGTCGGTGGCAGGACTGGTCGGCGTGAGCGCCACTGGCAGCGGTTTAGGGGCGAACGGGAAAGCTCCGGGACTGAGCGTTTCGGTTCTCGGCGATTCCGCTTACGTGCCGAGTAACGGGTTGTTTCCGGGCCAGGCGAACGGGTCTACTTATGTCGGGATGTACCTGGGGTTCTCGCCGTTCGCGACGCCCGGTCTCCAGCACGTCATCTTCACGACTCCGACCTTCCTTTACGTTCTGCCTGCCGGCTTCACGATTACGAGGAATCCTCCGCCAACCATTTTGTCGGTGACGAACAACGGGGATGGGACGGCCACTGTTTTGGGTAAAAACTGGGCGCTCGATACTCAGATCTATTTCGATGGAATTCCAGCCGCGATCACCAGTCTGGACCCGGCCAGCGGCACTGCGGTTGTGACCCCGCCGGCCGGCGCCGCGGGTCAGACCGCGAGTCTAACGGCTTATAACAGCGATGGACAGAACTCGCAAATCCTGCAGTCGGCCTCCCCTGTGACTTATTCTTACGGAGATTCTGTTACACCATCGATCCTCGCGGTCAGCCCCGCTTCGGTGCCGGCGGGGTCTGAAGCCATGGTGGACATCACCGGCACAGGCTTCAACTTCACGCCCGGCTTGACGTCGGTCGGGTTCGGGACGACAGACATCGTGGTGCGCCGTGTGTTTGTGCTGTCTCCGAATCACCTGCAGGCGGATATTTCGGTGTCGCCCAACGCCGCTTTATCGAACCCGGATGTGAGCATCGTCGCGGGATTTCAACTGGCTACGCTGTCCTCAGGGTTTCAGATCGCGCCGGCGATTCCTGGCCTGCCCGCACCGGTGCCGATTCTTGAAAATGCGCTGGTGGGTCTGACCGGCTCTTATGCGGGCGCGACGGTTGCGATGTATGGGAGCAATCTGGCGGTACCCGGCACGGCGCCTTCGATCAGCTTCGGTGGACAAGCCGCTACCGTCCTCTATTCCTCGGCAACGCAAATCAACCTGGTGATTCCGTCCGGCTTGCCGACGGGACCGGTGGTGATGAACTTCAGCAACGGGGCAATGAGCGCCCTGCCTGTCGTGGTGAATATCGACGGGCCGCCGGCATCGATTCTGTCGGTCCAAACGAGCCTCGGAAACGTGGTCGACAGCGGACACCCGGCTCATCCGGGAGATATCCTGACTGTAACTCTTAATACCCCAATCAGCGGCCGTGCCCAGATCGGACTGGGGGGAACAATGCACAATGCGATCTCAACGACCGCAACTGCGGTAACGTTCCTGCTCAATTCCACCGAAACGACCGGCCCCGCGCAGCCGCTGATCGTCTACCTGAACGGATTCAGCAGCTACCCGGTGACAATTCCGGTCACGCCCTGATCTACGAGATTTCACATCCGGAGTGGCCGCAGTTGCAGGAAATCTCGAGCGTGTCTTTTGCATCATGGCAGTACTCGCTGCAATACTTCCCGTGTTCCGCTGCCGGCGCGCAATTGCAGGCGGGGTGAGCGCACTTCTTCTTTTCGTCGGCCATTAGTTCTGTTTACCTCGCCGCCAATGTACCACGAACCGGCGCAAAACCTCTCGTGGAATGCTGCTATACCTAACCATGGTGGGGTGATCGGTCCGCCCCAGTGTGATAGCCTTCAGGCGTCTGTAACCGAAGACAAGATCGCTCCCCTTGGCTTAAGAAGAACGGGTTGAAACCCGCGCGGCAGGCCTTCCTGTCTTAATGCTTGCCGGCGAGCACCATCGCGTACAGCGTGTCCCCTGCCCCGACGATCAGGTATTGCTTGTCATCGAGCAGGTACGTTGAAGGACCATTGCTGACTGGCTGCTGCAGTTGCTGATGCCACAGGATCTTGCCGTCAGCGGGATCGAAGGCGACCAGGTTGCCGGAGTCTCCTGTAAATAGCAGGTGTCCCGCAGTGGTCAGAATTCCGCCGCTCATGGCCTGCCCAGGGTGCTCGTGCTTCCACTTCAGTTTGCCAGTCCGGACGTCCAGGGCGAACAGCGCGGAACGCAAGTCGAAGCCGCCACCGCCGCCTCCGCCGTAACCTTCGGGGTCGGGGGAAGTGTCGTAAAGATAAGCCATGCCGTAACCTTCCGTGCCGTTGAGGTAGAAGAGTTCGGTTTGCGGATCGTAGCTCGGGGGCGGCCAGTTGGTGGCGCCCATGGCAGGCATATCGATCATGGAGCCATCGACTTTGGGCTCCTTGTCAGGATCGGGGATCGGCTGACCCTTGGCATCGACACCCTTGGCCCAGTTGCCGGTGCCTGAAAAAGGTCTCGACACCAGGTTCTTTCCATTGGTCCGGTCGAGAACGAAAAACCAGCCCGCGCGGGCGCCCTGGGCAAGCAGTTTCCGCGGCTTGCCGTCAATCACGGCGTCGAAGAGAACAGGCGTTTCGACATCGTCCCAGTCGTGCGTGTCGTGGGGCGAGGCCTGGAAATACCAGACCAGTTTGCCGGTATCGGGGTTGAGCGCGACGATGGAAGCGGTGTAGAGATTCGAGCCCTTGCGGCTCTGCCCGGCAAACACGGGGTTGGCGTTGCCGGTTCCCCAATAGAGCAGATTGAGTTCGGGGTCATAAGTGCCCGGCAGCCAGGTCATGCCGCCGCCGTGATCCATGGAAGCTTTGCTGGGCCAGGTTTCAGAACCGGGGTCGCCGGGCTTTTCAGGCTCGCTCCACCATTTCCATTGGAGTTCGCCGGTCTCCGGGTCGCGCGCTTCGAGATAACCGCGCACGTCCATGGCATCGCCACCGACGCCGACCATCACATGGTTCTTGACGATCATGGGCGCCATGGTGGTGAAGTACTGAAGCTTTTCATCGGCCACCTTTTTGCGCCACCGCTCTTTCCCGTCTTTGGCGTTGAGCGAGATGAACCAGCCATCGGGCGTGAGGAAGTAAACCCAGTTTCCGTAGATGCCGACTCCGCGCTGTCCGACGAGATGTCCGCCTTTGTCTTCGAAATCAAATTGCCAGAGCTGTTCGCCGGTGCGGGCGCTGATGGCGAAGACGTGATCGGGGATAGTGAAGTAGAGGACGCCGTTTACAAGCAGCGGCGTGGATTTGATGCTGGGGCCGCCAACTCCCCGCTGCGGGCCGACGGGCACGCGATACGACCAATCGATCTTCAGCAGGTCGATGTTCGACTGATTGATCTGATTGAGATCGCTGAAACGGCGGCCCGAGTAATCGCCGTTATAACTTGGCCATGTTCCGGCGGGCTGTTTGAACAGCGCTAACGATTTGGGGTCGAGTCCCTGCGCCGCGAGCACACAGGGTAGAAGGACAGGAAGAAGCCGCGCGATTTTCATTTCAGTGTCACCAGATAAGCGGTCATGTTGTGAATGTCGGCGTTGGAATATTTGGCCAGCAGAGCGCGATGGCCCTGCAGCTTGTCTTCGGTGTCAACCTTGACCTTGCTCAGCGGCCACGAATGGTATTCGCCGCCGGCATCGTAAAGCGACACGTTGAAATCGTCCATCTTCGAAATGGTTCCGGATACTTTCTCGCCCGAAGGAGTGGTGACGGTAATGCGGGACGGACCGCGTCCGGCGGGCCAGAGGAACCGGGACTGCAGTTGCTGTGCCTGCTGAAACTTCGACCCGATTTTTGCAAGATCTCCCGTTACCGAATGGCAACCGGTGCAGTTGGCGTTGAAAAATGCTTCGCCCGCTTTGGCGTCGCCTGTGACCTTATTGCGCAGATCGCCGTAGGTCTGACCGTAGGTGCCCCGGTTGGCTGCGAGTTCGACCTGCAGATGGAGGAATTGCGAGATGTTGTAGATGTCGTCCTGGGAGAGCGTCGGGAACGGCGGCATGCCTGGACGTCCGGCTTTCACGACGGGACCGATCTCTTCGCCCTTGAGGTCGTGCAGCACGGTGACGGAGCGGACCAGGTTCGGACCTTGCGAACCGCGCGCATTCTCGCCATGACAGGTGCCGCAGTTCTGTTTGTACAGGGGTTCGCCTTTCTTCGCTGCTGCCGCGTCCGGAGCAGGACCGAGCCCGAGGAAGTCGCGAATTCCGGCGCCGCCGCGTCCGCCTCTTCCGCCGCGACCGCCGGGCGGGCCGCCGTCAGGCTCCTGAGCCAGTAAAGCCGCGGAAAGCAAGACCGCCGCAGACAGCATCATTCCCAACTTGCGAGTCATTGGTAAAGAGTATATTTCAAGCGACGGGGCTGTTTAGGGTTGTGTTTTGCAGCAAGCGCGGTTTACTCTGAGAACTGGAACTTTCACTCTCAAGAAAAGGAGGATTTCGCATGTCAGCAGGCAGTATCGGCGTGGATCGGGAAGAGCGCGCGGCGGAACCTCCGTCCCCGTTTCTTTTTCTCTGATTCATCGCTTCGAAACGATTCCGTTTCTGTCCTGACACGAGCGATCTGAACCTCTAATGCTGAAAAACCGTCTTTTTTCGGCGCTCTTTGCGTGCGTAGTGACAGGCAGCGCCCTCGCACAGCAGCAGCAGCCCGCGGAGGGAACCGCGCCCCGGCAGGAACAGGAGAAACCGGACAGCCCGTCCGCCGATTCGGAGCCGCAAAGGTGGAATCTGTTCTACCAGGCCACTTCGATCGGGCAGTATCACGGGGTGTTTCGATCGCCGTACGAGGGCGCGAAGAGCCTGCACAATACGCCGGAGCGGGATGTGTCGCTGACAACCACGATTTTCTTTTCGTGGCGCCTTACCGAGCACACACAGCTCACGTTCGACCCGGAGATTGCCGGCGGCCGTGGATTCAGCGGGGTCTCGGGCGTGGCTAATGCGCCGAACGGTGAATTGCCACGGGCTGCTACGGCGACGCCAAAGCCGTATCTGGCGAGGCTGTATGTGTCGCACGATTTCGGTTTCGGCGATGAACAAGAACCCATAGAAGGCGACGAAAATCAGCTTCGCGGAGCACGTCCGATGACGCGCTACACGGTAGTGGTGGGCCGGTTCACCGTTACAGATTTTTTCGATAACAACCGCTACACTCACGATCCACGCACGCAGTTCATGGGCTGGGGTCTGATGTTCAACGGGGCGTGGGATTACCCGGCCGATTTGCGTGGTTACACGTGGGGATGGATGCACGAATTCCATACCCGGCACTGGTCGGTTCGATATGCGAGCGCCGCGGAGCCGAGGGTCGCAAACGGACTGCGCTTCGACAGGCGGTTGTTTCGCGACCGCGGCGATCAGTTCGAAGGCGAAGTCAGGTACCACCTGCTCGCCCATCCGGGAGCGATTCGGTTACTGCATTATGAGAACCGGACGCGTTCAGGCAACTACGCCGAAGCGGTGCGGAATGGCGCAGCGACCGGAACGACGCCCGATGTGACGGCGATCCGCAGGCCGGGGACATTGAAGTACGGGTTCGGAATCAATGTTGAGCAGGAGATTACGAAGGACCTGGGCGTCTTCACGCGGCTTGGATGGAACGACGGCAAGACAGAGGATTTTGCCTTTACAGCAATTGACCGGCTTGCGAGCGGTGGCGTTTCGGTTACGGGATCGAAATGGCGCCGCGCGAAGGATACTGTGGGCACGGCGTTTACGGCGGCGGGCGTGTCCGGGGTGCATGCGCTCTATCTAAGCCGCGGAGGGCTCGACTTTATCATTGGCGATGGCAAACTAAACTACGCTGCGGAATCGGTTTGGGAGAGCTACTACAGCGCACGGGTGGTGAACGGATTTTTCGCGACGTTCGATTGCCAGCACATCTCGAACCCCGGCTATAACCATGACCGCGGGCCGGTCTGGGCATACTCGCTGCGCCTGCATCTTGAGGGAGGGTTTCCGAAGTGAGGACGCCGGACACACAGCGACAACATCACGGTCCGCAGCGGCCGCGGCATCCCGCATTACAGACGTGGAAGGTGATGCGGTACCGCCTGCTCGCGCTGTTCGCCGTGATCGGACCGGGATTCATCACGGCCAATGTCGACAACGACCCGGGGGGCATTCTCACTTACTCGCAGGCCGGCGCAAAGTACGGCTACACGCTGCTGTGGACGCTGGTTCCCACTACAATCGCGCTGATCGTGGTGCAGGAGATGGCGGCCCGGATGGGCGCGATTACGGGCAAGGGTCTGTCCGATCTGATTCGTGAGGAGTTCGGTCTGCGGATGACCTTCTTCACCATGATCGTGCTCGGCTTCGCGGACTTCGGAAACATTGCGGCGGAGTTTGCGGGGCTGGCCTCGGGCTTCGGCGTGTTCGGGGTGAGCAAGTATATTTCTGTCCCTTTGGGGGCGCTGCTGGTGTGGACCGTGATTGTGCGGGGTTCGTATAAGCCGGTGGAACGCGTGCTGCTGTTTCTGTCGCTGATCTATTTCAGTTATCCGGTTTCGGCTTTTCTTTCGAAGCCAGACTGGCCGCTGGCAATCAAAGACACGCTGATTCCGCAGTTCAATTCTGATCCGGGATACCTGATCATGATCGTGGGACTGATCGGAACCACGATCACGCCGTGGATGCAGTTTTACCTGCAGGCATCGATTGTCGAGAAGGGCGTGTCAAAACGCGATTATGCGATGAGCCGGCTGGACGTGATTTTCGGTTGCATCGTGACGGACGTGATTGCGTTCTTCATCGTGGTGGCGTGCGCCGCGACCATCTTTCATACGCAGCACAGAGAGATCAACGATGTGGCGGAGGCGGCGAAGGCGCTGGTGCCATTCGCGGGCAAGTTTGCAGCAATGCTGTTCGCAGTGGGGCTGATCAATGCCTCGCTGATGTCGGCGGCGATTCTGCCGCTGGCAACTTCGTACAACGTGTGTGAAGGACTAGGGTTCGAATCCGGAATCGATCACAGCTTTGGCGAGGCAAAGATCTTCTATGGACTCTACACGGCGCTGATCGTATGCGGCGCGGGTTTCGTGCTGATCCCCGGGCTGCCGTTGCTGAAAGTCATCCTGATTTCACAGGTGGCGAATGGGGTGCTCTTGCCGTTCGTGCTGGCGTTCATGCTGATCCTGGTTAACAGGGAGCGGCTGATGGGTGAATACTGCAATGGGTTCTGGGGAAACGCGATCGCGGGCAGTACCAGCGTGGTTATGATCGCGCTCACGGTAGTGATGATCTGGAACCAGGTGGCCGGTTAGCTCGGCTACGATCTTCTGAGTCTGAGGCTGTTCGCGACAACAGAGACGCTCGACAGCGCCATTGCCGCAGAGGCAATCATGGGCGAGAGGGTCCATCCGGTCCAGGGATAAAAAAGACCGGCGGCGAGGGGAATCCCGACGGCGTTATACGCGAAGGCCCAGAAGAGATTCTGCCGGATGACGCGCAGCGTGCCGCGTGCAAGCAGAAGGGCATCGGGAACGCCGCGCAGGTCGCCGCGCATGAGGATGATGCCGGCGGTTTCGATGGCTACATCGGTGCCGTTGCCGATTGCGATTCCCACGTTCGCTCGCGCGAGCGCCGGCGCATCGTTGATGCCGTCCCCAACCATCGCCACACGCTTTCCTTCGGCGCGCAGCCTGGAAACTTCAGCGTCCTTGTGTTCGGGCAGCACTTCGGACAGCACGCGCGCATGGCTTATGCCGACGGCTGCCGCAACCTCGAGAGCAACGCGCGTATGGTCGCCGGTAATCATCCAGACCTCGGCGCCCATGGCGTGGAGTCTGCGCACGGAGTCAGCGGCTTCGGGCTTTACTTCGTCCGACAGATCGAACTCTCCCGCGAGGACGCCATCCACCTCAACGGCGACGGAGCCGTTGTCGCCCCGGCCGACGAACACGTGCCGGCCACCGACAAATGCTTCCGCTCCGCGCCCCGGAATTGCATGAAACCCTTCGGCGGAATCGTGGCTGCCGGCGTGGGCCAGCACGGCGCGGGCGATCGGGTGTTCGCTCCATTGCTCCACCGCCGCGGCCATGGAAAGGACTTCCTCTTCGCTGAAGCGGCTGAAGACACGCACGCGCACGACCTGCGGCCGCCCGGTCGTTATGGTGCCCGTCTTGTCGAGGATCACAGTGTCTATGCGGGCCGCTGCCTCAAGGGCTTCTCCACCTTTGAAGAGGATTCCTCGCTGCGCGCCGCGGCCTGTCCCGACCATAATCGCGGTGGGCGTGGCGAGGCCCATGGCGCACGGGCAGGCAATGATCAGAACCGCGACGGCATTGATGACGGCGACGCCTGCGGGAGCGAAGACGAGCCATACGCCGAAGGTGATCGCCGCGATGGCAAGGACGGCCAGGGTGAAATAACCGCTGACGAGATCGGCAAGCCGCGCGACGGGCGCCTTCGAACCCTGGGCGCGTTTTACCAGCTCGATGATTCGTGCCACGGCGGTGGCGCGGCCGACTTTCGTGGCCTCGAAGCGGAACGCGCCGGTAGTGTTCAGCGTTCCGGCAAAGACAGCCGAGCCAACGGACTTGGAAACCGGCAGGCTTTCTCCCGTCAGCATCGATTCGTCAACGTCGCTCGCGCCTTCGAGAATGGCTCCATCGACAGGGATACGTTCTCCGGGCCGGACCAGAACTACGTCGCCGGGTGCTACTTCGCTCAAAGAGATCTCGCGCTCGCCGCCGTCGCGGATGACGCGCGCAGTGGCGGGCTGAAGATTCATGAGAGCGCGAATGGCGTCAGAGGCGCGACCGCGCGCGCGTGATTCCAGCAGCCTGCCGAGAAGCACCAGAACGATAATGACGGCGGCAGCTTCGAAGTAAACCTCAGCACCGCCGCGCGAGAGCACCCAGGCGGAATAGAGGAAAGCCGCGCCTGTGCCGAGGGCGATGAGGGAGTTCATGTTCGCGGAACGATGCCTGGCTGCGGTCCATGCATCGCGATAGAAAGGGAGCCCGGAGTAAAAGAGAACGGGAAGGGTCAGGACAAACTGGACCAGCGGCAAGCGTTCGAGCATGCCGAGAACTAAGACGGGGAGTGCGAAAGCCGCGCCGACGATCATGCGTTTCCGCAACTGCCGCGTTTCGGCGGCCTCGGCGATTTCGAGGGGCTCAGTGGGCACTTCGAACCCGACATCCTCTACGGCCGCAATCAGACCTTCCACGCGGGTCTGCGCCGGATCGTAGAGCACGGAGGCGGTGCGGGTTGCGAAGTTCACGTTCGCCTGCCGGACCCCTTCGGTACTGCCCAGTTGCCGTTCGACAGTGCGCGCGCATGCGGCGCAGGTCATTCCGCCGATCGGCAATTCGATGTGTTCTACAGCCATCAGGATTGGGAGGCGGTGAACCCGATCTGCTGCACGGCGCCCAGGATGCCGGCCGCGTCCGCCTCAGAATCTTCGTATTCCACGGTGACCCTTCCCGCGCCCAGATTCACGTGGGCATAGGAGACGCCCTTCACTCCGGACAGCTTTTTCTCGATACTCCGGACACAGCCTTCGCAAGTCATCCCGCTGACGCTGAGTTCAACCTTCGCTTTGGACATACTTAATTGATGCACAAAAAGGGGTATAGGTCCAGGAAGGCTCTGGAGTTGAGGACGCGAGTTCCGGCACACTCCGCCGGAAAGTGCTTCAGATTGCCTGTAATCAGGTACTGAGCAGCACCAGCCACGGCGCATTCGAGCAGGCGATTGTCGTCTTCGTCAGTGGCAAGGGAAACGGCGTCACCGGGAATCACGCGCAATGCCACCGCGTGGAGTCCGTTCAGCAGCGTAGTGGCATTGTCGTGAATTGCCTGAAATTTCGCGCGAAACAGCACGTCGCGATACTCGGCCCAAACCTGATCGGTGACGCATGCCTGCAGTTGCCCGCTCAGAACCATTCGAACGATGCCGGCCTCCAGCCCATCCGGTTTCAGGCACGCCGATATCAGGATGTTCGTGTCGAGCACCACGCGCATTGCTACGTTCATGGTTTCCCCGAGTTTGCCACAATCGAGGTGACACGTAATGATTGACGAACTTGGCCGGCGCATGAAGCGGGATTACGAAGATGCTCTGCGCATTGCGCTGCCCAGGCGTGCTTATTTCGTAATCCGGATCGACGGCCGCGGGTTTCATAAGTTCACGCAGGGGCTGGAGCGCCCGTATTGCAGGACGCTTGCGGACGCGCTGGATGAGGCTGCGCTTGCGCTCTGCAAAGAGATGATCGGGTGCCGCTTTGCCTATGGGCAGAGCGATGAATATTCATTTCTGCTGAGCGATATCGAAAAAGAGGACGCGCCGCTCTGGTTCGATGGCAACGTGCAGAAGATGGTATCCGTTTCAGCAAGCGTGTTCACAGGGGCTTTCAATCGTGCGTTTGCGTCGTCGAAGGTTGCGGTTTTCGATTCCCGGATCATGGTGATTTCGCAGGCACGGGAGGTGGAGCGATATTTTCTCTGGCGGCAACTGGATGCATCGGCGAACAGTCTGAATATGCTTGCTTCGGCACATTACGCGCATGAAGAACTTCTGAACAAATCTACCGCCGAGAAGCACGACTTGCTGCACGCAAAGGGCGTGAACTGGGCGAAAGAGCGACCGGATTTCAAGCGCGGCAGAATGGTGCGGCGCGTAGACGAGGCGTGGACGGTGGACCTCGATATTCCGATTTTCAATCGCGCCACGGAATATCTGGGTGGTTTGATCGGCGGTTGAGAGACGGTCAGGCCAGAAGCTGGCCGATAACGTTCCCGTGCACGTCTGTGAGCCGGAACGGGCGTCCCTGAAATTTGTACGTCAACTTCTTGTGGTCGAAGCCGAGCAGGTGGAGCATGGTCGCATGAAGATCGTGTACGTGTACCGGATCTTTCACCACGTTGAAGCCGAGGTCATCGCTTTCCCCGATGGTTACGCCGCGTTTTATACCGCCGCCTGCCATCCACATGGTGAACGCGTTGGGGTGATGATCGCGCCCGTCGTCGCCGCCCTGCACCATCGGGGTGCGACCGAACTCGCCACCCCAAACGACCAGCGTATTCTCAAGCAAGCCTCGTTGTTTCAGATCTTTTATGAGCGCGGCGCAGGCCTGGTCAGTGTCTTTGCAATTCTGAGTAATATCTTTGACGAGCAGGGAATGCTGATCCCACGCTTCGTGATAAAGCTGAACGAAGCGGACGCCGCGCTCCACCATGCGCCGCGCGAGCAGGCAGTTATTCGCGAACGACGGCTTTCCGGGTTCGGCGCCGTACATGTCGAGGGTCTGGCGCGATTCCTTCGACAGATCCATCAGCTCCGGCGCGCTGGACTGCATCCGAAAAGCCATCTCGAATGAGTTGATTCTGGTGGCGATTTCAGGGTCGCCTGTTACGCCCGCGCGGAGTTCGTTCAGGCGTTCGATGGAGTCGAGCGAGTCGCGCTGCACGGTGGTATCAACACCTTCGGGATTCGAAAGATAGAGCACGGGGTCGCCGGAAGAACGGAACTGCACACCCTGGTAGACGGATGGCAGAAAGCCGCTTCCCCAACAGGAGTTTCCGCCGCTGGGGCCTTTTCTGCCCGAACTCATGACAACGAAGGCGGGCAAATCACGCGATTCGCTGCCGAGCCCGTAGGTGATCCACGCGCCCATGCTGGGCCGGCCAAACTGCATGGTGCCGGTATTCATCAGCAGTTGTCCGGGCGCGTGATTGAACGCGTCTGTGGTCATGGATTTGACGATGGCAATATCGTCAACGACGGTTGAAAGATGCGGCAGAAGCCCTGTCAGTTCCGCGCCGGATTGCCCGTATTTCGCAAACGGAAACTTCGGGCCCAGGAGCTTTGAATTCGGGTTGATAAAGGCGGAGCGGTAGCCTTTCAGCAGCTCGGGCGGCGGAAGAGTGCCATCGAACTTCTTCAGTTCCGGCTTGTTGTCGAAGAGTTCAAGATGGCTGGGAGCGCCGGCCATGAAGAGGAAGATGACGTTCTTCGCTTTCGCGGGGAACTGCGGGGGTTTGGGCGCGAGCGGATCGACTGCCGCCTGCGCGGATTCGGCAAGCAGGGTCTTCAGAGCGATAGCACCCAGGCCTACGCCGCATTGCTCAAAGAACCATCGTCTGCTGACGGATTGTCCGGATTGCATGTTTATTCCTTTGTGATCGTCTCGTCGAGATTGAGCAGGACGCGGGACACGGTGGTCCAGCGCTCCGACGTCGATTGAGGACGGCCTCGTTCTTTCGCGAGTAATGCGACCAGTTCTGCAGATTCCGCCTGCGAGGGTGTGCGCGCCAGAACGCGCCTGAACGCATAAGTAACGCGTTGCTTGTCGGTCTCTCCGCCCTGATACAAGGTGAGCAGTGCGAGGGCTTTCGCGGCCTCTATGAACAGGGGTTCGTTGAGCGTGGTGAGCGCCTGCAGGGGAGTATTCGAGCGCCCGCGCCTCACGCAGGAGTATCGCCGTTGGGAGCATCGAACGTCTGGAGCAGCGGATAGGGGATGCTTCGAAACCGGAAGGTGTAGAGGGCGCGGCGATAGCGATCGTTGTCGAGCGCTTCATTCCAGACCTTCGGCCCATAGCTGGCGGGGGGCAGAAAGAGGAACGCGGGCGCGGGGGGATAAACGCTCGGGCCACCGACTTTGTCGTTCAGCAGCCCGCTCGAAGCCAAGGCGATATCGCTGACAATTTCGGCATCGACGCGAAAGCGCGGACCCCGCGCGAGCAGGCGGTTGTATGGGTCTTTCGAGAGCAGCTCCGGTGTTACGTTCGACGACTGTCTGTAAGTTGCGGAAGTGACAATGAGGCGCTGCATGGCTTTGATGTCCCAGCCACGATCCATGAATTCCACGGCGAGCCAGTCGAGCAATTCCGGATGGGACGGCGGCGCGCTCTGCGTTCCCAGGTCTTCACTGGTTTCGACAATGCCTGTGCCGAAATACGCCTGCCACAGGCGGTTGACGAAGGCGCGGGCTGTGGTTGGAGCATCGCGGGCAACGAGCCAGTTTGCGAAGCCGAGGCGATCGGCGGGTGCGTTGGCCGGCATCGGATTGAGGAAGGACGGCACTCCGCCGGTTACGACTTTGCCGGGATTCAGGAAGTCGCCGCGAACGAGTTGGTGGGTTTCGCGCGGCTTCGGCCGCTCGGCCAAGACGAGTTGGGAGGAGCCCTCGGGGTGCTCATGCCAGAGAGCCGCTATGGTGTTGTTTTCATCTTTCCACTCAGGCACAGTGGTGCGCCAGTAGGTGAAGATGGTCTGCGTTTGTTCGGGCGATCCTGCGATCGCCGGGGACTGAGAGGATCGCGCGTACCTGGTCCGGAACGGGATCTGCGACGGCATCGGGCGCTGAGGTCATCGAGAGGCGCATGCGCCCGAGGTTGTTGTTCTGATTGTCGTCGCTGTTCCAGCCGCCATGGTTTTGTCGGAGATAGAAAGTGAGGATGGTGCCGCCTTCGTTCGAAATCGGCTCGGCAGCGTTGAACACGGCTTTGCGCGGCTGGTTGCGCAAGCCGGGGCCGGCATCGGTCGTCCAGGCGGTCTCGTCTTTCCCGTCAATGGCGAACTCAATGGGGCCAGTGACGCGCTTCTTGTTCGACTTGTCGTTGAAGGCAGCGTCGAGCGGTGCTTCGGGCGGATTCAGGTCGGCCGTCGCGTGCGCAAATTTGACTTGCGTGATCTTTGCGGGATCGTTTGCGGGCGCGGCATCCAGCTTGAATTCAGTCAGCGCGCCGGTGCCTTTGAGGGAGCGGCCCGGGCCGCCGAGCGGCAGGTTGGGATCGGTAAGCAAGTCCAGCCGAAACGCGCGAATATTCCGCATGGAAGTTTTGACGGTGAGCTTCACGCTGTGCTTCGTGGGCGCATAACCCTGGGCGAGCAGCGAGCCATCTTCCTGGGGGACGTACTTCTGTCCGCCCGTCGAGATGTCATCCACATCGGGCCGCAAGACGGTCCATTCCGGCTGATTATTTGCGACCGATGCTTCCCACCGGCTCATGCGTTCCTTCCAGTCCGGATGTGCGGTGCCGCAGGGTTTGCCTTCGATCTCACGCGTTCGCCGCATAATATCGGCAATCTTCATCTGCTCCGCCGGCGTGTAGACCGCGACATTGGCTTCGTGCGAATTGTTCAGCAGCGCAAACATCCTGTAATACTCTTCCTGCGGCGAGTGGGTCGTACTTATGGTTGTGGCACTGTGCGCACTGGATGGTGACGCCGAGAATGCCTTTGCCGATCGCGTCCATGCGATCGAACATGGCTTCCATGCGGAACTGTTCGGGATCGACGCCGCCTTCCTCATTGATCATGGAATTGCGGAGGAAGCCGGTGGCGACGCGCTGGTCCTGCGTGGCATTGGGCATGCAGGTCGCCGGCGATCTGATCGATGATGAATTCGGTTGTAGGGCAGGTTGCGATTGAAGGCATTGATGACCCAGTCGCGATAAAACCAGACGAAGCGGGGCTTATCTTTTTCGTAGCCGTCGGAATCGGCATAGCGAGCGGCGTCGAGCCAGTGCCGTGCCCACTTTTCTCCGTAATGCGGGGATGCGAGCAGGCGGTCGACCTGCTTTTCGTAGGCGCCTGGGCTCTTGTCGTTGAAGAAACGCATCCACTTCTTCGGGGGTGGGAGGCAGTCCGATCAGGTCGAGCGAGAGCGGCGAAGCAGAGTTGTCTTGATCGGCTTCAGCGGAGGGTGCAAGCCCCTCTTTATCGAGCCTCGAAAGGACGAAGCGGTCAATCGGATTTCGCACCCATGCCGCGTTTCTGCACAGTTGGTAGCGCGGGGCGGACAGGCGGCACAAAGGCCCAATGTTTCGGCTTTGCCGCGGACGCTGTTGGGGCGGCGGACTCCCACACAGCGCCCGAGGATATCCAGTTGGAAATGAGCGCGATGTCGGCGTCAGAAAGTTTGCCGCCCATCGGCATACGGGGCAGGTTCCCGAGGCCGGCGACGCGCCGGTAGACCTCGCTTCGATCCGGATTACCTGGTGTAATCTTTGCCATCGCCGAGGACTTCAGGTCCATGCGCAAACCCGCGCTTTGCAGCTTCTCTCCATGGCACGAGTAGCAGTTCTTCTCGAAGAGCGGCTGTATGCTCTGTGCGTACAGGCCCGGCAGCGCGACAGACGAGGCCGCAAGAAGGAGGATTATCCGCATCTCAGTTCAGCTAATACTTTATATGGATTTCGGCGTGCATAGGCGCGGGCATGAAGTGGAAAAAAGGAAATTCCGCGGCGGATGTTGCGCTGAATATGGCGGCGGGTACGGTAGCCGGGCTCGCCGGGTCATGGACAATGAACCGGTTTCAGGAAGGGATCGCGTCGTTTCAAAAGAACGGAGCGCCCAATCAGCACCACGGGCAAAAAGCCGAGCCCGCAACGGCTAAGACTGCGAAAAAGCTATGGCGTGCGTTTACGGGCAGGGGGCTGAACGCAAGGCAGAAGCAGCGGGCCGAGCCATGGGTACACTACGGGTTTGGGGCGATTACGGGCGCGGCGTACGGCGCGCTGGCAACGGCGTATCCCGAGTCGGAGGCCGGCGCCGGAACGGTTTACGGAAGCGCGGTGTGGCTGCTTGCGGATGAGATCGGCGTGCCTGCCGCCGGACTCGCTCAACGGCCTGATCAGATCCCTGTTTCAACGCACCTGATGGCGCTTGCCTCGCACCTTGTCTATGGATTGACTTTGTTTGGAGTGTCACGGGCGATTCGGAAAGCAGTCTGAGCGCCCGCTCCGAGCGCGGCGAACAGCAGGAACCGGGCAAGCCATGGCCGACGGCCGAGAGCGTTATCGGGCGTTATGACGCGCACGCGCCAGCTTTCGGTGCGAGTCGCCGGAAGTCGGACGGAGACTTCTACGGTTGCGCCTTCAGGCACGCGAGGCGTTGTTCCGATGGGACCGGTAATGACGAACCGGGCGCCCTCGGGCAGAGGCTTGCGGCCAAGGCTTCGGTCCAGCGGGTAGTAAAGCAGCAGGAACATAGCGGAGGTGAGCAGGATCGGCATCGCAAGGGCACGAAGCACTCTTAGGTTTTCGAGCACCAGATCTCTCTGGGCTTTGAAAATTGCGCGCGGATCATCCGCGAAGAGGCGGAATTCCAGCGCGTGCGCAAGCATCCGGTTGCCAGCGTCGTGCAGCAATCGGGTGTTCGTAAACTTACCGGCGATCAGAGATGCGAGTGTTCCGTACAGGAGCCCCAGGATCGGGATCATTCGAGGTAGCCCAGACCTTTCAACTGTTTTACTGCGGCCTCGGTATCGGATGCCTCGATTCTCCGAAGCTCCTTTTCGATGGCATGCTCGATGAATTCGTCGATGGAACTATACCCGGCGTGAGCGGCCGCTGCAGTTGCGCGTTCGTACAAGCTCTTCTGAAGTTTTACCGAAGTTCGCGTAAACATAGCTGCTGAATTGCCCCCGATAAGGTTTTGAGCGATGGCGTCCTCAGGCCGAGATCCCGATTGCTGAGCAACACGCCAGGCACTTCGCGCGCATCGATGCAATGATCGCCAATCCACGCATCCGTGTTGTCTTCAAAGACCTGATCCCCCGACTCGCCGAGTCCCGTCTTCCACGATGCCCGGTAACCGGGGGCGTATCCAACAATCATGTCCGGCGCGACGGCACGGTTCGCGGGCGCGGCGTGAACGTCATCAACGCTCAGAACGACTTGCCTGCCGGTTGCAGGGTCGCGCAGGGCGAGCAGACGGGCGCGTACCTGCTCGCGGTCCGCATCAGGGATGTACAGCGCGTTCAACCCCGCAGCATACGCCTTGGACGCCGGCCAGCCCTGCTGCGCGAGCCAGGTATTGAGGTTCACGGCCCGGTCAAACGAAGAGAAGCCGTGGTCGGACATGACGATGAGGTCTGCTTCGGGGTCGCGCTCCATCACTTTCCCGATCGCTGCATCTATGTCGCGATAGAAGTGCAGCAACTCCGGATCGTGCTTGCCCCAGAGAATATGCGAGTTCTGATCGATGGCTGAGAAATAGAAGAACAGGAAGCCGCGGGTGAAGTTGTCCAGAGATCGGTCAAGCAGTTTGCGTTCGTCATTGAGGACGAGGCGGCTTTGAACCAGGAACTGCTCCAGGTCGAATACGCCCTGGCGAAGGGCCGACGTGTCTTCGGCAATCCCGAGTGTGTAGAAACGGCCGAAGTCCCGCGCGAACGATGCGGGGGTCGAGATCGGCAGGGCGGGGTCTTCCGGATCGATGTTGACTGGCGAGACGTAGAGTTCAAAGCCGGGATGTAGTTGCTTGGCGAATACGCGGATCATGCCATGGCTCGATACGACGTGTCGAATGAGGGGAAACGCGGCCGGTAGCCAGTCCGACCATTCGCCCTGCTGGACGATCGCGATTTCATTGCCGATCTCGACGCGCGCGACCGGGCGATCCGGGTCCACATCGACCGACAGATTGACGGATGCATAAGCGCGATCTTTGCGGAGAGAATTCGGCGGGCCTTCGATGCGCAAGTCGGCATGGTAGCCCGTCAGCGCGATTTTCTGGATCAGACCGCCCGCTACGGCGTGGGAAGTTTCATCCGGCGCATCGGTAAAGAAGCTGAAAGTACTCTGAGTTCCCCGCAGATCGGGCGTGCCCATTCCGGCCAACTCTTTGCCGTCGGTTGCAGGCGGATAGTTCGCGGGGATACGCACGATGGTGACGGGAATGCCGTTATCCGACAGCTTTTGCCAGAATGGTTTGCCTTTGCGAAGCGATTCGATACGTGGCCTGGTCAGCGGCAATTCGTAGGCGCCGAAGGATAGTTTGAAGCGTGGCTCAAGCATCGTGTCGGTGGACAGGAACAGCTCGCGGGTCGAAGCATCACGATGTACGAAGTCGAAGATGCCGTGCTCGCCGGGGTCGAGGCCCGTGATGAATGTGGACCATGCCACGGGGCTTTGCGGAGGTGTTGTCGTGGCGAGCCGGGAGCGATAGCGAAGCTTCTGCAGGTTCGGCAGGTCTGCGAGGTGGCGCTCGACGAAACCGGGGTCCATTCCGTCCACTCCGATGACGATCACCTTGCGCCGGTCATGATTGCCGCACCCCAAAAGCAACGCGGCTATCCAACACATAGCCAGGCAACACTTACACGACAGGTGAACCCTCCATCCACTTAGGGATGTCAACGCCAAACAGCCGGAGCGCTGTTGGGGCCATGTCTTCAATGCCAGGATCTTCGCTGGTGAGTTTGAGGTTGGAGAATAAGACTCCGGGAACGAGACGGGGGTCTACGCAATGATCGCCGCACCAGGGCTTATCGTTGTCTTCGAAGACGTCTGCGCTGACCCGCCCGACGGCGGCAGCCCATGAGGCGCGATAGCCTTCGGCATACCCGACGATCAGATCCGGAGCGGCTTCGAGATAAGGGCCCGTGTAGATGTCCGAAGCGATCCAGGCCGAATTGATGGCTATGGTGTTGGAGTCACGAAGGCCGCTCAGCTTTGTGGCAAGTTCCTTGCGGAGCGCGCCGGCATCGGCGGCGGCAACAATTCCCTGCGCCTCGCGGCCTTCGAGGTTTAGATAGATACCGCTCAGGCCGAAGGTATAGGCGCGGGTGCGCGACCAATCAATGCCTTCGAGATAGTCGCCGGAGACAGCGCTCAGCGTGAGATAGCCTTCGCTGCGCAACCAGGAATTCAGATTGACGCCGCGGCGGAACGAGCAGAACCCATGGTCCGAAAGCACGAACAATGCCGTGCCTGGTTCGACGAACTGCAGCGTCTTGCCGAGCACGCGGTCCATGTCGATATAGAGACTTTCAATGACGCCGGTCTGACCGAAACACATGTGCTGCACGCGGTCGGTGGTATCGAATACACAGGCGACGACACCGCGCCGGGTGCGTTCGAGCGTACTGAAGAACATGGCCTCGCGTTCCGCCTGAATGGACGCCGCCTGCGCGAGAAAGGCACCTTGATCGATGGCGCCTTCATTGCGGCCCCACGTGTCTTCCGCCATGCCGAGCGTTGCATAGGAGCCCAGCAGCTTGGCAAGGTACATGGCGTAATAAGCGGGATGGCTGATCGGCAAAGCCGGGCTTTCGGGATCGATCTGTACCGGGGTTGCGTAAAGCGAAAACAGCGGCGGCTCAGTGGCCGAAAGAAGGAACCGGACGATTCCGCGGGCGGATGGAAACTTCAGACGAATCCAGGCTGTGTATTCACCGGCCCGGAGTGCATGCCGCTGTCCCTGAATCACGAGCACGGAATCGCGCACCTGAAACGGAATTGCCTCGCCTTCGGGCCCTTCGAGTTCACCATCCTGTTGGGTAAAGCGCGAATAGGTTCCCTGCGTTCCGCGAAGATCGGGCGTACTCATGGCTGAAAGCAGACGCCCGTTGAACTCTTCGGGCGGAAAAGTAATCGGGACCCGGAGAATGGTGCTCTTCACGGCGTGACGCCCGAGAATCCTCCAGAAAGTCTCGCTCTTCCGGCGCATTTCGACAGAAGTGCGCGTGACTTTGGCAGAGGACAGCTCCGGCGTATACGTGCGCAGATCGCGGTTCAGAAAGTCGAAGATGTTGTGCTTCGCGGGATTGACGCCGGTTGCAAAAGTTGACCACGCTACCGGCGAAAGAGCGGGGAATGTTGTGCGAAGACGGCGATAACTGCCGGTGTTGCTGAGATTCGCAAAGTTCGGAAGTTTGCCTTCAGCCATCAGGCGTTCGGTAATTGCAGGATCGAGCCCGTCGAATCCCAGATAGATTATTTTCTTTACAGGTCCCCGCCTGCGGCGCACGAGTGCAATCGCCATTCGGAAGGGCCACAGCAATACCGAGACTGCGGCCGCCAGAACGGACAGGGCAAGGGCGAGGAATGAGCCGAGGAACGCAAAGCCCGCGCCGGGCCCGATGTAAGCGAAAAACACTACCTGATGATAGTCTTGTCGCCAAATGCTGCGGACAGTTGCGTTATTGCTGACGATGGCCGGGCCTCTCGCGGGGGCCGACGCATGGCCGGTCTCGACGCCTGAGGAACAGGGCCTTGATTCGCGCGCGCTCAGTGCAATGCTCGACAACGTTGTTCAGAAGCATCTGAACGTTCACAGCATTGCAATCCTGCGCCACGGCAAGCTCGTCTTTGACGCATATCTCTATCCGTTCAACTCCCGCAGCACCCACGATGCGGCTTCGGTGACCAAGACGATCACTTCGATCCTCGTCGGGATCGCGGTGGACAAGGGTCTGCTCAGGATCGACGACAAAGTTCTGTCCTTCTTTCCCAGGGATGCACCGCCAGATGCGGACGAGCGCGAACGCAGGATGACGATCGCCGATTTACTCACATTGCAGCCGGGGCTCGACTGCGGCTTTGCGCCGGGGGAGCAGGAACTCGGCGCCATGAAGTACACGGAGAACTGGGTCAAATTTGCGCTCGCGCTTCCGATGAAGTACGAACCGGGGACGAAGTACGGTTATTGCAGCCCTGGTTATCATCTGCTGTCCGCGATCCTCACTGCGGTTACGCATGAACCGGAACTTGAGTTCGCGAGGAAGAACCTGTTCGGGCCTTTGGGGATCACCGACGTGACATGGCCACCGGACCCGCAGGGCATCACACATGGCTGGGGCGACAGCCACTTGTACCCGCATGACTTCGCCAAGCTTGCCTCGCTTTATCTGCACGACGGTAAATGGAATGGCAAACAGATCGTTTCGGCAAACTGGGTTCATCAGTCTCTCACGCCCCATGCGGATCAGGGGCGAGGCAATTCTTTCGGCTATGGCTGGGTCCTTACGAGGCAGGACGGGCTCGACGAATTCGGATACGACGGCCGCGGCGGGCAGCACATAGCGGTATGGCGCGACAAAGATATGGTGGTGGTTGTCACGGGGTCGGGTTATCCGTTGAACGAAGTTATGTCCCCGATCGTGAAGGCGATCAGATCCGATGCGGCGCTGCCTCCGGATGCGGCTGGGGCTCGGGAGTTACGGGCGAGGGCAGAAGCCGCGGCGAAGGCGCCCGCGGCAGTGGCGGTACCGGAATTGCCTGCTATTGCGAAGACGATCTCCGGCGCTACTTACGAATTCCCGCGCAATGCATCGCGGCTTGACGCACTGGCTCTGACGTTCAGCGGCAATGGTCAGGCGACTCTCAAGGTCAGGTATCTGGCAAGCGATCTCACAATGCCCGTCGGCCTCGATGGCGTTTACCGGCTGGGCCCGTACGGTCCGCTCAACCTACTTGCCGGAGCTAAGGGCAAGTGGATCTCCGACACCGACTTCCTGCTGGATTTCAACATGATCGCGAACATTAACCACTACACAATTTCAATGCACTTCGATAAGCGACAGGTGGATGCCACCGTGAGTGAATCGTCGGGACTGGTCAGGAATGCGCATGTGACGGGGAAAGCTCAATGAACCGGCGAACCTTTTTGAAAGCCGCGGCACTCGCGCCGGTTCCGCTTCTGAACGCGGCACTGCCGAAGATGAAAATTACGCGGGTTCGCGCTTATGCGCCGCCGCGGCCGAATCCCCTCTTTAACCAGGCCGATACCGTGGTGACCATCGAAACGGATGCGGGAATTACGGGCGTGGGCGAGGGCGGCTTTCCCGATACGCTGAAGCAGTGCGCGGGCCGGCTGATCGGACAGGACCCGCAACACATCGAGCGGCTGTGGCAGGACATGTCACGCTCTTTCTTCTATCCGCCGGGCCGCGAGAAGGAAGACGCGCTCGGAGCGCTCGATCTGGCCCTCTGGGATATTCGCGGCAAAGTGCTGAAGCTGCCCGTCCATCAGATCCTTGGCGGCATGACACGGAATTACTGCGAGTGCTACAACACGGGAGGCGCCGTACCGGGCATCGAGCCCGGCATGAGCACGAAACAGCGTGCATCCGCCACGATTGCGGCCGGATACCGCGCCTACCGTTTTGGCGCTGCCGATACGCCGGCGAATACAACCTTTAACACTCGACAGAAGGTGAATCAGTTGTATGACGATTGCGTTCAGGCGCGTGAAGGCGTGGGCAGGAATGGAGACTTCTGTATCGATTTCCATCAGCGGTTCGATCTCTCCGATGCGGTGCGCGGATGCGATCTGATCGAGAGTCTTGCGCCATTGTTTGTCGAAGACCCCGTTCGCGCCGAAGCGTTCAATGACGACATTCCCAAGCTGCGCAAGATGGTGAAGGTTCCAATTGCGGCGGGCGAGGAGTGGGGGAACCGCTGGGACTTCAACAGGCTGGTAGAGAACCATGACATTGACTACGTCCGGGCCACTTTGCCGAATGTCGGAGGAATCACGGAGATGATGAAGGTCGCGGCGATCTGCGAGACACATTTCGTGGGGATAGTGCCGCATTTCACCGGTCCGATCGCAACAGCCGCACTCGTGAATTCGCTTGGAACTTTCTCCGGACCACTGCTTATGGAATATGGGTTTGCGGGCCGGGAACTCCCTCACTTGCCTGTTTGTCTGGATTTCAAGGATGGCAAGCTTTACGCGAATGACCGGCCGGGACTTGGTGTAGAACTCGACATGACCAAGCTCACGAAGATCATGGAAGTGACTCAGTTCGACACGAATCGCGCCCAGACATATTTCCGGCCCGACGGATCTATTACGAACTGGTAGTGCCTCTCGAAAGGTGGGTAACATCACATAGTGCCGCTGGCAATATTGTGACGTCTTTTTCGTAACTATCAGTGCAATCCTGCGGTCTTACTCTCTGTGAAACATTGCGGATTCTTAACCTCAGTGTTTCCAGCAGTCACCACCTCCGACACATCACATTTTGACTAACATCACTCGAATGAACAAACGAATGAAGTATGCTCCATTCGCTCTGATTCTGGGTTGTTCGGCAATCATTGGCTCTGTCGCCCTCGTCCCTGATGCAAATCGGCCTGATGCAAATCGGCTCACCGGTTCCCCCGCTGTCCCGCTGAAGTTTGGCTTCTCGCTCCCTGTCGTAAAAACACGCTTGTCCTCTTATCTGAGTTTTATCGGGCCACATAAGCCGCTTAGGCTGACGATGTCCGACATTTTTTCGCTCATCCATACTTCCGCAGCAAAGCATAAGGTTCCGGTCGAGTTTGTCAGCAGCATTGTAGCTGCCGAGTCGAATTTCAACAGCGAAGCAGTCTCTCCGAAGGGAGCGATCGGGCTCATGCAGCTTATGCCGTCGACCGCCCGCGAATATGGCGCGAATGCCGGAATACCCGATCAGAACGTGGATGCGGGGACGCATTACCTTCGTGTGCTGATGAAGCGATACGAAGGTTACGGAGACGAGTCGCTGCCGCTCGTTATTGCCGCCTATAACGCGGGGCCCGGAAATGTGGATAAGTTCAACGGGATTCCTCCGTTCAAAGAGACACACAGCTATGTTGGAAGAGTGCTCAGCTACCTGCGCCACTTCGGCGGAGCTTCGAGGAAGGCTCTGAACAGCTAAGGTTTGGCGTTTCGGACGATTGCGCCGGGACAATCTTCAAGCTTGACTGCGCCCTCAACAGAATCGAGTTCGAGGCCGGCAGATTTCCGAATCTGAAACGCGGGTCCCGCGGCAGGCACGATCTTTATATTGTGCAGTTCCATGCCGCTCGTGTTGTAAGCCTGCAGCCCCGTCTTCGCGTTGGCGATGATATCCATCAGACGCAGGCCTGAGATCGGCATTTCAGGAAGACCTTCGATGCTGACCGCCGTTGGAGCGCGATTCACGGTCATCCGGCTAATCACAATGTTGCGGAAGATCGGAGTGCGCTCGGACATTGGCTCATCCGGGATCTTCGTGTAATAGTTGGTGACTTCAATCGCAGCTCCGGCCGGGTCTTCGATGATCCAGTTATCGAACCGGATGTTTTCGACAACTCCGCCCCGTGCGCGTCCGCTTTTGATGCGAACTCCCTTATCCGTGTGCTGCGAAACGATGTTGCTCGCAACCACGTTCCGGATACTGCCGGCTGTCTCGCTGCCCAGCACGACCGCGCCATGTCCATGTTGAATGGTGGAGTTCGTGATCGTGACGTTCTCTGTGGAGCGGTTCACGCGCCGCCCGTCGGCATCCTTGCCCGACTTCAGGCAGATCGCATCGTCGCCGGTTGAGAAGAATGAATCGGAGATGCGTACTTCGCGGCTGGAATCGATATCCACCCCGTCCGTGTTGTGGCCGGGATAAGTTTCGACGATCACGTTCCTGATTACGACGTTCTCGCAATACAGGATGTGAAGGGTCCACATGGACGACCCGACGATATGGACACCTTCGATCAGAACATTCCTGCTATTCATCGGCCGGATGAAAGAAGGCCGCAGGAATGGCGCGGCCTTCCGATAGTCCGCATCGGGAATGGCTTGGTGATTCTCCGTCCGGGCGTAGATGCTCTCCCACATTGCCTTTGCTTCGGGCTTATTCGTGGCCCTGATCCATTCAGCGTTATCCGTGGTGAGCGTACCGCGCCCGGTGATGGTCACGTTTTCGAGGTTTTCGCCACCGATCAGCGGGGCGGGCGTGATAGCTTCCGTCCCTTCGTAGCGCCCTCTCACGAGCGGATATTCGGAGAGATCTGTGTGGAAACGGAGCGTTGCGCCCGCATCGATGCTCAACACCAGATTGCTGACCAGTTGAATGGAGCCAGTCACATAGGTTCCGGCGGGAAAGTACACGGTGCCGCCGCCTGCCGCATGCGCGGCTTCGATCGCGCGGCGAATGGCGGCGGTCGAGCGGGCGCTGCCGTCGTTCTTCGCTCCGTAATCCAGAACATTGAAGTTAGACTGCGCCGCAAACGCGGACATCGCCACAACGAATAAACAAGCTGTTCTCATTGGAGAGCTTTGATTCCTCCGGCAAGCTGAATTCCGGGAAC
The DNA here is from genome assembly GCA_963840735.1 of Terriglobia bacterium. Lineage (GTDB taxonomy): Bacteria > Acidobacteriota > Terriglobia > Bryobacterales > Bryobacteraceae > BOG-234. The sequence goes on from CAWIZX010000002.1 coordinate 87,561, forward strand.
ATTCAGGTATTTCAGAAAATCCTCATCGGTGCCGTGAAACTTCGAGAGATCGACATGTTTATGGATCTCAACGGGCGCGACCGCGGCTGCCGCTGCCGCCAATACGCTGCCCGCGGTACCGACGCCGATCAGTTCAATCGGACCCGAGTGACTTTTATGCAGAAATGCGATGGCATCGAGAACCTGCTGGACGCGGATTGCATCGTCGCTCTTATTGAAGGTCAGGAAGTGTTTCGCTGAACGATCGCGCGTGTCTTCAGCAATTGCCGAGCTATCGACGGTAAGCGAGGCGCCGTTGAATTTGGCCCACGCAGGCGCGACCGCCTCCGGATTCCACTCGGTCCTAAGCGCCAGCCCGAGCAATTGTTTGGGATCCGCGGCGGGTCTGAGCTTCCACCGCTCGTACAACTGCGCATACGTGATAGCATTCGCCGGGACAGCCCGGCCAGACAGCGCCAGCATGTTTTGCAGCATAGGAACTTCTGTGTTCTTCTCTGCTAAGTCCGCTGAACCTGCATGGCTGAGCATGTGCTTGCCAAAGAAGCGGTACACAGCTTCGCGGTTTTCCATGTTGAAATTGTGCGGCGCATTGAGCTGAATGGTCTCGACATTCTCCGGCTTGCCATATAAGTCATAGGCCTTGCGAAGGGCGGGAAATTCTTCAATTGGAGTGTTGCGCGTCCAGTCGCCCGTTGCTGAAACAAGCAGCAGCGGCTTAGGAGCAATCATAGCGGCGATTTCAACGTTGTTTGTCCCGATTCTAAGGCCGGGCGCGTTCTCGCAGAAATCACCGCCCTGCATGATCAGAGAAACCATATTGACCGGCGCAAAATAACTGATTCGGCTGTCCACAGCCGCGAGCATGAGGGTCTGGGTCGCGCCTCCCGAAGCTCCCGCCATTCCAATGCGGGATGGATCCACGTCATCAAGCGACGCTACAAAATCCAGTGCGCGCATGGAATTCCAGAGCTGCAGCCCAAAGGGCCCGAAGCCCCACAGTTGCTCGGTGTTGTTGCCAAAGGCATGCGGCGTCTGGATCGTGTCGTTGTACCCGACCATGTCCCATGCGAAAACCACATAGCCCTGCCTGGCCAGGTTCGACCCAAACTGCGGGCCTGAGTAAAGCGGCTGATTCTCAAGCCGGCCATAAGTCCAGTGGCCATGCGGGTTGAGAACCGCGGGCTGCTTTCCTGTATGGGTGAGTGGCCTATAGAGGTTTCCGCCGAGATAGTAGCCCGGCATCGTCTCTATCAGAACCTTTTCGATGATGCAGTCCTTTGTCTGTATGCGGCCGAAGATCTGCGGGTGCAGCGGTGTGCGCTCCGGCATAGGTGTCAGACCCGCTGCAAACAGGATCTGCGTTCGGAGCTGGACCTTTCGCTCCTCCCAGGCCTTAAGACTGCCGAAGATGGGCGCGGCAAAGTGTGTGTCAGTGTCAGGCAGAGTTTGCGCGGTCATCAGCAGGAACAATGCCGGCACGATCATCGCAACAGATCTTCCAGCTGGATCTTAGCGCCTGTCTTATCGTCCCGATATTTCACGATCACAGGAGTATATATCGAAATGCCCCACTCTTTGCCCGGTCCACTGGTAACAGCGCGGGATCCCGCGACGAGGACGGCGCCTTCAGGAATGACCAGCGGCTGGTCGTCGGTCGCCCGATAGACCTCGCCGCGAACCAGATCGTAAACAGGTGTCGAGCGGTTCAGAATAGTGCCCGTGCCCAGCACCGCCTTTCGCTTTACGACTGTGCCTTCATAAACCCCGCAGTTGCCGCCGATGAGAACATCGTCTTCAACGATGACCGGCAACGCACCCACAGGCTCCAGCACTCCGCCGATCTGGGATGCCGCCGAAATATGGCAATTGCGGCCAATCTGCGCGCAGCTTCCCACCAGCGCGTGTGAATCGATCATGGTTCCGTCGTTCACGTAAGCACCGGCGTTAACGTACATCGGCGGCATGCACGTGACACCTTTGCCGATGAAACAGCCGTCGCGAATACTCGATCCGCCGGGCACGATGCGAACGCCATCGGACGGCGTGAAATGCCGCACAGGATAGGTGGACTTATCGAAGAAGGGCTGACGCGCGGAATCGATCGACATGTCGACAATCGAACCGATCCGAAAGCCGAGCAGGATGCCTTTCTTGACCCATCCATTGACACGCCAGCCGCTGGCCTGTGAGGCATCCGGCTCAGCCGCGCGAATCTCGCCCGCGTTCAGTGCCAGTTTGAATCGCGCGAACAGCGCGAAGTGATCCGGCGTGTAAGTCTCGGGCTTGTTATCGAAGAGTCTCTTCAATCTGCTGCTGCAAAGTGACCTGCTCCTGTGGCTTCGAGAACCTGCTCAATTTTCCGCCGGCTCGCCTCAGAGGGCGGGACCATCGGGAGACGGTATACAGGCTCCAGCAGTCCCATCCGGTACATGGCCCATTTCACCGGGCCGGGATTCGACTCCACGAAATTGACCTGCATCAGCGGCAGATAGCGGCGCTGCAGTGCGCGGGCACCGGCAAAATCGCCCTGGTTCGCGAGCCTTGCGATCGCAGTCATCTGGCGGGGTATTTCGTTCGAGGCCACGGAAATGAGGCCTCTGCCGCCAAGCGCAATCAGAGGAATTGTGATCGCATCGTCGCCTGAGAGAACGGTGAAGCGCTCAGGCACGCGCTGGATCACGTCAGCCATCTGGCTGATATTGCCCGATGCTTCTTTAACCCCGGCGATGTTCTCGATTTCCGCCAGCCGGGCCAGAGTCGCCGGCTCTACGTTTACACTGGTGCGCCCCTGGACGCTGTAAACGACGATGGGCAGCGGTACCTCTGCCGCGATTGCTTTGTAGTGCTGGTACAGGCCTTCCTGAGTGGGCTTGTTGTAGTAAGGCGTAACGGAAAGAATGCCATCGGCTCCGGCGCGCTCGCATTCCTGCGCCAGTTCAATAACCTCATGGGTGTTGTAGCCGCCGGCGCCCGCCAGTACAGGCACCTTGCCTTTCGCCTCTTCCGCGGTGATCGCTACGACGCGCAGATGCTCTTCGCGCGTGAGCGTCGGGCTTTCCCCGGTGGTCCCGCAAGGCACCAGAAAATCGATTCCTTCATCGATCTGCCGGCGGACCAGGGCCCGCATTGTTGTCTCGTCGAGCGATCCGTCAGCCCGAAACGGCGTAACCATGGCCGTGCCGCATCCTGTAAACATGTGCCACCTCCCTCTTACAGCTAAGTGTTGAATAACGTATCGCCGAACTCGTGAAAACCCTTCTTACCCAGCAACCCACTCGGCGGCCTTGACCGCACCGAGCGCGAAGCCTTCTCTGCTGCGCGCGGTATGTCGCAGCGTGATCGTATCGGCGGCCGAATCGAAGCCGATTTCATGCGTGCCCGCAATGGTCCCAGCGCGATTTGAACCGACATCGATCGTGCGCTCGTAACCGGCCTTGCGCATCTCATCCACCAGCTTCAGCAGCGTGCCCGACGGCGCGTCTTTTTTGGCGGAATGATGAATTTCCCACGCCCACGCTTCGTATTCGGGCTCGCCCGAGAGTAGCTTGGCGGCCTCGCTGACAATGCGGAAAAATGCGTTCACGCCGACCGAGTAGTTCGGGCTCCAGACCAGACCGATATTGCTGCTCGGCCACCACTTCGCGGACGTGATCTATCCTGATCCAGCCAGCCCGTCGTGCCTACCACCATGTTCACTCCGAGCGCGGCAATGCGCTCCATATTCTCTACTGCGGCCGAAGGGACCGAGAAATCGATCGCGACATCAACGCCTCTGAAGTTGTCCGCGGTGATGCCCTCAAAGTTCGCGTTGTTAAACTCGTCCAGCTTGAGCGCGATCTCGATGACCGCGCTCTGTGGCGATCCTTTCGATCAGCCGGCCCATTTTGCCGTATCCGACAATGGCGAGCTTCATTCGAAGACCTCGGGATCGAGTTCGCGGAAGAACTCATTGTGCAGCGATTCCACGGCACGCGCGAGATCTTTCTCGGCAACCACCACGCTCAGGTTCAGCAGCGATGCGCCCTGCGAAATCATCCGGATATTGACCGCTTCGAGCGAGCGTGAAGACGCGGGCTGCCACTCCCGGAGTGTATCGGATGTTCTCTCCCACCAGACAGACGATCGCCTGCTCGGGTTCAATCGAGACTTCCGAAAACTCACTCAGTTCCTCGCAGATCCGCGCCATCTGCGACGATGTTGTCGATGGTGAGAGAGACGCTGACTTCACTGGTTGCAATCATGTCGACAGAGGTTTCATGCCGGTCGAAGATCTCGAAGATGCGCCGCAGAAATCCATGCGCCATGAACATCCGGCTGGAATGAATATTGACAAGCGTGATATCGCGCTTGCAGGCGATCGATTTCACAGCATTGCGTGCTGTGAACGGCTTCGCCAACAATCGGAGTACCCGGCACATCCGGCCGGCGCGAATTCAGAATCAGCACCGGAATGTTGCGCTCAACGGCCGGAATCGACCGTTGCCGGATGCAGCACTTTGGCCCCGAAGTAAGCGAGTTCGGCGGCTTCGGCGAATGAGATTGTCTTGACGCGGTGGCCGCCTTTGAAAATAGTGGGGTCGGCGGTGAGCATGCCGTCAACATCGGTCCAGATCTGAATTTCTTCCGCGCGAACGCCCGCTCCGACGATGGACGCGGTAAAGTCCGAACCGCCGCGGCCCAGCGTGGAAGTCACGCCATCTTCGGTCGCCGCGATAAAGCCGCCCATGACAACAACCTTTCGCGGCAGCGAGGTCGGGCAGCTTTTCTTCCAGACGACGATAGGTCTCTGCGAACAACGGCGCGGCGTGAGTATGCCGTGCGATCGGTAACGATCAGCTTGCGCGAATCGACATGAACCGCCGGCACGCCGAAATGCTCGAACGCAAGTGTAACGATGTAGCTCGACAGCCGCTCGCCATAACTTGAAATTGCGTCGATGGATCGGGGCGTCAGTTCGCCGATGACTGCAATGCCCTTGACCAGTTCCGTCAGTTCCTGGAAGTGCTCATCGAGGGTCGCGGTCGAGTTCGGCGCGCTGCGCAAGCGGGACAACCAGTCGGGCCTCGCGCGAATGAAAGTCGCGCAGGTCGTGGATCTGGCGGATGTACTCGTCGCGCTTGCCCGCGACCGCCGCACTGGCAATGGCAAGGAGCTTATTGGTGGTCTTGCCCATCGCCGATACGACGACGATGGGTTTGCGGTGCGGCGCGCGCTTTGACGATCCCTGCAACGCGCTCAATCGCCTCGGCGGATTCGACGGAGGTTCCGCCAAATTTCATCACAATCATGTCAGTCCAGCAGACCCTTCGGACTGCATGAGTTCCGCGTTCAGGACGGCGGCGCCCGCCGCGCCGCGAACAGTGTTGTGTCCGAGCGCCACGAACTTCCAGTCGAAGACCGGGCAGGGGCGCAGACGACCGATAAAGGCCGCCATACCGCGCTCCCGCTCGGCATCTTTGCGCGGCTGCGGGCGGTCCGGCTCCGGCATGTACTGCACCGGATGCTTCGGCGCACTGGGCAGATTCGCGTTCCTGCGGCAGGCTGGTGTAAGTTGTCGAAGGCGTGGCGTAAGTCAGCCTCAGTAGGCTTAGACGAGAACTCAACCGAGACTGTGACGGTATGCCCATCCACCACAGCTACGCGATTGCAGTGCGCGCTGACTTTGGCCGCCAGCGGCTCAATGCGGTCGCCGGCAAAAGTGCCCATGATCTTCTGGGTCTCCTGCTGCATCTTCTCTTCTTCGCCGCCGATGAACGGAATTACGTTGCCCAGGATATCCATGGAAGGCACGCCTGGATAACCGGCGCCCGAAACGGCCTGCAGGGTGGTCGCGATGACCCGCGTGATGCCGAACTGCTGCAGAGGCGCCAGACCCATGGTTAGCACGATGGTGGAGCAGTTCGGATTGGTGACGATCTGCGCCCTTCCAGCCGCGCGGCGCGCTGCTGTCCGGGGATCAGCTTCAGATGATCGGGATTGATCTCCGGGCACCAGCAGCGGCACATCGCGATCCATGCGGTGATTCTTCGAATTCGAGACCACCATGTGGCCGGCCTTCGCAAAAGCCTGCTCGATCTCCGTCGCGACGGAGGCGTCCATGGCGGAGAAAACCAGCTTGCGGCGCGTTGCCCGGCTTCGCTTCTTCCACCGTCAGGTCCGCGACGCTTCGGAGGTGCGACTGCCGCCGAGATGCCACTTGGCGGCATCGGCATAACGCTTGCCCGCGGAACGCTCGCTGGCGCCGAGCCAGGTGAGCTCAAACCAGCGGATGCCCGTCGAGAAATTTGATGAAATGCTGCCCCACCATGCCGGTGGCGCCGAGGATACCGACTTCGATTTTCTTCATTGCGCTTGTAATTGCCTGACTAAGGTTTTGATAGATCTCTACTGCTTCGAGTAACTGCTTTTTGGGCACGCGCTCGTCGAGCGTGTGCGCCACGTGAATGGTGCCGGGCCCGAACAGCAGCGGCTGCCCCCATGCTCCGCCAAAGGCCGGAATGTCAGTCGTGTAAGCGACCACGGTGGTGGGCAGACCTTCGACAGCCGTCAGATGAACGGCCGGGATTTCGAGCACAAACTTCATTTCAACTTTGCCCTCGACCGCTGCTTCGAGAGCTTCGCGTGTCGGACGCGGAATCGCCCACCAGGCGGACGAAAATTTCGGCGCGCGCTTCATCGGGAATGACATTGGGGGCACGTCCGCCGTGAATCGTGCCGATGTTCAGAGTGCTGCGGCCGAGCACTTCGTCCACCGGCAGTTCAACCTTACGGATCGCGTCGAGAGCATCGAGCAGCTTGTCGATGGCGGAATCGCCCAGTTCCGGATAAGCGGAGTGCGCCATCTTGCCGCGCGCGATGACCTCATAGCGAAGCGCGCCCTTGGAGCCGAGCGCGAGTTGATTTTCGGTGGGCTCGCCGTTGATGATGAACTTCGATCCGCGCGGATTTGACGCGGCATGAAAGGCGCCGGCGCTGTTGCGTTCTTCGCCGACGACGAAGAGCAGACCGAAATTGCGCGTGCCCGCCTTCAAGCAGCTCTTCCGCCGCGGTCAGCATGGAAGCGATGATGCCTTTGGTGTCGCAGGCGCCGCGGCCCCAGATGAACTCGTCGTCCTCGCGCGAAGGAATGAACGGCGGCACCGTGTCCATGTGGGTGGAAAGGGTTACGACAGGTTCGCCGAACGAAGCGAACACGTTGTAGCGCTTCGGTTCCACTTCAATATGTTCGACGCATGACCGTCGTAAGCGGCGCACAAGCCCGGACACAAGGCGAATACAGGTATTCCCCGACCTGCTGTTCTTCGGGAGTAACCGAAGGGATATCGATCAGCGCTCGCGTCAGCTCGAAGACATGCATAATTTGCGTTGTCCGGAGAGGGCTGTGGAGGAAAGTGACGGGCTTTGAAGGCGTGTTCACTGACCTGTTAGCGCTCCACCGGGGTCAAAGGGCGCCCCGATGACAGTGGCGGGGATTTAACCCGCGCCCCCAACCGGAAAGGACCGATCGTATCCTTAACCGATTTCGGCGAAAGACCCCTTGCAAACGCCACTCCCGCCGATCGTGGGAACCGCGGGCGCCGCTCTTGGCAATCGCACCTCTACCAGAACCGTCAGGATACCACGGTCATTTCCCGATCTCAGGAAACTCAGTGATGCGTAACTTGGCGGCGCCGTAAGGGATGAGCGTCACGCTTTGCGGGCCGCCAGAAGCTTTAAGAGGGGCTTGCGGCAGGGGTCCGGCCGAGTTATCGACAAGTCCCCAGTCCTTTATCCGGACACCCCTGCCATGCAGGAGAACCGGAGTTCCTTCAGGGCTGAAAGGCTGGTCACCCATCTTACTGAGTTGAACGGTGAAGGAATTCTGCGGCTCTTCTTTGTTGATAATGAGAGCAAAGTTCCAGGGAGTAGTCGGATCGACCTCCCAGTCCGCCGCCTGCGGGCCGCCGGACAATTTCTTCCATTTCTGCCCGATAGCGAGTGAGAAAAGCAGCGGGCCGCGGCTTACAAAGACGGCATTGCGGTAGCCGTGCGAAACGATGACGGGCATGGGGAATTTAATGATTACTGTGTCCCCCGGGCGCCACTCCCGCGCTATGGTCAGGAAGGTTCCGGGTCTGACGTCCCGCTGCGATGCGCCGTTCACGCGGATCACGGGATTCGATGTCCAGCCAGGGATTCGGAGCTTCATCGGGAACGTCGCCGGTTCAGCGGGGTCGATTTTGATCGTGACGTTTTCTCCAAACGGGTAGTTGGTATCTTCGGTGACATGAACCAAGGTGTTGCCGATCAGAGTCTTCACCTCCGTCGGCGAGTATGAGATGGCGGCAAGGCCCTGGTCCGCGGTGCTCATCCAGAGAGCGCTAACGAACTTCGGCCAGCCCTGATGCATGTTGGCGGTGCAGCAGCCAAAGTTCGGCTCGAGGCCGTAGAGGTTCGATTTGTTGCCGTTCGTAGTCCAGTCCCGTTTGGCATCTGAGACCAGCACCTGGTTCGCCTGCTGATCGTACTGGTGCGACCACATGTCCTTGCTGAAGGTTCCGGGCAGCGCGTTGAACGCGATGCGTTCGAGCCGGTTCGCGATGTTCGCGTCGCCATAGATTTGCACGAGTTGTTCGAGCGAGAACATCTCTTCGACGACGGCGCAGAGTTCGGTCCCCTGAGAGGGATCGCGTCCGGCGAGGTGCTCATCGGCTGCGAAGGTGCCTGTGGGCAAACCGTGGAACCGATCGAGTTCCTGCAACATTTTGCGGGAGGCATCGCGGTCACTGGCATCGCCGGAAATCAGAGACCAGAGCGCCTGGGTCTTCAGCGCCATGGCGTTGTTGACGCCGTGAGTTTTCAGCGTCGCGTCCTTCTTCTCCACCTTTTCTTTGTAGGGATAGTCGGCGAAGAGCGCCTTCCAGTCGAAGCCCTGCTGCGACAGTTGGCGCGCAAGGTCAAGAAGTTTGGCATCGCCGTCTCGGTTGTAGAGCCAAAGAATCGACAGGATCTCGTCGCCCCAGCGATACTGCGCCCATTCGTGGAGGGGATTCGATGCGAGTTGTTGAGACTGATAAGCGAAGTACTTCTCAAGCGCGGGGATTACACGCGCGTCACCTGTCACCTCCTGATACTGCGTGAGCACCTTGAGCATGACCATGTTGGGCCACCAGTCGGCGGTTGGCTTGCCGAAGCTGGTCTCCGGGCCGAGACCGCCGTCGGGGCGCTGATGCTCGAGCGTGTAGTTAATCCACTTGCCTGCTTTGGCGATGAGAGCGGGATCGTCGAGAAGATAGGCGAGCGGGACCAGTCCGTCCAGGTAATAAGGGCCGCGTTCCCAGCCTTCTCCGTCTCCGCCGAGCCATGCCGACTTCGCGCTTACATCCGGCCAAACTTCATCGAGGTGTCCTGAAAGGCCGTTCGCCTGGATGCGGAGCTGCTGTTTCAGCCACCCGGCAGGTTTTACGCTTCCGAGCGGAAGCGGGTAGAACACGGAAGGCGCGACAGGAGCCCGGTTTGGCACAACGCTGGTGTGGGGATCCGCAAACAAAGCCGCGGCGCAGACGAGGCCGATCAGATGCTTCACCCCTGAATCATATCCCCTGTTAACGCGGCTTGAGTGTACGGAACCGGACGCGCTCGGCGCGGTTGTCCACTAAACTGGGAGGAACCGATGACGAAGCCCGCCGCAGCTCCGCGTACGCGTGCCATGCGTCTGACGCGACAGCGCAAGATCCTGCTCGACCTGATTGACAAGACCGGGCAGCATCTGGACGCCGAGAGCCTGTTCCAACTTGCGCAGAAGACAGATCCGAAACTCAACCGCGTCACTGTTTACCGGACGCTCAAGCTGCTGAAGCAGGGGGGCCTGGTGGATGAGCTGGATCTGATGCATCAGGCGGGAGAGCAGCACTTCTATGAGACGCGGCAGAAAGCAGGAACATGCCCACATCATCTGTCTCGGGTGCGGGAAGGTGGAGGAGTTCTTCGGGGAACCTTTGCAGGATTTGCGGAGCCAGATCGAGAGCCATTTCGGGTTTGAAATCGTGATTGCGCGGACGGAAGTGGGCGGGTACTGCTCGCACTGCAAGGGTATGCGCGAGCGTGGCGTGTGATGTCGCCCGCGCTTGAAAGTCACGCATCGCTGGTAGTGGTCGATCCGAACGGCAGGAGACTGAACGTTGCGCTTTATCCTTACCCGTTTCGGATCGGACGGGCGCCAGATAATCATCTGATTCTGCGGGACAGCCGTGTGTCGCGTAATCACGCGCAGATCTCGCTGCAGGACGGGAACTGCGTGCTCGAAGATCTCGGCAGCAGGCATGGCGTCTGGGTGAACGGGGAACGCGTCGAGACATCGCGCGCGCTGCACGGGACGGAGCGGATCGAGTTCGGCGTGCCGGACGGTTACCAACTGCACTTCAACCGATCAGGCGAAGACATTGAGCGGCTGATAGCGAAACCGATCGCGACGGAGACGGGCAGAAGCACGACGAATCTCGAGAAGCTGAAGGCGGTGCTAGAGGTGGCGCGCTCGCTGCAGAGCTCGTTCTCGGCGGACGATGTTTTGAATACGGTGGTGGACGCAACGATCGCAGTGACTGGAGCCGAGCGCGGGTTCCTGCTGCTGTTCGATGACGAACACGTGCTGCAGGTGCGGAGCGCGCGGGCGCGAGGCGGCATGAACCTGAGGCAGGACGATCTGCGTGTGCCGCGCGGGCTGATCCAGCGGGCGCTTGAAAGCAGGCGCGACCTGTTCAGCATGTCGTTCGATCCTTCGGCCTTCGACGACCGTTCGCCCGGGAACACGATTGCCGATCTGGAACTGCGCAGCGTGGCATGCGTTCCGCTGGTCCGGGTAAACCTTGGCGTCGACTCGAAAACGCAGGTGCTTGGGGGCCGCCAGACGAATGCGGGCGTCCTCTATATGGACTCGCGGCTGACCGCGGTGGATCTGGCCGGTGGGAATCGGGAACTGCTCCAGACATTGGCGATTGAAGCGTCGACGGTTCTCGAGAATGCACGGCTGCTGGAAGAGGAGCGCGGCAAGCAGAGGATCGAAGAGGAACTGGGACTGGCCCGGCGGATTCAACAGAGTCTGCTGCCCCGGAAGCTGCCGGAGACGGGGTGGTTCCGGGTCTGCGGGTCGAGCCAGGCATCGCACGAAGTGGGGGGCGACTACTTCGACGTGGTGGAGGTGACGCCGGGCACATGGTCGCTGGTGGTGGCCGACGTGGCGGGGAAAGGGGTCAGTTCGGCACTGCTCGCAAGCTTCCTGCAGGGCGCTTTGCTGGGCGCGACGCCGGGGACGATCGCGGTGACCATGGCGCGCATCAACGCGTTCATGAGCGCGCGGGCGGAGCATGGAAAGTATGCGACGGTTTTCTATGCGACGCTCGATTCCGAAGGTCATCTCAGCTACTCGAATGCGGGTCACTGCGCTCCGCTGCTGGTGCGGCACGGCGGTGCTATCGAGAGCCTGGCGACGACCTCAATGCCGGTTGGACTGCTGCCTGAAGCCCCGTTCATCGTGGAGCAGAGGGCGCTGGCTTCCGGGGACCGGCTCGTCCTGTACAGCGACGGCGTCACGGAAGCGGAGAATGGCGCGGGCGAATTTTTCGGGCGCGCGCGGTTACGGGAAACGGTGGAGGCGTCGCGCGAACTCGATTGCAACGGGCTTCACGACGCGGTGCATCAGGCGCTTCGGGACTTCACGGGCGGAGCCCTGCAGAACGATGACATCACGCTGGTGGTGGCGGAGTTCGATCACAGGGATTCGAGCAGCGCGGCGAACTGATTGATGCTGTTCGGGTCGGGGAGCAGGGCCAGTTTGGGCTGTTCTCCGTTCAGCCGGGCATACATGGCGCGTGAGAAGAAGTCGGTGCCGTCGGAGTTGTCGGCAATGCGCTTCCAGACGGGCAGCGCGTCATCCTGTTTGTCGTCGAGCAGCAAAGCGTAGCCGATTGCCATGTTGCGCAGAGGGGCGACTGCGGGTGCTGCCAGCATGACCTGGGCGCGGTGCTGCCATTCATCGGCGGAAGCTGAAGGCAGGCTGACGAAGCGGGCTAAGAATGCGGCGGGCGTGGTTGGCTGTCCAGCGGCGGCGGCTTCGGTTGCAGCGGCTTTCCTGTCGCCCGCGAGCAAGTCCCAGATGGCGAGTTGCGAATGAGCGGCAGCATCGGGCTGAGCGCTCAGCACAGCGATGGCTTTGGCCTTTCTGCCGGTCCGGTAAAGCCAGTCGGCTTCGACGAGAGGAGCTTCCTGCGACTTGGCTTTCTGCTGCGCGGCGCGGAACTGAGCAAACGCGGCGTCGGCGCCGGTTTTGTCTCCGGCCTCGAATTTCGCCCAGGCGGCTTTATAAAGATCGCCGCCGTTCTGGAAGGCCGGGTCTTTCGTATTCGCCTGCAGGTAGCTGTCCGCAGCCTCCTTGTAATTGCGGAACATGTAGTGAACGTCGCCGATGGAATCGAGGGGATTTGGATCGTTGGGGCGTATCCTGGCGTACTCGCGCATGGCGGCAAGTGCGCCCACATAATCGCCGCTCCACGCGCGCGAATAGCCGAACTGGTTCCACGCATTCGGATCGGCGGGCAGGACGGCCGCGAGCTTGTTCCATTCGGCGGCGGCATCCTGAAAGTTTCCGGCGTGCGTATCGGCCTCGGCCGTAGAGCGGAGGAGCACGGTATCGCCGGGGCTGAGTGCGGAGATCCGGTGAATCGCGGCAAGCCGCTCTTTGGGATCGTTGCGAAGGATGGATGAGGCGAGATCGAGGTTGGCTTCGTCGTACTTGTCGAGGCGCTGACTTCTTGCTTTGTCGAGAACCGCGCCGGCGTCCGCAGCTTTGCCGCCCGCGAGGTACGCGTTCACGAGCAGGACCCAGGCGGGTCCAAAGGAAGGGTCAGCGTGGACAGAAGCTTCGAGGTTGCCGATGGCCTGTTCGCCCGTGCCTTCAAAGCCGTCAATGAACGAACGGAGCGCGGCGCCGTTCGACGTCAGATACGGCGCGGCAGTGGGTGACAGATTACGGGCGAGCGAGGCGAGAGCTTTCATGGGCTCGGGTCCGGCACCGGAAACGGAGCGCACGGATTTGCCGGTTTGAAGATCGAGCTCCGTCGCCTCAATGCGAAGACCGGCGGGAGAGCGTTCAAAGTAGCCAGTAATGGCGCGGGTTCCGCCCGCAACCACGGCCTCAGACCTCTCGCTTGAGATGCCCGGAGATTTGGCTGGCCGGGCTCCGAGAGTGGAAGAGAGACGGTTGAGGGCGGCGGGATTGAGCACCGGACCGTCCATGGCGCCGGCCAGAGAGCGGGAAAGAAATTCGCTGGCGCCGCGGGCCACCCATTCAAGCGAGGGGTCTCCTGAAAGATTCTCGAACCGGAGCACCACGTAGCGCGGCGGGGGACCGGTTACTTTCTTTTGGCAGCCGGCCAGGGCGAGCAGAAGGAAAACAGGGAGCGCGCGTCGCGCGGTACGGTTTGCGTCAGAGAACACGCGGTTCCAAAATCAGCAGTTGCTTGAACTCGTCGGTTTCGCGGAGCATGGCAAACTCCGGTATCTGGGTCATCTTGACTTTGTCTTTCAGCCCTTCTTCGAGGGACTTGCGAAGGTACTGGAGGGCAAGTTCGTTCTTGCCGGCGTTGGCGTACATGCGCGCAAGCTCATAGTGATAGCGGGCGCGGTCGGCCACGCTGCGGTCCTGCATTTCTGTGCCGACGGTGCCGCGATGCTCGAAGATTTCGGGGTCGAGCGAAAGTGCTTTCTGATAGGCCAGTGCCATCTGATCGAAGCGTCCGCGCGAGTACCATGCAGTGCCGAGGTTGCTCCAGAAAGACGCAGTATTCGGCGACAGTTGAATGGCTTTGCGGTAGCGGGCGATAGCCGTGCCGTACTTCTTCTGAGCGTAGAAAATAGTGCCGTCATTATTGATGGCGTCGGGGTATTTCTTATCGAGCTTCATGGCGCGTTCGTAGTTGCGCCGGGCAGCCGAAAAATCTCCGAGCTGATGGCAGGCAATGCCAATCTTGTTCCAGATGACGGCGGAGGTCTGCGGTCCTTCACGATAGGCATCGATGGCTTCGCGGAACATCTTGCGAGCCATGAGAACGTCGCCGCGCTGCTCAGCGGTGATGCCTTTGGGCAGGGTGGAATCGGTGCGCGGCTGGGGGTTATCGGGCGCGAATGCGTTTTGGGCCTGCCCCATAGAGGCCAGGATGAGTGACACGGTCAAAATGCGGACGGAAATCATAGCTACCGCCTTATCGATTCCCATTTGACCACATCCGGCTGGAGGCTGAACCCGCGCATTTGTCATTTGAATACATCTTTGAGCTTGCCGAAAAAGCCCTTCTTTTTCTGCTGCGGCTCGGTCTGCGGATTCGGCGGGACCGACGGATTGTTTGGGTTCTGGTAGGAGACCGGAGGCGGGAGCACCGAACCGTCATTGCGGCGCAGTGCCGCGGCTGGATCGGGCGGTCTCATCGGGCCGGAACCGGCCTGTGGCTGGGTGCCGGGAACATCCCAGCCGGATACGGTGCTTTGGCCCGCGCCACCGCCGTGCAGCGGACAGAAGCCGACGGGCTCGGTTCCGGCGATGAAGACTTCGGGTCTCTGCTGGGGACAATTCGGGGTCGCCGGCATGCCTGACTGCGGATCGATGGTGATGGTCACGACACCGCTCGGGGGCTGTGAATTCTTTGGCGTCGGAATAAGGTCTGCAGGAGTATGGCGCGCTTCATGAACTCGGTCCAGATGGGCAGGGCGGATTGCGCGCCTTCCACGTTCAGCTCGCGATTGTCGTCGAAACCGACCCAGACGATGCAGAGCAGATCGGAAGTGAAACCGGCGAACCAGCCGTCATGCGAGGTGCCGGTCTTTCCGGCGGCGGGAACGGTGAAGCCCCGGGCGCGAACACCGGCCGCGGTGCCGGTGCGCATGACTTCTTCGAGCATGCTGACCATCAGGTAGGTGACCCGCGGGTCGAGCACCGGTTTGGTCTGCGGTTTCTGATCGAGCAGAACCTTGCCGCCCGGCTCTTTCACGAGCGACACAAGCGTGGGCTGCACATGCACGCCGTGGTTCGCGAAGACCGTGTATGCGCCCGGCCATTTCAAGCGGCGTTGCCACATAGGAACCGATGGCCATGGCGGGTGTGGCCTTCACGTCTTCGCTGATGCCCGAGCGATGGGCGAGATTGACCACGGCCTGGTAGCCAACCATCTCGGCGACCTTGATGGTGGCTACGTTGAGGGACTTCGCGAGGGCTTTGCGCAGGGTGACGGGGCCGGAAAAGTCGTGCTCGAAGTTCTGCGGCTGATACTCCTGGCCGTCGAAGAGAAAAGTGGTGGGCTCATCGACCACGATGGAGGCGGGGGTGAGCGTGGTGGTGCCGCCGGCTACAGCCGTGTTCAGGGCGGCGGCGTAAACGAAGGGCTTGAAGATGGAACCCGGCTGGCGCTCGGCCAGAATCCGGTTCAGCTGGCTGGCGCCGTAATTGCGGCCGCCGACCAGCGCTTTGATTTCTCCGGTGTGCGGGTTGAGCGCGATGAGAGCGCACCTGCGGCTCCACGAAGGGCGCGGTCTTGAAGCGTTTCTGCTTGCGGACCAGCTCGTCCACCTGCTTCATGCCGATTGCGACGGCTTCGTTCGCGGCGCGCTGCAGGTTGAGGTCGAGAGTGGTGTAGATCTTGTCGGAATGGGCCTGGAAGTCGTAACCGGGGAACCGCTTTTCGAGATCTTCGTTCAGCAGATCGACGAAGTAGGGCGCGTCACTCGATTCGGCGGCGCCATTGACGAGTTTGAGCGGGGCTTCGGCGGCGACGGCGTATTCACGGTCGTCGATGTAGCCGTTCTGGCGCATCATGCCGAGGATCCAGTTGCGGCGGTCGCGCACGCGGTCAGGATGGCGGTATGGATTGTAGAAACTGGCGCCGCGCGCGATGCCGGCGAGAGTGGCCGCTTCCGGCAGCGTAAGCGAGCGGAGGTCTTTGCCGAAGTAAGCCTGCGAGGCTTCGCCGAAGCCGCGCAATTGCGAAGCTGCCGCGGTATCCGAGATCGATCTGATTGCAGTAGAGCTCGAAGATCTGCTCTTTGGTGAGCTTCTGTTCGAGCTGCATGGTGATCATGATCTCGGCCAGTTTGCGGCGCCAGTTGCGGTCCGGCGTGAGGAACATGTTGCGCGCGAGCTGCATGGTCAGCGTGGAGGCGCCCTGCTCGTTGCGGCCGCGCTTGAGGTCGATCCAGGCGGAGCGGACGATGCCGACGGGGTCGAAGCCGGAATGCTGGAAGAAGCGCTTGTCTTCGGCGGAAAGGACGGCGTTGCGGAGAGACGCCGGGATGTCCTCGTAGCGAACGACGACGCTGCTTTTCGCGCTTGCGGTCGGTCAGGTTGGTGATGAGCTGCGGCTCGAGCTCATACATGGGCCGGTCGCTGTTGTCGCCCAGCGAAACGATCCGGATGAACTTTGCCGCGCAGCGAATTTGACGGCCGCGCGCTTCCTGATCGAAGTAGGACTCGGCGCCGGGGAAGATGTCGATGGAATCGGGGCGGAGCGTGTAATAGCCGATCGGGTTGTTGCGGTTTTCGTTGTAGCCGGCGTGCCGCAGGAGGGCGGCGAGGTCGTTGGGCGTGGTTTCGTCGCCGACCGCGATGACGCCCGGGGCGGCGTAGATTTGCGAGCTGGCGGTGTAGGCGCCGCCGCGCAGGCGTTCGTCGATGAGCTTAGCGTCGATGTTGTAGAAGTGAACGAAAACGCCGGCGAACGCAATCATAGCGCAGGCCGTGAGAATGAGCAGCGTTTTGCCCGCCGGATGAAGGAAGAAGCGGACGAGCAGCGCGTTTTTCGGCACGCGTACGGTACGCGGAGTCTTCCTTTCGGCGGGCCGTTCTTCAGCGGCCTTCATATACTTAACAGGATAGCCGGATTCATGCCACGGTACCCGCGGCGGTACGAGGGCCGGCGTTCGGGTTGGTTCCGAAGGTGGACGCCCGGGTGGCGTGGTAGCGCTGGTGGAATGGATTCAATGACATCGGTGGAGTTCTCTTTGAAGAAGGTGATTTTGGGAAGCCCCGGGGCAAAGGGTCGGGCGGCGAGTTGAAAAAACGAACCCATTTTCCGGGGCCGGGTCGGACGGAGTAGCGGGTTTGAAAAAACGAACCCATTTTTCCGGGATGGGTCGGACGGAGTAGCGGGTTTGAAAAAACCAACCCATTTTCCTGGGATGGTCGGACGAAGTGGTGGGTTGAAAAAACGAACCCATTTTCCCGGGATGGTCGGACAAGTGGCGGGGCTGAAAAAACGAACCCATTTTCCCCGGCCGGGTCGGGCAAGGTGGGGAGTTGAAAAAACGAACCCATTTTCCCGGGATGGTCGGACGAAGTGGAGGGTTGAAAAAACGAACCCATTTTCCCGGGATGGGTCGGACAAGGTGGCGGGTCTGAAAAAACGAACCCATTTTCCCGGGCCGGGTCTGACAGAGTGGCGAGTTGAAAAAACGAACCCATTTTCCTGCGCATTGGATGTGTGATCGGCATTGTGTTTTGTTCGCCTCCTCCGATTGCATTCTTAACACGAGTCAGTGGAAAAGCAGCGATGGCTCCGGACGTCGATCGGACGGAAGTCCATGATTATCCGCAGGTAAGAAGTATTTCGGCGAAATGTGAATGCCGCACGACACTCATACCTTGCTTAGAACCTGCCAAATCAGCCAGAGGTAAATCGCGAGAGCGATGTACGGGTGCCCGATTTGAGGGTTCCGCCCGATGTAAACCACGCCCCGACCGATGTACCACAACACAATGACGATGGCGAGCCACACCATCGGCGCTACCTTGCCCAAGGCAACGACCCACCCGGTCTGACCGGCGGTGTCCAATTCAGTAACGCGCAGCGATGGGGCGGGCGAGACTATGAAGGACGCAATTTCATTCCAGTTGTCTTCGCTGAGCGCGGAGCTATGTCCACCTTTGACGTACCGGACCTGACGGACAGCCGGGTGAGGAATGGTGAAGCCGTTGTGGCCCGCGCTTCCGAGGTCCTGAAGGTTGACCATTTCCCAGGCACCGGGAAGCACAGCGACAATAATGTCGGCGCTTGCGACATAGTTAAGAACAGCCTCGACCTGACCCCGGCGAATGACGCGGCCCCAGTCGTAATCGGTTCGGACCACGCTGCCGGCGAAAACAATGCGATCGAAGCGACAACCGGGGTAGTCGAGGAGTGCGCGAGCCACAAGATAGGTGCCGTTACTGTGGCCGACGTAAGAAAAACGGGCATTGGGATAGAGGCTGCGGGCTTCGACGTACCGGTCCATGAGCCACTCCACTTTCTTGCGGCGGTGCGCGGGCAGCAGGAAGGAGATCATCGGGAAATAGCCGTAACTGGAGGTTTCAGACGCGTACATTCGGGGCGGCGCGGCGCCCATTTGTTCCACTTTGCGCGCGATCTTCTGCGTCCAGTAGCCGGTGTCGCGAATTCCGTGCATGACGAAGATCACGTTGTCGACATTGCAATTGCTTTCGAGGAGCGCCTGATCCGATGGAATTCGGTTGCTGTTCCGCAGCAGCGAGGCCGAGTCGCAGAGCGCGGAACGAAACTTCGCGAAGCGGGCACGGCCGTGGTCAGAGTTGTCCAGATCGATTACGCTCGCGTGACCGGAGTGCGGGACGTCGAGGTAGACGAAATCGCCGCCTGTCGCGAGATCGATGTTGTCGGAGGGAGCGACCATGTCATCGATGGTTCCGAGCATCTGAATGGTGAGGGCGAGGCCGGGCCCGTCAGGCGTTCGAAGGCGTTCGGCCCGCTGAAGTGCAAGCCATTGGAGCCGGAGCTGGGTCAGGAAAGGGGCGCCGCGGCGGCTGTTCATCAGGATGAACGTGAGACGGTCTTTGGTGAAGGCCATCAGGGTTTCGGCGAAGAAGGTGGAGAGCCACCAGAGGATGAAGCGGAAGAAATGCAGGTGGTGATTGAGCGTCCAGCCACGATTCATGCCTGCGAAGAGGATGATGCGGCTGACCTGGCGGAACCAGGGGCGTTCGGCGGCAAGGGGATCGCCGGGAGCTTCGAGCCTGGAACCTTCGAAGCGCGCGTCCGCGCATTCGGGTCCGGCAAGGACGTAGATCTTGCGGGCGAGCAGGGCACCGATGCTGTGGCCGATGAGAATGATGTCCCGGAACGGAGGCCAGCCCTGTTGCTGCCGGAACGCGATCCGGGTGTCGATCAGATCCACCATGTTGCGGGCGATGCGCACAGGATCTTCGAAGGAGAAACGGCTGAGCGGGAGTTGGGGAACGACGATATGGCTGCCGGGCTTCAGTTCTTTGACGGCTTTTTCGATCCAGACCATGTTGGTCGGGGAGTTTGTGAAGGCATGGAGGATGAGGACGAGGGTGGAGTCGGTCGGGAGGGAGTCGGGGGTGTGGGGCACGGTCTTGCTCGCAGTCAGGTTACTGCATGCGGGGGTCGAAAGAAACAGCTTGACGTTACCCTATTGTCACGTTACTATAAAGTCACGTTTGCGTTGGAGGCAACGTGGGTATGACATTAGAAGATCTGACACTGGATATAACGCAGAGCATTGACATCAAGGCGGATATAGGAGACGTTTATCGAAGCGTTCTGCATCGCCTTGGAGAGGGTAATATGACGCCGAAAGGTGAACCGCTGAACACTGTTGTCGAGGAGTGGCCTGGGGGGCGATGGTTCCGTGACCGCGGGAACGGAGTGGGGCATTTGTGGGGGCACGTGCAGACGATCAAGGCTCCGGTGCTGCTGGAGCTGAGCGGTCCGATGTTCATGTCTTACCCGGCGGTGAACCATATTGAGGTGAAACTGGAACAGCGTCCCGGGGGGACGCATGTGGACCTGCGGCATCGGGCGATCGGGATGATCGAACCGGCGCACCGGCAGGGTGTGACGACCGGATGGAAGTTCATCCTGGAGGGAGTTGCGCAGGATTGCGCCGCGCGGGCGGACGGGCAACAGAAGTAAAGTGCCTGAAGACGAACTCGATGGAGTCTGGAAGGCTCTGTCGGATGGGACGAGGCGGTCGATTCTGGACCTTTTGCGGCAGGGTCCGCGGAGTACGACCGCCATCGTCGAGACATTTCCGCACCTGAGCCGGTTCGGCGTCATGAAGCACCTTGAAGTGCTTCGTGAAGCCGGGCTGGTTCAGACGCGTGACAATGGACGGCAGCGGATTAACTCGCTGAATGTTGTGCCGATTCGGCAGATTTATGAGCGCTGGGTGGGCCGGTTTGAGGAGGTGTGGGCGAGCCATTTGCTGCGGATTAAGGATGATGCGGAAGGAAAGCGATAGGGGTGAGGACGCGGTTTCTTGAGTGAGGCCGAACTGTCCTCCAGCAACGTCGCTCCGATGTTGCCTTAGGATCACTGAAGGTTCGCTCGCCGGGGATATGCCGAATATGTCGCGCAGTCGGAGGATGCAGTGGGCGGACTCGCTGACGCGGAGCCAAACCGTGCAGATGTATGGTCCGCATTGTTCAGCATTTCAGTCGGTCGCCGGTGACACCGAATTTGGGCGTTGGGTTGGTCACCATGCCGATCAAACGCTTGCGTGGCTGCTCCGCTATGCTGCGGATAAACGTACGAGCAGATGGGAAAAGCTGAATTGGTGCGATGCATTGAGGATGCTGGCGCAGGTCGTGCGCTTTGAAAGGGACCAGTTTGCCCCAAAGGGGGTATCTGAAAAAGAGATCCGAGCCATCGAGGACATTATCAGGACGACGATAGACGATCCCGATAGCGATTAGACGCGCCGCCATAACGGCGCTGGGAATCGTGGGAGGTGCCAGGGCTGGTGAAATTCTGGATGGGGTCGCGTTAACGGATCCCTATGTGACAACCAATGGAGGACCGACGGGATCAGATATTCAATTCCCGTTGCGCGAGTACGCGCATGAAGATGCTGCCGCGATCCATTCGAGAGTTGTGGCTGACCGGTCATTGGCGGGGCCATAGCTTGCTTTGCCACCCTGTCCGATATCCGTCAGATTAAGACGGAAGGGCTGAAGTGGAAAAGTCTAGGGGATTGCGGTCTGTTAGCATGATTTCAACTGGTTCGCAGAATAATTCCGTCATACGGACGCGTCGGATGAACATCGAAGAATTCAGCTTAACACCGGTCATCGGCGAGTGCGATCTGATCCGTGCCTCCTGCCGCACGGCTCGTGACATATTCCGTTGATAAGCGCAACATCACGCGGTCGGACTGCCGATGAAAATACGCAGCTTCACCACAAGGCCTCAAGCGTTGTACGAGGACGGCAACGCGAAAGGCGTTTCGCCGGACACTGTGGACAAACTGCGGAAGATTTCGCCTTTCTCGAAGTATGCAGGGCCACAGGAACTCCGGGCGCTCACGAGCTGGAGGGCTCACACCTGACCGGCGATCATCAAGGCACATGGAGTTTAAGGGTGACGCGCAATCATCGTCTGACGCTCACGATCAAGGATGACCGCGAAATCTGCGATGTGAATTTAGAGGATTACCACTAGCCCGAAGGGAAAACGAACTATGCCCATGAAGAACCCGCCGCATCCCGGCGATTTTATACGGACCGAGATTATTCAACCGGCCGGATTGTCAGTCACCGCCGCCGCGACAGCTTACAGGTGTCGCGCCCTGCCCGTCCAGTTTGCTGAACTGTAAGGCGGATTTATCGGGCGACATGGCGCTACGCATCGAGAAGGCGTTCGGAGTGAAGATGGAAACCCTCATGCGGATGCAGTCGGCTTACGATATCGCCAAGACTCGAAGCCGTGAGAAAGAAATTCGGGTGCCGCGGTTTCATCCCCGCGACGAACTCATCGATAAGCGCCCGTTATCTGCTTGTTAAGCGCAGAGGCCGAAGAAGTGAGCAAAAAAGGCCACCATGCCTACACCGCTTTGCCAATGCCTTTTGCCTTCATGAATGGTATTTCGTTTAGCCCATCTGAAATAAAAAAGCCTGGCGAACTCAAAGAGTTCGCCAGGCTTTTGTTTTTTGCTGAATAACCGATTACTCGGCCAGGGTTTCTTCCGGTCCTAAGTCTTCACTCAGGCCGCCGGTGTATTGCAGTCGCGCCTCATCTTCGTACCCGGCCAGCGCGTCGAGCGTTGGCTCCGGAGTTGGCTCTTCCACGATGTCTTCGCCCGCGATCCGGGTTCGGCGATAGAACTCCATGCCGGTTCCGGCTGGTACCAGCCGGCCCATGATCACGTTCTCCTTGAGTCCGCGCAGGTAATCCACCTTGCCGTTAATGGCGGCTTCGGTGAGCACCCTTGTTGTCTCCTGGAACGAAGCGGCTGAGATGAACGAGTCGGTCGAAAGCGAGGCCTTCGTGATTCCGAGCAGCGTCGGTTTGCCCGTTGCCGGACGTCCGCCTGCCTGCTCCACCCGATCGTTTTCCGCACGGAACTGGAACTTATCCTTCACTTCATCCGGAAGGAATTCCGTGTCGCCGATGTCTTCGACACGCACCCAGCGCATCATCTGCCTTGAGATGACTTCGAGGTGCTTGTCATTGATGTTCACGCCCTGCAGCCGGTAAACTTCCTGAATCTCGTTCACCAGATATTTCTGCAGTTCCTTCTCTCCGCGCACGGCGAGAATGTCATGCGGATCGCGCGGGCCGTCCATCAAAGGATCGCCGGCCATGACGCGTTCGCCTTCCTGCACGTTGATATGCACGCCGCGAGGCAGAGCATATTCGCGTTCCTGACCGTCGTCTCCGACGATGTAAATGCGGCGCTGCCCTTTCGAGATTTCGCCGTACTTCACAATGCCGTTGATTTCGGCCATGATCGCCGCTTCCCTCGGCTTACGCGCTTCGAACAGTTCGACCACGCGCGGCAGACCGCCCGTGATGTCCTTGGTCTTGGTGGTTTCGCGAGGGATCTTGGCGAGAACGTCGCCCGCGTGGACTTCATCGCCGTCGCGCACCATCAGGTGAGCGTGGGTCGGCATGAGGTATTTGCGGGTGCCGCCGGAGCCCTTGATCTGGACCATCGGCTGACGCTTCTCATCGGGCGAATCGGTCACGACCAACTGCGACATACCGGTCACTTCGTCCACCTGTTCGGCGAGCGTGATGCCCTCCTGCAGGTCTTTGAAGTGCACGACGCCGGTCAGTTCGGTCAGGATCGAGAACGTATAGGGATCCCATTCGAGCAGGTCAACGTTTGCCTTGACGGGATCGCCATCGGCAACCGTGATGCGGGCGCCGTAAACCACCGGGTAGCGTTCTTTTTCGCGGCCCTTATCGTCGACAATCGCCAGAATACCGTTGCGGTTCATCGCAATGATTTCGCCCTTTTCATTCTTCACATGCTGAATGTTGAGGTACTTCGCGAAACCATCGGACTTGGCGTCCTGCTTCGACTGCTCGGAGATTCGGGTTGCCGTACCACCGATGTGGAAGGTACGCATGGTGAGCTGAGTGCCGGGTTCGCCGATCGACTGCGCCGCGATCACACCGACCGCTTCGCCGCGTTCGACGAGACGTCCGGTAGCGAGATTGCGTCCGTAACAGGCGACGCAAACACCGCGCTTCGATTCGCAGGTGAGCACCGAGCGGATTTTGACGCGCTCGATACCAGCCGCCTGAATTGCGGCCGCGAGTTCTTCGGTGATCTCTTCGTTCACAGCAACGATGACGCTGCCTTCATAATCGACCTGGTCTTCGAGCGCCACGCGGCCAACGATACGGTCGCGCAACGGTTCGATGATTTCGCCCGATTCGATGATGGGCTCGACCACGATTCCTTCCGTGGTTCCGCAATCGTCTTCGCTGATGATGACGTCCTGCGCCACGTCAACCAGGCGGCGGGTGAGGTAACCGGAATCGGCGGTTTTGAGCGCCGTATCGGCCAGACCCTTACGGGCGCCATGCGTTGAGATGAAGTACTGCAGAACGGTGAGACCTTCGCGGAAGTTGGCCGTGATGGGCTGTTCGATGATTTCGCCCGAGGGCTTGGCCATCAAACCGCGCATACCGGAAAGCTGGCGGATCTGCTGTTTGGAACCGCGCGCTCCCGAATCGGCCATGATGTAAATCGGGTTGAGGTAACGGCCGGTACGGTCGTCCTCTTCCATGGCGCTGAACATTTCATCGGAAACCTTTTCGGTCACACGCGACCAGATTTCGATGATCTTGTTGTAGCGCTCGCCGGTGGTGATGGCTCCGTCCTGATACTGACCTTCGACGGCGACCACTTCTTTTTCGGCATTCGAAACCAGTTCGGCTTTCTGACCGGGGACAACCATGTCGTCAACGCCGATGGAGATACCGGCGCGCGTCGCATAAAGGAAGCCAAGCGCCTTCACTTCATCGAGCATGTGAACGGTGGTGGTGAGACCCAGTTTCAGATAGCAGTAATGAACCAGCTGGCCGAGACCCTTCTTCTTCAGCAGGCCGTTGAGGAACGGCATTGCTTCAGGAAGATGGTCGTTGAAGATCACGCGGCCGACAGTCGTGTCCATGTACTGTTTCACGAACTCGATAGGTTCGGTGTACATGATGTTCTGGCTGTCGAACGCCTTGGTCAGGTCGATGACTTTGCCGGTGTAGCGCAGTTTGATCGGGGTGAGCGTTTCGACTTCGCCCATTTCGAGCGCAATCAGAACGTCATCCGTAGAGGCAAACGTGCGGCCTTCGCCTTTGGCGCCGGGACGGGATTTCGTCAGGTAATAGCAGCCAAGCACCATGTCCTGGGTAGGAACGGCGATGGGTCCGCCATGCGCGGGCGAAAGGATGTTGTTGGCCGCGAGCATGAGCGTCGCGGCTTCAATCTGGGCTTCAGGCGACAGCGGAATGTGGACCGCCATCTGATCGCCGTCGAAGTCGGCATTGAACGCCGTGCAGACGAGCGGGTGGATCTTGAGCGCCTTGCCTTCGACCAGTACAGGTTCGAAAGCCTGAATGCCGAGACGGTGAAGCGTAGGAGCGCGGTTCAGCAGAATCGGATGGTCTTTGATGACCTCTTCGAGGATGTCCCAAACGACGGGATCCTGCTGCTCGACCAGTTCTTTGGCCTGTTTGATGGTGGTGCAATGTCCGCGCTGTTCGAGCCGGTGATAGATGAACGGCTTGAAGAGTTCGAGCGCCATCTTCTTGGGCAGACCGCACTGGTGCAGTTTGAGATCGGGCCCGACGACGATGACGGAGCGGCCGGAGTAATCGACGCGCTTTCCGAGAAGGTTCTGGCGGAAACGGCCCTGCTTGCCTTTCAGGGTGTCTGAGAGGGACTTCAGCGGGCGGTTGTTGGCGCCACGCAGGACACGGCCGCGGCGGCCGTTATCGAACAGAGCGTCAACAGCTTCCTGCAACATGCGCTTTTCGTTGCGGACGATCACGTCCGGCGCATGGAGTTCCATCAGCTTTTTGAGCCGGTTATTGCGATTGATAACGCGGCGATAGAGATCGTTCAGATCCGACGTCGCGAAACGGCCGCCATCGAGCGGCACAAGAGGACGCAGTTCCGGAGGAATGACCGGGAGCACGTCGAGAATCATCCATTCGGGCTTGTTGCCCGATTTGCGGAAGCTTTCGACGACGCGCAGGCGCTTGGCGAACTTGAGCTTCTTCTGCTGCGAAGTTTCGGTCTTCATCCGTTCGCGAATGTCTTCGCTGAGGAATTCGACGTCCACTTTGCGGAGCAGTTCCTTGATACCTTCGGCGCCCATCATGGCGACGAACTTACCGGCGGTGACGGGGTCCTGTTCGAGGCCGCGCTTGCGTTCGTCCGAAATGACTTCGCCCTGCTGCAGATCGGGCACTTCACCCGGATCGACAACGACGAAGGCTTCGAAATACAGGACGCGTTCGAGTTCACGAAGCGTGATATCGAGCAGGTGGCCGATGCGCGACGGGAGGCCTTTGAAGAACCACACGTGCGAGCAGGGGCTGGCGAGTTCGATATGACCGAGGCGTTCCCGGCGAACACGCGCGAGCGTTACTTCAACGCCGCACTTGTCGCAGATGACGCCGCGGTGCTTCATGCGCTTGTACTTGCCGCAGAGACATTCCCAGTCCGTGACGGGTCCGAAGATCCGAGCGCAGAAGAGACCGTCCCGTTCCGGCTTGAACGTGCGGTAGTTAATTGTTTCCGGTTTGGTTACTTCACCATGGCTCCAGCTTCGGATCTTCTCGGGCGAGGCCAGGGAGATGCGGATAGAGTCAAAGTCGGCGATTAAATTCGCCCGATCGTACGGAGATGATCGCATTATTTCTCCTCTTATAAAAAGACCAACTGCATGGACGGGCTAAAGAGCCCGTCCCACCTGTATAACGACTAATCCGCTGCGAGAGCCGTATCTTCCGGCACTTCGCGGAACTTCTTCATCAACTCGACATCGAGGCACAGAGACTGCAACTCGCGAATCAGCACGTTGAAGCTTTCAGGTACGCCAGGTTCGATCGCAGCCTCGCCTTTGACGATGGCTTCGTAGATTTTGGCGCGTCCGTAAACGTCGTCCGACTTGGCGGTCAGCAGTTCCTGGAGGATGTAAGCGGCGCCGTAAGCTTCGAGCGCCCAGACTTCCATTTCGCCAAAGCGCTGTCCACCGAACTGCGCCTTGCCGCCCAGAGGCTGCTGCGTGATGAGCGAGTACGGCCCGATGGAACGCGCGTGGATCTTATCGTCCACCAGGTGCGAGAGCTTAAGCATGTAGATGTAGCCCACCGTCACCGGCTGTTCAAAAGCCTGACCCGTCATCCCGTCGAACAACTGCGTCTTACCCGAAGTGGGCAAGCCGGCCTTCGTCAACTGCTTCTTGATCTCTTTCTCAGTGGCGCCGTCGAAGACAGGGGTTGCGAACTGCACACCCAGCGCCTTCGCAGCCCAACCGAGATGGGTCTCGAGAATCTGACCGACGTTCATACGGCTGGGAACGCCCAGGGGATTGAGGACGATCTCGACCGGCGTTCCGTCGGGAAGATAAGGCATATCTTCCTCAGGCAGAATGCGTGCGATCACACCCTTGTTTCCATGGCGTCCGGCCATTTTGTCGCCGACTGAAAGCTTGCGCTTCATGGCGATATAAACCTTCACGAGCTTGATGACGCCCGGAGGAAGTTCATCGCCTTTGCGGAGCTTCGCGATCTTCTCATCGGTGATCTTTTCGAGCACCGCGATCTGGCGCGAAGTCATTTCTTCGATCTCGTCGATCTGTTCGTTGGCGCGTGTATCCCGATTGTTGAGGCGAACGCGTTTCAGATCGCGCGATTTCATCTTTTCGATGGTCTCGCGGTCGAGAATGGCGCCTTTGGCAAGCAGGCGCTTATTGGTCTTTTCGTCGTGCAGATCGAGCTGCACTTCTTTGCCTTCGAGCAGGTTCGAAAGGCGCTTGGCGCGCTCGTCGGTGAGGATACGGATTTCGTCCGCAAGGTTGCGCTGCAAACGCGCAATCTGCGATTCTTCGATCCGCCGTGAGCGTTCGTCTTTATCCTGACCCTTGCGGGAGAAGATTTTGCAATCGACCACGGTGCCTTCAATGCCGGGCGGGCAGTAAAGCGAGGCGTCTTTCACGTCCCCGGCCTTTTCGCCGAAGATCGCCCGAAGCAGTTTCTCTTCCGGGGTCAGCTGAGTTTCGCCTTTAGGCGTTACCTTGCCGACCAGAATGTCACCGGGCTTCACGGTGGCGCCGATCCGGATCACGCCGGATTCATCGAGATTGCGCAGGAACGCATCCGCAATGTTCGGGATGTCGCGAGTGATTTCCTCGGGCCCGAGTTTGGTATCGCGCGCTTCCACTTCGAATTCCTCGATGTGGATGGACGTGTAGTAGTCTTCCTTAACCAGCTTTTCGCTGACCAGGATGGCGTCTTCGAAGTTGTAACCGCGCCACGGCATGAACGCGACCAGCACGTTGCGGCCAAGAGCGAGTTCACCCATGTCGGTGCAGGGTCCGTCGGCCAGAACCTGCGTCTTCACCACGCGCTGACCCTGATAAACGATCGGCTTCTGGTTAATACAGGTGTTCTGGTTGGAACGCTTGAACTTCGTCATCTGGTAGATATCCGCGCCGACTTCGCGGGACATCTGGCCTTCATGCGCGGTCCCGTCGACACGAACGATGATGCGTTCGGAATCGACCGAATCGACAATGCCTGAACGGCGGCAGAGAACGACTGCGCCGGAATCGCGCGCGGTGACGTACTCCATGCCGGTTCCAACGTAAGGGGCGTCGCCGCGGAGCAGCGGAACCGCCTGGCGTTGCATGTTCGATCCCATCAGGGCGCGGTTCGCGTCATCGTTCTCAAGGAACGGGATCAGGCTGGCTGCGACCGAGACGAGCTGCTTCGGACTGACGTCCATGTACTCGATTTCGTCGCGGCTCTTGAGCACGAAGTTGCCGGCCTGGCGACCGTTCGCGAGTTCGGGAACGATACGGCCGGTTTCATCGAGCTCAACGTTGGCCTGAGCGATGGTGTATTTGTCTTCTTCCCAGGCGGAAAGATAGTCGCAGTAAGCTTCGATCTCAGCCTGTTTCCTGCCTGCGCCGAGGGCGGCGTTAGCCTTCTCGAGATCTTCGCGCCGGACGACATCGCCAACCTTGTAGCTGGTATCGCCGGGGTTCAGGATCTTGATTTCGTCGATGACGATGCCGTTGACCACACGCTTGTACGGGCTTTCGATAAAGCCGTAGTCGTTAATGCGGGCAAAGCACGAGAGCGACGAAATGAGGCCGATGTTCGGGCCTTCCGGCGTTTCGATGGGGCAGATGCGGCCGTAGTGCGTCGGGTGAACGTCGCGGACTTCGAAGCCGGCGCGCTCACGCGAAAGACCGCCGGGTCCAAGCGCTGAGAGACGCCGTTTGTGCGTGATCTCAGAGAGCGGATTGGTCTGATCCATGAACTGCGAGAGCTGGCTCGATCCGAAGAATTCCCGGATGGCCGCCATGACAGGCTTGGCGTTGACCAGGTCATGCGGCATTGCTGTCGACATTTCCTGGTAGACCGACATCTTTTCTTTAATCGCGCGTTCCATGCGCACGAGGCCGATGCGGAACTGGTTTTCGAGCAGTTCGCCCACCGCGCGGACGCGGCGGTTGCCAAGGTGATCGATGTCATCGACGACGCCGATGCCCTTGCGCAGTTTCAGCAGGTAGCGGATGGTGTTGTGAAAGTCTTCGGGATGCAGGATGCGCGGATCGTACGCACTGCCGTCAGCTTTAGTGCGTTTCGGCGATTCCGGCGCATCGTGGATCTTGATCGAGAACTTCATGCGTCCGACGCGGGAGAAATCGTATTTCCGCGAATCGAAGAACATGCCTTCGAACAACTGCGTGGCAGTGTCAACGGTGGGCGGATCGCCTGGGCGCAGCTTGCGGTAGATTTCGATGAGAGCGTCTTTGCGAGTCTTGACCGGGTCTTTGCGGAGCGTGGTCGAGATGACTGTTCCGACTTCGTCGCGCTCAGGGAAGAAGATTTCGAAAGTATCGATGCCGGCGTCGATGAGCTTGGCCACGATGGTCGGGGTCAGCTCCTGATTGGCATCGATCATGACTTCGCCGGTGGACATATCGACCACGTCGGCCGCGATGAAGGCGCCCTCAAGATCGTTCGGCGCAACTTCCGCCTGAGTGATCTTGTTCTTGACGATTTCGCGCATCAGGCCCGCGGTGACCTTGCGGCCCTGCGGAACGATGGGCTCGCCAGCCTTGTTATTGATGGCGTGCGAAAGCTTCAGACCGACCAGGTTCTCATCGATGTTCCAGAGAAGTTTGGCTTCTTTGACGTTGACCTTCGTAATGCGATAGAAGGTGCGGAGAATCTGCTCGTCGGTTTCGAGGCCGAGCGCGCGGAGAAAGACTGAACCGTAGAATTTGCGTTTGCGGTCGATGCGGACATAAAGAAGGTTCTTCGTGTCGTATTCGAATTCGACCCAGCTTCCGCGATACGGGATGATCTTGCCGAGGTAGTAACCCTGCAGCTTGACGCTCTCGAAGAAAACGCCGGGTGAGCGGTGCAACTGGCTGACAATGACGCGTTCGGTGCCATTGATGATGAAGGTACCGTTGTTCGTCATCAGCGGAATTTCGCCGAAGAAGACTTCCTGTTCCTTGATGTCGCGGACGCTCTTCTGTCCGGTATCGGCATCTTTGGCGTAGACGGTCAGGCGAATGGTGACTTTGAGGGGCGCGGCATAAGTCATGCCCCGCTCTTCGCACTCGGCCTGATCGTATTTGAGCTGCAATCCAACCGGGTCTCCGCACTTATTACAGAAGGTGACGATGTTGCGGTTGAAGGTGCCGCAATGCGGGCACAGGATATCGCCGGGATGAAACGGATCGGTGATGATCGACTGTCCGCAGGCGCGGCAGGTGGAGCGCAGGTGATGCAGCCCTTTGAGGTTGCCGCACTTGCACTCCCAGTTACCGATCGAGTAGTCAACAAACTCAAGCTGACTAACGCCGCGAAAATCGGAGATCGGGAAGACCGAAGTGAATACGGTCTGCAGTCCGATGTCGTCGCGCTCGTTCGGGAGAAGGTCCATCTGAAGGAACTTCTCGTAGGAATTTTTCTGGACTTCGATCAGATTCGGAATCGGAATCGAAGTTTTGATTTTTGAAAAATCAACTCTATCTGGGGCGAGGCCGTTCTCAGTAGACATAAGAAATCAAGAACTCCGCTGTGTAAGGCAGCGAACGCTTCAAAGCGCCGCTACCGGCAAAAATATCTGGAAACCAAAAACGACGACGGGCAGGGAAAGTTCCCGCCCGCCAGACTTGAAAACAATTTGAAAGAGAACCGGCGAGGGGCCGGAACTGGGGAAACCGGAACTGCAGGAACGCCCTGAGTACTGAGGAAAGTTGGATCGCAGGGAGTATCCGGACGCGAGGCGTTGAGGGAAGACAGCTTGGTTACACGTGTAGCGTCCGCGTGAAGGCGCAAGAAGCCCCCGCGCGTCGGTCTGGTCGGCATGCAATTGTATTGCCAGTTTTCCAGCGCCACCGTAACCAATCCGGGTTTGAATCCGGGAGGAACCAACGCCAACTTACGAGGTTACACCCAAACAGTCAACCCGTCAAGCTTCATTTCAAGACCAAAGACTAAAGGCGGTCGCCGCGCTACCGCACCGACCGCCATTCTGTCCGGAGAAAACTAACCACGAAGCTCCCCTGTCAGGGGAATTATTTGACTTCGACGGTTGCGCCGGCGTCAACAAACTTCTTCTGGATGGTAGCAGCTTCTTCTTTGCTGACCCCTTCCTTGACAGCCTTGGGCGCGCCGTCAACGAGATCCTTGGCTTCTTTGAGGCCGAGGCTGGTGACTTCGCGAACCGCTTTGATGACGTTGATTTTATTGGCGCCCGCCGCAGTGAGAATGACGGAGAATTCGGTCTTCTCTTCCGCCGCCGGAGCCGCTGCTGCCGCTGCGCCACCACCGGCTGCTGCTACCGGAGCTGCTGCCGCTGCTGACACGCCCAACTTCTCTTCGAGCATTTTAACGAGCTGTGACGCTTCGAGCAGCGTCAGGCCCTGAATTGAATCCGCAATTGCGTTGATATCGGCCATGATCTTAATAAACTCCTGAAATCTCTAAAATTTAAGCTTGAACCCGGACTAAGCCTGGAACTTGTTTTCTTTGACGCCCTGGTCAACCACGACCGCCAGATTGCGTCCCACTGCGTTGACTGCCGTAACCAGCCGCTGCGCCGGAGCATTCATCAAATAAAGCAGCTTGGCGTAGATTTCTTCCTTCGGCGGCATGTTGGCGAGGTCGTTGATCGCCTTGATATCGATCGCACGGCCTTCGACCAGCCCGGCTTTGAACGTAAACGCCGGATTCGTTCTCGCGTAAGCGGTCAATGCCTTCGCGAGCGCAACCGGATCGGCGCTGGTATAGGCCAGCGACGTCATACCCTTCAGACCCTTGAGAACTTCCGACGCGGGCATGCCTTCCGAGGCAATTTCCGCGATGTTGTTCTTCACAACCTTGTAAGTGCCGCCCGCGCCGCGCACGATCTTGCGCAGACTGAAATCCTGATCGACCGTCATCTTCTCGTAGCCGGTGACGAACACGTTGTTCGCGGCTTCGAGATCTTTACGGAGGGCTTCGAAATCTTTTTTCTTATCTTCCCGGTTTTTCATTTGGACACCGTAGTTTATTGGGGCTCGAACGCGCTAGGCGA
Organism: Terriglobia bacterium; assembly: GCA_963840735.1. Classification (GTDB taxonomy): domain Bacteria; phylum Acidobacteriota; class Terriglobia; order Bryobacterales; family Bryobacteraceae; genus BOG-234. Next base: position 119,673 of record CAWIZX010000002.1, read on the forward strand.
TGCGAGCCGCTTCCTTCGCCGTCAGTTCCGTCATATCGATGGCGATGCCGGGGCTCATGGTGGAACAGAGGGTCGCGTTCCGGACGTACTTGCCCTTCGCCGCGGATGGTTTCGCCTTGAGAACGGCCGTGATCAGACTGGAGGCGTTCTCAACGAGTTTGTCGGAGGAAAAACTGGTTTTTCCCACCGGGGCATGAATGATCCCGGTCTTGTCAACGCGGAATTCCACTTTACCGGCCTTCACTTCAAGGACTGCCTTCGCGACATCCACGGTTACGGTGCCGGTTTTCGGGTTGGGCATCAGGCCGCGGGGGCCGAGCACCTTGCCGAGTTTACCTACGGAGCGCATCATGTCGGGCGTGGCGATGACCGCGTCGAAATCGACCCAGCCTTCGGACTGGATTCGGTTCACCATGTCTTCGCCGCCTACGAAATCGGCGCCAGCTTCGGTCGCTTCGCGCTGCTTGTCGCCGCTGGCGATCACGAGCACTTTCTTCGATTTACCGAGCCCGTTGGGCATAACGACGGTGCCGCGAACCATCTGGTCGGCGTGCTTGGGATCGACGCCGAGACGCATGTGGATTTCCACGGTCTCATCGAACTTGGCAAACTTGATCTTCTGGAGTAGAGGAACAGCCTGATTGAGAGGATATTCCCGCGCTTCGACCTGCTTGAGCGCGGCCTGATATTTCTTGCCTGGTTTTTTAGCCATGTCTCCTCATTGGTACAAACGGCGACGCCCGTAATGGCGCACACCTCCCATTGAGCTTTGTTTGGGTACTTAAGAATATTAGCACGGTGCGATTCTGTGTGCAAGGCCGAGGGTGCGCGCACCTGCAATCGTACACCCGCAATCCTCCTCGAATCATGACGTTCGCGGGGTTCAGCTCGGGGCAGCGAGCAGGCGCATTTTCTTGCGTCGCACGCGCGGAGTGCTATAGACTCCAAAAGACCCAAAATGCACCAGACTCAATTGCTGTCGCTCGGCACGATAGACATTCTCGTTATCGCAGCCTACTTCGTCATGGTTCTCGGGATCGGCTTTTATCTGAAGCGATTCACCACAACCGGCGAAGATTTCTTCCTTGCGGGCCGCGATATGACGGCGTGGATCGCGGGGCTGAGCTTCGTGTCGGCGAACCTGGGAGCACTCGAACTGATGGGTTGGGCGGGAGCGGCGTATCAATACGGCATCCTGGCGACGCACTGGTACTGGATCGGCGCCATTCCCGCGATGCTCTTTCTCGGCATCGTGATGATGCCGTTTTATTACATCTCGAAAACGCACTCGGTTCCCGGTTATCTGAAACTTCGCTTCGGTGAAGGCGCGCGGGCCACATCGGCCATCTCATTCGGGCTCATGACGATCCTGATGAGCGGCGTGAACATGTACGCCATGGCTGTGGTGATGCAGGTGATTCTGGGCTGGGACCTGAATTTCAGTATTTGGGTATCGTCGCTCACGGTCGGCGTATACGTGGTTCTTGGCGGCCTGCTCTCGGCGATTTTCAATGAAGTTCTTCAGTTTGTGCTCATCTGGCTCGGTGCGATTCTCGTGTCGGTCATCGGGCTGATTGAGACCGGGGGCTGGGCGGGCATGGTGGAGCGCATTCACCACAACATGCCGGTGGGGAACTACACGCATCTCTGGAGCACGCTGGGCCACTTTTCGGATAACCCGATGGGCATTCACTGGACGGGGATCGTGATGGGGCTTGGGTTCGTTATCTCATTCGGGTACTGGACGACGGACTTCCTGGTTGTGCAGCGCGTGCTTTCCGCCAAAGATCTGAGGTCGGCGCGGATGGCACCGATTATCGGAGCCGGCTTCAAGATGCTGGTGCCGTTTATCGTGATTGTGCCGGGCCTGCTCGCGCTGGCCGTGCTGCCTTACAAACTCGTGGGCGCCGATGAAGCGGTCCGCACAGGGATGCACAGCTATAACGAAGTGCTGCCTCTGATGCTTGCACGGTACTGCGGGCCAGGCCTGCTGGGCCTGGGAATTACGGCGCTGGTGGCGGGATTCATGTCGGGGATGGCGGGAAATGTGACGGCGTTTTCTACGGTTTGGACGTATGACATTTACCGGGCGCTGATCAAGAAAGACGGCACCGACGAGCATTACCTCAAGATGGGCCGTTGGTGTACGATTCTGGGCGTTCTGGTCAGCATCGGGACCGCGTACTTTGTGATGAACGCTTCGGGAATCATGGATTACGTTCAGGCGCTGTTCAGCTTCTTCATTGCGCCGTTGTTCGGCACGGTCATTCTCGGGATGTTGTGGAAACGCGCGACGCCGGCGGGGGGATTCTGGGGATTGCTCATCGGGACAGCGTCTTCGATAGGAATGTGGGCGTGGGTGAAGCTCGATCCCACGGCTCTTCGGTATATCGCTATGTCAGCGGACGCAAAAGCGATGGCGGAGGACATGTACCGGGCGTTGTGGTCGTGGCTGCTGTGCGTAGCAGTGACAGTTATCGTCAGTTATGCAACGAAACCGATGCGCGATGAACAACTGGTGGGTTTGGTAATGGGTCTGACCCCGATCCCGCATGAAGGAGACCTGAAGCTTTATCAGAAACCGGCGTTCTGGGCGACTGTGGTGGGTGTCTCTGTGGTGATCCTGAATATTCTCGTTTGGTAGCCGTGTGGTAACCGATATATAAGGTGAGGGAAGCGCTTTCAAAAATGCACGGACACAAAGCAATGATTTCCATTTGGTTCTTTATCGGAGTTCTGCTGCTGGTTTACGGCCTCCTGATCGGGGGCGCAGGATTCTACGAATTGTCTCATCCGCCGGAACACCCTGTGGTGCTCTATGAGCTTCACGCGGGACTGTGGTGGGGTATGCTGCTGACCGTATTGGGCGCAGCTTATTCATGGCACTTCAGACCGGGGAGACAATCGTGAGCGAGAAGATGACGTTGGGGCTGGTGGTAGGCAACCGCGGCTTTTTCCCGGATCATCTGGCGGCGAGCGGGCGGCGGGACATGATCGCGGTACTTGAAGCCGCGGGAATAGAAGTCATCGCGGTCACGCCGGAGGAAACCAAGTTCGGCGCGGTGGAAACGCGGGAAGAGGCGCGCCGACTCGCGGATCTTTTCCAGAAACACCGGCGCAGGATTTCGGGAGTCATTGTGACCCTGCCCAATTTCGGGGAGGAACGCGCGATTGCCGATACGCTGCGGATGGCCGACCTCGATGTTCCGGTGCTCATCCAGGCGACTCCGGATTCCACGTCGAAGATGTCGATAAGGGATCGGCGGGATAGTTTCTGCGGCAAGATGTCGGCGTGCAATAACCTGTCGCAGTACCGGATTCCGTATTCGATTACGCGGCTGCACACGGAGGCGCCCGATTCTGAAGCGTTCCGGCAGGACCTGATCTGGTTCCTGGCGGTGTGCCGCGTGGTCAGGGGGCTGCGCCGGCTGCGGATCGGGGCAATCGGCGCGAGGCCTGCGGCGTTCAACACGGTCCGGTACAGCGAAAAGCTTCTTGAGGCCAGCGGAATTTCAGTTGAGCCGGTGGACCTGTCGGAAATCCTTGGACGGATCGATCGTATGAAGGACGATCATCCGATGGCGCAGGCGAAACTGAATGCGATTCAGTCGTACGTGGCGACGAGCGGAACGCCCGCCGCGGCACTCATGAAAATGGCGAAGCTGGGCGCCGTTATCGACGAGTGGATGCAGCAGACGGAGGTGACCATCAGCGCCGTACAGTGCTGGACCGCGCTCGAAGAATACTTCGGAGTGGTTCCCTGCACGGTGATGAGCATGATGAGCGAGGACCTGATTTCGAGCGCGTGCGAGGTGGATATCTGCGGGGTGATCGGGATGCACGCGCTTGCACTTGCGTCGGAAACGCCGAGCGCGCTGCTCGACTGGAATAACAATTACGGCGATGACCCGGATAAGGCTGTCTGCTTCCACTGCAGCAACCTGCCGAAGCACTTTTTTGCCGATGTCAAGATGGATTTCCAGCAGATTATTGCGGGCACCGTGGGCAAGGAGAACACCTACGGGACTTGTGTCGGGCGGGTAAAAAGTGGCGCGATGAGCTACGCCCGGTTCTCGACCGATGACCTGACGGGCCGGATCAGAGGCTACGTGGGTGAGGGCGAGTTCACGAACGACTCGCTTGAGACGTTCGGTGGAGCTGGGGTGGTGAGGATTCCCGAAATGCAGAAACTGCTGCGTTATATCTGCGAAAACGGGTTTGAACATCACGTGGCGGCAAACTTCTCGAGCGTTGCGGGCGCGGTGAAGGAAGCGACGACACGGTATTTGAAGTGGGACGTCCATCACCATGTCTGATGGGGCGAGGGGAACGGTTCCGTCAGTGGGAGGCACCGTCGTGATGGGGGTCGATTTCGGAACGCAGTCCGTGCGGGTTTCGCTGGTGGACAGCGTGAAAGGGCGCATCGGCGCGGCAGTCGCGGAATACCCTCTGCACCGGAAGCCTGAAGACCCGGATTACGCAACTCAGTCGCATCAGGATCAGATGGAGGCGCTGGTTAAGGCCACACGGGAAGCGATCGCAATGGCGGACATCGACGGCCGGAACGTTGAGGCGGTGGCGATTGACACGACAGGGTCGTCTGTCATTCCTGTGGATTCCAACATGGAGCCCATAGGCGATTACTACCTGTGGTGCGATCACCGAGCGTGGCGGGAAGCGGCGCTTATCACGGAACGCGCAAACGAAATGAAACTGCCGGCCATAGAGTGGTGCGGCGGGACTTATTCGTCAGAGTGGGGGTGGTCGAAGCTGCTCCACTGGCTGCGGAACAATCCGGAGAAGCGGGACCGCACGGCGAGCGCATTTGAAAACTGCGACATGGTGGCGGCTACGCTATGCGGGATCACGGACCCGGCGAAAGTGACACGAAGCGTCTGCGCGCTGGGGCATAAGTGGTTATGGAACGAAGCTCTGGGAGGATTTCCAGGGAACGAGTTCCTGAAGGCGGTTGATCCGCTGCTCGACGGGTTCGGTGAGAAGATGAGCGGCCCGGCGGCGACTTCGGACCGGATCGCGGGAAAGCTGTCGGAGGGTTGGGCGGAGCGGATGGGCCTGAAGCCGGGTATTCCGATTCCGGTAGGGGCATTCGACGCCCACTGGGACGCGCTCGGCGCCGGGGCCGCGCTGGGAGATGTTGTAAATATCGTCGGCACTTCGACCTGCATTATTGCCATGAGCGAACGCGCCGATCTGATTCCCGGTCTGTGCGGGGTGGTTCGGGGCTCGGTCGATCCGCGACTGACCGGGATTGAAGCGGGGATGTCGGCGACAGGCGACGTTTTCGAGGCCATCGCCAGGCGCGCGGGACGTAAGTTGTCGGAACTGGCGCAGGGGCTGGAGAGCTATAAGGCAGGACAGACGGGGCTGCTCCGGTTCCCTTGGGACAACGGAGACCGCACGATTCTGGTGAATCCGGAAGTCAGCGGAATGACGATCGGGTGGAGGCTCACGCACACCGCTCAGGACGAACTGTTCGCGGCGATTGAGGGCGCGGCATTTCACACGCGCGTCATTCTGGAACATATGGAAAGGAACGGGGTTCCGATTGAGCGGGTTATCAACGGAGGCGGTATTCCTCAGCGCAACGATGTGTTGAACCAGGTGTATGCGAATGTGCTCAACAAGCCTGTTCTGGTGCCGGCGGCGGATGTGACAAGCCTGGGCTCGGCGATCTTTGCGTTCCTCGCGGCGGGTGCGTTCGCCAGTATTCAGGAGGCACAGAACGCATTGTGTCCCAAGTTCAGGACGTTCCTGCCGCAGGCGGACGCGCGAGCGGCTTACGACGAACTTTATCCCATTTTTCTGGATTTATATCGGTCGTTTGGACGGGGCGCGGCGATGCCTGCGATCCGGCGCATTGCGGCAGCGGCGAGGGGTTCAAATTGACGCTGCGGGAAGAGGTGCTCGAGGCCAATCTGGCACTGGTGCGCAGTGGACTGGTGGTTGACACGTTTGGGAATGCGAGCGGCATAGATCGGGAGCACGGGCTGGTTTATATCAAGCCGAGCGGAGTTCCGTACGATGTGCTGCAACCGGCGGACATGGTCGTGACGGATCTCGACGGCAAGGTCGTGGAAGGCACGCTGCGGCCCTCATCGGACTTACCGACTCATATCTATCTGTACAAGGCATTCCCGCAGATTGGCGGAGTGGCCCATACCCACTCGCGTCATGCGACCGCGTGGGCGCAGGCGCGGCGTGAGATTCCCTGCTTCGGGACGACCCACGCGGATTACTTTCGCGGCTCGATTCCGGTTACGGACGAGATGACGCATGAAGAGATTTCGACTGAATACGAACTGAACACGGGCATGGTGATCGAACGGCGGTTCACGAACATTGACCCGCTGATGATGCGCGCGGTTTTGGTTGCGAATCATGCCCCGTTTTGCTGGGCTAAGACTCCACGTGAAGCCTCGCACGTAGCGTTTTTGCTCGAAGAGGTAGCACGGCTGGCGTACATGACAATCAGCATCGAAGGCGCCGCGGAGCGGGTTTCGGACTCATTGCGCGACAAGCATTTCATGCGCAAACATGGACCGAAAGCTTACTACGGGCAGAAATAGAGGCTTAGAGCAACAATAGATCTATGGCTGAACTGGAAATACATCATGAGGGCGGCGAAGAAGGGCACGATCCGCTCGGGAGGAGGGTCGGAGTGCTCGCATCGGTGCTCGCGGTTCTGCTTGCGGTGGTAACCATCGTTTCGCATCGCGCGCATACCGACGCCGTTCTGATTAAATCCGAGGCGAACGATAAATGGTCTTACTACCAATCGACCCGGATCAAATTCCACAGCCTCGAACTGGGATTGGATTTGTTGAACGCGCTGCCGGGCCGGAGCCCTGACGCGGAGAAAACCATTACGCGGTACACGAAGGATAAGGTCCGCTATACGGAGCAATCGAAGAACGCGCAGGACGCCGCGAAAGAGAAGGACACGGAAGCGGCGATGGTGGAACGGAAGGCGCTGCGCTATGACTTCGGGGAAGGGCTGCTCGAAATCGGTTTGGTGCTGACTTCGCTCTATTTCATTTCGCGGTCAAAGCTGTTCCCGGTCATCGGAGTGATTGCCGCCGTGGTCGGGACCGCGCTTGCGCTGATCGGGTACTTCCTTTAGGCCTGCTTAGAAAGGAACTCTTCGGACCGGAGTGGTTGTGCTCTGGTTTTTGGGAGTTGGCCCGGCGCCGTCCGAATAGTGGGACGATCCGGCCATGGTGGTGAAATTGACTTCGCTCGCCTGGAATACCAGCGGGCGGTCGAGAACCATCTCAATCGTGCTGCCTTTCGAGAGCATTGCGTCGGGTCCGCGGGTGAGCAGGACGCCGGCGAGACCGGCAGCAGCCCCAGCGGCGCCGCCGATGCCGGCACCCATACCGGCGTGTCCGACGGCGGAACCTACTATGGCCCCGAGGCCCGCTCCGCTGGCAGCACCTTCACCGACAGTCTTCGCGTCGCCGCCTTTGTTCGAGTCGCTTCGGACTGTGCCTTCGGCCTTATCGAGATGCTCGTCTCCGCGGGCATCGATGCCGCCGAGCCGCGAGCGGAAATTGCGCGTGACGCCGTTGGGCAACGTCAGGGAGTCAAACCGGACGTAAAGTTCGCCTCGTCCATGCACCCGGCCCGGCCTCTTGACCTCAGTCACGGTTCCGGTCACGTAGCTGCCGGGAGGGATGACGATGTGACTGTCGATCACTATGGGGAAGACGGTCTCGAGATAGATCCTGTCTCCGGCGGATGAGTGTTTTGTGCTGACGCTGTTGATGAGGCCGAGCGCGATGTGCGTACCGGTTTCTACTGTGTAGGCGGGGGGCTCTTGATCCTGAGCGTACATCAGGCAGCAGGAAATGAGGGCGGCGCCCAGCACGAAACGTGACTGCATATGTTTATTGTACGGCGAGTTGAATGGCCGCAGGGCTGATCTGCGAGCCAATCGATATCCTGATCTCGGGATTCGAAGGGGTATTGTCCGGCAGCCTGAGATTGATCTGATACAGCCCGGCGAAGCCCGGAGCGAGGCCGGCGTAGAGAACGTTTGCGGCGGGAACGGGAACTCCGGCCAGCAGGATCTGCATCTGGGGCAGGGCGAGGATGGTGGCTGCGAAGGGGGTGACCCGGCCTGAGGTAGTGTCGGGACTGACTCGTCCCAGACCGGCGGCGTACAGAACGATGATCTCGCCCGATTTCGCGGGAGCAGCAGCGGAGATGAGGCTGCCGTCCAGGTGTAACTGCGATCGCGAGATTGCCGTTCCACGGGAACAGGCCCGGAGCGGTGCTGTTGAGCTGGATAGGGACTACCGGCCCTGCCAGACCCTGCCGTCCAACCCAGATCGTCACGGTTCCGGCAGTCAGAATATAGGGGACAAGGAAGTTGATCTGCGTAGGCGAGATGAAGAAAAGGTTCGCTGGGATGTTTCCGACGACCACCGTGACGCCGTCGAGAGAAGTGGGAAGTGTGGAACCAGCGATGTCAGACGTACTGACGTTGTGCGTCGTGAAGGAGAGATTGGCGCCGTAGATTGTCCCAATGGTATTCGGGGCGAGGGCTTCTACCGACTGAGTGGCGGCGTGAACGATGCTGGCGGCGCTATACGACGGCGCAGAGCTTGACCCCGAAATCTGGGCCGAACCGGAGACAAGCGAAAATGCAATCACGAGGCTCCACCGAATCATTAATACACCTGCTTTGATTTTCGACTTAGGGACACCGGATTTCCATACCTCCTTTGATTTAGAGGGGGTATAGATCCGGGACACGACGCACGCCAGGATCTCCGGGCACGCTAGAATCAAAGATCACCCGTTTCCATGACGAAGAAGCACACGAGGGTGGTCGCTATCTACCCTGGCTCGTTCGACCCGATCACGAACGGCCATCTGGACGTGATTGAGCGCGGCTCGCACCTGTTCGACCGGCTTATCGTGTCGGTACTGCACAACGAGGCGAAGTCGCCGCTGTTCAGCGTGCAGGACCGGGTTGAAATGTTGACGGAATCGGTTCGGCCGTTCGCGAATGTGGAAGTGGATTCCTTCTCAGGACTGCTGGCGGATTACGCGCTGAAACGTGAAGCGAGCGTGATTCTGCGCGGAATCCGGGCAATTTCGGACTATGAGAACGAACTCCAGATGGCGCTGATGAACCGGCGGCTGCAGCCCGGCCTTGAGACGGTCTTCCTGCTGGCGGGGGAAGCGTTCTCATTTATCAGTTCGAGGCTGGTGAAAGAGGTCATCGGGCTGGGCGGAAATATCGCCGGTCTGGTGCCGGCGCTGGTGGAACAACGACTTCGCGAGAGGCTTCGACAGCCGCTTGCACTGACGCAGACGAAATGACAGAGACGAGATAACGACATGACACCAACCATGCAACAGAACACGACAGCAGATCGCATTTCGCTGATCAGCGTGTCTTCGACGATGAAGGTGATGGCGGATGCGGACAAACTCCGGCGCGAAGGAGTCGATGTGGTCGATTTCAGTGCCGGCGAACCGGACTTCCCTACGCCGGACAACATCAAACAGGCGGCGATCCGCGCCATTGAGGCGCAATTTCACGAAGTACACGCCCGCGGGCGGTACGGCGGAAGCGAAGCAGGCCGTCATTGCGCGGCACAAGGCCGAGTTCGGCACCGATTACAAGCCTTCCGAATGCATCATCACGGTGGGCGGCAAGCACGTGCTGTTCAATTACACGCAGGCGCTGATCAATCCTGGCGATGAAGTCATCATTCCGGTGCCTTACTGGGTGACGTACAAAGACATCGTGAATTATGCGGGCGGCAAGTGCGTTTTCGTCGAGACGGACGAGCAGGAAGGGTTCACGCTGACCGCCGACATGGTTGAGAAGAACATCACGGCGAAGACGCGGATCGTGATGATCAATTCGCCGAGCAATCCATCGGGCGCGGTGATGGCGGATGCGGAGTTCGAAAAGCTGTATCACATTACGGCGAAGCGTGGCATATACCTGCTGACGGACGAGTGCTATTCGCATTTTCTTTATGACGCGAAGCCGTACTCGGTGGCGTCGGTTCCGAACTCGAAGCCGACGGTGCTGGTGGCGGGGACGGTGTCGAAAACGTACGCGATGACCGGGTGGCGGATCGGGTACGGCCTTGCGCCCGAGGCGATCATCGGGGCCATGATGAAGCTGCAGAGCCACTCCACTTCGAACCCGACGTCGATTGCGCAGAAGGCGGCAGTAGAAGCACTGAACGGCTCGCAGGAATCTGTTCCGCAGATGCTCGAGGAGTATCGCCGGCGGCGCGATTTCGTGGTGCCGCGATTGCGACAGATTCCGGGCGTCGAGTGCTCAATGCCGGCCGGCGCTTTCTATGCGTATCCGAACGTGCGCGCGGCTTTCGAAAAGGGCGGCATAAAGACTCCGCTCGAATTCGCCGATAGATTGTTGAAGGAAGCAAGCGTGGCGGTTGTTCCGGGCGAGGCCTTCGGGACGAACGATCATGTGCGCATCTCTTATGCAACTTCAATGAAGGAACTGGAGCGGGGTATCGATCGGATGCAGAAGTTTTTGGAGAGCCTCGGTTGAGTTCGGCGGTTCAGCGGCTGAGTTCCAGAAGCTTTGAAAAGGTCTGGGGCTCGCCGCTCACTGAACCGTGGTATTCGAATCCGGAGCATCGGAAGATCGGAGAGATCTGGTTTTCGGCTTCGGATGCTGTGCCGCTGCTGGTTAAGCTGCTGTTCACGTCCGAAAAGCTTTCGGTTCAGGTTCATCCGGACGATGAATATGCAGGGAGGCATGAGCAGTCCCGCGGGAAGACGGAGATGTGGCACGTGCTGCGGGCTGAGCCGGATGCTAAGGTCGCGGTGGGCTTGCGGGAGCGGATTACAGCCGACAGGTTGCGTGAGGCATCGCTCAGCGGGGAGATTGTCGATCTCCTCAACTGGATTCCGGCGCGACAGGGAGATACATTCTTTATTCCGGCGCGCACGATCCATGCTATTGGTGCAGGGCTGGCGATTTGTGAAATACAGCAAATTTCGGACGTGACATACCGGCTGTACGATTACGGGCGCAGGCGAGAGTTGCATCTGGACAAGGCGATGGAAGTCAGCTATCTGGAGCCGCGCGAGGATGTGCTTGACGATTGTCCTTATTTTCGGATGGAACGTTTGGATGTGAATGGCTCTGTGACGAGGCCGGCGCGTTCGGCGAGTACGGTTTATATCCCGATTTTTGGCGAGGGGACAATCGCTGGGCAGCGATTTCAGGCTGGCGAAGCCTGGGAAGTGGGCGCCGCGGGGGGCGGGATTCAGATTGAAAGTACGAGTGCTTCGTTTCTGATTACTTCGAAACCTTAAGGAATTGTGGTAGGCGCGGCAGGGATCGAACCTGCGACCCTTAGCTTAGAAGTCAAAGGATGCGCCAGTATCCGTAGTGCTCACGAGTTATCACGAGCGCTCAGATTAGCAATGAAATCAGGTGACCGGAGCACTTCATTGCGATCAAGAGCGATCACCACGTATCGTGACGTTGAAATATTTTCCCTGTGAAAGTCCCTGTAGAAGTCCCTGTACGCGAGCCGAAACGCCGAAAACCTGTTATGTTTCAATGAGGCCGCCTAATCGGGAGTCATGATCCCGGTGAAAGGTCACCCGCCACCGGCGGCCTGTCCTTTAACTCTGGCGGATGCGAGGCGGGGTAGTGTCAGGCAGATTATTTAATCCGTCTCGGGCGTGGAATCCGCAAATCTCCGATGACTGGTGTTTGTTTTTCAGGGCCGCGAGCAAGGTCGCTCCCGACATACTGTCTGAGCTTGGGAGCGCCGCAATCCCTACAGTCCGGGCTTCTTCATTGCCGAGCGGACCTCACGACCCCTCTATTAGCCTTGACCCGCTGATTGAAATAATTGGAAACTGGGCCGCGAAATTCCATCTGCCGCGCAATCAGCATGTTTTCGGGATGGCTATGTTGTGCCTGCGATCGTGGGCTGGTCGGAGATCCCCCGGGGCAGCTTTTTTGATCCCATATCCCGGCTTGGCGAATACGCTTTGCGCTTCGGACTTCGTGTTTGAGGGTCCTGGCTGGGAATTTGAACTAGACGACTGGGCAAGCTTCGAGCAGACGGTGCTTGATGCGCTGAAGCTTCGGCTTCGTGAATATCGAAGTGCCGTTGAGCGTGCGGCCGTAGCGAAGGGCTATATGCCCGTTAAGCAAAAACGTGCGCGAAGTGGGTCCAAAAATATTCATTTTGAGTGGGCGGTTTTGAGGATATGCAAGGGCGTTGCCCTGAACGACATTGCCAATCAATATATGGCGCTAGGCACCACGGTGGAGCCCGAGGCAATCAGGCAGGGTGTTGCAGAAGTAGCATTTCGAATCGGAATCGATCCGGTAAAAAGTTAAGATCTCACCTCGTTAACTTCTTCCATAGAGCCTCTCGTTTCTTTACCCTCTGATTAACCGCGATAAATCAATACCGCGAAAGTTGTGAAAAGAGGTAGCCAATTGAAAAGAAGACTCTCTCCCTGTTTCCCTGCCCCAGCTCCTCGATGAACACGAGGTCGCTCAGGTTCTCAAAAAGTCAGTAGTTTCATTACGCCGATGGCGCGTGGCTGGGCTTCGGCCCGCGCTGGATCCGCGTCGGCCGCAATATCCGGTACTCTACTTCGGCGCTGGCTGAATGGCTTGCGGGTTGCCCCGGCGGTGGCAGTGAACAGAAGGCCGCGTAGATCCATGGCGCTTGAACGAAATGGCGCCGCGGGCAGCAGCGCCATTCCTCAATCACTTGATCACCAGCTCACGACCGGGTTCTCATACAGCATTACACCTACCGGCCTCGTCGTCAACATTTCCGCCAGCCCGAACTTCACTCAATGGCAGCGGGAGCGGCTTGCCGTTCCGAGGCGGGCAGCGTGAAGGGTCGCGCGAATTCGGAGTGGGATCGGCTCGCCGGCGCTGCGATCGCTGGAAGGGATGAGCTTCGCCTGCTGGCTGCGGATCTCTCTACAGCCATGGCCAGCGGCTCGATTCCCCGGCCGCTGATCATTCGGGCTCGTGATACCGCGCAAAAGCATGCCGACGCGCTCAGGATGGCTCTGAAGCACCCGGAAGTGCGGGAGCGGCGCACGAAGCCCATTCAGGATCTTCCGTGCTGGTCAACAGCTTCGCAGCAAGATGAGGTGCAGCCGTGAGGCGACTCAACCCGGTGTACGGCGAGGGACGGGCCGCCGCGTGAACGATCTCCCTCTCGGCCTCCAACCCTTCAATGGTTACAGGAAGCTGCATTGCGTTCTGATTCCTATTTCGCTCGGACCGGTGCCCTCTCAGGTTCTGACATGGTTCGACAAGTTCGTTTACGGTCGGTTGCGCTTCGAAGCGAGAAATTCAGATCGGTGCCGGATCTCATTTAAGGGAATCGCGGAAGAGCTTGGCGTCTCGAAAGACTCGGTTTCGCGTTCGGTCGAGCGGCTGGCGGACGCGAGATTGATCCACCGAAAGCAGTTGCAATACGCCTCACTCATTATCTTTCTTGCGTCGCCGTTGCTCGAAAAAAGCATTCCCAAATCCGCACGTTCAGGGTCCGCAGAACTGCCGACTCTGAACACACCTTCAGGGTCCGCAACCTTGCCTACTCTGAAGGATGAGCAGAAGGGCTCAGAGTCCGCAGGACTGCATGTTCAGGGTCCGCAATCTTGCGGCGCAGGGTCCGCAGAACTGCGGAGTGTATATAAGGAATTCTTAGGATTTTCTTTTAGGAACAAAGAGGATTACAGCAGCAGCACGGACGCCTCGGAGTCTTCGCAGAATTCTGAAGCGGAAATTGCTGCTGCTGCCCCCCTCGTTTTCGAAGACAGAAGCCCGGAAGAAAAACCATGTCTCGAACCCGAAGATTCCCGGCTGATTGCGGCCGCGTGTTGCGAAGTGATTCCGGGAGTTCCGCTGTCCACCGGAAGCCCGCTGATCCCGGAGATCTGGGAACTCGCACTGAAACACGGCTGCACGTCCGTTGCGCAACTGGTCGGTTTCATCCGCAGCCGACGGCGCCGACACAACTGGAAGAGCCAGGGAATCTGGCTGAAGGTGATTCCATTCGAATTGTCGGAATACCTTGCGGCGGAGTCAGCTAAGCCGCCAGAGATCCCAGCGCAAACGGTGTGCCCCCAATGCCACGGCACCGGTCTAACCGAAGGAGGGCACTATTGCAGTTGCGAAGCTGGAATCGGCGAACTGATAGCCAGCGCTCCCGTTTACTCGGTCACGGCACCCTGCAGGAAGTGCTGCTCAAACCTGAAGTGGTCCACAGCGGCGGACTCACGTTTGCAATGCGCCTTCTGTCAGCCGACTGTCAGCCGAGTATCGACCGCGCAGTTTGAAAAGCTCCAAAAGCTTAGAGCGCTCTCGCAATCAGACAACGAGCACGAAGCACGTCTTGCCGCGGATCACGTCGAACGGCTTCTGACCGAACTGAGTTCCTCTGCGGAAGCGCCGACTGAAGTAGCCGTGAGGATGGGCGCCACAGTAGCGGCTTCAACCTGCAAGAAATGCTGGGATGCCGCCCAGCGCGCCTGCACAGGGATTCGAAAAAGCGATTGGGACACAGTCGATGCTTCGGCCTCATTCTGCGATTGCGCGTGGGGCGCAGCGGCCCGCGAAGCTCATCCGACCGACTATCCCGAACAGCTGGCCCTGAACGAGAGGGAGTGGATACTACAGTGCCAGGAGTTCCAAACCAAAGCGGGCGGGCGAAGCCGCTCAGCAGCCTAAACCGATGACTGAAATAAGCGCATCCGAGAGAATCACTACCCGAATCCGACCGGTACCGAATCCGCGGGCCACTCTCGTCGAAGAAGTGCTCACCACACACGCCGCCATCTGTCCGGCCTGCTCCCGGGAGGCGCGCATCGGCCTTGGCGCTGCCGCCACGGTTTACGGCGGGTGTTCGCATTTTCGAGGTATCAGGCAGGCGGGCGACGTGATCGAAGTGCTGTTCGATTCACCCGCGAAGAGTGAAAACTTGATCGGAACTGAGTCGAAATGAGAGCGCGGAAGCCGAAATTGACGCACAAACAGGCGGCGGCGATCCCGATTCTCTTGGCAGCGCCCACGGTCAACGCGGCGGCGAAGATCGCCGGAATTGGTTCCGCGACTCTGTTCCGATGGCTGCAGAACGATGCTTTCGATGCAGCGTATCGCAGGGCGCGGAGAAGCGCTCTCGGGCAGGCAGTGGCGCAACTCCAGCAGTCGAGCAGCGTTGCCGTGAACGCTCTTCGCGAGATCGCCGAGGATCAGGAGGCTCCTTCGAGCGCGCGAGTGTCGGCCGCCCGGGCGGTTCTTGAAATTGCGATGCGGTCTATCGAGTTTGAGGACCTGGATAACCGGGTGGCGGCGCTGGAACGTGCGGCGGCAGAAAAGGCAGCAGCAGCGGGCCCACGGCTGACACCAATTCAGAAAACGGGAGCAAGAGCATGAACGAAGCAATTCGAAAGAGAGTGGGGAAGCTCGAAATGCAATCGACCGAAGGCGGCCGGCTCGAAGAGAAGGTCGGCGCGTTCTGCGCGAAGACGAACCTGCGCGCCGATGTGCTGCTGAAGGCGGTGCGAGCACAAGGTGCGGAGGTATGGCTGGATGGGGAAATGAGTTCCGAAGGGCAAGTTACGTGGCCAACATTCAACGCTCTGACGGAAATCTATAACGGCGTTCGGGTGGCGAGCTGGTGATGAGTCCTGATTCACCGATGTATCACGACTCAGAAACTCCGGAGGCGACACGTGAATAATCCAGCAGAAAAACAGCACGGGCGGCAGACACCGGCGCGGCCGCGGATACGCCCTCAATTCGTCTCGCGGCGAAGATCGCGACCGACCAAGCCACCTTCAACGTGCTGGCGGCGATCGACACGGTGCGCCAAGCGCACCCGGAAGACTTCGATCATCTGCTTCCCGCCATGGAATTTATGAGCGCAATCTTCCGGCCGGACTGGTCGAAGATCACTGTTCCTGAATTTGTGGAATGCCTTTACTCGATCGTGAAGCACGCCAACTTTGCGGTCGCGGCGCGCGCCACGCTCCTGACGCCGAACGTAAGGCCGAACTGAAGGTGAAGCCGTGAACGCCGGCCGCGTTCTGTCGAAACACGTATTAGGGCCTTGTGGGGCTCAAAGGAAGATCTCATGGGATTGTCATTCGGCGGCTCTACCGGCGGCACATCGAGCAGCACAACGAGCAGTTCAAATCAGAACAAGACTTTTTCTGCGCCACAGACCAACCTGCAGGATCAGCTCGGAGCAAACCTGTCGAGCGGGATCGCTGCTTCAACAGCAGGAACGATGTCTCCCGGAGTAGCAGCTCAGGAGACCGCATCGGCGGATCAGATCAACAAGACGGACCCCGGCCTCCAATCCCGTGTTCAGCGGGTCCTTGCCGCCCGCGGCTTTGGACAAAGCGGAGAATCTGGGAAGGTTACGCTGGCGAGCGAACTTGGCAGGCAAAGCGATCTCGCCTCGAATCAGGCGAACTTTGCAGGAATTCAGCAGAACGTCAACAGCCAGAACCTTCTCGCGGCACTAAACTACGCATTCACGAATCTGGGTACAACGGCGTCCGGCTCGACGTCCGGCAGTAGCTCAGGCTGGAATGTCGGCGGCGGCGCGACCGTTGGATTTGGCGGCGGTGGAGGTGGTGAGTAGTCATGGCATCCTTCCCCGCACCATTCCCGACCAATAACCCTTATGCCGGTGAGGCGGCCGGCTACGCTTCAAGTTCGGCCTCTGTCTTCAATGCGATTCGTGCGGCGGCGAACCAGCACGCCGCGCTGATGCAGAGGGACAAAGAAGCGCAGGTGGCCGCTTCTCAAAAGAAGTCCGCCGATTATCAGAAAGGTCTGCAGCAGGACTTCGAAAATCATAACGCCCTGGTGAAGGAGGGCGGCATACCGGCCGAGGTTTACGCGAGCGGTGCACCCGCGCCGGGACGCCCTACACTGATGACCCCGGAGCCGAACCCAGCCGCACAGGGACAAGGGCAAACGATCATTGAGCCGAATGGCACGAAGACGTACATCCCAACTGCATCCGAGAAAGAACAGTCAGCGTTGAATGACAGCAACAGCTTCACCCTGTCCGAAGATCTCGCAGCCGAGGCCCGTAAGTTCGGGCTGACAAACGTGAAGGCGGGAGTCCGCTATCCGAAAGCTGATGCGGAATTTATTAATCAGCGGCTCGATGCGTATCATAAAGCGAATTCGCCCGAGCCTGAAACCTTCACTTACGACGACAAGAATTTCGTTGATGAGAACGGCAAGCCCGTGTTGGCTTTGAAAGGAAACAGGGGCACGATCAAGCGTGCGGTTTTGACCGGCGGCGGATCACCCGGCGGCCCCTTCGATTTGTCGAGCCAGCAGCAACTTCAACCCGGAGACACATTGAATGCGCCGGACAACTCAGGTCCCCCGGCGTACGGCTTCCGGGCGCGCACGTCCGCTCCGAGTGATGCTCTGACTTTTGCGCCTCCCTCGAAGAAGCCCAACCCTCAGGCACACTACGCCGGAAACGATTCCGGTGACGTAACCGGGATAACGTTCGATCCGGCCACAGGGCAGTTCGCGCAAGGTCCAACATTCAAAGGCGTGGGTCAAAAGCGCAAGGATCCCGACGCCGCGCCAGGTACTAAACCCGTTTCGGCTTCGCAGCTCCGGATCATTGAAACCACGAAGAGCACGAATATGCAGAAGGCGCTCGGCCAGTACCGGAAGGATCTGTCCGAGGCGATCACCGACGATGATAAACTCTCGGCCGCCAATAACCTCAGGCAGTCGTATCGGTCTGCGCAGAACGAATACGAGCAGACGCTTTCGGATGTGCTCGGGAAGCCCATTCCTCACAATGCGTGGGCGGACAATCTCGGTGGGTCTTCCGCCGCTTCCACTGGCGGCGCGCCCGCTCCGGGACGCGGAGGCAATCCGCAGCCCGTTCAGCAGCAGGCAGCACCAGCTGGCCAACCTGTAGCGAAGACAGCGAACCCGGTCAGTGGGAGCCCTCAGCAACCTGCACGAGCCCCGCAACCTGCCGCACAGCAGCCGCAGAGCAATCAATCAGCACCGAAGGTAGCCACGATGGGCCATGTCCGCGCCTACGCGCAACAGAAGGGAATCAGTGAAGCGCAGGCCCTCCGGGAACTTGTGAAGTCAGGCTGGAAGGTTCAGGGGAAATAGATGGCGTCCACCCCCGGCGCTCTCACGTTTGACAGTTTCATGGCCGAGCGAAAGCCGCAGCCAGCAGCTTCGCAGCCGAAGGATCTGAGCTTTGATTCATTTATGCAGCAGAGGTCCACCGCTCCGCCAGCAGACGCGCCGGTCCCGGTGCAGCCCGCTGGCCTGCCACACCCTGACGAAGTTGATCGGGTTACGACTGGTTTTGCGCAAACAGTGGCGGACCGGCTGACGCAAGCGAACCTCCGGGAGCGTTCGCTTCAAATGGCGGAAAATCCTCCGGGCGTTCCAGCACCACCCTTGCCCGATGGATTGCAGGATCACCAGCAATTCGTAAATCCGCATCCGAACTATTCCATTCCGGGAAGTATCACAGATGGTCTCCAAGCCGCGGTCAACCTCGATCCCATCGGAGTGGTCCACGGCGGCGTTCAGGCTGCGAGAGGCGTAGTAAAAGCCATCGGCAGCGTGGATCCACGGCACCCAAGTCGTTCGGATTTACCCGGTATGGCCCGCGGCGCTCATGAAGCCATCGGGGGCGCGTTCGAAGCGGCCACGCCAGCTATGGGCGGTTCGATCATTGCCGCTCCGGTGAAGACGGGGTTATCGCTCGGCGCCGGGATGGTCTCGCAGGAAGCTGTCGCACGAGGGTTGAAAAAGATTGGCGTTCGCGAGGAGTACGCAGATCTGGCGGGGGACTTCGCGGGCGTCATAGCGGGCCTCGGAGCCCATGAACTCACTCCAAGGGCGGCGGCGGCGCTGAAGGCGAAGTTCGAGCCCATTCTGGAAGCGCGCGCAGAGAAAGCCAAAGCGGCAGAGCCTGCGGCCAATTCGGCCGGATCGGAACCGTTCCGACCCGCGGCCGATCTCACTTTCGACACGTTCATGAACGGCGGTACCGCGCCACCACAGGAGAAAGCGAATGTCCAACCAGAAGCAGCAGCCAACACCGAAACCCGGCCTCCTCAGGTCGCTCCAGCAAGCGGCGGGGAACCCGAAGCCAGCACCGAAGAAGATCCCGCGCCGGTAACATTCCAGGCATCGCAAGGGCAGGTATCCGAACCCGCAGACAACCCAAGTTCCGCCCCCGGTGTCACCGCAACCGTTCGAACACCCGTCGGCACCAAAGCCCGCGTTCGTTACAGGATCGACGAAGCAAAGGATCTGGTCACGTCGTTCGATGGCGATCGATATAACGCCGCTTTCCAGCCCCGCAATACTGATCGCATTGGAAGCCGCCAACGGGTCGAGCAGCGTAAAGCTGACATGGATCCGGAGGCCATGGGCTACAGCCGCATGGCAGGGGACGGCGCGCCGATCACGTCCAACCGGATGGCAGTTACCCGCAATCACGGCCTGCAGGCGTTGAAAGAGATCTACGCCGAGGAGAAGCCACTCGCCCAAACTTATCGAGGCTGGGTGGGCGAGAATGCTGGACTGGCAGGGAAGACGCCTGAACAGGTAGCGGCGATGCATCAGCCGATCCTTCACCGTGAGTTAAACGAGAACTGGAATCCCGATCAGATTGCACGGTTCGCGCAAGAGGCGAATACCTCCTCAACCGCGCGCATGAGTGACGCGGAGATCGCCGAACAAATGGCTGGAAAGCTGTCCGGCGCCAACATGGACGCGTTTCACCCGAACGATGACGGGATCCCGAACCCGGAATTTGTCCGCGGGCTCATCAGGGATCTGCCCGTGGAAGAGCAGGCGGTGTTCTTCGATAAGAATGGTGAGATCAGCCAGTCCGGCGCGCGCTTGGTCCGCAATGCGGTGTTCGCGAAGGCTTACCCGAACCGCTCCGCGATCGAGCGCATGTCCGAGGCGACCGATTCGAACGTTCGCAACATCACGAACGGGATGCTTCGATCAGCGGGCGACGTGGCGAAGCTTCAGGAAGCCATCGACCGCGGCGACCGGTACCCGCTGAGCATTTCGCACGATATCGGCACGGCCGCTGCAGTCATTGACGATCTGCGAACCAGTAAGAAGAATGTTGACGACTGGCTCAATCAGGAACACTTCGGCGGACGCGATCCGGTGCTCGATGAACTGGTCACGATCTTCGCGGACGAAGCGCGCCGGCCAAAGGTTATCGCTGACACGATCCGCAATTACACGCGTGGAGTTGATCAGGCCGGAAGCCCGAACCAGCACTCCATGTTTGCTTCTGAATCGCCAACAAAGTTACAGTTATTGAGGGAAGCTTATGAGTCCGCAAAACGAACAGCCGAACAGCAGGCGGCAGGCAGAAAGCGAGGAGCCGCCCAGCAAACACTTTCTGGAGATCAGCCCGGAGACCCGGCAGAAGGTTCGAAACCGGACGGAAGCAGCTATCGCGGCGCAGGTGCAGGCCCGAGCGTCAGCACATCCAATCCTGAAGCAGTAAGCTCTCACTCCGCAGCCAGCCCTCGTGCTGGCGAGCGTGGATCAATCGATCCGGAACTTCTCACCCTCGGGGCTGGCAAGTTCATTGAGCATGATGTTGCGCCGGTCCTGAAGGACGTTGCCCACGGGATCCGTGAAACCAGCGATGACATTCTCAAGATTCTGGCTCCCACCCTTCGTTCGCCGCAAGCGCAGCAGGCGAGCCTCATCCTTCGGAACCGGATCGCCGAACTGGCCCGCAAGTCGGATCAGGCGCAGGCGGCGCTACGGACTGCATCGAGGTATTTTGCGAAGCAGCCCGCCGGCGAGAACTTCGATTTCATCGACCGGATGGAATCGGGCACCCCACAGAAGAACGCGAATCTGAATCAGATCGCCAGTACATTGCGCGCCCTGCTGGACAGCAAGCGTGCGGACGTGCAGGCTCTCGGTACCGGCAAACTCCAGAACTTCTACGAGAATTATTTCCCGCACATCTGGAAGCGTCCCGAACGCGCGAAGAGCGTCTTTGATTCGTTCTTCGGGAAACGCCCGCTCGAAGGCGGCAAGAGCTTCCTCAAACAGCGAACGCTTCCGACCATTGCGGACGGCCGTGCCGTCGGGCTCGAGCCCGTCACAGATAACCCTGTCGATCTGGTCCTCGCAAAGGTTCATGAGATGGATCGCTATGTCATGGCCCACACTGCACTCGCAGACTGGAAGGGCGCGGGGCTGGCGCGATTCGTCAACGCTCGCGCTGGCGATGCTCCCGTGGGCTGGAAGAAGATCGATGATCCCATAGGCACCATCTACGGGCAGAGTGTTCAGCAGATTACCGAGTACCCGAACGAGGGACTCTGGAGCGGCCTGGGGAAGGTTGCCGACGTTCTCGGAATCGAACATCAGCGCGGCTTCGCCAATCTCCGCGGCGCTGTTGGTCGCGCCCGCAAAGGCGAAGGCAATCGCGTCCAGACGATGCACGGCTCGGCGGAGGATGTTCTCGCCCATGAGATCGGCCACCAGATCGACTGGCTCGCTGGCAGCGGCAAGCGCTTCGTTCTGGAATACCCCGACGCGCAGACCGTTGGCAGGCTGAAACGCGCGTACGCAACCCTGAAGAACGACTCCTCGACTCTTGATGATAGGCGGGACGCCCGGGCTGAACTGGCATCGCTGAAGTCAGCGATCGCCGGCCGCAAGGAATTCGCGAAGCAGCTCCGCGATCTTGCCGACCTCCGCTCCGGAGAGAAGTCCTACGCCCGGAAGCGCGAAGAGAAGATGGCCCAGCTCGCGGAGATGTGGGTTGGCTCCCGCGAATTGTTCCAGCGCACCGCCCCGAAAGTATTCGATGAATGGAAGAAGTTTCTTGATGAGAATCCAAAGCTTCACGCGCTGCGGGACATCGAGGGCAACACGGAAGTGACCCCGATCTCGCAGCCGTACGATGTTGGCGGGCTCGTGATCAAGGGCAACTGGTACGCGCCGGAAGGAGCTGCCCGCATCCTGAACAATTACCTTTCACCGGGGCTGCGGCATTACGCATCTTACCGGCTGGCCGTGGGACTGAACAACGTCCTCCAGCAGTTCCAGTTAGGGTTCAGCGCCTTCCACCTCGGCTTTACGGCCATGGATACGACCGTGAGCAAAGCGGCGCTCGGGTTCCAGGCGCTCATGCTCGGTAAGCCTCTCAAGGCGGCGAAGTTCTTTGCGGAGACTCCCACGGCCGCATTCACCACTTTCATGCAGGGTGACAGGATGCTAAAGGAGTGGTACCGGCCCGGATCGCAGGGCGCGGTAATCGGCAAACCTCGTTGACAATCTGGTCGCCGCCGGCGGCCGCGCGCGCATGGATCAGATGTATCGGACCCAGATCGCTGACAACATGCAGGCGGCGCTTCGGCAGGGCAACTTGATCGGCGCGGCGATGCGTGCTCCGTTCGCCGGCGTCGAGTGGACCTCGAACTTGATCATGAACGAAGTCGTTCCCCGGATGAAGCTGGGAGCATTTGCGGATATGGCGCGCTTCCACCTCGAGCAGCTCGGGCCGGATGCCACCTTCGAACAAGCCCGCGCGGTTCTCACTCGGGACTGGAATTCAGTTGAGAACCGCCTCGGCGAGATGACTTACGACAATCTGTTTTGGAACAAGACGGCGAAGGATCTGGCGATGCTGACGACGCGATCGGTGGGCTGGAACCTCGGCACGCTGCGCGAAATCGGCGGCGGGATCGCTGACACCGTCGTGCAGCCGCTGAACGCACTCAAGGGTAAGCCGGTGAACCTGAACCGCCTCAGTTACCTGCTCGGCCTCATGACCGTCAACGCCACAATGAGCGCGCTCTACCAGTATCTGAAGACCGGCAAGGGGCCAGACGAGTTGAACGACTACTTCTTCCCAAAGAACGGCGAGACTGACGAACAGGGACACCCGCAGCGCGTCTCCTGGCCGACGTACGTGAAAGATGTCTATCACTACGCCACGCGCCCGCTGACAACGATCGAGGGCAAGGTAGCCCCGATCTGGTCAGCCTTTGGGGAGATGATTCACAATCGGGATTTCTTCGGGGCTGAGATCCGCAACCCGGATGATCCGCTCGTGAAGCAGCTCCAGGAACTGGCGAAGTTCGCGGCTGAGCAATTCATTCCGATAGCCGCCCGCAATATCGAGCGCGAAAGCAAGCTCGGAGCGTCAGCGGAAACTAAAGCTGAACAATTCGTGGGCATGAGCCCGGCGCCGTCGGATCTGAACCAGACGCCGGCGGAACGGCTTGCACATGAATTGTCAGCCGGTCACGCGTCGGACGAACCGCGAACGCAGGACGCTGCGGAAAGGCGGGAACTGCGCCAGTCGCTCGCCCGATCATTGCGGCAGGGTAAAGGAATTCCGCCCGACGTCTTAACTGCACGAAAGGAGGGCAAGCTTTCAAAGCGTGACGTTGAGGAAGCGTTCCGCGCGTCGAAGGAATCCCCGCTGCAGCAGTCGTTCACGCATCTGGGAGTGGACGAAGCGATCAAGGTCTTCGCCGCGGCGGACAACGCCGAAAAAAGGTGCTTCGCCCGATGCTGATGAAAAAAGCGCGGAAGGCGATGGAAAATGAACCGCCGGTGAAGCGGAAGCAGACGCTTGAGAAGCTACGGACGGCACTGGCAGCAACCGCATAGGTCCGTGCCACAGTTTCTTCAAGGCTTCGAACTTGCCGGCTGATTCTTTGCCTGCCGTAAGATCTCGACCTTACATTCCTTCCCATCCACGTCCTGTACGAAGAGAATCCGCTGCTCGGCAACGTATTTGATCTCTTCGCCGACAATGTACCTGCATCCGTGGGTGGACTTTCTCAAGGCGATCACTCCCGGCTCTCTTACCGTCTGGTCATTGATGGTGTACGTGTAATCCGCGCCTTCAATGACGACGTGTGTCTCTTTCACTGTTGCCGTTGTTGCCTGGGTCTGTGCGGAGACTGCGCCGTAGCCGCCGTATGTTGGGTAACTTGTGGTGGTTGCGCCCGTCTGAACGTAGTGCTTGTCAGTTGAACTGTCGAGCACCTTACCTGTCTTCCAGTCGCGGTCCTTCTTTGCAGGAAACGCTGAGACAGCAAACAGCAGCGCGAAGGAAAGGATTGTCCCTGTCATCTGAAACCTCGACGCGGCTCGCGATCGACGCGGCGCAGGTTCCGATTGTAACGCGCATTCGTGAGAGAATTCGATTCAATGGCACTCCTCAGGCAGGCGCAGTCCTCCCGCGCCGCGATGCTCGTGAGGGAACAGGAACTCCTCGCACGGTATCCGGACCTGAAGAAGAAGGACTCGGAGTTTTTCAAGGCGACGGCGCTGAGGTATGGCCCGCTGTTCAAAGCCGGAATGCCGGCTGAAGAAGCGATGGAGAAGGCGGCGCAGGACGCGGGCGTATATCTGGCCTTTAACACGCAGGGCGGCGGCGCTTCGCCGCTTCTGCTCGGCAAGGAGAGCACACGTTGAGGACCGCGTTTGTGTCGGTGCTGTTTCTCCTGAATATGGCCGCGATCACATTGGTCCTGCTGAACCGATCATCAGATAAAATCGTCGCGTCGTACGTGTCGATTTCAGTCGGTGCGGCCGCAGCAGTTGCCTTGGCAATTGCTGCGTTCGGCGATCAAGGCGGCATTGAGCAGAGATTCCCGATAAGCTTTTTTGTTGATCGAAGAACGGGAGAGCTTGTCAGTATTTCAACGCGCGCGAACTTTGGAATGTATGACCTCGGGATTTGGCGGCATGCTTCAGGATTCATTGATCCTAAGAACCCACTTGACGGAAGGCCTTACCATCTCGCGTTGCAGCGAACGCTGATTGAATGGATGAGCCAGATGTATCAGTGGTCTTGGCGAGTGGAGTCGGTCCGGTATGATTCGGCCGAGTCTTGGCGATTCGGCAGGATACAGGGCGCGAACGACGCATCGACCATGATTCGGATTGCTGATCTCGCGCGACAATTTACGGCCGGATCACCACCCTTGGCGCTCTCGGCTAACATGCAAATGCTCGCAGTTCCGCCCGGATTATTCAACCGACGCGGGCGGCTGATTTGCAAGGAGGCATTTGAAGACCCACAACACGGAACCCCAGCTGAAATCACGATCTCAAACGACTTCTGTCGGCTCGCTATAACCACCCGATATATGGGTGGATTTATGGGCCTGGGTGAGTACGGAGTGGCTGCTGGTGTGCCTGAGGCTGAAGATAGGAACTATATGCGCCTCGATTTTGAGGCTATCGTAAAGGCCACATTCAGCTCGTGGCTAGGCGGGAACCCTCAGATGGCCAAAATTCGCCAATGGGCGTCTGGACTCGTCGAAATGATGAGAGATCAATTTGACGAGCAAAGAATTCAACAGCGTAGCCGCGATGCCCGTGCGCATCCGAGACGGCTCCCTGCCGATGGCCAGCCCAAATTTGCGGCAGTCTATAAACTCTCTGAGACCATAGTCATCGAACGCCCGGTGCCTCAGCCTAAATAACGGGCCTGCGTCGATTTTCGGGCGATTACCCAAGCCTCAACGTCGGCAGGATCATACCGGATGCTCCGCGGGCCGATCCGGACAAAGGGAAGGGCGGAGTTCCCGAGCAGTCGCCAGCGTCGCAGCGTCGCGGTGCTGACCTTCAGGCGACGGGCAACTTGATTCTCCTCAAGAAGGGGCGGCGCCGGACCTTCTTTCCTCACTCCCGGCTCTCGCGTGCGAGTGCCAGTCAGTCCCAAGGACGGACCGGAGGGTTGACTGTGCGTCTTCGTCGCGGGCGCTGTATCGGGTCCCGGAGGGTGTGCGTGAACACTGCTCGTCATACATATAACGGCCCAGAAACGGTTTTTTGGACAGCTGAGTTCGATCATCTGATTTGGCCCACTTTGATCGTCTGATTTGGCCCACCCCAAGACCGGGATGAAACGATTCCGGGATGGACAGGAGAGCCAAAGTGGAGCTATTTGAACAGATCCGGCGAGCGCATGCGGCCGGAGAGACGATACAGGGACTGGCGACGAAGTACGGGGTTCACCGGCGGATGGTGCGCCAGGCGATCAGCGCGGCGATCCCGCCGACACGAAAGAGGCCAGCAAGAGAACAGCCGAGACTCGGCCCGATCAAAGATGAGATCGACCGGATACTGCAGCTGGATCTGGAAGCGCCGCGCAAGCAGCGCCACACGGCGCACCGGATCTGGACCCGGCTGAGAGAAGAGCATCCGGAACACCCGGTCGGCGAGCCGACTGTCCGGCGATATGTCGGGCAACGGAAGCGGGAACTGGGGCTGAACGGACGGGAAGTATTCGTTCCGCAGAGCTACGAGCAGGGGCAGGAAGGTCAGGTAGACTGGTTCGAAGCCGTGGTGAAACTGGATGGCGAACTGCGCACTTTACAGTTCTTCGCGATGCGGAGCATGGCGTCTGGCGATGGGTTTCACCGGGCTTACACCAATGCGACGCAGCAGGCATTCCTCGAAGCCCATGAGCATGGATTCCATTACTTCGGCGGCGTGTTCCGAACCCTCCGCTACGACAACCTGAAAGCAGCAGTGAAGAAAATACTTCGCGGATATCAGCGTGAGGAAACCGAACGAGTGATCGCGTTCCGGTCGCACTGGGGATTCAAAAGCGAATACTGCAACCCTGCCAGCGGCAATGAAAAGGGCGGCGTGGAAGGGGAACTGGGCTGGTTTCGCCGCAACTGGCTGGTGCCGGTTCCGGAAGCCAGCGATCTGGCCGGTCTGAACGAACAACTGCTGACAGCATGCGCTATTGGGAGAGACCGCACCATCAGCGGGCAGAAGCCTCACGGTCGGGCAGGCCGCCATGAAGGAGCAGCCTTACTTACTGCCGCTTGCCGAAGAGCGCTTTCCAATCGACGAGATTCTGTATCCGCTGGTGGTGGACGGGAAAGGATGCGTGAAGGTGAAGACCAACTGGTATTCGACGCCTCTGTGGCCGGGTTTGCGCGTGACGGCGCGAGTGTGGCCATCGCTGATCGAGATTGAGCATGACGGCAGATGCGTGGCCCGCCACCAGCGGAGCTATGGCCGTGGAGACCAGATTCTGAACCTCGAACATTACCTCGACGTTCTGGAGAAAAAACCGGGAGCGATGAAAGGATCGACTCCGCTGATGCAGTGGCGGCAGGCAGGCCGCTGGCCGGCATCGATGGACCAGATCTGGCGAAAGCTGGAGGACCGGCACGGCAGAAGCCGCGGCACCAAAGAGATGATCGCGCTGGTGCGGGCCGGTCTGAGCCACGAATGGAACAAGCTGATTCAGGCCGTTGAACAGGCACTTCGTCTTGGCGTAACGGATTCGGCTGCCATCATTCATATCCTGCAGATGCCCGATCCGGAACTAAGGAAACGGTATGCCATTACTCTGGCGGCGGAACTGGCGCAGTTCGAACGTCCGCAACCGGTGATGGACGATTACGATCTGCTGCTGACGCCTTGTCCGGTAAGGCGGTGATTCAATGAAGAACCAGGACAGAAAAACCCTGACTGAGAATCTGGAACACGCGAGCATACGGCAATACTGCAAAGCAGTGCGAACTCCTGCTATCGGCGCCAACTTCGTCTCACTCGCTGAACAGGCGGTAAAGGAGAACCAGACTCACATCCTTTATCTCGAAGCGTTGCTGGCTCTGGAATGCGAAGAGCGAGACCGGCACGCTATCGAGAACCGAACACGGGATGCGCAGTTGCCGCGAATGAAAACTCTGGAAGAGTTCGATTTTGCGCAGGCTCCGCAGATTCCTGCCGCTAAGATCCGTGAACTGGCCGAAGGCGGTTACATCGAACGCAATGAGCCAGTGGTGCTGATCGGCGAATGCGGAACCGGCAAAAGCCATCTGGCGACTGGTCTGTGTCTGGCGGCATGCCGTCAGAAACGGCGGGTACGCTTTACGACAGCCGCCGCGCTGGTGAATGAACTCGTCGAGGCCAAACAGAATAATCAGGTTCGGCGCGCGATGGCGAAATGGCAGAAGTATGAACTGATCGCGCTCGATGAGGTCGGATATGTGCCGCTCGCCGACGTGGGTGCGGAGTTCCTGTTCCAGGTGATCTCGGACCGCGCCGAGAAAACCGCCCTGATAGTGACGACCAATCTGCCGTTTTCGGAATGGACCACCGTGTTTCCGAATCCGCGATTGTGTAAGGCACTGCTGGACCGGATCACGGATCGGGCTCACATTATCGAAACCGGGACGGAATCATTCCGCTTCCGCCGCACTATGGAAAAGAGGCAGAAGAAACGATGAAATAGACCAGGAGAAGACCACAGCCGCGCGCGCTGCGCGGAGAAAAACAGCGCACCGATTAAGCGGCGTTTTCCCTTTCGACAGTAGAAACACGAGCGGAAGGGAAAGCGATTATTGTTAACATCAGGTGGGCCAAATCAAACGATCGAAGTGGGCCACGCCGGACGATCGAACGCAGACAGCGACCCCAAGATATCTCAAAAGACCCCTATAGGCCCCTGAAGGCCCCAGCGGCACGTCGGTTTTGCCTCAATAGACCCCAAAAGGCCCCAAAAAGCACGAATATCCACGACGCCGCGAGTCAGCGAGTGCCCAATTCCAGCCAGCACCGAGGCAAAAACACCGGTAGTGCGAGGCAAAAACACCGGTAGTGGAACATAAAGGATCGTTTAGCATGTAGGTCGTTTTTGTATGCCATCTCGCTTATTTTCAGCAGCTTAGACCGTTTTACAGAACTGCTCATGTGTTTAACATTTGTTTAACGCGTCTCAAGCAGGCTTGCGATCGTGCCGGCTTGCGATCATGCCCCTGTCAGGCAAGTAGAAGGTCTTGAGCTGAAAACGCCAAGGAGGGAATAGTACCTGTCCCACCTGAGGGCTATTGTGTTAGTGTAAAGTTTCCTGTAAAGTTTCCCTATGAGTAATCGCGCGGATCGAATCCAGTTTGAACGCGCTCCCGTTGTCTACACTGTCGCCCAAGTTAAGTTTTCAACCATTGAGAGCATCGCAAAGAAGATTCCGGATCTTCAGGATGAATTCCGGAAAATCGGATATCCTCGGCTCTCCCAAACCGAGCTAATGAGTTTGACCTTCTCGCTTAATGCGGGAACGCCGGAGGCTACGCGAATGCCACGGTGGGAGTTCAACGACAAGGATCGGCATATCGGGGTTGTCGTTGGAAAAGAGGCGATTAGTTTTCATACCACTCATTACACTAGTTTTGAAGATTTCTGTAGTTCGTTTTCCGCAGCTTTAAAGATACTTGATACGGTGGTTGCCCCAGCGCTGATCGAGCGAATCGGGCTCCGCTACCTCGACCTGATACGTGCATCCCCGAGCGGGCAATTCGATGGCTACATCGCGCCGGGATTGCTCGGCTTAACTGACGAAGATTTGAAGGTGAAGCGATCGTCGTGTTTCGTAAATGTCGTCGGCGAAACAGAACTTGGAACGTTGTCGATACGCAGCATGCAGCGGTCAGACGGAAACTTCATTTCGCCCGACCTGTTGCCTATGAACCTTGCAGGTTCCCATGCTCCCGTATTGCCGGGTGAGAAAATCACAACGCTCGACTTCGATCATGCCTGCGACTTAGAGTCGGCACCGATAGAGTTTGCGCCTGAAGATGTAGTACGCCGCTTATGGCTTCTGCATGAACCGATTGCGACGGCCTTTTATGCCGCCACTACCGCACACGCTCGCAGGGAGTGGGGCGCTGCATTTGGTGAGAAAAGCGCGAGGAGCGGGAATGCCACCTAGCACTGACAAATTGATGCTCGACGTTTATTCGGCTACGGTCAGCAAGTACGGGGCATCAGCCGCAGGCCAAACGGGCTGGAGCCGAATCGTAGCCCCGTTTGCGACGGGCACCTTTTTTACCTGCATGCTACTCACCGGTACTGGCGGGTCGGTCTCTGCTCAGAACGTAACTTCGTTCTCTGGGCAGCGGACCTTAACGGGAGCAATCTATTCCATAGACAACCGAAGAGCCCGAAGGTCACCGGGGGAGGACACGGGCGGCGATGATGCGGACAATGAGGGAGATTCGTCACTCTCAGAAGACTTAGCGCTCATTCAGCACCGGCTCGGTCTGAACGTTTCGGAAATGGCCTCTGCCCTCCAAATCACGAGGCCGACTGTATATGCATGGCTCAGGGGCGAAGCGGAACCTCACGCGTCAAACCTGCTTCGGCTCAATAACCTACTCGAGGCAGCCAATTCTTTGGCGGACCCGCTTAGCCAAAGGGCCCCCATAGATGGGGACCGAGAGAGAAGGCCGCGATGATTGAACTTCTCGCTGCGGATAACATCGACATCGCCGGGTTGATCGATTTGGCAAGCAAGCATGGGGCTACCAAAACTCGCACTGCCAGGTTCCGAGTTCGTGATTTGGCGAATAAATACGGATTTCCAGAGCGGTCGCTCGAAGCACAGGAGCGCTCTGTAAGCGAGGAGACGGGCGCATGACCCGATTCGAGGGTGCCTGACCTGACGAACCCGGCCGCTCATTCGTGGCGGCAAGGCTCCGTCATTCAGCTGAGCGTGCCCGGCCTGGATCTCGCCGGCGCTCCCGTTGGCACTCCTTTATCGCCAAGTGATTGCCTTGTTCTGGTTTCGCATGATTGCGATATCTGCCACGGGACACCGTCAGACGAGCCCCGGTTCGAAGTCGTCCCTGCTCGATTGCTGCCACTTGGTAAGCAAGACGGGAACTGTTTTGGCGCTAAGTCTCCGCGTCGCCTTCATCTTTCGCTCGACACGGCTGGCCAACGAGGCTGGTATGAATTGCGGGCATTCGAGCGGTTTTCGATACCTCGCAGTATTCTTGAAAATTGCAATGATTACTCTGGAAGTATCGACCCAAAAGACATCAAAACGTTAAGGACATGGCTTCACCGCCGGTTCAACAGGACGTAAGCACACGATGAACCCCTCTGGCGTGTAAGCGGGGCGTCCCCGATAGTAAGACTAATGAGAGCTATCGAGGCAGGCAACAAAAAGGCTAAGAAGTGGGCGGAGTTGATCCGTCAACAGCAGCAGAGCGGACTTTCCGTGACTGCCTTTTGTCGTCAGCACAGCTTCAGCGACCAGACCTTCTATAACTGGCGCAAGCGACTGGCCGGAGGTGATCCGGTCAGGTTCGCCCTTGTAACATCTGACGCCACGGTCGCTGCAGAGCAGTTACCGATAGAGATCTTTCTGGCTTCGGGCGACCGTCTGCGCATTGCACCCGGCACCGATGCCGCGACCCTGCAAGCCGTGCTGAACGTCCTGCGGGAACGTGCATGATGCATCTGCCGGCCAGTGTGCGGGTCTATCTTTGCGCCTCGGCCTGCGATATGCGCAAGAGCTTCGACGGACTTCACGCCCTGGTCACGCAGTCAATGGAACTGGACGCGTTTGCCGGACATCTTTTCGTCTTCGGTAACAGACGGCGGGACCGGATCAAGATACTCTACTGGGATCGCGACGGTTTCGCGGTCTGGGCGAAGCGGCTGGAGGAAGGCACCTACGCGATGCCGTTCGGCGACACAGCGGAAAAGCGCAGCGAGATTACGGCCGCTGAGCTGGGCGCCATTCTTTCCGGCATCGATCTGAGTGCTGCGAAGCGCCGGAAGCGATACCGGCGAGACATCGCCGCAGCCGCATAAACATTGGCTTTTTGCGCATGAAACTGTAGCGCCGGACAACATTTCCGGCGATAATGTTTTCAGGTGCCGATCGACCGCAAACAACTGCCCCAAAGCGCGGAAGTTCTGCAGCAGATGGTGCTCGATCTGATCGCACAACTGGATGCCGAACAGGCCCGCCGGATCAAAACCGAGAACCTGCTTCGGCAGTTACTCGCAGCCCGAAGCGGACGCCGCAGCGAACAGATCACCGATGAACAACTGGCGCTTGTTCGAAGCCGAACTCAAAGCTCAGGGCGTGAACGTCGAAGAGCTGTCGAAGGACAAAGATTCGGGAAGCGATCCCGACGACAACGATCCTCCGGCGTCGCCGAGCCACAGCGCCGAGGCGAACTCTCGCGGACGCCGCGCCTTGCCTGGCCATCTGAAGCGCGAACGCATCGTTCACGATCTTGAGGAAGCAGAGAAGCATTGCACGCGTCTGCGCAACAGGACCTGCGGGAGTTCGGCGAAGAGACCAGCGAGCGCTATGAGTACATCCCGGCGCAGCTGATCGTGATCGAAGATGTCTGCAAAAAGTATTCCTGCTCCTGCACGGTGAAGACTGCGGGCAAGCCTTCGCAGCCGATTGAGAAGAGCACGGCGGGAGCGAGTCTGCTGACGCAGGTGATCGTGGCGAAATTCGCCGATCACCTTCCGCTGCACCGGCAGGCGAAGATCTTCCGGCGCTTCGGCGTGGAACTGAGCGACCGCACGATGTGCGGCTGGATGCGGCAATGCGCCGAGCTGCTCGATCCTCTGTATACAGGCTTGAAGGACTTTGTCCTGGCGTCGAAGGTGGTGGGCACCGACGATACGCCGGTGAAGGTGCTGGACCGGAAACTGCCGCAGACGCGCAAAGGCCGCATCTGGCCTTATGTGGGAGACCGGGATCATCCGGCGGTGATTTACGACTACACACCGACAAGGGAACGAGCAGGCCCGGAGAAGTTCCTGAAAGACTTTCGCGGACATCTGCAGGCGGATGCTTATGCGGTGTACGACAGCTTCTTCAACGACCCGCAGCGCGGGATGGTTGAGGTGGGCTGTTGGGCGCACGCGCGCCGCCATTTCCATAACGCGCTGGAGAACGACACGGCCGCGCATGGGAGGAGTGCTGGCGATGATTGCCGTCTCTACGAAGTGGAGCAGGCTGGTCGCCGGAACGGGTGGCGCGGGGAAGAACTGCGGCTGTTGCGGGAACGCGAGGCACGTCCGATGCTGAACCAGTTGCATGAGTACCTGCTTACGATTCGCGAGCAGGTGCTGCCCAAAAGCGAGGCGGGACAGGCTATTGCCTATACGCTGAAGAACTGGACGGCGCTGACGAGATACTGCTCCGACGGCGATCTGCTGATCGATAACAACGGGACAGAGCGATCGCTGCGGAGCTTTGCGCTGGGTCGTAACAACTGGACCTTCTTCGGCAGCGACAACGGCGGCAGAACCGCGGCGGTGCTGCGCAGTTTCGTTACTTCCTGTGAACTGGCCGGGATCGATCCGTTTGCCTGGTTCCGCGATGTGCTCGGGCGCATTGCGGAACATCCCGTCAAACGGATTGAAGAACTGCTGCCGCACCGCTGGGTGCCTGTCGCGCTGTAGGCCAGTCTCTCATCCATCCCAGTATCGGAGCGTCCGGCTGTCATGCGCCAGAGGGGTTCGTGACGCGCTTACAACAGGACGGCCGTTCCGACGAGCTTTATGAACCGAGCTGGTTCGGCGGGAGGGCTGCTGAAGAAGAAGCTCGAAAAGCAAGGCCACTTGATGGAGAGCGTCTGGATCAGCGTGAACCCTGAGACCGAACTTCCGGAGGGACAGGGCACCTACTCGGTGATCGTTGTCATGGTAATGCAGACAAGGTTTTATGTTGACCCGGACCTTCTCGAGGAGGCCGTCCGTCTTTCAGGGCAGCTGCAGGAAGCTTTTGCGAGGTGCAACGGAATTGAGATACACGACGTGAAGGTGATTGCCGAATCGGAACTGAGCCTAGAGGATCTCCGTTTTTTAACGCGCTGGGATTATCAAGACTATCTTAGTGGCCGACCTGGGCAATCCGAAGGCAGCCCCGCGTCGTAGCTGGCCCCCGGGATGATTCCCGCTCAAGGCGATTACACTAAACCCAGCGGGATCTGCCGGCCACCCATGAAAGGCCGCAACGCCTGCTGGTATGCCTCGAACGCCGATCGCGCCGCCGCCTTGAAATCCGTATCCAGCAGCCGCCGATTGCATTCACCACACACCAGCCACGTCTGAGTAGATCGGTTCTGATTCCTGCTGTACCAGTGATCGAACTCCGCGCCCTGTAGCCGCCCGGTGTCAGTGCAGACAGGTTCGGATTGGCAGCAAGGACAAAGGCCATTCCTCCGCGCCCAGGTGGCCCGGATATGAAGGTCCTGAGCGCGAGAGGATAGCGGCCGTCTCTGTTGCGGCAGGTTCGCTTTGATGTCCTTCAGTTCCGCGGCGACCGCCCTCTGGCCGGCGTGAATCGATTCGACCCGATCCCGAACAACCTCCAGCATCCGAAGAAGCGGAAGCTGCTCGGGAACAAACGCACTCTGCCCTGCAGCCGCGTTGACCAGCTCCGGGCCGGGCTGCGGTTCATCAGGATCGAGTGCGAGGGCGGCCTGCATTGGCGCTATTCCGCCAGATCCCGCAAGGTGCCGGCGAACTGCTCGTCACTGCAAACCACAGCCTCTGGGCATCGGCGATAGAGTTCCCGCGCGGCAATCAGGTAACGCGCAACCTGCTGACTGTCCGCGGGAACCGTCGCGTCTTTATCGAGACCGATCTCTTTGGACAGATCAGCCACGCGAGCCGCGGCATCTCCCGCCGTGTATCCCCTCACCGCAGCAAGGTGGCGTTTGAGCTCAATGAACTCCTCGCGTGACAACGTGACCTCTTGGGCCGAACCTCCGGTGCCCTCATACATTTCGAGGGTGTAGAGCGTATCGTGGGGCGTCTCCTCAACCCAGTCAGGAATTTCGTCGGGCATAGCTCAGCCAACCTCCCCTTTTGCGGCGACCTTCGCCCGGAGCGCGTCGAGCTCCATCTCCGCCGCGACCGCCAAAGTGTTCGGCAGCGTGTTCATGCCCGGGTCGTTCGCGATCTCGTTCCACCGCGCCAGAATGTCGAGCATGAGGCGCAGGGACGGTTGCTTCGCGTCGCGCGCAAACAGTTCGAACTCGGCTCGGAACTGCCGTTCGAGGCGCGCCGTGATGTCATCTTCGGTTACGGGTTGGCGAGTCTTCGGACGGATGGGCTCATTGTCGAGCGCGTTGATGAATTCGTTGACCCGGTCCACCATCTCGTCGCGCGGAACGACCACGCACAGGCAATCTTCCAGTTGGCGCTGAATGGCGCCGTACAGCGGGACCTCGTGATCTGAGATGCGTCGCGGCGATCCCATTCCGGATCTTCCGTCCCATTCACGCATGACCTCGATCATGAACCGCTGCTCTTCCAGCGCAGCGTTTTCT
The DNA here is from genome assembly GCA_963840735.1 of Terriglobia bacterium. Taxonomy (GTDB): domain Bacteria; phylum Acidobacteriota; class Terriglobia; order Bryobacterales; family Bryobacteraceae; genus BOG-234. The sequence continues at coordinate 154,854 of CAWIZX010000002.1, forward strand.
GCAAAGGATTCCAGTTGGCTCCGCAGCGATTCGTTCACCTGCTTTCGTATCTGGCGGGCCACTGCTGAGAACCTGACCGCGTCTTTCGAACGTGGCGGAATCTCCGCAATCGTATGCGCCGCCTCGGTCTGGACCCCGCTCTTCTTCACTGCTGTCGTTTTTGGCATGAGTACTCCTTTCAAAACAAAACTCTGGTGTGCGGCTTATGCCGCGATCGGCAGCGCAACCGCTGTAGTCCGCTGCCAGAGCATCAGCGGATGGCTCGCGTAAAGAATGCGCTTCGTGCCACGCTTCCGCCCCTTGGTGAGTCGCAGTCGCTGGATGAAAACTTCGGCGTACTCACCGCTCGCGATGCGGGCGGCGCGGCGGTTCATCGCCCGGCTGATGCTTCCGCACCAATCGAAGTAGGTGGTTTTGCCGATCACGCTCTTCACAACAAAGCTGTGCCCGTGGCCGCGTATCACTGGACGCCTCCGCAAGACAGCGGTGTTTCCATCTGGCGCATCTGATCGAGGACGATCTTTCGGGTCTTATGGCTGGGCGGAATGACTCTTGCAGCGCGGGCGACGTCCTTCCATTCGGCTTCGGTCATCAGTTGCGCGAGTTCGGCATTGATGCGGGATCGAACGAGAAGGATCAGGAGAGCGTTCGATTTTCGGAGGCGGCCAGCTGTTTTGTGATTGCTGTTTGTTGGTTGCATTGTCGATATTACCGCTATAACCACTTTATACACGGATGATGGTTGCAGTGTCAAGGTAATTCACATGGGTTATATTGTTTGTATGGCAACTGACAAGCCGCTCCTGAATTTTGTGATAGATCCGGAGCTGCTGAAGAGGGTTGACGACTTTCGCTTTAAGAACCGATTCGACTCTCGCGCCGCGGCTATTAAATGGCTGCTGGCGTGGGCGCTCGATCAGAAACCGACAGCGCCGAAGGATTGAGAGTGGAAAAATTACCGCGTACTCGCCTGTGTGCTGGCCAAACAGCGAGACGAGGAGACGAGGTGAATCCCCCTACCCCCATCATGGTGCAGATCGTCCTAGCCGAAGATCCCGCGCGTGAGGTCGATTTCCTCCGCTGGCTGATCGATCAGGCGATGCGTCCCCGCGAGTAGCGGCTGAGCGCCGTCCGCGCGCCGCCCTTGCCTGATACCTATTCAGCCATTCGGTGGCCGGGAGCGGTCAAGGCCGTAACCAGAGATCACGAGTGATCACCTCTCATATCCAGTGAGTTACGCTGATTCGGGGAGCCAGATGGCAGTATACCGGCCAAAACGAAAGGGCGAAGTCTCGAAATTCTACGTCTGCGAGTTCGTGATTCAGGGGAAACGGATTCAGGAATCCACCGGAACCACCAGCAAAACAGTCGCGAAGGAATACGAAAAGCGCCGGCGCGCCGAGATGGAGCGGGCCGCCGCCGGTGTGCCGCCTGAGCAAAAGGCCGGGCGGCTTCGAAGCATCGCTGAGGTGACCGCCACCTATCTCAAGGATTACAAGCTCAGCCACCGCGCGAGCAGCCTCGTCTGGGCTACCTGCTGCATGGCGCACGTGAATAAAGCCTTCGGGACGATCCTGCTTTCCGATCTGTCTGAGGACAGGATCCGGGATTACATTCGGAACCGGCAGGCAGCGGGCGCCGCGAATCGCACCATCAACATGGAGCTGAGCGAGCTCGGCCGCGCGATCGGGCAGCGCTGGTCCCTGCTGTGGCCCCACGTGAAGAAGCTCGAAGAGCGCAAAGACGTGGGCCGTGCGCTATCGGTAGAAGAGCAGGAACGGCTCCTCGATGCGCTGAAAGAGAACGAGACACCGCACCTGCGCACCCTCATTCCCCTGCTGCTGCTCACCGGTATGCGCGCGGGTGAGGCACGGTCTCTGACGTGGGGCCAAGTCGATCTGCCCGGCAACAAGCTTGCCGTCGGGCGCGCGAAGACATCGAGCGGTACCGGCCGCATCATTCCGCTGAACCCGGAGCTGGCGAAGGTTCTGGCTGAGCATCGGGCGGAATTCGCCGAACGGTTTGGGACTCCGAAGCCGTCGCACTTCCTATTCGCGTGGGGATCGCCGCGACCGGTTGACCCGACGAAGGCAATGACGGGAGTGAAGCATGCGTGGGACGGACTCAGGAAGGCCGCGGGCGTCGATTGCCGGCTTCACGATCTCCGCCACACCTTCGCCACCCGGCTGGCTGAGAACGGCGTCCCGGAATCCACCATGCTCTCTCTTATGGGACATATGAGCCGGGCGATGCTTGAACTGTACTCGCACATACGCATGACGGCCAAGCGAACGGCTGTCGCCGGTGTCTCCCTCCGCCAGAAGTCCGAAACGCAGAATTCGGAGGCAGTCCCTGTGATAGTCCCTGTACTTGTTCGAAAGAAGGGTTGTGTGACGGAGAGGAAGAGGCGGTAAGTACCTGATTATAATTGGTAGGCGCGGCAGGGACTCGAACCTGCGACCCTTAGCTTAGAAGGCTAATGCTCTATCCAACTGAGCTACGCGCCCATCCGTTTTTTGATTGTAACCTGCCTCAGGAAGGTCTCGCCTGCGAATGCTTCCGTTTCCTTGTCGGATTCGGATTGCCATTTGGCAAATTCTTCGGCCTTCAGCTTTTCCAGCAGTTTTGCATTTTGATTCGCGAGTACGAGGCGGCCCATGCAGGTGGCGAGGTCCGCTTCGGCCGCTTTGGCCCGCACCTGAAGCTCGGCGGTTTGGCGACGGGACCGGTCTGACCAGCGGGACCAGCTATGAAGTGAATCGCCGTCGGCGGCTTTGGTCAGATTGGCGGCTGCTTCCGCCATTTCGCGTCGGCTGGTCTCAATTCGGGAGCGAATCTGTTCGAGGAGAGCCGAGGCAGCGCTCACTTTGGCCTTTTCAATATCGACCTGTGTCGCTCTCCAGCGCAGTGCCTGATCGAGCCGAAACGTGAAAGCTTTCACGATACTTGTTTGGCGAGAGACTCCATCTGCCTGATGGTGTCATCCACTTCGGAAACGTCGCGCGCACCCTGACGGAGGAAGCCCATGATGTCAGACCGCGATTTGATGGCGGAATCGAGGCGTGGATTGGATCCGGACGCGTAAGCGCCGAGGTTGATCAGGTCTTCGGACTGGCGATAGAGCGCGAGCGATTCGCGGATGCGACGCGCGTGTTCAGATTCCTGTTGCGTTGCGAGTTTCGATTGCAGGCGGCTGACGGAATCGAGGACCTGGATTGCCGGGTAATGGCCGGCGGCGCCGAGTTCGCGTGCCAGAGTGATGTGCCCGTCGAGAATGGACCGAACGGCATCGCAGATTGGCTCATTGAAATCGTCGCCTTCGACGAGTACGGTGAAGAACGCGGTTATGGAACCAGTCTCAAAGTTGCCCGCGCGTTCGCAGATTTTGGGGAGCAGGCTGAAGACAGACGGCGTGTAGCCTTTCTGGCTGGGAGGCTCGCCGGCCGCAAGCCCGATTTCGCGCTGGGCCATAGCGAGACGGGTAATGGAGTCCATGACGAGCAGCACGTCTTCACCCTGATCTCTGAAGTATTCGGCAACTGCGAGCGCGACGAAGCAGGCACGGACGCGCAGCGGAGCAGGCCGGTCAGAGGTAGCAACTATGACGACGGACCGTTTGAGTCCTTCCGCTCCCAAGGTCGTGTTCGATAAATTCGCGCACTTCACGGTTGCGTTCGCCGATCAGAGCTATGACATTTACGCCGGCGGAACTGGAACGGGCCATCGAGCCGAGCAAGGTGCTTTTGCCTACTCCGCTACCGCCGAAGATTCCAATCCTCTGGCCTTTGCCACAGGGCAGAAGCCCGTCAATCACGCGAATGCCAGTGGCGAGTCGCTGGTTGATGTGGGCACGATGGAGAGGATTTGGCGGGGAGGCGTAAATCGGGCGGGTTTCCGCGGCAAGGATAGGCGGTCCGTCATCCATCGCGTTGCCGAATCCGTCGAGCACGCGTCCGAGAAGCTGCGAGGAGACGTCGATATCACAGCGGCGGCCTCTCGCAACGATCGAGTCGCCGAGCCCCATGCCGCCGGTTTCTTCGAGCGGCATCGAGAGAACGCGCCCGTCCCGGAAGCCGACAACCTGCGTGCGGACGCTGCGCCCGTCTCGGGTGCGAACTTCGCAGAAATCGCCGATCGCCACAGCCGGCCCGCGGGATTCGATAAGCAGCCCGACAAGTTCGACGATCTCGCCCTCCATGCGGATGGGCTCGATCCTGCTCACGATCGATGCGAAACGACTGAAATCAAGGCCGGGCGCAGGTGACATAGTTATTGGGATTTGGCGAGGTGGTCGGTCAGTCCGCTGCTGATTTCGGCAAGTTGGATGTCGACGGATGCATCGATCAAGCCCTCGGCAGAGCGGATCATCAGAGTGCCGGGTTCGGCTCCGCTGTCGGAGTCAATCTGAACACGCGAGATTTGATTTCCGGGGATCGAAGAGCGTACGCCGTCGGCAAAACGGGGGTGAACCGTGACCTGATAGGATTCGGCCCTGGCGAGACGCTCGAAGATGACCCGGGCGAGTGCGTTCAGGGCGTTCGGGTCCACACTGAGTTCCCGGTGGAGGATGCGTTTGGCGATGAGAAGCGAGAGCTGAACGACATCCTTTTCGGCGCGGCGCCGGATATCCTGACGCATGGCGATCATTTCCGCCATTGAGGCGTTCATGCGCTCTATGACGGGGGAGAATTCGGCGCGCGTTTGCTGCTCGCCCTGCTGTCGCCCCGCATCGAACGATTCGCGTCTTGCGTTATGGAGTTCAGCCTCGAGGCGCTTAACCGTCTGGCGCAGGAGGGCCTTTTCATGCTCAGAGTCTTCGTCTGCAGCGTTCGGTATATCGCGCGCGGAGGGCCTGGCGGGGGTTAGAACCGAGGCGAAAACAGCCGGTTGCGCCCGGGCGGCATCGCGGCCGCTTAGAACCTTAGACAACATACTGCTCTCCAACGGCACCCTTGAGGGTGATGACACCTTCGCTTTCGAGTTGCCGCACAACCGCGATGATTTGCTGCTGCGCCTGTTCTACTTCTTTGATTCGGACCGGTCCAAGGGATTCGAGCTCCTCTTTCAGCATTTCAGTTGCACGAGCGGACATGGTGGCGAAGAAGTGGTCTTTAAGCTGATCGCTGGTGCCTTTCAGGGCGATTGTCAGGTTTTTACGGTCGATCCGCGCGACGAGTTCCTTAATTTGGTTCACGTCGATGAGCAGAAGGTCTTCGAAGACAAACATCAGGTGGCGGATGGTTTCGACCAGGTTGGGATTGTGCTTTTCGATGACGTCGAGAATCTCTTTGCTGGTGCCGGAGTCGAGCCGGTTGAACATCTCGGAAACAGCTCGGACACCCCCGTAGGATTCGCGACTGAACTCGCCGATAGCCTGTAATTTTTGTCCGATGACAGAGGCGATCTTGTTGACGATTTCAGGCGAGATCTGGTCAAGATTGGCCATCCGGAGAGACACATCGGAGCGCAACTCAGAGGGCAGCGAGATCAGGAGACCGGCGGCCTGGGAGGCGCCGAGGTGGGAGAGGACGAGAGCGATTGTCTGCGGGTGCTCGTTGTGAATGAATTTGGCAAGTTGCTGCGGATCGACCTTTTGGAGCACGTCAAGATTTGCGTAGTCGCCTCCGACTGCCTTGGACAGACGGTCGATTAGCTTCTTGGCCGTATCGGGACCAAACGCTGAAATCAACATCTTGCGGGCATAATCCATGCCGCCGCGCACGACAAAATCGTGCGCCATGTTCATTTGATAGAACTCTTCGAGAAGTGTCTCGGCCTGATCGGACGAAATGGACTCGAGGCGCGCAACTTCCCGCGCGACCAACTGGACCTCGTCATCCGAAAACTGCTTCACCATTTCGGCGCTGACCTTGTCGCCGAGAAGCACCAGCAGCATGGCGGCTTTTTTGACGCCGCTCAAAGACTCCGGCGCCTTAGCTACAGCATTTGCGATCAAGATGTCCTCCGCGCTTCGATATCCGAAACCCAGGTCCGGAGAACATTAGCCGCGTTCAGCGGATCCTTCTGAACGGCTTCGCGGATGTGTTTGACCAGGACCTCCGTTTTGCGCGTGTTTGCGGGCAGCTTGATTCTGCCGATTGCTTCAGCTTCGATTTGGGCCTGTTCGGCCTGATTATCAGCCATTTGCTGTTCGAGGTCGCCGTGAGATTCGGGAGGTGGTGCGGAAAGACCCTGCTCGACTGCGGCGGAGGCCGGGAGCGCGGCGGCGCCCGATACGGCGACTCTCGAAGAAACGGGCCTCCTCTTCAGCAGGAACACCATGCCGATCGCAAGCAGAAGAGCCACCGCCGCTACTCCGATCACGAGCGGCTGCTTGAAGTCAAACGAAGATGCAGGTTTGGAGGCTGGTGCCGCGGGGGGCGGCTCGGCCGCCATAGTACTTTCGAAGGGTACGGTCTCAACGGTAATCTGATCGCCGCGTTGCTCGTTGAACCCGGTGATGCTGGCTATGATGTCGCGAACGCCTTTGATCACATCGGCGGCCGGAGGGACGAACTTCTTATGACTCTTGATTCCTATGCCTTCCCACTGCACGTTCTGGTCGATGAGCACGGCTGTGGAAATACGACGCACGGTCCCCTTCGGGGAGATAGTGTGGCGGACAGTTTTGCCGGGCTGGTAAGAAGTATTCGAGGTCTTGCGGACAATCCCGCTGGTTCCGGGAGTTGAGCGAACCGCCGCCTGAGGCAGGTTTGCAGCCGTTCCGGGGGTCCCGCCGCTGGCAGTTCCCGTGGTGGATTCTTCGGTGGTTTGGGATTGAAGTATGGCGGATTTGGTGGAATCGAAGGCTTCGTCGTTCTCTTCTGTGGTGGTGAAATCGCACTCGGCATTGAGTCCCGCGCGAAAGCGGCCCGCGCCAAGCAGTGGCTCGAGCGAGGCGTTGATCTTCGCCAACATTTCAGATTCGATCTGATGCCGGTAATCAAGGTTGGCTTCGGCAAGTTTTGCCTCCGGGTCTTCGGAGGGACTCGGCCGGTTGAGGAGATGGCCGTCACCATCGACGATTGCGACGGACTCAGGCGCAAGTCCGTCAACAGCGCTTGCGACCAGGTTGGCGATAGCGGTTACGTTCGAGGTTTGAATGCGGGAGGCGCGCTTCAGGCGCAGGACAACGGTGGCCTTGGCGGGTTGCCGGGCATCGAGAAAGACGGATTCTTTGGCAAAGGTGAGATGGATTCGCGCCTGCTCGATTTCAGAGAGAGTAGCGACGGTGCGTTCCAGTTCGCCTTCGAGCGCACGACGGTAGTTGACCTGTTCAGCGAAATCGCTGGCGCCCAGGTTTGCGCGGTCGAAGAGCTCGAAGCCGATGCGGCCGGTATGCGGGAGTCCGGCTCCGGCAAGCGCCAGGCGTGCTTCGGGCAAACGGGACACAGGAACGAGAACGGCTGAACCTGTCTCATCGAGGCGGTACTCTATTCCCGCCTCGCGAATTTTCTGAGTGACCGCTGCTGCGTCTTCAACGGCGAGAGAAGTGTAGAGCGGACGGAAATCGCTCTCGTGCTTCCAGCGGAGGAGGCCGAACGCGATTGCACACAGAATTGCAGGCACCGCTATCAGGGAGATGCGCTGCGGCGTGCTTAAAGAGTTCCAGATGCGTGTTAACTGACCGATCACGACCGAGATTCCCTCATCACATCGGCATCTTCATTACTTCCTGGTAGGCCGAAACGAACTTATTTCTCACTTGCTGAAATAATTCGAGGGCCAGATCGGCCCGCTGGGAGGCGAGAGCAACTGTGTGGACATCGCCGGCGCCACCGGTCAGCAGATCGGTAGTCGCGGTCTTCGCCGCCGCCTGGGTGGATTCAACTGCGGTGATGGCGGCGCCCAACAATTCACCGAAGTTTGCGCCGTTTGCGCCCGTCGCGGCGCTAACGGCAGAGGATGAAGCGGCGGCAAGGTGGCTGCCCAGAGTGGAGATCGTCATGGCGGTTCTTAACGGAACAGGTCTATGGAGCGGGCGATCATGTCCTTCACCGATGAGATGGCGGCTACGTTCGCCTGATAGCTGCGCGAGGCACTCATCAGGTCAACCATTTCTTCGGCAGGATTGATCTTTGGAAAGGCCACGTAGCCGTTGGGATCGGCATCGGGGTGGCCGGGTAGATATCTGCGTTCGGGCTCGCTGGGGTCAACGACGATTTCCGAGACTGTGACGCCGGTGGGCGCGTCGCCCGAGGCGCGGGAAAGCATGTCGGAAAAACTTCCGTCCAGCGGCGATGAAGTGAACACCGCATCTTTACGGCGGTATGCGCCGCCCTGGGGAGTTCGGGTAGTATCGGCGTTCGCCAGGTTTTCGGTGATGAGTTCGGCGCGCGTACGCTGGGCGTCCATACCCGAGGCGCTGACCGAGATTGCGCTGAAGAGGCTCATGAAGAACGGCCCTCCTGAATGGCTGAGCGTATGCCGCGAATCTCTCCCCGGATTAGTTGACTGGCAAGGCTGAACCGCAGGGTGTTTTCTGCAAGTAACCGGGCTTCGCGGTCCATGTTCACGTTGTTGCCGTCGTTCCGATTGGCAAGGCCGGAGGTTTCCTGCGGACGGGGCGATACTTCGTCTAAAGCGCTCGAAAACGATGAGGGGGGTGCGACGTCGCGAGTGTGGTAGCCGGGCGTATCTGCGTTCGCAATGTTCGAGGCAATTACCTCTTGCCGTCGGGCGAGCCAGGTTAAGAAATTCCCGAGTTCAAGACCCGTTTGAGCTATCGACATGCATGTAGCGGGTGCACGCGGTTGTCCAAACGGAAAGCATTTGTTCTGTTGGAAATACCGAGCGCAGGTGCGTCAAAATTTTGGCGGTTCGGCAGTTTTACGGCAGGTTGGTAATAGATTCATCATGGAAACGTGAAGCTATTTTGACCCGTGCAAGGGCGGAATCAAGTTCCGCGCGACCAGCTCTAAGCGCTGCGAGCGTCTCGTTGAGGGCCAGGAGGAGTTCGTTGCGGGCCATATTGTCCGTCGCTGTGTTCTGCCTCGCGGCGTCAAAGGACAGGCGCGCGGCCTCGTCCCAGTCACCGTGCCAGACTGCGTGTTTCAGGCTCGTCAGGACGTGATGAGGATCAGAGTGTGGAGAGTCCATTGGCTTGCGTGTTGGTTGCACCGGTGTATTGACCGAAAAGACCCGTCACGTAGGTGACCTGGCTTTCAAGATTCGCGATGGCAGTATCGGCTTTCGTAATCTGAGCGGTAAGGTTGCTCTGAAGGGTATTGATCGTGTCCTGTTCGTTCGATATTTTCGTCTTCTGCGACGTCACTTCCGACGTCAGTGTGGCCGATTCAGAAGAGAGTATGCCGGTAAGCGGGTCCTCGACGCTGTTGAGAAGGTCTGTTGCGGACTTAATAAAGCCGCCGGTGGAGGAGCTTCCGAGGGTGGCAAGGAACGCGGGGAAGTTGGCGTTCGCAGCATTTGTAAAAGCTGACGTATCGACTGACAGGTGGCCTGCTTTATCAAGCGTAACGCCATAGTTGGCAAGGGCGCTGGAAGGAGTTCCGCCGTCGTAGGTACCTAAGTGACTCAGAACTCCAGTCAACGCCTGGAGGATGCTGTCGCCCTGAAGGGCTCCTCCACTTTGGCCATGATTCTGATTTACAGCGTCAAGAGCGTTGTTATATGACTGTGCGAATGAACTGAATGCCGAAGCCAGCGCGGACGCATTGTCACTGACCGAAATCGTAGCGGCCTGACCTGAAATACTTTGGCCAACCAGAGTCAGGTTGACACCGGGAGCAAGGGTTACAGTGCGGCTGGTACTCGTAACGGGCGTGCTTAGTCCGTCGATCTTATAACTCGCAAGTGCGCCGGCCGTGGAATTTGAGATTATGCTGGCGGAAGACACATCCGTGAGCCCGATCTGATCGGTTCCAAGATTCGCTGCTCTCAAAGAAAGCCGGTAGTCCGGCTGATTCCCCGATCCGATATTGACGAGAGTGGCTTGTACGGAACCTGCGGCCTGCGAATTTATAGCAGCCGCGAGGTCCTGCAATGAGGAGGAAGCGGGCTTAATCGTGGTGTTTACCGCGCCCACGCTGAGGACCAGAGTGGAAGATGTCGTAATTCCCTGCGTGGATGGGTCAGTGACCGGTGTACTTCCTGCAGAACTCAGAGCGGTGGAATAACTTCCGAGGTTATCCACTTCGATCGAGTAGACACCAGGTCCGGCGCCTGCGGCGATTGTGGCGCTTACGACGCTTGCATCTGAAACCGATGATTTGAGGAGGCTTGAGTCGAGTGCCTGCTGAATGGACGCAGTCGATTGCTGGAGAGATGAAAATGCGCTGTTTAGATCGGAAATTGCACTTTGCTTCTGAGTAAGAGTTGTCAGGTTGGCGTTCAGAGCGTCGAGTGGCAGCGAAGCGATTGCTACGGCACGCGAGAGCACCTGTTGAAGACTAGTCCCAAACTTGCTTACTCCGGTGAAGGTCGGAGCAAGCGTGGACGACAGCGACGGTATTGATGTACTCATAATCTTTTCTTAAGAGAGGGGCAGACGCGAAGATCTGCCCCTTTCGTCCACACTAACGTTCAGACTAGCCCTTCAGGAGCGAGAGGACTGCCTGGGGAGCTGAGTTCGCCTGCGCAAGCGCTGCAAGAGATGCCTGCTGAAGGACCTGCGCCTTTGTCAGGTTGGCAGCTTCAGCGGCAACATCCGCATCGCGAATGCCGGCCTGAGCGGCTGAGTAATTCGTGATCTGAGACTGTGCCAGGTTAACCGCGTAATTCAGTTTGTTCTGGCCGGCACCGACACGCCCCTGGACAAGCCCAAGGTTCGTAACGGCTGTTTGCAGAGCGGTAAGAGCGGCAAGCGCAGCCCCGGTACTCGATGCGCCCGCGGCCGGAGCGGTTACGGCAACCGCACCGGTCGCGCCGAACAGGTTTCCCGTACCACCGCCCGCGCCGGCCGTGTGCGCTGTTTCGTTCACGCTGAAGGAGTTCGCGCTTTGGAACGAAATATTGTTCCCGTTCGCTGTCTTTACAGCGGAAATGCCCGCGCCGTTTAACGCTGTGTTCAGGGTCGAGAGCGCCGCGCTCAGAGAGCCGGCGTTGGTGTTGTCGAGGGTGACGGTTGTCGTCGATCCGGCATTCTGGAATACGATGGTTTCAGAGGCGCTGCTACCGCCGCCAACTGTGAAGGCAGCGAACGCGCCACCGGTGCCGGTGGAACTGTCCAGATTGTAGTCGGCTGTGTTGACGCCAGTCGATCCGGAAGTAGCAACGGCGTTACCTGCGCCCGCCGCGGCGACCGAAACGGAAAATGCGGTCGTGCCGCCGAACTGGACCTGTCCGTTGCTGTTGATGCCGGCATTAATGCCATAGGCGGACAGCGAACTATTCAGGCTGTTGATAACCTGAGTGCCGCTCAGACCGCTGCTACCGCCCGTCACGGCAACGGTAATGTCCTGGTTGCCTGTTGAAGTTCCCACGTGGAACGTGAAGTTCTGTGTACCACTCACCAGGAATGATGTAGCCGTATCGTCCAAACGAACCGAGTTTCCGGTCAACAAGGTGCCGCCGCCGGCGACACTTGAGTTGGCGATTCCGAGTGCTGTTGCATCGACAGCGTTATTGGCACCGCTGAGGTCTACCGAGACCTGAGCGTTGCTCGAGTTGCTGCCACCGCCGACGTACGTGACCAGGTTCGTGTTGTAAGCTCCGCCCGTGTTTAGTTTGACGTTGGCAGCCTGTCGGTTGACTTCACTCAGCAGGCCCTGGAACTCCGTATTCAGAGTTCCCCGGTCACCGGTAAAGGTGGCCGAAGCGGATTCAGTCGCGAGAGTCCGGAGCCGATCGAGAATCGTGGAAACGTTGTTCAGTCCGCCGTCGACAATCTGCAGCGCGCTGACGCCGTTGTTGGCGTTCAATACGCCCTGTGTGAGCTCCGCGGTGTCTCCGCGATATTTATTGGCGATGGCCAGTCCGGCGGCGTCATCGGCAGAGGAGTTGATGCGGTAGCCCGACGAGAGCTGCGAAATGGTGTTGCTCTGGAAGTCTTTGTTAACGCGGATATAGTTCTGTGCGATGAGCGACGCAACGTTTGTTTGAATAGAAAACGACATTCTTTTCGTCCTTGTTCCTGATACTTGCCCGTCATCATGCCGGGTGCGGGTTCTCGGGAAGAGTTTTCCACGATGCCTGCGTATCTCTACAACCTACATATCGGCGCTTTCAAAGGGAACTTGAGGGTGATCACCGGAAAATCCGGGTAAGCGAGTCAAAAGATTTTCCAGACCATTGTTACCGAGGAGTAACAGCAGGTCAGAGGCACAACGGTTTTCGCTTGCTAACACGACGGCCTCACGCCTCTCCACACTTACTTCGCGGGGCGCTCTGATCCCCAGCTTCACACGGGTGCGTGAAATCTCGATTACTTCTATCTGAATGTCCCCATTGACGACGATCACCTCGCCGACTTTACGCCGGAGCACTAACATAAACGTGCCCAGCGGTCGGGCAGAAGCTGGTAGTAGCCGGCGACGGGGGCGGATGCTACAGACTGTACACAGCGGAAGTTGTGCAGGTTGATTACGATCGGCGCGTCGAGGTTGACCATTACCGAACCCGGCGCGGGCAGCAGGAGCGAGAGACAGAGCACGTCTGTGCCGGGCACCAACTCCGCTTCAGGCGGGAACTCGAGCGCCGCACGGTCATCGTCGCTGAGGCATAGCTTAAACGAGGGCGCGACAACGTTGACGGGCAGGGCGACAAAACAAATGTCCGGACGTTCAAGACACTGCAGGAACACGAGGGGCCGCCGCGCCGGAATTTCGACGGGAAGCACTCGGCGCTGCTCGTCAAAGCCCGGCAGGCCAAGGGGGAGAAACAGTTCAGATTGCGTGTCCCATTCGATGGTGCCCAAATGGGTGGAGTACACCGCCGATGCCGTCACCGATTTCTTCCTGTCAATGTTCATCCTGAAACGACTCTACGACCCGAAACGCCGCGCGCCGGCCCATTTCAACCATTTCCCCGCGAAACTTTCTTTCGCCGTTCAGCATAAGGTCAAGAGGCCGGGTCCCCGGGAACTCGAAGCTTAGAATGTCTCCTGACTCAAGGTTCATCAGATCCCGCAAAAGCAGTTTCGGGCCGGAGAGAAGAACCTCAGAATCGATCGCGGCGCCGCGGATCAGGTCGAGCATGCGGGATTGTTCCTGATCTGTCGACGCACTCTTGCGCAGCGACCATTGCTGGTCGAATTTCTGCCGCATCATTTTGATGATGATCGACGGCATGGCGATGTTCATCATACCGATGGCATCACCGATCCGGATCTCAATTGCGACTGCGACGACCGCTTCGCTGGGAGCGAGAATCTGAAGGAATTGCGGCTCCGTTTCGATTGTCTCGATGGTGAAGTCGATGAGGGTAACGAACTTCCATGCTTCGCGGAGATCGCGCAGGATGAGACGGAACAGACCATCGAGCAGGACCTGCTCGATTTCAGTGATCTCGCGTTGTGCGCTGAACTGAAGTTTTCCGTCGCCGCCGAGGAGAATCTCGAGGATGGGGAATATGAGCGAAGAGTTCATCTCCAGAACGGCATTGCCGTCATATGGTTTGAGGCCGAGCGACGCTATGCAGGTTGGAGAAGGCAGACATTCGAGAAATTCCGAATAGGAAAGCTGCTCGACACTTACGAGATTGACGATGAGATAGGAGCGAAGGTAGGCCGACAGGCTGGAAACGAGATTGCGTACGAAGTTGTCGTGCAGTTGATGAATCGCGCGGAGTTGAGACTTCGCGATTCGGTCCGGCCTTCGGAAATCGAAAGGAACGGCCCGGCGGGCGCCTGCACGTTCAGAGTGACGGCCGTGGATGTTCTGGAAGACCGCATCTATTTCCTGCTGGCTTAGCTGTCTTGTCATTCGTCCACTTAGGCGAGGTAGTCGAAGAGGCTCTTGCGTGGCACTGCCGCCTGAGCGGAAAATGCCGCCGACTGACTGACGTTCTCCTGGGCCAGATCTGTCGCCGCTTTGGCCACATCGGTGTCGCGTACACCCGAGATTCTGGCCTGGAGCGAAGTAATCTGACTGGCAGTGTCATTCTGCTCCTGGGTAAGGCGCTGGCCCGCGGTTCCGTAGCCGGCCTGCTGTTCGTTAAGCCAGTCGGCCGAAGTCTGCAGCGAGGAGAGGGATGCCGCTATTCCGGTCGTGTCGTTGTTCTGCAGGCCCAATTTGAGCTGTTGAAGCGCAGCAAACGTGTTGGCTGCCGTGGGGACCCCCGAAGAGTCTCTGGGGTCGAAGATGGCGGACGCGGTGTTCGATGCGTAGACTGTCTGGCCTGCCGGGTTCGTGATCACCCGAGTCGAAACGCCGTTCGCCACCGGACTAACACCAGTTGAGCTTGTATTGTCGGTTCGATAAGCGGCAGATTGGTCCTGATCGCCCGAGAAGATGTAGCGACCTTCGGACGTCGTGTTCGCGAGTGCCACAAACTGGTCCTGGATGCTCTGTATCTGTGCGGCCAGATCGTTGCGATCGGACGCCGTCGATATGGTGTTAGATCCCTGAACTGCGAGAGATCTGGCCTGATCGAGCAATTTAATTCCGCTTCCGAGCGCCGTATCAGCGGAAGTGGCTTCGGTCTGAACGCGACCGAGGTTCGTCTGATAAGACTGCAGATTTGCCAGTCCGGAACCGAGACCAATCAGCTCGGCGGTCTGCGAAGGGGAGTCGGACGCATCCTGAATCCGGAACCCCGAGGATAACTGCTGTTGCGTTTTGATTTGCTGACGCTGCAGGTTCGCAATGCCGTTGAGAAACCACTCTGAGCCTATTGCTGAAGATCCTGAAATCATTTGATAAGGCCTACCTCGTCGCTTGTGAGTTGATCGATGACGGAAACGACTTTGGCTGAAGCCTCGTAGGCACGCTGGAGACCGGTGATCGCCACCGCTTCCTGGTCGAGGGAGACCCCGGAGGATTGTTGCCTGTTCGCCTGTGCGGATGTAAGAGCGGTCTGGTCTGTTTGGGACTGAGTTCCCGCATCGGCCACTTGTTGTCCGATTCCTGCCGCTATGGAGGCAAAATAATTACCAGCCGACAACCCGGAAATCGCATCCGCGGCATTCGTCGAATCCACCAATTGAGCCAGCTGGTTGGCTACACCGTTTGCCTGGCCGCCCGAACCGGTGGATGCCAATGCCAGGCGATCGGGAGTAACAGCCGGGTCGACCGCGAGCGTCCGAGCAACATTGCTGCTGTCCGTAGTGTCGTACGTAAAAACCGGAGCGCCAGCAGCGCCCGAGGAATCGACACCGCCGGAAAGCAGGGTGTTCACGCGGCTCGCGAAACCCAGCGCGAGCTCGTTCAAAGAGCCTGGGGCGGAGGAATCGCCGATCAACTGATGGATTGCGCCATTCCTGGCGTTCAACAAAGCCCCAAGCTGCCCTGAATAGGCCGGCGGAGAACCGCCTCCGCCTGAAGAACTAATCTGCGCGCCGGGACTTGCGGAAAGGTTAGCCGTTAAGGTGAACGCCCGGTCGCCCTGGACGAGCGGCTGCTCACCGGCGGCAAGGACGGAGACAGTGCCATCCGGATTTCTGGTTACACTAATGTCGACGAGAGAAGAAAGCTGATCGAGAGAGGAGCGCAGGCGCGGCATCATTGCCGAAATCGGGTTGCGCAGATGACCGGGTCTGCACATTGTAATGTCGAATCTGATCCGCGAGGGAATTGATGTTCGCGATGGTGGTCTGCACCTGATCGGTGATCTGGCTTGACTGTGCGTCTACACTCGCTGCGACTTTGTTAAAAGCGGTGGCTACATTGCCCGCTGAGAGCAAGGCGGTTGAGCGCAGAGTCTGATCATTGGGACTGACGCTGGCAGCAGAGAAGGCGGTGCTGAACTGGCGGAGCGCGGAGAGAATGCCGCTTGAGCCTGTTATATCGAATAGTTGATTCAGCGGTGTGAGTTGTTGAGTGGAGGTTTGGCTCGAGGCCGCCTCCGACGAGGCCTGCTGAACCTGAGCATCCGAGCGGATATCTCCTGCGGAACTGAGTTGGATGAAGTCGGACGTACCGGCACCCTGCCCTGAAGTGCCGATTGGCAGAATGTTGGCCCGAATCGCGGCGAAACCCGCCGTGGAGGAATTCGACACATTTATCTGTTCCACCCCAAGCGCCCGGCTGAATACATTCAGAGCAGTGGAGGCGGTGTTCAGAGCGGACAGCAGTGACATCGCTATCGGGCCGCCTGAGCCAGTATGGCGCCGCTTATGGCTGCGCTCGAGACCTGATAAGTTCCCGACGCAATCGACTGTGAGATCTGCTGAAGTCTCGCGACACGCTCAGAGGCAATTTGGCCTAACGCGGAAGACGTTGTCGAGATCGCGATACTGTCCCTCACTCCCGAGGCGTCTCTCGCTCCCGCGGACGACGAGGTCCCGCCGCTGGTCAGCGAGGACGGCTGAACATCGGGCATTGCTGAAGACGAGGAATCCAGGTGCAGTCTCATAGGCTTTTAAGTCGTCAGATATGACAGATACCGCGAACTCCGCGGTTCCATAACGCGCGTCTGAGCCGGTTCAGTGCCGATTGGTGAATCTGACAGGCACGGCTTTCGTTGACGCTCAGTTCGGTGCCGATCTCCCGAAGCGTGAATTCGCTCGAATACCGGAGACGAACGACCTTTCGATCACGGGCCGGCAGGCGCCTCAATTCTTCCGCGAGAATCTGCGTTCGCTGGCGCCGCAAAGCGCAAGCCTGGGGCGAATTGTCTTCCGCAGCCGATATGCTCGATTCCCATCCGTCAGGCTCATTATTGAAAGCCTTCACGGGACGAGGGCTCTGATCGCGGCCCGCATGTCTGCGGACCATATCGAGCATCTCTCCGCGAATCCGATACTTCGCAAAGCCCGCCAGTGGCGTTCCCTGCGCAGCTTCGAAGCTCCAGGCGGCCTGCATCAAACCGACGTTCCCGGCCTGAATGAGGTCCGACACTTCGATTCCGCAGCCGCGAGGCAGCCTGGCATGAAGCCGGCCTGCGAGCCCCCGAACCATTCGGCTGAGGTCTGGCACTGCGTCGGGTACGAAGCACGGCGGCAAAGACGTGCCACCCGCGAGCGCAGCATCGCTTCCCTTTGCTGTCGCCCGATCGGCAAAAACCTGCACCATTTAACATCGATTCAGTGCGGATGCACGCAAATGTTCTCACCCGATGTTCCGGGACAGACTACATATGGGCCAGACCCAGGACGGGAATCCTGGACCGGACAGCAGACTGCTCAGCCGCGGGAGCCAATCCGATTCTGACTTCAAACTTCTGATCCTCGGATTTGAACGACAGCGCGGCGCCACGCAATCCGCAAACGTTCCGGAACTGGAAGTTTCTGCCATGAATGACGGTAGGGACGCTGATGGCGAGCGGCCCGGTGATGGCTTCGAGCCCGTTCTTCACGTTTCCAATCATCATGTTGGTCACTTCGGCGACCACATCGAGGACTTCCTCGTCTACGATCGGGTTGGTCACGTCCAGGCTGCTGCCCAGCATCCGGGTACACAGAATGCTGGCAAGCACGGGAGAGCAGCAGAAAACGCCGGAGCCTCCCCAGTCGCCGGTGATTCCCACAAGTGAAATCACCCCTAACTCGGACGTATTCGCTTCGCTAACCGTGCCACAGTACTGAACCTCCATGTCCAGCATCATGGAAAATACTTCCGACGTCGCATCCGTGACACATTGAATCAGCAACTCTTGATCTATCACCCAGAACTCCTTTTCGGTGGCGTGCAATCAAAACTGCATTCCACTCAGCAGAAGTATCGGAGGTTCGGCGAAAAAAGTTTAGATGATGTTTTGTAAGAGACCACAAAAAAAATACTAAAGGTTTCCCCGCCGCTGCCGATAGACACTCCAGCGATGAATTTCTTTTGGTTACGTTCGGACTCAATTGACGCCCAGGCGGTGCCGCTCGACAATGCCACCGTTTACCAGGTTGCAGAAACGCTGGCGCCTGATCTGCGCAGCACTAAAGATCGGGTGCTGATTCTCGAAATCCTGGACGACGATGACCGTGAACGTGGCCTAACGCTGCTCGAAGAATTTCACGAAGCGGTGACCGTCTGGGTCTTTGAACCGGGTGCGACCGTTGCATGTTCGATTCAGTGGATCAAGGCGGGGGCCGCCCAGGTTTATACGGAAATATCTGAACTCAGGCGTGACGCGGACTACCCGGACTACGCACCTGCGGCGGCGCAACCGGCAGGATCTCTGATCGGGCAAAGCAAATCGACCGAAAGAATCCGCGCAGAGATTCTTATGGTGGCAAACCGGCG
The DNA here is from genome assembly GCA_963840735.1 of Terriglobia bacterium. Lineage (GTDB taxonomy): Bacteria > Acidobacteriota > Terriglobia > Bryobacterales > Bryobacteraceae > BOG-234. The sequence goes on from CAWIZX010000002.1 coordinate 173,144, forward strand.
CTGTAACCTGCTGATCGAGGGCGAAACAGGTACCGGTAAAGAGGTTGTGGCGCGCGAAACACACGCGCACGGCAGCCGCAGCCGTGGGCCATGGGTTGCGGTGAACTGCGGTGCGATTCCCGAAGCGCTGCTCGAAGCTGAACTATTCGGCCATACTAAGGGAGCTTTCACCGGTGCGGTGCAGGCCCGCGCCGGAAAGTTCGAAGCGGCAAACCATGGCACGATATTCCTCGATGAGATCGGGGACATGCCTATGGCCATACAGGCAAAACTTTTACGGGTCCTGCAGGAAAGGGAAATTGAAAGACTGGGTGGAAACGAGCGAATACGCCTGGACGTGCGGGTTATCGCCGCAACTAACGTCAACCTTGCGGACCGGGTTCGGCGGGGAGAGTTCCGGCAGGATCTTTATTACCGCCTCAACGTGTTCCGGATCGCGCTGGCTCCGCTGCGACACCGGACTGAAGATATTCCGGTGCTTGCGCAGCACTTCGTGGATAAAGTCTGCAGAGGTGAACAGTGCGCGCCGAAGCGGCTGGACCGTTCAACGCTTGAACGGCTGCAAAGCCACACCTGGCCAGGGAACATAAGGGAGCTGGAAAACGTTATGGAGGCGGCGGTGATTGTCAGCGGGAACCGGTTCAACAATATTCCCGTCCGATCTGCGCCTTGGGCAGACGAGCTTCCAGCAATCCGCTCCGGAAGTCACCCCGATCTCATCGCTGCCGCATGAGGGCGTGGATTATCACAGAACGCTTGAAGAATTCGAGAAAAGCCTGATTACGCAGGCATTGGCGCGGTCGCGCGGCAACAAAACCGCTGCCGCTGACTTGCTTCGCATGAAGCGCACGACCCTTTCGGCGAGGATGCGCGTGCTTGAAGCTCGCCTGCCACGCTTAGTGGCGTAGACGATCTAAACCGCGATGCCGAGCCGGTGACAAAGCCGGCTCGGTGACCCTCATACGGTTATCAGCTGGACATCAGCGCGCGTGATACCCGCGCCAGCAGGGTCATTTCGCGCCGCGCGATGCCGAGTTTCGACGCGGCGGTATCCGGAGAGACGCCGGCGCGCAGCATTTCAAACGCCTGGGCGCGAACGGAACGGTTGAGCCGGCTTTCACGCATGACTTCATCAGTACTCTGCATGCAGGTCTGCAGGTTGCCGAGGCTTTGCTTGAGCGATTCCACATTCGAAGCACCTTCAAGCGCCTGAGAAAACATTTCGTTGCGCAACTGCTTCGCCTCTCGGGAAAGTCTGCGGCCATTGCTGAAGCTTGCAAAGGCGGACCAGCCTCCGATTACACAAGCACAACCCGCGAGCGCGAGAGCCCAATCGATCGTCATCGTAGCGGAGCCCCAGACCTGGCCGAGCTTTCCGCCATCCCAAAACGGATCCGGTCTTCGCGGCTCGAAAGCTGCGTGATACGAACACCATAATTCCCGTCCACCACAACCACCTCTCCTCTGGCTATTACGCAGTCATTCACGACAACATCGACGGGTTCAGCCACGAAACGGTTCAGTTCGACAATCGATCCGGTGTTCAGTTTCAGTACTTCCCGGATCTGCAGGGAAGTCTTGCCGAACGAGACGCTGACCGGGAGGGCAACGTCGAGAAGAAGGTCGAAGGTCTTGGAAAGACCACTGTCGCGAACGGCCAAAGTCTTCGGCTCGGGCTCGGCGGGGCGATAGAGCGCCGGAAGAGAATCGGCCCAGGCCATTCTAAGGTGCCACGCAGGACCTGCCTCACTGGCAGCATTGAAAACATTCCAACGCAGGCCGGGGGGCACGGCGTGCACCACGTCACCGGTTACCGCAGTGATCTCCTGCTGCAAATCGGCCGATAAGGCAGTACAGAAGCTGCCGACGGTCTGCGAAACGATTTCCTGCCATGTGGACCGGCAGTCGTCATCGGTAACAGAATCGATGCCGACGGCGGCGAGCGTCATTTCTCCGGCGGTTTTCCAGAGATCCTTGTCAGCGATGATCCAAAGAGCAGGCTCCCCGAAGGCCGAAAGCTCCTGCTGCCAGACGATCGGCTCGGAGAGTTCGGCGTGGTCTGCGCCGCCGTCTGCTGAAATCTGAAATCGCTGGCCCGTCATACTGCTCAAAGCTTTCGAAAGAGCGGTCTGGAGGTGTTCGACGATCCGGTTCGTGTTTTCCTGAACTGTCATTTTGCGCGCGGCTCCCGACCGCTTACTCCGGGCCAGCGCCGGCCGATAGAAGTGCGAAGGCGCAGAATTGCCTGCGATTTGATCTGCGAAACACGCGTAAAGTGAATGCCCATGATTTCGCCAATCTCCCGGAGAGTCAGTTCTTCATAGAAGTAGAGACTGAGCACAGTTTTCTCAAGCTTGGGCATGGCGTCGATCGATACGGTCATGAGCGACTGCAGTTCGCTGCGCTCCAGCTGCACCGCGGGCGAATCCTCATCGGGGCAGGCGACGTATTGAAGCAGCCCTTTCGTGCCGGGCGCGGTGCTGCCGTAATCGAGTTCACCGATATCGAGAGCGGCCACTTCATTGAGCTTTTCGCGATATTCGTCGACTGAGAGCTTCAGCTCCGCGGCTATCTCCGACTCTTCAGGCGATCGGCCCAGCCGTTGTTCGGCCCGGTTGACGCCTGCTTCCAGTTCCCTGGCTAAACGGCGCTTGAGCCGAGGCGCCCAGTCACCCTCCCTCAGGCTGTCCAGGATGGCGCCGCGAATACGGAACTCGGCGTAAGTCCTGAGTTTTACGTTTTGGCGGGGATCGAAGTGGTCAATCGCGTTGATAAGGCCAATGACTCCGGAAGAAATCAGGTCATCCAGCGCAATCGATTCAGGAAGCCGCTCGTGGATTTTTCTGGCAACGAGGCGCACTTGTGGCAGATGCTCAAGGATGAGGCGCTCGCGCTCCTCCTCCGTGACACTCTCTACCGGGTAAAAATATGCGGCCGCTGCCAATCCAGTCTCCGTCTACGCTGCCACCGCGAGCGAGTTTTCCCCGCACACGGAGCGTACCAGGCGCGAAATGTCCGTTTCTTCGATGTCGTCCGGAATCTGCTGCCCGGTGCCCGCAAAGACAGCCGGAAGCCCGGTTCGGACGACCGTATTCAGCATGGCGCCATGGCCGGTCGATTCATCGAGGCCGGTGAACAGCAATCGCGAAGCGCCCATATTACTGAAGCGGCTAACCATAAGAGCCATATCGGCGGAACGGGCGTCCGCCCTTAGGACCAGATGCCTCTCGATTTCGGGTCGGCGGCCGAAAAACCGTCCAAGCTCACCGGCTTCTTTCTCGTCGGCCGGAGAAATTCCCGGGGTGTCGATGAGAATCAGGCCCTTCCACGGCTCACCGTTCAGTGCAAGGTGGAGACTGTCGAGCGATTCACAAGCCTGAAACGGTACCCCAAGGATGGTTGCGTACCGGGCAATCTGCTCCTGACATCCGACTCCGTGCGCGCCGGCGGCATAGATGCGGACAGGAACGCGATGGGAAAGCCCGTACTTTAGGGCGATCTTGACCATGCTGGTCGTCTTGCCCCGCCCGGGGGCGCCGATGAATGCGAGGGCGCGACTCTCTCCTGGCTTAATTTCCTCGAAGGGAGCGCGCGGAATTCTCGCTGTGAGTTCCTGTGCAAGAGAGCCGCGTTCGCCGGTCCTGCGCTGGGCCGCAGTGCACAGTTCGCGCGCCAGATCGTCATCGAAACCGGCTGCGCACAACCTTGCCTCGGACGGATGGCGGAACTCAGCCGGCGCGTTACCGCCGCGCCCCGCCACACTTCTCAGTTCCGAGATCTGGCGCCGGATATCCTCCATTTCGGAAACTGCGGGCCTCATGGGCTGAGGCTGACCGCTGCCGGTTAGCGCTTCGTAGGCGAACGTTACTTCAAGACGGCCATAGGCCTTTCCGGCTCCGTTCGCCGGCCTGGAGTTCACCAGCAGAGCGTCGTCGCCCAGTTCTTTGCGCGCCACTTCAAGGGCGGCGGGGATGCTGTTGGAGAAATATGTTTTAGTCTGCATGCGCTACTGGATTACTCCCAGAGAATGGACTTTGATACCCGCAGGTATCTCGTTATGGGCGAGAAAAAAGAGGTTCGGCATGGATGCCTCAACTGCCTGACGCAGGAAATACCTGCAGGAGGAACTGGTAATGACGACGGTGGCGGATTCCATCGCGCCAATAGCGCGGGCGAAGCGGTCCAGCAGATCTCGCAGGGCGTTGGGCGCAAGCGCGAGCGAACTGTTGGACTCGCCGTGTTCGATTCCGGTCTCTACAAATCGCTCGACCTGCTGATCGAGAAACCAAGCCGCCAGATCGTTATTGGCGTTCAGGTACGGCTTGACGACGACACGCCGAATGGACTGGCGCACGTAGTCAGTCAGGAGGACAGGGTTCCGGGTCGAAGGGGCGGCTTCACCCAACGCTTCCAGGATTGAGACTGCATCGCGAATAGATACTCGTTCGCGGAGCAGGTTTTGGAATACACGCTGGAGCGTTGCGAGCGACAGTAACTTGGGCACAAGATCCTCAACGACTTTGGCGTGCTCGCCGCTGACCCGGTCCAGCAGTTTCTTGGCTTCCTGGCGCGAAAAGAGTTCATGCGCGTATCGCCTGGTCAGTTCAGACAAATGCGTGCTCATGACACTTAGTGGGTCAATGATCGTGTAGCCCAGGGCGCGCACCTTCTCAGCCTGAGAGGACGGTATCCACCATGCGGGGACGCCAAATGCCGGATCCGTTGTAGGCCTGCCGTCCGGGGGGCGCTCCGTCGCCGTAAGGGCGATGGCCAGTTCCGAACCGAGGGGCAATTCAAAACGGGCAATTTCGACCCCTTTTAATTGAATGGCGTATTCGCGCGCACGCAGGCTCAGATTATCGGTAACGCGCACGGCAGGAATGATAAAGCCAAGTTCGGTCGCGAGCTGTTTGCGGATGCCTGCGATGCGCCTAAGCAACGCTGAGTTGGCCCCTTCAGAAATGAACGAGATCAGGCTTACACCTACCTCGAGCGAGACCGGCTCCACTCTCAACAGATCTTCGAGGTTTTCCTTTGCCGCCTTGGGCAGAGCGGCGGCCGCGTCGGGAAGGAGCGTGGCGCCGCGCTTCTTCATCCGCCAGCCTGCAGTACCCAAACCTCCGCCGAGCAACAGGAACGGCAGCTTCGGCATGCCGGGGAACATGGCGAGTGCAACCAGGACTCCGCTGGCCAGCAGCAGCGGTTCGGCAGTCCCGAAGATCTGCCGCTGGAACTCTACTCCCAGCCGATTCTCAGACGTTGCGCGAGTCACGATCATGCCGCCTGAAATGGAGATCATGAGGGCGGGAACCACCGTGACGAGTCCGTCACCAATGGTTAGTACGGTGTAGGTCTGCAGAGCTTTGCCCACATCCATTCCGTGTTGCAGGACGCCGATCAGCAGGCCGGCGACAATATTAATGCCGGTGATCAGAACGCCGGCGATGGCGTCGCGCTGCGTAAAGCGGCTGGCTCCGTCCATGGCGCCGAAAAATTCCGCCTCTCCCGCGAGTTCCGTGCGACGCCTGCGCGCGGTGGCTTCATCGATCAGGCCCGCGTTGAGATCTGAGTCGATCGACATCTGCTTACCTGGCAATGCGTCGAGAGTGAATCGCGCCGTGACTTCCGAAATGCGAACCGCGCCATGGTTGATGACCACGTACTGGATTGCGATCAGAACGAGAAAGATCACCGTTCCGACGATATAGTTCCCACCCACAACAAAGTTGCCGAAAGCCTGAATGACGTCGCCCGCGGCGGAGGTGCCCGAGTGGCCATTGAGCAGAATCAGACGTGCGGATGAAACGTTGAGGGAAAGCCGGAAAAGCGTCAAAAGCAGCAACGTCGTGGGGAAGACATTGAACTCCACCGGCTTGGTGATGTACATGGCGACCATCAGCACGACAATCGACATCATGATGTCGCCGACGATCAGCAAATCGAGCAGAATGCTCGGCATGGGCGCAATCAGCGCTACGACGATCCCGAGTACTGCCGCCGGCACCGCAAATTCACTCGCGGCTTTCAAAGGGATTTTGATCCGGGGCCGGCCGGCCTGTACGGCTGCGGTACTCATTTCGGTCTGGCTCCGGAGTTATTCATCAGTTTGAAAATGTAGGCAAGAATCTCTGCCACGGCACGATAGAGGTGCGGCGGAATCTCCTGGCCGACATCAACCGATTTGTACAGTGCCTGCGCGAGGGGAGGATTCTCAATAATCGGCACCTGATTTTCAATGGCGCGCTGCCGGATTCGGGCTGCGAGGTAATTCTTGCCTTTCGCCACCACCCTGCGGCGCGGTCATAGCGCCCTGCTCATATTTGATGGCAACGGCAAAGTGCGTCGGGTTTACGATGATGGCGGTCGCCTGCGGAACCTCCCTCATCATGTTCTTGCGGCGGAGATCGCGCTGAATACGGCGCACCCTCGCCTTGGTTTGCGGATTTCCGTCGTTCTCTTTCGATTCGTCCCGAAGATCCTGCTTGCTCATCCGGAGACGCTTGCTGTATCGCGCGCGGTCGCGGATCAGCATGACGGCGCCGAGCATGACCAGAACCATAGAAGATTTCTTCAATGCGTCGCGCAGCAGATTTCCGGCGGTGACGGCGCTGATCGCGACCGGCATCATCGGCAGCCGGAGGATTTCAGGGAGCCTGTCTCTGACCAGCGACCACGTAAGCCAGAGCATGATCGGAATCATGACGACTGCCTGAAAGAAGTGGGCGATGTTGTTCGACGGCAGTTCTTTGAGGCGTTGTGCGGGGCTGAGCCGGCTGAGCTTTGGCGTCAGGCGGGACAAACTGAAGCCCATGTTAGTGGCCGCCATCTGGAGGAAGAGCGTGAGGCCCATCAGCATGAGTCCGAGCAGGGCAAGCGGTGTCAACGTGGCGGAGGCTAGTTTTACGATGAGGGTCAGGAGATCGTCGGGTCCGAGCTGAACGGAAAATGCCTGTCCAATACCGGCACGCACCGCAGCCTGCACGGTACTGAGCCATTGAGGAAACCAGGACGCGGCAAGGATGACGAAGGCAAAAAACTGCAGGGCGGACACAAACTCCCGGGCAGCGGGGAAATCGCCGTCTTTGCGCGCCTTCTCAAGCCGCCTGGGACTCGCCTTTTCAGTCTTTTCGCCCCCGCCTGCCATTAGCCTTTCGCTCCTATTCGGATGAGAGAGGTTATTTCGCATGCAGAATTCCCTCAATCAGCCGGATGCAGGGCACCATCAGCGATTCGAATATGCGGGGCTCGAAGCCGATGGTCGCGGCCATGAGGACCATCGTGGCAGCCAGCTTCAGAGGCATGGTCAGACTTACAAGATGGATTTGAGTCTGCACGCGACCTAGTACTGCGAGCGAAGCGTCCGCAATCAGCAGCAGCGCAACGATAGGCGCGGCGAGCCGCAACCCGGTGCTGAACACGGATGCGGCCAGCTGAATGACTGCCTCGCCCCAACTCTTGTGCAGAGCAAACGATTCGGGCGGGCAAAGGCGCAGACTATCGGCGAGAGCGCGCACTAACATGCGATCGGCGCCGGTGACGAAGAACAGTAAAGCCGCAGTCAGTTGGGCGAGCGTCAATAAGACTGTCGAATCGGCTCCGCTCGTTGGATCCACCGTGGACGCAAAACCGAAGCCCGCCTGGAGGCTGACTACCTGAGCGGCAAGCTGAAACACTTCCATGACGATGGCCAGCGCCAGCCCGATCGCGAGCCCCAGTGCCGCTTCGGCGGCGAGACCGGCGACTATGCGGCCAATCGATATCGAGTCCGCGACGGGCGCCTTCCACTCGGGCCACAGGAGAATCGTGAATGCCAGCGACAGCACGATCTTCGCCGGTTCCGGCGCGCTGCGGAATGCGGCCAGCGGCAGAAAAGCGAACACGCACGAGATTCGAGCAAGCGTGAAGAGGAATCCGAACAGGGTCGCATAGCTGAAGACCGACTCAACGTGCATACCGGCTCAGATTTCCCAGGATATCGATGGTGTAAGCCATGCTGCGATGAACCATCCACGGCATCAGCAGCAGACAGCCACCGAGGAATGCGATTAGCCGGGGGATGGAGTTAAACCCCGTGTCCTGGATCGAGGTCACAATCTGGATAAGGCTGATCACGATTCCGGTAACGAATCCGATTGCGAGCAGAGGAGCGCAGATCCAGAACGCGGCCATGAACATCTGGCCTATGATGTGGGCTACTCCGTCGGGCGTCATACGTAAAAGCCTTTCATCAGCGAGCCGATGGTCAGGTTCCAGCCATCGACCAGGACAAACAGGAGAATCTTGAACGGCGCCGACACCATGGCGGGCGGCAGTTGCACCATTCCTATCGAGAGTGTTACCGATGCGACCACGATGTCGATTAGCAGAAAGGGCAGGAAGATGATAGCCCCGATCTGGAAGCCGGCCCGCATTTCGGACAGGATATAAGCGGGAGCAAGGACGTTCAGATCGAGGTCGGCGGTTGTCCTTGGAGCGGGTGAGTGGGTGATTTCGAGGAACAGTTTCACATCTTTCTCGCGAACGAAGCGGCCAAGATAGTTCTTTGAGCGGCTTAGCGCCTGAATCCCAAGCCTGAGACGGCGTGATTTGTCCAGCTTCCATGGGCTGCAGTGCGTCCTTATAAATCTGAGAAGCGATGGGCGTGACTAAGACCATCGTCAGGAAAAGCGAAAGCCCCGCCAGAACCTGATTGGACGGAGCGCTCTGAGTCCCGAGCGCCTGCCGAAGAAAGTGGAGGACGATAGAGATTCGAAGGAACGGCGTAATCGACATGACGATCGCCGGCAACATGGTCAGCAGAGTCATCAGGATGATGATCTGCATCGGAGTGCTTAATTCCTTGACGCTGCCAGGGAGAAGCGATGGCGGCGGCGCCGCAAGCATCATGCCTAAAATGTTCATCGTTCCACCTTTTCGAACAGTGCTTCATCTGAGATCAACTGGCATGAGGACGGGGCGGTTGCGATTACCATCGAACGGCCCCCGACGCGCACCAGATGAAGTGCGTGCTGGGGGCCCAGCGCTATTCGTTCGACAACCTGCATCTGGCGTGGGCCGCCCATCGATGGCAGCTTCAGGCCAAGCGCTCCCTTCTTTCGGAGCAGGAACAGTACCAGCCCAAGAAGGCCCAGAACAAGGATGATTGCAGCAACGGGCTGAAGCAGGTCCATGAATTAATGCTCGGTGTTGAAGTCGGTGATGCGCACGCCCATGGTGCTTTCGATGATGACGATTTCGCCGAAAGCAACCAGGCGCGAACCGATGTAAATGTCGATGTTTTCCCCGGCCGAGCGCTGCATTTCGATGATGCTGCCAGGCTTCGAGCGAAAGAATCTCGGACATTTTCATCCACCGCCTGTCGAGCTGAACTTCGACATCGACCGGGACGTTCGCGATGTGGGCGACCTCTTCAACCGGCGTCATGGCTAGCCGCCGGTTACCAGGTTAATGGTCTGCTGCACGATGGTGTCTTCCGTGGTTATCACCTTCGAATTCGCCTGATATCCACGCTCATACTGCAGCAGGTTAGTGAACTCACTTGCGATATCGACCGTGGAGCCTTCCAAAGCGCCCCCGCTCACCGCGCCCCGCGCTCCGGTGGAGGATACTCCTATAACTGCATTCGCGGTGCTCGCCGTGGCCGCGAAGCTGTTGCCGTCCAATTGCTGCATTGAGTCGGGATTAAGAATGGAGGCAACGGCGATCTGGGCAATGTTCTGGCTGGTGCCGTTTGAGAATTTAGCGATAATCATGCCGTCGGCCCCGATTCCCATACTGTTCAGGTCGCCCGGAGGGACGCCGTCCTGGGAATTGGCGATGTTGGCCGAGGCCTGGTTGTATTGAGTCAGAGCGGGAGTGCCGTCGGGCGCGTAGAGGTTCCAGGTGATGTTCATTGGGGAGGCTCCGCTTGCGAGGCCGGTCACAGTCAATGGCACGGCGCCTGCTGCTACAGCCGGCGTAATCAGATGGCCCGCCCCATCGAATGCAACACTTCCGGACGAGATCGTCGTGGTGGTCCCGACGCCGCCCGTCAGGTCCGCCGAGGGAATCGTCACTTTGTACGACCAGGCGTTTGCCGCCGTCTCGGTATAAGTAACCGTCAGGGTGTGAGGGTTGCCCTGGGAGTCGAATACCTGAACGGGGGAGCTGAAAGTGCCCGAGGCCGAACCGACCGCCGCATTGGAATTGAGATTCGCGCTCACTGAAAACTGGGTCGTAGCAACGGGCTGCATCACCAGGTTCGTCGGCAGCTTGATGTCGCTGCTGGCGCCGCTGGTATTCAGCACTCCGTTGGTTGCGTTCCAGCCCTGAACGAACTGCCCCGTGGAAGTCGTCAGTCTTCCTGACGAATCTACCTGGAAATTTCCCTGCCGGGTGAACAGTTGTTGACCCGACGTGGAGTGCAGAACAAAAAACCCGTCGCCCTGGATCGCTGCGTCAAACGGGGAATTCGTAGTCTGCAGCGAGCCCTGCGTAAAGGCCTGTTGAGTTTTGGCTATGGTTGAGCCGCTGGTTGAGCCGGCATTCGAAAATCCGCTGAGGCTCTCGTTCACCAGATCTTCAAACGAAACTTTCTGGTCCTTGTAACCGCTGGTGTTCAGGTTCGCGAGATTGCTGCTGACCACATTGATCGCCTGTGAGTTGGCGGTCAAGCCGGCAAGTGCGTTGGAATAAGTGGACATTTAGCTGGTTGCTCCTGGAGTTGTGGGCGTCGCAGCTGCCGCCGGAGCGGAGGCCGGAGTCGTATTCTTATTGATTCCGATTAACTGCTCGAGCTGGCTGTAAGAAGTCAGCTGCGACACGAACTGGTTGCTGTCTGTGGGATTCAGAGGATCCTGATTCTGCAACTGCGAAACGAGCAGCTTGAGAAAGGTCGATTCGTTCGCCAGCGGGTCTGTTTTTGAGGCCGGCTGTGCGGTCGTGCCGGTCTGCGCCGGGGACGTGCTTAGGGGATTGACGATGGAACTCATAAAGCCTCCTGATCTGTCTGTTTGAAAATGTCTGCGAACTCGTCGGAATCGGCGGCCGATCGCGTCGATGTTTTTGCGTCTTCGGCCTGATCTCTCGACTGCTGCTGTTGCTGTTGGTGCCCACCGGTCCACGCTTCCGCGTCGTAACCCGCGTTCGATAAAGATCCAAGCAGGTCGTGTACGCCTTCGTGCAACTTGCCGGAAAGTGCCGCGTCGTTGGAGTGCAGCGAGATGTGAACTTCGCCCGCGCGTTCCGAAAGCCGCAGCTTGATATCGCTGGAGCCTTCGGGCGTGAATTCAAGTGAGAGCGAGCGCAGTGGCTGGGCTGCCTGCTTCTGATCGTGCAGTGGCTCAGCGAGGTGCGCGTTCGGGGTTGCGGGCTGTTCGGCGGCTTGCGTTCGCGGCGTGACTGCCGGGCCAGCGCGATTGAGGTCGGGGTCCGCTGCCGCACTATTGTTGTGCGAAGCAGCGTCGGGTGCGGGGGGCGGCGGCGAAAGTTCTCGCTCTGGCTGTCCTTCTACTTCAGTTGGCCGCACCGAAGCTATCACGATCCGCCTCTTCAGCCCGTCTGCGGTTTTGTCAGACTCCGATGAAGGAGCATCCGCCTGCGGAATCGGCGATGTCTTGCCGGGTTTGGGCTTCTGCAGCGGCTGCTCTTCAGAGGCGCGGGTCTGTCCGGCGGTCACTGGCAGGTCATGCGTTTGTAAGCGGATGTGCAGTGCGACATCCGGATGCATTTGTTCATTTGTTGCGTCGGGCTTTAATTCGGTTGGCGCGGCGACCCGGTCAGTACCATTCTCGGGAGCTTGCTCCGATGGTTTGCGGCCAATGAGCAACGGTGTCTGCAAAACAGGCAGAAGCACGGGAACAATAACGTCATCGGTACGTCTGTCGAGCGGCCATCGGAGGGGTTTGCCGTTACCGCTGATGCCATCCCGAGTGAAACGGCGGGGGATATCCGAGGTGTCCCGAAGCTGAGTCCCGTTTGCCGGTTCCGGTATGGGCGAATCTGAGGTCTGCGGCGTACCGGACTTAGGCGGTTTGTCGGCTGCACCAGGGATGGGGGTTCCGGGAGAAGCCGGCAGCTCAGCAGCTAGTTCCTTTACGAGTGCGCTGAAGCCAGGAAGCGCTGCTGCCTGGGGCCGGGCCGATCCGCCGGAAGCGGGGGCCGGTCGGACAGCGATAGCGGCTGAGCAATTCACGCCGATTTAAGTGCAGACGGCGCGCCATTGTCAGAGTGCGTGGTTTCAGTCGGTTACCGTCAGTCAACGCGACAATAATCTGCCGTTATGGCACATATCGGCAAAATCTTGCCGCGCGCACACATCGGGCTTATTGTTCTTATCGACTGTCGCGCCATATTTTTGAGGAATTTACGATTTTTTTCTGTTCGGCATTGTGACTGCACTTCTGCGCTCAGCAAAACTATGGACAATATCTCAATCGCGGCAGCCAGCGGAATGATGTCCCGCATGGAATCTCTGGAACTGCTGGCGAATAACCTGGCCAACGTGGAAACTGGAGGCTATAAAGCGGACCGGGAATTTTACAGCCTTTATACAAATCTCGATGCCTCCACCGACCCGTCGGCCGGACCGGCGACAACTTTGCCTGTCATTCAGAACCACTGGACCGATCTGGCGCAAGGGGATTTCCGTGTCACAGGCAACCCTCTCGATGTCGCGGTGGAGGGCGATGGGCTCTTCGCCATTCAGACTGCGCGCGGCATCCGGTATACGAGGAACGGAAGTTTTCGGGTTGGGGCGAACGGTGCTCTTACCGTGATAGACGGAAGCTCGGTTCGTGCACGGGGCGGCGGTCAGATTTTGCTGGAACCCTCCACGCCGGTCGAGATATTGCCTGACGGTTCGGTCAAGCAGGGGGGGCAGATCGCAGGCCAGATTGAACTTGCGGCGTTCGACGCGGTCAGCCTGAACAAAGAGGGTGCGAACTATTTCGTTCCAGTCGAAGGAGCCAAGCAGTTGCCGGCAACCGGCAAAATTCTGCAAGGCAAACTCGAATCGTCAAACGTGGCGTCGGCCGAATCGGCAGTCCGGCTGGTGGCCATCATGCGGCAGTTCGAAATGCTTCAGAAGGCGATGACCATCGGCAACGATCTGAACAAAGAAGCTATTCAGGAAATCGCACGCGTGAATTCGTAAACGACATCTACAGGAGACCTGATCATGATACGAGCTTTATACAGCGCCGCGAGCGGGATGACCGCTCAGCAGCTCAACATCGACAATATTGCCAATAATCTCGCGAACGCGAATACCGCGGGGTATAAGAGTCGCCGCGCTCAGTTCCAGGATCTTTTGTACCAGAACATGGTTGCTCCGGGATCTTCGGCAGGTCAATCGTCCGTAGTGCCCACGGGACTACAGCTCGGACTCGGAACCCGCGCCGCCTCGAACGAAATCATCTTCCAGCAGGGTGCGTTTGCAAGCACGAACAATCCGCTCGATCTGGTGATCCAGGGCCGCGGCTTCTTCCAGATCAAACAGGCCACGGGGCAGCTCGCGTACACGCGGGCCGGGTCTTTTCATATCGACGCAACCGGCAGCATGGTGACTTCGGACGGCGATCTGCTGCAACCGCAGATCACGATTCCGCCCACCGCGCAGTCCATCACGATTGCGGCGGACGGTACCGTGTCTTACGCGCTTCCGGGTCAGATTCAGGCACAGAACGGCAGGCCAGATTACGCTTGCGAATTTTCAGAATCCAGCCGGCCTGAACTCGTTGGGCCGAAGCCTCTACCTGCCTACAGATGCGTCCGGTGAAGCGACGGTCGGGGCACCTGGTGGCACCGACGGCCTGGGAAGCCTGCAGCAGGGTTACCTTGAGCAGTCGAACGTCAGCATTGTGGATGAATTCATCAACCTGATTACCAGTCAGCGCGCGTATGAAGCGAATTCGAAGGTGGTGAAGGCCGCCGACGAGATGTATCAGCAGGTCAACAACCTCAAGCAGTGATCGGGTCGCTCACAATGCGCGTACTTACCCTCTCTTATTTGCTCGGATTCGGCGGGATTGCCGTGGCGGACTGTCTTCCCGTCACGGCCGACAGGATTTTTGCGCGGGATCTGGCGGTGGTTGCTCCAGAATTTGGACGGCTTCCCGCAAGTCTCTTTATTGGCTTCGCGCCTGTTCCAGGTGCACCGCGGGTTTTCGCGTCATCGGAATTAATCCGGATCGCGCATGCAAACGGACTGGCCGTTTCCACCCTGCCGGAGGCCTGTTTTGAAATCCCGATGCAAGTCATCGGCGGTGAACAGATTGCCGAGGCGATGCGGAAGTCGCTCCCGCCTTTAACCGAAGTGAAAGTCATCGAGATGCCGACAGCGAAGGTGCCGGCGGGACAAATAGAATTCAGCGGAGGAGGACTCGAGCCCCCTTCCGCGGCCACAGGGATTCAGCTGTGGCGCGGGTTCATCAGGTACGCCGGTACGCACACGGCGCCAATCTGGGCCCGGGTGTCCTTGCTGCAGCGGATGGAATCCGTTGTAACCGTGAAAGATCTGCTGCCAAACGAGCCTGTCGGAGCACAATCCGTGCGGGTCCAGGCTTGGGAAGGTCAGCCCGTTCGGGAACGGGTAGCCCTTCGGCTTGAAGACGTTCTCCGGAAAGTTCCGAAGCATTCGTTAAAGGCCGGCTCTCTGATTCCGATGGCGCTTCTGGATGAAGCGCCATCGGTGCGGCGCGGCGAAACGGTCCGGGTGGAAGTGCACAGCGGCCCCGCGCGGCTGGTGTTCAGTGCCGTTGCGGAAAAGGCCGGACGTGACGGCGAGATGCTTCAGATGCGGAACCCCTCGACCGGGAAGACCTTTCTCGGCCGGATAGAGGGTGCCAAGGTCGTGATGAATCTGAACACAGAGGCGGCATTTTGAAGTACGTATGGCTGTTTGCGGTGGTAGCGATGGGTGCCAGGGCCGGTTTGCTGCCATCGGTTGCTAAGAAGAAGGCTAAAGTGCCCGAACCGACGCTGCTTGAACAGTACATTCGAAGTGCTTCATCCACAGCGGAGCGCGAAACGATGGAAGCCGCGCCCGGCGCGATCTGGTCGCCATCCGCGCGGCTGAACGATCTTGGCCGGGACCTGCGAGCCAGCCAGGTCGACGACGTGGTGACGATATTGGTCAGCGAATCCATCAATGCCGCGGCAAGCGGCGCGAGTACCACCGAGCGCGCTTCGAGCGCCAACGCTTCGGTAACACAACTCGCGGGCAAGAAGTCTGTGGCCGGCGCCCTCTCTAACCTCGCCGGCATGTCGGGCGATCAGAAACTCAACGGGACCGGCACCACTTCGCGCGCCGCCACTCTGACCGCCACGCTTACTGCCCGGGTCGTGAAGGTGATGCCGGGTGGCTTGCTTCTGATTGAGGGCGACAAGAACATTCAGATCAACTCTGAGCAGCAGGCGATTACGGTGCGCGGCATCGTGCGTACGGCCGATATCTCGACCGCGAATACCGTGCCTTCCACGCAGGTTGCCGACATGGAAATCCGGGTGAATGGCAAAGGAGTTGTGGGGGATGCCGTCCGGCGGCCGAATATTCTCTACCGCATTTTATTGGGCGTTCTTCCTTTCTGATTCATGCGAGCAAAATTCATAGCTGCCGCCGGTTGCGTTTGGTTGAGCTTTTGTCCGGCGGCGCCTCCGCTCGAGGGCGCGACACGGCTGAAAGATCTGGTCACCGTGGAAGGCGTGCGTGAGAACCAGTTGGTGGGGTACGGTCTGGTGGTGGGCCTCGCCGGAACCGGGGACAAGCGAACGACTATATTCAGCACCCAGAGTCTGGCAAACATGCTGGAGCGGATGGGAGTTTCGGTGGCGCCGAATGCGATCCGTGTGGCGAATATGGCCGCGGTGATGGTGACGAGCACGCTGCAGCCGTTTGCTCAACCCGGGACGAAAATCGACGTCACGGCTTCCGCTATCGGCGATGCCAGCAATCTTCAGGGCGGTGTGCTCCTGATGACATCTCTTCACGGCGCAAACGGTCAGGTCTATGCGGTGGCACAAGGGCCGGTCGTCACCGGCGGCTTTGTTGCCGGCCGGGGCGGCGTCAGCCAAACCGTGAATCATCCGACGGTCGGGCGGGTTCCGAACGGCGCCACAGTGGAACGAGCCGCGCCGTCAGTCGAACCCACCTCAACGGTGCGGCTGCAGTTGCGGAACAGCGATTTCGCGACTTCTTCGAGGGTCGCTGAGGCTATCAATAAACAGTTTCCCGCTTCGGTTCCGATCGCCCATGCCGAGAATGGCGCCGTCATTGCCGTAGCGACGCCGCCGGACTGGAGCACCCGGGTACCGGAGTTCATCGCCGGAATCGAACAATTGCGAGTCGAGGTGGATTCGCCCGCGAAGATTGTGGTGAACGAACGCACCGGGACGATCGTGATCGGGAAGGAAGTTCGCATTTCTCCGGTGGCGATCCTGCATGGCAGCCTGTCGGTTGAAATCCAAACTAAGGTCCTTGTTTCTCAGCCTGGACCGATGTCCTCAGGGACAACGGAAACGGTTCCCCAGCAAACGGTCAGCGCCAAAGACGAACCGGCCCGCAACGTCGTGCTGAAAGAAGGGGCAACAGTGGAAGAGCTGGTGCGGGCTCTTACCGCAATAGGATCTTCCGCGCGCGATATTATCGCCATTCTGCAAAATCTTCGAGCCGCCGGAGCGCTCGACGCCGACCTTGAGGTAATCTGATGACCATTAATCCTGCCCTGACGAGTGCCGAGTTTCAACCGGAGCAACTGAAGCGTACCGGTGCGGCGCATGAATTCGAAGCTCTTCTTGTAAGTCAGATGTTGCGCTCGGTACGAGAAGAGGGCTCGGGCTGGCTCGGCACAGGCGAAGATCAGGCCAGCGAGGCGGCTTTCGGTCTTGGAGAAGAGCAACTCGCAAAAGCTCTGTCAGCAGGCGGTGGCTTCGGGTTATCGAAGATCATCGATGCGGGACTTAAGACTAAGCCGTAAAAGCCACGCGGGCCGCTCCATCGCTCTCCATAGCATTCATCGCCCATGGCGTAGGTGCGTCGGAAGCTTCAGCGCTGGACGGTACGGCATTCCAGGCCTCGGATAATGTGGTCAGCAGTCCCAGCACTTCCGCAAGCGGGGCATCTGTCTGGTTCATATTTGCCTCGAGGACGCGCTCCTGAATGTAAAAGTAAAGAGCGGTGAGGCTGGAAGATAATTCCGGCGCGCTCGCCGGTTCCACCGAATGCGTGAGCTCCATAACGATGCGGTAAGTAAGATTGATGGCCGCGGATCTTTCCTCAATCCTGCCGGCAGCAAGATGTTCGCGCGCTTCCCGAACCTTCGCAATTGCTTTTTGATACAGCAGGCGGATCAGCTCGACAGGGCTGGCGGAAAGAATCATCTGATCGAAATAAGGGCTCATGTAATCTCTCGTCTTATTACTTATCGGCATCCGCGCGCTCGCTTTGAACGGATTAATTATTTATCATTCCTCCTAAACTTCCACAACGGTTGCGCCGATCCTTTCAACGGGGAATATATATGACAGCTGCAGCACCTTTAGATGTTCTGATCGTCGACGACTCCGCGGCCATTCGCAAGATCCTGCAAAGGGTACTGCGCCAAACGGATCTGCCGCTCGGCGAAATCCATGAAGCCGGCGATGGAACCGAAGCGGTCGAAGTTCTTCGGACCCGCTCTTTCGGATTAATTCTTTCCGATATCAACATGCCTCAAATGGATGGGCTCCAGCTCCTGGCCAAGATCAAGGAGATGCATCATTTGCAGAATGTCCCGGTGCTCATGATCACGACCGAGGGCGGACAGGGCAAAGTAATGGAGGCAGTCCAGCTCGGAGCCACAGGCTACGTCCGAAAACCGTTCACAGCCGATCAAATCAAGGAAAAACTGGTCGGAATCGTATAAGCGGATCGCCTGCCGATGCCGCGGTCTTAGCTGAGTTCAGCAGGCCTATTCGCTTGCGCGCCCGCCCGCCCCACCATGGGCGGGCCCCCGAAACACGGCATTGAGGAAGAGGAGATTAAGCCCGTCGAGCGCGGCTCGGTAGTTCGGATCGGCTGTGAATCCGACTACCAGTCCACGGCCATTACGGCTAACGACGACAAGCGGCTTGTACGCAAGCTGTTTGCGGTACTCCTCCCACATGTATCCGCTGGCCAGCACCGAGTCCGGCCCGGCGAACGTGACGGCATTTGCTCCGTGATCGATCTTGATCGGGGTAAAGATGGATGCGCCGGACACCATCGCATAGACCGTCTCCGGAACGCCCGCGGTAATCCATTGCTCTTTGTCGACAATGCAGCGCGCAAGCGCTCCCCGCAAGCTGGTCGGGAGTTCGGAATCCGGCTGAATGGCTTTATTGAAGTCGGATTCAGTGGCGATAACTTTCCCCGCCGGTCTAACGGTGCCCGCTTCAGGCGCCGCAGGCGTGGCGGGTCTGGCGGGAACGGCGTCTTTTTCGGGCACCCGATTCTCCTGCTGGATAGCGAGCAATCCGGTCTTGACGTCCGCCAGGAACTGAACCGCCGTTCCCAATCCGATAACCGTGCCTCCATCGGCCACCCACTGCTTGAGCCGCTGCACGCCTGCGGTTCCCAGCACTCCGGCATAGCCTCCATCCCCCGCCTCCTCGGGGAGGATGATCACCTGGAACTGGGTCAAATCCGCAGTACCAAGTTGCTGAGTTCGGACCGGAGTCACAGGGTATCCGAACTGCCTTTCCAGCACGAACCGTGTCTGGCCCGCCGAGTTGGCCGAAGTAGGACGATCCCACGCCAATGCAATCGCCGGCTTCTTGAGGTAGGGCGTATAGCGGCTACCGAAATTCGGCCCGTCGTCCACCCAGGTGGTCGCCGCGCCAACTATATCGACACCATTGACCTTCGCAAGCTGGGCAACTGTATCGTGAACCGTTGCCGGGTTCTCTTTTACGGGCACAATGAGCGTCCCGGCAGGATACTCGCGGCCATTCTGTGTAAATGGCTTGTCGGAGCCATAAATTCTCAGGCCAGCGCGTAGTGCGCCCGTCAGGACGCGCCCGGCGCCTGATGTACCCCATGGCACGATGTACACCACCGCGTCCTTTGCGCCTGCAACAGTCCCGGCCGGGGTGTCTCCCTGCTTCACGGGCGCGCTGCTCACTGTGTTGACTACGGAAGACGGAATTGCCTCGACATTGTATTGAAGCGGAATGCTCCACGCCGTGACATCGTAGATCTGACTTGAAAGCCGCCGTTTACGCCGTTCCTCTTCGTTCTGCAGGAATTTGTCGTCCATCAAAACATTGAGTTCGAGCAGATTCCTGACGCGGCGTCCCTGCGGCTGCGCAAGGCTCACCAGATAACTTCCGGCGGGATAATTCTTACCGTCTGTCGTGAAGGAGGCCGAGGCGCGGCGCACTTCAACCCCCTGCTCCACCAGTAATTGGGCGAGTTTGTCTACTTCGGAGACGTTTCCGCGACGGGGCAGAATGTATTCCCGCGTAGCGCCTGCCGTGCCCTCTTCGATCCCCGTCTTGCCATATTGATAGAAATGGTCGAGCAATTCGTCATGGTGAACGGCCGAGGTCTCGCATGTTGCCAGAGACGAAACGAAGTGCCGTCGAACGGTGTCGCGGTAGGTGACTGTTACATCGCTCGGACGCTTTACGACAAGCCCACGCGTTGAGCCGTTTTCGTAAGTCGTAGCTATCGCGCCCAGGTAAACCGGCCAGCTATCGCCGTAACCAGGGTAAAACGCATCGTATGTATCGCGCGTGAAGTAACTGAAGCCGAACTGGTCAAACCACTTGGCATTGCCCTTCCCCAGATCCGTCTGGTAGTCGCGCTGCCACTTGGTCATGTTCGGATTAAACGGGTCAGCCGGAGGTGCGAAGTAGTAACTGGAATCGGTGCCCATCTCGTGCAGATCGATTGCGACCTGCGGCCGCCATTCGAGCATGGCGGCGATACGCCCCCTGGTCTCAGGCTGAGTCATCGCGACCCAGTCACGGTTCATGTCGAAGTAATAATGATTGGTGCGGCCGCCGGGCCACGGCTCCGTGTGTTCCGCCGCGAGCGGGTTCGGGTCCGGCTCCAATCCTTCTCCCATTTCGAATCCGTGGACGAATCGGTCGCGCCCGTCGGGATTCTGCAACGGATCGATAACAACCAATTCCTTGTCCAGGATACTCGCGACCATCTTGTCGTTGCGCGCGGCAAGCAGATGGTAGGCGGTCATGAGAGCCGCGTCCGATGACGAAATTTCATTGCCATGAACACCGTAGGCCAGCCACACAATTACCGGCAGCGACGCCACCAGTTGCTTCGCCGCGGCTTCGTTGGTTTTGCGTGAATCTGAAAGTCGCAGCATTCCGTCTTTGATCTGATCCAGGCGGCGGATGTTTGCCTCGGAACCGATCACAGCATAGATCAGGCGGCGCCCTTCCCAGGTTTTGCCGTAATCGTAAAGCTTCATCCGCCGGGGTTCCGCGGCGGCCAGCGCCTCCATGTACCTGACGATATTTGCGTGGGGAGAGATGCGTTCACCCGCTTCGTACCCGACCACTTTCCGCATGGTCGGAACCGCGGGATCGTAGGAGGTCCCGGGCCAGAACTCCTGTTTTGTCTGTGAGGGTAGAGATGTGGAGAGAAACAACAAACAGGCGACGATGCGGTACATGAATCTCCGGGGATGAAAAGCCGGGAGGGGCGAATACCGCCGCCCCTCCCGGTCCATTGTCAAAAGGTCAGGTGCAAAGCTAACTGAATGATACGTGGATCGGCGGTGCTGGAAATCTGTCCGAATGTACCCGACGTGAAAGACGTGCTGGGATTATTGAATTCCGTGTGGTTCAGCGCGTTGAAGAAATCGGCGCGGAACTCCAGGTTTGCGCGTTCGGCGATTTGCGTGTTTTTTGCAACCGTGAAATCCGCGTTTACCCGGCCCGGTCCGTAGAAAGCATTCCGGCCGAGCGACCCGTAACTGTTGTAATTGGTCGTACTAATATCGGCAAACCTTCCGAAGTCGGACGGATCGAAATAGTAGTTCCCGACCCGGCCGCGCAGGCTTTGCGGCGTGTGCGGATCGAACTCCGTGACGCTCGCGGTCAGCAGGTTGGCGCGAACCAGGTTCGGATCGCCCGCCCCTGACGGCCCCGTGCGGGTGCGCGTGCGGCTGATTCCCTGCGTAATATCCAGGGGAAAGCCGGTCCGGTAGCTGACGATGGGCCGGATGCTCCAGCCCTTGGTCAGACGGCTCGGTCCGGACTGCCAGGCATGGTCGAAAGGAAGCTCCCAAATCCCGCTGAATACGAGATTGTGCCGCAGATCGTAATCCGACGATGCGAGAAACTGATTGTGGTTGTAGTACGGAACGCGGCTCGTGCTTTCGCGGAAGCCCGAACCGTTGTCGATGCTGTGCGAATACGTGTAAGAAAGCTGGAACATTGTGTTCCCCACAAACTTCACGTTTGAATACCGCTTCTGCAGACTGCCTTCGAAGCTGTTGTAGTGAGCTTTGCCGACGTTCGCGAACGTGTCCATATAGCTGTAATTTGAATTTACGGCGCCGGTCTGGCCGGCAAACAGCCGCGACGTCGTTCCGGGCACAATGGGATTGCTGTCGACCAGACCCGTCAGCTTGTGCGACGAAGAACCCACGTAGCTGGTCTCAAGTACAAGATCGTGTGTGAGCTGCCGTTGCACGCTGAGGTTGAACTGATAAACGTAAGGCGTCCGTAGATTGGGATCGACATAATACACGGCAGCACCGCCGATCGGGAGGTAACCCGCATTGGCATAGTTCACATTCTTTGCCGGCGGACGAGACGGAAACGGATTCGGCTGTCCAGCGGCCGCAAACGGATCGGACAAAAGGTTCTGTGCCGACGTGACTTTGGAAGGAGTGTCGAAGAGCAGATCTGCGAAACCGTAGAAAGGAACCTGACCGTTGAACTGCAGGTTGTCCTCGGCCTTCAGGATGTCGTAGAAAACGCCGAACCCGCCGCGGATACTGGTTTTGCCGGAAGTACCCGGCGTGTATGCAAAGCCGAAGCGTGGCGCAAAGTTATTGCGGTCCGGGAAGTTCGAACCGGTTGGCGCACCAGGGTCGCCGGGATAGAGAATTCCGATCGGCGCACCCGGAAACACGGTCGATTGCTGCCCATATTTCAGAGAGAAGGAACGGCCCTGCAGGTCCCGCTTCGGACTCGCGTATTCGTAGCGCAACCCGAAAGTCAGCGTGAGGTTCGGGCGCACGCGCCACTCATCCTGCGCGAACCCGGCATAGTACTTACTGCGAATGTTCGAAGGCGCCTGGCCGTACTGCAGAAATTCGTCCGGCAAACCAAACAGGAAGTCCGCCCGGTCATTGCCCGAACCGATTCCTGACGATCCGCTGAAATAAAACTCGCCGTTGATATAGAAATCGTAGTTCGTGTTGTCCTGATAGGGCTGAACCTCGAACCCGTATTTCATCGTGTGGTGGCCCAGAGTAGCGGTGAACACGTCGCTCAGGTCGTAGGTGTTGTCGATAAGCGTTGTAGGGCCGCCGGTGCTGTAGCCCACTGTCAGCCCGCTCGCAAACGAGATGTCGCTCGGGCCGGTGGGATTGTCGGAGATGATATTGATTCCGAGCTGAGTGCTGGTCGGCTGTTTGGTTGCAGGCACACGGCTGAGGGAATTATTCCGCTGCGCCGTGAAGCGCAGGTCATTGATCATCGTCGGCGATATGATGCGGCTGTAATCGATCACGCCGTGGTACCGGTTCAATGACGCTGTACTCCCGTAGCCCGGGACGTTCGCGGAACCAAAGGGACTCACCGAGGGGGCGCGGCCTGAACTCAACGTGACGGCGATACGATCTTTCGGTGACGCAACGTAATCGACCTTCTCGATCAGGTCGTCTGAGTTGGCGACTGAATTTCCCTGGGGCAATATCAAGCCGCTTGCACTGGCCGGGATGAGCCCTTTCGCGATGTAATTTTTCGCGACCACATCAATGCGCGCCGGGTCGATAATTCCCTGAGCGGCAAGCGCCGGATTGGATTGGTAATAAGGATTCGCCTGCAGAAACTTGACCACGTTAGTGTCGGGTCCGTTCTTCACAGAATGCGAGAAGTCGCCGGTAAGCTCAGCGGGCGTGAACGTGGTCACATTCGAATTGACCTGTGTGCTGACCTGGCGCTGTCCCTGATATCCGACAAAGAAGAACAGCTTGTCGCGCCCGTTGAAGAGCTTCGGGATCCACACGGGTCCACCGACCGTCGCGCCGAACTGGTTGCGTTTCAGGATCGGGACACCGACATGGTTGGCATTGTTGAAAAAGGTATTGGCGTTGAAGTCATTGTTGCGGACAAAGTCATAGGCACTGCCGTGAAACTGGTTCGTGCCGCTGCGAATGACTTCGCTGACGATTCCGCCGCCGTTGCGTCCGTATTCCGCCGTGTAATTGCTCGTCAGAAGTTTGAATTCAGTCACGGAGTCGGGGTTCGGAGTAAACACGACACCATTACTCAGCAGGTTATTGTTTACACCGCCGTCCAGAAGAAAAGTGACCGAATCGGGGCGCCCGCCCGCAATGCTGAACTCCAGTCCGCCTCCCGTTGTATTCGCCGCACCGGGGTTCGCCGGCGTGACGCCAGGCTGGAGGGCGGCGAGGTCCAGAGTATTGCGTCCGTTGAGCGGCAGGCCGACAATGGCCTGCGTCGTAACCGACTGGCCGAGCGTCGCGACAACCGTTTCAATATTGGCGGAATTCGCTTCGATCTGAATGGTTTCCGACACAGCACCAACCCGGAGGGCGATATCGACGCGCAGCGACTGGTTGATCAGGAGCGGCTGCGGGTCCGTTACCGTTTTGCTGAAACCCGCCTGTTCCGCCGACACGGAGTAGTTGCCGATCGGCAGATCGAGTACCTGATACTGCCCATCTTTGTTTGTCTGGGTAGTTCTGGTGACCTTGGTATCGGCGTTAGTGACTTTGACTGTAGCGCCCGCGATGACCGCACCCTGCTGGTCGGCGATCGTTCCGATGACCCGGCCCGATGCATCCTGAGCCCAGGAGGCCACGGGCACGAGTAGCGCAAAAAAGAAAGCGGTGTTCAGGGCGTGAGTGGCCCCGCGTCGAAATGTCATGGATTGTCCCTGGAAGCTTAGTTTGAAAGCACCGGCTCCTGACAGGGAAGCCTTAACGGTTACGACCGGGTAACCCGTATATGTCCTTACGATTATTAAGATGATGCAACAGGCAGAGGCAGAGCGTCAATAAATTTGACGCTGGTCCCTGAGTTTTGCTGGTCGCTCGGTATTTCTGTATTACCGGGTCTCCATCGCAAACGCAGTGATGCTGTCGTCGGTGACTGGATTATTAAAGAAGCCACCGCCCGTCGCGGTAATTACGACGTACTGCTTGCCGTCCTGCCCCAGGTAAGTCACCGGTGTCGCCTCGGCGGCGCCGGCCAGCTTTACCGTCCACAATTCCTTGCCGTTGCGCGCATCGAACGCCCGGAACCGGCTATCGTCGGTCGCGGCAACGAAGACGAGCCCTCCGGCCGTGGCGATCGTCCCCCCGTTGCCAGGTCTGCCCGTCTGCTGTTTATCCGGCGGCAGGCTGTCTGTGACGCCCAGCGGCACACGCCAGGCGAACTCTCCGGTGTTCACATTGACCGCCGTCAATTCGCCCCATGGGGGTTGCTGACAGGGAATTTGCTGAAAGTCAGGCCCTTTAACGCTGAAGCGCCCACCACCGGGGAACCCTTCGTAAGGACCATCCGGATCGACGCGATTCCCCTGCCCGTTCGCGGCTGCGGTCCCGGATTTGGGATCGTGATCCTTAAGGCCGGTCATCTGCCCCAGCTCATTCGTGTTGATAAACAGATATCCCAGTTGCGGATTGAACGACGTTCCAAACCAGTTGACGCCGCCATGATTGCCGGGGAACTGGACGCGCAACCGGTTATAAGCAGGCGGCAAATAAGGTCCGCCCATCTGGACGCCCTCGGCCAGTTTTTTGCAGGCGGCCGCGATCTCGGGTGTGATGGTGTTTAGTTCTCCGGGGCTCATTGTCATCCGGGAGAGCGGCGGCGGTTTCAGCGGGAATGGCTGCGTTTTTGCTGCCCGTTCGAGCGGCACTTCACTAGCCGCCACGGGGCGCTCTTCTACTCCGTAGATGGGCTTTCCCGTCACGCGGTCAAGCAGAAACAGCAGGCCGCTTTTGCTGATTGCGGCGACTGCGGGAACTGTTTTTCCGCCCCGCTTTATGTCGAACAAGGCTGGCGCGCCGGTCATGTCGGCGTCCCAGATATCGTGATGCGTGACCTGAAAGTGCCACAGGTACCTTCCGGTATTCGCGTCCACAGCGACCAGGCTCGTGCTGAAGAGGTTGTCTCCCGCCCTGTCGCCACCGTACTGGTCAACCGACGGGGCGCCGAACGGCAGGTATGCGATTCCCCGTTCCGCATCCACCGTGATGTGGCCCCAAACATTGACGCCTGAACGATTCTTCCAACTGTCTCCCGCCCAGGTTTCGTTGCCTTTTTCGCCCGGGCGCGGAATGGACCGGAATGTCCACGCGATTTTGCCGGTTCGCATGTCCCATGCGCGCACGTCACCCGCGGGGCCGTGAGGAGGGTTCTCCTGGGTCATACCGCCTGTGATCACCAGATTTTTATAAACGATCGGAGGGGAACTCAGCGCGTCGCGCCCCGGCAGCCCCTGAAGAATTTCAGGAGTGTTCAGGTTCGTGATACCGTTGTCGCCGAAGTTATTATTCGGCTTCCCGGTCTTCGCATCGAGCGAATAGAGCTTCCCGTCGCTCGAGCCAAATACAATCTGCGGAGCGGTGGACCCATCTCCGGGCCAGTATTCCACTCCGCGGGTCGAGGGCGTGCCGGTCGGAAGCTGAAATGACCAGATTTCTTTGCCTGTTGTCGGATCGAGCGCTGCCACACGCGAATACGGGGTCGAGATGTACATGACGCCCCCAATCACCACAGGGGTGACCTGACTGGGCCGCATGCCGTTACCGAATCGCCCCCCACCGCCGCCTCGTCCGCGGCCTCCGGCCACAGCGGGATCCGGTGTTTCACCTACCTGTGCGCCGCGCCCGGGCGCCGGAGGCGTAAACGCCGGGGCTGTGAAACCTGCCGGCCTCATATGGTAAACCCACGCGGGCTTGAGCGAGCCGACATTAGCCGGAGTGATTTGAGTCAGGGGAGAGAAGCGCATCCCGCCGGGGTCGTGCCCATAGGTGGGCCACTCTTTCGATAACTCAGGCGTTCGTGGCGTGCCCGACTGTGCGATGGCGCTCAGGGTTGCTATCAGGAGCACGCATGACGGCCGGGTCATATGTAGATTCATGGGATCGTGGCGAAAGAGGTAGGGCGTGCCGAGGGCGCGAACGGTTACAATTTGTGGCCTGTAACGGCTACGAGGTTGCTTACCCTCAGGCAAATGCCCCAGTTTACATCGCTCCAAAATACGGCTCTTCTTGACCCGAAGTCCGCCGGTCCCAGACCGCCCTATGACCAGGAAAAGATCGCCCATCCCGGGCCCGAAGCTGAGATGAACGTCCAGCCGGACCACGGCGAAGAGAGCTACCAGGGGAAGAACCGCCTGGAAGGCCGCGCCGCGCTGATCACAGGAGGAGACAGCGGCATTGGCCGCGCCGTCGCGATCGCGTTCGCCCGTGAAGGCGCAGACGTTGCAATCGGTTATCTTCCTGAAGAACAGGCTGACGCCGAGAAGACACAGGAGTGGATTCGGAAGGCCGGCCGCAAAGCTCTGCTGCTTCCGGGTGATGTGCGCCAGGAGGAGCATTGTGTAAATATGATCCGCCAGGTTGCGAGTGAATTCGGAAAAATCGACACCCTTGTGCATAATGCGGCATTCCAGATGACGCACGATTCGATCGAGGAATTTTCGTCCGAAGAGTTCGATCGTACGTTCAAGACGAATGTGTACGCGATGTTCTGGCTTTGCAGAGAGGCGCTGCCTTTGATGCAGCCGGGCTCTGCGATCGTAAACACCGCGTCCATTCAGGCGTTCGATCCCAGCCCCAATCTTTTGCCTTACGCGGCGACCAAGGCCGCGATCGCAAACTTCACCAAGGGTCTGGCAAAGAACGCTATGAAGCGTGGAGTGCGAGTAAACGCGGTCGCTCCCGGTCCGGTCTGGACTCCTCTCATCCCTTCCACAATGCCCGCCGAAAAAGTAAGAAAGTTCGGGCAGGACACGGTGTTTGAAAGGGCCGCGCAGCCGGTGGAACTGGCGCCGCTGTTTGTCTTCCTGGCTTCAAACGAAGCGCGCTTCGTGACGGGCGAAATCTACGGAGCCACCGGCGGGCAGACGCCATTCTAGGGCCCGAATGTTTGGCACCTGAAGTGTTACCGCCTGATACATGGAAAACTCACCATTAGTTGAACTACTCACCGATCAGTTGCGAGACCTCTACGATGCGGAGAAACAACTGACGAAGGCGCTTCCCCGACTCGCAAAGGCTTCCGCAGATAAAGAACTGAAAGACGGTTTCACGAAGCATGTCGCGGAAACGCAGGGTCAGGTTCAGAGAATCGAAAAGATCTTCGAAACGCTCGGGATGAAGGCGAAGGGCAAGCCCTGCGCGGCAATGAAGGGTCTGATCGAAGAAGGTCAGGAGGTTATCTCGGGCGATCTCGACAATCCGTTCGGGATATCGCGCTTATTGCAGCCGCGCGGCGCGTGGAGCATTACGAAATGGCCGCATACGACGCTTTAATGGCAGGTGTCCAGGCATCAAAGCAGGGTGAGATTCTTGGGCTGCTGCGCGAAACTGCGGGCGAAGAGGCGGCCATGGACAAGGTTCTGTCCGGGATGGCAAAGCGGTTATTGAAAGAAGCCGCGAAGCCCGTCGCCGCGCAGGCGGTTGAGAACAAGCCGGCGGCAAAGAAGGCGGGCGCCAGGAAGGCTGCCGCAAGCAAAAACGGCGGCGGGGAGAGCGGTCATCTTTCCAACACTACGACCGATCACGAAGAGATTCGTGCCTGGGCGGAGGAACGCGGCGGCAAACCGGCCTGCGTTCAGGGCACCGGCGGCAAGGGGGACATCGGGTTGATGCGAATTGAGTTCCCCGGAAAGCCAAACGCGAAGGACGACAACCTGGTCGAGATCTCGTGGGAAGATTTCTTTGAGAAGTTCGACGAACGCGGGCTTGCGCTGGTGTATCAGACCAAGACCTCATCCGGCCAGAAGAGTAATTTCAACAAGCTGATCGCGCGGGAAACGGCAAAGACCAGGGCCGCTCATTAGACAGTCGCGCGCCTCGGACCGGCGCGCGCACCATCATGGCGAAAAAGCAGCAGATAGAGATCGAGGGGCGCAGCCTTGCGCTCTCGAATCTTGATAAGGTCCTCTATCCTGCCGCTCCGTTCACGAAGGCGCAGGTCATCGACTACTATGCGCGGGTCGCGCCATGGTTGCTGCCCCATCTGCGGAACCGGCCCATTACCCTGAAGCGCTATCCCGACGGACTGACCGGGAAGGCCTTCTACGAGAAAGACGCCCCTCGGTATACGCCGGACTGGGTCCACATCGCACCTGTTCCGCGCCGGTATGGCGGCTCCGACATTCGGTACGTCCTGGTCAACGACCTGCCTACGCTGATCTGGTGCGCGAACATTGCGAGCCTCGAACTGCATCCGTTTCTCCATTGCGCAGCCGAACATCGATCGGCCCACCTCGATTGTTTTCGATCTCGACCCGGGTGACGGCGCGACCTCTGTCCAGTGTGCGGAAGTCGCGTTCCTGCTCAGGAACGAACTGGACGCGGTCGGTTTGCAGGCGTTCCCAAAAATGTCAGGCTCGAAGGGAATTCAGGTCTATGTGCCACTGAATTATGCGGTCACGTATGCCGAAACGCAGCCCTTCGCCAAGGGTCTGGCACAGAGGCTCGAGCGGCAGCATCCGGAACTGGTTGTCTCAGAAATGGCGAAAAAGCTCCGCCCCGGAAAGGTCTTCGTGGACTGGAGCCAGAACTCCGATTTCAAGACGACTGTGGGCGTTTACTCCCTGCGCGCCAAGGCGGAAGTGCCGTTCGTATCGCTGCCGGTCACGTGGGATGAACTCGGGATCGCTGCGCAGGAAGCAGGATGCGAACCTGTTTTGCCTCGAACCGGCATCGGCGCTCAGGCGGCTCGAAAAGGTTGGCGATCTCTTTGCGCCCGTACTGAGGCTCCGGCAGAACCTCCCCGCCCCGAATGCTTCGCCAACACAGACGACCCGCCGCTTCGTGATTCAGAAGCATGCCGCAAAACAGCTCCACTACGATTTCCGGCTCGAGATGAACGGCGCGCTGAAGTCGTGGGCGGTTCCTAAGGGCTTGCCGTACGCCGTCGAGGACCGCCGGCTTGCCATGGAAACCGAGGATCATCCTCTCGATTACATTGCGTTTGAGGGCACCATTCCCGCGGGCCAGTATGGGTCGGGGACGGTCATGGTCTGGGATACCGGAACGTACCGGGTCGTGGATGGAAATTACCATTCCGGCAAGTTTCGCTTCGCCCTTGACGGAGCGAAACTCCGGGGCGAGTGGATGATCGTGAGGGGGCGGGACAAGAAGCGATGGTTCCTTTCGAAGGCGGCGGGCGAGTTGAAGCCTCTCAGCGCCCGCAAAGAGAACGCGTCGGCGATTTCCGGGCGAACGATGGAGCAGATTGCCGCGGCCAATGACACCCAATGGCACAGCAACCGGACGGAGATCGCCGATCTGGACCTGGACAAACTGCCGGCATGGGACGGCGACTTTATCGAACCCATGCAGGCTCGCCTCGCGGAAGAGTTGCCGGAGGGCGAGGGCTGGCTTTACGAGATTAAGCTCGATGGGTATCGCGCACTTGCGGTCAGAAAAGGCGCGCGTACGGACCTTCTTTCGAGGCGGAACAACAATCTGAATGAGCGTTTCCCCGGAATTGTTGAAGCTGTGCGGTCATTGGAGGACGGCGTTGTCCTCGATGGGGAAGTCACCGCGCTGGATCCGGAGGGACGCCCGTCGTTCAGCCTGCTGCAAAATCACAAGTCGGGGAAGCACCCCATTGTTTACTATGCGTTCGACATTCTGGCGTACCGGGGACGCAGCCTTACAGGAGAGCCGCTGACGCTACGCAGGCGGGTGCTCGAACTCGTCCTGAAGAACGCGCCGCAACCGGTGCGGCTCTCCGCGGTCCTGAATGCCACCCCCGACCGTCTCATCGAAGCCGCGCGTGAACAGAAGCTCGAGGGCTTGATGGCCAAACGCGCCGGGGGCGTCTATGAAGCGGGCAAACGCACTGGCTCGTGGGTCAAGCTGAAGATCAATCGCGGGCAGGAACTCGTAATTGGCGGCTACAAACCGGCTAAAGGGACGTTTGAGAACCTGGCTGTCGGCTATTACGAAAATGGCAAGCTTCTGTTTATCGGAAAGCTTAAGAATGGATTCGTATCCGAAACACGGCGGGAAGTGGCGCATCAGTTCATCGGAATCGAAACGGAAGTCTGCCCGTTCGCCAACCTGCCTGAGCCGAAGAGCGCCCGGCGCGGCGAAGCCCTGACGTCAGACGCGATGAAAAAGTACCGATGGCTCGAACCGAAGCTGGTCGCGCAGGTTGAGTTCACGGAATGGACTGAGGCAAACCACCTCCGGCACTCCCGCTTTATCGCTCTGCGTGACGACAAAGACCCGGCGGACGTTGTACATGAAGCAGGCTAACGAGACTGCGGTCCTTCGAGCACGCTCCCTTCTGTCAGCATGTAAAAACCCGCTTTGGTAGCTCCGAATTCCTGCACCTTGCCGCTCGGCCATTCCACAACCATGCGCTGTATCCCGTCTAGGCGCCCCAGTCCGAAGGTAAGAGTCAATTCAGATTGCGATAGATAGCTCGACCCGGTCTTAACGGTGCGCAGTTGAGTTCCCTCGGGTGTCGTGACACGCACCAGCGCGCCGATCGCATCGCGGTTCGATTTTGTGCCTCTCAGACGCAGCCGCAGAGAGCGATTCCCTGACGCCACATCGTTGCGGTAGAGGTACGCGGGGCCCTGATTCGTGGTTACCAGAAGGTCCACGTCGCCATCACCGTCGAAATCTCCGCAGGCCAGACCGCGTGCGACTTTGGGAGAAGCGAAGCCGCCCCCAGCCTGTGGCGCCACGTCGCGGAACCCTCCGCGGCCGTCATTCAGAAAGACGTGTGCCGGCTGCGCATAGCCGTGATTGCCGGAAATGTTTCGTACGGTTTCGTCGATGTGCCCGTTGACCGCCACGAGATCGAGGTGGCCATCGAGAGTCAGATCGACGAACGCACATCCGAACCCAAGGCGGCGACGGGAAGCAGCTCCGATTCCGGTCTGCACTGCCGCATCCGTATAGACACCGTCCTTCCGCGGACGGTACAGCGCGATCATTTCATCGTCGAAGTTGGTGACTGCGATGCCCGCCATCCCCGAGTTGTCGAAATCGGCGGCATCCGCGCCCATCCCTGCCCTTGCCTTACCGTCCTCGCTGAAGGCGACGCCCGCGTGCACCGCCACATCTTCGAACGTGCCGTTGCGCATGTTCCGGTAGAGCTTGTTCGGCTGAGTGTCATTGGCAACAAAGATGTCGGGCCAGCCATCGCGGTCATAGTCGATCATCGCGATGCCGAGCGATTTGGATGTCGTATCGAAGATGCCGCTCTTCGCCGTCACGTCCTCGAACGTGCCGTTGCCCCGGTTGCGAAAGAGCCAGCAGGTCGAACCGTGATAAGCCTCAGGAGTGCAGAAGGATTTGTTCTTGCCATCAACGCTGCAAAAGACGTCGTGATCGGGCGACCACTGAACGTAATTGCAGACAAACAGGTCGAGCAGCCCGTCGCGGTCGTAATCGAACCACATGGCCGAGGTGCTGAAGCCGGTACGATTACCCAGCCCTGCTTTTTGCGTCACGTCGATAAATGTGCCCTTGCCGGTGTTTTGAAACAGCCGGCTCTGCCCGACCGCCGTAATGAAGATATCGGGAAAGCCGTCATTGTTATAGTCAGCGACGGTCACGCCCATCCCATACATCTCGACGGCGAGCCCGGAACGCTGCGTCACGTCGGTGAAAGTCCCGTTGCGATTGTTGCGATAGAGACTGAGGGTAGATCGCTGCCGTTTGTGACCCGGCCAGTCGCATCCGTTCACGAGCAGGATATCGAGCCAGCCATCGGCGTCGTAATCGAGAAACGCGCACCCGGGCCCGAGCGTTTCGGGCAGATATTTTGCGCCGAATGCGCCGCTGTTGTGATGGAACGCGATACCTGCCTGAGCGGTAACGTCGGCAAGCTGGAAGCCCGGCAGATTGGAACCCGCGGAGCCGATCAGTGGAACGGCGCCCAGCGCGAAAGCGCGGCGCGTGATCATGCGATGCTGACCAGCCCGGTGCGAATCGCGTAGACAACCAGTTCGGCGGTGTTGTGGATGCCGAGCGTCTGCATGATGTTGGCCCGGTGGACTGAAACCGTATTCACGCTCAGACTTAGCACTACTGCAATGTCCTTGTTCGACTTTCCGTGCACGATGAGTTGAAGAACTTCGAGTTCGCGCGTGCTTAGCTGCGGCAGCGGCGCATTGTTCGTGGCGATCTTTGCGAGCCGCGGGTCAATCACCTGCTCGCCCGCGGCAACTCTCCGCACAGCCGAGACAAGTTCCAGGTCCATCGCATTTTTCAGCAGATACCCGCGGGCGCCCGCTTCAAGGCATGTACGGACATAGCTCGGCTCCTCGTGCATACTCAGCATCAGTACGGCGATCTCCGGATTGCGTTCAAGGATGCGCCTGGTCGCCACAGCGCCGTTCATGCTCGGAAGAGCGAAATCCATTACAACGACGTTTGGCTGCAGGGCTTTCGCGGTGTCCACCGCTTCCTGACCATCGCTTGCCTCACCCACGATCAGGATGTCGGGCTCGTCTTCGAGCATGCGGCGGAAGCCGCGGCGAACCAGGCTGTGGTCATCCACCAGAAGCACTGAGATGTTTTCGTCAGGCATGCGGTACCGATACGCGCACCAGTGCGCCGCCGCCATCAGCTGTCAGATAGTCGATGGCGCCCCGCATCATTTCTGCACGCTCTCGCATCGACACGAGTCCCAGACCATGTTTGTCCTCCGGCGCGAATCCGATGCCTGAATCCTGCACTTCCAGGACGACCGATTCGTCCAGATAACGCAGGCGCACAGAGGCGCTTTTTGCGTTCGAATGCCGCGCCACGTTCGTCAGCGCTTCCTGCATCACGCGATAGAGATGAACCGAGAGTTCACGATCCAGTTCGCGGCTTTGGCCGGTCTTCTCGTAGCGAATCTCAATGCCGGTTTGCCTTTCGAAATTCGGGAGATAAACGTCGAGTGCGCTCTCAAGACCCACTTCGTCGAGGATCACGGGATGCAGCGCGTGCGACAGAGCGCGGACTTTTTCGAGCGTGGTCTGGACGATTTCACGAACCTCGAGCAGATCGCCCGGGCGGCGGTCCGCTCGCTGCAGCATGGCGCCGATGGCGGTGAGAATTTGGCCAAAATCGTCGTGCAGCTCGCGCGAGATCGAGCGGAAGGTGTTCTCCTGCATGGAGATGAGTTGCTGGGCGAGCTCGCTTCGCCGATCCGAGAGTTCAGCCACCTGTTCGAACAAACGCCGATTGTACTGGACAAGGTACAGGCTGGTCAGAATAATGACCAGGAGCATGGCGGCGAGAAAGACGTAAACGTTGCGCTCGACCCCGGCGTAAAGCTGTCTGGTGCGCTGCGCCGCCGTCTCTTCGCTCGAGTTGTTGGCAAACAGCAGACGCGCCACTGCCGCACTCAGAGCGGCTTGCCGCGCCTGCAAAGACATTCGGATCTGAGTGCGCGCTTCAGCATCGTTGCCATTGCGCGCGATGTCGAAGATGCGGTCCGTTGCCTCACGGAACTGTTTGAACGACTGCCCGATATAGCGGCGCTGCGGCGATTCGGAAAGCGACTCCTCGTGCGCGAGCGCGTCGTCAAGATCGGCGAAAATCCGGCGTAGCTGTGGCTGCCACGCCGTTAGCGGGTAAGGCTCGCCCGCATCCAGCATGTCCCGCATGGTGAGCGCGAGAGAGTTGAGCCCGTTCTGAATGCGCAGCAAAAGAAGGGAATCCGTGCGGTTTCGGTCGATAGTTTGGGTTTGAAGCTCGCGCAGGTTCCGCAACTGCAGAATTGTGTACCCCGAATACACGCCCAGCGCCAGCAGCGTTACGGCGAGACCGGCCAGAAGCCGGAACGTGGGGGAAGGTCTGGCCAACGGGTATGCTTTCTATTGAAGCAGATTCTGAAGCTCTCCGGGCTCGCGCAGGCCAGGCTGATTCGTACAGGCGAGATCTCGTCAGTCGAGTTGGTCCGGGCGCACATCGAGCAAATCGAAAAAACAAACCCATTTTTGAACGCCGTCGTCGAGGTTTTGGAAGAGCCGGCCCTGACTGCGGCGCGCGAATCCGACGCACGGAAGGAAAAGCAGCAACCCTACGATGGCGTGCCGTTTTCGATTAAGGACTCAATCGCCGTGGCTGGATCGGTCATTTCCGCCGGAACGCTGGGCTACAGGAACAGCCCGCCCGCCCCACGTGACGCCACGCTCGTACAACGACTACGGAATGCCGGCGCGATTCCGCTGGCCCGCACCAACCTTCCCGATCTACTCTTTGCCTTCGAAAGCAACAATCTGATCTTCGGCCGAACGAACAACCCGTTCGACCTGTCCCGATCCTCAGGCGGTTCAAGCGGTGGCGAAGCCGCGCTGATCGCATCGTGCGGATCGCCCTTTGGCCTGGGCAGCGACGCGGCGGGCAGCGTTCGGGTCCCGGCACATTATTGTGGGATCGCATCGATCAAACCCACGTCCGGAAGGCTGCCCCGCACGGGCCATGTGCCGCCCGCCGGGGGGTGGATCGAGATGATCTGGCAAATCGGGCCGATGGCTCGGCACGTCGAAGATTTGACCGCGATGATGCGCCTGCTGATGGGCGGGGATGGAGAAGATTTATCTGTCGTCTCAATGCCGTTCGACTCGGGGCCCGCACCTTCATCGCTGCGCGTGGCATTCTTCACCGATAACGGAATTCTCGCCGCGGACGGTCCAACAGCCGAGACCGTGGTGCGTGCCGCCCGGGCGCTCGAAGCGGCAGGGCACAACGTCGACGGAGGTGCGGCCACCCGGAATCGAGCAAAGTTACGAACTTGAGATGCGGTTGCTCGGCGCTGACGGCGGCGACGGTCTGCGGGAATTCGCGGCACGGTATCGGCAGCGACCAGACGCATCCACTGCTCGAAGGCTGGCTCGCGAAACTCGACCGGCATCGTATGACCCTGGCGGGTTTCGGTCAGTTCTGGTCTGAACTGGATAGTTTCCGCGCGGAAATGTTCGGGTTCCTGAAGCAATACGATGTAATTCTGTCGCCGGTCGCGGCCTTCCCGGCAGTTCCGCACGGCACCTCAACGGATGACTCGATCTTCCCAGGTTTCAGCTACACGATGACTTACAACATGACCGGCTGGCCGGCGGCCGTCATTCGATTCGGCACTTCGCCCGAAGGTTTGCCGATCGGCATCCAGATCGCGACCGCGCCCTGGCGCGAAGACCTGGCGCTAAGCGTGGCAGCCGCGCTAGAGGCGATTTATCAGGCTGGCGACGTACCCGGCCCCAAAGCCGTTATCGATATTGACGACAGTCACGTTGCTTGAGCAACTGTTCAGCATTCCAAGCAGCGCCGCCAGACCGTGGAAACTGGCGCCATAGCCGATGCTCGTGGGAACCGCGATCACCGGGACCGAAACCATCCCGCCAACAGCACTGGGCAGAGCGCCTTCCATGCCGGCGCAAACGACGATGACGCGCGCTTCGGCCAAACGCGCATGGTTGCGATGAGGCGGTGAATGCCCGCCACCCCGATATCGTGGATAGAATCGACCTCGTTCCCCATCATTTCGGCGGTCACCCGCGCTTCTTCAGCAACAGGAATGTCGCTGGTTCCGGCGCACACGACGGCGATCTTGCCTTTCCCGTGCTGGATCTTCGGTTGCGCCAAAAGCGAATGGCGCCCGAAAGCGGGAAATATTCGGCGTCAGGAAGTTCTTTGACGACGCGTTCCGCCATGGCGGGGTTGGTGCGGGTGATCAGAACGTTGTCCGACCGCTCCAGCAGCTTGCCCGCGATCGCTACGACATGGTCCGAAGTTTTCCCCAGCCCGAAGACCACTTCCGGCATTCCGTGGCGCAAAGCGCGGTGATGATCGACCTTGGCGAACCCGAGATCTTCGAACGGCAGGTGCCGCACGCGATCAAGCGCCGCATCCACATCGGTCGCACCGCTTTTGACGTCTTCAAGCAGCGCACGGAGCTGATCTTCGGTCATTCCGTGCCCACCATACCAGAGCATCCGATAAAATAAAGCTTCCCTCCTGTAATGTTTCGGAAACGCCTTCGCCTGACGCTCGACAATGATCCGGTTCGAGCACTCCGTGTTCGCGCTGCCCTTTGCGCTCACCGGGGCGTTGCTGGCGTTTCGCGAATCGGGCGGCTTTCAGTTGTCCGGACTGGTGGACGCTGCTCTGGATCGTGGTCGCGATGGTGGGTGCCCGCTCCGCCGCAATGGCGTTCAACCGGCTGGTGGATGCGGAGATCGACGCGCCGCAATCCGCGCACGAAAAGCCGCCATATTCCCGCCGGACTTCTCTCGCGGGCATTCTGCTGGGGCTTTACCGCTGGCTCCGCCGCGCGCTGTTTTTCGCTGGCGGCATGGGAGCTGAATACGCTCTGCTTCCGCCTCGCTCCGCTAGCTCTTGCCGTGGTGCTTTCGTATTCGTTCACCAAGCGCTTCACGCACTTTTCGCATCTGGTGCTGGGCTTTGCTCTGGGCATCGCGCCTGCCGCCGCATGGATTGCGGTGCGCGGTTCGCTCGATCCCCGCATTCTCTGGCTTACCGCCGCCGTCATGTTCTGGACCGCCGGTTTCGACGTCATCTATTCCTGCCAGGATTACGATTTCGACTGCGAGTCGAAGCTCTTCAGCATTCCGCAGAGTTGTTCGGCATCGCCAAAGCGCTGCTGATCGCGCGCGGGCTGCACGTCCTGATGATTTTCTCGCTGCTGATGCTGGTTTATCAGCTGCATCTTGGGCGGACTGGCGCTCGCCGGGATCGGCGCCGTCGACGGCCTTGCTGATCTACGAACACGGCATCGTCAAAGCAGACGATCTGTCGCGCGTCAACGCCGCTTTTTTCACCATGAACGGCTGGGTCAGCGTGTTATTCTTCGTTTTTTGGGCAGCCGACATTTTCCTGAATCGTCAGCACAATACTACTGGAACACATGCAAATGTCATACTTTGAAGACCCGCGCTTGCTGCCCATCCGCGAGAAAGTGGAAGCGGGCGAACGGCTTTCCTACGACGATGGCTTGGCGCTCTACCGCATCGAACGACCTGCTGGCGCTCGGCTATCTGGCGAACATCGTGCGCGAGCGCATGCACGGCGATGTCACGTACTTCAACGTCAATCGCCACATCAATCCGACCGACGTTTGCGTCGCCAGTTGCCGGCTCTGCGCGTTCGGCAAGCAGCGGCGCGATCCGAACTCTTACACCATGACGCTCGAGCAGGTCTGGGAAACAGCGGGCAAGGGCTGGAGCGAGGCGATCACCGAATTTCACATCGTCGGCGGGCTGCATCCGGAACTGAATCTCGACTGGTTCTGCCAGATGCTGCGCGGGCTGAAAGAGCGGTTACCCGCAGATTCACCTGAAGGCGTTCACGATGGTGGAAATCGGCTACTTCGCGCGGCGCGAAAAGATGAGCGTCCGCGACGTGCTGGTACAGACTGCGCGATGCCGGCATGGATTCCCTGCCCGGCGGCGGCGCAGAAGTCTTTTCACGAACGCGTGCGCCGCATCATCTGCGATCACAAACTGACCGGCGACGAATGGCTGGAGACGGCGCGCACCGCGCATGAACTGGGCCTGCATTCCAACTGCACCATGCTCTACGGGCACATCGAAAACGAGGAAGATCGCGTGGATCATCTGGTGCGACTGCGCGCGTTGCAGGATGAGACCAACGGCTTTGTCACGTTCATCCCGCTGGCCTTCCACCCCGACAACACGGCGCTGTCGCACATCTCGAAGACCACCGGTTTCGACGATCTGAAGAACATCGCCGTCTCGCGCCTGATGCTGGACAACATCCCGCATATCAAAGCGTATTGGGTGATGATGACGCCGCGCATCGCGCAGGTTGCGCTGCGGTTCGGCGCGAACGACATCGACGGCACCGTGGTTGAGGAAAAGATTTACCACGATGCCGGCTCGACAGTCTCGCAATCGCTGCGACGAGGCGAACTGCTGCGCCTGATTCGGCTCGCGGGCCGAACGCCGGTGGAGCGGGATACGCTTTATCGTCCGGTTCAGCGGACCGAAAACGCTTTTACGGTTCTGGTGTAGGCGGCCGCTTCGGAGCCGGAAGACTGGCGGGCGGGATCACGTTGTTCATACGTGCGTACTCCACCATCTGGCCGTAGTGATCGGAGGTGTGCCAGAACACAATGCCGGCGGAATCGACCCGGGTTCTTTTGCCCTTGCGATCGAAGGGGTCGGCGGTTTCTTCCATCAGATTGGTGTTCGTCAGGGTCGCCATCGCCTTGTGGCAATAGGCGAACGCATCCTTTACGTAGCTGACGATATCTTCCTTGTTCACCAGGTTATCGGGGCCGTTTTCGTTCGCTCCGGAAGCGGATGGATTTTCCTGCCCGAGCATGGCTGCTGAAATCTCATCGATCACAAAAGCCACGTGCTTCGCCTCCATGGCAAACGTGCGCACGTCTTTGAAGGCGCCCTTAGTGGGAGCAAAGCTGTACTTGTCCGCCGGCATCGCTTCAATCAGCGAAACAAACTCTCTTTCGGTGCTTTTCAGCTGTTTGTCGAACACCTGACTGGCGGTCTCCGCCGCCATCACTGCACTACTGCAGAGCGCAAACACCACCAGCGAACGAATCGAAGTCATTCGTACAGTTTATTCCCAACGTAACGCTACCATCGGATGAATTTTTGTCGCGCGGCGCCCCGGAGCGAAACCCGCAATCGCTGCAATGGCTCCGATGCCCAAAACTCCTGCGACGATCATGACAGGATCATGCGCCGGGACACCGTAAAGCTGAGACTGAATCAGCCGTGTCAGAAGCCAGGAAGCCGGCAGTCCTACAGCTACGCCAAATCCCATTAACACCAGAATCTCCCTCGTCACCATCCAGACAACATGCGCCCGCTCCGCGCCGAGCGCCATTCGGATTCCGATTTCACGCGTTCTGCGAGTCACCGTGTAAGCCATCACGCCATACAGCCCGATGGCCGCCAGAAAAGCCGCGACAACACCGAACACGGTCGAAAGGCTCGCGACCAGACGCTCCGTACTGAGAGACCGGTCCACCTGAGCTTCGAGCGTGCGCATGTCGTAAACAGGCAGGTTCGGATCCATGCTGTGAATCAGTTGCGGTACCGCCGCAAGCGCCTGCTCGGGCTCGCGCTCAGTCCGGACATACCCGGTCATGCCGACCTGGAACGGCACCTGGCCGGCCGGAATGTAAACCTCATCCGGCGTATCCGCGCGCATGTCTTCATACTTGGTGTCGCGAACGACTCCCACAATACTTATGTCGAGCTTAGTACCCGGGTCCATCCCCATTCCGATCCGATGCCCCAGCGGGCTCGAGCCTTTGAAATATTTTTTCGCGAACTTTTCATTTACGATGGCGACCCTGGGCGCCTTCTCTTCATCGCGGTCGGTGAAGTCGCGCCCCAGCTCGACGGGCACGTCGAGCGCCGCGAACAGTCCGGGTTGCGGGTAATTCATGTGCGGCTGCACTTCTTCACCTTGCTTTGCGCTGTAGCCCTCAACGGTCACGCTGCTGTCCCACTCATCTCCGTCGAGCAACGGCACCATCGTCAGACTGGCCGCGCGCACACCGGGCAAAGCATTCAGCCGGTCTTTCAGATCACGGTAAAACTGCCGCGACTTTTCGGAACTGTACCCGTTCCTCGGCGGGTCCACTTTGAACGTGACAAGTCGTTCCACGCGAAAGCCGGGGTTGGTTTCGCGCAGATTTCGCAGAGTTTTGATAAACAGACCTGCGCCGATGAGCAACAGCAGCGACAGCGTCACCTGCGCTGTCACAAGAACCTTCCGCAGCGTTACCGAGCCACCGGAAACCACGCCGCCCGACTGATCTTTCAGCGTTGTCGCAACATCCGCCCGGGAGGATTGCAGTGCCGGCGCGAGGCCGAAAAGAATGCCCGTGAACAGCGAGACGCCGACATTAAACCCGAACACACTCCAGTCAGGCGCGGCCGACAACGCCAGCGGTGTCGTGCCCGCCGGTATAAAGCTCATCAAAGCGCGGTTCATTCCCGCGGCGAGCGCCAGGCCCAGCAATCCTCCGGTCAATGAGAGCATCAGGCTTTCCACCAGTAGCTGGCGAACCAGGCGATAGCGGCTGGCGCCGAGCGCGATCCGCATAGCCACTTCTTTCTGTCGTGCGGCGGCGCGCGCGATCAGCAGGTTCGCGAGATTGGCGCAGGCAATCAGCAAAACAAACCCAACCACTCCCATCAGCACAAGCAGCGGGTTTTCGAACTGCCGCCTCATGCGCGAACGTCCCGTTGCCGCGGGAAGAACATCGATCCAGCCCTTTAGAAACTGCTGCCGCGTGTAGTCCGTCGTCTTAGCGAAATCGGCCGATTTCACTTCCTCGTTGAGAATCGACCGGTAGAGCGGTTGCAGCGCAGCCTTTGCCTGCCGGGCCGTAACGCCCGGCTTGAGGCGTCCGAACACCTGCACAAAGCGGCTGCGGCGATCGTTCAGCCGATACCATGGACCGGGGGTCATCTCGCGTTTCATGACCAGTGGAATCCGAATCTGGGGCGACACACTCGGATCGATTCCGAAAAAACCCCTCTGGCTCACTCCGACAATCTCGAGCGGATATCCGTTTACCAGAATCCGGCGTCCAACCGCATTGCGATCGCCGCCGAAATGCGACTGCCAGAAATCGTAACTGATGACCGCGATAGGATGTCCTCCCTGTAATAGGTCGTCAGAAGGTCCGAACACACGTCCCGCAGCCGATCCCACACCTAACACCGGAAAATAGTTACCGGACACAAGTTCGCCCGAGATCCGTTCCGTCTTGCCTTCGGAACTGAAGCTCAACGACTGCTCATAGCGAGCGAACATTCCGCTGAAGACCTGGTTCCGGTCGCGAATGTCGGTGTACATCAGGTAAGACAGAGAGTTCTCGCCTGTGTTATTGCCGTAGTGACTCCCGCGCGTATTCAGCATCACCAGTTCCTGGGGATTCCGAACCGGCAGCAGCCTGAGGATCAGTTGATCGATCAGGCTGAATATGGCGGTGTTGGCGCCAATACCCAGCGCGAGTGAAGCCACCGCCACAATGCAGAAAACGGGCGACTTCGTCAGTGTCCTGAAGGCATACCGAATGTCCTGCGACAGGTTCTTCATACGCATCAAAACTGCGGTACGAAGGAAAGGTTACAGCACTGGCAGTGAAAACGTTATGTCTGTGGGTTATCGGCTTGCCACTGTTTATGCTCTTCGGATACGCAATACGTCACGAGTCCGCGATACAGAGCTTCTATGGTTTCGCCATCCAGACCGGCGGCTTCAGCCCACTCACGACGTGTCCTGAGCACTGCGGCAACGCGCTCCGGCGCCGCAACTCCGGCGGAACTCGTCTTGAATTTGGCGGCTGCGCGAACGTAAGCAACACGCCGCCCGATGAGCGCGACAATCTCGCGGTTGACCGCGTCCATTCCGGCGCGGATCTCGTCGAGATTGGCGCATTCATCGGGCGCCGGCATCAGGCGTGGGCGGGTTCTTTAACGCAGTACTGGTCGAACACCTGAGTCAGGACCTGTGCAATCTGACTCGCGTCGCGACGTTCGATATCCGAACGATGCATCACGTAAACGGGCTTGCCGTTCTTGAACAGTGCAATGGACGGCGAAGACGGGGGATATTCCGAGAGAATGCCGCGCAGGTGCGCGACAGCGGCTTCGTCGCCGCCCGCGAAAACAGTTGCAGCTTTGTCCGGGCGATTGGGATGACGAAGCGCCGCCACAATCGCAGGGCGGGCTTTCGCCGCCGCACAACCGCACACCGAGTTCGTCACCATCAGAACCGTTCCGTTTTCCGGTGAGAGAGCGCGGTCCACGTCCGCAGGCGTGCGGGTTTCTTCAACTCCATGGCGCGTGAGGTCTTCGCGCATGGGGATAATCAGCATTTCGTTGTATGGCATGTCAATATCTATTGTCGCTCAGAAGAAGTGCTTCTTCCTTTTTTGGCTCCCCGAAGACTATGGCTTCGCCACGGGTTGCCGGAATGCGCGCTCCGTCATATCTTTCGGATCGGTGGAAACGGGGCCGTCGCGCCACAGCCAACGCATCATATCCGGCAGAATCATGCCCCCGTATTTCTGGCCGTGCAGGTTCATGCTCCACGAATAGTTAACGTCGTAACCCTTCTGCGTCAGAGCTTTCATCAGCCGTACATTCTGATAAAACCAGTCGCGCTTCTCGTTGTACGTCCCGTCTGCCTGAAGTGCCCGGTTATCGTTGCGTCCGTCGCAGAGGAACACGTGGAGGGGCTTCTTCTCGGTTGCGAGCACTCGGTCCGCATACACGTACCCGCCGTGAATGTCGGTGAAGCTGCCCACGTTGCTCAGCACTCTGCGGAATTCGTTCGGGCGCTCCCATGCAACGGCGAACGCCGCAATGGCGCCGGAACTCGAGCCCCCAATACCGCGCATTTCCGGATCTTTCGAGATGTTGTAGCCCTTGCCGTAAAGGTCCGGCAGCAATTCTTCCGTAACCACGCGGGCATACTTGTCATCGGGCGTGTTGTATTCAATTCCCCGGTTCGTGGTCCCATCTCCCCACCCGGTCGCGGGGCTCGGTTCGACCTGTTCAGGAGTACGCCCGGGATTGATGAACACGCTGAGCATCACCGGAATTTCGCGGCGATAAATCAGGTTGTCCAAAACATTCTGGGTGCGCAAATCTCCGTTCTCATCTTTGAAGGCCTGGCCATCCTGGAACACCATGAGCGCCGTGGGAGTCGCCGGATCGTACTGCTGGGGAACGTAGATCCAGTACGTGTGCTGCGTGCCCGGGTAGGCCTTGCTCTGAATAACGAACGGTCCTTTAATATCGCCCTTCGGCACGCCTTCCTGCGGCATCGAATCGGGTCCGAGGCGGTATTGCGAATTCGGATTCGGCCCTGGGGGCATCGGCTGCGGCGCTCGATTCCCTCTGCCTCTTCCGCCTACCGGCTGACCCGCCGGTGCCTGGGCAAATGCGGTGAGGGCAGCGCCGGCCAGCAGCGCGCCTGTAATCGATAGGATTTTGGTGTTCATTCTTTATGCAAGTCCGGCAAGAGTTCCGGTACTGTCTCCAAACGATTTTTCTTCAACGCCCATGCGCTGCAGCATGGAAAGGTAAAGATTGCAGAGCGGTGTCTCCGGTGCAAAGCGCACGCGCCGGCCCGGTTTCAAGGTGCCCTTCCCTCGCCCGGCGAGCGCAATCGGCAGATCGTGTTCCAGATGCAGATTGCCGCACTTGATGCCGCAGCCGAACATCACCATCGAGTTGTCGAGCAGACTCGAACCGCCCTCGTCCAGGCTCTTCAGACGGTTCAGAAAATACGCAACCTGCTCAACGTGCCACGTCACGCACTTCGCATACATGGCTTTCCTTGCCGGGTCTTCGGCGTGGTGGGAAATAGAATGCATGCCGCCCTTCACGCCATCGATGAACGAGAAATCTTCGTTCGTCTGCGCGTCCGCCGTCATGAACGTGCCGATGCGCGTGGTGTCGCTCCAGAGCGCCAGCACCATGATGTCCATCATCAGCTTCATGTGCTCCGGCCGCGATGCCGGTATACCCGGGCCCGGCCGCTCGAGCGGGAACTTGCCCTGGTTGATCCACCGCTTCTGCGGTTTAAGCGACGCCTGCAGACGCTGCTCGACCGACCGCACCGATTCGAAGTATTCATCCAGCCGCACGCGGTCGCCCGAACTGCCCTCCCGCCGAAGCGTCTTCGCCTGCTCCCGCACCAGATCGAGCACGCTGGTATCGTCGCGCTGCAATGAGGTGAGCAAGCGCGGATCGTCCGGATTGAGGCCTGAAATGACCGGCGATTTATTCGACCGGAACAGGCGATCGAACGCAAGCTGCGGAATGATTTCCTTCGGGACCGGCGTATGCGGGTCGCGCCACGAAATGAATGAGCCGTACATGCGCGCGAACCCGCCGCCCGCCGTGTCGATGCCGCTGCGGGTCGCTTCGAGGCCGAGTTCAAAACTCGGCAGCAGCGTGCGGTCGCCGATTTTCTGCGCCATCAACTGATCGACAGAGGTTCCGCCCGAATCGAGGTCGTCGCCCGAGGTGCGTTCCACGTACCCGCCCGACAGCCATGCCGGAACTTTGGGCCAGTGCCCGTTGCGGCCCACG
The DNA here is from genome assembly GCA_963840735.1 of Terriglobia bacterium. Classification (GTDB taxonomy): domain Bacteria; phylum Acidobacteriota; class Terriglobia; order Bryobacterales; family Bryobacteraceae; genus BOG-234. The sequence continues at coordinate 217,635 of CAWIZX010000002.1, forward strand.
GTCTTCGCGTTCCAGAGATTTTCAAGCAGCATGAAGTCGCCGCGCAGACCTTCGAGAGGCTTCAGATGCGGGGTGATCTCGTAAGCTTCGCCATCTCCGGCGGGGGTCCAGTAATTCGGAACAACGCCGTTCGGCATATACATGAAGACCGAACGAAGCGGCGGTTCGGAAAGCGTGCCCGCTCCCGTCGCGGGTGCCGCGGGCGCCATTCTTTCCAGCCACGGCAGGGCCAGAGCAGCGCCCGCGCCCCGTAACACCGTCCGTCGCGAAATTCGTTTGGCCATAAAAGTCACCTCTGAATCGATTTCAACGCTTATTTCACTACCATCGGCCGCTGCATCTTAGGTGGAGGCGGCGCCGATGTGGTCATGGTTACCGCCCCGCCCTGGCTATTGCGGAACGGCGTACTCAGCACTACTTCGCGGATCAGCGTGCGCGCCTGGTACTCGTCTTTTTGCAGCCGTTCCGCCAGTTGCCGGACGGTGCAGCTATCCCCATCCTGCAGACTGCGGCCCAGCGCGTATCCCAGAACCTTTGCCGTGAACAGGCGCAGGAAATCGTCTTTCTTCGCGAGCAGCACCTTGCGCAGTTCCGCCGGGCCGTCGAACTTCTCGCCGGACGGCAGCGTGCCCGTGGCATCGATGGCGCTGCCGTCGAATTCCTTGTCCCGCCAGCGCCCGGTCCAGTCGAAGTTCTCCATTGCGAACCCGATCGGGTCCATCAGGTTGTGACACGCCGAGCAAGTCGGGTTCGCCCGGTGCGCGAGGATTTTATCTCGCATCCCGACAGCGGTTTTGGCTGTCTCAACGCAGTTGTCCAGGCATTTCACCGGTTCAAGAGGCGGCACGTTGGGCGGAGGCGGCGGCACCGGCGTCCCCAGAATATTCTCGAGCACCCAGGCGCCGCGCAGCACCGGGCTGGTCTGCCGGTAATGCGATGTGATCGCCATCACGGCGCCTGAATTAATCACGCCCGCGCGGCGATCGTCCGGCCATTGCACCAGCTTCGGCGTGTCGCTGTGAAAGCCTTTGAATTTGTCCTCAAGCTGATAGAACTTCACCAGCCGGTCAGTCATGTACGTGTAATCGGCCGTCAAGCAGTTCAAGCAGGCTGCGATTTTCGCCGAGGATCCGTTCGAACAGCAGGATCGGCTCGGCGCGAAGATCGGCTGCAACCGGCGGCGTGTAAAATGCCTGCAGTTCCGTCAGCATGGGCGCCGCGCGTCCGCCGAGATCCTGAGTTCCAAGCCATTGCCCGATGAAGGTACTCGCGAAAGTGCTCGCTTTCGGGTCGTCCAGCATGCGGTCCACCTGCGCGGTCAGAACCCCGGGGTCCTGCAGTTTGCCCTGCGCGGCGAGCACGGTAAGTTCGTCGTCCGGCATGGTGGACCAGAGGAAGTATGAGAGGCGCGTCGCCAGTTCATATTGCCCAATCGGATAGATACCGGGCTTGTCGTTCCGGTGTTCCATTTTGAAGAGAAAATCAGGGCCGACCAGCACGGCCTTGAACGCCAGCTTCATGCGTTCCTCGAACGGATCGCCGCGCTCCGCCGCCCGGTCATACAGCGTCAGAAGCGGCGTGACATCGGCGGTTTCGACCGGACGCCGGTATGCTTTCCGCAGGAAGGTGCGAAGGATCTGTTCAGCGGCTTTGCGCGGCTGCAGAGGTTCGTTGCCCGGCTCGGTGCCGAGCAGTCTGTAGTGCAGGGCCAGCCGTTCGGGCGTTGTTTCAGAGGCCTTCTGCTGGATTGTCAGACTGGCAACAGGCGTGGGAGAAGTCTCGGAAACAATGGTCAGCATGCGGAGCCCGCGCGCCAGCCGCACACGAACGTTGTAAGTTGGCGTGCGGGGCCCGCGCCGCCGCCGCCGCCTCCCCTTTGGGCGGCCGGCGACCAGCGCCACCCCGGCGCCGCCGTCCACCTTCAGCAGAAGCTTTGGCTTCGCATCGGCGTTTGCTACCCGACGCGGACATCGTAATCGCCATCCGAGATAGATGGAAGTCAGAGCCGAAAGCTCCGTGCCGGGCGTTTTGCCCGGAAGCATTTCAGCGGCGCTGAAGACCTTCAGAAGATCGGGAGTGACAATGGCGCGGTCGAGAATCTGCTGCGCCGCTTCGAGGTAACGCTCCATCATGATCGGCGGGATAAACAGAGTTTCGCCGTTGGTATCGAAACCCGCGCCGCCAGTACCGTCGGTCGGGAAAAAGCTCGGAGACATTGAAGTCGACGCCGACCAGATCCCGAATGGTGTTGTGATACTCGCGGCGGTTGAGGCGCCGCAAGGCCACCGCGCCCGCATAGTTGCCGACCAGAGCACGCGGTCTGGCGCAGGCGGCTGTCGATCCAGTTGCGATACCCGCAGCCGGTCATCTTCGGTGAGTTTGGTCTCGACCGGCGGCATGGTGCGGTTGCGCAGTTGCGCCGCCACATCGTGCCAGAGTCCGCGGTTCGATTCGATGTCGTTAGCTGTTGTTGGCTTTCAGGAAATTGATGCGGTTTTTCGAACTGTGGCAGGCGGCGCAATTTTGCTGAAGGACAGGCCGGATGGACCTTGCAAACTCATCGTCGTTCACTTGCTGCGGAGCCGCGTTCGGGGCACAGCAGATGAGCATGGCGGCCGCGCTGAGCAGAATCCGCGAATTGCCGGAAAACATTACGGTGTATACGATATCAGTTCCGGTCCCCACCCTCGGCGCACCATTCCTGAGATAATGTGCAGTCGAAGGGGTTCACCGTCCTGGAACCAGATTCTAAGCCCTGCCCGGTTTGTGGCGAGACGATAAAGTCGGTCGCGCTGAAGTGTCGGTTCTGCAACACCGACCTGCGTGCGTTCGCGCAAACCATGGAACTGGAAGTCGAGAAGGATGTGTTCAGCGGACATCCGGCCGTTTTCTACAGCGCCTTCCAGTTACTGCCGTTCCTGGCGGCGGCTGCGGCTGCCATTGCAGTGGCCTTGAGTGCGCAGTCGCTCGCGGGATTCTCCTGGTCGCTGCTCGGCTTCGTTGTTCTCAGCGGAATCATCGCGGCCGCCCTTTACTTCAGGAGCCGTGGCATCCGTTACCAGATCACAACGCAGCGAATCAAGCTGGAGCGCGGTCTGCTTTCAAAAGTGCAGGAGAATCTCGAACTATTCCGGATCGATCATTTCGAAATCCGGAAACCTCTTGGCATGAGACTTATGAACCAGTGCTCATTGCATCTGTATTCATCGGACGCGGAACTCACGAACTTTTCCGTGTACGGGGTTCCGCGCCTGGAGGCGATTGCGGAAGACCTGCGAGAGTACCAGTTGCGCGAACGAAAGCGCCGGGGACTTGCAACGTTTCTGCGGGCTTAGGTACGGATCGCGGCGTCCCTTTTTGCTTACTTCAACACCATTCCGTGCTCGCGGAGCATCGCATAAAGCCCAAAACATTCCACGCCGAACTTAGCGCATATGTTCGGTATTTTGATTTTCCTTGAATCCGCCGGAGCTAACGTTTCCCGTGTTACCACCGAGTAGCTTCCAGCTTTGGCGTGCGCAATAAGCCATGGGTCTGCTTTGGCAAGAAAAGGGCCTGAACGGTGCGATTCATACGAGCGCACGACGAAATCAGCGATTGGTCGAAATGCCGCCTGAACCTTTTCATCAGCCTCGACAAACAAAAGTCCTTTAGATTTCATCATTTTCGCCCACTCGGACAACTCGTCGTCCTGCTCAAGCAACTCATCGTGGACTTTCATAGGGCTGCAAATCAGCCCCTTGCGGGAAGACTTCTCTAGCCACGACCAAAACCCGGGCGCGATCTCAAATGAATATGGGCCGTCTTTGGCCTCTATGAAGTTGTTGGAGTCCAGGCAGTATGGAGTCATCGCGAAACGGAATCCCTCTTCGCGCAATTTTGCGGCTGCACGCTCAATTACCGAAACGCGAACGTTGAGCAGTCGCGCTGCGTCTCGTAGCAATAATCGGCGGTCCATTGCTGATTCAATGACGGCCGCCGCAAGGGGCCTGCTGTTGCGCGAAAAAAGAGTGTTATAAAAATTCCCCCCACTCTCCTGTGTTTCAGGGTGGGCATACCTGGCTTGCTGTTCCCTGATAGTGCCTCCTGAATTGAGGCTCCGTTATTTGTCCGAGATCGTATGCGCGCCTAAGAATGACAAGTGAGCTAACGCGAAAATGCCGGGTCATCGCCGCCATGCTGCTATTGAGGTCACCGCGCTTTGGCCACGCCAACAAAAAGTCCTGCTCGGGTATAAGTACCTCCGCCGCTACCGCGTTGCAGGAGCTTTCGATATCATTCCCTTCAAGCCCGGAAGGACTATCCAGCGGAGAATTGGAGATGCCGCTTAGACCCATCCAAAGATGAGCAAGCTCATGCATCAATGTGAAGCTTTGTGCGGCGGGAGCGTCGGCTGCGTTAATAAAAACAACAGGTGCAAGCGGGTCACTTACAGCGAACCCTCGGAATTCCGCTACAGACAAGGCTCGATGCGTGTTGCTTCCTACGATCCCACTTCTCATCACGATGACCCCGAGCTGACTCACTGTTCCGCACAAGGTAACGCAGGAAGTCATCCGGGTTTCGGGACTCCTGTCGCCCGACTGAATCTATCGCCAAAGTTTGGGTTATATCAGTCGCTATCTTCTGTACATCAAGCGACCTGAATTTACCGATGAATGGCAACTCGTCGCGCCCTTCCTCTTCGAGGTGTTCTCTATACCAATCCTGCTTCATCAGTACGTCATTTATGACCTGCATCAAATCTGGGCTGGGCGAGGCCATACCAGCGCCGCGAACAGTCCTGAAGTCGGGCAATGGCATTTTCTCTTCAGGAGGGGAAGACAAAAACAGATAGCCAAACGGAATACACAGCGTCCTGGCTAATTGCTCTGCCTGGCGCATCGTGGGAGACGCGGAGCCGCTCTCCCACGATGCGACTCGATCTCGACGCGTATTTAACCTATTCGCCACATCGTCCATGGATGCCTTGGCGCGATGCCTCGCCCACTGAACCACGCTAGGAGTTATAAATGCTGTGCCCACAGGTCAAGCCCCCCTACTAAAAGATCGTCGCGATCCATTTTTTTCTACAAGGCTGCATCGAAGCCAATAATGATACCGTAAAGGCAGATGCGAAAAGCGGCAGTAAAAAGCAGCCTGAAATCTTCCGAGCCAGAATCACGCCCTTTTACGAAGAGCGCGTTTCACTCGCTTTTGAAGCGGGCGATCTCTACTCCGCCCGCTCCGAAACCTTCTCCAAAATCAGCCTGAACATCGGCACTGGCGTATCGCGGCGGTTGTAGCGGAACGCATATTCATTCAAGTATTCCTGTAAAAACTTCTGGCTCACCATGTGGTGAGTGCCGCCGATCCCACGTTTAACCAAGCTCCAGAATCCTTCAATCGTATTCGTGTGGATGTCGCCCTGAACATAGATCCCTGGCTGTGGTTGATCCGGCGATGCTCATACCCGTTCGCCATGTGCCCGATTCCGTGGTACGCCTTCAGTTCATCCGTGTAGACCATGCTCTTCGGCAGCACATACGTCTTCACGTTATCGAGCAGCGTCTTGCTCTTGCAATCCGTTATGACGCGGGCGACCACACGGCCCTTACGTTCCGCTGCTTTCGCTCTACAAGTCCCATCACAGGCGTTTTGGTTTTGTCACCAACCATCGGACGGCCTGTTCCGCTTTTGCGCCGTCCACCTGCGTACATCTCATCAACCTCAACTGATGGCCCCTCCAGGCTGAGCTCTTCACTCATCAGGGTGCGGATCTGCTTGAACATGCGCCATGCCGTCTTATAGGTAACGCCAGTTTCGCGCTGAATCTGTTTGGCGGAGATGCCGCAACGGGTAGAACCCATCTGAAACATGGCATGAAACCAGAGTTTCAGGGAGGTTGTGGACTTCTCGAAGATCGTTCCCGCCAGCGGGTAGATGTGGTTGCCGCAATAATCGCAGGCGTATGCGGTGCGGCCCGTAACGCGGTGGTGCTTGCGATCCACCTTGCACTTGTCGCAAGTCGTTACGCCGTTCGGGAACCGCTGTTCTTTCACGTATTCAAGGCAGGCGTCATCAGTCGGGAATTCAGTGGTTGAAATCCGCGATGGTGTACTTCTGAGCTTTATTGAGATACGTTGTTCCTGCCTTGCAATGTCGCCCATGAACCGATTATGCCTTTTGTTCTACTTGTTGTCAAGGGATAATTACCGTGCCGCTTGCATTTCACCTTTTGTTCGCCTACGATACTCTTAATGGCGCTGACTCGCAGACAAAAGGAAGTGCTCGACTTTATCGCCTCCTATCAGGTGGAGAACGGCTACAGCCCCAGCTATGAAGAAATAGCCCGCGGACTCGACCTGGCCTCCATCGCCACCGTTCACAAGCACATCTCCGCCCTCGAAACCAAAAACTATCTGCACCGCAGTCACAATCAGAGCCGGTCCGTCGAAGTGGCTCCGAAATACCTGCAGGAGCAGCGGCGCAACCGTTTCGAGGCTTCGCTGGAGGTTCCGGTGCTCGGATCGATCGCTGCCGGGCAGCCGGTGGAGCCCTACGAAGACAAGTCCACGGTCAGCTTTGCGGATTTCGTCGGTCAAAAGGACACGTACGCCCTTCGAGTTCGCGGCAGTTCGATGATCGAAGACCATATCTGCGAAGGCGACATGATACTGGTCGAGAATTCGACCGAAGCACGCGATGGCGACATTGTGGTGGCTCTGGTGGGTGGAACCGAGACCACGCTCAAGCGTTTTTATCGCGAGCCAGGCAATATCGTTCGGCTGCAGCCGGCAAATGCGGCCATGAGCCCGATTCGGGTTCCGGCACATGAAATTCAGGTGCAGGGCCGCCTGCTCGCCGTCTTACGAAAGTACTGAAGCGCTCCAGGTTTTAATTCGCTCTACGGCCTGCATCAGGTTCTCGTAGGAATTTGCATAACTGAAGCGGATGTAGCCTTGTCCGTACTCGCCGAAGCCGCCGCCGTCCAGGCAGGCAACCCCCGCTTCGTTCAACAACGCCGCGGCAATCTCTTTCGAACTACGTCGCGTCCCCTTAACATTGGCGAAAGCATAGAATGCCCCGCCCGGTAATTCGCAGCGCCAGTTCGGAATGCTGCTCAGCCCTTTACAGAACGCTTCGCGCCGGTGCGCGAACTCGCGGACCATTTTTTCGACCGGCTCCTGCGGGCCCCGCAGAGCGGCGATTGCGGCCCGCTGCGTAAACGTTGCGGTACAGGAATTCGAATTGACCATCAGCTTGCTCACCGCATTCACCAGAAATTCGGGCATCACGCCGTAGCCCATTCGCCAGCCGGTCATCGCGTAAGTCTTCGAAAAACCGTCGAGGATAATCGTCTTTTCGAGCATCCCCGGCATGCTTGCGATCGAGACCGGCGGTTCGCCGCCGTAATAGATCCGTGAATAAATTTCGTCCGAAAGGACGATCAGATCGCGATCCCGCACGGCGTCCGCAATGGCCGCGATATCCTCCGCGGGAATCAGTCCGCCCGTAGGATTCTGCGGCGAATTCAGCACCACCATCTTCGTGCGATCCGTCAGGCTCGCGCGGAACACGTCCAGATCGAAGGAAAAACCCCGCTCTTCGACCAGCGGAATGGGCACCGGCGTAGCGCCCAGGAACCGAATCATCGATTCATAAATGGGGAACCCCGGGTTTGGATAAATCACCTCGTCGCCCGGCTCCAGCAGCGCCATCATCGGAAAAAAGATAATCGGCTTGCCGCCGGGCACAACGCTCACGTGCTGCGGCCCGACGGAAATGCCGCGCGTGCGTGAAATGTATTCGGCGATCGCTTCGCGCAGTTCGGGCAGACCCTGCGTTGGCCCGTAATGCGTGAAGCCTGCGTCGAGTGCCGTCTTCCCGGCTTCGACCACATGGGCGGGCGTCTCGAAATCCGGTTCGCCGATCTCGAGGTGAATAATGCTGCGGCCCTGCGCTTCGAGCGCCCGCGCGCGAACCAGAACATCAAATGCCGACTCGGTCAGGAGCCGCGACATTCTTTCAGCAAGTTTCATGATGATTTCCGAAAGTAAGGAATGCCGTCCCGCGCCGGAGCTTCAGCCACGCGGTCGCCGATTGCGAGGCGCTCGCCGGGCTCCACCCGCGCGGTGATGTTGACCGCCATCATCAAGCCTGACGATGATCACCTGATAGGGCACATCGGCCGCAAATCGCTCGGGAGCCAGATGCACCACAGTTTCCGTGTAGACAGTTCCGCTCCGCATTATCAGTTCCGGCCCAGGATGCTAACCACGCAGGTGCCGCCGCTGCCTCCCAGGTTCTGCGCGAGGCCGATGGAGTGCCGCGCTAGCTGCCGCTCACCCGCCTCCCCGCGCAATTGCTGAACCACATCGCAAATCTGCGCCACGCCGGTAGCGCCCACCGGGTGCCCTTTGGATTTCAAACCGCCGCTGGCGTTGATCGGCATAGGCCCGTCGCGTTTCGTGCCGCCTTCGAAACTGAAAAACCCACCGCGTCCCCGTTCCACGAACCCGAGATCCTCCATCGCGACAATCTCCGCAATGGTGAAGCAATCGTGCAGTTCGGCGAATTCAATCTGTTTCGCGCTGAGCCCGGCCATCTCGTACGCCTGCTTCGCGGCCAGCCGCAGCGCGGGGAAGGTTGTGATGTCGGGCTTGCGATCGAGCGCCAGGAAATCGGACGCCTGCAGCCGCTGCCAAGGACACTCACCGGGTTCTTCGAGAATTCGGCGGCCCGGTCTGCGCTGCAGAGAATCACCGCCGCGGCGCCATCGCTGATCAGCGAACAATCGTACAAATTCAACGGCTCGGCGATGGGGCGCGCGTTCATGGCCTGTTCGAGCGTGATCACTTTGCGCATCTGCGCATCGGGATTCAGCGCGCCGTTGGCGTGGTTCTTCACCGCGACGGCGGACAGATGCTCGCGAGTCGTTCCGAAATCGTGCATGTGGCGGCGCGCAATCATCGCGAACAGCGACGGAAACGTTGACCCGACCCGTACCTCTGTGGAACAGTCGCCCGCGCCCGCAAGGATTTCGGTCACACGCGCCGTCGGCTGCGACGTCATCTTCTCGACGCCGAGCACCATGACAACGTCGTACACGCCGCTTGCGACTGCCAGGAAGGCATGGAAAAAGGCCGCGCCGCTCGACGCGCACGCCGCTTCGAACCGAGTGGCTGGAATGCCGATCATGCCAAGCTCAGACGCCACGTACGGCGCCAGGTGGTTCTGCGTCGTGAACTGCGGCCCCGCGAAATTGCCCAGATAAAAAGCCTGCACGGCACCGGGACCTGTATTCGCGTTCGCCAGAGCCCTGTTTCCAGCGTCGACGGCCAGCGTGCGTAAGTCTTTGTCGGCGAAGGCGCCAAACGGCGTTTTCCCCGCGCCAACCACGGCAACCCGGCGTCCGAGCTTCTTCATAGGCCTTTATACTGAGCATAGCGCGCAAGATTCCCCTCCACGTTTGGCGAGACCGCTCGTCATCTGTTGCAGGGAATGCAGATCTTTGCGGCACAGGTTGCGATGACGGACAAGTACCCGCCCGAAGGTGCCGGCGATCCGGATCACGGCGTTTTGCCGGAGGTTGCGGAGTTGTCTCTCGAGGCCCGCGACGCCTTCGTAGCCGCACATCTGCGCCGGATTTTCCTTCAGATTTACCGAATTGTAGGGAATATTCAGGACGCGCAGGATCTCACGCAGGAAGCGTTTATCAAGGCGCTGCAGCGCCAGGATCAACTGAAAGACGGGCAGAAAGCGGCGCACTGGCTCTCCCGCATTGCCACCAATACCGCGCTCGATTTCCTGCGCCGGCACGGACGCGTCTCCTTCTGCGAAATCACAGAAGCGGCGCTGGGAAATTTCGAAACGCCTGAAGCAACGGTACTGCGCTACGAGCAGCGGGACTGGCTTGCGGCGGGGCTGGAAAGACTTACTCCCCGGGAGCGCGCCGCGCTGGTGCTGCGCGACGTGGAAGGCTTGCCCGCCGAAGAAGTCGCCCGCCGCCTCGACTGTTCGAAAGCCACCGTTCGATCGCACATCGCCAACGCACGCATCAAGCTGCGGAAATTCGCGGAGAGGAGGAAACGATGAAAGGTCATCCCACAGAAAGCGAACTGGCTTTGCTTGCAAGCGGCGATTGCGGACCGTTGTCTCGTCGCTTCCTGTCGCGGCATGTTCGGGATTGCTCCGAGTGCACCGCTGAAGTGGCGCGATTCGAAACGCTGCGCGCTCAAGCCGCTGAGGCGCCTGCGCCCGAGATGGACTGGAGCCGCATCGCGGCAGAAATGCGGGCGAACATCAATCTCGGTCTCGAAGCGGGCGAATGCGTTCGCACGCGGGGGACGGTCGCGCGCGTGTTCTGGAATCCACGAGTTGGCGTCGCGTTCGCCAGTCTCGCGCTGCTGGTAAGCGCCGGATTTCTGATGAAGAGTCCGGCTCCTCATCCGGTCAGGCCCAGTGCGCCCGTGCTGGAATCGAGCGGCTCCGGGCTTGAACTGCGGGAAGGGTCGAGCAGCCTTACGATTCTGAACCACCACGGCGCAATTGCGAGTCAGACGGTGAGTGCACAGGGAGAGATTGGGGCACGCTATATCGATGGCGATACGGGCGCGGTGACCATCAACAATGTTTATCTGGAATAAAGTCTGCTGGCTGCCGATCGCCGCGCTCGCTCTGCCGTTATTTGCGCAGGAGACGACCCTCGATCCGGCCAGTTCGGTAAAGATCGATCTGCCTGCGGATTCGCCACTGGCGCTGGTTTCAACCAGCATGGGCGAATCGCGTGCCACCAACCGTGGCGGCGCCATGGTGCTCGATCTTCACATGGCGCTGACGTTGCGCAATACAGGCTACCGTCGCGTGCGCGGCGTCACGCTGCTGATCACCGCGCAGGAGTTTGCGCCTGGCGGCAAGGGCTCGGTTGCGCGGCCCTGCATCGACGTGCCGCCCACGAAAGAGTTCACGGTGCCGGTCGACATCCGTCTGGTTCGGCCCGTGCAGCAGGCGGGCGGGCCGTTAGTCCGTGTGCAACTCGATGGCGTGCTGTTTGACGACCTGAGTTTTTTCGGTCCGAATAAGCTGAACTCGCAGCGCGCAATGACCTTCTGGGAGACCGAAGCGCAACGCGACCGCGCGTACTTCAAGCACGTGCTGCAGGCGCGCGGCGAGAAGGCTCTCGGTGGCGAGATGCTGCTCAGCATGGCGAAACAGGCGGAGCGTTCTCAACTGGATGTTGCTTTGAGCCGTTCCGGCCGTTCCGTCGGGACAGTGGTGCCCGCAGACGAACATATCGCGCAATTCGCCTTTTTGAGGATGCCGAATGCACCGGTGCAGCCGATTGAGGGCTGGGCGGAGATTACCGGCAACGAGGCCCGCTCGCCCCGAATCGAAGTGGTGAATCAGTCGGGGAAGCCGGTTCGGTATGTGGAGATCGGCTGGATGGTGAAAGATAAAGAAGGGCACGAATATCTGGCCGGTTCGGTGCCCGGTTCAAGTTCTTCGATGATGCTGCCTTCGGGACAGAAGAGCCGACTCTCTCCGGATACCACACTGAAGTTTTCCCGTACCGGAAGGCCCGTGGAAATTCAGGGCATGACCGGATTTGTGAGTCAGGTTGAGTTTGCCGATGGCAAGGTTTGGATTCCTTCCCGTGAAGATCTGAATTCTTCGCCTCTGCTGCGAATCATGGCTCCGTCTCCCGAGGAGCAGCGGCTTGCCGATATCTACGTCAAGAAGGGCCTGCCTGCTCTCGTCGCCGAACTGGCGCGGTACTGATCTGCCCGGCTGCTATCATGCTTCGGGCGGCGGAAGACTTTAAGCCCGGTGCGCTGAACTGCAAGTTTGGCTTGCCTCTCCGGGGTTACCCCGGGGACTCTCGAAAGCTGAGGTTTCGTCGCGTGAGCTTCACTGCGCCACCACGCAGATCTGCTCACGCTGAGTAAGACTCGTTGAAGCATTCCGCCGTCCGGTCATAATGCCGGATTCTTTGCTCATAAGCCTGATTGCCACGTCGTTGCTTGCGGGCGAGATGGAAGCCGGGCCTGCTCTGGCGCGTGTTCACCGCACGCTGGGGCGCAGGTGGCGATGGGTCGGCCCCGTTGTCCGCCGCTATGTAGAGACCTTCAATTCCAAAACGCGTCCGAGGCATCGCGATGTCGTCCGGTTTCTGCACGGCGATCCGGGCGTGCAAAGCGCCCTCGCGCAATATGCCGAAAAGCTACGGGTGGAGCGGCTTCTCACCGAGCCCCCAGTCATGCAGCCGGTTGCGGCGGCTGCCGAATGGGAACTCCCTGCCATCGAAACGGTGGGGGCGCTCGCCGAATGGCTGCTGCTTGAGGGTCGGGAACTCGATTGGTATTCGGACCTCAAGGGGTTAGCCGCGAACTACGTCGCACCGCAGCTTAGGCATTATCACTACACGGTCCTCAATAAACGTTCGGGCGGCACCCGTCTGATCGAGGCGCCGAAAACGCTGCTCAAGCAGCTTCAACGGCAGATTCTGGCCGAAATACTGAATAAGGTGCCGCCCCACCCGGCGGTACACGGATTTGTCCCGCATCGATCCATCAAGACCTTCGCGGGACCGCATGTCGGAAAAGCGTTAGTGCTGCGAATGGATCTTCGGGACTTCTTTCCGTCCATTCCAATGGCGCGCATCTCCGCGTTCTTCCGGACCGCAGGTTACCCCGAAGCCGTGGCCGATCGGCTGGCGGCGCTCTGCACGAGCAGCGTTCCGCGAGACATCTGGCAACAGGTTTCGCACCTTGTATTCGCGGCGACATCTTCCGCAGGGTGCCCCCACGTCGCCTTCGCTCGCCAACATCTGCTTTCGCCGGGCTGACTGCAGGCTGGCGGGACTGGCTGAATCGGCGGGCGCTGTTTACACCCGCTATGCGGACGACCTTGCGTTTTCGGGCGACCACGAATTTGCACGGCGCGCCCGCAGGTTCTCGCTGCACGCCGCCGCAATTGTCATGGAAGAAGGGTTTGCGGTCAATCACCGCAAGACCCGTATCATGTCGCAAGGCATGCGGCAGCATCTGGCCGGATTAGTAACAAACGACCGTCTCAATATCGCGCGCCCGGAGTTCGACGCGCTCAAAGCAACCCTTACCAATTGTGCGCGTTTTGGACCTGAAAGCCAAAACCGTTCGGATCATCCGGCCTTCAGAGCGCACCTCGAAGGGCGTATTGCGTTCGTCGCATCGATTCATCCCGGCAAAGGCGAGCGCCTCCGCGCGATTTTCGACCGCATCGAATGGAATATAATTCCCGTCAAGTCATGAACTTTCGCATTTGCTTCTTTGCCTGTACGATGCTGTTGCCCGCCCTCGCGACGGCCCAATTAACAGAGGAATTCAACACCGGCCGCGGCAACTGCTGCCTGGCCGGGACTGCTCAAACACTAGCCACCCAGCTACTCGATTGGAATCAGCTTGGCCGTTACCACGCGGATAACGAAAAGCTGAAGAAAGAGCCGTCGGATCCGCAGCGGGTCGTGTTCATGGGCGATTCCATAACCGACGGTTGGAAACTGGCGCAGTATTTCCCCGGCAAGCCGTACGTCAACCGTGGCATCAGCGGCCAGACGACTCCGCAAATGCTGGTCCGCATGTTTGAGGACGTAATTAACCTCAAGCCTGCCGTGCTCGTGATTTTCGCGGGCACCAACGACATCGCGCGGAATACGGGCCCCGAAACGATCGAGATGGTCGAGGAAAATTTCCAGGCGATGGCCGAACTCGCGCAGGGGCACGGCATCAAAGTTGTCCTTTGCTCTCTGACGCCGGTCAGCGATTACGGTCCAAGGAAGATGACCGAGGGCCGCCCGCCGGCCGACATCCTCAAGCTGAACGCATGGCTTAAAGATTACGCGATGAGGACTCACGCGGTCTACGCGGACTACTACTCCGCTACTGTCGATGACAAAGGCATGCTGAAGGAAGGCATCTCACGCGACGGTTTGCATCCCACCGACAAAGGTTATGAGCTGATGGCGCCCGTGATATCCGCCGCCATTCAGCAGGCCCTCGGCGGGTAGCCGCCACCTGCAAGGCGCGAAAAAACAAAGCCATTCTAACTTTCCCGCAAAAGGCGGCGTCCTCCTCGGCGCCGGGCGGGAACTGTTGCCCGCGGCGTGGTGTCTACCTGAGCGACCGGTCAAACAGAAAAAACAAACCCATTTCGAGGAGACCTTCATGTTTGACCAGACTTTCGTCGGATTACAGAGCGAAGCCAAAAAACCTTGGACGGTGGCGGCTTCGCTGGCTTTTCAATGCGGGGTCGTAGGGATCTTACTGCTGATCCCGCTGCTTCACCCAGAGTTGCTGCAACTCAAGATTGAGGTTCCGATCTTCATCCCTCTGCGGCCGCTGACCGAAGTCAAACCGGCGGTTGCGGTTGCGGCCGCGCATCGACAAGGGCCAGCGCGGACGTTCACTGCTCCAACCAAAATTCCGGACCGGATCGCGGTTGTCGTCGAAGACGCACCTCCGGCTGAGGTCGCCGTCAATTTCGGTCCTGTGGGGCCGGCAGCCGGGTTCGGAACGGCCGGGCTGACCGGGCTGAATTCGGCGCCGCTTCCGAACTATGTGCCTCCCCCGCCCGCGGCAACCATCAGGAAGCCCGAAGTACCCAAGGCTCCGCTTCATGTCAGCAGCGGAATCCAGGCGGCCAAGCTTCTGTTCGGTCCGAAACCGGCGTACCCCTCGCTCGCGAGGGCGGCTCGGGTTCAGGGCACGGTCAGGATACAGGCGACCATCGCTCGGGACGGCAGCATTCAGAACCTCAACATCCGGAGCGGACCTCCTCTGCTGGTCAACGCCGCGATTGACGCGGTTCGGCAGTGGCGTTATCAGCCCACGCTGCTGAGCGGCGAGCCCGTCGAGGTGATCACCGAAATCGAAGTGAACTTCACCATCAATCAATGAGCATGTCTCGGATCAGGATGGCGGGATGCATGGCGGCGGTGCCCGGCAGTTCCGCCGCCGGAAGCAGGCGCCGTTCGGCGATGGACCAAAACATCGTAGTGGCCGTTGGTATAGCCGAACGAACCGGCCATGCCGCAGCATTCTGCGTCGAGGTCCACGATCTTCGCTGCGGGAATGTTCGAAAGCAGCGCCATGGTTGAAGGCAGCAGGCCCGTCGATTTGTGGTGACAGTGGCCGTGAAACGCGGCGTCCTGCTCGAAGGTCGCGGCCCGCGGCTCGATTGTACGGGGCCCATGAACATTCTCTGGATGGCGTCAGCCGGTCCCGCGCAATAGCCCCACGCGCCGAGCCGTCAATATCGGAGGGGTGGGGAAATCGGGGCTCGCCGCGCATAAGCGAGACAAACGTTCCCGCTCTTCGCGCGGACGGCGTTTACTTCTGAAACAATGCCATTTACTGCCGAGGGTCGAAGCCGTGAGATACGATCCAGAAGGATTCGAGAATATCAACTTGCAACGTAAGCAGCAGCTTCCAACCCCGGCATTGCTTCTGGATCTTGAGGCTTTTGAGGCCAACGTCGCCCGGATGGCCTCCGAGTGCGCTGCCGCAGGGAAGAGACTGCGGCCCCATGCCAAGGCGCATAAGTGCCCTGCCATCTCACGGCGCCAGATCGATGCCGGGGCGCGCGGTATATGCGTCGCCACGGTGGCTGAAGCGGAACTGATGCACTCGGCCGGCATTCGCGATCTGCTGCTCACATCCCCTGTCGCCGACCCTATGAAGATCGAAAGGATCGTCCGGACGGGCGCGATGGTGGTGGTGGATCATGTCAAACAGGTCCAGTGGTATCAGCAGGCTGCGCTGGCTTCGGATGTGCAGCTTTCTGTTCTGGTGGATCTCGATGTGGGAGACCATCGTACAGGCGCCGCTTCATCCGATCAGGCGCTCGATATCGCGCTCGCCATAGATCAGGCCAGTCATCTTTGGCTCCGCGGGCTGCAGGCATATTCGGTAAGCGGATCGCACGGCGCCGACGACGATGAGCGGCAAAGTATCTCGGGCGGCGCATTTGCGCTTGCGGGCGTAGTCAAAGATCTGATGGGCAGCCACGGTTTGCATACGGATGTAATTACCGGCGGCAGCACGGGCACGTGGGACGTGGATTTGCATCTCGAAAACGTGACCGAGATCCAGGCGGGATCGTATGCTCTGATGGATCTGGCTTACCGGAAGCTGGGCATCGATTTCCGGCAGGCTTTGACAGTGCTGGCGACCGTGATCAGCGCCAATCACGCGGACTTCGTTACGGTGGATGCCGGTTTCAAGGCTTTCTCAACGGACCGGCCATTCGGTCCTGAACCGGTGGGGCTTGAAGGCGCCACGTACCGTTGGGGTGGCGATGAGTTCGGGTATGTAGACGGCCGGCACGGTTTGCGGCTGGGTTCGAAAATCGAGTTCGTGCCGCCTCACTGCGACCCAACCGTCAATCTGTACGACAGAATTTATGTGTGCCGCGGCAGCGAGGTTGAAGCAATGTGGCCAGTGATGGGGCGCGCGCAGTTATGATGCCGCGGCTGGTGCTGCTCGCCTGTTTCGGGCTTTTCAGCGCAGCGCCGCAAATGACCGGGGTCATCGACATCCACGCGCACGGCGATCCGGACAGCGTTCCACGTTCGATCGATGTTATCGATCTGGCGCGGCTCGCGAAGTCGCGCGGCATGCGCGGAATGGTGTTGAAGAATCATTTCGAGCCGACAGCAGCGCTGGCGTTCCTGGTGCGCAAAGAGGTGCCCGGGATTGAGATCTTCGGCGGAATCGTCCTGAACAGGCCGGCAGGCGGCCTGAACGTGGCTGCCGTGGAGCACATGGCGCAGGTAAAGGGCGGATGGGGCCGGGTAGTCTGGCTGCCCACATTCGATTCCGAGAACCAGGTTCGGTTCTCGAAGGAGAAGCGGCCGTTTGTGCCGGTTTCACGTGACGGAAAACTGTTGCCCGAGACGCTTGAAGTCATTGCAGCCGCTTCAAAATACCGAATGGTGCTGGCGACGGGACACTCGTCCGCCGCGGAAGACCTGACGATCGTCCGGGAAGCCCGTCAGCGAGGCGTTGAACACGTGGTGGTGACGCACGCGATGCTGAATCCGGTTGCCATGACCGTCGCGCAGATGCGGGAGGCGGCTGCGCTTGGCGCGTTTATCGAGTTTGTGTACAACGGGGTCACCGGGGTCCAGAAGCAATATGAAATGCGCGATTACGCGAAAGCTATCAGGGCAGTCGGCGCGGGTTCCTGTATTCTTTCGAGCGATATGGGGCAGGTTGGAAACCCGCTTCATCCCGACGGCCTGATGGCCTTCTTTCAGGGTTTGAGAAAAGAGGGCATTTCGGCGGCGGACATCGACGCCATGTCTAAGGTCAACCCGGCACGGCTACTCGGACTATCGTTCTGAGGCGGTGATTTCTCAGAGAACCGCAATAAGAACAAGACCGAGCTTGTCCTTATTGCGGCTACCTGGTTAGTAGGTCATTTTCAGCGCGAACTGAATGATTCTCGGCGAACTGAACGATTGAATCTGACCGAAGGTGGAACTGGTAATGCTGTTGGACGGAGTGCCCCAGTTTCCATGATTCATGATGTTAAACGCCTCTCCCCGAGCTTCGAGACCGAGACGCTCTCTAAGTTTGAAGATACGGCTTATGCCGAGATCCATGTTCCAGGTGCCCGGCGAATGGAGCACGAAACGGCCCAGATTCCCATACGTTCCCGCCGGCTGAACGACGAATGCGTTCGGGTTGAACCACTCCTTCAGAGTTCGGTCTGACGGTATGACCTGATCGGGCAGCAGCACGTTCGGGCGATCCTGTAACTGCCCGGTGAGCGAGACGTCCTTTCCGCCGTCGGTGATGTTGAACGGCTGGCCTGTGTAAGCGGTGAAGATGGGCGAAACCTGCCAGCCACCGGTCAGCTGGTGAGTAAAGTTATTGCCAATGCCGCGCGTCTGAATCACGATGGAGGTGTTGAAGTTGAGGCGGCGGTCAAAGCCGCAATCGCCCCGCTCGCCCTGCCGGTTGCCAGGGTTCTGGTAGACGGTCCCGGCAAGTTCCCCCGTGAAATCAACATTGCTGATGCAGTGCGACCACGTCAGGTTGGACATCAGCGTGAAGCTGTTTGCGAAGCGATGTTCAATTGAGGTCAGGAGCCCGTGATACGAGGAATTGCCGCCGTCATCCGCGACTTCCACGTTGCTGTAGTACTGGCCAAGGGAGGGATTCTGCAGATAGAGGAGGCGTCTGTTGTTCGTCGATGCTGTAGACCCCGGGATGTACACCGCGGGGTTCACATCATACGAACCGAGGATATGGGTGGTCTTGTTGCCAATATAGTTGAACGTTGCTTTCCAGTCGCGGGCCAACTGACGCTGATAGCTGAGGTTCCACTGCATCATGTAGGTCGGCTTGACGCTCGGCGGGATCGATACGTAGGTTCCTCCGACCGGGAAGATTGCGGCGCCGGGGAACGGGTTGCCGCCGGGGTATCCCAGAAACGGATTGGAAAACGGCACATTCGTCAGCGTGATGGACGATGCGTACGGCGGGTTCGTGGTCAGGCGTTCAGGAAAGAACAGCTCAGTGGTGTCGTGCATGAGCGCGAACGCGGTGCGGACAGACGACTTACCGTCACCCGATGGATCCCATACGAGCCCGATACGGGGCGAACTCGCCAGCAGATGCCAGTCTGAGAAATACTTCCCGTTCTTGTTGGCGGCGTCGCCCGCAAAGAGCAGGCCGGCGGGAGCATTCGGATAGACGGTGCTGTGCTGCCCGGCGTTGAATGCGGCCTGCGAGAACTGATCGCCGCGATCGTATTTGTCATAGGGCGGCACTGAAGGCTCCCAACGAAGGCCCAGATTCACAGTCAGACGCTGCGTCACGCGCCAGGTGTCCTGCGCATAGGCCGAAATGACGGTCTGGCGCAGAGTGTTCGGATTCGGATTGCCATCGTTAAAGGTGGAAACGCGTCCGAGCATAAAGTCCGCCAGGTTGTCTCCCGAATAGGAACCGGCGAAGCTGAACTGCCCGTTTGACTGCTGGTTATTCACGATATTCAGCTGCAGCTTGCGGACGTCCACACCGAACCCGAACTGGTGTTTGCCCTTGATCAGACTGAAGTCATCCGAGAGCTGGTAAGTGTTGGTGTTGAAATAGCCCGGGGCACAGGTACCGCAACCAATGCTGAAGTAGTTGGTGATTCCGAGCTGAATAAAGTTCGGCAACAGACTGAACATGTTGACGCCGAGCGACCCGGGATTGAACAGGTTCGAAGCAACGCCCCGGTTATCCCGGCGTCTATTGAAGGTCAGGTGAAACGAATTCAGGAGCGTTGGGCTGAAAACATATGTATCGCCAACGGTCGCGGTCTGCGAACGATCCTGGTTGCCCGGCGCTGTGGTTGTGAGGGCATTCTTGCCATCGAATACGGCCTGCGCTGTGAAGTCATAGATAAAGTAACGGACATACAGGCTCTGCTTTTGGCTGCGGACATAGTCGACACGTCCAACCCACTGGTTATCGGGATTGTTTGCCGGCAGGCCATACTGGATTCGGCCGCAAGGATCGGGACTGACGGGGATATAGTTGTTCACCACCTTCACGGCTGCCGGATCGAACAATGAGACCGGGATCTGGTTGTTGGCGAACGGCACACCGGTAATCGGGTTCTTGAGCGCGATATTGGTTTTGACGCAGGGTGCGCTGTCGATCACACTGAAGTCCCCGTTCAGGACGGCCGCCGTGGGGACATAAGTAATAGTTGTGGCGGGCTGGCTGCGCTGCTGGGTTCCCTGATATCCACCGAAGTAAAACAGCTTGTCGCGCAGGATACGTCCGCCGGTCACGCCGCCGAACTGGCTTCGTTTCAGCGAATCGCGGACCAGTGTGCCCTCCTGGCGGGCATTCAGATCACCGTTCCGCAGAAATTCGAAGAAGTCACCGTGGAAGGCGTTTGCGCCCGATTTCGTGACCACGTTAACGACGCCGCCGGGATGGAGCCCGTACTGGGCGGGAGTTGCGTTGGTTGTGACTGAGAATTCCTGGGTTGCGTCCGGGAAAGGAAGCGGCAGGTTTACGTTGCTGAAAGGGTCGTTATTATCGCCGCCATCGAGCAGGAAGTTCAGGCCATTCGCCTGTCCGCCGGCGACCGAGAAGGTCGCGGAGCCGTTCGAGCCCTGGATGTTTTTGCTGCCGATCATCCCGCCGCCCGGAGCCGTGGTCGCCGCGCCCGTCAGGATAATCAACTGCGTTATGTTGCGCCCGTTGAGCGGCAGATCGACGACACGCTGCTGGTCGATAACCTGCGACAAAGCGTTGTCTTTCGTTTCCACCATGGCCGCATTCGCGACCACCTCAATGCTCTCCGATACCGACCCGACCTGCATCAGAACGTTGGCGTCGACCGTTTGTCCCACCTGAAGGACGATACCGGTCTGAACATAGTTCTTGAACCCGGCAGAACTGACTTCCAGCTTGTACGCGCCGGTGGGAAGATTCGGCAGAGCGTAGCGGCCCTGACCGTCGGTGGTGGTGTTATGGATCTGATCTTTGTCGAGCTCAGTCATTCTGACCTGTGCGCCGACAATCGATTGACCGCTGGGATCGGTCACGTGCCCGTCTACTTCAGCAACGGCAACTGCCTGGGCAAATGCCCCCGGAGTTACCAGAAACATTGAGGCGGCGGCTAAGAGCAGCGCGCCGGCAAAACCCGAACGATGAAAAACCAACATGGTTTAAGACTCCCTGAAGGCCACGAGGGCGATTTGTATTCCGCACTGTATTGTGTCCGCGGGCTGTGGTCAAGGGCCAGCGATTGAAATGATCGTTCAGTTTTGCTGAACGGTGGGTGCCCTGGACGTGCCGCGCTTCCAGAGATCGTACGCCGGCTCCGGCATAGCGAGGAGCAGGCTCCGCATTTGACTGTGTCCTAATCCGCAGAGTTCCGCACAGGCAATCTCATATTCTCCGGGCCGGTTCACGTGAATTTGAAGCGGAATCTCCATTCCGGGCACGATGTCCTGCTTGGTTCGGAGTTCGCGTACGAAAAAGTCATGAATAACATCGCGGGAGTGCAAAAGGAGTATGACGTCCCGTCCCGCGGGAATGCGGAGCCGATCGGCGACGATGTCATCTTTTCCGGACGTGATCCGCCGGATCGATTCCCATGGGGTTGCCTTCCGAATCGCTGATGAACCGATTCGCCGTACGGCCGAATTTGCCGTCAGGGCCAGGATAGCGAAAATCCCAGTGAAACTGATGCGAGTAAACCTCAATAACTTCTTTATCGGCGGTTCTGGCGGGAACTTTAGCCCAATCGCGGGAACCGGCGGCGGCGAGGCTCAGAAATAACGCGGCAATAACGGCGACGAAGCCAGTTTCGACCTTCCACGCGGCCCGAAAATCCGGGCCGACGGGTGCGGCGGCGGATTGCAACCCAGGCGAGCAGAAGCTGCGCGCATATAAATATAATGCCGACAATCCAGAGAGTGCGGGTAAACTGACGATCGAAGGAGAAGGCTTCAGCGGAGATTGGGACGGGGAACCAGCCGGGTTTCGCGACAAACAGGGCGCATCCGGCGGCCGTAACCAGAAGCAGAATCAGGCCGAGCAGCAATCCAGAGTATAGACGCTGCCCGGCCCTGGGATTTCAGGAGGGATCGGGGAACTGGTGGCCCGTTTTCGTAAGCGCCTTCTGCATCAGCGCGATGGCTTCGATTTCAGAGATATTCCGCGCCTGCGAAACTTCTGAAATCAGCATGGTGCGCGCGCGGTCCAGCATTTTTTTCTCGCGGAACGATAGTGGTTTATCGGCCTGTAGCCGGACCAGCTGTTTGAACACTTCCGAAATTTGAAGAAGGCTGCCGGTCAGCATCTTCTCGCTGTTGATTTTGAACCGAATCTTCCAGTCCTGAAGAGTCTCGACAGACGGCCCGCTCAGGTATGCAAGAACCCTGTTTACGTCCGTGTTTTTCGAGAGTCTTCCGCAGACCGATGTTCTCGGCGTTTGAGAAAGGAACCATCACTGTCATGCTGGAACAAAAAAGCCGGAGCAGATAAAACTTCTCCGGCCTCTGTTCAAAATAACGAGTGCTGATATTTTCGATGGTCCCAACGCCTTGATTGGGATAAACGACTTTTTCACCGACTGCGAAGGTCATCATACGTAGAGCCCCCCACCTGATCCACCGTGTGAATTTAATGAAAATTTAACTTCAACGAGCAACTCATCATAGGATCAACCAATTACTTTGTCAAGCGTCCATCCTAAGTTCATGAACATGTGGCAGTTAGCTGCCTTGAACAGATTTCCGTAAAATCATATTTATGGGCCGTATACAAATAACTAATCGGGAGATTGGGGAGTGGCTCGCACACGAGGGAGTCGAGTTCCGTGAAGTGCATCATCTGGCGGCCCGGACATCGGAGGAATCGGCGGCTGCGAGGGGTGAAGAATTGAAGGTCGGCGGTAAGGCGCTTTTACTAAAGGTAGACCTCTCGTTCCGGCTGTTCGTTCTGAGTGCAGACCGGAAACTAAACTCCGCGTCGGTGAAGCAGCATTTCGGCGCGAAGAAGACGCGGTTCGCCTCGCCGGAGGAGTTGATGGAGATGACGGGACTGGCGCCGGGGTCCGTGCCGCCATTTGGCGAGCCGATTTTGCCGTTCCCGTTGTTCGTGGATCCGTCGGTCTTCGAAAACGATCGGATCGCTTTCAATGCCGCTTCGCTGACGGATTCGATCGTAATGGGCGTCGACGACTATCGGCGATTGGCAAGTCCGGTTGTTTTCAGCTTTTCGCTGGCGCCGTAAACAAGCGGGCTCGGCGATCCTCCCGCTCATTCGTGGCGAAGCGCAGCCAATGGCCGGATACGCATGGCCCTGCGCGCGGGTACACAGGTCGCGAGCAGGGCAGCCATACCGAGTACGACAGCGACACCAGCGAAGGTGACCGGGTCGGCAGGCTTCACGCCGAACAACATGTTCGCCATCAGCTTCGACAACAACAAGCCGCCTGCGATACCTGTTGCAAGTCCCGCCGACGCAAGCACCATCCCCTGCAGCACTATCATCCTAAGGACCCCGGACTGGCTTGCGCCGAGAGACATCCGAATCCCGATCTCGCGGATGCGGCGCGAAACGGAATAGCTGATCACGCCATAGATGCCGACTGCGGCAAGCAACAGGGCCAGCGCACCGAATACGCCAAGCAGGAACATCTCGAACCGGGGCTGCGCGGTAGCATCCGCCACGGCACGGTCCATGGTCACGACTTCGGAAATGGGGAGATTTCGGTCAAGCGACCACACAGCTCCCTTCACCGCCGTTGCCAACTCAGCCGGATTCCCGATTGTCTGCACTACCAGGGTTATATAGGCGCTTCTCGCCGGACCCTCACCCATAAAATCGCGGCTTTGCAGAGCGGCAAGATAAATTTCAGGGTCGGGTTTCGAGGCCCATTCTCCCTGCTTTGCGTCCGCCGCGACGCCGATCACCGTCAGCCACGGTGCGGGCTGAGCTGAGCCGTTCAGCGCAATTCTCTTCCCGAGGGGATCTTCTCCGGGCCAGTACTTAGCGGCTGCCCGTTCGTTGACGATCACCACTCCCGGAGACTCCGGAACGTCTCTGTCGCTGATGTCGCGCCCGCGCCGCAAAGGCAGCCGCATGGTTTCGAAGTAACCCGGCATTACAATTCTGTAGACCGCTGCCGGTGCTTCTCCCGGCCTGGGCCGCGGACGTCCTTCGATGTTGAACGACTGACCCCACAGATCTCCTGCCAGCGGCAAATGATTGATGCCGCTCGCGGCCTTCACGCGCGGCAGCGCTCTGACCCTGTCTATTAGTTGCCGGTAGAAGATCGGACGAATGTTCCTGTCGGCCTCTTTCGATCCGGCAACCGAAACGACCATCGAGAGAACATTGTGCGGATTAAATCCGGCCTCGAGCGACTGGAGCGTCAGAAAGCTGCGAATAGTTAGTCCGGCTCCGGTCAGGAGCACAAACGCGAGGGCGAACTCGGATATCACGAGAAAGCTCCGCAGGCGGGTGCGGCCACGTCCGTCGCTGCCGCTGCGTCCGCCTTCGTTGAGCGCTCCGCTCAGGTTGTCGATCAATCCGCCTGCGGCCGGCGTCACGCCGAACACCACCGCAGTCAGGATGGTGACGCCGATCGCAAACAGGGCAACGGTGGAGTCTATTCGCACTGAGTCCAGACGGGGAATGTTTGCAGGACTCAGCGCCAGGAGCACCCTGATGCCGACCGCAGCCAGCAGCAATCCGGTAAGGGCTCCGGCGCCGGCGAGCAGCAGGCTTTCCGTTACAAACTGGCTGATGATTCGCGCCCGGCCCGCCCCGAGCGCGCGCCTCACGGCAATTTCTTTCTGCCGGCCGGAAGTCCGGGCGAGCACCATGTGAGCTACGTTGGCGCATGCAATCAGCAGCACGAACCCTACCGCCCCCATCATGATCAGCAGCGGAGTCTCAACGTTGCCCACCGCGTTTTCTTTGAGCGGAGTGACTTTTACGTCGCGATTCGAACCTTCGTACTGCTGCTCGAGGCGCTTCGTGATCGCCCCTATATCCATTCGCGCCTGGCTCAGCGTAGAGCCCGGTTTGAGACGCGCAAAGACGCGCAGGCTGTTGGCGTCGCGGTCGTGGGCGCGCTCCGTGAACGTGGCGGGCACCCACAGTTCCGCGCGGGTCGCCCAGAATGGCGGAAAACGAAACGTGGGCGGCATCACGCCGACGACGGTATATGCCTCGCCGTTCAAAGTGATCGGCAGTCCGGCCACATTCACGTCCGCATGGAATCGCCGTCGCCAGAGCCGGTCGCTCAGCACAACCTGATGATCCGGGTCACCGGCCGCGAAGAGACGTCCGTGCGCTGGCCGAATTTCGAGCATCTGAAACAGGTTCGGTGTCACGCGCAATCCGTACAGATGCTCAGGCGAGTCAATGTTGGTGAGGTTCGGGCTCCAGTATTCGGCCGCCGCCATCGACTCGAATGAATGGCTCTGAGCGCTCCAGTCGAAGTAGTTTGCGGGCGCAACAGGGCTGGTGCCCTGGTGCAGGATCGTCACGAGCCGGTCGGGATCTCCATAGGGAAGCGGCTTCAGCAGAACGGCGTTCACCACACTGAAAATGGCGATGTTCGCTCCAATGCCCAGCGCCAGAGTGAGCGCGGTAACGGCGGTGAAACCTGGCGTCCGCCGAAGTGAGCATGCGCCGTAACGGAGATCCTGCGCCAGGTTGTGCAGCCATGTCCAGCCCCAGGCTTCCTGGCTGATCTCCCTGAGCAGAACGGTGTTGCCGAAATCCCGGCGCGCCGCTGTGTGCGCTTCATCAGGTGAAAGCCCGCGTTCCAGGTGTTGATCGCGCCGCAGTTCCAGGTGAAGCCGCATCTCTTCCTGCAGGTCGCGTTCAAGTTGCGCGCCCCCGAAAAGCGCTCGAAGCCGGCGGTGGGTCTCATTCAACCATTCCATGGCATCTCTCCTCACGCAGGTTGCAGAACACGCGCAATCGCGGCGGCCACCCGCTCGTATTTGGACAGTTCAGCCGCAAGTTGCTTTCGCCCCTGAGGCGTCATCTGGTAATAGCGGGCGCGGCGGTTGCCCGCCGTTACGCCCCACTCGGCTTTGACCCAGCCCTTCAGCAACATTCGCTGCAGAGCCGGATAAAGGGACCCCTCTTCCACATGCAGTACATCTTCAGTACTCTGCTGAATCGAGTCAGCGATGGCGAAGCCATGCATCCTGCCGTGACGGTCGAGAGTTCGGAGGATCAGCATGTAAAGTGTTCCGGGAGGAATTTCGTCGCGCATTACATAGTTAGACTATGCTAACCGGAAAAGGTTTGCAAGCGTTTTTGGAGCAGCCTGTCGTTCCTGCCTGGTGCTTAGGTCTGATTTGCCGGGCGTTTCGTCAGTAAACGAATGGCGGCGCCGACCATGGCGGCAATGGGTCCGCAGCCCGCGATCGCAATTTCATACCAGCCGGGGCGGAACGCCGGCTGCTGCCGCAGCGAATAAAAACTGATTGCGATCAGGATGAAGCCGAGCGCGGAGGCATGCGGGATTTCACGGCGGCCGGCGATCCACGCGGTGATGAAGCCCGCGGCGAGCGCACCGAGGACGGTCGCCACAAGTACGCGAAAAAACGAACCCATTTCGGCGACCCGCAGCGTCACGGCAATCACCGCATAGCCTGCCGCAACAGCAGCAATGCTACGCGCCACCTTCACTTATTGACCTCGGTCTGGATGGCGTCGAGCTCCCGTCCGGCATCGGCCCACTTGCCCTGGCTGGCGAAATCTTTATAGCGCTGCAGGTGCTGTCGGATGCTTTCGACGCGGGGATCGGTCGAAGGCGGTTGCGCGACAGGTTTCGATGAGCCGGGCGCAGGTGGTCGCGGCCGGCACAGCGCCCGCGGCCTGCGCACCGCCGAGCAGCGCCAGGGCCTGCTCATACGTATCCGAGTAAATGAGCCGGTTGCCGATGGCGAGCACCACCTTCTTCAGTTGCGGCATGCGCGCCTGGGTCGCCTGCAGATACAGCGGCGACACATAGAGGAAGGTGTCGCCGACGGGCAGCACCAGCGTTTGCCCCTGCAACACCTGCGAGCCCTGCTGGTTCCAGAGCGTCAGGTCTTTCGAGATGTTCTGATCCTGATTGATGCGGGCGTTGATCTGCATCGGGCCGAGAATCAGTTCCTGCTTCGAGAGCTGCAGCACGACAATTTCGCCGAGTTTCGGCCCGTCGCAGCGGGCGAGCATGACGCCGATCAGGTTCTCCTTCGAGAGCGGCGTGAAGGTGGTCATCAGCAGGAACTCCGGCTTGCGTTTCGCCGGGCAGAGTCGCGAACACATAACGTGGGCCGTAACCGGATACGGGTTCCGCGTTGCCTGAGGAATAGCGCGCCAGTTCCCAGACGTCTTCGTTGTTATAGAACGCCTGCGGATTCCGCATGTGATAAACGCGGTAGAGTTCGGACTGCACGCGGAACAGGTCTTCGGGATAACGCGTGTGGACGCGGATCGCGTCTGGCATCTTCGATGCGTCTTCGTAGAGCGTCGGGAACAGCGTGCGGTATGCGGTGATGACCGGATCTGCCGCATCGAACACGTAGAGGTGGGTCTCGCCGTCGTAAGCATCGACCGTCGCTTTGACCGCGTTGCGAATGTAGTTGATTCCGCCGAACGCCTCGGACTCGCGCGAGAAGGGATGGGATTCGGATGTCGTGTAGCCATCCACCATCCAGACCAGGCGGCCTTCCGGAGTGATCACCAGGTAGGGGTCGATATCCCAGCTCAGATAGGGCGCGAGCGTCTGCAGGCGTTCACGGACACGCCGGTGAATCATCATGCGGCTGTGATCGGTCAGATAGCCGGTGAGAACGATGTTGGAATCGCCGAAGTGGAGCGCAGCGGCGAGCCGCATCAGCGAGTGAAGAAATGGGAAAGCCGCCTTTGCCCTGCATATCGGGTTAAGGCGTTGTCGGAACCCTGCGGATAGTTGAATTCCTGCTGCGCGGTGTCGACAAAAACGGGTTCGTGCTGCAGTTCGCCGTAAGTAGAGTTCCGGGCGTTCGACCTTCAGGCTGGACGTCTTCATCAATCGGCGGCATGTCCTGCATCAGGTAGACAGGCTGGCCGTCAGGCGTGAGCTTGCTGACTTCGGCCAGCACCAGCCCGTAGCCGTGGGTATAGATGAAATGTGGATTGATCCAGCTCGATTGCGTGCCCGGCAGCTGCGTGATGTCGAGTTCGCGCGGCGAGAGCAGCACCTGGCGGTACTGGCCGTCGATCGTGTAGCGATCCACATCGGTATCGTGGAACGCGTAGTAAGGCCGCAGCGCCTGCATCTGCGTCACGGTGTCATGGAAAGGCCGCCAGTCCCAGAGCCGCACGTTATCGAGCAGCGGGGCGTTCTTCGCGACGTCGATGGTGCCCGCCGGGTTGGTGTGCATCTCGATTTCGCTGCACGCGGTTGCGAAAGTCCGTAAGCGGCGCGCGTGGCTTCAATGTGCGCCTGGATATAGGGCCGTTCCAGCGAGATTTCATTCGGTTTGACGTAGAGCGAGCCCGCAATGGACGGGACAATCCAGAAGAGCAACGAGGCTGATGCCGACCACGGCGGCCGCGGCAATCCAGCGGCGTGCCACAATCAGCGCCGCGCCTACGATCAGAGCGCGCAATCACAACCCAGTAAAGAGGCAGCGCGAAGTGATCGTCCGTGTAATCGATGCCGACCATGAAACGGTGCTGGTTCCACACCATTTCGAAGCGGGCCAGGTAATAGCGGGCGGCGAGCGCGATCAGAAAGAATGCCAGTGAGCCGCGCAGAAACTTCGATTCAAGCCCGCCGGTCAGATGGAACACAGAAAGATCGAGGGGACCCTTGCCGAGGTCGGGCAGAGTGAAGCGCAGTTGCCAGCCGCGCGCCACCAGCCAGTAAACCAGGATGGTCAGAATCACGACGGCGAAGATATAGCCGCGCAGGTCGGACCAGAACGGCAGATCGAAAAGGTAGAAGGTGGCCGGTTTGCCGAAGATGGGGTCGTGGAACGTGCCTGCGCCGTTCATGGCGCGGCTTCCCGCAAAGCGCAGAACGGTCCAGTTGTCGATACTGGCGTCGGCAACCAGGAACGAGACCAGCAGCAGCACGAGCGAAGAGATGCGCGAGTAAAGCGGATAATCGCTGACACGCGCCGCCGGCGAAACGGACGGCGCGCGGAATGCGCGAACAGCAGGACGATCCACGCGAACATGGTTGCCGCCGGCGACGGGCAGCGTCGAGTAGGCGTAGAGATCGAGCCAGGTGTGAACCTGGCCCATCTCTTTCCACCAGGAGTAGTCGATGAGAACGGACGAGGCCCAACGGCGAGATCGCAAACAGCAACGAAGACCAGGATGGCGAGGCCGATCAGGCCGAAGCGGGTGGCGCGCGCCGGGCCTGGAAGCGCCCGATTGTATCGATTACTCTCTCGTCCATACGATTTCGCCTCCGACGATCGTGGCGACGGGACCGCCGCGGAACTTGCTGCCCGTGGAACGGCGAGTTGCGGCTTTTCGAGCACGATTGCTGCACATCATAGGTCCATTCGGTATTCAGATCGAAGACCGTTACATCCCCGGGCGCGCCGGGTGTGAGCGTACCGCGATCGAGCTTGAGGATGCCGGCCGGACCGGTGGTGAAGAGCTCCACCAAGCGCGGA
The DNA here is from genome assembly GCA_963840735.1 of Terriglobia bacterium. Taxonomy (GTDB): domain Bacteria; phylum Acidobacteriota; class Terriglobia; order Bryobacterales; family Bryobacteraceae; genus BOG-234. The sequence continues at coordinate 246,802 of CAWIZX010000002.1, forward strand.
ATTGCGATTCAGTCCTTGTGCACGAGTTCCGCAAGCGAGAGGCCGATCGCGGTCTCAAGACCGGTGATGCCGAACGGGCAGCGCTCGAACTCCTGCATCTTTTCGCTGCCGGCGTGGGGCGCATGGTCCGTGGCGATGGCGTCGACCACGCCGCTCACAATGCCGTCGATGCACGGCGTCCACATCGGACTGGCAGCGCAGCGGCGGCTTCATCTTGTAATTGCTGTCGTAAGCGCCGAGTTCCTGATCGGTGATGGCGAAATGATGGGGCGTAACTTCGCAGCTCACCGGAAGTCCGCGCGTTCTGGCGAAGGCCACCATGGCGACGGAGCGCGACGTGGAGAGATGCGCCACGTGGAAGCGCGCGCCGGTCTGTTCGGCGAGCAGCAGATCGCGGGCGACCATCACGTCTTCCGAAGACGAAGGAATGCCGCGCAATCCGAGCCGGACCGACTGCACGCCTTCATGCATGTCGCCGCCGGCGCTGAGGTTCAGATCTTCGCAGTGGTCGATGACCGGCAAGATCGAGCGCGCGCGCCAGTTCCATGGCGCGGCGCATGACGCGCGCGTTCATGACAGGCCGGCCGTCGTCTGAAATCGCGACGATGCCGGCATCGCGCATGGAGCCGATGGCGGCCAGTTCTTCGCCCAGGCTGCCTTTGGTGATGGCGCCGATCGGGAAAACGTTGACGCTGGCGACCTGCGCGCGCGCGCTGCACGATGTAGCTGGTGACAGTGGCGCTGTCGTTCACCGGGATCGTGTTCGGCATGCAGCAGATGCTGGTGAAGCCGCCCGCCGCCGCCGCCCTCGCGCCGGTCTCGATGGTCTCGGCGTGCTCGATGCCAGGCTCGCGCAGATGCACGTGCATGTCGATAAAGCCCGGGGCGACGATGGCGCCGGCGGCGTTCGAGCGTGCGCACACCGTCGGCTTTGCAGATCCCGTGCCAATGGCTTCGATTTTTCCGTCGCGGATGAGCACGTCGGCGGTGCTCGTCGAAATCCGCGAGGCGGGGTCGATAACGCCGCCCGCCCGTAATCAGAAGACTGAACTCATGCGCCAGAATCCGTTCGAGCACCGCCATCCGGACGGCAACGCCGTTTTCCACCTGATTCAGGATCACGGACCGCTGGCTGTCGGCCACTTCGGAACTCAGTTCGCGGCCGCGATTGATGGGACCGGGGTGCATCACGATCACGTTCGGCTTCGCATAGCTCAAGATGTTCCAGACGCAGGCCATAGAAGCGGAAGTATTCGCTGGCCGCCATCGGCGCTTCATGCTGGCGTTCCAGTTGGACGCGCAGCATCATGATCACGTCGGCATCCTGAATGGCTTCCGTCATATCCCAGGCGAGCCGAACTCCCGGCGCGAGTTGTTCGAGTTCGCGCGGCAGCAGCGAAGGCGGCCCGCAGAGCACGATGTCGGCGCCGAATTTCGAAAGCAGATGAACGTTCGAGCGCGCGACGCGGCTGTGCGCGATGTCGCCGATGATCGCGACGCGCAGCCCTTCCAGTTTCTGCCGCCGGTCGAGAATGGTGCGCGCATCGAGCAGCGCCTGAGTCGGGTGTTCGTGGGTGCCGTCGCCCGCGTTCACAATCGGGATCTGCAGATGACGCGCGAGGAAATGCGGCGCGCCGGAAGCGGCGTGGCGCATGACGATCGCATTCGGCCGCATCGCGACCAGCGTATTCAGCGTATCGACCAGCGATTCGCCTTTCGACACGCTGGACCCCTGAGCGGCGATCGACAGCGTGTCGGCGCCCAGGCGCTTCGCCGCGATTTCAAAGCTGACGCGGGTGCGGGTGGAAGCTTCGAAAAACAGGTTGACGATCAGTCTTGCCGCGCAAGGCGTCGAGGCGGCGATAACTTTCGTTCGGAGGTGGTTGAAAAAAAGCGGCGCGGTCGAGAATCGCTTCTATTTCAGCCCGCTCAAGGTTCTCGATATCGAGAAGTCCATGGCATTCAATCAGGCGGCTTCCGCCGTCGGTCCGTTCGCAGAGCAGCACTTTTTCCATATCGTCGATCTCCTGGAACTTCACTTCGATGATCTCAGTGTCGGAGGTCTGGACGGTGCGGCCGATGTAGCGCGCTTCGATCGGGAGTTCGCGGTGACCGCGGTCGATCAGAACCAGCAACTGCACACGCGCCGGGCGCCCATGATCGAACAAGGCGTCGAGGGCCGCGCGAATGGTGCGTCCGGTGTAGAGGACGTCGTCCATCAGGATGATTTCCTTGCCCTGAACCGAGAAGTTGATCTCGGTCGCGTTGAGCTGCGGCTTCGGTCCGACGGTACTGAGGTCGTCCCTGTATAAGATTGATGTCGAGGATGCCGACGGGGACGGTGCGTTTTTCCAGTGCTTCGATCTTGGCCGAGAGGCGCTGTGCAAGCGGCACGCCGCGCCGGCGAATGCCGATGAACGCGAGTTGATCCAGGTCTTTAGTTTGTTCAAGGATCTCATGGGCAAGCCGGACCAGCGTGCGGTCGATTTCCGATGCGCTCATTAGCTGAGACTTGACTTGGGTGAGAGCCATCGAACGGATTGTAGCTCAGTGACGCATTCGGCCGCGGATGCGCCTGGTCAGCTTCTCCATATCGTCCAGCTTTCGAAGCAGGTCAAGAGAGAGCACGAACCTGTCGCTCTTCTCAAGGTCGTATTCGAACGACTTTGAGAGGTTCATGAGTTCCCGGGCGTCTTTAAGATTCTGCTCGTAATCCGATTTCAGGATCTCGTCACGCTGCATTTTGCCGTTCGGCAGCCGTGTTTCAGCGCCCCCGGGCGCGGGAAAGATGTCAGGGCGTGCAGGATCGGATTGTCCGGGCAGTACCTGTGAGAGCAGGGTAGCGGGAAAGATCGCGAGAAAAGCGCGTCGAACGCCTGAGAAGCCGGTAAAAGCGCCCACCTCGCTATCATAACCGAGAGAGAAGAGCACATAAACGATGAAAGACGTTCATATCGGCGTAGTCGGACTTGGCAATGTAGGTTCGGGAGCGCTTCGCATCCTGGCCGCGAATGCCGATCAGATTGCACTGAAGCTAGGGTTCCGGTTGCGCGTGACGGCTGTGTGCAGCCGTTCGATACAGGGCATGGATCTGCCGGACGTACCGGCCGACGCATTGCGGACCAATGACTGGCGCGACGTAGTCTCGCACCCGCAGGTGGATGTGGTTGCCGAACTGGTGGGCGGGACCGCCGTGGCGAACGAGATCATCGACGCGGCAATCGCAAGTGGTAAGTCAATTGTTACGGCAAACAAGGAACTGATGGCGCAGAGCGGCGCCGACATATGGGACCGGGCCATCAAAGCGAATATCAACCTGGCGATGGAGGCAAGCGTCGCGGGCGGCATCCCCATTCATGCGGTTCTGCGCGAAGGCATTTCGGGCGACCGCATTGTTGCAATCGCCGGGATCCTGAACGGGACCAGCAATTACATCCTGACCGAGATGGAGCGGCGAGGCGCTTCGTTCGATGAAATTCTTGCGGAAGCGCAGGCTCTCGGGTATGCCGAGGCAGACCCCAGCGCCGACGTTGACGGTTACGATGCCCGCTCGAAACTCGCCATCCTTGCGGCGCTCGCGTTCGGCGAGCGCATCACGCCGGGCGACATTTTCGTAGAAGGCATTCGCCGCATCACCGCGCAGGATTTCGACTATGCCCATCAATTGGGTCATACGATCCGCCTGGTCTGTTCGGCGCAGCAGACCGAACGAGGGCTGATCCTTTCCGTGCGCCCCGCGCTGATCCGTCAGTCGACGATTCTGGCCGGAGTCAGAGGCGCCTACAACGCAGTCTGGGTGAAAGGGTTCTTCGGCGCCGACACTTTCTATTACGGGCGCGGCGCCGGTCCGAATCCAACGGGTGTCGCCGTAGTGAGCGACATGATGCGGGTGGCCCGCGAGATTCGCTGCGGCAGTCCGGAACGCGTATCGCCGTTTGCGCATGAACGGCTTGGCGAATATCAGCCGGTTTCTATCAGGCTTCAGCATCGGCCTTACTATTTGCGGTTCAGGGTGGATGATCGGCCCGGCATCATTGCGGAACTGGCGGGAATTCTCGCAACGAAGCACATCAGCCTCGAAGCCGTGCTGCAGTTGCCTTCCGATACGAAGCACGATCTTCCGTTCGTGATTACGGTGGAGCCGTCTTCGGAGCAGGCGATCCAGGAGGCCGTGGCACAGATGAGCCAACTGAGCTTTCTGCGGGAGCCGCCGCTGGCTCTTCCGATGGACCCCCCTCTTTGAGGCTATAGGGGAAGAGCCTGGCATAAAAAAAGGGCTCCGTTTCCGGAGCCCGTGGGTTGAAGTTACGTCCGCGAAGGACGGCTCAGCTACTTTCCTTTTTTCTTCGGAGCAGCTTTTTTCGCGGCGGCTTTCTTGGTTGCGTTCTTCATTGAAGTGATTCTCCCGAATCGAAATTCTACGATTTAAAAAATCGCAGTGTGATTCATATATAGAGTTACTCAGTGTGAATGTCAAGAAAAAAGTGAACGGGAGAATACGGCATGTCCTGTCCCGGGTCCTGGCGATATGCGGCTGAAACCTGGCACCGCATCCGTTACGTGAAAAAGCTCGTAACAAAGTTGTGGACCTAAGCTTCTGTTCGGCAGTCGCGGGGCGGATGCAAACGGGTCCCGCATTTACAACAGGACGGCGCTATGCTCGTCACTGTACATCTTCGATGACCTTACCCGGCTTCACAATACCCGGACTGCTGCTCGCTTTAGACATGAGCGGCGAACACGACCAGGAGCTCGCATTGCGGCTGCAGCGCAGAGAGCCGGATGCGATGCGCGACCTCTACGACCGGTTCGGGAGACTTGCGTATTCGGTAATCCTCTCCATCGTGCGCGATGCCGCAATTGCGGAGGATCTTGTGCAGGAAACGTTCCTCCGCGTGTGGAACCGCGCTCAGGCATTCGAAGCGGGACGGGGCGCCCTCGGTCCCTGGCTGCTCGCCATTGCGCGCAATCGCGCCATCGATCACATTCGCTCGGTTAGCTCCCGCATGGAGCGCAACTCTTTCGAATTCGATGCACGCGAACATCCGTCGATGTTCGTCGACATGGAACGGGACGTCTTCAACACGGACCATGCGCGCATCATTCGGGCGGCCATCGCAAAGCTGAATCCGAATCAGCAGAAGGTGATTGAACTGGCTTATTACGAAGGCTTGTCTCAAACCGAGATGGCGGAACGCATGGGCGAGCCGCTGGGGACCGTAAAGACCTGGGTGCGGTCGGCTCTTAAGCATCTTCGGGACGAACTCGGCCAGGCGGTGACGGCATGACGTGCGAAGAATTGGCCAACGACTATGAAGCGTACGCCCTCGGGGTCGCAACAGATCCGGAGCGCTCGGAAATTTCCGCGCACCTGATGCGGAACTGCCCGATGTGCACGGGCGGGGTGCGAACGGCGCTCAGCACGGTGAGCGTGATCGCGGCCGCGGTGAAGCCGGTCGATCCGCCCCGGCGGCTACGCCGGCGTGTCATCGCATTGGTGAAGCCTGACGGCGGGCGGTCGTGGGCCGCGGCGCTCATGCCCTGGATCGCGACCACCGCTGTTGCGATCGCATTGATCTCTGTGGCGCTGCCCGGCCGGGGAAAACCGTCCGGCGCGAAGCTGGAGCAGGCGTTGTCGATCCTGAACGATCCCGCCGCCCGCGACGTATCTTTCGGCGAACCTACGGCGCGGGGCCGCGTCTTCGTTAGTCCGAATAAAGGGGTGCTTTTCATAGCCGCGCATCTGCCTGCCCTCGAGGCAGGGAAAACTTTCGAGCTCTGGGTCATTCCGAAAACAGGGAATCCGATTGCGGCCGGCACCTTCGATGCCGAGAAAGATTCGACCGCAATGTATATCCGCGAGGGGAGCGTTGAGAACGCGGCCGCAATCGCGGTCACGGTGGAGCAGCACGGCGGCTCGCCCGTTCCCACCACCAAGCCCTTCATCGTTACCAAATTGTAGAGTGGCGAAGCCGCAGCGATTATTCTGGTCTTGTGGAATCACTTGATCTCAGAGAGAAGGGCGGCCTCCGGGCCGGCGAGCAGCAGACTTCCGACCGGCGGCTCTTCATGCAACTGCTCGCGTTCGGCAACGTTCGCGACGTATCCAGACTGACCGAGGGCCTGGCGACATCCGGTATGGAGGGCGTCCTCTACGAAGATGCCAACGACCCGCAGGGCGTGGCGCTGCTCACGTGGAGCGACAACCCGGATTTCTTTGTGACGACTGTTCGGGCGTTCCTGAACCGTGACACGTTCAGCGGACTGACGCCGAAGCCCGAGTACAGCATGATGGGCCGGACCTATTCAATGGGGCACGAACCAAATCTCGAAGACTGGCTGCTCGACCGCTCGCGCCGGTCCGTGACGGACCCGGCGTGGCCGTGGGCCGTCTGGTATCCGCTGCGCCGGAAGGGTGAGTTCAATTCGCTCGCCGCGGAAGAACAGACGGCAATCCTGCGCGAACATGGCAGGATCGGTCACAGCTTTGGCGAGGCGGGCTTTGCACTGGACGTGCGGCTGGCCTGTTTCGGGATGGACCGGAACGATAACGACTTCGTCATCGGGCTGATCGGCAAAGAACTTTTCCCGCTTTCCGCATGCATCCAGGCAATGCGGAAGACGCGCCAGACTTCCAGCTTCATGGAGAAGATGGGGCCGTTCTTTATCGGACGCGCCGTTTGGCAGAAGATTCTGTCGTAGCCGCTTACTTCTTGTTGAGTTCCGCGACGAGCGCAGGCACAACCTGGAACAGGTCGCCTACGATTCCGTAGTCGGCAACTTCGAAGATGGGCGCTTCGGGATCTTTGTTGATGGCGACGATGGTCTTCGAGCCCTTCATGCCGACCAGATGCTGGATGGCGCCGGAGATGCCGACCGCCACATACATCTTCGGCGCGACGGTCTGCCCGGAGCTTCCGACCTGCCGCTCCATCGGCAGCCAGCCGTTGTCGCAGATGGGCCGTGAGGCGGCGAGTCTCCGCGCCCAGCGCCTCGGCCAGTTTCTGGACGATGGGCGATGTTCTCGGCTTCCTTGATGCCGCGGCCGACGGAGACGATGATGTCGGCTGCGCTAAGATCCACGGCGCGCGCCGATTCCCGGAAGAGTTCGAGCGGCTTGGTGCGAATCTGCGCAGGCTGATAACTCAGGCGTGAACGTTTCGACTTGCAGCCGACCCGCCTTCGAGGTGGTCGGCCCGAAAAGCGCCGGCCTGCACGGACGCGAAATACGGGCGCGTCGCCTTCGAAGCGGACATCCGCGTTGATCTTGCCCTGGAACAACTGGCGGACCAGGGTCAGCGCACCGTTTTCGACCCGGTGGGCGATGACGTCGCTCACCAGAACCCTGCCGCACGCGGTGGCGAGCTTGGGTGCGAAGTCGCGCACCTGGTAGGTGTGCGGGAAGACGACGTAATTCGGGCTGGTGCTTTTCGATCAGCTGCTTCAGCGCGGCGGTATATCCGTCCGGCGTGTAGTTCTTCAGCAGTTCGTGTTCGAGGACGTGAACCTTGTCGAGGCTGATATGCCGGTGAGCGTTCATCGACGTGCGCTGCCGGGCACCGCGGCGAACACCGGAATGCCCAGTTCCGCGCCGAACTGCTGGCCGGCCGCCAGGCTTCGAGCGACATCTTGTGCAGTTTGCCGTCGCGCTGTTCGAGAACCGCGAGAATTCCGCTCATATGACCCTCGCTTCGAACCGCAGCTTCTCAACCAGTTTGGCCGCCGCTTCTTTCGGCGGCCCGTCGAAAATTTGCGAGCGCTTGGACTTCTCCGGCATATAAATCCGTTCCACCCGGATGGACGCGGTCCCGGCTGCGCCGAGGTCAGCCGCCTGGAGACGCTTCACTTCTTTGCTCTTCGCCTTCTTGATTCCCATCAGCGTTGCGTATCGCAGTTTCGTTGCGCCGGACTGGATGGTGAGCAGCGCCGGCAGCGGCATTTCCACATGCTGGAACCAGCCATCTTCCAGTTCGCGCTTCACCTTGATGCCTGAGCCGGCGGCTTCCACGTTCATGATGATGGTGGCGTGCGGCAGGCCCATCACTTCGGCCAGAATCACGCCGGTCTGCCCGTAGCCCAGATCGTCCGACTGCAGGCCGGTGAGCACCAGATCCGGCTTCTCGGCTTCGAGAGCCTTCGCCATGACGCGGCCCAGCAGCAGAGGATCGGCAATGCCCTGCCTCATCGGTTTCGATATGAATAGCGCGGTCCGCGCCTTTTGCCAGCGCTTCGCGGATGGTCTGACCGGCACGGTCGGGCCCGGCGCAAAGCACGACCACTTCGCCGCCCTGACTTTTTCCTTCAGCTGCAGGCCTGCTTCGAGCGCGTAAGCGTCCGGTTCGTTGATCTCCCAGGAGAGATCCGCGTCTTCGATCCATGTGCCGGACGAATTCACCTTCAGCAGGCTGTCCCTTGCGGGAACCTGCTTGATGGCGACGACGATCTTCATTTGTAATTTACTCCGTGAATCGCTTGAATATGAGCGCGCCGTTGGTGCCGCCGAAGCCGAACGAGTTGGTCAGCGCGTAGTCGATCTTCATGGGGCGCGGTTCGTTCGGCACGTAATCCAGATCGCAATCGGGATCGGGCGTCTCGTAGTTAGCGGTGGGCGGAGCAACCTGATGCCGCAGCGCGCAGACCACAATGCCGGCTTCGAGGCCGCCCGGCGCCGCCCAGCAGATGCCCGGTCATCGATTTGGTGGAACTGACCGCCAGTTTCTTCGCATGATCGCCGAAAGCGCGTTTCATGGCGATGGTTTCGGCGCTGATCGCCCAGCGGCGTGGACGTGCCGTGCGCGTTGATGTAGTCGATCTGTTCCGGATTGAGCTTCGCGTCTTTCAGCGCGTTGCGCATCACGCGGAAAGCGCCTTCGCCATCTTCGGGCGGCGCGGTGAAGTGGAAGGCGTCGCCGCTCATGCCGTAGCCGACGATTTCGGCCAGAATGGGCGCGCCGCGGCGTTTCGCGAATTCGAGTTCTTCGAGAATCAGGATGCCGGCGCCTTCGCCGACGACGAAGCCGTCGCGATCGCTGTCGAACGGCCGCGAGGCGTGCTGCGGATCGTCGTTGCGCTGCGACAGCGCGCGCATGGCCGCAAAACCGCCGACGCCCATCGGCGTGATGCAGGCTTCGGTGCCGCCGCAGATCATGGCATCGGCATCGCCGCGCTGAATGATCTTGAACGAATCGCCGATCGCAGTGAGCGCTGGTGGTGCAGGCGGTCGCGGTGGCGGAGTTCGGACCTTTGGCGCCGGTCCGGATCGAGACGTAGCCCGAAGCGAGATTGATGATGGTCGCGGGGATGAAGAACGGCGAGATGCGGCGCGGCCCGTGTTCGAGCAGCGTTTTGTGCTCGCGCTCGATCACTTCGAAGCCGCCGATGCCGCTGCCGATGTAGAACGCCGACCTGCTCGGCGTTCTCGTCGGTGACTTTCAGGCCGGACGACTGACAGCGCGTCTTCCGAGCGCCGCGATCGCCAACTGGATGAAGCGGCCCATCTTCTTGATTTCTTTCTTCTCGATGAAGCGCGCGGGATCGAAATGCTTGATCTCGCCGGCAATCTGGCGAATTGAAAAGCGTCGCGTCGAAGGATTCGATCGGCGAGATGCCGCTGCGGACCTCCAGCAGCGCCTTCCAGGTCTGTTCGGTGGTGTCGCCGATAGCGGTCAGCAGACCGACGCCGGTGACTACGACTCTGCGGGAAATAATCGTGCTCCTTCGGCCGCGGATAAGCAAAGCCCGCGAACAAGACAGCTGCCGCGTGAAAGCTGACCAGGCGCGTGCTGCAGCGGCTGAATTTATTTCTTCTTGCTTTCGATGTACGTGACGGCGTCGCCGACGGTGGCGATCTTCTCGGCGTCTTCGTCGGGGATCTCCAGTTCGAAGGCTTCTTCGAACGCCATCACGAGTTCCACGATGTCGAGCGAGTCCGCGCCCAGATCATCGACGAATGAGGCCTTGTTATCCACTTGGCTTTCATCCACACCCAACTGTTCGACAATAATCTGCTTGACTTTCTGCTCTACGGGCGATGCCATACTTCCTCCACTATAGCTTGGGATGCGAGTTGCTGCCCGGAAATGTCTTCTTCGGGCGCAAAGCTATGATTCTACACTACGGACCCTGTATTTCCTCCGTTACGGGTATCGTGCAACGATCTGTATATAAGTACCTCGCTCGCAGTCGTGCTGGTGTCAGTTCGGAACCCGCTGAATATCGGCGCGGCGGCGCGCGCCATGGCGAATTTCGGGCTCACGGATCTGCGCCTGGTAAATCCTTACGATGCGGCGTTTCGGGAGGCCGTTTCCGCCGTCGGGGGCGCGCACGTGCTGCAAACTGCGCGCGTGTTTTCCAGTGTTGCCGATGCGGTGGCGGATTGCTCGCTCGTGGTTGGAACGACGGCCTCTCAGAACCGGGTGCCGCGGCAACCCGCTGGAACGCTCGAAGCGGGCATGATCCAGGTTCGAGATCATCCGGGCAAAGCGGCGCTTGCTGTTCGGCTCGGAGAAGTTCGGGCTGTCGAACGAAGACCTGAGTTTTTGCCACGCTGCTGATCCGTATAGCGACCTCGCCGGGAACGCCGTCGATGAATCTGGGCCAGGCGGTTGCGGTCTGCCTGTATGAGTTTTCGAGAGAGGCAACTTTGCCTCGTCCAGCGCATTTTGAAGCCGTGAGCGGCTCGGACGCGGAGCAGATCACGGGTAAGCTTCTCGAAGTTCTGGAACAATCCGGCTATACGAACCGGATCACTGCCGTCTCGACGGAGCAGAAGATCCGGCGCTGGATTCGCAGGCTCCGGATCAGCCGCCGTGACGGCGCGCTGCTGCTGGGCATTCTGCGTCAGATCCTCTGGAAATTCGATCGCTGACGGTCAAATGCTCGCGGTGGCCCTGCTGGTTTTCGCGCTGCTCTTCGAACTGCTCTTGGCTACATAAACGCTTTTATCGGCGCGGTCGAGCAACTGGGTCGCGGTTTCTCGGCCGTTCCACTGGACAATTCCGATCGATGCGTTCGACAGGCACTTTCGCCGCCCCCGCCCCGGTGTTGATCTTGTATTCCCCGAGAACCCACCGCTGCACGCGTTCGACCCGAGCCTTCCCTTCCTGCAAATTGCCCGAGGCGATCACCACGAACTCATCCCCGCCCCACCGCGCCACCAGATCGGCGTCTGTGAACTGCCCGCGGAGTTCCATCGCAAACTGACGCAGCAGATCGTCGCCGGCAATGTGACCGTACCGGTCATTGACGCCTTTGAAATTGTTCATGTCGATCATTACGAGGCAGAAAGGCCGCTCGAGAGAAATCCGCACTTCCATCTCGCGTTCGAAGGAGCGCCGGTTTGCGAGTTCGGTGAGGGAATCGACGGTCGAGATTTTCTCCGATTCCTTGAGCCGCCGCCGATACTCCACAATCTGGGAACTGAGGTCCTCTACCGAATGCCTGCTCTCCTGGGCGATTTTCTCGACGCACGTCTTTAAAGCTTTCGTGCTTTCCACAATCGAGCGCCGGATCAGAGCTATATCTTCCAGGTCGGCAATGCCGCGCAGGTGCGCCGCAAGCTCCCCGATTTCCTTCGTGTACTTCTCGCCACGATCGCCCACCGATTCAGCGGCGCGCGCGACGGCTCCGATAATCTCCCGGATCTCGCGTTCGTTCTCCTGATGATGCTGGAACGCCCGTTCGGCCCACGCGGACAACTCGGCATTGACCTGATCCGTCGCGTCACTCAAAAGCCCAGGGGTGATCGGCGGCTTTGAGAGACCCATCTGTATGCCGGCAAGTTTTTGGTTAAGTTCTGCGCCGGCGCCGGGTACAGCCCGGCCCCCGCACTCAGCCATTGCAATCAATGCGCTGCGGAAGGCTTCGAGAGAAGATTCCGTCAGGGCATCCTGGTAACTATCGATGTGTTTTCGTAGTGAGATCAAACCGGATCATGCGCTCCGGGGGTACTATCGGCAGGTTCGCGCGGAAACTTTGGATCTTACGACGCGCAATCTGGATTAAAAAATACTTACGTGGCGATACAAGTGCATTACATCCCGGCATGAGACTGCACATCATTTCCATAGCGGCCGCGACAACGTTGCTCGCGACCGGGGCAAACGCCCAAAATTATCAACGCCGGGCCGACATTCGCGGCGGCGGCAACAATAATGTCGGCAAATGCACCGTCGAAGTGGTGGTGGATGGCGCCGCGCAGGTGGAAATCCGTGGTGACAGCGCCGTGCTTCGGAACCTCAAGGGCCAGCAGCCTCAGTGGCAGCGGTTCGAATGCACCAGTCCGGTGCCTGCCAACCCGGCGGATTTTCGTTTCTCCGGTGTGGATGGCCGCGGCAGTCAGCGGCTGGTTCGCGATCCGCGCCAGGGTGGCGTCACGGTGGTAGAGATCAACGATCCGGACAACGGGCAGGATCGTTACAAGTTCGACATCACGTGGGGCACCGGACGCGGCGGCCCAATGACCCAGCAATATCCCGGCCGTCCTGACGACCGCGGCGGCGTGTACGGTGGCGGAGTATACCGCGACAACGGCGGGGCCTATCGCGGCGGCGATCGCCGGTTCGCAGCCGATCAGGCCGTCGAACTCTGCCAGTCAACCGTCCGTCAGCAGGCTGCAGACCGCTTCCGCACGAACGACGTGACGTTCCGCCGCACCAATATGGATGAGGCGCCCGGGCGTGGCGAATGGGTTGTCGGAACCATGGAGGCCAGGCGTCCCGGTGCCCCGGATCAAATCCTGAAGTTCTCGTGCTCGGTGGATTTCGCGAATGGCAGCATTCGGTCCGCACAGGTCGAACCTTTTTACGCCGAAGGCAACGGTCCACAGAATCAATATCCGGCACAGCGCGACACGCGTTCGGCAGCCATTCAGAACTGTCAGCGGGCTGTGCAGGAACGAGTACAGCGCGACGGCTATAACGGCGTTCAGTTCGGCAATGCCCGCTTCGACGACCAGTCCGGCCGCGATGATTCGATCGTCGGCGATCTCCGCGCGAGCGGCCGCTACGGCAACGAAACGCTCAGGTTCTCGTGCTCAGTTGACCCCCGTGACGGAGATGTCCGGTCTATCGACGTCACTACGCGGCGCTAACGGCGCGCAATAGGGCATTGAGAGCCGCAGGATCGCTTTGAATTCGCCGGCGCGATCGGGCTGATTCCCGCGTTTGTAGTGCACGGCTAACGCCCAGGCACACATTCCGGGAATCAGCCCTTGCTGTTTCCGGGCGGTCTTTTCCAGCCGCTCCAGTCTCTCGGGAGCAGCCCCATTGGCGACGATCGTCACGATGTCGTCGAGCAGCGGGAAATTGTCCAGTTCACGCGCCTGCCGCGCCAGGTCGAGAGCCTGCGGGTAATCGTTCGCTTCAAGGATCGCCAGCACTGCCAGCACATACAACCTGTGCCCCTGATATTCAGCGGGCGCCTGCGCCCAGTCAACAGACTTCAGCTCTTCACGCGCGCGGTCGAACTGGCCGAAAAACACCGCGGTCATTGAGGAGAGATATGCCGCCGCCGCTTCCGCGTTCGGAATTCTGCGAACGCTGCGATGGTAATGCGCGATCATCCGGTCCGGTGTCCGGTCCCGCAGCAGCACGCGAATGCGGAAATGAGAGATCCAGATGGCAACACCGCAAATCGCAAGTGCGGTAAAGACAATCGGCAGCACCACATAATTGCCTCTGCGAAGGTTGCCGATCACTCCGGCGGCCACAATCGCAAGGAACAATCCGGCGACGATTCCGACCGTAATCAGGTTTTTCCGGCTCGCCCCTGTGCTCGTCATACTCCGTGCAGCCCGAGCCGCAACAGTACGCGCCGGACTTTCTTAGGCGATATGGACAGCCTCTTTGCCACCCGCGCCACTTTGCGGCCTTCGTGGTCCCAGATCTTAGGAATAATCAGGTCCGCGAAGTCTTCGGTTAGTTGCTGGAAGCTGCGCTCGCCCACCACGCCCTGCGACCACGCCTGCAGCGTGCCGTCCAGATTGCCGCCGCGCACCACCTTACTCTTGAGCGTCTGCAGGTCTTCCCAGATGTGATCCTGCACTTCATTCTTAAGCAGCGCCGTGGCGCTTTCACAAATCTCGCGCGCCGCGTCCGTGCTGCCGGGTGACGTATTGCAAATCGTCAGCCCCTGCCAGATGAGCGCCGTGCCTGCAGACGCCGGTTTTCCGTCCGCCGCGCCAGTTCAACCGCTTCGCGCGCCGCTTCAAGTGCCAGATGGGCCACCCACGCGGGATCTTCAATCTCTTCTTCAAGCTTGGTGTTTTCGACCATGCACTCCAGCAGGCGGGCGCGCGCCATCAGGATGTAATCCTTCTTTTCCTCGCCCAGTTTGTAAGCCTGACGCGCCTCCTCCGCGGCGCGATGCAGGTCGCCGCTGTCCAGATGCAGATGGCCGCGATTCACGCAGACCGTCCCCGCGCCGCGATGGTGCGAATGGATGCGGTAAATCTCCGAAGCACGGTCCAGATGCAGCAGAGCTTCGGCGCGCATCGCCTCATAGTCGCGGCGAAGTTCCGGCTCGCTCTTCCGCCGCTGCGCCGCATCCGCATCGATCTTCTTGCGGAGCTGCAGCGCCATCAGCCGTTCCACGTAACCCATGTTGGCAAGCGACCGCGCAAGGTTGCGGTGCTCCGCGTCGCGCTTGCTGTATTCCTCGATCGCCTGACCGAAATGCCGCAGGGCCAGATCGTAACGGCCTTCCCTGCGGTACATCCGGCCGTAGCTCGACTGAATATTCCCGCGAGTAATGTAGTCGTCGGTTTCCCGAAGCACCGCATCGGCTTCGGACAGAAGTTTCAGCGCGTCCTTCGTGCGGCCTTTCTGAAACAGCAGCCAGCTTTCGGCAACGCGCATGGCTGCGGCCATGGGCAACATGCCGGCATCGAGAGCGACCCTGCAGGCTTCAGCGGCATGCAGGAGGGCGCTGTCATATTCCCCGTTTTTGCGATGGCATCGCGAAGACCAGAAATGCGCCAGCGCCAGCAAACCGGAATCGCCGATCTCGGGTTCCAAAGCGAGCACAAGCGAGAAGTTATCCAGCGCCCGGCTAATATTCTCCTCATGCACGGAGACCACGCCTTCGGCCATTAAGATGTGGACGAAATCCCCCAGCGGAAGCAGCGCGCGTTCGCCTTTCGGGAAGGCCGCGAGTCCGCTCTCCACCACATCCACATCGCGCCAGCCCGCATCCACCCACTGCGCCACGTAACAGATGAGCGAGGCGGCATCGGGATCGTCCCGGTTAAATTTCCCATTCGCCGTCCAGTAGGCATCCAGACGCGCCATGCCGCTGCCGATGCGCCTCTGACCGAGATCTTCGCGCAGTCCGTCCAGCATCTCTCTGCCGACAGAGGAATTCATCCGGGTCTCAGGGTACCAGATACCGGTCCGCCCCGGACTACTGGCCGGAGCTACCTACGCCCGTTGAATCCGGGAGGCCGATTCCGCTCTACTGAAGCAATGATGCCTCGCGTCATCCTCTTTCTCGGAGCTCCCGGCAGCGGCAAGGGTACGCAGAGCCGGCGGCTCTCATCGGAGCTGGGCATCGCGTGCCTTTCGACAGGTGAAATCCTGCGCTCCGAAGCTTCGCGCAGTACGCCCGCTTCGTCGCGCCTGAGACAAGTACTCGCATCGGGCGAGCTGGTCAGCGACGAGATGGTGTGCAATGTGGTCGCGGCAAGATTGCAGAGAGAAGTGCCGTCAGAAGGTCTGATTCTCGACGGCTTTCCGCGAACCGTACGTCAGGCGGCTTTCCTCGACAGCATTCTGACGGACCTTGGTCTCCCCAAGCCGACGGTGTTCCATCTGCATGTATCCGAAACCGCGCTCGTTTGCCGTTTGACATCGCGGCGCCAATGCGCAAGCTGCGGGTCAGTCTACAACCTGCTCTCCCGCCCGTCGCTGCGGGGTTCCCGCTGCGAAAACGATGGTGGTGCTCTCGTGGAACGGGACGACGACTCCGAAGGCATCGTGCGCAAACGGCTGGCGGATTTCGAAATCACCTGCGCGCCGCTGCTGAAGTATTATGCGGACGCCGATATGTATCGTCTCGACGGCGATCGCGACCCCGACGTCATCGCGGGCGAACTGGCCCAGGCGGCGCTCCGGCAGCACGCCGAAATGCTGTCAGTGCGTCTTGCGCACAAGCGCTGAACTCTAACGCCAGAGCGTCATCAGAAGACCGCCGGCGACTATCAGTGAACCTCCGGCAGCAACCGGCGTGGTGATCTTCTCACCGAAGACGAAGTACGCAAGCAGTTGCGAAACCACGAAGAAAAGAACAACGTAAACACCCAGCAGACTGCCGAAAGACCAGGGCGGACGATTCACGAGCCAGCCGTACGCAAACAGTACGACGGCCGCGGCCAGGTAGAGCCCGGCCCGGCTTGCGAACGTTCCGGCGTGCATCCCCTTGCGCGCGAGCGCATCGCCGCCGGCCTCGAGCAGGGCGCACGCGGCCAGGATTAGAAACGCGGTTAGTTTACTCACGCGGGTAGTGAAGCGATTCCATTAACCATGCGCCATTCTCGCGCACCGCTGCGCGCAGCCGCTCCACGAGCCGCTCGCGGCTCTCGTATAAGCGATACGGTTCGCGCCTGCCGTGTTTCTCCATCAGCGCTTTCACGATGAACGGCATCATCATCGAATAGTCCGCCGGCAGACTTTCAGTGGACTGCTGATAGGTTTCTTTATCCACCTTGCCCCAGGTTACTGCTTCCGCCGGCGGACATGATGAAAGCGATCCATCGGTCACAGGCGCGGTCGTGATCTGAACGTCGAATTCATACCCGCGCACGTTCGGCAAACCGAGCACCTGCCCGAGCGCGGGCTCCGGCTGCAGGTTGAAGTTCTTCGGAACGCCGCCGCCCAGAATCAACGTCGCAATGGACTTCGATTCGCTTTCGAACAGACCCCAGTAATGGTACGCGCAGGCTTCGAACACCTCGGCGTGCAGGTCCAGATCGAATGCATAATTTTCAATCAGCCCGGCCTGTTTCATGGCCCAGAGCTTCATGGAATTGAGGAATACGCTGCCATCCGAGGGCGCGCCAACGAACACCGGAATGCCTAACCGGCTGCAAGTCGCGAGCAACCCTGGCTCAACACCGTTGCGGCTCTCCTGCCGGGCGTAAAGCGCACCCAGGCGGTAGCGCAACTCCGTGCCGGTCATCTTCCTTTGAAACTCCGGCAGCGAAAGGACCGCCGTCAGGAACTTATCCTGATCCAGCAGCACGTCTTCCGCGAAGCCCATATCTGTCACGCGGATCACGCCTTCATCGCGCAACGCGCCATCGTCCCCGAAGATCGGGACTTCATAGATGGGGTCTTTTGTGTGAGCATTCAGGCTGCGGTGCCCGTCGTGATAACAAACCGCATCGGTGGTGCTGATATACGCCACCCATCCTGTCTCAAGCAGCGGGATCAGCCAGGCCTGATGCTGGCCGGAAACAGTGACGGGGCCCGCAATTGAAAGAGTCACCGGACAGCCCATTCCAATGGCGCGATCGAGAATCGTAAAGACCCTGCGCAGGATGGCGCCGCCGAATGCGGGCAGGCAGTGCTCAAAGATTTCGTGCAGAGATTGGCACTGGTCGACGCGGCGAACCCGCACCGGTTTGCGATGATCGTGATGCATTCAAATATGAGTTTCTCATTGGGCCGTTTCGGGCTGCTGGCTGTTGGCCTGGCGCTTGGCGCGTATGCGCAAGTGTCACCCTCACCCGTTTCTGCGGAGATAAACCGCGTGCTGCCCTCGCGCTTTACCTTCGGGGGACTCTATCGTTTTCGGCTGGAAGATTATTCCGGCGGCGGCTTTGCCGCGAAGGGCGACACTTATGCGCTCAGCGAACTTCGCCTGAATCTCACTTTCCGGGCCGCTTCGTGGGCAAAGTTTTTCGCAGAGGGCATGGACTCACGGCCGCTCGGGCGATCTTCTCTTCTGCCCGCTTACTCAAATACCTGGGATATCCGTCAGGCTTACGGCGAGTTGGGGGACGTCGAGAAGGGGCGGTGGGGCTTGCGCGTGGGCCGGCAGGAGTTAAATTACGGTGAGCAAAGGCTCATCGGGTCCACCCCGTGGAACAACCTGACGCGCGTCTTCGATGCGGTGCGCGCCACGGTCCATTACGGAGGTTATCGGCTCGACGCCTTCAGTTCTTCCGTCGTATTGCCCGTGAACGGAACCTGGGATCATCACCTTCAGGGGAACAACCTGCACGGGCTTTATGGCGGAATGGACAAGCTGGTGCCGAACGCCGTCATCGAGCCCTATTTTCTGTGGCGGCTGCAGCCGAGAGTGAAGAATGAAACGGGCGCCATCGCAAACCTCGACGAGAAAATCGGAGGTGTACGAATGGTGGGAAAGCTGCCGGGTGGCTTCGATTACGGCACCGAGATGGTGAAAGAATCGGGTTCGCTCGGCTCGAACGCCATGCACGCCTGGGCTGGGCACTGGGTGGTCGGGCGGCTATCTAAATCGCTGCCCACAACTCCACGCGTTTATGCCGAATACAACTACGCCACCGGAGACAAGAATCCGAAGGACGGAACTATCGGCACCTTCGACGTGCTCTACCCCTCCGGTCACGACAAACTCGGGCTTTCAGACCAGGTGGGCTGGAGAAATGTCAGGGACATCAGAGCGGGCGTTGAGACGAGGCCGGTTCCGAAAGTCGAGGCCTCGCTCGAATACAACGACTGGCATCTCGACAGCGCTACGGATGCGATCTATAGTTCCTCCGGCGCGACCGTGGTGCGCAATGCCACCGGAAGCTTCGGAACCCACATAGGGCAGGAGGCGGATGTGATTGTGCACTGGACGCCCGTGAAGTACTTCCGGTTGAGCGGCGGCTACGGGCACATCTTTCCCGGAGAGTTTCTTCAGAAAGCAACGCCGCGGCACGGCTATAACTTTCCCTATCTGTTCGGACTCTGGATGTTTTAAGTACTTTTTTCAATGAAGGTGGGTTATGCAATCTGGTCTTTTGATCCTGCTTGGAGTGGCCGCCGGCGTTGCCAGTGGCCTCGTTGGTATCGGAGGAGGAATTATCCTCGTACCCGCGCTGGTGTTTCTCTTCGGCCTGTCTCAACACCAGGCGCAGGGTACGACCCTTGCGCTGATGGTTCCGCCCATCGGCATCATCGCCGCTTACACGTACTGGCGCAGCGGGTATGTGAATTTCCGGATCGCCGCCCTGATCTGCCTGGGTTTTCTGATCGGTAGCCTGCTGGGCGCGCGGTTTTCGCTCAGCCTGCCGAACGCCGTGCTGCAGAAAGTGTTCGGAGTCTTTCTGCTGCTGCTCTCTGTTCGCCTGCTGCTTGGAAAAGGCGGAGTGTAGAAAGGCGGAGTGTAACTCTAGCCCGCGAGACCGGGGACGCCGCCCGCGGATTTCGCCGCGCGCACGGCGCGTAATACGGCCATGCCGAGGACCTCGGCGGCAGCTACGCCGACGGCATCCACGCTCGCCTGTTCTCCGCCGAGCGAGATCGCAAATGTAATGTCGCCATCGGACATCGTGTTCACCGGTGAAATCGTCCGCGCAATGCCAAGCCCCGCCTGCGCCGCAATCCGATTCATCTGTACCTTGTCGAACTTCGCATTCGTCGCCACTAAAGCCAGCGTCGTATTTCCGCCTTTGAATCCGGCTGCAATGCCGTGCCGCATCGCGACTGAAGAGTTAATAAACTCGCGGCTCTGAGCCGACTTCCTCGTCCCCGCCACAATCCTGCCCGTCTCGGGTTCGATCACGTCGCCCAGTGCGTTCACGGCCACCAGTGCCGCCACCATCACACCCGAGCCCAGGGTCAGCGAGGCGCTTCCGAGGCCGCCCTTCATCGCCTGCGCCATCCCGAAAATCTTCCCGACGCTGCACCCCATCCCGGCGCCGACGTTGCCCTCCTCTACTGCGCCCGCGTGAGCCGCGACCGTAGCTTTTTCGCCCATCTCACGGCCTGGGCGAACATCGGCCCGGCCAATGCCGAGGTCGAACAAAATAGCGCTCGGCACAATTGGGACACGTGCAACGCCGGTGTTAAACCCGACTCCGCGTTTCTCGAGCACTCTCCTTGTGCCTGAAGAAGCTTCCAGCCCGAAGGCGCTGCCTCCCGAAAAAACAATTGCATGGACATTTGGCGCCACGTGACCGGGGCTGAGCGTGTCGATTTCGGAAGAACCTGTAGCGGCGCCGCGGACGTCCACGCCGCCCGTCGCGTTGGTCCCGCAAAGAATCACCGTACAGCCGGTGATCGCCTCGGTGTCTGTCGCATGACCGACAAGAATGCCCGGGACGTCAGTAAGACCTTTCATAGCAGTGTCCGTATGCTAGCATCGGTTTCGTAAGCGCCCAAAAACCTGCACCGTGCTTGACTTTCTGAAGGGCCCGATTCTTGCGATTCAGGAGTTCTTCCAGCTCACCGGACGGGCTATCCGAAACGTTGCGCGCAAACCCTTCTATGCTGACGATCTGAAGCTCCAGATGGACACCATCGGGGTCGGCAGCATCCCGATCGTCCTGCTGACGGGCTTTTTCTCAGGCGCCGTGATGGCGCTGCAGATGGGCCGCGCTCTCCAGCAATACGGCCAGACGGGCCGCACCGGTCAGGTGGTATCCGTCATCCTCGTAAGGGAACTCGGGCCCGTGCTGACGTCGGTCATGGTGGCCGGCAGGAACTCGTCGGGTATTGCGAGCGAACTCGGGTCGATGAAGGTCACTGAGCAGATCGATGCCATGCGCGCCCTGGGGACCGATCCGGTTCAAAAGCTCGTCACGCCGCGCATGCTCGCGACCGCAATTATGCTGCCGTGCCTCACGGTCATTGACGATTTCGTCGGAATGGTAGGCGGTTTTGTGGTGGGGAGCATCGTTTACAGCCTCGATTTTCTGCAGTATTGGTCGCAAACGTGGCGCGCGCTCGGCTGGAGCGATCTGGTGCAGGGCCTGCTGAAGCCGTTCATTTTTTCATTCGCGGTATCGATGATCGGCTGCTATTACGGCCTCCGCACCACGGGTGGAACTCAGGGCGTGGGCCGGGCAACTACTCAGGCGGTGGTGGCGGCGTCAGTGACCATCTTCGTGCTGGACCTGTTTATCAGCAAAATATTCGTGGGTCAATCGAGCTATTGATGCCGGAAAATGAGGATGTTCAGAGCTTCGGGACTCCGCTCCGTTTCGACAAAGTGCGCGTCATATTCGATAACGATGTGTGCGCGCTCGACGGCATTTCGTTCGAGGTGAAAAAGGGCGAGACGCGGATTCTGCTCGGCGCGGCCGGAAGCGGCAAAACGGTTTTGCTCAAGACGGCCATGGGACTCGAATCCGCATCGTCCGGCAGCGTTTTTCTGTTTGGCGAAGATATTGGCACGCGGGCGGAATCTCAGTTGTTTGAATTGCGCAGCAAAGTGGGGATGCTGTTCCAGGAAAGCGCCCTGTTCGATTCCATGACGGTGGCGCAGAATGTGGCCTATCCGCTCCTGAATCAGAAGTCGATCCGGATGCCGCGCGAGCAAATGGAGCCTGCAGTTCTCGATTCGCTTCGGTTCGTTGAACTGGAACATACCATTGCAAAATACCCGAGCGAACTCTCGGGAGGCATGCGCCGCCGGGTCGCGATTGCGCGGGCCGTCGTCACGAAACCGCCGCTTTTGCTGTACGATTCGCCAACGGCCGGGCTCGATCCGATCACAGCCCACACCATCATGGCGCTCATTATTAAGGAGCGCGATGTGGATAATACTACAGCTTTGGTGGTAACTCACCGTTACCAGGATGGCAATCTGGTGGCGAACTTCCGGTACAATCCGGACAGTGGCCGGCTCGATCCGGCGGGGGACGCCGGGACGAACACGATCTTCATGGTGCTGCGCGAAGGCAAGCTGATTTTTGAGGGCAGACAGCCCGAACTCGAAGCCTCAACGGACTCGTACGTCACTAAATTTGTGAAGCGGCCCGAGAGGGAAGCCGCGTAGGAGCCCATGGCATCGCAAAAAAAAGTCGAATGGGCTCAGTTGCGGTCGGGCATTGTTGCCGCGATCGCGCTGATTATTGCGGCCGTTTTCATCTTCCTGCTGACCGGACAGAGCAACGTTCTGCGCGGAGAGTTCCACCTGCGCACTTACATGAAAGATTCGTCCGGCATGGCTGAAAATGCGCAGGTCCGACTGAACGGAATTGCCATCGGCCATATCGGAAAGGTGACTCTGTCGGGCTCGCGAGACCCCAAGCGTACCGTGCAGATCGACATGAAGCTGTCGCGCAAATATCTGGACCAGATTCCCGACGATTCCCTCGCAGCGATCAGCGCGGCTAATCTGCTCGGCGACAAATACATCAATATCACGAAGGGAATTCACCCCAAACACGTCGAACCGGACGGCGAAATTGGCTCGGTTCCCACGCAGGAAATTATGGAAATCGTGGGACAGGCATCGGGTCTGATCGATCAGTTGCAGACGATCGTACGGCGTGCCGACGGCTTGCTGGCGGTGGTGGATGCCGGTCAGGGCAATCTCGGGAAGCTGCTCAAAGACGATACTCTCTACAACCGGCTGAACGCGACTGCCGGCGAAGTGGAGCAGCTTGTGAAAGACGTCAAGAACAGCAATGGCACTGTGAGTCACCTGCTCTACGACGACACTCTTTATAACGATATCCGCAAGCCGATTCAGCGGCTGGATGACATGCTCGCACAGGTGCAACAGTCCAAAGGGACCGCGGGCAAGCTGCTCTACGACTCGCAGCTTTACGATGAGGCCAGGGGTAGCATCGCTGAAGCGAAGAAGATGCTCGACAACCTGAACGCGGGTAAGGGCACGGCGGGAAAACTACTGAACGACGAGGAAGTTTATAAGCAGTTGACCCTCATTACCCAGAAGATCAACACCGCCATGGACCGGGTGAATTCCGGGCAGGGCACCATCGGTCAGTTGATGGTGAATCCGCAGCTTTACGACTCGCTGACAGGTGTAACGCGCGAACTCAACAGCCTGGTGGCCGATGCGCACAAGAACCCGAAGAAGTTCCTGAGCATCAAACTCGCGCTCTTTTAAATTGACGAGGCGCCTGATCGTGAATGCCGACGATTTCGGCTTCACACGCGATGTCAACGAAGGGATCGTAGAGGCGCACGTAAGCGGCATCCTGACTGCCACGACGCTGATGGCGAATGGCGAGGCGTTCGAACATGCGGTGGCGCTTGCCCGCGCAAATCCTTCTCTCGATGTAGGCTGCCATCTGGTCTTCGTTCAGGGCGCGAGTGTTGCAGATCCCGTGCGCCGGTTACCCGATACTGTGACGCAGCTGATCTCGGCGCGCAATCCGGATCTGTATGGAGAAGCTTCCGCGCAAATTCGCAAGCTGCTTCAGGCAGGCATTCGACCAACTCACCTCGATACCCATAAACACACGCATCTCTGGCCGCCAGCGCTGAAAGCAGTGTCGGCCGTCGCACGCGAGTTCGGCATCCTGTGGGTGCGCTGGCCCTTCGATTATGCGCGCGGGCGCAGGCGTGGGATCACGGCGGCAATGGGTCTTGTGAAGCCCATGTTTGCGCGGTCGCTCAGTGGGCTGAACAGAACAGATCGCTTCACCGGGTTTGATCTGACGGGGCATCTGGACACGGCCAGTCTGGTGGAGACCCTGAACCACCTGCCTGACGGGCTCACCGAATTCATGTGCCATCCAGGCAGACTTACGGACGACCTGCGGAATGCGAGGACGCGCCTGAAAGAAAGCCGGGCCACTGAACTGGCCGCTCTGGTCTCGCGCGAAGCCCGCGATGCAATCGAGCGTAAGGGGATCGAGCTGACGAACTACTTGGGAGAGATGCGGTTGTTGACGCGGCCCTGATCGACTGAGCTCGAGCCGTTCCTGGTGCCGGGAGGACCCGCGGGCGATTGCACCGTCACTGCCACTGGAGAACTCTGCATTCCGGTGGCGAGCGAACGAACGTGCACCACATTGCTGCCCGGAGTTACAGCGGTCGGACTTTGCGCCTGAATTTGGCCTGTAGAGGTCTGCAGCAGCGGCAGCGCCACGTGATTAAAAGTAACGCATCAGCCACTGAGCGCGGTGGGTGGTGGCTATACATTCGCGGTTGCCGATCACGCCGGCAGGTTAAACCGCGGCGCAGGGTTCCCGATGGGAGTGCGATCGCGCAAACGCTCGCGAAGACTGTGGTGAACATGGTCACGGCGCCGGGTGATGCGAAACGGGTCGGGCGAGTTGACCACCGGGCAGTTTCAATCGCCGCGCTTCAGTCAGATGCAGCCCACGGTACTAGACCGGCCGATCTGGGTTCCGTAAAAAAAATCTCAAAGTTTGCAAGTAGCCGTGTTAGATTGATATAGATCGGACCGAAGTGTCCGAAACGGAGGAATTTTATGTTTTTTCGCACTTTTGCTCTGACGTCTTTGGGATTGGCCACACTTGTGGCCGCGAATGCGGGGCAGATCAACATCGGAACCGGAGCTAACGGAATCAACGGTTTAACCGGAATCGCCACCGGTACCCCTTCTATAACTTCAGCCACTTCCACTGTAAACCCAGGTCTGGCAGTCGCCACGACCAATGTGAGTCCCGGTAGGTACGTAGGCACTCTGTTCAATGGCGCATCGGGCATTGCCACCACTTCACAGAACCTGGTGGTCGGCGCATCGCAAGCCCCGCCGAACGGGAATCAAGTTACCGGCGAGGTGTTAGGTGGTGCGAACGGACAAACATTTGCATTGATAAACGACAGTGGACTTACGGCAACACAATACAACGTGTTCGCTGGCGCCAACCAGTTTGGTACCGGCACGTATACCTCCACCTTTTACGTTCCGATTAACGTGGCGAACGTGACATCTGTAGATACGATGCTTAACGATCAATTTGGCGTCGGTGGGATCAGCGACACAACGGTGACGTTCAACTTTACGGATAGCAAGAACTCCCCTGTGACTCTCACATTCAATTTGGTCAACGGTCTTGAGATTCGTTCTTCCACGCTTTGCACAGGCGTAGGCACGCAGGGTGGCAGCAGCGCGTTCAACGATCTTGGCGGCGGAACGTCAGGTAGCTGCCAGGCATACACCACAGCCCTGGATAGCACCAAGCGATATGATGTGACCGGCTCAACGGTTGCCGGCTCGGGTGTTGCGAGCGTCGGCGCGTCCAATGTTTGGACTGGCACCTATACCACCAATACTACCACTTTCGCTAACGTCTCAAAGGGCTCTGTTGACGCTAACACATCGGGCAAACTCTTCCTGGATGCCCAGGATTTCACATTCGGAAATCTTACCGGAGACTATCTCAACAGTATCCTGATTACCAGTACCTCAACGAACGCAGATCCGAGCCGCCTTGCACTTTCTGCCGTCAGCCTGGTCTCAACTCCTGAGCCTGGGAGCATGCTTCTGATGGTGGCTGGACTGGGATCTCTTGTCGCTCTCCGTAAACGGTTCGTTTGAGCATTTTTCATCACCACGGTTGTTTTTCGAAACCGCATGAGCTTCGGCTCATGCGGTTTTTCGTTTGATACAGAATCGAATTCCCTTGCCGTTATCAGGCCCAATCCGCCCACGCCTGGATGCCTTCGCGCCGCTGCTCTCAGATCAGCCCGACTTTTCGATTGTCAAGGAGCCAGCCCGATGGGATTTTATTCAGGAGTCTTCAAAAATCGAAGGCCTTGCGGGCATCATTGCCTACGGCGCGCGTGAACATGTGACCGGACTGCAACGAGCCTGGTGCGACTCAGTTCTCGCGTCCAACTGGGCTCAACATGATGCCAGGATGCGTCAACTAGACCGGGTGTTGGGAGAACTTGAAGATGCGCACGTTCAGGTCATAGCTTTGAAGGGCCCATTGCTGGCCCGCCGGTACTATGAGCTTCCTTTTCTCCGAAAACCATCCATCGATTTAGATTTTGCGGTGCGGAGGCCCGATCTGGTCCGCGCCTGCGACGCTTTAACCGAGGCCGGCTACCAACTGGAATACCCCGTTTCCGAAGCAGTGGAGCGCAATCACCATGTGGCGCTGAACCACCGTTCCCGGCCGCGAATAGAATTGCACGTGCGCCTAAGTCACGGTGTGATGGGAATCCCGGTCGCGGCTCTGTTCGACAGGGCAATTCCCTACGCGCTTCCCAGCGGCCGGACTGCGTGGCTTCTGAATCCAGCGGACGAGATCCTGCACCTGATTCTGCACCGCTCCTATGGCGGCACGACACTGTTTCATCTGTATGAACTTCGAAGGATATGGCGTCATGCCGCACACGAGGTACAGAGGGAGGTTGTACGCTGCGCAATCGAGCATCGCTTCGCAGGAGTTCTGCGGCTGACGGACGCGGCATTTCGCGCCTATTGGGATGAGCCGTTTCTGAGGCCCGAGCTTCCGGATGTCAATTGCTGGCTCGCGCCCAGGATCGATGACGAGTTTTACCGTGAGTTCGAACGTCTCGCCGCTCCAGACATCGAGGTGACCAGAAAGGTTTGGCTTCGACGCAAGTGGCTTGAGGTTCAACTGACGGACAGCCCATTAGATGCAGGTCGATGGATTGCGCGATTGGCGAGAGCTTTCCTGAGGACTCTGTGGTGCCGGCTAAGGCAAGCCGAAAGGCCTGCCGCCGGAAGATATATTGGAGTTTAATGCGTCCGAATATTGTCCTGATCACCATTGAATGCTGGCGGGGAGATTATTTCGGAACTGTTACTCCAAACCTGAATTCGCTCAGCGCCCAAAGCGTGACCTTCGAAGATGCGCAGGTACTTGGGGGCTGGACGCTGCCTTCGATGACCGGTCTGATGTCGTCCGCGTACGGATCTATGCACGGGGGATTGCGGGTTGCTCTGAAGAGCCCCTACCGAGCGGTCCTGGCCGAACGGCTGCTGCGTGCAGGTTATTGGACAGCCGGAATCACGGCAAATCCGGTTTGCGGAGTGACCAATGGCTTCCATAGAGGGTTTGGCTTTTTCGAGGAATTGCGTCCCGTTGTTCCTCCTCACCTCGGCCTTGCGGCCCTGACGGCAAGAAATGATTGGCAGACCGTCGCGGGGCTGGGTATTTCACCTCAGGAACTGGACGGGTATCCGACCGCCCGCCAGGTCACGAAGACTGCGATTCGGTGGCTCGATTCTCATGCTCCAAAGGATCCTTTCTTCCTTTGGATCCACTACCTGGATCCGCATTGGCCCTTTTTGACACCGGAAAGACCCGTCAGCCGCAAGCAGGTCAGGAGTTGCTGGGAAGAACGTCAGTTGTTTTATGAAAAGCTTAAGCCGGCGCGGGGCCGTTACGATATGGGCGACACCGGTGCGCGCTGGTTGGAACGCTACCGCGACGCTGTCTCAATAACAGACGGCGAGATCGGGGTTCTGCTGGAAGGTCTGAAAAGGCGCGCGGACTGGGATCGCACGATGGTGGTTGCAACCGGGGATCATGGTGAGGAGTTTGGCGAACACGGAACGTGGCTTCATCAATGGAATCAACTGCACCGCGAAGGAATTCAGGTTCCCCTGATCGCACGAATCCCACAGGTACAACCGGCACGGATAAACGCTACGGTTTCGCATCTGGATCTTGCTCCAACATTGCTCGACTTCGCCGGGCTTGAGGCAGATTCCGGGATGTGCGGAACCAGCTTACGAGGGTTGCTGAACCGGGAGAAAGAGGCAGCCGCCGGACCTATCTATACCGAGATGTTGGGACACCCGGACGCATCCCGTTATCTGATTGCGATCCGCGAAGGACAGTGGAAGTATATACACGATATCGAAGACCCTTTGAAACCGAAATTATTCGACGTCTTGCAGGATCCCCTCGAGAAAGAAAACGTTATCGGTAGATTTCCGCAACTTTATCGGAAATTCGAGCAATTGAGGCTTGCGCATCTTGCGCGAGGGGTGGTTGACCTGATGTCACCTGCCGTCGGTGCGATGGCGCCAGAGGATGATTTGGCGAGAGAGCAGCTAGCCGCTCTTGGATACGTTTGAACACTCGATAAACCGCACTACCTCCGGGAGGGCCGCCAGAGAGCGGGGTCTTGTCAGCCGGAATACCGGGACAACCTGGGCGATACCGGCGCAGGCCAGCAGGTGCGTAGCCGCGAGATCGGCGGACGCGCGCCTGCGGCTGAACATTGTATTTTCACTCAGGGCTTTCACCGCTTCGAAGGCGCGAACGGTGGTCGCAGCAACCGTATCGCCGTATTCCATCAGGTAGATCGCGGAGACCTGCGTCAGGGGCGCTAGCTCACTGCGATCGAGGTCGAAGCAGTACTTATCGATCTGGAAGCTGGCCGAAGCCGCCAGTTCGCCAAGTACCGGGACAGAGTCGGCAAAAAGCTTCAGCCGGGGACGTGCCGCCTGCAGCAGGCAGCCGTCATCCGCTATGCGGACAGGGGCTATGTCATCGCTTAGAACCGTGTAGCCTGAACCTGCAAATGCCGCTGCAGTTGTCGATTTTCCCACGCCTGAAGGTCCGATAAAAAGGATCGCGCGGTCTTGAAGGCGAATCGCACTGGCATGCAGCGGCAACCATCCCCGCTGCCGAAGTAGATATGCCATGATCCGACCGGTGATCATTGCCTCCTGAACCTGAGCGTTTACGTGTTCGGGAACGTCAGCGGTGATTTCACTTCCGTTTCGAATGAGAAATCTGCCCAGGTCCTTTATGATGGCGAGATCCTGCGACTCGGTGCTGCGAAATCGGGTCAGCGGGACGAAGCCTCTTTTGAGCTGAACGTCCGGAGAGCCTGCCGATACAGGAAGGCTGACCAGTTCGAGTTCCGACTCGATAGTAAGACCGAAAAGTGAGTAGAAGAAGCTCAGGGGCGGAACTCAGAAAACTGCCGCAGGAAGCAAATGGCGTAGATGGTTGACGGGACGAAAGTATTGGCCTGAAAGTCCGGTCTGGTAAGGTCCGCAACCGGCCGCATGGTTGTGAGTAGAGAATCCACGTCGATCACGGAACGTATAGGGTCAGTGCGCCTGATTTCCGATACAAACTGTTTTGCTTTTGCGAATTGGTTGTTGAAGCGGAGGTTGTAGTCAGGAATAAAATGCAGCTTGGTCGATCTCCATTGGATTCGTTTCGGCAGAATGCCATCGAGCGCCGCACGGACCAGGTGCCTTGGGTAGCCGTTGTGAACTTTCAGGCTGCCGGGCGCGGCGATGCAGTATTCGACAACATCCTTATCGATCAGTGGATAGGTGATTCGGATGTTCCCGCCACCGGTGTGAGATCTCCTGTGAGCGTGATGGCTCATGAAGGTTCTGGCCAGCCAAAGCTGAAAATTACGGTGATTTATTGAACGATCCGGAGTGAACTTTATCTTCGGGAAAGGACGGAGGAAATCGGGGTTAAACAGGATCGAAGTATGTGAACGGTGGCGGCCCGGCACAAACATGCGGGATATATTTTCGGCAATTGAGCGGAGCGGGCGGGTTCCCCGGACTTGCTCAAGGCTCTTGAGTTCGCGGCGCAGCGTCGTCCACCGCAACCGGGCGCCAAGTTCGATGTAATAACGGGATCCCCAGTGTGTGGGGCCGACTTCACCACCATCGCCGTCCATGACTGTCTCAACGCCCCTTGACAGAAGGTGGTCTCCAAGGGCGTCATGCATGAAGGAAAGGGGGTTCCGCCAGGCGAAGTGTCTGAAAAGCGCAGGATCCTCGATGGAATCGAAGGGACCGCGGTCCGGAGCCGAGACATACTCCATGCGGATATTCGGCCAGCACCGGAACTCTTCAATGTAATTTCGTTCGTCAGGGAATTGGGAATTCCTGTCATCCGGCACTACCGCTGAGACGCCGAGCAACTCGCGATTCCGTTTCGCAAGGGCACGGGCGGCCAGGCTGACGATAGCAGAGGAATCGAGCCCCCCGCTAAGGAGCGCCGCGGCAGGCTGATGGGCATCGAGGCGAGTCTCTACGGCACGCTCGAGCAAATGCCGCAATCCGGGCAGGATATCGTTGTGCTGCTTCGGAAGAACGTCAGGGCGGAACCCCGGCTGCCAATAACTCTTGATGGTGACGCCGGTTGGGCTGACCAGCAGCGAACAGGCACTGGGCAGGGAGTATATACCTTCGTGGTATGTCTCCTGATGATAGTGGCTGCGCGCGGCGAAGGTCGACAACCCTGCCAGACGCCGTCGATTAAGTCTGCGGTCCACGCCGGGAGCGGTGAGAATTGCTTCGGGATCACTTGAGAGCAGGAAGCGAGTTCCCGAATGCCAGTAAAAGGCGGGCCGTATACCGAAGTGATCACGGGCGCAATACAGATGGCGTTGTCTGTCGTCCCAGAGAGCGAAGACGAATTCGCCCGAAAGCCGGGACGCACAATCCGTGCCCCACTTCTCGTACGCAAGCAGAACGACGTCCGCATCGTCCGGTTCGGGTGAGAAGCGGTTTCCGACAGCGGCTATGATTTCCTGTTTGTTCGAAAGCCGAAGGTCAGCCGTGACGTGTAGATCGCCACGGCTGACAACGGCACTAAATGAACACGCGTTGGCTTGTCCGCATCTGGCAGTACCCAGAACCCGGGACACTTGCAGGAGCCATTCGGAGTCTGGAACTTTGTCCAGATCGAGCGCTACCCTGACTTCAGCCTTCAATGCCAACCGTAGTAGGGCAGTTTTCTAGGAATGCCCTGATGTGGTGCTTCCGGCGTCGCCAAGGGTGCCGGAGCCAGCAAGAACGAATGACTCGACCGGTCCAAGTGTGATGAGACGCGGAGAATGGTACGTCGCGAGGCTCTGCGCTGCCGGATCTGATTGATAATTCACGTTCGCACCCATGTCCTGTATGTCCTCGAGTTGGATCGTACTAGTATTTCTCTGCAATCTTAGCACAAGGGATACAGGATAATACAGTTCATTTTCGGCTTGTCCCTGAACGCTGAATTGGCCGAAACCGCAGTAGTGGATGCTACCTGGTTACAGGAACATAGGCATTGCTGCCGAAAGAGCAATAGAGTTCCCATTGGCCGGCACCGGAAATCGCATTATTGCCGTCATAATCGAGTATCCAGATACCGTTTCTGTAAACACCGATTTTGGAGCGCGTGCCAGAACTGTCCCAGTCGCCAACCACCGGAATATCGCCGGCCTGCCCGTAACTGTATGTTTGATCGAGCGAATTGAATGCCTGGTCACCGTTATAATCCACAAGCCACTGACCGCGGCGAAATACACCGACCTTTGCAGTACCTGATTTATTCCAGTCACCGACCACCGGAATATCGGACGGTTGGCCGAACGAAAACGTCTGGTCTGCTATTCCGGTAGGAATACCCGAGAGGTGGCCGCTCATGTCGAGAATAAAGGTTCCCTGGCGGAACAGCCCGAGTTTAACCCGGCCCGTCCCATTCCAATCGCCTATCAGAGGAATGTCGCCTGCCTGCCCAAAAACGACTGTTCTGTCGCCCCCGTCAAGCACGCCGTTGCCGTTGATATCCAGGAACCAGGTACCGTTCCGGAAAACGCCGATTCTGTTCACCCCGGTTCCATCCCAATCCGCATAAACGGGCAAGTCTCCGGCGAGACCGAAAGTGCTGGTGTTCAACGTCAGATTGGGTCCGTTGTAGCCGGTGTTATGCCAGACGTCGAAAAAGAAACTCGGTGGAGCTGCCAGGTTCAGATTGAAATTCGGCGCGATCTTGAGGATGAATCCGGATGGAGACGCTCCTTGCGATTCCGAAACGTTGCCGGCGTACGGAAGGTTAGAGGAGGCGGAAGATCCGCCGACAACCACCGATGTCATAGAATCCGTAGCCACAGCATTCGCAGCAGTCGTTGCCATTGCCACCCCAGTAAGTGGAATAGAGCAGTTGGGTGCCAGACATCTTGACTACGAATGCATCCATCTGACCTCCACTGGACGCCTGCTCCGCCCGAAGGGTGGGAAAGTCGCCCGAGAGAGTATAGCCTGCGGCGTACGCGTTTCCGTTGAGGTCAGTGGCGACAGCGTTGACCGCATCGTCAGAAGATCCACCAAGGTAAGTGGAGCGCTGCAGAACGCCGGTTATGCCGTTATAACGTGCGAGGAAGCCGTCTGTTTGTCCGCCCGCGAAGGTTGCCTGGAAAGCCCCTGCGAGCACAGGGAAATTCGATGAACCGGTGGCTCCGCCGACGATTATGTTGCCTGAAGGGCCGACGACGATGGCGTTTGCGGTTTCAGGCGCGCCCGCTGTGCCGCCCGATCCACCCAGGTACGTGCTAAACAGAATCGCGCCTCCAGAGACCGAGAGCTTCGCCACGAACGCGTCCTGGCCTCCTCCGCTCTGCGGTTGTGCCGCGTTGAGCACCGGCAGGTTTGTAGAGTACGTGTATCCGCAAATGAAAATTGCACCCGTGGCATCGAGGGCGATAGCGGCCCCATGCTCCGCGGCGTTCCCGCCGAAATAGGTCAGCATCTGAAGAGAGTTGCCCGACGGGCTCAGCCTCGCGATAAACGCATCCTGGCCACCCTTGAGATGAGGTTGAATGACACCGGCGGTGGCAGACAGATTGGTCGAGGTCGTATCCCCGACAATCACCGCTGCGCCGGAGGTATCTACTTTGATCCCGTTCCCCGTGTCGACTCCCGTTCCGCCCAGATACGTGCTGTAAATGAAAGCATTCCCAGCCGCATTCAATTTGGCCACAAAGGCGTCGCGCGGGCCGCTCAAACGGGTCTGAATCGCATTCACCACAGGGAAGTTCAGCGACGAAGTCCAGCCGGTAATGTACGTATTGTTCGCGGCATCGACGGCGATCGAAGATGCCTCATCTGCGCCCGACCCTCCCAGATAAGTGCAATAGATAAGGTTGCCGCCGGCGGGACTGAAAGCTGCGACGAAAGCATCGATTCCGCCGCCGCTCCTGGTTTGCGCGGTTCCGGAGGCGGGCAGATCGGTCGCCAGCGTCCATCCGGTTACCACGGTGTTGTAGTACGAGTTAATCGCGACGCCCGTAATAGTGGTTTGCGCAGACCCTCCAAAATAGCCACTGAACAGGATTCGCGGATCCACCGGCGCCGTGACATTCCCGATGGTCGTGAACCCGACCGAGCCATCCGACGACTGCACAAACCGGCCCTGAAGGTCGCACTGCGAGAAATTCGGGCCTTCGCAAAACGTTGGCGGACTCTGGTGAAAATCGCCAGTACCATTCGAAACGAGCAGACTTCCGTCCGCCTGAACTTTCGCCTCTCCGTCGAATCGGAGACGTATTTTGGAGACTGCATCCTGCGACTCGATCTGATATTCAGTCTGCGCTTCAGATCCGGCCGCCTTCACGCGCATCCGCACGCCTGGCCAAACGCCTTCATACACGAGGGAGTCGAACATCGGCAGGTCCGTAATCCACTTGTCGGCATCGCGTCCGTAGAGGTAATTGGTTCTGCCTGCCGTCTGAGAGGAAGGCTCAATGCGAACCCCGTCGGCGTGGCCGACAAAACTCATGGCCGAGTAAGCGCCGCCCCGGACAAAGGTAATCCCCTCCTGGTGGAACAACGCCTTGAAACTGGGCCCGTTCCCCACGTAGCGAACGCGTGTATCCGGCACCTGGCCCTTGTTTTCCACAACAGCGAACGGCAGGCGCGGGGACGGCGCAGATTCGACCGCCGTGGCGGGCGCGGAACAGGCTAAAACTGAACTGATGAGGGCGATTGCGGGAAGAATGCTCTGGAATTTCATTAAAAATCTCTCTGCTGCCTTGATCGGCAGTGTCAGCGAGAATCTTTAATGTGAAAGCGGTTTAAGAAGATCCGCGGCGATCAAATCCCGAATCAGAGCATGAACGTCGGCCGAAAGCCGCTGTTCATCCACATCGTAGACCTGCTGAAGCTGCGCCACCACGGCATCGACATTCTTATGCTCAATCAGCAGATGCCACATCTTCGCGCCGACGTCGTCAAGCCCAAAATACTGCTGGGTCGCCATGTTCAGGACTACGACCTCATCCTTCAGCGACTGAAAAATTACGGCCTCTCCAATTTCCACGGCCTCGGGTACCTGACTGTCCGGCATATTGCTCCTCTGCAATTTTATCAGGATGGAGCTAACTTACGTGCCAAAATACGACCAGACTGGCAAATAAACTCAGCCGAAAATTCCGGACATTTTCGAGGATGGACAGGCAACTCCGCGCTTTGATCGTCGAAAGCGCTCTCCTGCCCGTCCTGATCGCGCTGAGCATCCGGTTTTCAGGCGTGCCGAAGACTCAGGCAAGGCTGAGGCTCTGGGCTGAACGGCGTCTGGTGCGGTCACATGACCGGCCGGAACAAGTCATTCGTCAGGCCAGAATCGCTCAACGCGCAGTCCAGGCAACGTTCGGGATCGGCGGAACGTGCCTGACGCGATCGCTCACCCTCTGGGGGCTTCTGAAGCGGCGGGGAGTGCCTGTCGAGTTGCAAGTCGGCATTCGGAAGCTGGACGGAAAAATCGAGGGGCATGCCTGGATCGAATACCAGGGTGCCCCGATCAACGACAATCCGGAACTGATCAGCACCTACCATGCTTATCGGGAACCGCTGGCATTCGACGCCATGTTTCGGTCGAAATAAGGCCGTCCAAATCAATTGAATCCGCCCAGCCGTCAGGTGTAAGCTTGCGACGTGACCCGACGCACCGCAATGGCACTCTTCGCGGCAACACTGGCCCGCGCCGCCGACCGGCTTCCCGCTAACAAGAACGTGAAGTGGGCGCTCGGCTCGAATCTCTGGAACTACTTTCCGCACGTCCCTTTCACCGACATCCTCGACGTCATGAAAGATACGGGATTCATCGGGGTGCGCGTCACGCAGTTCCCTCAAATTCTGAAGACGTACGACATTACGACCGAACAACTGCGTAAAGAGGTGGATAAGCGCGGGCTCAACGTGATCACGATTTCATTCAACGGCGCAACTCACGATGCGGCACAGCGCGACACGGTCTTCAAGGCTGCACGTACCGCCATGACCTTCCTGAGAAATTTCGACGCCAAACTGTTGGTCGTCTTCTCTCCCAACCGAACCAATCTCACCGATGCGTCATTCGAAGTGATGTGCCAGACGTTCAACCAGATCGGCGAAATCGCGGGCGGGATGGGGTTTCGCGCCGGGCTGCACAACCACATGGGGCAGATGGTTCAGACGCAGGAGGAGGTGGACCGCTGCATGGCTAAAACAGATCCGAAACTGTTCTGGTTCTCGCCCGATACGGCGCATCTGTATCTGGCCGGTTGCGACCCGGCCGCCAATCTGAAAAACCACAGCTCAAGGCTGATGATGATGGACTACAAAGATGCGAAGCTCGGCGGATCGGCCAAGTTCATCGACGACATCTACGATCTCGGCGACGGCAATATCGATTTTCCAGCCTGCCACCGCGTTCTCAAAGCCATCGGCTATAGGGGCTGGATCTGCGTGGATTTGGACACAGCGCGAAAGGGGCCGCGGGTCAGCTATGAGCGAAGCGGCGCGTACATTGTGAACAAGCTCGAGCCGATCTATCTCTGAAATTTATCTCTCACGCATTCAGCGCTTCTGGCTGTACGCCACGCAGTCGATCTCGACTTTGATGTCCGCCGCGAATTTGCAAACGATGGTGGTG
Source organism: Terriglobia bacterium (assembly GCA_963840735.1). Taxonomy (GTDB): domain Bacteria; phylum Acidobacteriota; class Terriglobia; order Bryobacterales; family Bryobacteraceae; genus BOG-234. Next base: position 282,356 of record CAWIZX010000002.1, read on the forward strand.
CGGGCGGGCTTCTGGTCGCCGAAGTACTCGGCATAAACCTCGTTCATCTTCGCAAAATCGGCGCCATCGGCCATGAAAACACCGACGCGGACCACGTCTGCCAGGGTCGCGCCGGCGCCTTCGAGAATCCGCTTGATGTTATTCAGGACCAGCCGGGTCTCATGCTGGATATCGCCGTTCGAGATCTTGTCGGTCGCGGGATCGACCGGAACCTGCCCCGAAACGTAGATAAAATCGCCCGCGCGAACTGCCGGGGAATAAGGCCCGCGAGGTGTCGCGATGCCCGGAGGCGTCAGTCTTTCGATCATGTTTTAGTGTCCTTCCGCTTCAAGTAAGCGCTCGGCTTCGATGGCCGCCATGCAACCTGCTCCGGAAGCAGTAATGGCCTGCCGGTAAATTCGATCCTGCACGTCTCCGGCGTGGAAAACGCCTGGAATGTTGGTTCGCGCGCCGCCATGGGAGAGCAGATAGCCGTCCGGATCGAGGTCGAGCTGACCCTCGAACACCTGCGTATTCGGGACATGGCCGATGGCGATGAACAGGCCGTCCACTGCCCGGTCCGTCTTTTCTCCGGTCACCAGATTTACCAGCCGCACGCCCGTGACGATGTTCTGATGAACGTCGAACACCTCTTCAACGGCGGTATTCATGATGAACTCGATTTTCGGATTGGCGCGTGCGCGGTCGAGCATGATCTTCGACGAGCGGAACGAATCGCGGCGATGCACCAGCGCGACGCGAGCGGCCGAAGCGGGTCAGGAAATTCGCTTCTTCCATGGCCGAATCGCCGCCGCCCACCACCATGATTTCCTTGCCGCGATAGAAGAAGCCATCGCACGTGGCGCAGGAACTGACGCCGTGCCCGATGAGCCTCTGTTCGGAAGGCAGGTCGAGCCAGCGGGCCTTGGCTCCGGATGCCACGATCAGGGTGCGGGTCTCGATCCAGTCGCCTTCCACGTTCAGGCGAAAGGGACGCTTCGAAAGATCCGCCTCAATCAGTTCGCCGTCCTTGTACATGGCGCCGAAACGCTCGGCCTGCTTCTTCATGTTCTCGACAAGGTCGGGTCCGTTGATTCCTTCGGGAAAGCCGGGAAAGTTTTCGACTTCGGTGGTGAGCGAAAGCTGGCCGCCCGCTTCCCGCCCTTTGACAACCAATGGTTTCAGCCCGGCGCGCGCCGCGTAAACGGCCGCCGTATTGCCGGCGCAACCGGACCCTATAATCACAACGTTTTGCATGTGGGTTTAATTTTTGAGCCTATCAGATGCGGCTGAGGCTGCTAAGGATGCTGCCGGCCTCATCCGTATTCAGGACGCGTTTTTCGACGCAGCACTCGCCTGTCGGGATCGGGCTGCCGTGTGGACACGCCGTCGGATGACCGAGCAGAGTACACATACGATCTGTCACTTCCGGACTGAGAATGTGCTCGAACTTGCAGGCGCTCGATTCAATTTCCTGCTCGTCCTGAATGGAGAGCACGTCCATGAAAAGCCGTTCGGCGAGACGGTGGCGGCGGATGACATCGCGGGCCCGCGCCTCGCCCTTTGGAGTAAACTCGCCCGCTTCGGTAACGAGCCCGATCTGCGCCATGGTTGCAATCAGCTTCTTCCACTGCACAGCGGTGAACTCGTGGGATTCGATATGCCCGGACGATTCGCCGCGTCCCCACAGATGCTCGAGTACTTCATCGAAATCCTGATTTTCTTCGGCTGAAAACACAAGCGTCTGCTTGATTCGGCCGTGGTCAAGGTTCAGGCGGCGATCGGCAAGCTTACCCGCATTCTCGTCGTGCGTAACCATCACGATGGTGCGCCCCTGCGCGTGCAAATCGCTCAGGATTCTGAACACGATGCGCTGGTTTTCCGCGTCCAGATTGCCGGTGGGTTCATCGGCAAGAATAATCTTCGGATCGTTCACAAGAGCGCGGGCAATCGCGACGCGCTGCTGCTCTCCGCCCGAAAGCTGAGAAGGCAGATGGGTTGCGCGCGCTTCCATGCCTACCTGCTTTGAGCGCGCGTAAAGCCTCGGCTTCATCGGTCATGCTGTGGAAGTATTGCGCGAGCATCACGTTTTCGAGCGCGTTCAGATGCGGGACCAGATGGAACTGCTGGAAGATGAAACCGACCGTCTCACTGCGGAAACGCGAGAGTTCCGCGCGGCGAAGCTTCGACGTATCGGTACCGTCGATCAGCAGCGCGCCGCTGCTGGCCTGATCGAGGCAGCCGATGAGGTTGAGCAAGCGTGGTCTTGCCCGAACCCGAAGGTCCCATGATCGCGATCCATTCGCCCTTATGCGCCTCGAAGCTGATGCCGTCAATCGCATTTACCGCGCGCGAACCCTGACCGTAGACCTTCTTCACGTCAATCAGTTCGATAAAGGATCCCACTTGCCTCACTCGCCTCTCAGGATGATGGCGGGCTGAATGGCCCAGATGCGCGATGCCGCGATTGCGGTCGCGATTGCCGCCACAGACAGCATAACCGCCGTTACCGTCAGAAACACGCCCCAGCCAGGATCTATGTGGAAGCTGCCGCCGAAATATCTGGACCCCGATAGCCGCGGCCGCAAGGTTCCCGACGATGTAGCCGGCGATGGCCGCAATCAGCGCAAGCGCGGCCGATTCCGACACGAAAAACGCCGCGATCCGTCGCTCCGCGGCTCCCAGCGCCTTCAGGATTCCGATCTCTTTCGACCGCTCAATCACCATCTCGGTGAAGTTGCTGCTGACGCAAAGCGTGGTGATGGTCAGGATGAGCAGCGTCAGCAAAAACAGCGTCGCGCGGATCTTCATCACGACGTTCGATTCCGTGCCGGTGACAGACCTGACGGTGCGAACATCGGCTGCCGGAAAAGACGTTGCCAGCGAGGAACGGATCTGTTCCACCTCGGCTCCCGGTGCGCGGATTTCAATTACGCTTGCTACGCCGCTGACGCCCGCCAGTTTCGAGGCAACTTCGAATGGAACCAGGATCTCGCGATCTTCCGCACCGCCAGTCGAAACGATTCCGCGCAGCAGACAAGGCGCGCGTTCCAGCGAAACCCGCGAGCCGATTTTCATCCTCAGATCCGAGGCAATCAGCTCTCCCGCGAGGCACTGTCCGGCACCGATGTCCCGCGTGCCCTGTACGTGCCAATACGACGTCATGGACGCTGTTTGCGCGGGCACAAAGCCCGCAACCGCAACGGTCTCGCGGCCAATGCGCCCTGAGGTAATCAGAAAAGGAGCCGCGTTTGCGCCCAGTTTCTCTGCCGCCGAGACGATGCCCAACGGCACTGTGCTTCCGGCTGCGCTCACCGCGACAATATTCGCGCCATAACTCGAAAATTCCGCTCTGATACGCTCAGCCACCGTTGCATAGATTGAGAACAGCACCGTGGCAAGAGTTGCGGCCACGGCAAGCGCCGTAAATGCGAGAATGAGGCGCTGTTTCCGGTGACGAAGCGCGCGAGCGATAAACCGGATAAACATCAGATGCCCTCGCGCAGGATGGTCGCCGGTTCGAGCCGCAGCGCTCGCCTGCAGAGGCTGCGCCGCTCCCGCAAGCGAGACCGCCACCGCTGCCAAAACGATCACGCCCGGCAGGACCGGCGAGATCTGGACCGCGTCACCGAACACCGAAGCGCCCACGAATTTAGACAGCCATACGCCCGCCAGTGCCCCGATCACCCCGCCCGCAGCCCCTATAAGCGCAATCTCAGCGCCGAGCAGCAAACCAACCAGCCAGCGCGCGCCTCCGATCGCCTGCATGATAGCCACTTCGCCGCGCCGTTCCATCATGGTGGTCGCGGTCAGGCTCCAGACCGTCAGGCCCGCCGAAAGAAGCGCGGCAAGCGTAATCAGTCCCATCAGTCCGCCGACCCTGTTCAGGATTTTGCCCTCGGAATCGGCCACGCGGCGCACGGGGCGGGCCTGAGTCCCGGGAATGGCCTGCTCGATCTCACGCGCGATCGAGACAACGTAGTTGGTGCAGTTCCAGCGCTCGAGTTCGGCTGACGTGAGGGTGTTTGGATCGCGGCGGGCAAAATCGTCCTCGGGCTTGGTCAATGCCGCGACATCGATGCGGTCCACCACGCCCGGACGTCCGGTCAATTCCTGCAGGCGGGCAAGCGGCAGCAGGATGCGGTCATCGGCGACATCGCCCGAGGAGATGATGCCGGTAATCCTGAACGCTGAACCGAGTATCTGGGCCCGGTCACCCAGCTTCCAGTTGGCCCGCCGCGCGATTCCTTCCCCGATCATGCATTCATCGGCCCGGTCATTCGCCCAGCCGCCCATCACGTTCCAAACCGGGTTCACGGTGCCGATCCCGGTCGTCTGAATCTCCCCGGCGGGCGTGCGATAGGGGTGGTTGAACCAGACACCGAGCAGCGCATACGGTCCGTCCTGAGCCGAAAGCGTGGGCGAGAATCCGGTGATATTGTTGCCCCAGAAAATTGCTTTGATCTTCGGAACGTCAGATTCGGCGATGTAGTTTTGGCCGCCCGTGGCGGCGGTCTGGATGCCTCCCACGCCACCGGCTACAGAAGCCGCACGCGCAGTAACCACGATATTCGCGCCCACAGCGCGCAGTTCGCGATTGACCTTGTCACCGATCGAGAGCATGACGCCCAGCATTGAGGTGGCAACGGCCGATCCAAGCGCTACAGCCGCGACGATCAACGCCTTCCTGCGCGGCGCGCGCCCGATCGAGTCTTTGACGAAGCGAATCAGCACTGGCCATCAACCTTTTCGGAACACTGTCACGCCGTGCTCGAGATCCGACTCGTCGATGATCAGGGTGGCGTTTTCCACCCGCGATTTGAGCGGAATCGGATTGCAGCCGCCCGGCGTACCGATGGTCGCAATCACAATATCGGAAGCGCAGTTGCCGCAGATCACCTCGGGTCCCTTCTGCGTGTAGCCCTGCGTGCCGCAGATCTGGCAGGCATCGAACGCAACGGCCAGCGTGTGGTCCGGCTTCTGGATGACGATGAAGCGGACGTGAACGCCCTGGTCATCCACTTCAAAACGGTGCAAAAGGCCGTCGCTGACACCCGGCACCGCGATGCGGACGGCGCCGTTCTCGAACCCGACCACGGTCGGCGCGGAAAGAGCCGTAGCCTGTCGCGCGTAAATAAATTCGGCAGTGATCAGCAGGATGAAGAGACAGGATGCGGTTGAGGACACGATCATCCAGGTCTTCTCCCGCCGAGCCGTCCAGCGAGCCTTTCTGAGCGCGGCGCCGTCGAGCCCGTCGGTCTTAGGGGCGCGACGTTTACTCCATTCGAGCAACATCATCGCGGCGGCCATTGCCAGGATCGTGATCAGAAAAAACACTTCGTTTTTGACGACCGGGCCGATGTAGCGCATTTCGGCGGGTCCGCTCGGGAGCACGCCGCTTTCGGACAGCTCATGCAGCCCGGTAATCGTCAGTTGCACGACTACAACCATCAGAATCACTGTCGTCATCTGGAAGAATTGCCGCAGATTGACCCGAATGGTTCCGCGCACAAAGCTGACGCCGAACAGAACCGCGAGGCCGATGCCCAGCGCGGCGCCGATCCACTCCAGAATGCCCGAAGTATCCAGCCTGACTGCGGCAAGAAGCAGCACTGTTTCTACGCCTTCCCGGAAGATCATCAGGAAGACAAACAGGAAAACGCCCCAACGCCCTACTTGCAAACGACTTTCAATTTCGCTTTTCAGCTTCTTGCCATGACGATTCATCCAAACGACCATACTGAAGACGAATGCGGCGCTGACGAGCAGCGTATAGCCCTCGTACGCGTCGGCTCCGAGATGGATTTTTGTAAACCCCCAGGCGGCAACAAAGCAAGCAACTACAGCAGTTACGAGCGCATAGTAGACGGTGGGGAGGAACTCGGCGCGGCCGGTTTTCTTCAGCCATGAAACGGCAATGGCAATCACCAGCGCGGCCTCCACCCCTTCACGCAAAGTGATGACGAATGTCGGGAACATAGCAGCAACTCAGTTGCAACTCGATTGTATCAAAGATATCGGACCGAAAGCATCCGAGTTCCCGTGCAACGATGGACCGATGCCCCGCTGGTTGAACCGAAACGTCTGGGGAATGACCTTGACGAGTCTGCTGTCCGATGCCTGTTACGAGATGGTATTGGCGGTCTTACCAGGATTTTTGCCGATCATTCATGTGGCTGCTGCGGCCTTGGGATGGATCGAAGGCGCCTCAGACGCGTTTTCCAGTTTCCTCAAGCTCTTTGCCGGATGGTACTCCGACCGGATCGGCAAGCGTAAATGGCTGATCGTGCTCGGTTATTTATTTACAGGAACGGGGCTCTCGGTATTTTCAATTGCGGGCAGTTGGATTCCGCTGCTGATCGGGCGGCTGATCAGCTGGTTCGGGAAGGGCATCCGGGGCTCGCTGCGTGACGCGATGCTCTCGGAATCGGTTGATCCGGAGGTTCGCGGCCGGGTCTTCGGGTTCCACCGTGCAGGCGATACGCTGGGCGCTATCATCGGCCCGCTTGCAGGGATCGCTTTGCTTGCGCTGCTGCCGAACCGGATACCCGACGCCCCTTTTCGGACTATCTTCCTGCTCTCGCTGATCCCCGGTCTGGCGGCTCCCATTCTGTTCGCTCTGCTGGTGCGGGAAACCAAACGGCAGCCGAAGCCGGGGGTGAATCTGATCGCGTCGATCCGGCAGTTGCCGCCGAAGTTCCGCCGGTTCCTGTATGCCGTCGGAGTGTTCGGGAGCGGCGATTTTTCTCCGACCCTGTTGACCCTGGCGGCAGCAACGCTGCTTCGTTCGGCGCACGGTCCGGTAAAAGCGGCGCAACTCGCCGCAGTGCTTTACGTGATCCGCAACATCGTTTATGCGGGCGCGGCTTTCCCCATCGGCCGACTCTCCGATACCGTCTCCAAACCGCCGCTGCTCGCTGCCGGATACCTCTGCGCCGCACTCGCGGCAGGAGGCACTGCATTCCTTTTCACCCGGGGCGCGGCCACATTCCCGATCCTCGCAATTGTGTTCGTTATCTCCGGAATCTTTGCCGCAGCCCAGGACACGCTCGAAGGAGCCATCCCGCCTGAGATCACGAGTCCTGAATCGCGAGGCACCGTCTACGGAACTCTCGGCGCGGTAAACGGGGCCGGTGATCTGATTGCCAGCGCCATGGTGGGGACACTCTGGACCGCGGTATCGCCGGTTGCGGCATTTTCCGCGGCCGCGGCGCTGATGCTGATCGGATCGGCCGGGGTCGCAGGTCTGCGTGATCACAGGGCCTGAGTGTCGCGGCTGAACTCTATACTCGGGGTATATGCCGGGCCGGCTGTACGTGGTCTCCACGCCCATCGGCAATCTCGAAGACATCACTTATCGCGCGGTTCGCATTCTGAAAGAGGTCGACTGGATTGCCTGCGAAGATACCCGAACCACCGGCATCTGCTGCAGCATTACGGAATTTCCACCCGCACCATCAGCTACCACGAACACAATGAAGCAGAACGCGCGATAGAGCTGTTCGCGCGGCTGCAAGCGGGCGAAACAGGAGCGCTGGTGTCGGACGCCGGAACGCCGCTGCTGTCCGATCCCGGCTTCCGGATCGTGCGCGGCGCCGTGGAGGCGCGCATCAGGGTGGAAGCCCTGCCCGGCGCCTTCGGCGCTGCTGGCCGCGCTGGTGATTTCCGGCCTCCCAAGCGATCAGTTTCACTTCGGCGGCTTCCTTCCCGCGAAGCAGGGCCAGCGCACGCGGCTGCTTGAAAGCCTGGCCGATGAACCAGCCACGCTGGTCTTTTATGAAGCGCCGCACCGCATCCTGGAATCGCTGGGGGATATCGCGCGCGTTCTGGGCCACCGGCAGATCGCGGTCGCACGCGAACTGACGAAGCTGTATGAAGAGGTTCTGCGCGGAACGGCCGGTGAGGTACTTGCCACGCTCTCGGCGCGCGACAGCGTCCGAGGCGAATTCGTGATTCTGATCTCCAAATCGACGGAGCCCGAACCGGACGATACCCCCGTGTCGGAAGCCATTGAGCTTGCTCACCGCCGCAGGCATTGAGCGCATGGATGCGATCAAGACGGTGGCGCGCCAGCGGGGCCTTTCGAAACGCGATGTCTACAAGCTGGTCAACAGCGCGCGCGGTCCAAAACTAAAATAGGATTTGCAGCCCGATATCACGATCATTGGCGGCGGTCTGGCCGGAACCGAAGCGGCCTGGCAACTGGCGGAGCGCGGCTTTCGCGTCGCGCTCTATGAAATGCGGCCGGTGCAACACGACCGATGCGCACCAGACCGACCGCCTGGCGGAACTGGTTTGCAGCAATTCGCTCAAGAGCGATCAGCATCCTTCGGCTTCCTGGCTGCTGAAAGAGGAACTGCGCCGGCTCGATTCGCTGCTGCTGCGGGCGGCGGAGAAGGCGCGGGTGCCCGGCGGGCAGGCGCTGACGGTGGATCGCGTGGTCTTCGCCGAAGAGGTCACGCACGCCATCGAAGCGCATCCGCGCATTGAGATCCGCCGCGAAGAGGTCACCGAGATCGATCCGGCGCAGCCCACGATCATCGCCACCGGGCCGCTGACCAGCGACGCGCTGGCGCGCAGATCTGCGCACGTTCACCGGCTCCGACCGCTTGTTTTTCTACGACAGCATCAGCCCGATCGTGGATGCCCACACGATCGACCGTGCCGTCGCGTTTCGCGGCATCGCGCTACGACAAATCGCTCGACGGCACCGGCGATTATCTGAATTGCCCGTTCAACAAAGCCGGAGTACGAGCGTTTCATCGATGAGCTGATGGCGGCGCAGGCGGTGGATCTCGCATGTACCGAACGACGTGCCCTATTTCGAAGCGTGCCTGCCGATTGAAGAGATCGCGCGGCGAGGCCGCGATACGCTGCGGTTCGGTCCGATGAAGCCGATGGGCCTGACCGATCCGCGCACCGGACGGCGGCCTTATGCCGCGGTGCAGTTGCGGCAGGAGAATCTGCGCGCCGACAGCTACAACCTGGTGGGTTTCCAGAACCATCTGAAGTTCGGCGAACAGAAGCGGATTATGCGGCTGATTCCCGGGTCTGGAGAAGGCGGAGTTTCTGCGCTACGGGCAGATCCACCGCAACACTTACATCAATGCGCCCGGCGCTGCTGAACGAGACGCTGCAGCTGCGCACGCACCCGGACATTTTCTTCGCCGGGCAGATCTCGGGCGTGGAAGGATACGTGGAATCGATCGCCACCGGCCTGGTGGCGGGACTTGCCGCGGCTGGCCAGCTGCAGCGGCGAGACCCCCGCGCCTTTCCCGCGCGAGACGGCGATCGGCTCGCTGTGCCACTACATTTCGCACGCCGATCCGAGGCAGTATCAGCCGGCGAACATCGCCTTCGATCTGTTTCCGCCGCTCGACCCGCCACTCGAAAGACCGGCGCGAACGCCAGACGGAGGTGTGCCGGCGTGGCGCTCGGAAAAGCTGGACGAGCTACATGGCCGTGCATGTCTGAACTCGCGACGCGCCATCGAGGACTTTCTGGGCGAACTGCGCCGCCGCAACGATTCGCCGCATACGCTGCGCAACTATGGAGCGGACCTGCGGGAGTTCACCGCATACTTCTCGCCGCCCGGTACGCAGCCGCCGCACGCTCGGCGAGCTTCGATCTGCTCGCGCTGCGCGAATGGCTGGCGCATCTTTACGACCGCGAAGCAGAAGCCCGCCACCATCCGCCGCAAACTGGCGTCGCTGCGCGCGTTCTTCCGGTTCCTTTCGCGGGAACACCGGATCGAGCCAGATCCGGCGCGGCTGCTGCGGCTGCCGAAGATGCCGAAGACGCTGCCGGAGGTGCCGAACACCGAAGTGACGAATGCTCTGGTGGATGCGGAACTGCCGCCGGGATCTGGAGCGGCCGTACCCGAACGCGCGACCGGCTGCTGCTCGAAATGCTTTACGGCTGCGGGCTGCGGATCAGCGAGGCGGTGGGGCTGAATCTGGAAGATTTCGATCGCGACCGAGCGCTGGGTGCGCGTGCGGGGCAAGGGGCGGAAGGAGCGGCAGGTGCCGTATGGACGAAGGCGGCGGCGGCGCTCGGAAGCGTATCTGCAGTCGGGCGACGCCATCGCCGGGACCGCGCTTGTTCCTGAATCATCGCGGACGGCGGCTCACAGACCGCGGCGCGCGGAACATCGTGAAGTTTTACGCGACGTATGTGGTGGGCGATTCTTCCATCCATCCGCATACGCTGCGGCATGCTTTCGCGACGCACCTGCTGAGCGACGGCGCGGACCTGCGATCGATTCAGGAACTGCTGGGACATGCGCGGCTTTCCACCACGCAGAAGTACACGCAGGTATCGCTGACGGATCTGATGCGCGTCTATGACAAGTGCGCATCCGAAGGCGCAAGGCCTGAACGCGTATCAGAGCGTCTTCAGAAAATCCACATCCACGTTGCCGCCTGAAATGCACAACGCCCGCGCTTCGGATGTCCGGCCGGCAGCTTTCCGAACAGCACAGCGGCCAGCGCCACCGCGCCGCTCGGCTCGACCACGATCTTCATCCGCTCCAGCAGAAACCGCATCGGCGGCGCGGATCTCATCTTCGGTCACCAGCAGAATGCTTCTCGACGTGCTTGCTGCATCATGGGAAACGTCAGCTTGCCGGGCGACGGCGAGCGCAGCCCGTCGGCAATCGTATCGGGCGGCGGAATGGTGACGCGTTCACCGCGCGCGAAGGACTGAGAACGTGTCGTTCGCCAGTTCCGGTTCCACGCCGAAGATCCGGATGTCCGGGCTGCAGTGACTTTCGCGATGGTGGCGCAGCCGGCCAGCAGTCCGCCGCCGCCGACGCAGACCACCAGCGCATCCAGATCGCGGCGCTTCTTCGAGCAATTCCAGCGCGGCGGTGCCCTGCCCCGCCATGATCATGCGGATGATCGAAGGGCGGCACCAGCGTGCCGCCGGTTTCGGCCAGAACGCCAGCTGCAATGGCCTCGCGGTCGTCGTGAAAGCGGTTGTAGGTGACGATGCGGGCGCCCAGCATCGCGCGTCGCTTCCATCTTCGAGCGGGGCGCGTCTTCCGGCATCACGATGGTGGCCGGCGCGCCCACATGTTTCGCCGCAATGGCGGTCGCCTGCGCGTGATTGCCCGAGGAGAACGCCACCACGCCGCGCTTCAGATCTTCGCGGCGGAAGTGGACAGGACCAGATTGGAGGCGCCGCGGATCTTGAAAGCGCCGCCGCGCTGCAGGTTCTCGCATTTGAAGAAGACCGCGCAGACCGGCGCGTTCATCCACGCTGCGCGAAGTCATCACCGGCGTGCGGCGCGCAAGCGGGCTGATGCGGTCCGCCGCTTCGCGGACCATTTCGGGGCGATGACTGATTGTTCCAAGGTCTAGCGGGCCGTTTCGAATTCCAGGCGGTGCTGGCGGTTGTAGCGGAGGCGGTCCTGATATTCCTGATAGAGCGTGCCGAAACCGGCCCAGTAATATCCGCCGACGAACAGCGCAGGAACGGCAGCGTGGGGATAGTTGTAGGTCGAGATCGCAAACCAGCACATGTAGAGGAAATAGCGTGCCGCAGGCCAGTTCGAAATAAGGCAGCCAGCCGCTGCGGCGCTTGTACTTCTTCACGGCCATGCGCTTTTGCTGCGGTGCCTTCGATGGCATACTTCGGAGTGCGCACAAAACCGCTCTTCACGCCGAACAGCGCTTCCAGCACGGCCCGCGTGTTGATCAGCGTCAGCCCCACGCCGACCGCCATCAGCATCGGCAGCAGCAGAATCGAACGCTTCCAGTTCTTCGGATGCAGTTCCCGCTGCGCGATCACATAGAACGCCGAGAGCGACCAGAACGACGCCACAATCAGCGGGAAATCGAGCAGCACCATCTCCCACACGCCCATGTAGAAACGCACGATCATCACCGGCAGCATCAGCGCCGAAACCACCATCATCAGCGGATAGGAAATGTTCGGCGTGAGGTGCATGAACGCTTCGGCCTTCACGCGGAACGGGATGTCGGCCTTCGCAGATGCCGGGCAGCAGTTTCTTCGCGCACTGCGTGAGGCCCTTGGCCCAGCGGAACTGCTGCACCTGGAAGCCGTGCATCTCGACCGGCAGTTCGGAAGGGCATTCGAGCCCGGGCAGATAGACGAACTTCCAGCCCTTCAGCTGCGCCCGGTAGCTGAGATCGGAATCTTCGGTCAGCGTGTCGTGCTGCCAGCCGCCGGCGTCGTCGATCATCGCTGCGGCGCAGAATGCCCGCCGTGCCGTTGAAATTGAAGAAATATCCGGCCCGCGAACGCGCGCCGTGCTCCAGGATGAAGTGCCCGTCGAGCAGGATCGCTTCCACTTCGGTCAGGAAATTGAAATCGCGGTTCAGATAGCTCCAGCGGGTCTGCACCACGCCGACTTTCGGGTCGGCGAAGTGATGGATGGTGCGCGTCAGAAAGTCCGGCGGCGGGATGAAATCGGCGTCGAAAACAGCCACGAACTCGCCGGTGGCGGATCTTCAGACCTTCCTGCAGCGCGCCGGCTTTAAAGCCCTCGCGATTGGTGCGGTGCAGATATTCGATCGGATGCCCGATATTCTTATAGCGTTCGCAAAGCGCTTCGGCAAATGCGATGCGTGTCGTCGGTCGAATCGTCCAGCACCTGAATCTGCAGCAGTTCGCGCGGATACTCCATCTTGACCACTTCATCGATCAGCCGCTCCAGCACATAGCGCTCGTTATAAAGCGGCAGCTGAATGGTGACCTGCGGGAGTTGTTCGAAGCGCACCGGCGGTTCGCCGGTGGCCTTCTTGCGGTGCTTGAAATAGGTGTGGATCGTTTCGAAGCGATGCAGCCCGTAGACCGAAAGGATCGCCAGGATTCCGAAATACGGAATCAGCAGCGCCCAGTCGAACCACGCCAGCTGGTGGATGCCCGCAAACGTATCGTCGAACATCCCCTGCGAAAAATGGCCGAACGAGGATGCGGCCAGCAGAGCGGGCGGCGGCAGTACGAAAGACATAAGTTCGAAAAGCTGCGTAGCTCCTTTATTTTACATCGTCTTATCGATTTCCTGCCCGAATGTTACAAATTGGGTTCCCTCGTAACCTGCTGCACGACAAGGTGCTCTACAGCAATCAGCCCATCGGGGTCATTGTCGCGGACACGCTCGAACACGCAACGCACGCGGCCGAACTCGTGCACGTGAAATACACAACAGAAGCCTTCAATGTGGTTCTCGAAAAAGCTTTAGCAGCGCTTTCGGCGCCTTCGCTGCGGGTAAAATCCTGAACGCCAAAACCGCCCGCAGCCAATTGATGGGCGGCATGATCTGGGGCATCGGAATGGCCCTCATGGAAGAAACGAAGGTCGACCCGGTGCGCGGGCGCATAGTCAACGCGAACCTGGCTGAATACCACGTGCCCGTCAACATGGATGCCCCGCGGATCGACGTGATCATGATCGATGAGCATGATCCCCATGTGAACCCGGTCGGGGTGAAGGGAGTCGGCGAGATCGGCATCACGGGCGCGGCTGCCGCGATCGCCAACGCCGTCTATCACGCGACGGGCAAACGCATCCGCGAACTGCCGATTACTCCGGATAAGCTGATCTGATCGTCTCGTAATCGCCGGGAGTATCGATGTCGAACTCAGCTTCCGGACAGGGGATGCGCAGCGCGTCAGCGTGAGACAAAATCAGACCCTTGCACCCCTGCGATGGCTGCAATTCCAGCAGTTCGGGGAAATACTGCCGCGCAAAATATACTGGAACGCCCACTGTTCCGGAATATTCGGAAGCCACCAGCGGCTTTCCCGCATCCACTAGGCTATTGAGGATTGCGGTCGAAATGAACGGCTGATCGGCCAGAGTAAGGATGAGTCCGTCCGCGCCGTGTGCCTCCGCAGCGGAGACGCCGGCCCGAATAGACGAACCCATCCCCTGCTCCCAGTCAGAGTTTTCAACAATATGGACATTCAAACCGCTAAGTGCCGCAGAGACGATTTCAGCCTGTGACCCAACCACTACAATTACCGGATTACAAAACGAAGCCAAACCGGTCTCAACCGCATGACGTATCAACGGTTTGCCTCGCCAATCGAGCAGTTGCTTGGGAGCCCCCATCCGCGTCGAACTTCCCGCTGCGAGCACCACTAGCGCCGTCTTCGAAGCAGTTCCGCTTGAAACTATCACTTTGCCCTACAATGGTACTTTAAGAATGAAAACGCTGTTTCTGAATCCACCTTCTTTCGAGGGCTTCGACGGAGGTGCGAGTTCCCGCTGGCCTGCTTCTCGCGAGATCGAGTCGTACTGGTATCCGGTTTGGCTTTGCTATCCCGCCGGCATGCTGCCCGACAGCAAAGTGGTCGACGCGCCGCCGCACAAGATCTCCATCGAGCAGACGGTCGAAATGGCGAAGGATTTCGACCTGCTGGTGCTGTTCACCTCCACGCCTGGGTTCGATGTCGATTGCCAGATCGCCGCGATGATGAAGGCGTCGAATCCGGCGATGAAGGTCTGCTTCGTCGGCCCGCCCGTCACCGTGGAGCCGGAGAAGTCGCTCAACGCGAGCAACGCGATCGACTTCATCATCCGCCGGGAATTCGATTATCAGATCGTCGAGTACGCCAACGGCAAGCCGCATCGAAGAGATTGCCGGCGCAAGCTATCGCAAAGACGGCAAGGTCATCAATAATCCCGAAGCGCCGTCGATCGAAAATCTGGACGCCCTGCCGTGGGTCTCGAAGATTTACAAGCGCGATCTCGATGTCACGCGCTACAACGTTCCGTTCCTGCTGAACCCGTTTCTCTCGATGTACACTTCGCGCGGCTGCCCTGCGATGTGTACCTTCTGCCTGTGGCCGCAGACGCACTCCGGGCACCGCTGGCGCCTGCGTTCGAGCGACGACATCTACAACGAAGTCGAATACGCGCTGAAGGCGTTCCCCGAAGTGAAGGAAATCTTCTTCGATGACGATACGTTCAACTACCGCAAGGAACGCACCATCGAACTCTGCTCGCAAGCTGAAGAAACTGAATTTCACATGGTCCTGCACGTCGCGCGTGACCACCGATTACGACACCCTGAAGGCGATGAAAGACGCCGGGTGCCGGCTGCTGATCGTCGGGTATGAATCGGGCGATCCGCAGATTCTTAAGAACATCAAGAAGGGCGCGACCATCGATATGGCGGAGCGCTTCACGGCCAACTGCAAGAAGCTCGGACTGGTGATTCACGGCGACTTCATTGTGGGGCTGCCGGGCGAAACCCGCGAAAGCATCCGCAAGACCATCGATTTCGCGAAGAAGCTCGACAACGAAACCATTCAGGTGTCGATCGCGCATCCCTATCCCGGCACCGAGTTCTACGACTTACGCCGAAGAAGAACGACCTGCTCACGCATCGGCAACATCGTGGACGACCGCGGCAATCAGCTTCCCAAGGTCGTCTACGAAAACCTGAACGAAGGCGAGCTGATGGATTGGGTGGAGCGCTTCTACAGCGAATACTATTTCCGTCCGCGCGTGATCTGGCGCATGGTGCGCAAAGTGATCTTCAACTCGCACGACCGCAAGCGCCTCACCAAGGAAGCGCGCGAGTACATGGCGTTGCGCAAGCGCCGCAAGAAATTCATCTCGGAGCAGCGGCAGCAGCATCCAACTGCCGTGTCCGCGAATGCCGGCGACTGAAGACGTCACGTCCGAAAACCCGGCTCTTCACCGCTATCACGGTGCTCAGCAACGTTGCCGGGAATTCGTTTCTCACGCGCGGCATGCAGCAACTGGGCGATCCGGGCAATACGCCGCTGGCCCTGATTCGGCGCTCTTTCCATCCGCTGGTCGCGCTCGGCGTGGCGCTGCTGATTGTCTGGACTCTGAGCCACATGGCGCTGCTGAGCTGGGCGGATCTGAGCTACGTCATGCCGGTGACCGCCATCGGTTATGTGGTGACTGCATTTGCCGGACGCTTCTTTCTCGGCGAACACATCTCGCCGATGCGCTGGACCGGCATCGTGCTGATCACCATCGGCGTAACGCTGGTGGGACGCACACCACCCGTCATCGGAGCACTGCATGAAGTGGTTTCTGGTTGCGATGCTCATCTGCGCCACCACCGTTGGCGACGTCTTTCGTTCGCTCGGAATGCGGCAGCAGGCAAGCCGATGATCCGCATGGGCGATCGCGGCGCTTCGGCTGTTACCAACCGCTACGTCATCATCTCCACCTGCGCCATGGCCGTCTCGTTCTTCACGTTCATGAAGCTGGTTGCGATCGCGCCCATGAGTTTCGCGGTGCCAATGTCGGCTGCATGCTTCATCCCTGAAATGCTGCTGGCCCGCTGGCTGCTGAAAGAAGCTGTGGACTGGCGGCGCTGGACCGGCGCCGGGCTGATCGCCATCGGCGTGGTCTTCATCTCGCAGTGATCGCCGCGGTTCTGGTCTGTTGCGGAATCGCCTATAACCTGCTCGCCATCGCGGGCGCGCTGCGCTTCACCCGGCGGCGTTCAGTGCCCGATTACCGTCCGCCCGTTTCGATCCTGAAGCCGGTCCGCGGCCGCGATCCGCAGTTTTACGGGCGATCCGCTCGCACGCCCTGCAGCAATATCCGGACTTCGAAATTCTCTTCGGCGTCGCGGACCCGGCGACCCGGCGTTGCCCGATATCGAGCGTCTGCAACGCGAATTCCCGAGCCTGCGAAATCCGCGATGGTCGCGACCAGCGAACGACGCTCCGAACGGCAAAGTGGGGTCGCTCGAAATTCTCGCGCGCAGGCGAAGCACGACATGACATCTGCTGGTGAACGATGGCGACATCTTCGTCGAGCCGGACTATCTCGCGCGCGTCATCGGCCTGCTGGCGGATGAACAGCGTCGGCCTGGTCACCTGCCTGTATCGCGGGCGCGGGCACTCCGCTCGCTGCCCGAGCCGAAGCGCTGGGCATTGCAACTGAATTCGCGCCGAGCGTGCTGGTCGCACGGCTGCTTTCGAGCGACCGGCTTCGCGCTCGGCTCCACCATGGCGTTCCGCCGTGCGCGACCTGGATGCCATCGGCGGCTTCGCGCCTATTCGCGATTATCTGGCCGACGACTATCAACTCGGCGCGCGTATTTCGGCCATGGGCAAGACGCGTCGCAATGGCCGATACCGTGGTCGAGACCAACCTCGGCGCCGGTTCCTGGACCAGCGTCTGGAAACATCAGATCCGATGGTCGCGTACCATCCGCGTTTCCCGCCCCGCCGGGTACTTCGGTTATCTGGTCACACAGGCAACGTTCTGGTGTGCGGTTGCGGCCTTATCCGGAGATGCCCGGCTCGCGCTCGCAGGAATAGCCGTTCGCCTGCTCGCCGCCGCTGCCGCAATGCGCGCCGTGGGTGTCACAAATTACGCCGCCCTCCCGCTGGTACCGGTCCGCGATCTGTTCGGCTTCACCGTCTGGTGTGCCGGCCTCGCGGGCAATCATGTCGAATGGCGCGGAACCCGCTTCCTGCTGCACCGTGACGGGCGCATCACGGCAGTTCTTCCGAAAGATACCCACTCTTCGGGATAGGTTTCCGGCTCGTTTTTTCCTACGCTCGAAGCAGGTGATCCAGGATCTCACGAACACAAAAATGCTTCTCGTATCCCTGGCTGCCGCTCTGCTTATGGCCGCCTGCGGAACAAACCAGCAGAAGACGGTCGCAGCGCCGGTGATTCCGTCGGTGGCTGTAGCCAGAGCGGCGGTTCAGGATCTCTCGCAGAACGTGGTCCTCACCGCGGAGTTCAAACCCTACCAGGAAGTCGATGTCATGGCGAAAGTCGCGGGCTACGTGAAATCCATCAACGTAGACCTCGGCGACCGTGTGAAGCAGGGACAGTTGCTCGCCACCCTGGAAGTCCCCGAAATGGCGGATGATCTGAACGCCGCGCGCGCGGCAGTCGAACGGAGCCAGGCGCAGGTCGCGCAGGCCCGCGACGAAGTCGCCCGCGCTGAATCGGGTCATCAGATTGCCGACGTCTCCTATCAGCGGCTGAACAAGGTTATGACTACCCGGCCGGGCCTGCTGGCGCAGCAGGAAGTGGACGATGCGCAGGCCAAAGCCACATCCGCCGAAGCACAGGTGAGCGGCGCGCGATCGAACCTGGCAGCCGTACAGCAGCAGGTCAGCGTCTCGAAAGCCCAACTCGCGAGAGTGCAGACCCTGTTCGATTATGCGCGCGTCACCGCCCCGTTTGCTGGAACCGTGACCCGGCGCTTCGCGGACACCGGCTCCATGATTCAGGCCGGCACTGCGTCCCAGACCCAGGCAATGCCGTTGGTCCGCCTGTCACAGAACACGCTGCTGCGGCTGATCTTGCCCGTGCCCGAATCGGCCGCCCCCACCGTGCATGTCGGACAGCAGGTGGATGTCCGGGTTCCTACGCTCAACCGAACGTTTCCCGGGCGCGTTGTGCGGTTCGCGAACAAGCTGTCGCTCGACACGCGAAGCATGGACACTGAAGTCGATGTCGCCAACAGTGATCAGCTCATCATCCCTGGCATGTATGCCGAGGTGAATCTCACGCTCAAGCGCGCAAACGCTGCCCTCGCCGTGCCGGTCACGGCAGTCGACAGAAGTCCTGACGACGGCCCGGCTTCCGCCCGCGTTATGGTCGTCGATCAGCAAGGCCGCCTCGGCCAGCGAAACATCGCAGTCGGCATGGAGACCGCGAGCAGCATCGAAGTGAAGTCCGGTCTGCGCGACGGCGACCTGGTCGTAATCGGCAGCCGCGCCGGATTACAGCCTGGCGAGCAGGTGAAGCCAAAAGTTACCTCGCTGGTAGCCGAAAACACCGGAGCCGGGAAATAGCCGTATGTCCAGGTTTGCGATTAAGAACCCGTACTTCATCGTCGTCGTGTGCCTCATCATCGCCGTGGTCGGCGTCAGCAGCCTGCTGCGCATGCCGGTGGACATGTTCCCCTCGATCAACATCCCGGTCGTGGTGGTCGCCACGTTCTATTCCGGCATGCCGCCGGAACAGATCGAGACCGATATCACCAGCCGCTTCGAACGCTTCTTCACGCTGGGCAGCGGCATCGAGCATATCGAATCGCGCTCGCTCCCCGGCGTCAGCGTCATCAAGGTTTACTTCCAGCCCGGCACCAACCCCGATTCCGCCGTCACCACCATTTCGAATCTGGCCATGGCGCAGTTGCGGCGGCTTCCTCCCGGCACCCTGCCGCCCGTCGTGCTGAAGTTCGACGCCTCAAGCCTGCCCGTCTGCCTGGTCACCTTCAAGGGCGAAGGGCTCAACGAAACGCAGCTGCGCGATCTGGCGCAGTTCAAGTGCGCAACCAGATTGCGAGCGTGCCGGGCGCGTCGCGTGCCGCAGCCGTTCGGCGGCAAGTACCGGCAGATCATGGTCTATGCCGACCCGTTCAAGCTGGAGGCCCACCAGCTGAGCCTGATGGATCGTGGTGCGCTCCGTCAACGACTCCAACCTGATTCTGCCCGCCGGCGACGTGCAGATCGGCCCGCTCGATTACAACATCTACACCAACAGCCAGCTCAGCACCATCGGCGACATCAATCAGCTGCCCATCAAGACGGTTGGCGAGAACCCTGTCCGCATCTCGCGATATCGGCACGGCCAAGGACGCCTCATCAGATCCAGACCAACCTGGTGCGCGTCGATGGCCAGCGATCCGTCTACGTTCCCGTGCTCAAACAGGGCGGCGACACCAACACCATCGCGGTGGTGGATGGCGTGCGCGAACGCGCTCACGCAGCTCTTCGACGTGCCCGCGCAGCTGGTCACGAAGGTGGTCTTCGATCAGTCGGAATTCGTCAAAACCGCCATCGAAACGCTGCTGCACGAAGGCGCGATCGGGCTTGTTCCTCACCTCCATCATGATCCTGATCTTCCTCGGAAGCATGCGAGCCACCGTGGCGGTGTTCTTCTCCATTCCGCTCTCCGCGCTGGCCACTTTCATTGCTCTCTCAATCGGCGGCAGTTCCATCAACAGCATGGTGCTCGGCGGCTTGGCGCTGGCGTTCTCCCGCCTGATCGATAACTCGGTCGTGGTGCTCGAAAACATCTACCGCCACCTGGAACTGGGCGAACCGCCGGAAGTCGCTGCCGAAAAAGGGGGCCGGGAAGTGGCCCTGCCTGTGCTCGCCGCCACGCTCACCACGGTCGTCGTATTCTTCCCGGTCACCTTTCTCTACGGCGTCAGCAAATTCCTGTTTTCAGCGCTTGCGCTGGCCGTGGCGCTTTCGCTGTTTGCTTCCTACGTGGTGGCGCTGACAGTGGTGCCGCTGTTCTGCGCCCGCTTCATCAAGGCGCCCGCGCACCATGGCACGCCTTCATCGGAGAGTTCCCGTTGAGATTCGGCGCGAGAACCGAAGCTGGTGGACGTTCGGTGAGCGCTTCAACGTCTGGTTCAACAACCGGTTCGAAAGTTTCCTGCGCTTTTACGATCGCGCTGGTGGGCGGCGTGCTTGCGGCGCCCGGTGCTAACGCTCATCGCATTCGGGGCCGTGTTCGCCGCCAGCCTGCTGCTGTTTCCGCTGCTCGGCCTTTCTTTCTTCCCTCGCACCGACGCCGGGCAGTTCGTCATCAACATCAAAGCTCCCACCGGCACGCGCCTGAATGTAACCGACAACGAGATCGCGAAAGTCGAAGCGCTGATCCGCAAAGTAGTTACGCCGGCGGATCTCGGGATGATCGTTTCCAACATCGGCGCCACGCCCGATTTCTCCGCGATCTACACCACCAACTCCGCCATGCACACGGCTTTCGTGCAGGTCAGTCTTGAAGGAAGGTCACAAGGTCGGCAGCTTACGAATACATGTCGCGCCTGAAGGCGGCAAATGGCGCGGGAACTTCCGGAACTTAGCGCCTATTTTCAGTCCGGCGGTCTGGTCGATGCGGTGCTGAACATGGGCCTGCCCGCGCCCATCGACGTGCAGGTGGCCGGCATCGAACATGCAGAAGGGTTATAGCGCTCGCTCTCGAACCTCGCCGCCAAGATCCAAGCCGTATCCCGGGCGTGGCGGATGTCTTCATCCCGCAGGACATCGACTATCCAGCGCTGCAGCTCAATGTTGACCGCGTTCGCGCCGGCGCAACTCGGCCTCGATCAGCAGAGAGGTGGTCAGACAACGTCATCACTGCCCTCACTTCCAATCAGATGATTGCGCCGAGCTTCTGGATCGATCCGAAGACCGGGAACGACTACATGCTCACCGTCCAGTATCCGGAAAGCCAGGTTAAGACGCTCGCCGATCTGAGCGCGATCCCGCTGCGCGGCGCCGAACGCATCAGATCCCACACGGCTCGACATGGTGAGCAGCATCCGCCGCATCGATTCCCCCACAGAGGTGGACCATTATCAGCTTCGCCGCACCACCGACATCTACGTACGTCCGCTGAACGAAGACCTGGGCAGGATCGCAGACTTCGATCGACGCGATCATCGCGAAGACGACAGTTCCCGACGGGTCTGCGTGGTCAGCCTGCGCGGCATGGTGCAGGGCATGCGCGCTTCGTTCCGGAGCTTCTCGCTTGGGCTGATTCTCGCGGTGGTTTTGCTCTACCTGATTCTGGTTGCGCAGTTCCGGTCGTTCGTCGATCCGTTCATCATTCTGCTGGCCGTACCGCCGGGCGTCACCGGCGTCATCCTGATCCTGCTGCTCACGGGCACCACGCTGAACGTGATGTCGCTGATGGGCGTCGTGATGCTGGTGGGCATCGCCGTTTCGAACAGCATCCTGATCGTCGAGTTCACCCGCCAGCTTGCGCGAACAGGGCATGGCTGTTCGGGAAGCAGTGGCTACCGCCTGCCGGGTCCGTCTGCGGCCGGTGCTGATGACGTCGCTCGCCACCATCATCGGCCTGATGCCGATGGCGCTGAAACTGGGCGAGGGCAGCGAGTCCTATGCGCCGCTTGCCCGCGCCATTCTGGGCGGACTCAGCGTCTCCGTGCTGCTCACCGTGTTCCTGGTGCCGGCAGCTTACTACCTGGTGCATCGCAAACATGCGTAGTTGTTTGCTTCTGCTCCTGTGTGGGGCTGCCGCCGCCCAGACGCCCCCTCTGCGGCTGACGCTGCCCGAAGCAGAGCGACTCGCCATTCACAATAACCCCGCACTGTCGGCGGCGCGCCTCACCGCACAGGCAGTGGCACAGGGCGCTCCCGAAGCGCGCTCGGCGTTGCTTCCCAACATAGCCGGCAACATCACGGGTGTCGGCGCCGATAACGGTTCGCGCCTCGCGGCGGGAGCGCTCAACAACCCCGTGGTGTACAGCCGGCTCGCCACGGGAGTGACAGTCAACCAGCTGATCACGGACTTCGGCCGCACCGCCAGTCTGGTGCAGTCGGCTAAGTTTCGCGCGCAGTCTGAAAATGAGTTTGCCGAGACGGTAGATGCCAATATCATCCTGCAAACCGATCGCGCTTACTTCGCCGTTCAGCGTGCGCGCTCTCTGCTGACGGTGGCGCAACAGACCGTCTCCGCGCGCCAGCTCCTCTCAGACCAGGTGACCGAACTCGCCAATAATAAGCTGAAGTCCCAGCTCGATGTCAGCTTCGCCAACGTGAACCTGGCGCAGGCAAGGATTCAGCTCTCGGCCGCCACGAGCGAAATCAATGCGGCCACGGCGCAGCTTGCAACGGCCATTGGGATGCCGAACCAGCGTGACTTTGTGCTCGCTGAAGAAGCCATGCCGGACGCGCTCGCTGCCACAGATGAGGTCTACATCCGGGATGCCATTCAGAAGCGGCCTGAGCTCTCCAATCTGCGCTTTCAGATCAATGCCGCCGAAAGTACGCTCGAAGCCGAGAAGGCTCTGAACCGCCCCACTGTATCGGCGGTTGCAACCGCGGGGTTCGTGCCGACGGGCGTTCCTCAGGTGCCCGGGCGCTACGGTGCCGTAGGCGCGAACGTGAGCATCCCCATCTTCAACGGCGGCCTGTTCAGGGCGCGGCAAACTGAAGCGGAACTGCGCCTCGAAGCTGCCCGGCGCAATGAGCAGGATCTAGAGAATCGGATCGTACGCGACGTTCGCGTGGCGTGGCTCGATGCCAACAACGCCTATGAGCAGGTCGGCCTCACCAGTCAGTTGCTCGAACAGGCCAGGCTTGCCCTGAACCTCGCGCAGGGGCGTTATGAACTGGGCCTTAGTTCCATCGTTGAGTTGAGCCAGGCCCAACTGAATCTGACCTCCGCCCAAATAGCGAACGCGACTGCAAAGTTCGATTATCAGACTCAGCATTCGTTTCTTGAGTATCAGGTTGGGAATCTTCGGTAAATGATTTGGTCCCAGGCGAAGCCGCTGGTGATTGCGGTGCTCAGCGACGAACCTGGCCGCCGTGTTCTGATCGACGTAGCCGAACACCGCAACTGGAGGCTTCAGATTCTGCCGGACTGCGGGGCCGCTCTCGCGCTGCTGAAACAGCATCCCGCCGCTGTGGTCTTATACGATCGCGATCTTCCGCAGTGCGACTGGCGAACCTCTGTGGCGGCCATCATGAGCGGCGCTCCGCAAACGCGCGTCATTCTGACCAGCCCGTGGACCGATGACAACTTGTGGCTCGATGTACTCGGGCGCGGCGGCTTCGATGTGGTCACCAGACCCTTCCATGAACGCCGCCTGCATCGATACAGTTATGCGGGCCTGGGCCGAGATCAGGAAATAACGCCTTTTCGAACGGCATAGAGGATCAACTCCGGCGTGCCGCGAAGATGCAGCTTTTCAAGGATGTTGGCGCGGTGCGTCTCGACCGTGTAGGGGCTCAGATGTAATACGGCGGCGACTTCTTTATTCGATTTGCCTTCCGCCAGCAAGTGCAGTACCTCGCGCTCGCGCATGGTGAGCAACTCATACGTATCTTCCACGCCGTGCCGCAGGAAATCGTCGGCCAGCATCTTACTGATGACGGGACTGAAGAACGCCTTGCCGTCATGCACCGCCCGGATAGCGGCGATGAGATCTGTCTCCGCCGAATCCTTCAGCAGATAACCTCGGGCGCCGGCTTTCAGGGCACGTGAAATGTATCCCTCATCCGAATGCATGCTCAGCACCACGACAGCGATGCGCGGTGACTTCGCGGTAATCTGTTGCGCAGCGTCCAAGTCCGTTGAGCCGCGGCATGGCGACATCGACCACCACCACATCGGGCGTGAGCTTTTCGGCCATTTCGACCGCCTGCCGCCCGTCCGCTGCTTCCCCGACCACCTCGAAGTCCGCCTGCCGTTCGAGCAGCGCGCGCAAGCCGGACCGCATGACCGTGTGGTCATCTGCCAGCAGGATACGGATTTTGTTCATTGCGGTAACGGCAGCCTCACCATAATCAACGTACCCCGGCCTTGCCCCGATTCAACGTTGAAGGTGCCGTTCAGGTTTGAGATTCGCTCCTGCATTCCCAGCAGGCCCATGCCTCGCGCCGTCTCGGTGTCGAAGCCCCGTCCGTCATCCTGCACGGACAAGATCAGGGAATCGCCATGAACGCGCACAGTGACGCGGACGAGGCTGGCATCCGCATGCTGTTCGCTGTTGTGCAAAGCTTCCTGCACCACGCGATAGATGGCAGTCCGGTATTCCTCGGGCAGGTCTTCCGGGATTTCCGCCGCATCTATCTGCACCGTGACTCCCGCCCGTTTCGAGACTTCGCGCCCCTGCCACTGCAGCGCCGGCAACAGCCCGAGATCGTCAAGCATTGAAGGCCGTAGCAGCAACGCCATGTTGCGCACGGCGCGTAACGACGATTCGGCCAGAGCGCGCATCGCGGGCACGTGGGCGGATGCGGCGGCTCCCGGCACCTCGGCAGTCATGTTGCCCAGGGTGACAAGCAAAGCGGAAAGGGTCTGCCCCACCTCATCGTGCAGTTCCCGCGAGAGTGCGCGACGCTCATTTTCCTGAACGGCCACGAGCCGCGTGGAAAGATCTTTCAGTTCAAGCCGCGCCTGCTCGATCTCGGCCAGATGAGCGGCTGCGTCCCGCTCGTGCCCCAGGATGCGGCTGGTGCTGAAGCCGGCCAGCAGACCGCCAACTCCCAGATGTCAGCAGCAGAGTCAGCGCCACCCGGGTTCGAAGACCGGCAAACAGAGCCGTGACTTCGAGCATCCGCGCATTGAGTTGATGCTCACTCATTGACGCGATGCGGTCGGTAATCGCGATCATGGCGGTCCGGCGTGGATACACCTGATCGCGCAGGAACGCGTATCCGGCTGTCTTGCGCTGCGCAGGGCTCCATTGACTCGCCTGTTCGAGCAGCATCCCGTATTCTGACAACTCGCCCTCGAGTTCACGGAACGGGCCTGCTTCGTCCGGAGTCACCACTGCTTCATATGCCTTGACGGCGGAGGCAACGTCCTGTCGGATTGCGGCAAGACCCTGGGTCGAGGCCGGGCTGTCCGGCTGCAATATGTAATCCCGGACCCAGGTACCCGACGAATACAGGCCGGAGCGGATCCGGTTCAAAAGACGGTTGCGCTGTACGAAGTTGTTACGGACCGCATCGCTGCGCGCCTGGATCGACTGCAATCCGCGGAGGCCGTCGAGCGCCGCCAGTGCCATCAGCAGCAGCAGACCTCCAAAACCCGCCAGCAATAACAGGCGCGTGCGGCTCATCCGTGCTGCGCGAAACTCAGGCAGACTGCGGTTGCAGCATACGGGTCACTTCCGCTTCCGTGATCTCACCGTGAGAGGCAACCGACGTCACGGTTCCATGCCGTAAGACAATCACCTGCGGCGATTCGTGCTCTACGTCGATTCGCTCTGCAATCAGCCGCGAAAATGCCCGTTCTTTAATTACCGGCACCAGGTAGACGGGGACATCCGGATGATGGCTGACGAATCGCGACATCTGCGAATGCGCGGCCCAGCTTACCGGGCATGCGTGGCTGTGTTTGAACAGGATGACGAGGTCCTTCTGCATCAGAGTGTCGAGACAGGTTTCCTTTCCGATCTCCGGCATTCCGCCCTGTTCGTTGCACTTCTGTTTGCCCTGTAACCAACTGAACATGATGTCTCAATCTCCTTTCAGGAACGCGATGACGACGGGGCTTGCGTTCGCTACCGGGTCGCCGGTCTGCGTCAGTTTGCCACTGGAACTATCTACGCGGAACCCTGCTATGGTATCGCTTTGCTCATTCGCCGCGTAAAGAAAACGCCGCGCCGGATCGAAGCCGATGAACCGTGGCGACCCGCCGCCGGACGGCGTCCACTCCTTGCTCGTTAGCTTCCCCGTTCGCGTATCGGATTCAAACAGGGCTATCGTGTCATGTCCGCGGTTCGAGCAGTAAACGAACTTTCCGTCTTTTGAGCAGACGATTTCCGCAGCCGTGTTTTCACCGGTGAAATCGACAGGAAGGGTGGTAACGATTTGCTTTGCTTTCATGCCGCCCGTTTCCGGGTCCCAGGCGTAAGTTGTAACGGTGCTGTTCAGCTCATTCAGAACCCAGAACACCGGGAGTTTCGGATGAAACGTCAGATGGCGGGGACCGGATCCCGATCGCGCGCTGACAGATCCAGGAATGGCGGGCGTCAGTTGGCCGGTTGAGGGATCGAACCGGAATGCGAAGATCCGATCGAGTCCCTTGTCAGGCACGAGCACAAACTGGCCCGAGGGGTCGAAAACGACCTGATGAGGATGAGATGCGGCCTGCTCTGTTCGATGCGGACCGGGATCGCCCTCCAGCTTCACGAGCTGAATCTGGTTCACCAGTTTCCCATCGCTCCTGACGGGCAGCACGGCGACGGAGCCGGATGCGTAGTTTGCCACGACCATAAAGCGGCCGTCCGGACTAGCAGCAATATGGACGCCATTGATGCCGCCGGTATCGGCCCGTCCGATCGGTGTGAGGTGACCCGAATACCGGTCGATCGCGAACGACGTTGCGTACTGCTCATCGCCGTGTACCGAATAAAGGAACGGCCGACCCCGCCCCATCAAAAGAAACGAGGGGTTAACGAGGTCGGCGACCGTTTGAACGAGAGACCACGTGCCCGCTTTCACGTCTACCTTGTAGACATGGATGCCGTCGCCGCGCGCCTGACGCTGTGCGGTTGTGTAGCATCCGACGTAAGCGTAGGTCGCGGCACCTTCCTCGCCGCGTGCAAACCTCGCCGCAGCGGCAATACCGGCCCCAAGAAATCCCCGGCGATCGTTCACGCCCGGCTATTTTCTCCGGCTGAGAACGAACTCCGACGCGGCGTCGATGCCCTGCGTCTTCTTGATTTCCTGAAACTTGTCGAGCACGTTACGAACCGCTTTGGAACGCTCAGTGATCTCGCTGGGCTTCTTCTTGCTCTCCACTGGCTTCCGCTCGCTGATGCGCTGATCGATCTCGCGGTTCTTGGCAATCCGATCCGCAAGTCTCTCCGCCGGACTCATATCGCTATACGACTTGCTCATATTGAAACCTTTCGCATTTAACCAGTTTAGCGGCTTCGGGTGCTCCGGACGGGGGCCGGGGCGATAGAATTCAGCCATGAAGCTTTTTCCCACGCTGTTTCTGCTCGCATCTGCCTCACTTTTCGGCGCTTCGGGGGCTTACGACTTCACCATGAACTCGATTGACGGGACACCGGTGCCGCTCGCGAGCTTCAAGGGAAAGGTCACCATGATCGTCAATGTGGCGAGCCGCTGCGGATATACGCCGCAGTATGCCGCGCTTGAAAGCGTGTACGAGAAGTATCGCGACCGCGGCTTTGCGATCGCCGGCTTTCCGGCCAACAACTTCGGCTCGCAGGAGCCCGGGACGAACGCGGAGATTAAGCAGTTCTGCAGCGCGAAGTACAACGTGAAGTTCCCGATGTTCTCGAAGATTTCCGTCAAAGGCGCTGACGAAGACCCGCTTTACAAGTACCTGACCGGCGTGAACGGCGGCGATATTCAGTGGAACTTCACCAAATTCCTGGTAGACCGGAATGGGAAAGTGATCCAGCGCTTCGAATCTGCTGTGACCCCGGATTCGCCCGAGGTGCTCGCGGCCATTGAAAAGGCGCTCGGGAAGTAGTCGTTCAGCGGGGCAGCGTCGCTGCGCAATCGGCCCAGTGCGTCACGAGGTACCGGACCACTTTGTCGCCGACGATCTGGGCTGCCTCGAGCGCCGGCATGTACGCGGAGTAGGCGCCGGTCACGAGGCCCTTCAGGCTCTCCGCCGGAGTTGAGCCGGGCGCCTCGCGATCGTAATTGCTGACCGTCCGTAATACGAGGACGCGGCGCAGGTCGGCTTTGCCGGCATTGCTGAGGAAGGTCAGCGCTTGCAGGGTTCCGGTATCTTCCATGGCGGAGATCATGTAGTTGCCGCCGCCTGAGGTGTAGTAGCGGGTCCAGGCATTCGCCCACTCGTCCATGCGGGCGCCGTGCCAGAAGGTACCGGCGGAGATCGTGTCCCCTGCGGCGACGAACGGCGGCTTTTGAGCGTTGGGGAAGCCGGTGAACCGGGCCCGTGACCGGCGCATCTGGTCTGTGTCGGCGAGTTCGATGTCACGCGTCAGGCGATAAGCCCAGTCCACAAGCGGCTGGTTGAGCGTGTACATCTCGCCTTCAAGTTCGCTTCGGACCGGCTGTTCGTAAGGCGTGCCTTTGCGCAGCGGAACATAACCCGTAGACCAATCTTTCGGGATGTCGCGGGCGTCCACTTCATACGCGAGGTCGCCATCGATCACGTGCCGCGCCCAGACTGCGGAGCCTAGCGAAACATCGGCCGGGTCACCGCCTCCTATGCCGGCCACCAGCCAGTAGGCCTGAGAGAGGTCGAAACGCGGGTCGAGCCCAAGGGCCATCACCGACGCGGCAGCTTTCGCCGTGCCGACGCCCGTGAGCATTCCAAGCACGCCGTCTTTGTTCATGCGGACGTGGCGATACGCAGCGGGCATGGGGATCACCTGATCCAGGTGCTCGCGTTCGACCCAAAGCTGGTACTCGCCCGGGACGTCTCCGGTATCTTCACCTCTCTCGAACATCGCGATGACGACGACCTTCACCTTGATGCGCCCGGTCTGGGAAGATGCCGCGGAGGCCAGCAGCAGGGTGGCAGCGAGCAGATGTTTAATCATGAAAGCCCCAGGTCCTTTGTGCGTAGCCCGAGATGAGGGGCCGCGGCTTTGGCTTCGGTGAACTCTCAAAAGCCGTTATGGCGGCATCGTAGTCGTGCAGCATCTTCTGTTTCAGCGGTTCCTCCGCGAACGAGTAAGTCAGGCTGTTGCGGCCAAGCCCTACCAGTTCTTTCCAGGTCAGATTGAAGTTCGTCACAGCCGTGTAGTATTCGTCTGTCATGTTCGAGTCCCATGAGCCGCGGTCGTCTGTATTCAGGCAGACCGGTATCCCGAAGCGCAGGTATTCAGGGAACGGATGCTGAGCGGTATCCGGCACGTATTCGAGAACGCGGTTGGACACGAGATTGATCTCGACCAGATACCGGTTATTGCGCATCAGCAGCATGGTATCGGGATCGGTGATGAGGTTGACGCCGTGGCCGATGCGGGAAGCGCCGAGCAGGAGCGTGTCGCGGACCTCGTGCCCTGGACTGTCCTTCTCGCCGGCGTGGATGGAGAGCGGAATGTCGCTGTAGGTCCGGCGCATTTTGCGATACGTCGCGAGGAACCGGAGGGCGAAGCCCTTATCGTTGTCTTCCCTGCCCGCCATGTTGATGCCGACCCAGCGGTCCCGATGTCCGGCGACCCAGGCGTACATCTGTTCGAGCCGCGATTCGGCTTCAGGAAGGAAGCGCAGAATGACGCCCTGAAAGCGGATGGAGACTCCGGTGGCGAGAGCGTCGGGTTCGCGCAGACGACTCTCGAGGATGCTGTTGACCTGCTCCGGGGACATCGGGTTGCCGCTTGCGTCGAGGTAGCCATTGATGCCGAACTGCGCCTCGATGTAGCGGACACCCTCGGCGCCGAAGAGCCGCATGTTGTCGACCGTCACGTCGGCAACGAGCCAGGGGTCGTGGGCAAGATCGCCGAAACGGGGGACGATGCGCTCGAAGAACTCGTCGCGGCCTTCACCGGGCTTATCGAGGATCAGCGACGAGATCCATGCCGCTTTGATTTCGGGCGTCAGCGAGGCGAGTGGCTGGTACAGGCTCTTCCGGCAGGCCGGAAGCGCGTCGTACCGCGAGCGCTGAATGGTGTAGAAGCGGGGCAGAGCGTCGGTTGTATCGGGGCAGTTGTCTGCCTGAAGCATCGTGTAGAACGAGTTCCGGGCGAGCGTCTTCGGAGACGTGGCGGCGGCATACCAGACCGAGGCGTAGACGGACAGTCCGCTGTGGTGGTGGAGGTCGCCACCCTTCGGAACGGAGAAGAGGAAGGCGTAGAGTTCAGCGGGCGTGGCGTGCTTTTTGAGGTCTTCGAAGCGGGCGGAGAAATCGGCCGCGGCACACGCGTATGTGAGCAGCAGCAACAGGAGACTGGTCCGTTTCATAGTCTTAGAAACCTATTAGGCCACAGGTCGGGGCCGCCGGGAGCTACAATACGTGTGTCGGCCCGGTTGCCGGCAGCTTTCCGTCCCGTCATGCGGCAAGTTCCCCCGTCGAGAGTGCATTCCCAAAACCAGCTAAAGGGCAACGTAGTCGGTGCCGGAATCGGATACATCCATGGATCTCGCGCTGCTTGGAAACCGGGCTTTGCAACTCGCCGTCCGGCAGAACCTTGTCTGCTTTCCCTCGCAGGCGCCGGTGTTCGGGAAGCGTCCACGGCGGGACGTCCAGTGGCGGCTGGCCCTGCTCTACTTCATCCGGGGCTGGTCAACCCGGGAAATCGCGCGGCGCTACGGTCTGACGCGCGAGCGCTGCGGCCAGATCATCACGGACTGGCGTGTGCGCGCCGTCAACATGGGCTATATCCAGGACGTCACGCCGGACGATCTGAGCAAGCTCAGCGAACTTGCCGCAGCCACTCTGCCGGACACTCCAGGGGGCGATTAGTTCAGGAAGTAGGTCCGATAAAGCGTATCGCGCTGCTTCGGAACGAAGCCCGCGTCGCGGATCATGCGGCGCAGTTCTTCTTCCGTGGCCTGGTGGTGCGTGCCGGCGGCGGAGACCACGTTCTCTTCGATCATGATGCTGCCGACATCGTTGCCGCCGAAGCGCAGACCGAGCTGGCAGGTCTTCAGCCCGGGCGTCACCCAGGAGCTCTGGATGTTGACGATGTTGTCGAGATAAATGCGCGAGATCGCCAGCGTCTTCAGATACTCGACCGCCGTGGCTTCTTCTTTGACGAAGCGGCCGAGCGACGTGAGTTCGCGCTGGAACGACCAGGGGATGAAGGCGGTGAAGCCGCCGGTGTCTTCCTGAATCTGGCGCACGATATCGAAGTGGTTCATGCGCTGTTCGATGGTCTCGCCGCAGCCGAACATCATGGTGGCGGTGGTGCGCATGCCGAGCGAGTGCGCGGTGCGGTGCACGTCGATCCATTCCTCGGTGCCGCACTTCAGGCGGCTGATGCGGTGGCGCACGGCGTCGTCCAGAATCTCCGCGCCGCCGCCCGGGATGGAATCGAGCCCGGCATCGCGCAGGCGGGCGATGGTGTCGCGCAGCGAAAGGCCGCTGACTTCGGCGATGTTGGTGATCTCCGGCGCCGAGAAGCAATGGCACCAGATGTTGAACTTCGCCTTGATGGCGCGCAGCAGATCTTCGTACCACTCGATCTTCAGATCGGGATGCAGG
This sequence comes from Terriglobia bacterium, assembly GCA_963840735.1. GTDB lineage: Bacteria > Acidobacteriota > Terriglobia > Bryobacterales > Bryobacteraceae > BOG-234. Next base: position 313,925 of record CAWIZX010000002.1, read on the forward strand.
CCGCCCTGGAAGAGGATGCCGGTGCCGCCCAGATCGAGCGTCTCCTGGATTTTGTCGAAGATGACTTCGTGCGGCAGGACGTAGCCTTCCTTGTGGCCCATGGGGCGATAGAAGGCGCAGAAGCTGCAGTACTCCGTGCAGAAGTTCGTGTAGTTGATGTTGCGGTCGATGATGTAGGAGACGACGCCCTCGGGGTGGTGCTTGCGGCGGACGGCGTCGGCTTCCATGCCGATGCCGATCAGGTCGTCGGAGTTGAACATGTCGATGGCTTCGGCGCGGGAGATCATGAGGAAACTCCCATTTTACAGGGCTGTGGCCTCGACCAGCCGCTTCAGGTCCATTCCGCAAATCCTGCTGCCTTCGAACTTGTCGCCGCCAGGGCCGGGCCAGTGCGTTTCCAGATGCACGTAGCCCTTGTAGCCGTCTTCGGCGAGGGCGTCGATCTGGCCTTGCCAGTCGATATCGCCCTGCGCCAAGTTCGGCCCAGACGGGCTTGTGGCCTTCGAGCGTGCAGTCCTTGGCGTGGACGTGCCCGATGCGGGTCGGATCGAGCAGCTGGTAGCCGGACGGGAACGGCTTTTCGCCGGAGACATAGGCGTTGGCCGGGTCCCAGACGACCTGCAGGTTCTGATGATCGATGGCGGCGAGAATGCTGCGCGGTTTCCTGCGCGGTGGCGATGTTGCAGGCGTGCTCGTTTTCGAGGCCGATGATCAGGCCGTGCACGGCGGCTTTGTCGGAGAGTTCCTGAAGGGCGTCCACGACGCGCTCGAAGACGGCATCCGGGTTCAACGACGCGCCAGTAGGAGAAGACGCGGACGATCTTCGCTCCGGTGCGCTTCGCGATTTCAAAGGCCCGTTCGGCGAGGCGCGGCTGATCTTCATAAGTGTGTTTCGAGTTAAAGATGTCCTGCTGGAAGCGCGAATCGATTTCGGGCGCATCGGGCAGCGTGCACTTCAGCAGCGGCGAAGCGATGGAGATGACTTCGAGGCCGTTGCTGTCGAGAACGTCAATGGCCTGCGAGGTCAGTTCGGCCTCGCTCAGATCCATGATGTTCTTACCGCCGACGACGCGCAGTTCCGCGCCTTTCATGCCGAGTTCACGCATGGCCGGGCGGCGACTGCTATGTCGGATGAGAACTCGTCGGTGATCGCGCCGGTACGAAAACGTTGCATTCAGATGGATTTTAGCAGTGAGCCAGGCCTTAGATTTTCATGCGTTCAAGCTTGCGGTAGAGGGTCTTGCGCTCGATGCCGAGGATGGCGGCGGCACGGCTCTTGTTGCCTCCGGTGGCCGCCAGCACGCGCCGGATCTGATCGGCTTCGGTCTCGGCGAGGGTTTCCCCGCCGCCCTCTTTCGGCTCCATGGCGGAGATGGCATCGTGCACGGCTTCCGCGTCGATGCGGTCGTTCGGCGCAAGGATGGTCAGGCGTTCGATCAGGTGCTGCAACTGGCGCACGTTGCCGGGCCAGGTGAAATCCTTCAGCGCCTTGAGGCCGGATTCGGTGAGCTTAACGTGCGCGGTTGTAGCGCGCGTTGTACTTGCTGACGAAGAAATGCGCGAGCAGCGGGACATCGATGCGGCGCTCGCGCAGCGGCGGCAGTTCGAGCCGGACGACATTCAGGCGGAACCAGAGATCCTCGCGGAATTTGCCTTCGTCGACCATCTTCTGCAGGTCGCGATTGGTGGCGGCGACGACGCGCACGTCCACCTTCTTTTCACGCGGCGAGCCGACCGGGCCGGATCTCGCGCTCCTGCAGAAAGCGCAGGAGTTTGACCTGGAAGGCCGGGTCGATATCGCCGATTTCATCCAGAAACACAGTTCCGCGGTTGGCCGATTCGAAGACGCCGACGCGGTCGCGGTCGGCGCCCGTAAACGCGCCCCGCATGGCGCCGAAGAGTTCGCTTTCGAGCAGCGCAGCGGGAATCGCGCCGCAATCGACCGGCACGAACGGATGCACGGCGCGGTGGCTGAAGCGATGGATCATGCGGGCGACGAGTTCTTTGCCGGTGCCGGTCTCGCCTTCGATGACAACGGTCGCGTCGGTGGGCGCGACGCGCGAAACGGTCTTGTAGATTTCGACCATGCCGGCGGAACTGCCGATCATTTCGGTCTCGGGCAGCTCTTCCGGTTCGATGTCGTCGTCATCCGGATTACGCGAATCGACGGCGCGCTTTACGGCTTCGAGCAGGGTATCGAGTTCGAAGGGCTTGGCGAGGTAATCGAAGGCGCCGTTGCGAGTGGCGGCCATCACGGTTTCCATGCTGCCGCGGGCCGTCATCAGGATCACGGAGCAATTGGGATCGTGCTGCTTCGCGGCCATCAGGACATCGATGCCGGTGCGGTCGTCGATGTAGATGTCGGAAATGACCAGCGGATAGGTCGTCCGGGACAGGCGGTCGATGGCGTCGCGCGTGTTGTTCACCGCCTCGACCTGAAAACCTTCGAGTTCGAGAAAGGTGACGATGGTGGTGCGGACGCTGGTGTCGTCTTCGACAACCAGAATGCTGTCTGCAGGGTTCATGATGCTCTCTTGAGGATCAACGTGAAACGCGAGCCTTTACCCGGCTGCGACTCGACATGAATGGTTCCGCCATGCTCTGTGACAATCTGCTCCACGATAGAAAGTCCGATGCCGGTTCCCGCTTCGCCCGACTGTTCGGCGCGTTTTGTCCGATAGAATTTCTCGAAAATGCGGCTGACTTCTTTCTTATCCATCCCAATACCCTGATCTTCGATCGAGAGGCGCACGCGATCTCCTTTATCATCTTCTCCAATGTCCGCGAACACTTTGACACGGGTTTGCGGGGGCGAGTATTTCACGGCGTTGGTAAGCAGGTTGTAGACGGCGTATTCCATGAGCTCGCGGTCGCCAGAAAGTTCATGGCCGGGCAGATCGGAGATGTCGAAGGCGATCTCTTTGCGGTCGGCAAAGGGACGGGCGCGATCGGTGCAGCGCCTGACGAGTTCATCGAGAGGGAAGCGCTCCTGTTTCGATGCGCATCTGGCCGGCGGAGAGGCGCTCGACGCTGAGAAAGGTTTCGATCATGCGGGCGAGCCGTTTGGATTCGGCGTTGATCAGGTCCGCCATCTGCTTTCGCTTGGCTTCGGGCATGGCGCCGTAGCGGCTGATGAGTTCGCTCGAGCCCTGAATGGCAGTGAGCGGCGTGCGCATTTCGTGAGTGACGAACTGCATGGCCCGCTGGTAGCGGTCCTTTTCGTCACCGGCCTGAACGAGCTGGCGGCGCACCAGCAGATGGCGCCAACTGGCGCTGGCCGCAACGGCGAGCAGAACGGTCAGAGTGCCGGGAAGCCACGGCCAGACGACTCCGCGGCTGAAGGCAAACGCGGGGACAGCCTGTGAGATGAGGACCAGCGTCAGAGCGGCGAAGTTGGCAAGCCGTACGGCGGATACGGCGTAGATGGCGGCGGCGGCCAGGGCCAAGGCGAGAGAAAGACCGACCACGTAAAGGGTGAGCGCGTCTACGAGGAAGCGGCGCTGCGCGAGGGTTTCATATTCGTTGGCGTTCATCTCAATGCCGGGCATGGCAACGCTGTTGGAATAAGGGGTGGCCCAGCGGTCGCCCGCGGCCTGGGCGGTTACCCCGGCGAAGACTGCTTTGTTGCGAAACGATTCAGCAACGTTGGGATCGGCGTCAAGTTGCGCGATGGAGATGCGGGGCAGCGGGACGGGCGAATAGCGAATGCGCAGCACGCGGCCGTTCGCGGCTGCAGATGGAATGCGCGTGGCGGCGACGGTCAGATCATCGGGAGTTTCGAGGATGCCGGAGCGGTTGACGGCGCGGTACACCTCAAGCGCGAGAGCCCAGCGGCGGTCATGCCCGCCCGCTTTTTCGAGCGGAACGTCGCGGCTGACGGAATCATATTTATCGAAATCGGCATGGACGTGTCCAGTGGCGACAGCGTGCATGCGGAAGCGCGGCAAAGGGTCTTCCCATGCGGATTCGCTCAACAGATAGCTGGCAAGAACAAGGTTCGGGGTGGCGGCGAAGGCGCGTTCGAGGCGGGCGTCTTCCGCTTCGGTAGGGCCGGGTTCGGCGAGGATCATGTCGATGGCCACGGCGGCCGGGTGAGCGGGCCGGATCTTTTCGAGACCGTCAGCGAGTGCGGCCCGGACGTGGGACATGCCGCCATACTGCGCGAGCGTTTGCTCGTCGATGGCAAGGATCATTGAAGATGGCTGCCAGGGCGCGGGCTGTTCGAGCCGGAAGAGAAAATCGTAGGCGTATTTGTCGAACTCCTGGCCGAAGGAGGTCCAGTCAAGCACCAGCGCGATGACTACGGACGCGAGCACCAAAAGGCCGAGAATAAAGCGGCGAAAATTCAATCCGAAGCCAAAATGCGGTGGTTTTGCCGCGACACCGCGGGTAAGGGAATTATCGCACCTGAATTGGCCGGCGATTGTGCGCGGCCGGGCGCAGTTCGGGTTTGAGTAGCTGGTCATCGTTTGAATTTGACCTGTTTTACGCGGCCAGCGGGAGCGAAATCGGCTCCATGCGCGGGTGCGGGTACTTCATTTTGGGGTCCCAGTGGTGCCGTTCGTAGAATTTTGCGACTCTGAGACGTTCGGCGTGGAGGTTGGCGGCGTTGATTTCTGCGTATGAAAAAACGAAGCCACGGATGGCCGGAGCGTTCCCTTCAGGGTCGCATCGCTGCCCTTCCATTTCCGCAAGTCGTGCCAATAGCTGGGCTTCTTCGAAGGCCTGAATGCGTTCGGCGATGCGTTTGGCCTGGAGTTCCTCAAGCCGCGCGACATTTCTTTCCATGGTGCGGTGGATGCGATTGCCATAGAGGGTGAGGAGCTGGAGCTGTTTGGCGTCTTTGATGAAGGCGCGGGCCTGGTAGGCGGCGGTGATGACGTCGGCGGGGAAGGAGGGCTCGGGTTCGCCGGTCATGCCGGGATGAGCGATGGCGTAGATGTTTTCGTCAAGGGCGCGGGCGCGTTTGAGGCGCCAGAGGTCTTCGGCGATGGAGACAGCGAGTTCCTTTTCCATGGGAGTTTCAGCGTTCCACTGGGACTCCTGTTCGGTGAGGAAGGCCTCGTAGGCTACGCGATCTTCCCACGGCATGATGGTGAGGCAGCCGGTGAGACCATGGCGGAGCGCGTTCATTTTGGATATGCGCTTGCCTTCTTCGGTTTTGGGGCCGGTGGACTTTTCAGCGTTGAGCCGGTTGGCGAGTAGCTGGGCGGCGGAGATGATTTCTTCTGGTGACAATTTGGGTATCCCTCGGTAGAGAAAGTAGCATCGGAGTGGGGTGGATGGGGGTGGTGAAGGTGGGGGAAAGCGGCGCGGGAGGGCTGATTTTATTGGGTGGAAATATTTTTGGCCTTCGTGTGACCGGGGAAAGGGTGGGGCGTGGCCGGTTTGATTAGGGTGCGGTTTTGAGTTCTGGGATGGGGGAGCAGAACGGGGCGGTACGGGCGGGCGGGTCGGGTCGCGAGGAACCGGGGCAGCGATTGCGGGATGGCGGAGTGCGCGGCCGGGGTGCACGGTCGGTAGAGATCGTCCGGTAATTATCGACCGCTTCACGATCGCGGAGCGGAGACCGGGCGGCAGCAGTGGCCAGGAGCAATCAAAGTCCGGGTTACCGACAAACCGTCTGGGTTGAAGGGTCCGAACCGGACTTCTTGTGCCAGGGTTCCGAGACAACAGCATTGCCAAAATTGACGCGCTGGGCGGACCGTTTCATTTCGTAGAATCAGCCTTATGTCCCATATTGGAGTCCTGGTACTGATTAGCGTCGTGATGCTTAGGGCGCCGCTATCGCGCGCACAACTGCGCCCGCTGCGGGATGATATTCGGCGCACATACAATTTTCAACCTCATCTGCTAACCGATCAGGAACGGAACGATAAGTCCGCGGTGATGGACCAGTTCTGGAACAAAGTCAAGGCCGGGAAGGGGTCTCTGCTCCAGGCTTTACGTAGCGAACTTGCCGACCTCAGCAATCCCCGCTTTTTCCTCTACGACGGCAGTTTGCTGCTCCTCAGCCTGTCCGATACCGGAGCAGACCGAAGGCTACCTAATTCTTGCAAACAGAATGCTAACCAGTTCAACTTCAACCGCTTCATTCGTGAGGGTGCGGTGGCCAGCCATCGCATTCAGATCTTCAGGCGAATTCCATCAATTCGGATACAGGTGCATCGTAATCGCCGCGAATATTTTGCTAATGAAGACGACTTACACGTTTAGGCCGCGCTTCACATCCTGGATGAGCCAGCGTTCACAGTCTTCGTTCCGCAGCACGCGCTGACGCATCGCTAGATAAAACCAGGATACGCACTGGTGTACATGCTTCTCCCGGAGGACCCGAAGCTGGATTTATCTTCAGCGATCGGGAGATCTGCGGAGTCGAAGGAGATCGACCCCAGAAAAGTTCTTTCGCTGCTCTTTGTCCAGACCCCTGAAGGTGACAAGGCGTTCCCGAGGATTCCCTCGATTTATTGCGGAACGAGGCCGTCTCGTTCGACAAGCCGAGAAAATATCCATGCAAGTGCTACGTGGCTCGCAAGGTTCTTGGGCGCAAAGCAGGAATACCTTACCGGTTACGGAATCCTGCCTTCGCGCTGCTTCGCAGCGCTTAAGTCTGCTACGGGTGTGGACGATAACGAAAGGAGAAAATTGCTGGACCAGTGGGAACGGGTTAGCTTCCGTATCTTCGGACTGTTTAACAAAGACTCGCGGACAAAGGTAGGTGACTACGTCCTCCTAGCCTCTAAAATCGTCACTGAGGATATTGAAACACGAACTTATAATCAAATTATGGCTGGTATTCGCGAACTGCGGCATGAGCGGATGAAAGGCGGTCCAAGAGGGGCTAATAAAGCGAGAGTATTACAGTCATCCAGAGGACTGTCGGTACTTACTTTGGTCCTACGAAGAACACCTTGCGAAACTGCTGGGGGAGGCGCTACCATAGACGAACATGAAAAGAACGGGATCTGGAAGCTCCGTGCATCCGATTCCATCGAGCACATTTTTCCTAAAGCTCCTACAGGTTCGGTATGGAGAGACAAAATGCGCTCAGCAGTTGGCCCGAAACAACCGATTGAACCGAATGTTGACAGAATCGGAAACTTAATACTTCTCCCGATCAAGCTGAACCAGGAAGCAAAGAACTCCCCGTTCGTCACGAAAAAAACGACTTACCGCAAGCACAACCTGCGGATGATTCAACAGGTTTGCGACGAGAGCGACTGGACGCTTTCCACGATCGAGGCCCGCGAAGCGCGGATCGTAGCTTGGGCGAAAGCTCGCTGGAGCGACGTTTAGCTTTTAAGCTCTGCGCAGGAATTCAACGCGGTCCTTCAGTGCTTTGCGGATAGACGAGTTCGCGTTGAGGCAGACATGCAGATTTCCCGCGTACATAGTCAATTTTACAGCGGCGCCAAGGCCGATCCTGCATTTCGCTGGAAAGATTGTTCCGATACTTCCGGCGTGCTCGCTCGGTTATCCTATCCATCGATCCTTATCGACTGCGACTTTCAAGCGGAACTCGTCCGCCGCCGGTTTCCCCTAATAGGCAATTCGCTACGTCATTGTAATCTCTTTTTTTAACTATCCGGCTCGCCTGAGTTCTTCCCGCAAAACGCGCCTGAGTGTAGTTTCCAGCGGCTCCCTGCTTCGGTGGACGTAATCTCTTAAAGCCAAATTGATCAGCGTCTGATAATTGCCTCCGCCCGCCTTTTCGACTTCGTTCCGGAACCAGTCCAGAAGGTCGTCGTCAAGCCGAATAGTCACCCGCGTTTTCCCTGCCGAAACGGGCACCGGGGCTCCCCGTTTGCCTTTGCTGAAATTGTATTCCTGTTTCATAAATACCCCAGATATTGGCCACGTTCCATTGCGGTGGAGCGGCGCGCCGATATCATTCGGACGTTTTTGCCTCGCAACGTGAACACGACAGTCAGAACCCGCGCCAGCGCGTCCATCCCCACGGAAACCCACCGTTCTTCACTCGCACCATCGTCACTTACAGTGATGGCGCTTTCGTCTTCCAGAACCGCAACAGCATCGGCAAACCGGATTCCGTGCCTGCGCTCATTTGCCGCAGCCTTTCGACGATCCCACTCGAAACCGTCACTGTGTACAACTGTACACCACTATAAACGCATATACGCTTCTGCGATCCCTCCGAGATCACAAGGTCGGCAACGTTTTTGGCACTCAGTATATGATCGTCACTTTAAGCTCCGATCAACGCTACCACCGCGTCGTCTTAGCAGAAGGACCCAGGGGCACCAGCGGATGAAGGCGGTAAGCGATGAAGCGCTTTATGAGCTGGATGACTGAATTTCGGGATTCTCGTTGCCGAATTTCCGATGACGCCGTTCTCGCAGGAAGTGGCTGATTCGCGCCGGTACTTCCGGGAATAGCCTGACAAGCGGGCAACTGAATCGCGCGGGGTGGGTTTTTAGGAGATGTAAACTGGAAGCGTGCCTGAGTCAGAGATCCAGATCGTTTCCGGCGAGAACGGCGAACCCACTGCGGTCATTGTGCCGATTGAGCTCTGGCGCGAAATCGAGTCTGAGCGGGAAACTGCATATCTGCTCAATAATCCAAACATGAAGGACCGCCTCCTGCAGGCCGCTAGCCGAAACGCCGGCCTGTCTCTGGACCAAGTGATTGAGAAGCTTGGAATTTGATATAGCCGCCTTCGAAGATCTTGCCTGGTGGGTGGAACGCGATCGAACGCAGGCACTCCGAATCATTCGGTTGATCCGGGACATTCAGCGGGAACCCTTTGCCGGTCCAGGCAAGCCTGAACCGCTGAAACACAACCTGAAGGGTTGCTGGTCCAGACGGATTGATCAGGAACATCGACTTGTCTACCAGGTTCGGGGCGACACGATAAGAATACTGGCGTGCCGCTACCACTATTGAAGCACCCGCGTTCATCGGACAGCGTGTACTTCGCCATAACCACTTCAGCGCACCTGAACGAGTCGCTGAGCGAGCAACTCGGGCTGTAACTGCAGCCCTCCGCTGCGTTGCAGGATTGGCACGATCAAGCACTAATAACAGAACATAAGGCTTGCACCCAGTGTTGTGCGGCACTATGATGCCTCCAGCCTTTCCCTTCGCGGGGCGTATCGGGCAGGAGGAGTATGCAGCGACTTTCACGATTTGCGGTCTTTGTTTTGCTGGCGATGCCGGGCTTAAGTTCTCTTTCAGCCGGCGTGATCACTGTCTTCATTACCGAAAATGGTGGTGTTGCCTTCTCGAACGGGACGCCGTTAGCTGGTTCTGGTTACAGTCCAAGCCAGGGGACGATCGTTCTTTGTGACGGTGCGACCAATACAAATAACCCTGCAACGGCCACCTCTTGCGCGGCAGGAGTCTCAGACAGCGACATTGTCAACTTCGGAGGCAACAGCAATAACATTGTCATGCAGTCCGACAGGTCTGCCGGGGATACAGACGCGGCGGATTTGCTGGCGTTTTCGGTCCAGTATCCGGGCAATACGGTGTTCCTCGCGGAAAGCGCCCCGAACCCGAGCGGGATTGAGCGAACCGACTTTACTCCGACGGCCCGGCTGCAACCGGGCTATGCGGCGGACGCGAACGGCAATACGCTTGGGTATGAGATCGTGAGCGACGAGGACGTGACGCCGGAGCCTTCGACGCTCTTGCTGGCTGCTTCAGCTTTCGCCGGAATACTGCTCATTGGCGGGAAGAAGTTTCAGCGCGACGGCGGGGCTATGGCGGCTGCGGCGGCGACGCCGTCTGTGCGATCGAGGCTGGCGCGGTCCCATCCTGAGAGGTCCGCGGCGGCTGCGTAGGTGTTGTTCAGAAAATCGAGGACTGTTTGCTCCGGGTTGGCGGAAGCGCGCACATCGTCGTAATCGAGAAGGAACTCTCCGAAGTCTTTATTGAAGCCGCCTTTGGTTGTGAGTTTTACGTCGCTTAACCCCGCGGGAACGGGTGCGGCGTAAGCGTAGAAAGCCGCCCGCCCATAGCCACCGTTGCCGGGCCAGAAGCCCGCGCTGATGCACTCATGCGAGTAGGCTTCCGACTGGATGCGGTCGGCACCGGGGCGCGGCGGCGCTTTGCGGCCATTGAAGCGTGTCACTGCGAGATCGAAAGAACCCCAGAAGAAATGAACCGGGCTGATTTTACCGTAGAAGTTGGTTGAGAATTGTTGAAACAGAGTATGAGCGCGGGTTAGAACGCGCCAGAAGGCTTCGGCGGCATTTGGGTCATAAGACTTATGTAAGGTGTCTTCAGTGAAACGGATCGGGTCTTTCAGTTCTACTGGCAGGTAATCCAATGCTACAGACACACCCATTTTGTTTAGTATCGCGAGGTACTCGGTCAGGAATGCCGCGACCGATTGCGCCCTTAGGGCAAGCTTTTCGGTGCCTCCCGAACTATGTCGAAAAGTTAGCTGGTGGGACAGGAAGTCGAATTCGATGTCGAGCAGCGCTGATTCGGGCAGCGGCATGGCAGAGGTGGATAGTCCGCGGGCAGTGACGTACAGCGGTACATTCCACCAGTGGTTTGCGACGGGTGTGAGGGCGAGCCGGGTCTTACCGACGATCTGCGTCCACATGTGCAGGGTTTCAGCAGTGTCCCGCCATCGATCCCAGGAGAGTTCGGGCCAGCTTTCCATATGAGACTTAGCGTACATCGAATGGGGGGCTCTGGCCGGCGAGCGGTAGATCTGGCCCGCGTGGCCGAGGGCGCTCGCCTCGGTTCGCCGGTCTCCCGCGTTGTGGTCGGCCCTGGCCTGCAGTAAGGGAAGCGCGGACTGGTAATACTGCAACGCCTCGGACTTTTCGCTGAGGGCGTCGTGGGCTCGGCCGAGGCCGGTCAGGATCTTTAGTTCGAGGGCATTCTCGACGGTCTTCGCGCGGCGGCCAGGGCGGACTCGAATTTGGGGATGGATTGGCGGATGCTTTCGGCTTTCCCGGTGTTCAGGAGGACCTGAGCTTCTGAGTAGATTTGGCCGGCGTCAGGTTTCGGTTCCTGCCCGGTGAGGATGGTGACGGCTGCGTTTAGGAGGAGTGCGGGTCGGGGGAGATGTGTGCATGAATCAGGTGAAGGCCCGCGCGGAGCGGGAAGCTGTGCGTGTAAGGTTAATCCTATTAAGATCGCCGACTACCCTATTTGACTTCACCGCGTTTGAATCGGGACAATAATGGAGTGTTCCTCCAGGGTGCAATAGGAAGATCAGTATTGCGAACTGTTTTTCTTCTCTTAGCGGCAAGCCTCAATGGTTTCAGTCACGACGTGATCACAACCAGGATAACCTTCGACCGGGAGATTATACGGCTATTTGACTCCCATTGCGTTTCCTGCCACCACGAGGGAGGCGCGGGCTTTTCCCTGGAGACTTATTCGGTGGCGCGCCCCTGGGCGAAGGCTATCGCGGAGGAAGTGCTCACCCGGCGCATGCCTCCCTGGGGAGCGGTAAAAGGCTTCGGAGATTTCCGTAACGACCAGAGCCTTACTCCCGAACAACTCGAACTGATCGTGAACTGGGTGGAGGGTGGCGCGCCCGAGGGCGAACCAAAAGATCTTCCTCCCCCGCCGAAATTCAGCCCCGTGCCTGTGCCTGAGAAGTTTGCCGGTGAAGTGATCGTCAGCGGAGATATGAGGCTTACAAAAGCGATGCTTCTCGGCGGACTGCGTCCCGTATCGGTCGATGACGATGCCGCATTTCAGATCACAGCCGAGCTTCCCAACGGCAGTATCGTGCCCTTGCTCTGGCTGCAGAATTACCGGAAGCGTTTCGACCATCCGTTCCCGCTCAGAAAGCCGCTGCAACTTCCGGCGCGTACCCTCATCACCGGAGTGCCGGCCGGGGCAAGCATAGCACTGGTGCCGGAAGCGTCCATTCCGGTTTCCGAACCAGCGCCGGGCAGCGAACACGTGGCCAATGCCGTCACCGCCCACACGACTCCATGAAGATTCGGCCGCGGAGGCCTTTGATGATCCCTATGACGCGACGTCTGTTTCTGGAAGCGGCGGCTGCCGGGCTGTACCTGCCCCGCCTTACTGCGCAGGACCTCGTCTATCAGTGTCCAATGGATGCGGAGGTGCGCTCCAACGTTCCCGGCGTGTGCCCGCGTTGCGGCATGAAGCTGGCTTCGCACATCCCCGAGCCGGTCGAGTTTCCCATGGATCTGACCGTGACGCCGGAAGCGTTCCGGGCCGGAGAGAAAGTGCGATTGGCGTTCACGGTACATGATCCGCAGAATGCCAAACTCATCCAGCATTTCCAGATCGTGCATGAAAAACTCTTCCACATGTTCGTGGTGAGTCAGGATCTGGAGTTTTTCGTGCACGATCATCCTGTCCTCGGCGAAGATGGAACGTTTCGCTTCGACCTCTCATTTCCCAGGCCGGGAATGTACCGTGTGATGGGCGATTTTTTCCCCGATGGCGCTACCCCGCAGTTGAGCGTCAAGACGCTTGTGGTGCCCGGCGGCGCGCAGAAGCTTCCCGCGCTCAGCCGGGATTACTCCACTAAAAGCAGCGGGAACATGACCGTGTCGTTAACGACCGATCCGCCGCAGCCAATCCCGGGCTCCAAGACAATGATGTATTTCAAGCTGGACCCAGCCGCGGGTCTGGAGAAATATATCGGGGCGTGGGGGCACATGCTGGCCGCGAGCGACGACCTGATCGACATGATACACACGCATCCTTTCATCGCCGATGGCGGTCCGGACCTGGAGTTCAATGTTTATTTTCCGCGGGCGCGGAATTATCGGGTCTGGGTACAGTTCCAGCGACAGGGCGTTGTCAACACCGCCTACTTCGATGTCCCCGTCCAGAACCTGAGATAGAATTCAAAGCTCTATGGCAGGAATTCTTTGTGCGGCCCCGATCGCCTCAGTCAGGCGGATGGCGCGGTAAGAACCGCTCCCGCTGCAGGTTGGGTTGGCGGTGCCACCGGTGTATTTCGGCGACCAAAAAGCCAATGCGTAGGCGGAATAAACCGCTCCAGACCCGTGAGCCCCGGGATCGATAAACGCTGTGCGACCAGTCGGGAGACGGCTTACAACCTCGGGACGGCAGGTCTCGTCGAGCCGTCGGGCGGTTGCTGCCGTCATTACAGACAAAGCTCACGAGCCACTGACTGAAGGCCATCGGCAGCGCAGCATTGAGGCCGTCGTCACCAGGCCAATCCGACGAACTCCTCCACTGTCGTCAGGCGTATTCCAGGTAAGTGAACTGCCTTGGCGTAAGCCGGATCAACCGGGTCAATTATGAACGTCTTTGTTTGTGTGGACGCCAGCATCTGCGGAAGATCAGTGGACAGAAGCTCTCCGAACGCGAATGACTCGTCAAAATCAGATGCATGTTTCAGTAGCTCCTGCTCACTGGTTAAGCCTCCACGCAGAACTGCGAAGGAGAGGTTGGAAGAGTTGGTTAACCAAACGGCATAAGCGACCGCCAGTGAAGCCTTGGGTCCCCGAGCGAAGAAAGCCGCAGTTGTGTCCTGTCGTGGCAAAAGGCAGATCGGTAAACAAGGTCTTTATCTCCCAGGCCTGACGCCAGACAATATTCTCGCCGAGAAGGAGGCTGGTCGCGAATGTCCATCCTGGGTGGCTCAGGGAAAGCTCCCCGAAGCCGCGCGGGTCCATTTCAGCTACAAGATAGTCGCGCCGCAGCGCCTCCTGCACGATTGGATCGGACGCGAGGGACTCTTTGTCTCGGTCGTCGATAGCAACGAGAACTCCAGCGAAGCCACCGGAATTCTTGTATCCGGGGCGCAGAAGTGTTACCGGTACCTGGATTCCACGTTCAGTGTCCAGATTCGCACGAATGACGGGGTGCGAATTAATTCCTATGGTGAGTTGCGCCTTTTGGGGCAATTCCCCCAGCAAGGCAAGTGGGCTCAAAGGGCTACGGATGATGCGGCCGTTCGCGCCAACTGCCGGACGGTCTCCGAGATTCCCTCCTCTGCCATCGCGTGCTGTCCTCTCGGTAAGCAAGAAAGATCGGTTGAGTCGTACGGCCTGACTTCCGTATGAGGTTCCTCGATGCGAGTGCCGTCGCCACGATTCATGAGGCGTTGGAGAAAAAAACCGTACGCTCCCTCGCGGCGGTGCTTTGAGTAGCCTACGCTTTGTTCTTCAAAAAACCTTATGTCCAGGCCCTTGTTGAACGCCCCGTAGATTTGCTGCCCCGTTTCGTGAATCCTCCTGACCTCCGGGCCCGCAATAATCATTACAGGTTTAGGCGCGGCCAATGCGATGAGTTCCTGAATGTTGGCGTATTGAAGTATGCCAGGCACGAGTTCGCATTCGTCCTGTGCTTTGTTCCAGTCAACGGCGCGCATCCTGTGGACCTGGTCCGCTAAGTCGAAGGTGTCTTCCACTGGAACGACCGCAGCGATGCGGTCATCGAGTGCAGCGGTAATCCACGTATTGAAGCCACCGCCATCAACGCCCGTGATGCCGATGCGCTTCGGATCTACATCCTTGCGCGTCATCAGATATTCCAACGCGCATTGTGTTTCATACTCGGCGATACCCGGTTGCGAGAGCCCGACGAGCAGAGCCTCGGGGTGGCGGTGGTCGCTTTCGGCGGGTCCACGTTCCCCTGTGCCGAGTGGATCCGGGATCATCACGATAGATCCCATGCGAGCCATGTTGATGCCAAATGCCTGCGCGTCCGGATGAGCTTTGCCTTCCTTCCACCAGTGGCCACCCAGAAAGAGTATCGCCGGCGACAAGGGAGCCACCGAAGCCGTGGGCACGTACACATTGGCTGTCACGAGTACCTTGTTCAGCGACTGGTATGCAGTTCTCGACCTTGTAGTCGGTTCCCTTAAGCGTGGAAAGTATGGTCGCCCGAAGGTCTGGCGGCCACAGAAGCCGCCTGTATCCAAGAGAGTCCGTCAGGCGCTTGCGAATTTCCGCCCGTGCGCTATCGATCTCAGTGCGCGACATCGGGTGGTGCACCCGGCCGCTGACAAATGCCGCGCGGCGTTCGAGCGTGTTCTCTACTGTTTCGGGACCCAGCGGCACTCGGACGTCATCGAGTTCCGGTCGCTGGCTATGCTGTGCCAAGAGCGACGGGATTATCATGATTGCAAGGCGCAAGAGTCTCACGCTTAGAGATGACGTGTTACATACGCGTAACGTTGATCCCTCTTGCGCTTCTTATGCTGTTTGCGGTGATTGGTGCATTCAGCGGCTTCGCCTGACTGGATGCGTACCTGCGTTTCCCTAGTTTTCAACGGGTATTCGCTCCGCGTGGTCTACGATTAAAATTTCGATTGGTTGCTTTCTGGATTGCAGCCTGAGTCCAAGTTGCTCCTGCACCGCCGCGAAAAAGTCGGGAAGGTCAGTGCCCGCACCACCGTCAGCTGGCTGGGTCGATAGTGGGGCGTAATTTACAGCAAAGAAAAACCGGCCTTCCAGTCGGGTTCTGTCCACAACAGGGCGCCCGGCAATGCGCGCGAGACTGTCGGCGATCTGCGCCATCGTGCCAACCCCAATGAGAAGTGATCCACCGGCGTTTGGCGGTGTCTTGGGAGGATTCGCCGGATCGAATACCTCGAGCTTCACGCCACTCTGCGCGGCGACCATATCGTAAGCCTGCATTTCCTTGTTGTCACGATGGGTGGCGACCTGAAAGCGCTCCTTTAACAGCGACTGAAGCAACGGCATCAATTCACTGTCCGGAACCACTTCCCGCGTCTTCGCGGCGATATCGAATTTGTCTGAGTCGAGCCAATCCGGACCAGTGATGCGTAGAGCACTGAGGCCATATGCTGCTGCGAGAAGAGTTTTGAGGGAGACGTTCTCAGCGCCGAGGGTGCCGTTGCGCAGGCTTGGGTAGCGTGTGCTTGGGCCCGCGGCGCGAAGCGGCTTCACGGTCGCGACTTCGAACGTAGTTGACTGCGAGTGAAGTGTTATCGGATGCACAAAACCAGCCGCCAAAAGCATGCCGGCAATCACCCACCCATTACTTACGAAATGCGCTGGCATATAACTACCCCCAATCTCCCAGACGCCACTGACCGAACAATCGTGCAGAATTAACATCGTATGCCGTTTTATCGGGTGATCGGGACGGTGACCTTGCTGCGGTTTGATCTCCCCACGAGCTGGAATTCCCTTGATAGAAAATGGGGCCGGGTGCTTAGGGCAACTAACAGCGACTGCCAGATCTACCCTTCGCGACAAGGCAGGATCGATCTCAGAGTCTTTGACCTTCAGAGGTCCCGGCTGGTCAAGCGTCCGAGAAGCCGACAAACCGGCAACGTGGCTGGCCTCCAGCCGACCGCTCGGCGGACAGGACACTTTCCGGTAACTTGGACCTTTTGGGGAACCGCGCGCCTACGCGCGCCGAGTGAAGGAATCCAGGTCAAGGTCAATCTGGACCGCCCAAAAACCAAGCGCATCGTTGTCACCATCCGTTAAGCTGCGGATGAGCGTCAGGAACTGCGCCTGCTCGGCCGGTGTAGGCGGATTCGCGTGGACCTCATCAGTGATACTTCTATGTGCCGCGAACCGCTGAAACAGCGTAAGACAATGCCCGAAGGCGTCAAGCGATGGCGCTACGAGTTTTGGCTCCCAGTAGCCTTGACCGTGCATTGCGGCGAATACCGGATGGGGTGGTACATCTGACGCAAAGACGGGATCTCCGCATCCGGTGTCGTGGCCAATCACAACCCATTCCGATCGCCAATCACCCGGTGCAGAGCCCATTAGCGACCGCCCGTCAGTTGTGACAGCAAAACCTACGCGGCCTTCTGGTATTTCGTTGGAACGAAAAAGGCGGAAGCCAATGCCCCCATACTCGACTGTGTCGATGTCGAACGCCGCACGCCACTCGACATACCAGTCTGGCGTCTTCTGCACATCCAAATGGTAATGTATCGCCATGATGAACACTGCTCGGCACAAATGATTATGGTTTGCAAAACGGCGTTACCGGAATGTGACCCGCGCGATCCCAACTTGACGTAAAACGCGCATTGCTGACCTTAGGCCGCCGCAAACCCGCGCCTGACGGCGAAGGGTAGATCCAGTCTTCGACTAAAGAGGGGTGTCGCGGCTTTCACGCTGTTTTCGTGCGAGAAGCTCACGCCGCTCGACCCGCCGCGTGTCATTCATGGCGAGTAACCTGACTGTTGTGCGTCCGACTGCGGTAACGCCTTCGATAACCGGTCCCCGGAAATGGAAGTGATCTGACCAGCGGTTGCGTCGCGGATCGAACAGCGGAACAATTTCGCCGGTAATCGGATCGATTCCGGTCAGGTTCGGACCTTTGCGCAGATTGCACCGGTGACATGCAAGCGCCAGATTGCCGGCGTCATCGCTCCCTTCATGCTGGCGAGGAACTATGTGCTCGATGTGATGGGTAAGCGAACAACCCTCTTGAGGAAGGAGACAATACTCGCAGCGATTCCCAGCTCTGGTTCGCACCAGCAGCCGCGTCTCCAGCTCCATCGCTACGTCGTGTCGGAGAGTTGATTTCGCGCTTTTAATTTCAGGATCGCCACAAAATCTTCCGCGTTTATAAGCGCCTCATACTCCGCATGCTCATCATCGCTCAACAGACCCTGGTTGGCGCGTTCCGCAAGGGTATCGACTCGTTCCTGTACGGAGGTTGAGACACCCAGAGCAATAATACGGCGGGCGGATTCGGCGTCCAGACAGCGGCTCAGCGGATCGAGAAACTGATCGAGCGAGGCGGCGACACTCATGTGTTTACGCTAGCACGGCTGCGGGTACCAGGCTGACTCCGCACGGACGGAACGGATACGGTGATCTGACGCGAGCGCTGAAGCGTCAAGCCGGCCCCGAGTCCCGTGTGGGAAGCCTCGGAAAATTGGCCCGCGCTTCGGCGCTCTCTCTTTGAATGCCTGACTCTTCCGGCTGTCGCACGATTTTCGCGACGGACCCGGCGTCCGATACGTCCTCCGGCGTATTTTCACCAACTCGCGAACTTCAACCGCGCGCAGTAACCTTGCGGGGCGGAGGCGCGACGACCACCCTGGTTTTGACCGAAGAGTGACAACAAAGCCAATCATCGTTGTAGTATACGGATGGCCGGAATCCGGTGAGAATCCGAAATGATCACGCGTAAACTCGAATACCTCCTTGCTCTGGCCAGGGAAGGCCATTTTGCCCGGGCGGCTGCCGCTTGTCATGTTTCGCAGCCGACGCTTTCGGCCGGGATTCAGCAACTGGAGAGTGAGTTCGGCCTGATCCTGGTAAAGCGTGGCCAGCGCTACCAGGGGCTGACTGAAGAAGGAGAGATTGTCCTCGCGTGGGCACAACGCAGCGTCGTAGACTGCCAGAGGCTGCATCAGGAATTGCGGGATCGCAGCGGGCAGTTGGCGGGAACGCTGCGGCTTGGAGTCATGGGCCTCGCTATACCCATCACTTCGTGGCTGACGGTTCCTTTTGCCAGGCGGTTTCCCCTGATACGACTGAGTATTGTCACCCGCAGCGCGGCGCAGATCGTTCAGGAGCTGGAGGAATTCTCACTGGACGTTGGCATCACGATACTGGACGAGAAGGTTGTGCGCACAATGCGATCAGCCACTCTCTATGAAGAGGAAGTTCAGCTCCTGATCCGGAAAGGATCTGCTTTTTCCGGCCGGAGCACGGTTTCCCGGGAAGAAGTGAAGGATCTTCCGCTTTGTCTGTTCACACCCGAGTCTTACTTTCCCGGAGCGCAGGAATTAGGGTTTCTCTGTACCGCTACGCAAATCGTCGCGGGCTCAATTCTCTTGCTGGTCGACCACGTTCGCACCGGGCAATGGGCCTCGGTCGTGCCCCGGACAATCATACCGCTCATTGCGAACCAGGAAGACCTCGAAGCGATTCCGCTTCTCTCGCAGGAGCAGGGTCCCTCTATGGGGATCGTAATCCCGCACCGGGATCCACCCTCGCCGGTAGCCGATACTTTCTTTGAAATAGCGTCTTCGCGTGAGGTCAGAGAAAACATTGCCAGGTCTCTGGCCGGCCAATGGCGCGAACCCCCGACTGCACCGGCGCTGCGCGCGCTTTGACCCGTTTCCGCGATCGATAAAGTGCCGGCCACCCCGCAAGCCCAAATAGGTTGTCCCTATTAAGCGGTCGAGATCTTCTATTTGACGTTTCCCGGAGCGTTCCATAAGCTGGTGCTTGCTGGGGAAGACCCGGCATCGCTTCATGGTGCGCACATACCAAGGCACCGAAAATTCACTCGTACTACAGGGGAGAGATTCATTTAGATGGTTAATTTAGCGGATGCCCGAAGGATCATCGCGGCGGGCGAGAAAAAAGCCGTGGAAGTCGGACAGCCGATGAATATCGCGGTGGTGGATGCCGGTGGAAACCTCGTGTCTCACGCGCGCATGGATGGCGCGTGGATTGGCAGCATCGATATTTCGCAGAAGAAGGCCTATACGTCGCGTGCCTTCGATATCGCCACGAAGGATCTGGCGGACCACTCACAGTCCGGCGGCCAGTTCTTCGGGATCCATGCCTCGAATGACGGGAAGATCATGATATTCGCGGGCGGAATCCCGCTGAAACGGGACGGCAAGGTGGTTGGCGCCGTGGGAGTGAGCGGAGGCTCGGGCGCGCAGGACCATGCCGTTGCCGATGCGGCCGCCGCCGCATTCTGAGAGGAATTACAGCCATGGCCAGCAATCGCGGTGTCGCATACATGGAGCCCGGGAAAGTAGAAGTGAAGTCCATTCCCTTTCCGAAATTGAGGATGCCCGCCTCCGAGTCCGACCCGTTCGGGGGAAAAGACGCGCCACACGGCGTCATCCTGAAGGTTCTCACCACAAATATCTGCGGCTCCGATCAGCACATGGTCAGGGGCCGTACCACCGCCCCCCGCGGTCTCATTCTCGGGCACGAGATCACGGGCGAAGTGATCGAGAAAGGCAACGACGTCGAGTTCCTGCAAATCGGCGACATCGTTACGGTGCCGTTCAACATCGCCTGTGGCCGGTGCCGAAACTGTCGCGAAGGCAAGACCGGAATCTGTCTTACGGTAAACCCGGCGCGGCCCGGCGCCGCTTACGGTTATGTCGACATGGGTGGTTGGGTGGGAGGCCAGGCTGATTATGTGATGGTCCCCTATGCCGATTTCAACCTGATCAAATTTCCCGACAGGGAAAAAGCTAAAGCGAAGATCCGCGACCTGACCCTGCTGTCGGATATCTTCCCGACCGGGTATCACGGAGCCATTACCGCCGGGGTAACCACGGGCTCTATCGTTTATGTGGCGGGCGCGGGTCCGGTAGGACTGGCGTGTGCGGCCTCTTGCCACCTCTTAGGCGCCGCCGTTGTGATCGTCGGAGATGTGATTCCGGAGCGGCTCGCGCAGGCAAAGAGCTTTGGGTGTGAGATTGTCGATCTGCGCGAGAATGCCTCCCTGGCGGATCACATCGCTTCCATTACAGGCGAGCCGATAGTGGATGCAGCCGTGGATTGCGTGGGATTCGAGGCGCGCGGCCACGGGCACGATGCGGGCGTCGAACGGCCGGCAACGGTGCTCAATTCTCTTATGGAACTGACGCGGGCAGGCGGCGCGATCGGCATTCCCGGTCTCTACGTCACGGGGGACCCCGGCGGCGTGGATGCCGATGCAAAAGTTGGCAACCTGAGCATTCGTATCGGCCTCGGCTGGGCAAAATCTCACTCGTTCCATACCGGCCAGTGTCCGGTGCTGCGGTACAACCGGCAGCTCATGCAGGCAATCCTATACGACAAAGTCCAGATCGCGAAAGCCTGCAACGTGACCCTGATCTCGCTGGATGAAGCGCCTGCGGGCTACAGGGATTTCGACAAAGGCGCGGCGCGCAAGTTTGTGATCGATCCCCACGGGCAGGTCGCAAAGGCCGCATAATTAATGCGGCGGGACCTTCGCGCGGTCGATGGCAAGATGATCGAGGCAGAGCGGCGGGCCACGGGGCACGCCAGCCTCTCAGTTAGAGGTTTCTCATGATAAGAACGAAATATTTGTCAGTGGCATTAATTCTGGGATCGTACGCATCGGCCGCGGAAGTCGGCACTGCAGGCATCACTTTCAACAGGGAAATCCTGCCTATTCTGCAGGAGCACTGCCAGAGCTGCCACCGGCCCGGGCAGATTGCGCCCATGTCTTTGCTGACCTACCAGAATGTGCGTCCCTGGGCCAAGGCGATCAAGGCCGCCGTCGTCAGCAGGACGATGCCGCCATGGACCGCGGACCCGCACTATGGGCATTTCCGGAACGATCGGTCGCTGAAACAGAGCGACATCGATCTCATCGCCAAGTGGGCGGACGAAGGTTCGGTCGAGGGCGATCCGAAGGATAAGCCCGCGCCTGTGGCGTGGCCACCGGACGGCTGGCAGATTAAGCCGGATCTCATTGTGGCCGGCCCGGAGTCCAAAGTCCCCGCTCACCCGAAAAACAATGTAATCGAATGGGTGAATATCGTCATGCCAGGAGGCTTCACGAAAGATACCTGGATCACGTCGATTGAAGTGAGGCCCTCAGAACCCACGGTGACCCACCACATCTGTCTGTTCTTCACGCCTCACAAGGCCGACGTGAAGTATGGAGTGCCGGAATGGCTGGACCGGCCACGCGACGAGAGTGGCAGCCTGTTGCCCTCCGAAGAAAAGCTGCGCAGCACCGCCATCACCAATAACACCAAGGGAGTGGGTCCTCTGGAAGTCTGCTACCTGCCTGGCCTGCAAGCCGCGGATTATCGTCCTTTTGGCGCCGGCAAACTGATTCCTGCAGGAACCGACATTGTCTGGGCCGTACACTACACCCCTGACGGGACTGAGAAAACCGATCGTCCTCAGGTCGGATTTACCGTATCCGATACGCCGCCGGCCCGCCAGTATGTATCGCTGTCCGCAGTCGCGCCGTCGGATCCGAAAAGCTTTAAAATTCCCCCGGGCGACCCCAATTGGGCCGCGAAACCCGGCGAAGTCACCTTTGCGGAGGACGCGGAACTTGTCTGGGTGAGCCCTCACATGCATCTCCGCGGCAAGGACTTTTCCTTCAAGCTCATTTATCCGGACGGGAAAACGGAGACTGTTTTGAATGTCCCCCGCTATGATTTCAACTGGCAACTGGGCTATCAGTTTTCCGATCCGATCAGGATCGCAAAGGGAACGAAGCTTGTAACAACGGCGCATTATGACAACTCGCCCAACAATCGCTTCAATCCCGATCCGACACGCACCGTGTATTCCGGCACAATGACCTGGGAAGAAATGGATACGGGATTTTTCGCCGTGACGATCGGTAAAGAAGCCAACCCGAAGAAAGTTTTGAAAGGACGGGTTGTGGAGTCGGGCGGCGCCTGAGCGCTGCGCGTCTGCAATCCGTGGGCGCGGTGCATTGTAAACAAACGCGGCTGGACGCTCTGGATGTATATAAGTCAGTGGTCGACGTTGACCCGGGTTTTGTGGAGGACACACGATGAGGATGCAGGTTTTGATCGCCAGTCTGCTGGCCGGAACAATCGCGGTGGCGGCGGAAACCGGAACCCCGCCTCCGGTTACTTTCAATAAAGATGTCCTGCCGGTTTTACAAAAAAACTGCCAGGGCTGCCACCGACCTGGCCAGATCGCGCCGATGTCTTTCCTTACTTACGAAAGCGCGCGGCCCTGGGCCAAGGCGATGAAAGCCGCCGTTTTATCGAAACAGATGCCGCCATGGGGCGCGGATCCCGGCGTCGGTCACTTCACCAATGACCGCTCCCTGAAGCAGAGTGAACTGGACATCATCGCCAAATGGGCGGATTCCGGTGCCCCGCAGGGCGACCCGAAGGACGCTCCCGCGCCCATTCAATGGTCGACGGATGGCTGGCAAATCAAACCCGACGTTGTGGTGCAGGGCCCGCGCCTGGACGTTCCCGCCAGCGGCATCATCGAGTGGAAATGGGTGGTCATTCCGAGTCCCTTCAAAGAAGACACCTGGGTAAATTCGATCGAGATTCGCCCGAGCAATGTCGCCGTAACCCATCACACCTGTCTCGCCCTGGGGCCGCACAAGCCCGAAACAGTATATGGCAAGGTGATCTGGCAGAATAAACCCCGGGACGCTAACGGTGACGAAATCGATCAGCGGAAAGGCCGCGCCGGGTCGGCTGTCGGTGTCCCGAAAGGCCCTGCGCCGCCGCCGGATACCGTGGCGGGAGTGCTTGCCGGGACGAACGGGATCGAGGAATGTTATGAGCCAGGCAGACCTCCGGCGGATTACCGGCCGTATCATGCCGCGAAACTGATTCCCGCAGGTACCGATATCGCCATAAACTATCATTTCACTCCGATTGGCACGCCCGTAACGGGCGCCAACATCGCCATCGGGTTTACCCTGGCAAAGGAACCCCCGCAGTTTCGTTATCTTGCTTTGTCCGCATCCGCACCGCAGGATCATGCACGCTTCGCTATTCCGCCCAACGATCCCAATTGGGAAAGCCCCCCCGCCGATGTCGAGTTCACCAGAGACGTAACCCTGGTCGGACTGATGCCCCATATGCATTTGCGAGGAAAACAAATGAGCTTTGAACTGACGTACCCGGACGGAAGGAAGGAAATGGTTCTGAACGTTCCTCACTACGATTTCAACTGGCAAATCTGGTACGACACCTGGGTCAAAATCCCGAAAGGGACCAAAATGCACGTCGTGGCACACTTCGATAATTCAGCGAACAACAAGTTCAATCCCAATCCGAACAAGACGGTCTATTACGGCGACATGACATGGGACGAAATGATGGCTCCCGCGTATGGGTTGGTTGTCGAGGATAAATCCGTAGACCAGAAGATGGTTATTAAGTAAGGTACCGGGCATTCACGCTGAGGCGTGAAATGGTGGAGGCGGGGGGAGTTGAACCCCCGTCCGAAAAAGCCCGAAATACAGAGAACTACGTGCGTATCCGATTCTGAGTCTCAACCCCCGCCTAAGAACCGGCAAGACAGCGGGAAGTCCAGTTCGGTTGATCTCGGGTCTCGGCTACGAACAGAAGCCTGCACCCTATCCCACTGAATGACGCTTACTAGCTAGCCCATGGGCTGACTAACCGAAGCGCGCTGACTTAGGTTTTAATTAAGCAGCGTATGCAAACTGCATGTTGTTATTGGCAGTTTTGTTTTTCCGATCGTTTTACGGGAGCTCGGAACCCGGCACGCCTCCGCATCGCGATTCAATCCCGTCGAATCCGTTGCGCCCCCCTGGCAGCCTTCAGTATACCAATTTTTCCCCTTCGGTAACATAGTGGCTATGGCGCTCAGCCAAAGGCTCAGACTCATTCTTCCCCTGCTCGCGGGCGGCCTGCTCGGCGGAGTCGCAGGCGTAACTTCCAACCGGATACTCCAGACGGTGACGATCTGTCTCGCAGCCGTGGTCGGGATCGTCACCGGCCTTGCGATGCGGAAGGCGCGGCGTACCCGTCTCCGATCTCGCTGAAGCGTTAGGACGGAGTACCGACTGCCTCATCCGCGGCTTCCCGAAACAGGGCGAAACACCGGCCTATTAACTCGTAGGCGATGCCAGAGCTGAACCGCTGCGGCTCAGCATCCTTCAAATCGCGTGTGTCGAACACTAACTCCCAAACCGTTCCCTCGTGCGATTTCGGCAGGTAAAACTGAATGGGCTCGTGGTGCGGGTTCAGCATCATCAGGAACGTGTCGTCTTTCAGCGGCTGCCCAAATGCGTTCACATCATCCAGAGTCCGTCCGTTCAACTGGAGACCGATACACCGCACCCATCCTGCGTTCCACTCCGAGCCTTCCATCTCGCAGCCATCGGGCCGGACCCACAAAATGTCCTGCTCTTCCACGCCTTCCACATCATGGCTGGGTGCGTCAGGATCGATTCGCCGATCCTGAAAAAATTTTCTCCGATGCAGGTTCGGGTGCTCGCGTCTGATCCGGATTACACGCCGCGTGAAAGCGAGCAACTGCTCCTTGCGGTCGTCCATCTTCCAGTCGAACCAACTGACTTCGTTGTCCTGCGCGTACGCGTTATTATTTCCGCCCTGAGTCCGGCAAATCTCATCTCCGCCGCACAGCATCGGAACACCCTGGGACAGCATCATGGTGGCGAGCATGTTTTTTTTCTGCCGCTCCCGCACAGTGACAATCTCCGGGTCTTCGGTCGGCCCTTCCACTCCGCAGTTCCAGGATTCGTTGTCGTTGGCGCCGTCCCGGTTATCTTCTCCGTTCGCTTCGTTGTGCTTTTCGTTGTAACTGACCAGGTCGTTCAGAGTGAAACCGTCATGGGCCACGATGAAGTTGATGCTGGCCGTGGGGTGCCGGCCGTCACGCTGGTACAGATCGCTCGATCCCGTGAGCCGGTATCCCAGCTCAGCGAGCTGCCCGGGATCGCTCTTCCAGTACTTGCGCGCGACATCCCGGTACTTGCCGTTCCACTCGGCCCACAAGGTCGGGAACTTGCCGACCTGATAGCCGCCTTCACCGACGTCCCACGGTTCGGCAATCAGCTTTACCTGGGAAATGACGGGGTCCTGGTTGATGATGTCGAAGAATGCCGAAAGCCTGTCCACATCGTGCAGTTCCCGCGCGAGCGCCGCGGCGAGATCGAACCGGAACCCATCGACGTGCATTTCGAGAACCCAGTACCGGAGGCTGTCCATGACGAGCTTGAGCACCTGCGGGTGACGGACATTCAGCGTGTTGCCCGTTCCCGTATAGTCCATGTAAAAACGAGGATTTTCGGTGACCAGACGGTAGTACGTGGGGTTGTCGATGCCGCGGAAGCTAAGTGTGGGGCCCATGTGGTTGCCCTCAGCCGTGTGGTTATAAACCACATCGAGGATGACCTCGATGCCGGCCCGGTGCAGAGCCTTGACCATGCTCTTAAATTCGCCGATTTGCTCACCCTCGGAACCCGAGCTGCAGTAACGAGCTTCGGGAGCAAAGAAATTGATGGTGTTATAGCCCCAGTAATTCCGCAGTCCTTTGGCGACCAGATGCCCGTCGTCCAGGAACGCATGAACGGGCATCAGTTCCACGGCGGTGATTCCAAGCTTCTTGAGGTAGTCGATGGTGACGGGATGACCCAGGCCCGCATACGTCCCTCGCACCTCTTCGGGCAGGTCCGGATGCAGCTTTGTGAAGCCTTTCACGTGTAGTTCGTAGATAACGGAATCGTGCAGCGGAGTGAGCGGAGGGCGGTCGTTTTCCCAATCGTAGTGGGAGGTACTGACGACACACTTGGGGACCGCCGGACCATCCGGCCTGCGATCGAACGAGCGATCCCCGTCCGGGTCGCCCACTTTGTAGCCGAACACAGGCGCGTCCCAATCGACATTGCCGCAAATTGCCCTGGCATAGGGGTCAATCAGAATCTTGGATGAATTGAACCGGAGTCCACGATCCGGCTCATAGGGCCCGTGTACGCGATATCCGTAAAGCTGGCCGAGCTTTATTCCAGCCAGGTAGCCGTGCCAGATAAAGCCGCTGCATTCGCGGAGCGTGATGACTTCCGGATCTGTGTGCGAGGAGTTGTCAAAAAGGCAGAGGTCGACTCCGGTTGCGGTCTCGGAATAAAGCGCAAAGTTAACACCGGTCCCATCCCACGTCGCACCCTGCGGGAATGGTTTACCGGGAAGAATCGTTCTCGCCATAGAAGAGTTTATCGGGTCCTTGTGAGAAGAACTACAGGAAAGCTTCCGAATAGATCGCTCAGAGGCCGGCGCCCGCCCTTAACGGGCAGGGCCGCGAGCACGTGCTGCCATGAGCCTGCAGGAATCTCAACAGTGGTATCTTCCCACGACCGCATTTCGAACGTACATCTCGGCACGATTGTCATGATGTCATGACCGCGACGGTATGCGACGACACGGTCCGCAAACCGTCCCCGTGCCTGCACCGGAACGTATTCGCCCTGCTCTCCGAAGCACTGCGGGAATTCCCTTCGGACTCTTAGCGCCTGACGAACGGTCCAAAGCTTCGGGAGTCCGCTGTCGGTTCGGTTGAGTATCTGTTCCGGCGAGAGGCTGTCGAGCTCTTTGAGCAGGGCGCGGCGGGTTTCATAATCGACGGGGCGGCGATTATCCGGATCCACGAGGCTTAGGTCCCAGATCTCAGTGCCCTGGTAGATGTCAGGGATCCCCGGCGCTGTCAGGCGCAACAAGCTCTGCGCCAGCGAATTGATTCTTCCGGGAGCGATGAGGGTTGCGGTGAACGTCCCGAAATCGCTCATGAACGCGCCATCGGCATAGATAGCCGTGATGAATGCCGCCAGGGCTTCTTCGAAAGCCGGATTCGGTTCTGTCCATTTAGTCTGCTCTTTGCTTTCGCGGCAGGCTTTGAGCATGTACGCCTGGACGCGATCCTCAGAGATGGGCCATGCTCCCGCCATGGTTTGGTAGAGCATGTATTCGCTGTTGCGGTCGGGGAAGCCCTCGCGTTTGTAACGTTCGTTGTGGGCGGCCCAGCGCTCGACGGCGGTCCGCCACTCGCCAGGCACTTCGGACAAGACCGCAAGCCGCGCGCGCACATCTTCGCTGCGTTTGGTGTCGTGCGTGGAGGATGCGAGCTGAGTCAGCGGCCAGTCACGCTGCCTCGCTTCACAATAAGCATGGAAGTCCTGAACGGAAACTGCAAAGCGGCTGGGATCGTTGCCAACTTCATTGGCTGCGATCAGCCGGTTGTAAGTGTAGAAAGCGGTGTCCTCCACGCCCTTCGCCATCGCCGGTCCTGTGAACTGCTGGAACTGCATGACGAAGGCGGATTCCGCTTCACCTCGTTCTTCGAGGAGAAGGACGGCGCCCAGGAAGTCAAACAGTTCGGCGTCCAAATCCGGTCTTGCTTTTTTCGCGGCTTCGACGGCATAACGTACGCGGGTTCGGTCGGTTTCCGTGACTTCGCCCTCTGCCGCGCGGACGTATGTTCGATAGACCGGAAACCAGGCCACAAGTTCCCTCAGAGCGTGGCGAATCTCATGATCCGTATAGTCGCGGTGATCGCGATTGACCTCGCAGAGATGGCGGAACAGGTTAGCGAGGCGGCTTACGTCGCTGCCGAGAATATCGCGGAGCACGACCCGCTTCTTCTCGAGAGCGACCTCTTCATAGCTCCGCCATCGGCCCGTGAATTCGTTATAGAAGCGCGTGAGCGGCTCTTCTGCCGAGGGATCGATGCACAGGCCGGCCGCCATGTTCAGGAAGTCGTAGCCGGTAGTCCCCTGAACCGGCCAATCGCCTGGCAATTCCTCTCCGGGCTCAAGAATTTTTTCGGCGACGACCCATGCCTCCGGCGCGGCTTTACGCAAGCGCTCGAAGTATTGGCGGGGATCGCGCAATCCATCGGGATGGTCCACACGCAGCCCGTCTATGACGCCTTCGCGAACCCATTTCAACAACAGAGAGTGCGTATCGGCAAACACCTGCCGGTCTTCCATGTGGAGGCCGACGAGGGTATTGATATCGAAGAAGCGGCGGTAGCCGAGATCGCTTGCGGCTGTCTTCCAGAATGCCAGGCGATAGTTCTGGCGCTCCAGCACTGAGTGGAGCGCGTCGGCATCGGCGTTCACGCGGGCGGTTTCGGCATCGACGGCGTCAGCGATATCGGCGCGCTCGCTGAAGAGCCTGGTGAGCCATCTTCGAACCACGTCTTTGTCGCGATTGCGTGCAACGAGGGTTTCACGGTCGGCCTTTTCAAAGGCAGGCAGACGGAGCAGTGAATCGGCCAGGAAGCCGAGCGCTTCGGCTCCGGCGGCATCGCCCGTATCCTTCGTTGAAGCGACGGCGAGAATCGGCGCGATGGATTCCGGAGCAACGGGCAGTACGTGTTCGTAGTAATGGATGGTGAATTCGGCGCCCTCGCGGACGAGACGGATTTCGCCGTTTTTCAGAACGCGCCCGTAGTGATCGCCAAGAACCGGCAGGAGAACTTTATTCCTGAGGCGCTCTTCATGCGACTGCCAGTCGATGTCGAAGTAAGACGCGTAGGGGCTGGCAAGGCCATTTTCGAGCACATCCCACCACCACGCATTCCACCGGCCCCCGATCGCCATGTGGTTCGGAACAATATCGAGAACCTGGCCGAGATGACACTCACCTAGGCGGAAACTGAAGCGCCTGTGACCCTCTTCGCCTCCGAGTTCCATATTGACCCTGTGATGGTCAGCCACGTCATAGCCGTGTTTGCTGCCGGGCATTGCCTGAAGGTAAGGGGAGCAATAGACATGCGACACCCCGAGCGCTTCAATGTAGTCGGCAATAGCGGCCGCCGAGTCAAAGCCGAATTCGGAGTGGAGTTGAAGTCGGTAAGTCGCCGTCGGCTTACGCATCCGTCCCGAAAGTAGCATAGCCGGGATGACAATGAAAACGTGGTGAAAGACTCAACTACGCGATTCAGTACACGTGTTGCCGACTATGTACGATACCGGCCAGGCTACCCGTCCGAAATTTTGGACCTGCTTACGGCTGAATGTGAGCTAACTTCCGATTCAACTGTAGCCGATATCGGATCGGGAACAGGCCTCCTGTCGCGGTTGTTCGCGGAGGCGGGATACAAAGTCATCGGGGTGGAGCCGAATGCGGAAATGCGGGCGGCATCTCCTTTCCCTGGCGATTGCCGGCACCGCTGAAAGAACGATGCTGCCTGACCATTCGGTGGACCTGATTGTAGCGGGGCAAGCGTTCCACTGGTTCGAGCCGGAGCGGACTAAGGCTGAATGGATGCGGATTCTGAAACCCCGCGGCGGGATCGCGCTGATCTGGAATGAACGGCTGCGCGAGGGCGCGTTTATGAACGATCTCGAAGACACGATAGCGAGGTTTGCGGCGGAGCCCGAAACAGAGCCTGCGGGAATTGACAGGTTCTTCGCGCCGTCTGTGCCGCGTGTTGCTGAATTCCCAAACCAGCAGCAATTCGACAGGAACGGTTTGCGCGGCCGGGTCCTTTCGTGTTCCTACATGCCGCTTGAATCGGCGGCACTCACGGAGGCGCTCGACGATCTGTTTGAGCGGCACAACTCCGGAGGAGCGGTCACCGTGTTGTACACGACTAAGGTTTTTTACAGCGGGGTGTAAGGGTGCCCGTCGGACCCGACGCGCAGTCCCCGAATCGCCAGTTGATCCGGCGGCACGGAGAGGAGATGCGGCCGGATGCCGATCAGAACATTGTTGTCGAGTTTGTCCGTGGTGGTTTGTTTGAAAAGATTGCCGAGAAGCGGGATCTGCGCAAGGCCCCAGAACCCTGAGACCGCCTTCGAGCGGCTGGTGTTCATGAGTCCGCCGATCACGGCCCATTCGTCATTGCGCAGCCGGACCTGCGCAGTGAGCTTGCGGTTGCCGATGATGGGAATATCGTTGACGGTCTGACCGGTGAGAACTTCGAAGCTCGTGTCAACCGCGAGAGTCACTTCGTTCATTCCGTGGACAAAGGGAGTGATCTTCATTTCGAGGCCCAGATTTTCGAAGGTAAACGAAGGCGGCGGAGCGACGGTCTGGCCCTGCTGGGCGGCGGAAACAGAACCGAAATAGCCGCTGGTGATGATCGGATATTTCTCGCCAACATGCAGTGTTGCAGCCTGCCCCGCGACTGACCGTATTTCGGCCCTGTAGAGCGAGTTTGAACTCGCGGAAGTCTCGTTGAACATGGCCTGAGCCTGCGCCACACCGATGCCGATCAGGGTCTTCCCGCCGCCGAAGGTGAGCAGGTTCGTAACACCTTGCGCGGAAACCACATTGTTCAGGATGTGTCCCAGGTACAGGGCAGAAATGCTGTTGGTAACAGTGAAGCCGTAGTTCTTGAGATCGTCCGAAGCGACCTGAAGAAACTCGAGTTCGATCATAACCTCAGGCCGGTAGGCGAAGAGCTGGTTGAGCAGCGCAATCGCCGGCTGGACACGCGAGATGCGGTCGCGAACCACGATCTGAGAATGAGTGGAATCCCAGCCGATCTTTTCCACGTTTGTAGCCTGGCGAATGACCTGGGCGATCTCGGTGATCTCCTGGGTGGTGAGCACCTGAGGCACAGGGATTGAAATGGCCATGGTCTGTTCCAGATCGTTGCGCTTGGCCTGGGTATCCTTCGCGACCATGAAGATGCGCCCGGAGAGCGGGATGACGAAAGATCCTGTGGCTGCCTGCAGATCGTTGAGCGCTTCGCGGTAATCGGCTCCTTCGATATGGAAACGAACCGGCCCGTCGTTCTTCGGGTAATCTCCGTCGTAGACCGTCTCGAGCCCGAAGGCCTGGGCGACCCTGTCGAAGAGAGCCCGGGGATCTCCATTCAGATCGAAGTTCTGCTTGCCAGGTTTGGCCTTCAGAGAAGGCACGCCGGACAACTGGCGAGCCTGCGACATTTCGCGTTCGGTCAGACTGTCGAAGGTATCGCCGGGGTCGAGAGCCGGTGCTGGCAGCGGAATGGGATTTGTTTCAGGCCGCGGCTTCGGCTTCGATTGCTCGGAGGCGCGGGTCTGCAGCAGTTCCATGCGGGCGTGGTATTTCCGATTGCGCGGCTGAAGCGCGGAGGCTTCCGAATAATCGATATACGCCTGCGCGAAATCGCCGGCTTTTTCCGCGCGCTGTGCCTTGCGGGCGAGCGAAATAGCCAGATCTTTAGGGGAATCGACGCTGGTGTCAATTGCGGCGCTTGCTGAAAGCGTCGCAACCAGCGTCAACAGACAAAGCCGCATTAAATGGATTGACGTACGGGGGCGGCGCGGCGTGCAGGAAAAACGGCGTGAGACTATCTTTCTGGATGCCTGAAATCGCCTGGCTGGTCAGAGATCCGCTTGCGTTGCTGGTGCCGGTGGCGCTGTTTGCCGGAACCATGGTGGCGGGCCTGATTCTGCGCAGGATCCTGTTCGGCATCGTTCGCCGATGGGCGGCGGTGACCCAGAGCCACCTCGACATCCTGCTGCGGGACACGTTAAGCGGCCCGATTATTATCTGGTCGCTGATTCTTGCGGTGCATGTGGCAACGCAGCATTCACGGATTCCGCGCTCTTACCTGCACTACATCCCGCCGACTCTCGCGGTGCTTTGGGTGTGGTCGTTCACGAGCGCGGCGGCGCGGTTCGCCGGCAGTGCGATCGGCTTTTACGCGAGCCATGTGAAGGGAACTCAGTCCGTTACGAGCCTGACGCGGAAGCTTGTGCAGATTGTGATTATCGCCATCGGGCTGGTGTGGCTGCTGAAGGTTGTATTCGATATGAGCCTGACTCCGATCCTTACGACCCTGGGGGTTGGAGGTCTTGCTGTCGCACTGGCTTTGCAGGATACCCTTTCGAATCTCTTCGCGGGATTCTATGTGTCGATCTCAGGTCTGGTGAGGATTGGGGACTACATCAGGCTGAATACGGGCGAAGAGGGTTACGTGTCTGATATCAACTGGCGGTGTACCACGTTGAGCACGCTCGGGAACAACCTGATCGTGGTGCCGAACAGCAAACTGGGGCAGGCGATTTACACGAACTACGACCTGCCCGAATCGCGCATGAGTCTTTCGGTTTCGTTCAGTGTTGGTTATGACTCGGATATCGAGCGTGTCGAGGCAATTCTGCTTGAGGAGACCATCGCTGCGGCTGCCACGATTCCGAACCTTCTGGCTGTGCCCGCGCCCAATGTTTTGTTCAGCCCCGGGCCGAACGAATGGGCCCTGGTCTTTCAGGTGAATTTTCACATCAGCCGCTTTGTGGATCAGTACGGCGTCGAGAGCGAGTTACGCAAGCGGCTGTTCAGCAGACTGCGGCGGGAAGGAATTACGATTCCGTATCCGACGAGGACAATACACCTCGAACCGACGAAGCCTGCCTGACCTGATCGAGGGTGCATTGCTTCGGGGCCTTGTCCGGCCGCCACCGCATGAGCCGGGTGCCATGCCGAAAGCGGCCTCCGGTGAAGTGATCGTATTGAACCTCAACCACGAGTTCGGGCTTCAGCGGCTGCCATTCCGTGGAACGTCCGGTTGACCAGCGACTGGGGCCGCCCGGAGCTTTGCCCGTGAAGCCCGGCGGTTCGATCAGCTTCTGAAGGCGCTTCGTCAGTTCAGGTTTGTCGGAGGCTTTGAGGCCGGAACAGAAGCCGACGTGATTGAGAAGACCCTCGTGATCATAGAGCCCGAGCAGCAGGGAGCCGATGACTTCTGTGCCTTCGCCGTACCGAAATCCGCCGATGACGCAATCGGCAGAGCGCAGGTTCTTGATCTTGACCATGCCGGTGCGGAGGCCGGACTGGTAAGGGAGGTCGATCCGCTTAGCCACGACGCCATCGAGCGGACCGCCGCCGGTTCTGAGCCAGCGCCTGGCAGCCGCAATGTCGCGGGTGAACGGGGAGAGCTGAATATTTCCTTTAAAGTATTTGTGACCGAAGGCCTCGAGGGCGAGACGACGCTGTTCAAGCGACTGATCGGCGAGCAGATGGCCCCGGTCATCCACGAGCAGATCGAAGCAGTAGAGGGTTGCAGGTGTCTCGGCCGCAAGTTTGCGGATGCGGCTTTCCGCCGGATGAATGCGCATCAAAAGATCGTCGAAGGAGAGTTCGCCATCGCGCTGGATTGCCACTTCGCCGTCGAGCACAAATTGCTGCGACTTGAGACTGCGCAGCGCGTCAACCAGTTCGGGGAAGTAGCGCGCGAGCGGCTGATCCGATTTCGACCGGAGTTCGACTTCATCGCCATCACGAAACGCGAGACAGCGAAATCCATCCCACTTGGGCTCATACTGCCATTCCGCGCCGGTCGGGATTTTGGCCGCCGTGGTCGCTTCCATGACCGGGTAATCGTAAGAAAGAGGCAGGCTCATTTGAGGAAGTTCTCCAGCTTTGCGCGGTCTTTGGCTGCGAGCATGGGCTTGTAGAGATCGCCCACTTCCCGAATGCGTTCGGGCATGTTGCGCAGGTGAAAGTCTTCGATGCGAAATCCGGCGACTACTTCGTCCCAGGTGACCGGGGCGGAAACGGTTGCTTTGGGCCGCGGGCGGACGGAATAAGCTGACGCAAGCGTGCGGCCCCACGCGTTCTGGTTGTAGTCGACGAGCACGCGGCCGGCGGGTCGTTTCGCGACCTTGTATTCGGCGGTGATCAGCTTCGGGTGCTTCGCTTCCATGTCCTTCGCAAACTGCTTGGCAAAAGTCCAGACCTGCTTCTGTAAAGGGCCGCGGACGATGGGTACGTAGATATGGAGTCCGCGTGAGCCGGTCGTCTTAGGGTAGCTGGGCAGTTTGAGAGCGTCCAGCGCCTCCCTAAGCGCGCAGGCAGTTTCGAGAACCAGCTTCCATCGGGTGGGTTTGCCTTCGGGAGTCACCACGGGGTCGAGATCGAAATGAAGATAATCGGGGCGATTCACATCGTCGCAGCGCCCGTACCACTGATTCAGATCGATGCAGCCGAGGTTGACCACCCAGAGAAGCGCCGCCAGATCGTCAACCACCGGAAAAGCAATTACGCTTGCCGACGCGTGAGTGATGGAACAGGTTTGCAGCCAGTCGGGGTGCGGGTCGGGCGTACGCTTCATGAAGAAGAACGGGCCGTCGGCGCCATTGGGGTAGCGCTTCATCACCATGGCACGTTCGGCGAGATGCGGCAGGAGAACTTTCGAGACGTCCGCGTAGTATTGCAGCAGATCACGTTTGGTGATCCCGAGTTCGGGCCAGAACGGTTTGCTTAGATTCGTCAGGCGAACTTTGCGGTCGCCGATTTCGAGTTCCACTTCCTTGACACCGTCAGGTATCGTCACAGTAGTTATGGTAATTGAGCGAGCGCTTGACCTCGCCTGCGGGAAAGGACGCCACTCGTTGTGGCTTGCCGAACTCGCATGGAAGGTCACGGCAGTGGATCTGGTTCCGGTGTCGATTCCGGGAGTGGAATTCATTCAGGCCGACCTTGAAAAGCATGAGTTCACAATCGTGCCGGAGTCCTGGGATGCGATTGTCTGCTGGCTTTACTGGCAGGCGGACCTCATGCCTGAGATTGCGGCGGGAGTTCGCGAAGGCGGCATGGTGGCGCTCGCCGGAAAACGGTTCGGGCGGTTCGCGACCTCAGTAGATAACTACCGCCAGGCTTTTCGCGGATGGGAAGAAATCGATGCGGGAGAGGACGACGTGAGCGCGTGGTTTATGGCGCGCAAGCCAGTTCCGCGGTGAAAAAGCGATCAACCAGGTCTACGATTTCGTGCCCTTCTTTCGCGTGATAGATGGAAGTTCGGAGCTGGGCCCCGCCGCGAACCCCGTGAGTGAAGTAGGTTGCGAACTGCTTCATCTTGCCCGAGGCGTCTTCTTCGCGGCGGGTCATCAGCATCTCGTAGTAGGTCCGCATCATGTCGTACCGGTCCATGTGAGTCGGCTCATCGTAGCGGCCTGTCGCGAGGTACTGTTCGATTTGCCGGAAGATCCAGGGATTCGATGACGCGGTGCGTCCGATCATCACAGCGTCGCAGCCGGTCGCCTGAACCATGCGGACCGCGTCTTCGGGAGTGATGATATCGCCGTTGCCGATGACCGGGATTTTCACTGCATCT
Source organism: Terriglobia bacterium (assembly GCA_963840735.1). Classification (GTDB taxonomy): domain Bacteria; phylum Acidobacteriota; class Terriglobia; order Bryobacterales; family Bryobacteraceae; genus BOG-234. The sequence continues at coordinate 349,360 of CAWIZX010000002.1, forward strand.
TTCACGGCGGCGATGCGGGACCAATCGGCCTTGCCGCTGTAGCCCTGTTCGCGCGTTCGTGGGTGCAGCGCGATCGCCTGAAGACCGCAGTCTTCAGCCATGCGCGCCATTTCAACCATGACGAGTTCCTGATCGCTCCAGCCGGCCCGAAACTTACAGGTGAACGGGATGGTGATGGCTTTGCGCACCGTCCGGAGCAGGGTTTGCACCAGGGGCAGATCGCGAAGGAGGCCTGAGCCGCCGTTGCATTTGACAACCTTGTTGACGGGACAGCCGAAGTTGATATCGAGGATGTCGAAGCCGAGATCCTGGCAAACCCGCGCGGCTTCGGCCATGACTTCGGGATCGGCTCCAAACAACTGGGCGGAGATGGGATGCTCTTCGGGCTCGAACGCCAGATAGCGGGCCAGGGTCTTGTTCGGTTTCTTGGCGCGGCCATCGGCGCGCACGGACGCACTCACCCCGTGGGAACTGGTAAATTCGGTCATAATGAGACCGCACCCGCCCAGATTGCGGATGAAGCGCCGGAAGACGGTATCCGTGACCCCCGCCATCGGCGCGAGCACGGTCGCGGGGGCGATGGCGATGCTTCCGATGTTGAACTGGCGGGGGAAACTCACAATTTCAGTTTAGCGTCGAGAGATTCAGGGCCGAGAGACTTAGGGCCGAGGGATTGGGTATGAAGCCACTGCACGTAGGATTGCTGGTTTTCGGAGCCGCCGTGGCAGGCGGCCTGGCGGTTCGTATGTCTCAAGTACCCGCGACTCCGCAGGTGGCGGCCGAGGCTGACGCGCCGCGTCCCCAACGCCCCGTGCCGACTTCCGCGGCTCCAGTTGCCGCGCCGGTGGTGGCGCCTCCGGCACGAACGCAGAGTTCGCAAACGTCGGCGCCTCATCCGGTTTATGTGGAACCCGACGCGCCGCCAGTGAAGTGGCGCCCTTCGCCTTTTCCAACAGCCAGGCCGGCACTGCAGCAGAAGGCGCCGGTTGCTCCTCCGCCGATGCCTGTGGCGCAGGCGGGGTACACGGAACCGCCCAAAAAATTAGTGGCCGAGGTGAAGCCCGCCGTTCCGCCGCAACCGGTGCCCGTGCAAACAGCGGCGCCCGAACGACCGCCGGCTCCGATGCCGCAGGTTACGCTACAGCCGGGTTTGCCTGTTTCGGTCCGGCTGAAACAGGCTTTAACGACGCGGCATTCGGCGGGCGGCGATACTTTCGAAGCGGTGCTGGCCGACCCATTGGTTGCGGATGGTTTTGTGATCGCCGAACGTGGCGCTCGGGTTACCGGCAGGGTCGTGAATGCTTCCAGCGCAGGCCGCGTCAGTGACGTGTCGCGCATTGAGCTTGCTCTTTCGACTCTGCACACAGCCGACGGCCAGCAGGTCGCGATTGCTACGGAGCCGTGGTCGAGGCAGGACGATCTGCCGGTGGACACCGTGCTTAAGTTCCGGCTCGCTTCGCGGGTGACGCTTACCGAGCGACATCTTTAACCGTGGGACGAGGTAGGATCGGATGCGAAATCTTACGTGAACAACGGCTCCCGCTGCTGCGCAGAGAGCAGCGGAAGCAGAACAGGACCAGGGCAAAGCGCATCAGTCCGGCAAAGCAAACGTGTAGAGCGCGTTAGCGGCGGAGATCGATACGTATTGCTTGCCGTCGACAGCGTAGCTCATCGGTGAAGACGGGATGTTGGCGCCGGTGCCGAAGCGCCACAAGGGCTTGCCGGTCTTGGCGTCGAGCGCCATGAAGTTACCTTCGGCCGAAGCGGCGAAAATAACGCCCCCGGCCGTGGACAGCACACCCGCGGCGAGAGAGTTCTGGGCAAGTTCGAACTTCCACTGGACTTTGCCGGTTTCAGGGTCGATGGCCATCAGGCCGTTGGTCGGGGGTGCCTGGCCGTCCGCCGCAGGCGGGCCGAAGCCTCCGCCTCCGCCGCTGCCCTGATACTGTTTGCCGGGTTCGAAGGTGACCGGAGTGATGGCGTAGCGCCCGGGCCCGTCGTGATACATGACGTAGAACCAGCCGGTTTGCGGATCGTATGAAGGGGCCTGGAAGTTGGAACCTCCGCCGAGCGACGGATAGACGGTGGTCCCTTCCGGGTTGGCGCGCCAGTTTTCAGTCGTGATGGGGCGGCCGTTCTTATCCCATCCGCTGACCCAGCTTGCGCGCACGAACGGGCTGCCCGCGAGGAACTGACCCGTCACGCGATCGAGAACATAGAAGACGCCATTGCGGTCGGCATGCATGAGGAGTTTGCGGTTTTGGCCGTGCCACATGCGATCGACCAGCACCATGTCTTCGGTCGAATCCCAGTCATGCGTGTCGTTGGGAGTGAACTGATAGTGCCATTTGCGCTGGCCCGTGTCGGCGTCAAGCGCGACGACAGAACAACTGAACAGATTGTCGCCCTTGCGAACGTCGCCGTTGATGTCCGGGCCGGGGTTGCCGATGGCCCAGTAGATCAGGTTCAGTTCGGGGTCATAGCTGCCGGTGAGCCACGTGGGAGAACCACCGCGTTTGCCGCTGTCGCCTTCCCATGTATCCGCGCCAAACTCGCCCTTTTGCGGGATGGTCATCCAGCGCCAAAGGCGTTTGCCGGTGGCCGGATCGTAAGCATCGAGGAACGCCTGCACGCCAAACTCGCCGCCTGCGATGCCGGTGATGATTTTGTCTTTGACGACGAGCGGCGCGGAAGTAATGGTGTAGCCGAGAGTGCTGTCGCCCACCTGTACTTCCCAAAGCTGCGCGCCGGTGCGGGCATCGAGAGCGATAAGGGCACCATCGAGCGTTCCGAAGAAAAGCCGGTTGCCGAGAATTGCGACGCCACGGTTGACGCTGTTGATTTCGTAGGGTGTATTGATCTTCTGCTTGCGGGCGTAGCGCCAGATCTGGCGGCCGGTTTTGGCGTCGAGCGCAAACACTTCCGCCGTGCCGCGTACCGGGCCGGTGGTGTACATGATGCCGTCAACCACCAGAGGAACGGCTTCGACCGGGCCGTCGCCGGGTAGAGGCAGCGTCCACTTAGCCTGCAGGTTCTTCACATTCGAGGTATTGATCTGATTCAGGCGTGAGTAATGCTGGCCGCCGAGATCGCCCCAATAGGTGAGATAGTTCGCCGGTTCTTTGGAAGCGTCACGGATGCGCTCCCAGGTGAGGCCGCCGCTCGGAGTGACCGGGCCGTTCAGCGTCTTTAAGTACGCGACGACGTTCTGAATTTCGCCGGGGGTCAGCCTTTTGCTGAAATCGTCAGGCATCAGCGATTTGGCTTCGAGCTGTAAATTTGCGAGCTGTGTTTTATCGAAAGACCTATATTGGCCTGAAGTATCGACCATCTGAACGGTGAAGGAATCGACCGATTTCTGAGCCCCGCGGTATTCGTGGCCATCTTTCGTTTTCGCAATCACGGTCGAGGGCCGGTTTCCGAAACCGCGTCCGCGCCCGCCGCCCGCAGGCTGATTTGGATTCAGGATCTTCGCCTGAAGTTGCTGAGTAGTGCTTCGGCCCGCATTGGAAAGGTCCGGGCCAACAGCGGTGCCGACACCCTGCACCTGGTGACAGGACGAGCAGGCCGCCTTACCGTTGAAGAGCGTGCGGCCCTCGGCAGGGTCTCCGGAAATCAGGTCTACACTGACCGGCGCGGTAGCGGGACCGGTGGTCAGACTTCGAAGGTAGGAGATGATTTGCCAGGTTTGTTCAGTGGTGAACTGAGTAAAAGCCGGCATTTGGGTGCCGCGAATGCCGCCCCGGATGTTAATGAACATCTGGCCGTCGGCATTTCCGTGGGGCAGGTTGCCCGAGACCAGCGACGGGCCACGAGCACCACGGGCATCTCCGGCGTGACAGGAGACGCAGGCCTCGTTATAAAGGGTTCGGCCCGAGGCAATGGCCTGAGGATTCCCCGCGAAAGGGTTCTTCTGAGCTTCAGCGGTGTCGCTTTGCGCGAAGCACGGGAAAGCAGTGATGACAAGAAGTAGCGGAAGCTTCATTTGTATGAATGATCATCTCTGAAACAACAATGGCGCGAAATCGGTGAGGCTCAACCGCCATACGGGCCAGGTGTGAGCACCGCTGTAAGTGGTGAACTTTTCGTGAATGCCGGCCTTTTCGAGCGATTCGGCCCAGGCTTTGACACGTGGGTATTGCACGGTTGTGTCGTTGTCACCGCACGAGATCCAGACCAGAGGAATTTTGGGATGGAGCGCGGCGACATCGAAGTCGCGGGGCAGGCCCGGGCTGAAGATGCCAAGCGCACTGAACATATCGGCATGTTTAAAGCCGGTGTAGATGGTGTGACCCCCGCCCATCGAGAGGCCCGCCAGAGCGCGGTTCCGGGTGCCGGGAGCAACGCGGTATTTGGCTTCGACGGTCGGGATGACTTCTTTGGTCAGATATTGTTCGAAGAGGTCATTGTTGCTGACGGGACCACCACGGCCTGCGGCGAAGGGCACCGCGTGACCGGCAGGCATGACGACGATCATTGGCTTCGCTTTGCGCTCGGCGATCAGACTATCGAGGATGAGGTTCGCGTGGCCGGCATTGACCCACGAATCTGGTGTGTCGCCGCTGCCGTGAACGAGGTAGAGGATCGGGTAACGCGCGGTTGACTTCTCGTAGCCCGGCGGGAGGTAGATCGAGATTTTCTCGGTTCGGTTCAGGACGGTGGATTTCTGCCATTCGCTTACGACCGTGCCGTGAGGAACGTCGCGAATTTCCCAGGCGGCCGGGCGTGGCCGCCGGGACTTCGACGAGACTGGCGGAAGTGCGCTGGCGCAGCTTGATGACCGGGTTGATCGGATCGGCTATGGCAATGCCATCGAGATTGAACCAGTAGAGGTGGCCGGTGGCTTCGAGGGGCTGAGTGGTGATGCTCCAGATTCCGTCGGCGGCTTTCGTCATGGGATCGGGCTTGCCGATAGGCATCCAGTCGCCGTAGAGCGTCACTTCAGAGGCTTTTGGGGCGCGGACACGGAAGGTGACGGTGCGGTCAGGATGGACTTCGGGAGAAACAAGTCCGTCGGCGGGAGGGGTCTGCGCCGCGGACGCCAGGGCCAGCAACAGGGCAAGCGGGACAAGTGGTTTCATTTGGTGTGTTGGGGATATCTTATCCAGGTGCCTGTCCAGGTGGCCGTCCTGGCGGCGGGGTGTGGCTATTCGTCGATGGGTTCGCGGATCAGAATCTCTGCGAGTGGCAGTTCCAGATCGACGCTTCGCAAAGTCCTGTCAGAGACTTCGGCGATAATCCAACCTGCTCGGCGTCACATGGACGCCCTGCTCCGGAAGCAGGCGCCCGCGAAGTTGCGGATAGCGAGCGCGCAGGTAAACCAGGATCTGCCACTGCGCGCTGCTGTGTTGTATTCGCCTGCTTTTCGTGCAACAACTTCGCGCGATCGCCGAAGCGACCGGCATACGATCATGCTACCGCTGATTTTGCTTTGAGGATCTTCTTCCGCAGGCGGATCGAAAGCGGAGTCACTTCCACCATTTCATCTTCGCGAACGAATTCGATGGCCTGTTCCAGGTTCAGCAGACGCGGCGGAACCAGGCGGATGGCTTCATCGGCGCTTGAAGCGCGCATGTTGGTCAGCTTCTTCTCCTTGACGATGTTGACGTCGAGATCGGAATTGCGCGCAGTTCTCGCCAACGATCATGCCTTCGTACACCTCAGTGCCGGGGCTGACGAAGATCTCGCCGCGCTCCTGCAGGTTGAAGATGGCGTTGCCGGTGCACTTGCCCTGCGCGGTCGGAAACGAGCGAGCCGGTGGGGCGAGTCGGAATTTCACCCTGCCATTCGATGTAGCCGTGGAAGAGAGAATTCAGGATCGCGGTGCCGCGCGTGTCCGTGAGAATTTCGCTGCGCAGGCCGATCAGACCGCGCGACGGAATATGGAATTCCAGGCGCACGCGGCCGGAGCCGTTGTTGATCATCTTGCTCATCTTGCCCTTGCGGCTGCCGAGCTTTTCGATGACGACGCCGATGTAAGCTTCGGGGCAATCGATGACGAGCATGTTCGACCGGCTCCATCGGTCTTGCCGTCGATCTCTTTGGTCAGGATCTCGGGCTTGCCGACGGTCAGTTCGAAGCCTTCGCGCCGCATCATTTCAATCAGGATGGCGAGTTGCAGTTCGCCGCGGCCCATGACTTTGAAGGTTTCGGGCGAAGTGGATTCGACCCGGATCGAGACGTTGGTCAGAAGCTCTTTGTCCAGGCGGTCCTTGCAGATTGCGGGAGGTGACGAACGTGCCTTCTTTGCCGGCGAACGGCGAGGTGTTGACGGTGAACGTCATGCCGATGGTCGGCTCATCGATCTGGATCTTCGGCATCGGCATCGGCGTCTCAGCGCTGGTGATGGTTTCGCCGATGGTGATGCCTTCGACGCCGGCAATCGCCATGAGATCGCCGGGCCGCGCGATGGTTTCGTCCACGCGCTTCAGGCCTTCAAACGAGTAGAGCTTGGTGATGCGGGTCTTCTGAATGGTGCCATCCAGATGGCAGATGGCGACTTCGTCGCCGTGGCGCAGGGTGCCCTGGAAGACGCGGCCGATGGCGAGGCGGCCCAGATAATCGCTGTAATCGAGATTCGCGACCTGCGCCTGCAGAACGGCGTCCGGATCGCCGGCGCGGCGGCGGAATGTGCTTGATGATGGCTTCGAAGAGAGGTTGCAGAGTTTCCGAAGGATCGTCGAGAGTAGTCTTCGGCGATGCCGGTCTTCGCGATGGCGTAGAGGACGGGGAAATCGAGTTGGTCTTCGTGCGCGTCGAGATCGATGAAGAGATCGTAGACTTCGTTGAGCACTTCCTGCGGGCGCGCGTCAGGACGGTCGATTTTGTTGATGACGATGATGGGCTTGAGATTGGCTTCGAGCGCCTTCATCAAAACGTAACGGGTCTGCGGGAGGGGGCCTTCGCTGGCATCCACCAGCAGCATGACGCCGTCGACGATCTTGAGCGCGCGTTCGACCTCGCCGCCGAAATCGCTGTGGCCGGGGGTGTCGACGATATTGATTTTGGTGCCCGTGAAAACGCACGCCGGTGATCTTGGAAAGGATCGTGATGCCGCGCTCGCGTTCGAGATCGTTCGAGTCCATGACGCGGTCTTCGACTTCTTCGTTGGCGCGGAAGATGCCGCTCTGCTTCAGCATGGCATCGACGAGCGTGGTCTTGCCGTGGTCAACGTGCGCGATGATCGCGATATTACGGGTATTTTCACTCATGTGTTTTCAGAAAGTCTTGATATCGGATATTTTTGATGTGACTTATTCGGCGTGAACAACGTCGGCCGGTTCGAAGCTTTGCGGCGAACCGCGCCGGATAAACGCCGGCCAGGACCGTGAACGGCCCAGACCAGCAACAACGCGCCCGCCGAGCAGGAGCGCCGGAGGATGAAACTGAATCGTCCATCCGAAACTCTGCTTGTTTACCACGTAAATCAGGACCAGCGAAAGGGCCGTTCCCAGCGCCAGGCCCAGCAATCCTGCCAGCAGCCCAAGAAGCCCCGCTTCCGTCAGGATCATGCTGCGAACCTGGCCCTGGGCGGCACCCAGATAGCGGATCAGGCCGATTTCGCGGCGGCGATCCAATACTAATGCTAGCAGTGAGTTCGCGGCGCCCAGCATCGCCACAATAATGGCGACGCCTTCGAGGGCGTAAGTGACGGCGAACGTACGGTCGAATACTTCGACTGCGCCGCGCCGCAGAACATCGTTGGGAGCGATCGTCGACCGGGAAATCGCGCAGCTTCGATTCGAGGTCGCGGCGCACCGATTCAGCGTTAGCCCGGATCGTTCACATAAACGGCGATGTTGGTGACGGGCTGGTTGGGCAGATAGCGGAGCAGGGTACGGCGATCGACGATGACGAAGCCGCGGTCGCTCGAGTAATCGTAATAAATACCGGCAACGGTGAGGGGAACCAGGCGGTCGCCCAGGGGAATGCGGAGGACCTGACCGACGTGGACATGGTGTTTGTTCGGCGAACGGCTCGCTGACGATGGCGCGGTCGCTGGCATGGCAGCGACGCGAGGATCCGGTCGGCATCGCCGCTCAGGAAACGCAGGGATCGCCTGCGGCGGACAATATCCATGTTCCCGGCGCCGAATGTGGCCTGAGTTCCTTCGTAATGGAACTGGAATGCGTGGAAGACATCGACGTCCGCGACACCGGCGATGTCCGCGGATGAGGTCGGGTACTCGGGGGTCGATGGGAGGGTAGATGCCCGCTGTGGCGGGTGCCCGCGGCGCGCAGGTAGATGTCGGCGCGGAGCTGGCTTTCGAGCCAGACCTGCACGGTCTCGCGAAAACTGCCGACCATGATGCCGACGCTGACCATCATGGCGATGGCTGTGGCAAGTGCGGTGACAACAATCGACGTTCGGGCAAGCGAGGCCACCAGACTGCGGCCGGCGATGAGGCCCGCCGCGCCGGCGATTTTCTTCAGATGGCGCGCGGAGGATTCGGATGACGACCGGTGACGAACGCCGGCGCAGATCAGGGCGGTGGCGGCGACAGCGAAGAGCGTGGCGGCGTAGCCGAGTACGGGGCGTCCGGCAATGGGGCCGAACTGGCAGAGCACGACGGCAGTGATTGCCGCGAGCGGCGGCCAACGTGAAGATCTCGTGCCGGTGTGCAGGCGCGTTTGGTGCTCACGCGCTTCGCGGCGCATGGCTTCGGCGGGGGCGATGCCGGCGGCCTCGCGGGCCGGAATCAGCGCGGAGAAGAACGCTACGCCGGTTCCCGTTGCAAGAGCGGCGACGATTGTGCCGGGCGACAGCGTGATGGCACGCCGGCGCGCTGGTTGTGAACAGAGAATTCACTGTGTCGCGAGATCAGCCCTAAGATCCCTGCTGCGAGAAGACGTCCGAGCGCGAGGCCGAGCAATGAACCGACGATGCCGAGCATGGCCGCCTCGCCGAGGAAAATGAGCAGCACGCCGCGGGAACTGGTGCCGATAGCGCGGAGGATGCCGATTTCGGTTCGGCGCCGGACCACGCTTACGGCAATGGTGTTGTAGATCAGGAAGGCGCCTACCAGCAGCGAAATGTAGCTGAGGATGCGCAGATTCCAGCGGAATGCGCGCAGCATGCGGCGGTTCTCTTCGCTGCGCGCGCCCGGCGTTTCGACGTCGTAGGTGTCCGGCACGGCGGATCTGATCGCATTACCGATGCTTTTTTCGTCTCCAGTCGGGGCGTACGAAAACTTCGATGCGGTCTAGCTTGCCATACATGTCCGAGAAGGTTCTGGGCGGCCGCGATATCGACGCCGATCCAACCGGTGTTTTGCTCCGGCACAACGGTGTCGATCGTGAACGTGCGAGCGATGCGCGGACCCTGCAGGGTGATGGAGTCGCCCGCCTTCAGGTGGAAGCGGCTGGCGAGATCGCTTGAGATGACGGCGGATGTCTCAAGCGTCTTCGGGTCGAGTTTGCGTCCGCCAGACTGGTCTTCCGGCGCGGAGATCACGTCGATGCCGAAGAGAGTGGTGGAGCCTTTTCCCGCGACCATGACGGGCTGTTCGATGGCCGGCGCGAAGCGGGCATTCAGGGGGAGCGTGGCTAGTTTCCCGATGTAGCTTTCGTCGACACCGCCGTTTGCGGTGATCTCGAAGTCGACCTTGCCCACGAGGGTGGTCATGGACGATTGGAAGGAGCCGGTCGCGGCGTCTCCCGCGAGTTCGATCGCGATTACGACTGCGACGCCGAGTGCAATCGAGAGCAGTGTCAGGATGCTGCGGGTGAGATCGCGCCGCAGCGGGCGCAGGATCAGCTGCCGGAAAAGCTTCAACGATCCACGCTTTCGATTTGGCCGTCGCGCATGCGGACCCGGACGTCTGCAATGGCGGCAGCTTCGGCGCTGTGCGTCGCCATGACGACGGCGGCCCCGAATTCGTCGGCGGCGCGCCGGATGAGGTTGAGGACGAGATCGCCGCTGGCGGTATCGAGATTGCCCGTAGGTTCGTCGGCCACCAGGATCGCCGGGTTGTGAACGAGCGCGCGTGCAATGGCAACGCGCTGCATCTGTCCGCCGGAAAGCTGGTACGGCAGCGCGGCGGCCTTGTCGTTCAGGCCCACCCAGCTCAGCCGTTCGCGCGCGGCCGCCTCCGTGTTCTTGCGCACCGGCGAGCAGCAGCGGCAATTCGACGTTCTCAAGCGCGGTGAGCGAGGGCAGGAGCTGGAAGAACTGGAAGACAAAGCCGATTCCGGTGCGGCGGAGCGCGGTGAGTTCTGTGTCGTTGAGCCGGGATGTGAGCTTGCCGGCGACTTCGACTGTCGCCGGTGGTGGGGAAATCCATGGCGCCGCAGAGATTGAGGAGCGTGGTTTTGCCGCAGCCGCTGCGGCCGACGCAGCGCGGTGATCTGCACCGCGCGGAAAGTCGAGCGAGACTCCGCGGAGGGCTTCGACCCCGCCTTCGTAAGTTTTGGTCGCGTCGCGGACCACTATAGCCGGCAGAGTCAATTTACAGGGCCTCTGTTCGTAGTGTATTCTGGGGGTGCTCTGGTCTAACTTTCCGCGCATTTAAGAGATGACGCTTGCCCCGCTAAGCTCTCTAAATCGCGAAAGCATGGAAACTCGCCGTCTGGCAGCCGCACAGGATCTGCTCAGCGGTACATCACAATCGCAGGTTGCACGCCGTCATGGCGTGAGCCGCACAACCGCATCCCGCTGGCACCGCTCTATTGTGCTCAAAGGCGTCGAGGGATTGCGCAAACGCCGGGCCACGGGCCGACCGAGCCGTCTCACGGCCGACCAGGTGGACGGAATCCGCAACATGTATCTGGAAGGCGCGATGGCCTATGGCTTTTCGACCGACCGCTGGACGACCGGGAAACTGGCGGAAGCGATCGAACGGAAGTTCGGGATTCGCTACGACCAGGATCATGTGGGCAGACTGATGCATAAGTTCGGGCTACGGGAGCGGCGATTCGTTTACGCGCCTGTTTCAAACAATGCCCGCGCTGACTCTGCCCGCGCAATAACCGGTGAAGATATCGCCGCCTGCTGAAGGATTCGTCTGGATTCTCGCGGTACCGTTACTTCCTGTGGCGGATTAAGCACACAGGAGCGTTGACGGTACCGGCGCGAGCACTCCATAGTTCGTAAATGGGGGCTGGTTCTTCCAAAAAGACGGGCTATATACGCGGGCTCGACGGGTGGCGCGCGATCGCCATTCTCAGCGTTATTCTTTTCCATGACAGGGAACACCGGTTCTGGGTGTTCAGCACGCACTTTGTCCACATCGTAGGCTGGGCCGGCGTAAATCTATTCTTTGCAATCAGCGGGCTGCTGATCTGTTCCCGGCTGCTCGAAGAAGAGCGGATACATGGCGCTATATCGCTGAGCGGCTTTTATGTGCGCCGGTTTTTCAGGATCTTTCCGGCCGCATGGCTGTACTTGGCAGTTATGGCGATTCTGGGGGCGATCCGTATGATTCCGTTCAGCGCCCCTCCCGAGATTGCTGCGCTGCTGATGGTCAGCAACTACTACAGTGTGCTGAACCCCGGGTCATCCGGGGGCTCGTTCATGGCCCATTTCTGGACCCTGTCCGTGGAAGAACACTTCTATCTGATTCTGCCGGCGCTGCTGGTCTTCGTGCAGCGCCGCGTACGGGTTTTAACCATTCTCAGCATCGTATCGTTCGCGTGGTTTGTGGTTTTTGCGAAGCTGAAGGGCTCAGGACCTAACCTCTGGTGGGCGGGCACCGATCTGCAGATTCATGCACTCCTCATCGCGGCGCTGCTGGCCGTACTTCTCTCGGAACCGGAGAATCGCCAGCGGGCCGCCCGGCTGCTGCAGCCGTGGATCTTTATTCCGGTAGCAGCGGTGGTGCTGGTTGTGGTGGCGTACACGGGTGCGGTGGCGCGCCGGACGGCGCTGGTGAACCTGTGCTTTCCGCTGGTGGTAGCGAGCACGATGCTGCATCCTGAATCGCTGGCCTGCACTGTGCTCGAATGGCGTCCGCTGAAGTACATCGGGCGCCTCTCTTACGGGCTCTACTTATGGCAGCAACTGTTTTTTATAAAAATGGATGGATTGCCGTGGCCGCTGAACGTATTGCAGCAGTTTCCGTACGATTACATCTCGGCGGCACTTTGCACCATGGCCAGCTATTACCTGCTCGAGAAGCCTGTGCTGGCCTGGGGCCACAAGCTGGCCCCTCCCGCAACTCCGGGCCGGCAGGACCTGCGGGAGGAGCCGTCCGGAGCTGCGGCGCCAGAAAAATGGCCGGAGAATCCGGCCGAGGCCGGGACCGTGCCGCTAGGCTGACGGTGCTTTGCGTTTGCGGGGCGCAGCCGCTTTGCGCGGGCGCTTCGGCGGAGGAACAACGTTGCCGTTGACTTCGCTGCCCGGCGCTGCTGCTTTACGGGTGCCCTTTTTGACTCTCGGGGCATCGGCTGTCGGCTGTCCGGCAACGATGGGCTGCGGTTCTTCGATATCCTCGTCCAGTTCTTCCGGCATAGGCGGCGGCTCAGGTTCGGCCACGGCAGGCGGGTGGAACTCGGCGCCCAAATAGACCAGCAGGGTCTGCGAGGCCTCGTCGGGAACGATTCGGACCACAGTCTTATCCTGAGCGAAGTTCAGATATTCGCCGAACTCCTGGAACCCGAAGCTCTTCCAGTCGAAACCGGGCGACTCTTCTTTGACCCAGGCGGCAAGTTCCTCCGCCGTGCTCCCCTCTTCCATTTCGAGGCGGTGATTTTCGAGCACGTCGCGCAGGAATGGCAGCGATTCCTCCGGACGTACCGTCTTTTCGGGGGCGCCAGTGCGCTTGCGCTGGATCATGTAGCGGCCTTCGCCGCCGGTGACCTGAATCAGATCGCTCTTGCGCAGGCGCTCGATGAAGTCCGTGAACGATCCCGCTCCGTAGGCACGCTCGCTGAACGTGGAATCGAGCTGCAGCATGGTGGACTTGAGCAACCCGAGCTGCGGGCGGACTTCGCGGCGCTCAAGCACCTGAAGCGCGCGTTCCACCAGCGGCATAGCCTGCTGCAGGTCGAGCACGGGCCGGCGCTGGTTCTGCTGCTGCTGAGGCCTCGGCTCGTGCGGCGGCCGGGGAGTGTGGGTCCGCTCCTGCTGCGGCTGATCCGTCCTCGCCTGCTCGGCTTGCGGCTGCTGGACGCGCGGCTGCATGGCGGGACGAGAGGGGCGGCTGTCATCGAGCATCGATTCATAACTGATGAACTCGTGACAGTTTTTTTGCAGGATGATGCTGGTGAAAGCTTTGCCGCCGACCACGAAAATCGTTTTGTCGTATTGCTTCAGCTTGTTGACGAGCGCTATAAAGTCGCTGTCGCCACTGACAATGCAAAACGCATTGATGTGGTCGTGCGTGAAGGCAAGTTCGAGGGCGTCAAGGGCGAGGTTGATATCCGCCCCGTTCTTGTCGCCGCGGGGCGACGGATCGCGCTGCACCATCTGGACCGCGTATTCGGACAGCTGGCGCGTGGAATTCTCCAGCTTTCCCCAATTCGCGTACGCGATCTTGGTAATGATCTCACCACGTTCTTTAAGCGCCTCCAGGACTATGGAGACGTCGAATTCGCGTTGCAGCGTCGACTTCACGCCAATCTCAATATTGTCAAAATCTATAAAAACTGCGATCTTGAGGTGCTTTTCCATGTCCACCTTTCCGAAATCGCGCGCCTGCTGGTGCGCCTGGTCTCGCCTCATCTAGTGAAGCTCGGATACTGCCCTGCCTGTTTGTTCACGCTGCTCCTGACCTGCCGCTTCACGGACGCCGGAGACGATCGCATCGAGCGAAGCGCCCGGCTGAAACACATGGGTCACTCCCTGTCGTTCCAGTTCCCGCGCGTCTTCATCCGGTATGATGCCGCCGACCACTACTTTTACACCGGTCATTTCTTTCTCGCGCAGCAAGTCCATCACACGGGGAACGATGGCATTGTGCGCGCCGGAGAGGATTGAAAGCCCGATGACCTGCACATCTTCCTGCAGGGCAGCGTTCACAATCATTTCCGGCGTCTGTCGCAAACCAGTATAAATGACTTCCATGCCCGCGTCGCGTAACGCGCGCGCGATTACCTTCGCGCCACGGTCGTGGCCATCCAGTCCGGGCTTGGCTACAAGTACGCGAAGAGGCGGCATCATCTCACGATGCGGAGCATGGAGTAATTGTAGCGTTAGCTATGATTTAAGCTGGTTATGCCGACCAGTTTTCCGCCAGCCTGGGAGTTGGAAGCCTGAGGCGTTTGCCCGTACCGGGTCCACCGGGAAAAAGAAGGGCGACAAGAACGACGGTCAGAAGCACCGCGACTGTCAGAATGTCTTGAGAGGTCATCTTGAATAGGAGTTGAGGCTGAATCACGCCCGGGTGACTCCTGCCACGCGTTTTTCTTGAGTTCTATAACTGTAGCACGTGCGGAACAATACATTCAAGCGGCGGCGGGTGAAATTGTGAAGTTTTCGACGGGATTCCCATGCGGCCGGTAAACTGGACAATCTGCCGATGATCCGAATACTGCTGCCTGCCGCGCTCCTGTTGTGCAGTCTGGGGTGTGGCGAGGTCTCGTATCCGCCTCCGCCCCAAAGGGTATTTGTCGCGGCGCCGGTGCGTGCTGTGCTGGATTTGCGTGCTGACAGGCCTGTGCAGCCGTGGGCCACGATTGTTTCGGATGTCTCGCCCGCGGCCCCAGGTGCGGACTGGCGCTGGGCGGCGCGGCACCCGGAATTTCAATTCCGGCTGAAGAATGACAGAACGTGGCGGCTGGCCATGCGCGTGACGGCTGTCCGCAAGGTGCTGGACGCCGTTCATGCCCAAAAACTCGACGTTCAGGTGAACGGACATCCGATAGGGACATCGACGCTCGACCATACCGGCACCTTCGATCTTTCGTACCCGGTACCGGCGGAGGTTTTTGGGGCAGCGAGCCCGGTGAGCGTCGGTTTGGACATCGACCCCTGCCTGATTGCGGAACCCGCTAAACCTTACTGCGTGCTCCTGCATTCGATCGGCTTCATTGAGGACCGCAGGTGACGGTACTGCGGATCCTGTTCGCCGCAGCCTTTGTGTACGCGATGTGTTCGGCTGCGGGACGGCTGTTGTTTCGTGCAGTCGGCCTGAAACTTCGCGGCGCCGAGAGAGACTTTCTCGCGTTCACGGCGGGTGCTTCGCTTGTGAGCACGGCCGTTTTCGCGCTCGCGGCGTGTCACCTCATCTACACGTGGGTACTGGGCGGCGTGGGCGCGTGCGTTCTGGCCGGATGGTGGGTCTTCGGGCGTGATGGCCGGCAGAAGGCGCATGAAGAAGACCCCCTGCCAGTACTCTGGCGCGTGCTGTTCTGGGGACCCTACCTCGTTTACGCCTGCCTGTACCTGCCCGCTGCACTGATGCCCGAAACCAGCCCGGACGGGACCGTGTATCACCTCGGTTTGGTGGCACGTTACTACGACCACCGCGGATTCTACGCACTTACCACGGAAATGTACGCGGGCTTGTCGGGCGGGATAGAGATGCTTTTCCTGGTGGCATTTGCGATGGGGAGACACTCGGCAGCGGCCATGGTCCACCTGCTGTTCCTGCTGTCGCTTCCGTTCGGGATGGTCGCATTTGCCCGCCGGATCGACGCGCCGCGGGCCGGAGTGATTGGAGCTTTGCTGTTTTACCTGACCCCAGTGGTGGGGCGTGACGGAACTTATGCGTACATCGATGTCGCGACGGCCTGTATTGTCTTCAGTGGCTTTTACTTCCTCGAGATCTGGCGGCAAGATAACAACCGGGCGGCAATCGTACCGGCGGGCCTGCTGGCGGGCTTTGCGTATGCCTGCAAATTCACCGCGGGTATCTTCGCAGTTTACGGATTACTGAGGGTACTGACAGTTCGGGACGACCGCCTGAAACGCGGGCTGGTCTTCTGTTCGCTGGTCTGTGTGACGGCCGGTCCATGGATCGTGAAGAATGCGATTCAGTTCCGCAATCCTTTTTACCCGCTGTTTAACGATGTATTCCCGAACCCGTATCAGTATCCTCTGATCGAAGCAGTGTGGCGGCATATGTACGCGCATATGAATGGGGTCACGCTTTCAGCCATTCCTTATCAACTTGCAATCGGCGGGAGGCTGGACGGAATACTCGGGCCGGTCTTCCTGTTGTGCCCGCTCGCTCTGCTGAGTCTTTGGGCGCCTGCCGGCCGCAGGCTCATGCTGGCGTTTGTGCCCTTGTTCCTGCCGTATTTCGCGAACATTGGCGCGCGGTTTATGATTTTGCCCCTGCCGTTCCTGTGTCTCGGGCTCGCGATCGGAATATTGTCAATCCCCCGGGCGGGCACGGGCCTCGCGGTTGCGGCCGTGCTCGCGCAGTCCGTTTCATCGTGGCCGGCGTTCATCGATCGCTGGTTCCCTGGCTACCAGTGGCGCATCGATTTGCCGCAACCGCAGTTCGCCCTGCGTCTCACGCCGGAGAAGCAGTATCTTGAACAGCATTGGCGGGATTACGAACCGGGTCTGTTGCTCGATCATTAATGTGCCGCCGGGAGAAAAAGTGCTCTCGCCCGCCATGGGACAGATGGCGTACCACCATCGGGAGATCCTTGGGACGTTCGATTCGGCAGCGGGCAGACGCGCCTGGAACACTCTGACCACTCCGATTGTTTTCGAGCGCGCACAGACTTGGACCCGCAGATTTTCGTTCTCGCCGCTAACGACAAACACGATTCGCGTGGTTGCCGATACTTCGGACGACAGGGATATGAGCGTAAGTGAACTGCGGTTCTTCAGAAAGGATACGGAGCTGCCGCGGTCCTCCTCATGGCGCCTCGAAGCTGGTTCGAACCCGTGGGAAGTGCAGCGCGCGTTTGACGGCAGCAATGTGACCTGGTGGACGTCCGGGCGGCAGGTCGAGCCTGGAACGTGGATCGGCGTTACATTCGGCGCCCCAGTGCTGCTGGACACGGTGGTGGTGGATCAGATCGTGGACCAGCGCTGGACGGGGCTGCATCTCGAAGCAACGATCAATGGCGAATGGCGAACCTTGCGCACGCGCGAGGAAGGCACGGAACACCAGCCCCGTCCGGATCTTCGGATGGCCTTGAGCGATGAACTGAAGCGCCAGGGAATCCGGTGGATCCTGATTCCTGACTCGGATCCGGCGGCGCGCGATCTCAGGGATAACGCGCCTTATTGGGGCATTACGGATGTCGCCGAGGCCAATGGCTATCGGCTCTGGCGAATCGATTAGCTCGAACGCTTCATGCGGCGGTAACGCTCAATCAGCGAGTTGGTCGAGCTATCGTGCTGAAGGGGCGTGCCGGCCACGCCTTTCAGTTCCGGAACAATTTTCATCGCCAGCACCTTCCCAAGTTCGACGCCCCACTGGTCAAAAGAATCGATCTGCCAGATGGCTCCCTGGGTGAAAACATTGTGCTCGTAAAGGGCGATCAGCTTACCGAGAACTTCCGGGGTCAGGCGTTCGGCGAGGAGCATGTTCGACGGCCGATTCCCCTCGAATAATCTGTAGGGTTCCTCGGAAGTCTTCCCGAATGCAAGCGCCTCGGCCTGAGCGAAAAGGTTAGCTACCAGAATGTCGTGGTGCTCGCCGAGCGGGTTGAGGGATTGATCGAAGCCGATGAAATCGCACGGAATCAATTTCGTGCCCTGATGAATTAACTGATAGAACGAGTGCTGGCCATTGGTGCCCGGCTCGCCCCAATAAATGGCGCCCGTTTGATAGTTCACTCGAGCCCCGTCCAGGTTTGTCGACTTGCCGTTGCTCTCCATTGTCAGTTGCTGCAGGTAAGCCGGGAAGCGTTTCAGGTACTGGTCGTAAGGCAGAACGGCAACTGTTTGCGCATCGAAGAAATTGTTGTACCAGACGGTCAGCAGGCCCATCAGCACGGGCATATTCTCTTCGAACGGCGCGGTCCGGAAATGTTCATCCATGGCATGAAAGCCTGAGAGCATGGAGCGGAAGTTCTCCGGGCCAACGGCGAGCATGGTGGAAAGCCCGATGGCGGAATCCATGGAATAGCGCCCGCCGACCCAGTCCCAGAAGCCGAACATGTTTGCGGTGTCGATGCCGAATTTCGACACCTCGGCCGAGTTGGTCGAAACGGCGCAGAAGTGTTTTGCAATCGCTTCTTCCGAGCCCAGTCCGGCGAGCGTCCAATCCCGCGCGCTGCGGGCATTGGTCATGGTTTCGAGGGTCGTGAAAGTTTTCGAAGAAACGATGAAAAGCGTTTCTTCCGGACTGAGCGCGCGCGTGGTTTCGGCGAAATCCGTGCCGTCTACGTTCGAAACGAAGTAGAAGCTTCATGTCACGCGCGGCGTAATGTTTCAGGGCTTCATAGGCCATCACAGGGCCCAGATCGGAGCCACCGATCCCGATATTCACCACGTTCCGAATGCGCTTCCCCGTGAAGCCTTTCCAGTCTCCGGAGCGCACGCGGTCGGCAAAGGCCGACATGCGGTCAAGCACCGAGTGAACTTCGGGAACCACATCCACGCCATCGACAACAATCTTTTCGCCCTCGGGCGCGCGGAGCGCCACGTGCAGCACCGACCGGTTTTCGGTTACGTTAATTCGCTCGCCTGAAAACATGCCGTCGATGCGCGCGCGCAGCCCCGATTGCCGCGCCAGTTCCAGCAGCAAGCCCAGCGTTTCATCCGTAATGCGGTTTTTGGAAAAATCGAGAAAGAGACCGGACGCTTCTACCGCAAACCTGCGGGCGCGCTCGGGATCTTTTCCGAATAACTCCCGTAAATGTACGTCCCGCATAGCGGCTGCGTGTGCCTGGAGCGCCTTCCAGGCAGGAAGTTCAGTGAGCGATGTCATTCAGGAGATCCTTTGCATTTTAAACAGATCAGGGTTTCAGGTTGAGGTAGCGCGGCACGCCCTCTTCAGCGATGCCGAGTGCTGTGGCGAGCGCGATTTTCGCCGCGTTATGAGCGTTCAGACTGGAGATATAACTTTCGTTCGCGGAAGCGAGCAGTTGTTGCGCCTGCACCACTTCGATATTGTCGGTAACGCCCGCGCCGAACCGGTCACGCGCCTGGACCAGGGTTTGATTGGCCAGTTCAGCGTTGCGTGACGCTACCGCCACCTGGTCAGCAGCGGACTGAAGGTCAAGCACTGCGTTCCGAACCTCGAAATCGATTCGGCCTCGCAGATCCTCGTGCGCATTCTTCCGGTTCCGAAGTACCGCGTCGGCCTGCGAGATGTCGGTTCGGGCGCGTCCCCCCGCGTAAATCGGGATGCGGACGCCTGCGACGAGGGTGTAGGTTCCGTGTGAACTGGCAAAGGTTCTGCCCACAACGCCATAATCCCCCTCGACAACAACCTGCGGCCAGTGTTCGGAATGAGCCGATTGCAGAGCAAATTCAGCGGCACGCACATTCGCCTGCGACGCGCGATAATCCGGGCGGTTGTCATAGGCCTGCTTTAGCAGTTCGTCCAGGGTTGCGGGCAGCGGTGTGAAGCCGAGCACTTCATTGACGTTGAACTGCTGCCCGGCAGGTAGTCCGATGGCGCGCGCCAGAGTGAGTTTGTCTTTTTCAACCTGATTCTTCTGGGCGAGCAACCGCTGCTCCTCGCTTCTGAACTGAACTTCCGCGCGCAGCACATCGATGCCTGCCACGGTTCCGGCGCGCTTCTGGTCGGTGGAGCGCTCGAACAACGCCTGCGCCGTGGCAACTTCGGCCTGAATTGCGACCACGCGGGCGGCATCCGTGATAATCGCGAGGTAGGCATTACTAACGGCCTGAACAACCAGGTTGCGTGCGTCATCCGCGGTAAGCCTGGCGGCCTTCAGCGTTTCGTCAGCCGACTTCAGATTCTTGAGCGATGGCCTGTCATAAATGGTCTGCTGGAAATACGCGCGCGCATTCTGGTACTCGAAAGGACCGACAATCTTCGGAAAGCCCGGGACATTCAGGCCGAATGCCACCAGGCTGTTCTGAGCGGAGTTCTGCGTTGCACCCACGGAGAGGTTGGGCAGCAGGGTGCTAAGTGTTCGGCGACGCTCGGCCGCGGTGACATCCAGCGCATCCTGGTTGGTCAGAATTCCCAGATTGTATTTAAGGCCGCGCTGAATCGCATCCCTCAGCGACAGGATGATTGGGCTCGCGCTCGCCTGCCCCGCCGGCACGCTGCCGCTGAATGATATTTCAATGGGTCTCGTGAGAACGGGCGCCGGCCCATTGGGTATCGGCTGCGGAGGCGGTGGAATCTGCCCGGGGAGCATAGCGCAGAAAAAGAGGCCGGCAGCGATTAAGTGAATGGGTGTTTTCAACGTTCTTATCCAATAACATTGTCGCGGTTGCTGCTATCGTGATGCCCGCGTGAAGGTTTGGATGCAACAAAAGAATCGCGCAAAGATGTATTCCCACTCACATCCACCGATGCACAAATTTGCGATGCTGTTTCAAGGATATCTGCATCCTGCAAACTCACGCAAAATGAAAATCGTTCTCGGTTCCGACCATGCGGGGCTCGACCTCAAGAAAACAGTGGGCGCGCACCTCGCGCAAAGCGGTCACGAAATACTGGACGTTGGCACGTACACTACAGACTCCGTAGATTATCCCGACTACGCTGAGAAGGTCGGAAGAGCTGTGCTCGATGGCAGCGTGGATCGGGGAATCCTGATTTGCGGCTCCGGTGTCGGCGCCTCAGTGGCAGCGAACAAGCTTCCGGGAATCCGCGCAGGTCTGTGCCATGACGTTTATTCGGCGCACCAGGGTGTGGAGCATGACAATATGAACGTTCTTGTGCTGGGAGGCCGCGTGATCGGGCCGCAAACGGCTATTGAACTGGTGAATGCGTATGTGCGGGCGAACTTTACGAACGAAGAGCGGCACGTGCGGCGGCTGCACAAGATTGACCTGATGGAAGAGCGATTCTGCGACGCGGAGAACAAGGAATAAATGCAACTTGGAATTGTGGGACTCGGGAAGATGGGCGCCAACATGGCGCGCCGGCTGGTGAGAGGCGGACATGAAATCGTTGCGCTCGATCTGGATGTGGCGAAAATCGCCGAACTCGAAAAAGAGGGCATGAAGGGCGCCACCGACATCCCTCAGTTCGCGGGATTGCTGCGCAAACCGCGGGTCGCATGGCTTATGGTTCCATCCGGCGAAGCGACCGAGTCGATGGTCAACAAGCTCGCCGAGGTGTTTGAACCCGGCGACATTATGATTGACGGCGGCAATTCATATTTCAAAGACGACGTGCGCCGATCCGAAGCGCTGAAGAAGAAAGGCATCGAATATGTGGATGCGGGAACCAGCGGCGGCGTCTGGGGGCTGGAGCGTGGCTATTGCCTCATGGTGGGCGCAGATAAAAAGGTTTTCGATTACCTGGAGCCGATCTTTAAGACTCTGGCGCCCGGTGTCGGAAATATCCCGCCTACGGTTGGCCGAAGTCTCGAAGGTAAGACTGCGCACGAAGGCTATCTTCATTGCGGGCCAGTGGGTTCAGGGCATTTCGTAAAGATGGTGCACAACGGCATTGAGTACGGGTTGATGCAGGCATATGGCGAAGGTTTCGACATCATGCGCAACGCGAACTCTAAGGAGTTGCCGGAAAATATCCGCTTCGAGCTCGATACGGGTGAGATTGCGGAACTCTGGCGGCGGGGCAGCGTCGTGAGTTCCTGGCTGCTTGACCTCAGCGCCATCGCGCTCGCGGAAGATCCGAACCTCGACAGCTACACCGGGTTCGTTCAGGATTCGGGCGAAGGCAGGTGGACCATCAATGCGGCGCTCGAAGAGGCCGTTCCGGCCGACGTGCTGACCGCCGCACTATACGTGCGTTTCAGGTCGCGTCAGGACCATACATTCACAGAGAAAATGCTGTCCGCGATGCGCAAACAGTTCGGCGGTCACGTGGAAAGGCCGGCTGGTAACTGACGATGGCCAATCCTTCGGGCCCGCCTCCCTCCGGGGAAGATCAAGGACGTGTAGCCGACCGATGCATTATGGTGATCTTCGGCGCGTCGGGCGATCTCACAAAGCGCAAGCTGCTGCCCTCCCTTTACAACCTCGCGCGCAACAATCTGCTGCCGAACGAATTCGCGATTCTGGGCTTTGCAATCGACGATATTTCGGAAGAGGACTTTCAGAAGCAGGTTCGCGACAACATTCATGAGTATGCGGGCGCGCCCGCCGATTGCGAACTTTGCGACCGCCTTGCGAAGAACTCGTTTTACATGAAAGGGGATTTCAGGAACGCGGCCGACTACGTAACACTGAAGGACCGCATAGCTCAGCTGGATCAGACTCACCATACCAACGGGAACGTATTCTTTTACCTCGCAACGCTGCCGCAGTTCTTCTCGGCGATCGTGCGCCAGGCAGGCGAACAGGGTTTGACTTCCGAAGAGAACGGCCATTGGCGTCGGGTCGTGATCGAGAAACCGTTCGGGTCGGATCTGGAATCCGCCAAAGCGCTGAACCGGGAGATCGGGCAGGTGCTGCACGAAAAGCAGATATACCGGATCGACCATTATCTGGGAAAAGAGACCGTTCAGAATATTCTCGTGTTCCGTTTTTCGAACGGCATCTTCGAGCCGATCTGGAACCGCCGCTACATCGACCATGTACAGATCACGGTCGCGGAAACGCTGGGCGTCGAGCGGCGCGGAGGGTATTACGACAAGGCGGGCTGCCTCAGGGACATGATTCCGAACCACATCCTGCAGCTGGTTTCGCTGACGGCGATGGAGCCGCCAATCTCATTCGACGCCGATGCCGTTCGCGACGAACAGGCCAAGGTTCTGCATGCGATTACGCCGGTCTCGCCGGAAGACGTATTAACGCGTGCGGTCCGCGGTCAGTATGGGGAGGGAACGATCGGTCAGGAGCACGCGGATGCATATCGTGCTGAGCCGTTTGTCGATCCGGGGTCGAATACCGAAACGTTCGTAGCACTGAAACTCACGCTCGATAACTGGCGCTGGGCGGACGTTCCATTTTACATCCGCACGGGCAAGCGGCTGGCGAAACGGGTGACTGAGATCGCCATCCAGTTCCGTCGTGCGCCGTTTGTGCTGTTCCGTGACACGCCGGTCGAAAAATTGAAGCCAAATGTCCTCGTAATGCATATCCAGCCGGATGAGGGAATATCGCTGAACTTTGGCGCCAAGGTTCCGGGGGCGCATGTGCGGGTGGGCGCGGTGAACATGGATTTTCACTATGCGGATTACTTCGGTACAGAGCCGAGCACCGGGTACGAGCGGCTACTGTACGATTGCATGATCGGCGACGCCACTTTGTTCCAGAGAGCCGATATGGTTGAGGGCGGCTGGGGCGTAGTTCAGCCAGTACTGGACGTTTGGCGCGCATTGCCGCCCCGCGCTTTTCCGAATTACGCTGCGGGCTCGTGGGGACCGAAGGAATCTGACGACCTGATGAAGCGGGACGGGCGCAAGTGGCGAAACGATGCCTAAACCGCTCCGTTTGCTACAATAACTGGTGATATGGCAATCCCCAACGTAAAACGGTTTCGGCCGTTCTGCCCCACCTGCAACGATTCGTTCACGCTGATGGCGGTACTCCCCAACAACGCCAACGTGGACACGTATCTTGCAGACGCGGTATCGCGTCATGACCACAAAGCTTTTACGGATGCGAAATCCGCAATGAACAAGGTCCGCGTGGGTCAACAGAAACAGGTCAAAAAGAAGTAGTTCAGACTTTCAGGCGGGCTTTGAGCGATCTCAGAGCCCGCAAACCTTCCTGCGCTACGTCCGGATCTGTATCCCTGCTGATCTTCTCAAGAGTCGGAAGAGAGCCCTCATCTCCGCTGGCCGAGAGTATGCGGGCCAGTTGCACCTTTTCGTCCCGGCTTCCCGAATCGATAGCCTTGTAAATTTCCATTCTTACGGCGGGCGTCCTTGCCGCTTCAGTCAGGTAAGCCGAAGCAACGTCCCGGTACGCAACCTGATTGAGCGTATTCAACAGGTAACGAAAGGGAGCGTCTTCCGCGAGGTTCAAATCCCCGTCCTCCACCAGGCCGAATGCCGCCGCAAGCCGCGGCAGCATCTTCTCTTCTTCCTTCCACGTTTTCTCAAAAACAGGCCTGTCAGCGGGATCGCGGAAACGGCTCAAACCCTCGGCCGCATCGGCGCGTAGTTTGTCGTCCTTCGAAGCAAGATAACTGTTCAGTAATGGGCGGTCCTGGATGTCAGGCATCAGTGCCAAAGCCGCCAGTGCGGCGCGTTCCGACCTGTTATTGCGCGGAGATTTCAGAATGTCGCGGAGTGTTGGAAGCGCTTCTTTGGTCCGCAGGACGCCGGCAGTATCGATCGCGGCAGACTGAACCTTGTCATCGAGGTCGCGAAGCAGGTATACAATACGCGGCCCCGCCTCAGGGTCCCGGATCTTCTCGATGGCGACCAGCGCTTCGTACATCACGCGGTTATCTTTGGTCCTCAGCGCCTCGAACAGATCCGGCAGCGCCGCCTGTCCTCTCAGGATGCCCACCGCGCGGCAGGCGTTTGCCCTCGCGTCCATGCTCGACCCGCCGCGGGCGACTCTGCCGAGAGCGGAAATTACATCGGGCCTCACGATTACATACGCCTCAATGACCTGATCGTTGTTGTCGCTGAATTTGGCTTTGAGTGAGGCGCCGGCACGAATCACCGAAGAGCCCAGCCCCTGGCGAATATAGCCGGGCAGATAGTAGTTCACCAGACCGTCTGTGGAACGAATCTGCATCTCGGCGTCCGCGTCCTGAGTCCCGCGAATGAGCGGATCGACGATGTCCTTGCCGCCGAGCGCAATCAACTGCTTGACTGCTTCGAGGCGGGTATCGAGAGACGTGCTGTTCAGATACTGCGCAACCGTCGGAATGGACGATGGACCCTGTTTCGCTACGGCCCGCACGTCTTTAGGGCCTTGTGCGAACGCGGCAACACTCAGGATGAAAAATATTGGAATCGAACGCGGCATCGTGAACTTCGATTATCGCGCGTTTGCGGCAATCCGCAGCCGTGTTAACGGATGAACTCGACCTGCACTCGATTGGGAATCAGACCCACTTCATGACCCTTGTCGAGAAGCAACTGCACGGCTTTGGGGATCACTTCGCCCGCATCCACCGTGTAGTGATTTACGTACATCCCGACAAACTTCTCAGCAAGCCGGGGCTCCATATCGCGGGCGAACTGCAGCGCATATTCGAGCGCTTCGGCATGATTATCGAGAGCATACTGGATGCTGTCCCGCATCATGCGGCAGCATTCCGTCTTCACGTCGGCAGGCAACGAACGCAGCAGGACATTTCCGCCCAGCGGCAGCGGCAGTGAATACGTGTCCTTCCACCACTTGCCCATGTCGAGTACGCGGTGAAAGCCAACTTTGTTGTAGGTTAACTGCGCTTCATGGATAATCAGGCCCGCATCGGCAACGCCCGTCTGAACGGTTTCCAGAATCTTATCGAAGGGGACTACGACAGGGATGAAATCCGGCTCAAAAATCTTCAGCGAAAGATATGCGGTGGTTAAAGTCCCCGGGATTGCGATCTTACGGCCTTTGATTTCTTCAGGCTCCATAGGATGGGTTGCCACCACCATCGGCCCATAACCGTCTCCGATACTGGATCCGCTCGCCATCAGCACATATTTATCGACAACGTACGGGTATGCGTGATACGAAATAGCGCTCAGGTCGTAAACGCCTTCCATTGCCTTCCGATTCAGAGTCTCGATATCGGACAACACGTGCTTAAAGGTCACGCGCGAGGATCGGACCTTCTTTGTCGCGAGCCCATAAAACATGAATGCGTCATCGGAGTCCGGGCTGTGGGCGCTCACGATTTCTAAAGGATTTTGTTCGGACATTCGAATAGACGGATGGAACGATCAGTATCTCATGCGAGGTGGGACGAACAGCAATTTGGGGAGGAGATACGGCAATAAAAAAGGGAGGGCGGCCCCTCCCCGATTCATGAACTGAAAACCCTGGAATCGCGGATACACTCTGCGCAAGGATGCGCCGGCGCAACATTCCAGACATCGCGCCAATCTCGGCAATTCAGAGCTTCAGAGCCTGCTCACGAAAGCGGTTAATGGCCGCCCTCAGTGTGGTCCGGTTCTATAGTCACCTCCCGCCTCTCGGCTTAAAGGCACACCCGCAAAACAGGCCGGAAATTCATCTACTGCCCGCGCCCTTCACGGTTGTACTGACTTCTGAAAACATCATGCTCCTCCCAATCGCCGATGTCAATGGCCTGACACATAGTTTTGGAACCCGGCTTGGTACTGTCCGCACGCGAGATTACACTGAAGTGACATGAATCGCCTGCACATGCTTGCGCCCCTCGTAGTGTTTTTGCTCAGTGGATGCTCGTCTGCCCCCGAACCGAAGGTGGAGAAGAAAGCGGCCGAACCTGTCACCGGCCTGCATGCGCTGTATCAAATGTATTCTCATGCGCGTTCGTGGGCCCCCGATATTAAGGTCCTGCGGCTGGACAGCATTCATGTCACTCAGGTGAAAGCGCAACCCGGCAAGGCCGGCGCATGGCAGGTGCAGTTTGCGTCCGAAGCACTGGCGCAGAAACGCGCGTATACATTCTCAGTATTCGATGTGAGCCCCACGTTGCGGGAAGGCATGTTTCCCGACGCGGCGGGCGGCTGGAAAAACGATAACCGCGCATTCCCCATCGCCGCCGTCAAGATCGACACCGATGAAGCATGGACGACCGCGCTGAAGCACGCAGCCGAATACAACAAGAAGAACCCCGACAGCCCGATCTCTTACACGCTTGAGATGGGGCGTACCGTCGCGAGCCCCGTTTGGCGCGTAATCTGGGGCGAAAACGTCAGCAGCAGCATGTTTTCCATTTTGATCGATGCCAGCACGGGGCAGTATATGGAAACGCTGCAATAACGAATTTGCCGCCCGGCCACTGCCGTCACGCGGGTAGTTCGGCCACGCTCGGATAATCGTGCATCTTCCTGCCTTCATCCCCGTCGTATTTCTTGGTGGTTTTAAACAGTTCGAATCGGCCGTCTGACGCATCCGGCCTGCATCGGTCGCGCAGGGCGCTCATCTGCGCCGCGCTCATCGGCTTGAATCCGCGCGCAACCGCCAGGTTCTGATGCAGCACTTCGGGAGCATCCATCCCGCTGATGGTCACGGCCACCGGAAGGCTCATGGCATAGCGCAGTCCTTCTTCCGCGGTAATCGCGCCCATTTTCACCATCTCTCCGCTGCCTCCCAGGCTCTTCATCCCGAAAGGAGCAAGGCCCTGGCGGTTAGCTTCCGGCAAAACCGTTTGCTCGAAGCTATGGAAACTGGCATCGAAGCAATTGAGCGGCATCTGCACAGTGTCGAACGGGAACCCGTGTTGCAGCATGCGCATATGGATCGCGGGGTCCTTATGACCTGTGAACCCGACAAACCTCACCTTGCCCTGTTTCTTTGCTTCCAGCAGTGCTTCCGCAACGCCTCCGGGCGCGAAGATCAGATCGGGATCGTTGTAATAAATCACCTCGTGAATCTGCCAGACGTCCAGATGATCGGTCTGCAGCCGCCGCAGAGATTCCTCGAGCATCTCCATGCCTTTATCTTTGCCGCGCCCATGCGTGCAAACTTTGGTCATCAGGATGACTTTGTCGCGCTTACCCTTCAGCGCCGCTCCCATCCACTCTTCGCTGCGGCCTTCGTGATAATCCCAGGCGTTGTCGAAGAAGTTAATGCCCGCGTCGATGGCTTCGTCCACCATCCGCTTGGCCGTTTGCTCGTCGGCTGCGGAGCCGACGTGATAACCGCCCATGCCCAGTACGGACGTTTGCAGTCCTGTCTTGCCTAAAGGCCGCTTCGGAATGTCACCACCTGTATTTTGTGCCATGGCCATGCTCCCCGATCCAATTACCGCGCTCTCCAGAAAGGTTCGTCTCGTGAACTTCGACATCTACTGCTGCTCCTTCTGCAGGTCCGGGAACGGATGGCCGTCGTTTTTGGTCGCCTGTGCCATTTCCTTAGCTTCTTTCTGTTGCATGTCGATCGGGAAATCGTGGGCCAGGCGGGCTTCGGGATTGTCGTATTTCAGTGAGACCTTGAACAGTTCAAAACGGCCGTCCGCGGCCACGGAACTGACCCGCTTAGCCAGCGCCTGCATTTCGTCCTGGCTCATCGGCTTGAAGTTTTGTGCGATCCGCAGGTTCTGCTCCAGAACTTCCGGCTTCTCCATACCGCTGATCGTGACCGTCACGCCGGGAACGCTCATCGCGTAGCGCAACGCCTCCTCGGCGCTGACCGCGCCCTTCTTAAGCGGATCGCCCGCTCCGCTGAACGGCTTCATCCCAAGTACCGCCATGCCCCGCCGCGCCGCCTCGGGCACCACCTGATGCTGGAAGCTGCGAAACGTTCCGTCAAAGGGGTTCAGCGGCATTTGTACGGAATCGAATGCAAAGCCGGTTTGAATCATCTTGAGATGAATCGCCGGATCTTTATGCCCCGTAAAACCCACGAAACGAACTTTGCCCTGCTTCTTTGCCTGCTCCAGAGCTTCGGCCGCGCCGCCCTTGCGGATAAAAAGGTCCGGATCGTTGTCGAAGGTGACTCCGTGGATCTGCCATAAATCCAGGTGATCTGTCTGCAGACGCCGCAGCGATTGCTCCAGCATCTTCATCGCGAGTTCTTTGTCGCGACCGTGAGTACAGACCTTCGTCATCAGGAAGACGCGGTCCCGCTTGCCCTTCAGCGCCGAACCCATCCAGTCTTCGGTCTTGCCGCGGTGATATTCCCAGCAATTATCGAAAAACGTGATCCCGCCTTCCACTGCGTCATTCACGAGCTTCGTTGCCGTCGGCTGGTCTTTCGCGTCACCCAAATGATGCCCGCCGAAGCCCAGCGCCGATACTTTAACTCCGGTTTTGCCGAATGTTCGCTGGGGAATGGTCCCGGTACTGCCTTGTTGCATGGAGGCAAAGGCAGCAGATAAATTGCCTTTGTAAGGAACTGCCTGTTCGGTCGCGTGTCATAGCGACACACCCATGCCGCGTCAAAACACTGAGCGACGATTCAGAGCCAGAGAGCGCCTCTTTATATTCAACAGCTTGAAAGATATTCTGCCTTGGTCAACGGTTTGCTATTCTAATGCCGAATTGGCGAAGTAAACAACCTGCCCTCTGCTGCAACACGCGGCGTTAAGGGTGACGGCCGAGACACCGAGCTTTCGGGAGCGAAGTGTTGCAAAGCAAAATCGGATCGTTCTCCTGCGCTTTACGGTTGCAGCATGAGGGGTTTTTTGTGTAAAGAGGTAAAAAGGAGGGGGTACCTGGGGACGGCCGGGTCTGGCCGAACCGCCCCGAGTGCTGCTGATCTTCCTGAATTACTGCCCGGCCTGGTTGTGCCTGCCCTGAGATACTCCATCGTTCACGATCGTGCCCAAAAAGCCTGCAAACAGCTTGCGGTACTCCGCAGAATCGTAGTTCGCCGGAAAATTGGCTCGTGAAGCCAGCACCTGTTGACGTACCCCGCCTTCAAGCATGCCCACAATCGCTGACCGAATCGGCAACGGAGCAATCGGTCCGCGAAATTCACCCTTCTCTCTGGCCTTCGCTATTTCGGCATCGATCATCGAGAGGAACCGGCCGTAGCCTGTGTTCTCGGGTTCGCGCCGGGCAGAATCGCGCATCCGATGCGCCTCCAGCAGCACAAGGGTCTTCAGTTCAACATCCTGATCGAGCGCCTGGAATACCGTCTCAGGGATACAGCTCAGCTTGCCGCTGAAATCGGGCGCCGCTTCAAAACATGCGGCGAGTTGACTATTGATCCTGTCCCAGCCTTCGGTGAAAATTGTATCCAGCAACCCGGCCTTGCCACCGAAATGCTTCATGAGCTGCGATTCGCTGGTTCCCGCATTCCGCGCGATGACTGCGGTGCTGGTGTTGTCGTAACCCAGCGAGGCGAACAGGGTCTTGGCAGTCACGAGGATTCTGTTGCGGGAAGATTTTTCGTATAAAAATTCGTAGTATTCCGGTTTGTACATCGGACTCATCATGGGTACCCCTTACTGCCGCAGCATTTTCACAGCCAATCAGTCCTTCCAAGTTATTGGTTCTACTCGTGGTATGACTACGGTGAAACAAATCGTCCCGATAAGAAGAAACCCGGTTGTAACAACGAAGGCCCAATAGAACTGACCGGTGCGCTGTATGATCCATCCCGTAAGCCATGGAGCAAGTATTCCGGATAGGTTGCCGATGAAATTTTGGCAGCCCGTCCACCGGCCGGCCGCCCACGGCCCCGCCAGAGTCTGCGTTACGGCCCACAGATTAGAGGAATAGATGCCGTATGCGAACGCGGCTAAGCACAAGAAAATAAGAGACATCCTGGGATCGTGATAGATCACGGCCAGCAGCATGACCGTTGAGAGCAGCAATCCCGCGCCGCAACACGCTTTTCTGACCAGCGTCGGGCTTGCGCCGTTCGAGATCAGCCGGTCTGAGATATATCCAAAGGAAAGCGTCGAGACGGCGACGATCCAGAGAGGGATCGATCCAAAAATCGCCATCTCGTTTTGAGAGTAGTGCAACTCGTCACGGAAGTACGACGGCAGCCACGTGACGATGAAATACCACACGTAATTTCCGCAAAACAAGCCAAAAAAGCTTCCCCAGGCCGCCCGCTTGGAACAAATTTCACGAATGCTCGGGATCTTGCCCGTTTGTTCACGTAGCAGCAATTGGTCTTTCGGAGCGAAAAAGTACCACGGAACCAGCCACAGCAAACTGATGCCGCCGGTCACGTAGAAGAAAATTCGCCATCCGTAGCGCGCCATGAACAGACCGCCAATCAGGATGCCGAGCGCGGGCCCGATCTTACTGCCCGCGTCGATGACTGAATTGGCTACGCCGCGCTGCTGTTCCTTAAAATTTCCGGCCAGAATCTTCGAGTACGAGGGATACGCCACCGATTCGCCAACGCCCAACACAAGACGAAGCGCGAACATCATGGTGAACCCGGTGGCGGCGCCTGTGAACAGCATGGCGGTTGACCAGATCAGAAAACCGACGGCCAGCACCCGGTTGACGTTGAATCGGTCGACCAGCCACCCGGCCAGGATCTGGCAGCCGGCGTAAGTCCAGAAGAACGCGGAATAAATGCGGCCCCGATGCTCCGGATCCAGCTTGAAGTCTGTCTGAAGGAAGCGATCTGCCACGGACAGGCTGCCCCGGTCAACGTAATTGATCGTGATCGAGAGAACCAGCAGTAAGAGAAAGATCCACTGTGTTCGGCTGAGCGGGACGCGCTGGAGACGGGTAGACGAGGCGACCGAGGCCATTGTAATTACCAAAGCTTATCGCATGGCGGTGACGCTACACTCGGGATTTGTCTCACCGCTTTTATAGATGGGTCGCCGTATCCGTCTTTGCGCTCGCCTCCACATGGAATTACCTCGACCGCTCCGTATTGTCGGCCGCGGCGCTTCGCATTGAGGCCGAATTTCATCTGACGCAGACAGACTATGGATGGCTTGTTTCGTCGTTCTCGATCTCTTATATGCTTGCGGCTCCCGCGGCTGGCTGGTTTCTGGATCGGGTGGGGCTTGAGGCGGGAATTGTCTGCGCGGTTGCATTCTGGTCCATCGCGGCTGCCGTCAGTGGGTGGACCCGAAGCCTCACGCAATTGATCGGCGCGCGGGTATTTCTCGGTGCGTGGGAATCGGCGGGGGTGCCCGCGGCTGGCAAGCTGAACTCCATTTACCTCGAACCGCAAAACAGGGCCCTTGGAGCCGCCGTGACACAGGTCGGTATCGCTATCGGCATGATGGCTGCGCCGCTGCTGGTCAGGCAATTCTCCGGCTGGCGAACTCCCTTTTTCGTGTGCTCCGCGCTGGGGCTGGCGTGGATTCCCGTCTGGCTATGGGTTCGACGCAGGGTGACGCCGTTTCAGACCGTCGCTCCGAGGCGGCAGGGTGGCGGCTGGGATTTGTTGAAAGACCGTCGGCTCCTGACTCTTGCTCTGGCCAATATGCTTTGGATGGTGGCTTACACGCTTTGGTCGAACTGGACCACAATTTACCTGGCAAAGTCGTTCCATCTGAACGACGCCCGCGCCAATTCGTTTGCGTGGTTCCCGCCAGTTGCCTCCACGGTTGGCGCATTCGCCGGAGGCTGGCTCTCCATGCGGGCAATCGCCCGCGGCAAGGGGCATGTTGAAGCCAGGCTCTTCGCGATGCTGATCAGCGCCATAGGGTGCGCGGTCACGGTGTTCGCGCCGTTCTGCCCTTCGCCCTTATGGGGCACCGCCGTCATCGCCGCCAGCTATTTCTGGACTACGGCAGGCAGCGTCAATCTGTATACAATCCCGGTAGATATCTGGGGCGGAGAACGCGCGGGCATGGCGATTTCCGCGCTGGTTTTCGCCTATGGCTTGCTGCAGACGGTGGCGTCCCCGGTTATCGGCAACATCGTGGATAAATTCGGCTTCGGTCCGGTCTGCTGGCTCGTGGCGCTCCCGCCCACCCTGGCATGGTTACTGCTCCGCCTGACCCCATTGCCAGAAGTAATCGACAATCGCATCGGCTAGAGTCGGCGGAATCTCGTCGCCTCTGACGAATCGCCGGTGCATGATCGGCCCCATCAGCAGGTCCATCGCAAGATCGACATCGATGCCCTTCCGCAGTTCGCCATTTGCCGCCGCCTGCTTCAAGAGCCTGGCCACCTGCTTGCGCCTCGGGGCGAACGCGAATTCCTGCAAAGCGCGGCCGAACGCGGGATTGCCTACCGCATAGCCGATGATACGAGGCCAGATTCGCCCCAGTTCGGGAGATTTGCGCACATGCCCGAAGTAGCGCAACAGTGCCGTCATGTCCGCCTTTGGATGCCCTGAATCGAATTCGGGGAAGTCACCTGAGAGTGACCGCATCGCATCGATCAGCAGTGCGTCTTTATTCTCCCAGTGCTTATAGACGGTCGCTTTGCTGACGCCCGACGCACTTGCAATCGCATCCATGCTGGTGCCCTCTACGCCCCGCTCGGCGATCAGATCGACCGCCGCCTTAAGAACCTTCTCATGCGCCTCTTTACTCGGGGTCCGCGGCACGCTTCAGATTTGGATTCTTGAGAACATGCGTCCGCCGAATGCGAGCAGTACAACCCCAATGACCACCAGCGCCCCCAGATCCAGCGGCAGCCCGTAGTGGGCCAACCCAACCAGAGAACCGCGCAGGCCATCCACGCCGTACGAAAGCGGATCGACGGCGGCGATCATGCGCAGCGCCGTGGGCGCGTTGTTCAGTGGGAACAAAGCGCCTGACAGGAAGAAGATCGGCATCACCAGAAAGTTCATGATCATCTGGAATCCCTGCATATCCGTAAGCGTCGAGCCGATGGCCGTACCGAGGCCGGTAAACACGATCGCAATCAGCGCCATAAATACGATTGCAATCGGAATTGAAGAATAGTTTGTGGGCCGGAAGCCTGCCAGCAGGCAGATCACGATCACGATGACGCCCTGCATCATCGCAACGGTGGCGCCGCCCAGCGTGCGCCCCACCATAATCAGGATGCGCGGCACCGGCGCCACCAGCATTTCCTTCAGGAACCCGAACTGCCTGTCGAACATCAGTTCAATGCCGGAAAAGATCGACGTGAAGAGGATCGTCATCGCGATTACGCCCGGCGCAAGAAACTGGATGTAATTCCCCTGCCCCGCCTTTTGAAACACGGGGCCGAAACCGAATCCAAGCCCCAGCAAAAAGAGCAGCGGCTGGCCGAGCGACGCAATGATGCGCGGCTTCGACCGAATGTAGCGCTTCACCTGCCGCAACCACAAAATGTAGATCGTCGTCATCTTGGTTTCCTCAGCATTTGCGCCATGCTTCTTAACTGCGCCGAAGCGTCCGCGCTTTCCTCACGAACCGCTGAACCGGTCAGCGAAAGGAACGCCTCTTCCAGCGTTCCGGAGTTGGTCTGCGCTTTCAGTTGCGCCGACGTGCCCTGCGCCACAATCGTGCCGTGATCGATGATCGCGATCCGTTGCGCCACCTTGTCCGCCTCTTCCATGTAGTGGGTCGTGAGGAAGACGGTCATGCCTTCTTCCTCGTTGAGCTTTTTGACGTGCGTCCAGAGTTGATTGCGCGTCTGCGGATCGAGGCCCAGCGTCGGCTCATCCAGGAACAGAATTTTCGGCGTGTGCAACATCCCGCGCGCGATTTCAAGCCGACGCTTCATGCCGCCCGAGAACTGCTTGACCGGGTGGTCGCGGCGATCCCATAATTCGAACAGCCGCAGCAGCATCTCAGCCCGATGCGTGCGGATTTTCTTCGGCACCCCGTAGAGCGCGCCATGCAGATCCAGGTTTTCCGCGGCCGTCAGTTCATCGTCAGTGCTGGGGTCCTGAAACACAATCCCGAAACGCTTCCGGACCTCGTTTTGGTGCGTCGCGGGGTTCATGCCGTCGATCTCAACCTTGCCGCTCGTCGGACGAAGCAGAGTCGTAAGCATTTTGATGGTGGTCGTCTTTCCTGCGCCGTTTGGACCCAGAAAGGCGAAGATTTCACCTTGCGCCACATCGAAGGAGATCCCGCGTACCGCCTGGATCTCCCCGTAGGTTTTGGTCAGGTTTTCAACGCTGATCATGAGATAAATACTAAACGGTTCAGTTTAGTTACGTCAACGGGAAACTGCGGGAATCGTTCTGATCCTGTGATTCTCTGTGTCGCTGATGTAAAGAGTGCCTTTCGCATCGACGAACACCCCGTGAGGACGGGCGAGTTGCGTCTGGCGAGGGTCGCCGTCCGTGCCGTCGCCCCGCTCACCCGTTCCGGCCACCGTTGTAATCACACCGTCCGCATCCACCCGGCGGATGGCGTGATTTTCTGTATCCGCGATGTAGATGCTGCCATCCGGCGCACAAGCGATCCCCTTCGGACCGGACAATTTGGCCAGACGCGCGTCGCCGCCATCGCCCGTGAAGCCTTTCTCCCCCGTGCCCGCGACCAGAATCATCTTGTCGGCCTGCCTGTCGAGCCGGTACACCGCGTTTCCCTCGCGGAGCGCCACGAAATAATTACCTCGTTTATCGATAGCCAGCGCCCGAGGTCCATC
Source organism: Terriglobia bacterium (assembly GCA_963840735.1). Taxonomy (GTDB): domain Bacteria; phylum Acidobacteriota; class Terriglobia; order Bryobacterales; family Bryobacteraceae; genus BOG-234. The sequence continues at coordinate 384,363 of CAWIZX010000002.1, forward strand.
CAGCGCGGGCGCTGGACCGCGCTGACCCGTACCCGCCCACGTGGCAATCATGCCCGTAGTCAGGTCCACACTTCGAATCCGGAAATTCAGAATGTCGCATATGAGGAGTAATCCCGCGGGCGTAAATGCGATGCTGTGCGGTTGCCTCAATTGCGCCTGCGTGGCCGGACCCCCGTCGCCGCTGAAACCCTCGTGACCCGTTCCTGCGACTGTCGAAATCGTGCCGCTCTTATGATCGATGCGCCGTACTACATGGTTTGTGCGGTCGCAAAAGAACAGATCGCGCGATTTGTTGAACGCGATCTCGTATGGCTCGTCGATCAGCGCTGCCGTAGCGGACCCGCCGTCTCCGGCATACCCCTTCTGCCCCGTCCCGGCCACCACGCTGCGCTTGCGTGTCTTTAGATCGAGCCTGGAAATGCGGTGATTGCCGACCTCGCAAAAGTAAAGCGCGCCATCGGGCCCGACCGCAAGCCCGAACGGCTGGTCCATCTGTCCATTGGCCGAACCTGGCTGCCCGGTTCCGGCAATCGTAATGAGCGTCTGGGCATGCGCCGCAAACAGGCCGGCGCAACACAAAATTACAATTTTCATTGGCTTAGGGTCGATTGTACAGGTATTTAAACGTGAGAGAATACGGCAAGGCGTAACGGATGAAGCGGCGTGCAATCTCGGTTCTTATGATGGCCATGCTGCCTTTGAGCGCGGCCGATAAGAAACGGGATACCGACCAGATCGGCTCGCGCAAAGTATCGGGCACGCTGAACCGCTACAGCATCGAGCAGGAAATCGCGCTGGGTAAGCAGCTTTCCATCGAAGTTCGGAAGCAGGCGCGCGTCGTCGACGACCCGATTACCGCCGAGTACATCAATCGCCTCGGGCAGAATCTGGCGCGCAATTCGGATGTGACCTTCCCGGTTTCATTCACTCTGATTGAGGGCGACGACATCAACGCGTTTACATTGCCCGGCGGCTTCGTTTTCATCAATACCGGCGTGCTGAAGCTTTCGGATAATGAAGCGGAACTGGCCTCCGTTCTTGCCCACGAACTCGGTCACGCCGCCGCCCGGCACGCCACCAGACAGGCGACCCGCAACGATCTGATTAGCGCCGGCAGCATTCCGCTGATGATCTTCGGCGGGTGGGCCGGACTGGCCGCCCGTCAGGTCGCAAACGTCGCAGGGCCCATGGCGTTCTTCCATTTCTCGCAGGGCTTCGAGACTGAAGCCGATCTGCTCGGCATCGAATATTTATGGAAAGCCGGTTACGATCCGAATGCCGGCGTCGATATGTTTGAGCGTGTCGAATCGACGGAGCGCAAGCAGCCGGGCAGCGTCTCTAAGCTGTTCCGCACCCATCCGCTGACTCCGGACCGCATCGCGAAAACTCAGAAAAACATCGACGAACTTCTGCCTGGGCGGGATTCCTATGTGCTCAATACCTCCGAGTACGAAGACATTCGGGCGCGGGTAAATCGGTTGTTGCAGCACAAGCCGGACGCGAAAGATTCCGAGCATCCGACTTTGCGTCGTAAGACAGAATAAAATTCACTCCATGCGATTTTTTCTCCCGGCGCTTCTGGCAGCCGCTTGCGCGCTATCCGGCCAGACGCGCAAGGTTCTCCTTTTCAACGCCGCCGCCGGTCAGGTACAGGACTTCCAGGCAGTATCGCCCAAGGTCAAAATCGTGCCGGTAACTCGCGCCAATGTGATGGCCGAAATAGCCGATGCCGAGGGTTTCATCGGTGTCATCACCCCGGACATCTTCAGCGCGGCGAAAAAGCTCAAGTGGGTCGGCGTCATGTCAGCCGGAGTGGAGAACGTGCTGTGGATTCCCGGCGCCGAGGCGTTCCGCGCGAGCAACGTCGTCCTGACCAACAACAAAGTCGTGCAGGGACCCGAAATCGCGGATCACGCTTTTGCGATGCTGCTCTACAACACGCGCCGGCTGGGCGAGTACGGCCAGAACAAAGAGAAAGAAGAATGGGCCCGCACTCCGTTTAAAGGCATCGAACTGCGCGGCAAGACGGCGCTGGTGATTGGAGTCGGAGGCATCGGCACCCAGATTGCCATTCGCGCCTGGGCATTCGGTATGAAGGTGATCGGAGTCGATCCCGAAGACAAGCCGCTGGTCCCCTACATCGATCGCATCGTCAAACCCGATCAGTTGGACGAGGTAGTCCCGCAGGCCGACGTGGTGTTCATCTCCACCCCGGACACCGTCAACAGCCATAAGATGTTCGGTGGCAAAGAATTTGAAATGATGAAGCAGAATTCCTATTTCATCGCGGTCAGCCGAGGCGCCATTTACGACATGAACGGACTGGTGAAGGCGCTCGACAGCCGTAAACTCGCCGGAGCGGGTGTAGATGTCGTCGATCCTGAACCGCTGCCCAAAGGCCACCCGCTTTGGGGCTTCAGCAACGTGATGATCACGCCGCACATCGCGGGCCGGTCCGATCAGGATAATGCCAGAATGCTCGGAACCATCAAAGACAACATTCGCCGCTTTGCCGACGGTATGCCAATGGTGAACGTGGTGGATAAACAGAAGGGCTATTAATTGGCTGGCGCAGCGCTGGCTCCCGTCGGCCTGATTATGGCCGCCACCATGTCGGTCACCAACGTTCTCACCGACGTGGCGCGCAAGCGTGCGCTGCACGACCGCGACCTCATTCCCGCAACCTTCTGGATCCGAACCGCCGTTACAACCGTCTTCGGCATCGTACTGTTATGGCGCATTTTTTGGGGCGCCACCATTGTCATCCGCGATGGCGGGCCGCTGTTCGGCTTCGAGTCCATCCATGCCGCCCCCGTTCCCACCTTCTTTATTTACCTGGTGCTGAACGTTCTCCTGATTACCTGTGTGACCTGGCTCTATTTCCGCGCGCTTCAGATTTCACCGCTTTCGATGTGCGTGCCCTTCCTCTCATTCACCCCTGTTTTCCTGATTCCCACCGGGTACATCATCCTGCATGAAGTGCCGCCGCTGCTGAAAGGGCTCGGCGTGCTGTTGATCGTCGCCGGTTCTCTGGTGATGCACCGCCGCCTGTTCGCGCTTGGGCCGCTCGCTCCGCTGCGCGCTGTCCTCAAAGAGCGTGGCAGCCGTTACATGCTGCTGGTCTCTTTTATATTCGCCATCACAAATCCCATCGATAAGAAGCTGGTCACCATGAGCGATGTCTTCACCGAAGCATTCGCGTACGGCTTCGGGCTGTCGGTTTCCTTTTGGATCATGGGACGTCTGAAAGGCGTGGACTTTGCCGCAGCGTCCCGCGCCAACTGGAAGTGGATTTCTCTTGCGGGCGTGCTCGATGCCGTATCGCTCCTCTTTCAACTCGCTTCGTACACTTACATCGCGGTCGTGATTACCGTCAGCATTAAGCGCGCGGGCATCATCCTGGCCGTATTTTGCGGCTGGCTGTTTTTCCACGAGCGCGGCATCACAGATCAGGTAATCGCCGCTTCTGTCATGTTCTGCGGCGTGTTGATCCTGTATCTGCCGGTCACGGCGGTTCAGGCGGCCGGTTTCACGCTCGTAACCTTGTTGGGTATGTCGCTCGCCCTGTATCTCACCCGCAACCAAACGGTTGAGGTTGCCGCATGAACGACAAACTGACCGTATCGATTGTGGGCTGCGGTGGCATGGCCGCCCACTACCTCAGCGTCTATCGCGATCTGGATTGGGTGCGCGTCGTCTCCTGCATCGACTCGGATCTCGCCAGCGCCGAGCGTGCGGCCCGGACGTTCCCGTCTTCCCCCCTCGCGACAGCGGACTTCGATGCCGCGCTCCGGCCCGGGGTGGATGCCGTCCTGATCGGTACGCCCAATTCGCTGCACGCGCCGCAGGGCATCGCCGCGATCCGCGCCGGCAAGCACGTCCTGCTGCAGAAGCCGCTGGCCGCCAGCGTTGAAGACGCCGAAGCCATCGCGCACGCTGCCCAACAGTCCACCAAAACGGTTGGACTGTATATGAGCTACTTCGATCAGCCCCTCATGCACGATCTTCGCGATATGGTTGCGCAGGGGCTGCTCGGCAATGTGGTCCACTGTTATGCGCGCCTGATGCATCGCGGCGGCATGATGTGGTCACGGGAGGCGCTGGAAGGCAGGCCGACGTGGCGCGGGTCCCTCCGCGACACCGGCGGCGGCTGCTTCATTCAGCTTGCCGTCCATTACATCCATATCTTTGAGTGGGTCACCGGCGCCCACGTGGTTCGCGCCACCGCTCTCACCAGAAACCTTCATTGCCCCGGCCTCGAAGGCGAAGATCTGGCCACCGCCGTCCTGCAACTCGACACCGGGGCGCTCGTCACGCTCGACACTGCCTGGTGTGCTGACGGCGAAGAACTCGCGGTCCACGGCACCCTCGGCCGCCTGCAATATCGAGGCAATCGTCACCTGAGTATGGCGTCTGCCGGGGGTGCTTTTTATGGCCGCGTTGTCCAGTACAGCGGCGGCGTGACAGAAGCCTTCGGGGGCCCGGTCGGCGAAGAGCAGCACAGCGAAGTCGTCCCTCCGCCATTCGGGGACAGCACAAACCCCCTGAATCAGCACCGCCTCTTCCTCGAAGCTGCGCGCGATGGCAAACCGGCTCCTGTATCCATTGCCTCCGGCCTTCACGATATGCGCGTAGTGGCCGCTGTGTATGAATCCGCGGCTGCCGCCCGGGTCGTTGAGATCCCATGAAACCGGGCATCGTTGCTGACGAAATCGACCGCAATTTTGCGAATGCCGTCAGTGTCGGCACAGCCCTCGGACTGCGTCGTTATGAGGTCCGTTTCCTGACCACAGGCCGTGCCCCCATGTGCGATCTCCCGGAGTTGCTTGAAGTCGAGCGTATCCGGGCCAACACCGGAATCGAAATCACAGCGCTCTCACCAGGGCTCTTCAAGCTGACCGAAGACGAAGCCGCGTTTGCCGATGAGATGGCGGAAGTCTATCCCAGGGCCGCCGAGTGGGCGCATCGCTGGAACCTGCCCGGCCTGATTGTTTTCGGTTTCCGAAAACCTGGCGCGACAGAAGAAAATGCCGCCGCTCTAAGTGCCGCGCCGGTTCCCGAAGCCGTTCTCGAATGGCTGGCTCGCGCCAGTGAGCGCGCCGAAAAGGACGAACTGCTGCTGATGATCGAGCCGGAGCCGATTTGCTATGCGGATAACGCCCGTGTGACCGCTGCCCTGATTGAACGCTCCGGCGCCAAAAATCTTCGCATCAACTACGACCCCGGCAACGTCGCCTGGTTTGAACAACGCGATCCACTGGACGAATTCGAGGCAGCCGCAAAGTGGATTGCAAACGTTCACGTCAAAGATCTGTTGCCGCTGGCGCCGGGTGCCTCACGTCCGACCTTCGTGCCCGCCGGTGAAGGAATAATCGACTACCGCGCGCATTTTGCCGCGCTCAAACGCATTGGCTACTCAGGCCCCGTCTCGCTCGAGCCGCACATGGACGGCCGCCCCGAAACAATCCGTAGATGCCTCGAAGCCGTGGAGAAGCTCTATGAATGTGACACGCCGTGAACTGATCGAAGTAGCCGCCACAACAGCCCTGGCTATCGCTGCGGAACAGGCGGATGCGCAGCAAACAGGCGCAGTCGACCTCGCATGGCTCGGCGGTGAACCACCAGCTATTCCGACCCCGGTTAGCTGGGGCGTACCGTTCCCGCGCGGCACCACGCCTGAAAACCGCCGCTTCGCCCTCACAGTTGCAGGTAAAGCCGTGCCCCTGCAGCAGTGGCCGCTTGCCTACTGGCCCGACAAGTCGATGAAGTTCATCGGCTTTTCGGCCGTTGTCCCTTCTGGTCGCGGGCAATCAAATTCGCCTCACACCGGGGACGCCAGCAGCGCCCGCAACACCCGTAACCGCCCGCCAAAACAGCACCACAGTCGACATCGATACGGGCACGCTCCAATGCACCGTTCCGAAGCAAGGCCCGAATCTCATCGCCTCCATGAAAATGGAAGGCCGCGAAGTGGCACGGCAGGGCCGCCTCACCTGCTCGCTGGAAAATGGAGCCACATTCCTTGGCGAGACAAAATCAGTCACCGTCGAACAGGCAGGCCCGGTTCGTGCCGTAGTAAAAATCGACGGCGTCCACAAGGCTGAATCCGGCGCCCGCGAATGGCTGCCTTTCACCGTACGCCTCTATTTCCACGCCGGAAGCGGGCAGGTCCGCATGGTCCACTCGATCGTGTTCGATGGCGACGAACACAAGGACTTCATCAAAGCCCTTGGAATCGACTTCAACGTTCCCATGCGCGAGCAGATTCACAATCGGCATGTGCATTTCAGTGGCGATGGCGAGGGTGTCTGGGCCGAACCCCTGCAGCCGCTGACAGGCCGCCGCGTACTTTCGCTGCCAGGACAACGTGAAAGCGTTTTTGCGGATCAACTTGCCGGCAACCGCATCCCGAACAAAGAAGCGTTCGATGCCCGCGGCCAAAAGCTCATGGCCGACTGGGCCGTCTGGGATTCCTACAAGCTGACGCAGCCAACAGCGGACGGCTTCGTCATCCAGAAGCGCACCAATCCCGATAGCTGCTGGCTCGATGCCTCCTGGGGCCGCCGCTGCTCAGGCCTCGTCTTCGCGGGCGACGTATCCGGCGGACTCGCCGTCGGCGCTCAAAAACATGTGGCAGTCTCATCCCACATCGCTCGAAGTCCGCAACGGTTCCACCGCCGAAGCGACCCTGACCGTATGGCTTTGGTCGCCCGAAGCTCCAGCCATGGATCTCCGCCACTATGACACCCGGGCGCACGATCTCGACTCAAGCTATGAGGACGTGCAACCCGGCTTCAGCACACCCATGGGGATCGGGCGCACCAGCGAGTTGACGCTCTTCCCCACCGCATCCCTGCCGACCACGCGAACAGACCGCGCAACACGCGAAGCTCGCGCAGCAACCTGCGCTGCCGGTGGCCTCCCCGGAATATCTCCACGTCGGCCAAACGTATTCGGCATCTGGAGCCTGCCCGACCGCTCCACACCGGCCAAGAAGGCTCTCGAAGATCACCTCGACGCGGCCTTCGATCTCTACCGCAAAGAAGTCGATCAGCGGCATTGGTACGGCTTCTGGAATTATGGCGACGTCATGCATCAGCACGATGCCCCGCGCCACTCCTGGCGCTACGACGTGGGCGGGTTCGCGTGGGATAACACGGAACTCGGCACTGACATGTGGCTCTGGTACACCTTTCTGCGCACCGGCCGCGCCGATGCGTTCCGCATGGCCGAGGCAATGACCCGCCACACCAGCGAAGTGGACGTTCACCACATCGGTCCGCTTCGCGGGACTCGGCTCGCGGCATAACGTCCGCCATTGGGGCTGACGGCGCGAAGGAATCCCGCATCAGTCAGGCCGCGTATCGCCGCTTCTACTATTACCTGACCACTGACGAGCGCACCGGAGACCGCATGCGTGCCGTCGTGGACATCGATTACAAGTTACTCGAAATCGACCCCATGCGTCTGGCGTCGCCTCGTACGCCCGACACCCAATGGCCTGCTCGCGTGCGCGGCGGCCCCGACTGGCTGGCCTTCATCGGCAACTGGATGACGGAATGGGAGCGCACCGGCGATACCAAATACCGGGACAAAATCATCGCCGGAATGGATTCCATCGCCGCCATGCCTTATGGGTTTCTGACTGGTCCCAACCAGCTCTATGGGTATGAGCCGAAGACCGGAAAGATGTATCCGCTGGTGCCGGACGGGCTCGGCACCTACAATCTCGCGACGATCATGGGCGGCGGCGAGGTGGTCTTCGAACTCAATCAACTGATCGACCACCCTGGCTGGAAGAAAGCATGGAACCAGTACTGCCGTCTCGCCACCGCGCCCAAAGCAGTTGTCGCGACGGACAATCGAACCGGCGCCGAAGGCTCCGATGGCCAGTACGCCCGCCCCGGACGCCTCGCCGCGTGGCTCTACAGGGAAACGAAGAACCCGGCGTTCGCGAAGAAGGCGTGGAGCGGCGTGCGTGTGCCATCCTACACGCCAACGCATCTCGAAGGCCCCCAGGTTCTGAATCCGATCGACGAAATCGCCGGGCTCTCCACCAACAGCACCGCGCAGGGCTGCCTTGAAGCTATCGAGGTTCTTGAAATGTGCGGCGACGCGATGAGCTAGTCCGCCGGCCTATCGCGCCAGACGGGCCAGTGTCTCCGCGAGCACCGCCGAGCCGTTCTCAATATCCGCAGGCGATGCGTATTCATCCGGCCTGTGGCTCACGCCCGCGCGGCACGGAATAAACAGCATCGCCGTGGGGCAGATCCGGGCCATGAACAACGAATCGTGATAAGCACGGCTCACCATCCGGTCGAATGAAAGCCCGCAATGTCCGCAGGCGGCCGAGATCGTATCAACAACGCGCGCATCGCACATCGCCGGATCGTCCCGGTTAATGAACTCGCGCTCAATCGTCACCCCGCGCCGTGCCGCTATATCCGCACACGCCCGCTCAAGGTGGTCAAGCATCGCATCCCGCCTCGCGCCGTCGATGTCGCGGATATCCGCTTCGAGATGCACCTTACTCGGGATGCTATTAATGGCCCGAGGGAAAATATCGCAAACCCCGGTCGTACCCACGCTGTCGATCGACCCTGTACCCCGTGCTGCCGACTCAATTGCGAGCGCGATCTCGGCCGCCGCAAGAAATGCATCGTGCCGGTCCGGCATCAGAACGGCCCCCGCATGTCCGCCCTGACCTGTAATCTCGATCCTCAAACTCGCGGGTGCTGCGATCGCGGTGACCACGCCCAGCGGCACTTTGCGCCGTTCAAGCAGCGGCCCCTGCTCGATATGCAGTTCAACGAACGAATCGTAATACCCGGCGGGTAGCCGCACCGATTCGAGATCCCCGCCGAACCCGGCCGCCGTTCGGACTTCATTCAGCGTTCGCCCGTCCGCATCGCGCAGGCTCTCACCCGCCGACGCCTCGAGGGAGCCACAGAGCAAACGGCTTCCCAGACATCCGATGCCGAAGCGCGTCGGCTCTTCCGACGTAAACAGCAGCAACTCAATCGATCGCCGAGGCGTGTATCCCGCGCGCTGCAGCAAACGAATCGCCTCAAGGCCGCCCAGTACGCCGACCGTACCGTCGTACCTGCCGGAATGCGGAATAGCGTCGATATGTGAGCCCGTCCCCACCGCACCTTCACCTGCTTCTGATCCGACCCAGCGCGCGAACGTATTCCCCACCGCATCGACGCGGACCTGAAGCCCCGCAGCCTCGCACAACCCCGTAAACCATGCGCGCGCCCGAATATCCTGTGCGGAAAAGACGACCCGGGTAACCGCAGGCGCAGGGGCATCCGAGAAGCGCGACAGTACTTCAATCTCTTCGGTCAGACTCATCGTTCCGCCAAAGGGTGCCGGTTCCAGTCTTTGTAAATCAGATACTTCGCCGGGGTTTTACCGATGGCCCCGAACCATTGCGGACAGTAAGGAGCCATCCAGATAAAGTCCCCTGCCGTCACCGGATACCATGCGTCGTTCAGACGGTAAATGCCGCCGCCTTCGAGCATCAGCAGACCGTGTTCCATCACATGGGCCTCCACCATCGGCAAGCTCGCACCCGGCTCGAACGTCATCGTATTCACGGCGAAGTCGAACGCAAAATCATCCGGGATCAAGACCCTGACCTCTACCGCGTCATCTCCCATCAGCGGTTTCGGAAGCAGCGTGTTCGCGTCCCCGGTAAACAGCGACAACGCATCTCCCATGGGCAAAAATGGCTTTTCGATCACCACCATCCGGCTCCGCCCTTCCGACGTAAACCTGGCTCCGCTGTCCGGCGGCAGGTACGCGTATTGCGACGGCCCGAGCGTCCGGCCCCCGAACGCCACACTGCCCTCGATCACGAAAACGAACGCCTGCTGCCAGCCCGTCTGCATGCTTCCGCCTGGCTCGAACTCGACCGTGTATTCCGTAAACCTTGCCCCGTGCGCCGGTGCCGCATGAACAATCGCAGTCGCATCCCGCATCCCGGGCAGCGGCGCGCGCACAAACGTGTCGGGCGTCAGCAGAAAGTGATCCCGCCGGTAGCTGGTGCGCGTGTGTCCAAGTCTCTGCATGAGTCCGGTGCTGCCCCTATACTCTGACTGCGGCGCCCCCGTCGCTGCCCGCTTTACTCGGTCGCGGCGGCCTGCCGCTTGTGCCAGTCGTCCGCGAACAGGTTGAAGTGAACGTTCGCGCGCGGATGCGCCAGAACGAAGTCTTCGTTCAGCGTCAGCCCAAGACCCGGCTTGTCGGGCAGGCTGAAGTAACCGTCCACAACCTCAGGGTAGTTGTCCACCGCGCCCTTGACCCACGCGTCCGCGAAGTCGTTGAAGTGCTCCTGGATTTTGAAGTTCGGCATACAGGCCGCAAGGTGAACGTTGGCGGCGGTTGCCACCGGTCCGCAGACGTTGTGCGGAGCCATCAGCATGTAATACGATTCCGCCCACGCTGCCAGCTTCCGCAGTTCGCCGAGGCCGCCGAAATGCGAAAGATCGGCCTGCACAATATCGCAGCACTGCAGCTCGAACAACTCCCGGCATTCCCAGCGTGAGTGGATGCGCTCGCCCGTCGCGATCGGAGCGTTCACGCGCATCTGAAACCTTCTTGAGCGCCTTCAGGTTTTCCGGAGGCGTGGGCTCTTCCAGCCACCCCGGATTGAACGGCTCCAGTTCTTTCGCGATTTGAATCGCCGTTATCGGATTGAACCGGCCGTGCATCTCGACGAAAATGTCGAAATCGGGACCGACTGCGTCGCGCACCGCTTCCACCAGCGCAATCGACTTCAGCTTCTCATCGCGTTCCAGCTCATAAAATCCGGATCCGAAAGGATCGAGCTTGGCCGCCTTATATCCGCGCGCAACCACTTTCTTTGCGGCCTTCGCGAACTCCTGCGGCGTGCGCTCCACCGTATACCAGCCGTTCGCATACGCCTTCACCTTGTCGCGAACGGCCCCGCCCATCAGCCGGTACACGGGCTGATTCAGCGCTTTGCCCACAATATCCCAGCAAGCCATCTCAATCAGGGCAATGCCGCTCATCGCGACCTCGCCCGCGCGGCTGTAATCGTGCCGCCGCATGCTGTCCACAATCATTTCGCGATCGAAAGGATCTTTGCCGATCACGTACCTCGGCACCGCCTCCGCCAGATAGCCAAGCAGCGCGTCGGTATTGTTAATCATCCTGACCTCACCGAGACCGGTGAGTCCTTCATCCGTTTCTACAACGACAAAGGTCAGGTTCCGCCACGGAGTGCCCATGACGAGGGGGCGAACTCTTGTAACTTTCATGTTCTAAGCAGTTGCCGGATCGAGTTTCTCAGGATTCACGCCAAGGTCGACAATTGCCTTCGCCGCCTTCTTCGCGTCGAACTTGCCGTCGCGCGCGAGCTTCGAGAGCGTCGCCACCACAATTGCGGCGGCATCCACTTCGAAATGCTGCCGCAGAAACGTTCGGTTATCGCTGCGTCCGAAACCATCGGTCCCAAGCGCCACGAAACGGCCCGGCAGCCACGGCGCAATCTGGTCCTGCACCGCCTTCATGTAATCCGACGCCGCAATGATCGGCCCTTCCGTGCCTTCGAGCGTCTGCTGCACAAAAGGTTTCTGCGCCGGTTCGGCCGGATGCAGCCGGTTCCATCGCTCCACCTTCAACGCCTCGCGCCGCAGTTCGTTGTAACTGGTCACGCTCCACACATCGGCGCCCACCGAATACTTTTCCGCCAGAATCTGCTGCGCTTTCAAAGCTTCGTTCAGCATCGGACCGCTGCCCAGCAACTGCACCCGCGCCTTGGCCTTTGCCGCATCGGACTTCCTGAACAGATAAATGCCTTTCAGGATTCCCTCTTCCGCGCCCTCCGGCATCGCCGCGTGAACGTAGTTTTCGTTGTAAAGCGTGATGTAGTAGAAAATATCTTCGCGGTTCTCATACATGCGGCGGATGCCGTCGCGCACGATCACCGCGATCTCATACGCGTAAGCCGGGTCGTAAGCGGCCAGCGTCGGGACAGTGCTGGCCAGCAGCAGCGAATGCCCGTCCTGATGCTGCAGGCCTTCGCCGGAAAGCGTTGTGCGTCCCGCGGTGCCGCCCATCAGAAAGCCTTTGCCGCGCGAATCGGCAAATGCCCAGATCAGATCGCCAACGCGCTGAAAACCGAACATCGAATAGTAGATGTAGAACGGAATCATGTCGACCCCGTAGTTGGCATACGCGGTGCCGGCGGCCGTGAATTCGGCCATCGAACCGCCTTCGGTGATGCCCTCTTCCAGAATCTGCCCGTCTTTTGCTTCCTTGTAATTGAAGAGCACGTCGGCATCATGCGGCTTGTAAAGTTGCCCGCCCGCCGCGTAAATCCCGTAGGTCCGGAACATGTCTTCCATGCCGAACGTGCGCGCTTCATCAGGAATAATCGGCACGATGCGCTTGCCGAACTCCGGCAGCTTCATCATGCGTTTCAGCAGGTGAACAAACGCCATGGTGGTGGAAGGTGCGGCTCTTTCGAACCGCCGCGGAACGCATCGACGACATCGTCCGAGGGCGCTTTCGTCTGCGGCGCCACCGGTTTGCGCACCGGCAGATAGCCGCCCAGCACGCGCCGCCGCTCCTGCATGTACGCGATTTCCGGGCTTGAATCGGCCGGACGATAAAGCGCGCCGTCGCGCGCCGCTTCATCGGGAATCGGGATCTCGAAGCGGGCGCGGAAATATTCGATGTCCTTGTCGTTCAGCTTCTTGTTCTGGTGCGTGGGGTTGCGGGCCTCGCCCGCATCGCCCAGGCCGTAGCCTTTGACAGTCTTCGCCAGAACGACCGTCGGCTGCCCTTGTGCTCCACCGCCTCCTTGTAGGCGTTATAGACCTTCAGAGGATCGTGCCCGCCGCGGTGCAGATTCGTGATCTGCTCGTCGGTCATATCTTCGACCAGCCGCGCGGTTTCCGGATAGCGCCCGAAGAATTCCTTGCGCACATAAGCGCCGCCCTTGGCTTTGAACGACTGATATTCGCCATCGACGCATTCGTTCATCAGCTGAATCAGCCGCCCGGATGTATCTTTCTCGAGCAGCGCATCCCAGTCGCTGCCCCAGAGGCATTTGATCACGTTCCAGCCGGAGCCGCGGAACAGCGATTCCATTTCCGAAATGATCTTGCCGTTGCCGCGCACCGGCCCGTCGAGACGCTGCAGGTTGCAGTTGATGACGAAGATCAGGTTGTCGAGCTTCTCGCGCACCGCCACGCCGATGGCGCCGGTCGATTCCGGCTCGTCCATCTCGCCATCGCCCAGAAATGCCCAGACTTTCTCGGCGTTGCCTGGATCAGGCCGCGGTTTTCGAGATACCGCATGAAGCGCGCCTGGTAAATCGAATTGATCGGGCCAAGACCCATCGAAACCGTCGGGAACTGCCAGAAATCCTTCATCAGCCACGGATGCGGGTAGGAGGAAAGGCCCGGCGTATCGCGCAGTTCGTGACGGAAATTGTTCAGGTGCTCCGTCGTCAAGCGGCCTTCAAGAAACGCGCGCGCGTAAACGCCCGGCGACGCATGGCCCTGAAAATAGATCAGGTCGCCCGGCTGATCGCCATAGCTGCCGTGGAAGAAATGATTGAAGCCGACTTCCAGCAGCGTGGCCAGCGAGGCATAGGTGGCGATATGGCCGCCGATTCCTTCATCATACTTGTTCTGGTGCGACACCATGGCCATCGCGTTCCAGCGCGTCAGGCTCTTGATCCGCCGCTCGAGCGCGCGATCGCCCGGATAGGGAACCTCCTCCTCCACACGGATCGTATTGACGTAATCGGTGGTGGTGCGGATCGGAACGTTGACGCCGTTTTCGCGCGCGCGGTCCGTGAGTTGATCGAGGAGGAAGTTGACCCGGTCCGGCCCCGCTCCCTCCACGATCTGGTCGAGCGCCTCGAGCCATTCCGCTGTTTCGCGAGGGTCCAGGTCGACCGTGCGTTCGGTGAGTAGTTGGTGCATGGGTAAGCTGCTATTATCCCAGATACCCGCGAGCGTCGCGCGCCGTCCGGTGTTTTTGCTTCTAACCTGGTCTCCCTTGCCTGACAACGATGCCGCGCCCCCCCGGGACCCGATTGGACTCGCCTCTATAATCGTTTCCAGTGCTGCACGAGCTAGTTGTTGAGGATTACGCGGTTGTAGATCGTCTCCGCGTGCGTTTTCATCCCGGCTTGAACCTGCTGACCGGGGAAACAGGCAGCGGCAAGTCCATCGTCGTTGACGCCCTCGGGCTGCTCCTCGGAGGACGCGCCTCTTCCGATATGATTCGCTCCGGTGAGAGCGCGCACGCGTCTCGGGTGTCTTCGAAATATCGCGCGCAGCGAAAGTCCTTGACGAGGCCGGCTTCGAGACCGCTGACAGCGAACTGTTCCTTGACCGTGAATTCAGCAACGGCAAAGGCCGAGTCTACGTTAACCACCGGCTCGCATCTGTAGCGGTGCTCAAAGATCTGGCTCCGCATCTGGGCGACATCCACGGCCAGCACGATCAGCAACTGCTGTTACCGCGGCGCAGCTAACCATGCTCGACACCTTCGCCCAAACAGTGCGCAGCGCGCCAAGGTCGAGAGCCTTTTGCACATGGAAAAGCGTCTCTGACGAAATCGCCGAACTCGAAGACGCCGATCAGGAAAAACTCCGCCTGCTCGATCTCTGGCAGTTTCAGCGCAAGGAAATCGAAACCGCGGAACTGAGCCCCTCCGAAGATAACGAACTCGAAGCCGAGCGCCGCGTCCAGCAAAACGCCGGCCGACTGCTCGAAACCGCCGGCGCCGCCTACGAATCCCTCTACGAAACCCCCGAATCCTGCTGGGCCGCGCTACGGAACGTCGCCAAAAAACTCGACGAACTCGCCCGCATAGACACCGCCATGCTGCCCGTCCGCCAGTCGCTCGAACCCGCGCTCATCGCGATTCAGGACGTCTCCTACGCGCTCCGCGATTACCTTGGCAGCATCGAAGCCAATCCCGCCCGCCTCGAAGAAATTGAATCCCGTCTCGCCGCCATCGACAAACTCAAACGGAAATACGGCGCCTCGGCCGAAGAGATCCTCGCCTTCCTCGACGATGTCGTGCAGAAAATCGGCGAAGTGGAAACCGCCGGTGAGCGCCTCGAAGCTCTCGAGCCGACCGCGAAAAGATCGCCGCTGAGTAACGAGGAATCCCGCGAACTCACCAGCCGCCATGCCGCCGCCGCCACGGCACTGTCGAAGCGTGTCGAAGAGGAACTCAAGCCGCTCGCCATGGAACGTACTCGCTTCCGATTGTTCTCGAACCCGCGGAGTGGTCGGAAACCGGCGCCGACCGCATCCAGTTCCTGGTCTCCCCAAATGCGGGCGAAGAGCCCAAGCCAATGGAGAAAATTGCCTCCGGCGGAGAACTATCCCGCATAGCGCTCGCGCTCAAAACCTGCCTGGTCGGATCCAGACCCGCCACCCCGCAAACCATGCGCACCCTGGTTTTCGACGAAATCGACACGGGCATCGGCGGACGCGCAGCGGAAGGCGTAGCCCGCCGCCTCAAAGCCCTGGCTGCGGAAAATCAGCTCCTCTGCGTCACCCACCTGGCACAAATCGCCTGCTTTGCCGACCATCACTACCGCGTCGGAAAGTCCGAGCGGGGCGGCAGAACCGTGGCCGAAATCGAAGAGCTAAACGCCGAAAGCAGCACCGAAGAGATTGGCCGCATGCTGAGCGGTCAGCACCTCACCCCGGAAGCCCTCAGAAACGCCGCTGAACTAATCCGCGCCGCCCACGCTTAGGCCACCAAACTTAAAGCGTGCCGAATTCCCGGTAAATCCGAATCGGAGCAATCCAGGAGCTTTCCACCTCAACCGCAATCGACCGCTGCAGCAGCGAAACCGAAAGCACGAGTTTGGTCTCCTTTTCCTCCACCAGAATTCCTTCCACACCTGCCAGCGGCCCTTCGTTGATTTTGACTTTGGCACCCGCAACCAGATACGGATAAGGAATCGCGTGTACGCCGGCTTTGCACACCGTCTGCAACGCCTCTATTTCGTCGTCCGCAACAGGCTCCGGGTTTGCGCCCAGTCCCAGCACGGACATCACGCTCGGCATCTTCAGAATCGGCAGCCGCGTCAGCGGATTGAACCGGCAAAACACATAGCCCGGAAACAACGGCAGTTCAACAACCTTCATCCGGTCAGACCACCGCCGTTTCACCGAATACAGCGGCAGAAAATCCGTATACCCCTTCATCCGGAGCGCCTGCGCGGTAGCTTTCTCTTTCCGCGGCACAACCGACAAAGCGAACCAGGCAAGCCCCGGCTCCTTTCCGTTCACATCCGACAATTCACCCGGCTCCTCGGCCTTATCGTAAGTCAGCTCAGCCGCCGGTGAAACAGTTCCAGAACGAAATTCAGACACATCGCGGCAAGTGTCGGATCGTATCGCGGACCCTCGTCGCGCAGGAACGCATGTTGCCCGTTCACTTCAATCCACTGGAAGTTCACGCCGGCCTCTTCCAGCCGCGCGTGGATGCGCAACCTCCCCGCAAGCGGAACATGCGGATCCTGCCGGCCCCAGATATGCAGCAGTTCCCCTTGGATATCGCCCGCCCGCGCCAGCGAATCATCATTCATGCCCTTCCCAAGGCTTCCCTTATGAATATCGGTCGCGTAGAAGCAAGCCGCTGCCCGCACCTCCGGATTCATCGCCGCCCGAAACGCCAGATGACCTCCGATGCAGATCCCCATCACGCCCAGGCTGCCGCTGCAATCGGGCCGCGATTTCAGGTGATCCAGCGCGGCCCGCGCATCCGAGTCATACGCCGAAATCTCTTTCGCAATCTTATCCGCATTGCCTTTTTCAGCGCCCGCCTGGTCATACGGAATCACCGTCCCGGCAGGCTCCAGTTCGTGATAAATCTCGGGCGTGATCACAACATAACCGTGGCTTGCAAGAAACGCCGCCGTACGCCGGATCGGCCCCGTAATCTGGAAAATTTCCGAAAAGAGCAGTACGCCCGGATATTTCCCCGCTTCCGCCGGCCGGGAAATCAGGCATCGCATCGGCCCTGTACCCGTGCCGACCTCCTGCGTCTCCTCAATGATTGTCATGGGTAATCAGGAGTGTAACGTATGCTGTCCGAATGGAACTGCACCGCCCTGCTGAGCCTTCTGGCGCCGCCATGCTTCTAACCCACGGCGCGGGCGGGAACTGCCGCGCTCCTCTGCTGGTTGCCGTCGCGGACGCATTCGCCGCGGCCGGCATACTGGTCGGACGCTACGATTTACCCTTCCGCCAGCGGCGTGCCTCCGGGCCTCCAATGCCCGCCGGCGCCGCCGCCGATCGCGCGGGACTTCGGGAAGCACTGAAAACGCTCCAGCAAATGGTTTCCGGACCCGTCTACCTCGCTGGACACTCCTATGGAGGCCGCCAGGCTTCCATCCTCGCGTCCGAAGAACCCGGGCTCGCGGCGGCCTTGCTGCTGCTCTCTTACCCGCTGCATCCGCCCAGCAAACCGGATCGGCTCCGCACAGACCACTTCCCGAAATTGCGAACGCCTGCCCTGTTCGTGTACGGCTCGAAAGACGACTTCGGATCGGAGACCGAAATGGCAGCCGCCATTTCCCTGATTCCCGCGCCCACCGCCAGGTTAACGCTCGCGGGGCTCGGTCACGACCTGAAACAGGGCAAGTTCGACCTCGCCGCCATGGTTACGGAATTCAAGCGGCTGGCGCAGGCATAGGGGGCAAACTCCGGTCCGCCAAAGCGAACTTCAGTGCCTCGATCCCTTGTCCTGTGGCACTCGAGATCTCAAAAAACGGCAGCTTCCGCGCTTCCGCCAGCCGCCGCAACGCCTGGATCTTCTCCGGATCCTGCGCCACATCGATCTTGCTCGCCACCACCAGCATCGGCTTCGACGCCATCTCCGGGTTGAAGCATTCCAGCTCTTTCATCAGAGCCTCGAAATCGTGCTCCGGGTCGCGTCCGGTCTCAGACATGTCCACCAGATGAGCCAGAACTTTCGTCCGTTCCACGTGCTTCAGGAACTGTATTCCCAGCCCTTTTCCCTCATGCGCGCCCTCGATCAGCCCGGGAATATCGGCCACAACGAAGGTCCGCAGGTCCGGCATCTGAACCACGCCCAGATTTGGCTGAAGCGTCGTAAACGGATAGTCCGCGATCTTCGGCCGCGCAGCCGAAATCCTGGAAATCAGAGTGGACTTGCCCGCGTTCGGATACCCCACCAGCCCTACATCCGCCAGCAGTCGCAGTTCGAGGCGAAGCTTCTTGAAATCCCCGGTTTGCCCGGCTCATGCTCGGTAGGAGCCTGATGGGTTGCGGTCGCAAAGTGCTGATTACCCCGGCCCCCGCGGCCCCCTTTAGCTGCCAGCCAGGTTTGCCCGTCTTCCGTAAAATCGAAGACCCTCTCGCCCGTTTCATCGTCGTAAATGGTAGTCCCGACGGGAACCTGGATGGTAATCCCTTCGCCGTCATGCCCCGAACAGTTGCTGCCTTCGCCGTGCCGTCCGCGCTGCGCCGTGTATTCGGGGTTATAGCGGAAATGCAGCAGCGTATTACGGTGAATGGTCGCCACCATGACGATGTCGCCGCCGCGCCCGCCGTCTCCGCCGCTCGGACCGCCCCTCGGGACATACTTCTCGCGCCGGAACGCCATGCAGCCGTTGCCGCCGTCGCCCGCTTTAATCGTGATTTTTACTTCGTCGACAAGCATGAAAAAGGCCGCTGTTCCTGCCAGCCCGTAAGGCTGAAAAGAACAGCGGCCGCACTCCTTAAGAAAAGAACTCTGCGGCTAAACTGCCGCTTTAACGCTGACGTACTTGCCCATGCGGCCCCGGTCGCGGAACTCCACAACTCCGGTCTCGGTCGCAAAAAGCGTATCGTCCTTGCCCCAGCCCACGTTCTCGCCCGGTTTGATCCTGGTGCCGCGCTGCCGCACAATGATTGAACCGCTCGGAATGAGCTGACCGCCGAAAACTTTGATTCCCAGCCGCTGCGCGTTCGAATCGCGCCCGTTTTTGGAACTGCCTAAACCTTTTTTATGCGCCATGACAATTTCTCCCGTTCGGCATCGTTATGCAACGATGTCGCGGATTCTGACCTCCGTATAATCCTGCCGGTGGCCCTGAGTCCGCTTGTACTGCTTCTTGCGCTTGAACTTGAAAACCAGAATTTTGTCGCCGCGA
>CAWIZX010000003.1:0-392099 GCA_963840735.1 Terriglobia bacterium
CGAGTTCCGAAAGAAGAGACATCGAAAGAAGCGGTACTGGACGCTCGAAGGGCTCATAGTTGAAGCTTTATTGCCCTCCACCTCGTCAATCCGAGTAACAGGGAAGGTCTGGTCTCAACCTCTGCAGCAACATTCCCATCTAGTGTCCTGCTTCTGAAATAGCTATACTGACGTGGCGGATCTTCCTGAGGACCGCTGAAGCTTTCGTGGTCCATGCGAAAGGCCTGGGATTCTCGTTTCGTGTCCGGATGTAATCGATTACCGCTTTCTCCAGTTCGGGAACGCTGCGAAAAGTACCACGGCGGATGCGGCGTTCCGTGATTTCCGCGAAGAATCGTTCGACGAGGTTGAGCCAGGAAGCGCTGGTGGGCGTGAAGTGCAGGTGAAAGCGCGGTCGGGCATCCAGCCAGTTCCGAACCGTTTCGTGTGTATGGGTTCCGTAGTTGTCCAGAACGATATGAATATCGAGATCGCCCGGCACGGATCGGTCGATACGGCGCAGGAAGCGCAGAAACTCCTGGTGGCGGTGGCGCGGCAGGCATTCCGCGATGATCTTACCGTCGATCAGGTTCAGGGCGGCAAACAGCGTGGTCGTACCGTGGCGTTTATAGTCGTGGGTCTGGCGTTCCGGAATGCCAGGTCGCAGCGGCAAAATGGGCTGTGTTCGGTCGAGTGCCTGTATCTGACTCTTCTCGTCCACGCACAGTACCAGCGCTTTGTCCGGAGGGTTCATGTACAGCCCCACCACATCGCGAACCTTTTCGACAAACCGCGGGTCACGGCTGAACTTGAAGGTCGTGACGCGATGCGGCTGCAGTCTGTGCGCCTTCCAGATGCGATGTACCGTCGTGTCACTCACGCTCTGCACTTCGGCCATCAAACGCGTGCTCCAGTGCGTCGCCTGTGCCGGTTTTGTGTGGAGGGTTGCTTCCACAATGGCAGCTTCCTGTTCTGCACTGATCGTCTTCCTGCGCCCGCTCCGAGGCAAATCTTCGAGGATGTTTTCCAAACCTCCATCCCGGTATCGACCGCGCCACTTCAGCACA
The DNA here is from genome assembly GCA_963840735.1 of Terriglobia bacterium. Taxonomy (GTDB): domain Bacteria; phylum Acidobacteriota; class Terriglobia; order Bryobacterales; family Bryobacteraceae; genus BOG-234. Next base: position 1,047 of record CAWIZX010000003.1, read on the forward strand.
GAACTTTTGGTTGTCCCGAGATCACGAGCCAGTTGCGCGTTCGGAATGCCGGCGGCGGCACCCAGTACGACACTGATTCGAAATGCCACTTTTTGAGGAGTATTTCCAGCCCGAAGGAGCTCATCCATCAGCTCCTTATCTCGCTTACTGATAGTGATCGGTTCCGCTGGTTGCGACATAAGCAAACCCAGGATAACCGATACCTTCAACTCAGTCCAGGAAATTCAGAAGCAGGACACTAGGGCAAGCGAGGGCCGGATAAGAAGCAGGAGCCGATCTGGATCGAAGCGGCTCGTTTGGCGACTCCCGCCGGCCACCCTTTCTATGAGCGTCTGAACCGGTTATTGAGCAAACGCGGGTTCGACGCATTCGCCGAGTCGGCGTGCGATCGTTTTATGCCAAAGATAGGCCGTCCGGGTCTGGCACCCGGAATTTACTTCCGCGCACTTCTGGTCGGGTATTTCGAAGGCATCGATTCGGAACGCGGGATTGCATGGCGGACCGCCGATTCGCTGGCGTTGCGTTCTTTTCTGGGTTTTGAGCTGAGTCAGTCAACGCCGGATCATTCGACGATCTCCCGAACACGCCGTCTGATCGATGTGGAGACCCATCGCAAAGTGTTTCTCTGGGTGCTGGGAATGCTCGCCGAAGAGGGCTTACTGAAAGGCAACACAGTTGCGATGGATGGGACCACACTGGAAGCCAATGCGGCGCTGCGCTCGATCGTACGCCGGGATGACGGTCAGGGTTACGACGATTTTCTCAAGGATTCCGGAATGGAACACCTACCCCAGCGTGCACGTACCTGCGCCTGTCGCGATTGTCTGCGACGCGAACAGCGACATATCCCTTATTTCGGGCGAAGTGCTCGCTCTGGCACATATGAATTGGAACCCTGCCTTTGATACTACTGGTGTTCCGATCACCCTTCGGTTTGCGCGCCAAGTGGGAGAGATAATGTCGAAGGTGGGGGCGGGGCGACGCCGCATCCGTCGTACCTCTTCTACATGTAACTATTCTTTGCCCGGTGACGGCTCGCGGTATTGTCCTTCGTCATTTTGATTCTCCAACTCGCCTCGCTGTGCTTTCATCCACTTATCCATCTTCTGGCCGCTTTCCTGAATGTCGGCGAGGGATACGATGTGATACCGATCGAAACAGGATCGCGTCTTGTGGCCACTGATCTCCATGGCGCGTTTCTCTGACATCCCGATCTTTTCGACCATATTTCGAACGGCCGAACGCCTGAGGTCGTGAAATAACAGGCCCGGAAAACCGGCATCTGTGACGGCAAGCCGCCAGGATTGATAGAACCACTTGATCGGCACACCCGGTTCGTTGCGACGGCCACCGTGGCCCTTCTTTGATACGGGCGCGATTTCGCAATCGACCGGATACCAGAAGAACACGAATTCGCACTTCGGGAAGTGCTCGTCGCGGAATTCCTTTTGGCGGTGAAGCCACTCCGCCATGTCCCCGTAGATCGGAGCCGCCATAGGAACTGGTTTTCGGTTTTGCATACGGATGAAGCGGATGACTCCATTGGCGAAATCAACCTGGGACCACTTCAACTGCAACAGCGCGCTCTTTCGATTTCCGATGTGATATCCGACAACGAAAACACTCTTGAGGGATAAGGGCAGGCGTTCAAGAACCTTCTCGTATCCATCGAACTCAAGGAAACCGTGGCGAACATTGTCCTCCCCGGACTTCTGAATATGCGGCACCCGTGCGATCCGACTCGGGGTCTTCTTGAACTCCAGCAGCAGTGCGGATTTCAGATATGTAAAATCGTGATCGACCGTTGCGTTGGAGACTTTCTTCCCCCTCATTTTGCGATAGCGCTCGAAGTCTACACTTTCGAGCTTGTCTGCCTTCTTGCGACCGAAGAAGGGCCGGAGATTGGCCTCGATGCACTTCTCGATTATGTAGGCGGCGGGCTTTTTCTGTTCCTTCAGGTGATCGACATACTGCGTCAGGAGTTCACCGACGGTTACAGCGGCCGGCATCGCGCGAGCCACTTTGCCAGCCTTCACGTCCGTGATGAATTCGTCTCGGACCCGCTTCGCCTCCGCCCACGCGGCTCCCTCGGTCTTAAGAACATCAACCGACCCGAGGCACTTCTTTTTCTTCCGCTGCTCGCCGTCGATCGAGTAGCCGTAGGTATAAAACCAATAGCCTCCACTTTGAAACAGCGAGCCGTCGCCCTTCCGCTTTCTCGATGGTGTTGATTTTTTCATCTTTCGTCAGGCATCTCGGTGAAGCGTATCGATGCAGCGGTATTAACGACGCTGTCATTGAGAATGACGCTGCCTGCTTATTGACAGTGCTGCGGGCAATGTATAGCTTCAGCTCATCTATAGCGATTGCCCGCTTCCGTCCCCGGCTCACGGCGCATAGTTCGCCTTTACGCACAAGCTTGCGAATACCCTCATACGTGGTGCCCAGCATTCGCCCGGCCTGCTCGTAATCAACGCACAGCGGCGACACGGTCTTCGATTCATCGCCAATAACTTCCCTTACGAGCGCCCGTAGTTGCGGTTTCGCCGCCGTCAAAATTTGTTGAATGAATTCTTGTTCGAACATTTTGCTCCCTCTGTTCTGCTCGTCGTCGCATCAACCGTTAACGGACTTGTCGGGCGCACCAGTCACGGTCATTTCATTCGCGGCCTTCCACGACTCCAGAGAACTACGGCGAACAAGCCTTCGGCGGCCCATCGGAATCGCGGGCAACTGGGAAACGCCAGTAATTTTGCCGTTGATGGCGTTGTAGACATGCGCTTTGGAACATCGCAGGTTCAGCGCAACTTCAGTGATCGAAAGGATCTCGCTGTTTTCACTCATTGTGGTTCCTTGTTCCGGGCGGCAGACCGCCGCTCACGAGGAATGAGCCTTCGAAAACTCGAACTATTACACCGATCCTATTAAAAAGATTCCGCCTATCCAGTGTCACAAAGAAGCGCACCCCAAGCTCGTGCATTAAGAAGAGTCCGGGCGCGTCCAACCGCCCTCGACCGCCACAGATCAGCCAAGAAGACGCCGAATGGAACACATCGGCTCGTCGCTTCGCAAGCTTGCCGAGTCCCGCGGGCTGGAGATCACGAGCTCCAAACAAACGCTGAAGAAGGTCGAGGTCATCGAGCTCGTGCGACAGCAGCGCGCCGAGAATCGACAGGACCTCATCTACAGCGCTCGTCCGTTCGTGCTCTGTGGAATGCCGTTGAAACGGCCACCAGTTGGAACACTGATCCACCGGCGCCGCAACGGCAGGTTCTTCCTCCAAATCCACGGTCACGCCGAGTATGGACTTCCGTTCGGCCAGGACAGACTCGTGGCGATCTGGGCGGCGACCCAGGCCGTGCGCCAAAGAAGTCGGATTGTCGAGTTTCAATCAGGGGCGCAGATTCTCGAAGAGTTCGGCCTGCCGCACAACGGAGTCTCCTATCGTCGTCTCACGGATGGTTTCAAGCGCGTCTTCGGCAGCACAATCTACTTTGGATCAGGCGACGATTCCGGTCGGCAGGATGTGTTCGACTGCGCGAGGTTCTGTTTCTTCGATCGCCTGCGAGTGTGGTATTCCCGCGACGATCACCACGAAGGCAACCTCGCCGGCTTACCGAATCGCATTGAACTCAGCGAACGGTTTTGGGAGGAGATCCGCGCCCACCCCATACCCGGCGAATTGAACGTCGTTCGGGGTCTTGCCAACTCTCCCGGTTGTCTCGACTTCTACTTGTGGCTCACTTGGCGCTGCCACCTGGCGCGCGCCGATGAGAGGATTCGGCTGTTCGGACCGACCGGGCTTCAGGTGCAACTCGGTTCGGCGGATTACCTCCGGGCGAGGGACTTTCGGCGCACCATTGCCCGGTGGCTGGCCACTGTGAAAGCGTGCTGGCCGGAATGCCCGGTCCGGCTCGCTCCTGACGGTGAAAATCTTCACGTTTCTCCTGCATCCGCGATCCACAAGCGGCTGTGAATTTCCAGACTTTTCCACGATGGTTATGTCGCGCCACCCGCAATGAAAAATCAACGGTTTAGCGAAATCGAGTGAGATAGTCTTGTCGCGCATTGCGAGATAGTGTTGTCGCGCTCTCTTGATCTAAGTGCTTATTTAACAATCGAGATCGGGCGCTCTCCTGTAGTTCTTTTTTCCTGTAGAAGACAGTCCTGTAGTCGGCGAAGCGCGGCTGTGGAAACGAAGGCCGAGAAACCCACAGCCGCGCCCTTCGGGCTGAGAGGTGCTCACGTTTCTATGTAAGATTTTGCGTCTTTATAGCCTCACCCCTTCTAAGGAGAGTTTTGTTTTGTCTTCCTTAAAACGTCATCATTTACCAAACCGGCTCAATAGCCAAATCAGACACATTTGCATTCTGTTTTTCAGCTGCCTAACCGTTACAACACTATCTGCGGAACCACTCCCCGATCCGAGAGCTGCCCTCGCCGAGGCCGACCGACTGGCGTGGCTAAAGAACTGGACGAAGGCGGAACCATTCTTCGCAAGAGCCGAGGCGGGGTTCACCGCAGCCGGGGACCGGCGCAATGCGCTTTACGCCAAAGTCGGAAGACTCCGCGGCGAATTGCGATCCAGTGCGCCGCTGATCATCTCGCACGAGATTGCGCTTCTTCTGACTGATCCCCTTGTCGAGGGCGACAAGGCCCTCAGACTTCGGTGTCTCACCGTGAAAGGCGACGCCGATCTCGATATCGATTCCAACCTGGCTCAGCGCGACTGGAAAGAAGCACTCGCGCTTTCGAAGGAGCTGGGCCTCCCCGACTGGGAATCGCGGGCGAAGGGCGAACTCGGAATCATTGCATTTCTCCACGGCGATACTGGCGCGGCAATGCTGCAAGTGGGCCTCGCACTGCGGCATGCCGTTACCGCCCATGATCTCGGCGCGGAGATCCGCTATCGGACCCTGGCCGGACAGGGAATGTCGGAACTCGGCAAGGGCGACGAGGCGTTGACTCAATTCGATAAAGCCATGGCTCTGGCAACGAACAACAAAGATCTCGGTATGCCACTGCTGGCTTTGAGCGGCAAGGCCACTGCATTGGTCAAACTCAATCGCGCAACGGAAGCACGCGCTCTGCTCAATCAGGCGCTCTCCGTTGCAAGGAACGATGGAAGTCTGGGGTACCAGGCCGATCTCCTGACACAGCTGGGCCTCCTGGAATCGAAGGCCGGCGACAGGACGAAGGCCATCTCGAATCTGGAAGAGGCGGCAAAGCTATCGACGACCACGAAGGGCTATCGCCTCGCAGCTCAGGCCGACTACGAACTGGCAAAGCTTTACCAGGCCTCGGGTGACACGTCGAATCAGAAGCGCGTTTTGATTACCGGCATAGCTGCTAGCCGTCAGGCTGGCGATCGATATTTCCTGCCCCGATACCTGGCGCAGTATGCAGGCTTTGAAGCCTCGCAGTCACGCTATTCCCAGGCTGAAGCGTTGTTCGACGAGGCGACAGATATCGTCAACGGGATGCTCGTCAATGTGTCGGGACCAAGCGCGGAGAGCGACCTGGTTGCGGCGATGAATGATCTATACCTTCAGCACTTCCGCCTCGAAGCTCAGCGGGGACGCACTCAGTCGGCCTTCGCGGTCCTGGAGCAAGCGCGAGGACGTGCAACTGCCGACCTTTTGAAAGCGTCGAGCGGAGGTGCACGCGAATCCGCAGACCTCACCGCACAGGAACAGACCCTCTCTGCCCTCCAGCTTCAACTGTGGAAACCGCAGTCACGTCAGGATCGCAAGAAACTTCTCGACAAGATCTTCGACGCGGAGCAAGGGATCGGACCGCTCGAAGTTGCGGACCGGCATCGCCAGGTGAGGCCAGTCATCAAACCCACAACTGCGGCACAGGTTCGATCACGACTGGGTCCGACCGAAGCGCTTATAGAATTCTTCATTGACGCGAAGGCCTCGTACGCCATCATTCTCACCGCCGACGCAATAGTACTTCGCAGGCTGAGCGACTCGTCCGAACTCGCGACGACACTCAATGCACATCTCGATGCCATTGCTAACCGCAAGCCCATCGACTCTACTGGGCGAAGGCTCTACAGCCTGCTCATCCAGCCGATCGCGTCCGACATCGCCTCGAAGAAGAACCTGATCATAAGTCCTGACGGAGACCTCCACAGATTGCCCTTCGAGACATTGGTTGATGGCTCCGGGAGAATGCTTCTGGAGAACGAAGTGGTCAGCTACACGCCCTCCGCTACTGTTCTCGCGTTGCTCCGACAATCCATGAGTTCTCAGAAGCCCGCTCTTCCTCTGCTTGCGGTGAGCAGTTCGCCAAAACTCCCTCAAGCCGGAACGGCGGCGTCTGGTCCGGCGAGCGGAGTCAATCGCGGTGTCTTCGACGCAGACGAGTTGCGACTGAAGCCTCTGCCGGCTGCAAACGACGAGGTCCGCTCCGTCGCGATTGTTCTCGGCAAGCAAAGCGTTGTGCTCACGAACGCGACAGAGACACAATTCAAAGCCCAGGAACTCGATCAGTTTCGAGTCATCCACCTTGCTCTCCACGGGCTCGTCAGTACCAAGATGCCGGAGCGTTCCGCTCTTGTGTTCCAGCCCGACCCGAAAACCAACGAAGACGGCTTCCTGCAGGCTCGCGAGATCAGCCGGTTACCGTTACGGGCCGATCTCGTCACGCTGTCTGCTTGTGAAACCGGAAGCGGGAAGATCAACGGACAGGAAGGCGTCGAAAACCTCGCGCGCCCGTTCCTCTTCGCTGGAGCGAAGAGCGTGCTCGCCAATCTGTGGGATGTGGACGATGAGTTCAGCCGCGGATTGATGAAGCGGTTCTACTCGAATCTTGCGGCCGGACAGGAAAAGGCGGCGGCGCTCAACGCGGCGAAGCTGTCCATGATTCACGATTACGGCGACCAGGCGCCCGCGGCTCTTTGGTCCGGATTCCTCCTTTTCGGGGATGGAGCTGGACGAGTCTTCGGGAGCAAGGAGGCCGCAGGTGATTAATCTGAACCAAGCACAACGCGAGTCAATTCTAACGGCGATAGCGAAAACGGTGCGGACGAAGTTCTTCGATCCCAACCTGAATGGCGTGGATTGGGATGCGGAGGTCGAGGCGCGCCGCGACGCGATCGTCAAATCCGATCACGTGGACACGTTCGAGAAAGCAGTGAACGAACTGCTGAAGTCGCTGCGAACGAGTCACGTCGGACTCTTCCACGACTCGGTTCGGCGTGCCACCGCGAAGATGGCGCTCAGCGCTACCTTCTACGCCTACGAGAACGGTGGAGATCCGCGGTGGATGTTTCAGGACGTGCACGAGGGTGGCCCTGCGCAACTCGCCGGAATAAAGCCCGGTGATCTCTTGCTCCGCGTGGACGAACAGGAGAGCAGACCGCCCGATGCGCCTGCTTTCCCAATGGGCGCGGTTTCCAGACTGCTTGTACGAAGCGCTTCCGGCACGGATAAAACCGTTGAGATCGCCGTGCCCGATCCGAAATCGAAGAAGCATCCTGTCATAGTGCCGAAGCTCGTTACCGCGAGAATGCTCGATGGAGGCGTTGGCTATCTCAAGGTCAGCATGTTCCCCGGCATCATCGGGATTGACGTTGCCAATGAGATTTCAGCGGCCATCGGCGAGATGAATCCGGAGCGCCTCATTGTTGATCTTCGTGGCAATACAGGCGGAGGCTTAGGATGCCTCCGACTGATGAGCATGTTGGTTCCCGATCGCCGGGGTGTTGGGTATAGCCTCACGCGGAAGCGGGCTGCGACCCGATTCGACCCAAACGCCCTGCCGCAATTTGACCGCATCCCTTCGAAGAAGACCGGTCTCTTGCCGCTACTGGCCAAGTTCGCTTTAGGAGACAAGTCGATCGCAGTGTTTACCGAGGGAATCGGTCCACAGCGATTTCACGGCCGAGTTCTGTTTCTGATAAATGAGCACTCGGCCAGCGCCAGCGAAATGGTCGCTGCGTTCGCTGCGGAATCGAGTTCCGGGCCTTTGGCCGGCGTGAAAACGCCCGGACGAGTGGTCGGGGCGAATTCATTTAAAGTGGGACACGGCTTTCGCGTAGCGTTGCCCGTAGTTGCGTATCACACATGGCGCGGCCAGATTCTCGAAGGCGCTGGCGTGCATCCATCGGTTCAGCTTCCGTTTAATCCTGTATCTGCCCGCGCCGGCGCAGACGATCAGCTGACAGCGGCCGTGGACTTGGCCACGCGGATTTGAGCGCAGCCGTTCCGTACAAGAGACGTCCACTCCCGACCTTGTTGAATCGATTCGTGAAGAGTGCACTTGATACGAAAGTGCGCCGGAAGGCGAAGGCCAGCACTTTATCAGCACTGTGCGTTTCGCGCCAAAGTGCCTGACGAGATAACCCGGTTCGGATTTTCGACCAGCCGCGACGTCGAGCATCCTAACCATATCCGCTACCGCCGTACCCTGGCTTTCGAGGGTCAAGCCGTAGTTGCAGAATGGCGGCCCACTAGACAAATGGTACGATTGATGCCTCGGTTCTGCAAATCGAGCGCAAGGATTACCGACAAGCCATGAGAGCTATCGATCATTCGATTGTGGTTCTTGTAACCACGCTGCTGGCTGCATCTGAGGGCCGTGCCGAAGATATCATCGCGGCAACCTCATCGAGACAAGCAGTCCTCGGAAGCGCCTACAATTCTAAGAAGCAGGACTTTGTGGGTCAGAGTTGTATCGTTGGTACCCCATCTCCAACGGGCACCGCCACCGGAACTTTCAACTTTACTCAAAGTCTAACTGAGTCCCAAGCTGCAGAGCAACTTGGTTTCGGGGTGGGCGGTCGTGCCCGTTTCGGAGTCGTCGAAGCTAACGCTTCAGCTCAGTTTATGAGGAAGCGGTCTCATCGGAATATTCAGTTTCCGCCGTCTGGGTATCAGAGTATAAGTTGCCGAGCCAAAAGCTTGACGTTCCCAAGAAAAATGACATCGGAACGGCTCTTTCACAGAACGACGACCGTTGGCTTGCGACCTGTGGAGATGAATATGTTGGGGAAATAACCTATGGAGCCAGACTGTTCTTCTCAATACGCGTTGATTTCGGTTCGAAGGAACAGAAACAGTCACTTTCAGACGCAGTTTTCGCTTTCCGGCCCTCTATACTCGGCAAATGCAAATCTTCAACAAGCGTCTCAGCAATTTTCCAGGAGTACGAAGGTCACCGTATCTGCGCTCCAAGTAGGTGGTGACGTAACGAAAGTGACCGGTCTGTTCTCGGACACTGATGCTGGCCGAGCGGGATTCGTCCAGTGCACACTGGGAAATTTTGGAAGTTGTGGAGATGTAGTCGGGTCTGCACTAAACTATGCTACAAGTAACACGTCTGGATTCCCATCCCAAATCGCGCCGAGAGCGAGACCCGGCGCCGCCCCCCTCGTTTACAAGACGTTCAACTATAAAGCCGCGGGTATCTATCCGACTATGTACCCGCTTCTGGATCGGGCAAACGAACAAGCGAGAGTCAGGCTTCATGACACTTTCGAGAAACAATTCTCCTTTTCCATCCTCATTGACCGAATCATCGCCGCTGGGATAAGCCAGGATAAGCTTGAAAACTTGGTGGTCCAGCGAAAAATCGTCGATGGGAATATCGCGGGTATCCTTAGTGCTTCCAAAATGTGCTATGAAAGCCCTCTCCAGTGTGTAGTTACAGTACAACAGCTTGTCATCAACTCCGTCAATGAGTCATTGTTTGTATTACCGCCGCTCCCAGTGGCGGATTACAGGCTATTTACAACTACAAAGGGAATCTGGTCGAGAGAAGAATCAGTAAGAACAATGACTGAGAGTAGCGAAGCGTTTAAGGCTAGTTACGAGAAGTGTCTGGCCGACGCTACTGTCAAGACTAAGCGGAGCCCGTGCGATGACATGCTTCGCATCAAACTTGACCAGCGCGACTCCGACATAAATGGGAAAATAACACATTACAAGGAGGAAGTGAAAATCCAGCCGGGGACCGTACGGTTAGAGACGCTGAAGACCATTGCTTCAGACGAGGGCGCGAGTGTCGTATTGAACATCAGCGGCGTCGCGCTACGCGAAGCGTCGCTCTATTTTGACAACAAGTTCATCAGGAAGATACCTTTGACTCGCGACCTCAACGCGTACCCAGATAAAATTTCAGCAGACCACGCGCTTATTGTTGTACAGACTACTCGGGGGAACCCGGGATGGCTCGACGTTGATATTGATGCGGAAAGGGCAGGGTTGCACGACATGCTAAGCGCCGACGGGATCTTTTACATTTCCGCTCTTGATGGTTTCGGAAGGACAACTATCTTCGACATTGAATACGAGAAATGGGAACGCACCGAGATCATGATAAACGGCCAACCTTCGTCCGTCGAAAAGTATACGCGGCGCAACCGGTGGTGGGATCCGAGCACATCCGGAACAAAGGTCACTGCGCCCGGCACGTGGACGTACGATGTGAGTGTGACCAAGGAGAATACAAAGTAACTCAGCAACGTTGATGTATGAAAGCTTCCTTCAGTGGCCCTGTCGTAATCACTCAAGGCGAATGTGCGAAACAGCTATCAAATTCCGACGAATCGGCGCACTGTGAACTTTCTTACGTTGTTCTTGGCGGCTTCCTCGTAGTCTGCAGCCGATGCGAAGTTGTTAGCATTTGGTAATCGAAAGCTCCAAGCACTAAGGACCACGGCGGCGGGGAGCGCTTCCGGAGCATCGGAGCCTGAAGCTGCAGAAAATGCCCGGCCCACGGAGCCGGCCGGATCGTCAGACACTATTCCGACGTGACCACCGCCAGAAACAATATCTCCCGGTTTACGTTCTAGCAGCATTTGTTTAGCGGTTCTTGCGCCGAAGTCGGATTTCGAATGGAAGACGACGCTCCATCCCCTGATGACGAAGTCGGGGTCTTGCCACTCCTTGGCGACTGGATCGCGGTCCGGCAACAGGGGAGACGGCCGTCGAATCGGTTCCCAAGTAGCGCCGCCCCCCTCTCGCGCCATGTCCGCGACAAAAATATTGCAATAGTAAGCTTCTGGAATTGGCCCGAATGCGCGTCGAGGCGCCCAATCGGTTGCGTGAAGATGCTTGCGTGCGCAATCTACTATCGCCCCCGCAACAGAACTGGGTTCAAAAGCAAGAAGCGTTGGCGAAAAGCTGAGAAAGAGACCCGAAAGGGAACTCTGGCAGAATCTTCTTCTTGACTTTGAAGCTGGGGCATTAAACATTAGTCCACGATATCCTAATTCAGACGCAGTGTCGCCCATTCAGGCACCCGCGTCACTTCAATTCATGACCTGAATGCACATTGGATTGAGAATAAATCCGACTGTTGCCGCAGGAGCGTCGCCGCCTGCTTAAATCACCCGATACTGACGAGTTGCATTTCAAACTCCGGCTTTAAAGACAACAAACGTTGTTCAGGTCTGGAATCCACATGGACAGGTAAGTTGGCACCACTCGATTGACAGACGTTGTTCCCACCAGAGTCCATCGCCAATTGGAAGAACGCGTTCTTGGAGCGGCAGGAGCGCACCTTAACGGAAGCAATTCTCCGACTACCGAATTTCGATCTGATATGAGCGCCAGTCGAACCCCGGCTGGCGCAGCCAGAAGGAGTAGTTGCCGCTTGGAAGTTTGCCGGTATCCAGTTGCGCTGCCAGCGTTGCCGAGTGATTTTCAAACTTCGCATCGCCCTCGCCGCTGAGGACCATCTGGAGCCCGTCATTAAGAACCTTGTACTCGTACCGACCGGCTTCCGCACCCACGGGCAGAAGAACGGTGACGGTCAGATGTCCGCGATTCAGCGTGACGGGGGCCTTGCCGTCGCCGGGCTTTTCCCCCTCTCTCCGAAATGCCGAGTACCGCCTCAAATCCATCGTGGCGGTCTCAACTGTGACTGATGGCCGCGGCAAGTATCGATCACGGAAGAAGAACAGCGCCGCCGCTACGAGAACGACGGCGGCTGTCGCCAGCGCCGCCTTCCATCGATTAGATGCAGTTTTGGCCTCGGCTTCGAACGCCTTGACCTCACGAAAGCACGGGGAGCATCGCGCCGTGTGCCTCCAAGCGGGGTCGGAGAGCGGCAGCGTCTTCGCTGCGATCGCTTTCAAAACAGTTTTGTCGGGCGGGCAGCCTACGCGATTCGGGTTCGGGAAGTCGTTCAGCGCGGCTTCCTGGAAGACGCGACGCAGTTGTTCTATCTCGGACGGCGAGAACTCCTCATTGGCCATTAACCCTTTGATTCTCGCTTATGAGGGTACTCGGATGAAAGTGCCTTCGCCACTCGTTTGAGGCCCCGCGACAGGCGCACTGCCAGCCGGTTCCTCGGCTCGCCCTTCATTTCAGCAATGGCGTCCATCGGAAGGCCGTGGATGATGTGCAGATCGCACAATTCCTGCACGTCCGGAGACATCATGCTGAGTGCGCGCTCAGCAAGGATACGGTTGTGAAGCAGTGTCGCTACCGCATCCGCTCGCTCCTGTCTGCTGGCGGCATCCTCCAGGAATTCGTCTTCCACCGGCACTTCCGTCTGCGATCGCGACAGGAATCGATCCACCTTGCGCGTGAAGACCGTTAGCAAATAGCCGAACGGGTTTTCAATCGCGACCGAATGTGCCGCTCTGGAAGCGGCGTTTACCGACGCCTGAATGAGCGTCGCCGTGACGGATTCGCAGCCGATCTCCTCCTGCCGATAGCTGAACAGTCTGGGGGCCAAATCGTAAGCGGCGGAGACGAACGCCGGATCGACCGGAGATCCATTTTCATCCCGATCTGCGATCCAAAGTGTGTAGCGGGATGGCCCGTAGGTGGCAGGATTTGCGGAAGACATACCGGTCCTTGAACCCATGGTACCCGAAACACCACGTACCTTCAATGTTCTCAAAATCCGCATTATTTTCGCGGGTTTTTGGTCACATTTCCGTAGCCTGCGGGCTCAGTCCTTCCATGGGGCGCACAAGCTCCAACTTCAAAAGGAGATTACCAAATGCAATTCGCTTGGCGTCCCAGCTTATCGAATTTGGGACGGAAGCTCATCTCGAAACCGCAACCCAATCAGGTGCGAAGCCTGCTGCTGTTCGCCGTCATTCTGGCCTTCGCTACCACGCCCATCTATGCCCAGGCCGGGGGCGGCTCGCCCTGGGAAAACGCCGTCAATGTACTGCAAACCAGTTTCACCGGGCCGATCGCCAAAGGGCTCGCGCTGGTTTCGATTGTCGTTGGCGGACTCATGTTCGCTTTCGGAGAGGGCGGCAGTAAGCGCATGCTCTCCGGCATTGTTTTCGGCGTCGGCATGGCCATTGGAGCGGTGAACTTCATGGCCTGGCTGTTCCCGTAATATCGCGCGCGAGGCTGCCCTTATGAAAAACGTTCCCACGTTCCGACCCGTATTCAAGTCAGTAAACAAGCCCCTCACAATCTGGGGCGTAGAGCGACGGCTGTTCTTCGTGGCGCTGATCATGGGGGCAGCCACTTTCACTTCTTTCTCCAGCCTCTTCAGCGGCATCGTGATGTTCGTGGCGCTGTTCTTTTGCGCTCAGCGCGCGACTGCTACCGATCCGCAGATCCTCAGAATCGTTTTGAACTCATCGCGCTTCCGGCATCAATATGACCCGGCAAAGCGCGAATACTACACCGTCGAAAGGATCTCTTCGCATGATCAAGCTCAATAGGATCATCAAGGATTACCGCGATACGGGAGCCGTCAATGAAGTCGTCAACCTCCACGGCTTCGTCGATGACCATACCTTCCACACCAAGTCCGGCGACCTGGGCGTGGTGCTTAAAATGGCCGGCGTCGATTACGAATGTCTCGACTCCTCGCAGCTGGATGAACTCGCCAGGCGGTTCGAGGCTGCCATTCGGATCTTCGATGAGAAGTTCCGCGTTTACCAGTACCTGATCAAACGCGATGAAGCCCCGCTTCCGCATCGCGACGACTACGACGATACGGTTGTCCGCCAGGCGATCTCAAACCGGATCAGTCACCTCCGCGATGAACGGGATCAGCTCTTCAAGATCGAAATCTTTTTCGTCGTCCTGTTCGAAGGCGGGTCACGGCAACGGTCCTTTCAAGACCGTGCCGCCCAAATCCTGAAAGACCCATCGCTCTTGTTTACGCATCTGGGTCCGTCGCGGCGCGTGCAGATGGTCGGAGACGAGATCGACCGCGGACGAGCTGCGCTCACAAACAAGGTAAACAGCTTTCTAATTCAGATCCGAGAGCACATTGCCATTGAACTCCTCGAGAAGACCGCCGCCTTTCAGTTCCTCCGCATGCTCCTCAACTACACGCAATATAAAGCGGACGGCGTTCGACTGAAGCACGACACGTTCCTCGACTACTTCACCTGCGATTCCGCTATCGAGTGCCACCGCGACCATCTTCGTCTCGACGATCACTACCTAAAGATCCTGACGATGAAGGAGCCGCCGAGCCAGACAGCCGCAAACCTGCTGCACAGGCTCCTTGAAATCCCATGCAGTTGCATCGTGGTCAGCGAGTGGCAGCGGCAGGACAACTTCGCGATGCGCAAGCTGATCCAGAGCAAGCGCCGCCATCATCACAATTCGAAGTCGAGCCTGATGAATTACGTAAATTTCAGCGAGCAACCGACCACGCCGGATCAGATGCTGGTCGATGACTCAGCCTCAGCGATGGTTCACGACCTTGGGGCCTGCCTGAAGGAAATGGAGGTGAACGGCAACTACTTCGGCAAGTTCTCGTTCACGGTGATTCTCTACGATCGACGGCGCGACCATGTGGAGCGCGCAGCCGCGGAGGCGTTCAAAGTCTTCTCGACCGTCGATTCCGTGATGATCGAGGAGCGTTATAACCTGCTAAACGCGTTCCTCGGCGCACTGCCCGGCAACGGCCGCTACAACCTCCGCTATCTCTACCTCCTCAACACGAACTATGCCGACCTCTCGTTTCTCTTCACATCACACTGCGGCGAGGTTTGGAACCGTCACCTGGGCGATGAATATCTGGCGATCCTTGAAACGACCCAGCGGAATCCATATTTCCTGAACTTGCATTACCAGGATGTCGCGCATACCGTGATTCTCGGAAGGACCGGCAGCGGCAAGTCATTCTTCCTTAATTTCCTTTTGACCAATCTCCAAAAGTACAAGCCCGCGACGTTTATCTTCGATCTCGGCGGCAGCTATGAACACCTCACAAGGCTGTTCGGCGGGAGTTATCTGAAGGTGGGCGTCGAGCGGCGTGCGTTCTCGATCAATCCGTTTCGGCTGGAGCGGACCAAGGAAAACCTCCATTTTCTGTTCTCGTTTGTGAAGGTCCTGGTGGAAGCGAACGGATTCCGTATGGGTAGCGACGATGAGCGCGATGTATACGCTGCCGTCTGCAACATCTACGAAGTCCCGGCCGAGATACGCAGGCTGGGGTCATTGATCGGGATGATCAGGAAGCCTCTCGCGCAGCAGCTGCAAAGGTGGTGTGGAGACGGCCAGTATGGGGCGGTCTTCGACAACGAGGACGACAATCTCACGCTCGCTTCCTTTCAGGCGTTCGACTTCGAGGGGATGGACAAATACCCGCAGGTTCTCGAACCATTGCTGTTTTATGTCCTGCACCGGGCGAACGCGAGCATCTACGCGGTCGGCGCCGAAACCACTTTCAAAGCCTTCGTGATGGACGAAGCGTGGCGGTTTCTAAAGAACCCCACCATTAAGGACTACATCACCGAAGCATTGAAGACCTGGCGGAAGCGGAACGCGGCGTTGATTCTCGCGACGCAATCCAGCGAGGACTTGACGAAAACCGACATGCTCGCCACCGTCGCCGAAAGTTGCGCGACGAAGATATTCCTGGCCAATCCGGGCATGCAGCGGGACGACTATCGCAGGATCTTCCACCTCAACGAGACGGAGGCCCGCCTAATCGCTGAGCTGCTCCCGAAGCAACAGGTGCTGGTGAAGCGACCGGACATGGCGAAGGTGCTCAACCTCAACGTTGACCCAAAGGGGTATTGGCTCTATACAAACAGCCCCAACGACAACCGGCTGCGGCGAGAGGCGTTTGAACGGTATGGCTTCGAGCTCGGGCTCGACAAACTGGCCGGCTCGCACGACGGAAGCGACGACCTGGTTCTCAATTCTTCAAGGAGTTAACAACGATGCAATTATCCATTTTCTTTTCCGCAGTGTCTCTTCTACCCCTTTGTGGTTTCCTCTCCGCACAGACATCGCCACCGGTCCCGAAGCCCGTCACTCCTGCCCCGGCGCCGACGATTGCGGCAACCGTCATTCACTACGGTGATAAGGATGTGCCGAGAATCCGGACGAAGCTCAGGTTCACAACCCTGATCATGTTGCCGCGATCAGAGCAGATTTTGGACTTTACCTGTGGAGACAAGGAGTTCTGGATCGTCAACGGGACGCAGAACTTCGCTTATGTGAAGCCCGCGAAGGCCAATTCCCGCACCAACCTCAACCTGGTGACCGCCAGCGGCAACGTGTATTCTTTCCTGCTGCAGGAAATCGGCGAGCAGTCTTCTGAGGACCCAGACCTGAAGGTCTTCGTCGAGCCCAAAGAAGAGAGCATGATTTCTGCCTTGAACAGCGCCCCGAAATGGGTTCCAGCACAACAGATCGACGACTATCGCCAGCAAGCTGAAATTGCGAAAGACGAAGCCCGGCAGGCGCGCAAGACGGCTGAGGAGTCCATTCAGCGCGATGTTTCGAAGTTCCAGTCGGAGTACCCGACGGGTTTGAAATTCCCGTATAAATTCGAGCCGAATCGGAAACCCTTCGCGGTCTCCGCGATCTACCACGACGACAAATTCACTTACATCCAGGCGAATCCGCAGGAGACACCGGCGCTCTACGAACTGAAGGACGGCAAGCCAAACCTGATCAACTTCCAGTTTCGGAATGGCACATACATCGTGGACAAGATCCTCGACAGCGGCTATCTGACGATCGGCAAACAGAAGCTCGCATTCGACCGCCAGGAATAGGAGAACTTTGATGGGCGATCAAACCACAAACGGCGCTTCAGTTTCACCGGAGATCACCAGCAAAGCTCCGAAGCCACCGGGCATTCTCCCCAAGAACGCCCAGACATGGGCTATGGCCGCAATTGCGGTGCTCATGGTCACAGTAATCGCGTTCTCCAGCGGCCCCACGCCGAAAGCCAAGACGGGCGATGCGAACTCCCGCGCGAGCGCGGTCGTCGATCCGAACCAGCGCCGGATTCAGGATTACCGCCAGGAGATCGCTGAGCAAACTCGCAAGCTGGCGGATGAGCAGGCGCGACTCGAAAAGGCCAAACAAGATTTCGGCACAGTCAACCAGATGAACGGGCCGCTCCCCAACCAAGCCGCTACTGGGGCATCGTTCCAGGGCGCACCCTACGGGACCGTGCCACAGCAGGGGCAGCCAGTGGTATACACCGGACAAACGCCGCCGCCAACTACCAAGAGCACGATAGAGGCGGAACGGGAAAAGCGCGAATACACTTCTTTGTTCGCGTCGAACATTGCGCTGAGTCTTCGCAAAGACGGAAGTTCGGTTACGAGCACACCTCCGCCGTTCGGTGAAGGTTCGCCACAGCAGAACAACGCGCTGGTCGCGCCAGCAACCCCGGCTCCGATACTCACTTTCGCCATTCCGGCTCCGGCACCACCAACGCCCGCGGCCACACCTGCGCCGCCACAATCTGAAAAACAGGCCGAGCCTAAGGAAGGAGCGGTTGAAAGTCGGAGAGAGAAAAAGCCCGTATCGAAAATTGAGGACCCAGAGCTTCAATCGTCCACTGGAAAAAAGTACCGGCTGTTTGAGGGCACGGTGTTGGAAACCGTGTTGACGAACCGCCTCACTGGCGAGTTCTCCGGACCCGTCAACTGCATGGTCACAACCAACGTGTACTCGCGGGACCACCAGCAGTTGCTGATTCCTCAAGGTTCGAGGGTTCTCGGCGAAGCGACCAAAGTGAGCGCGTTCGGGCAACAGCGATTGGCGGTTTTCTTCCACCGGATCGTGATGCCGGACGGCTTCTCTCTTAGTCTGGATGATTTCCACGGACTCAGTCAGATCGGCGAAACCGGCCTTCGTGACCAGGTAAACCACCACTACATTCAGATCTTCGGGACATCTTTGGCCATCGGCGCTATTGCTGGACTGGCGCAGGCAAATACCCAGTACGGATTCAACACTTCCGCGCTGGACAACTATCGTCAGGGCGTCTCGCAGAGCCTCTCGCAATCGAGCTTGCGTATTCTGGACCGCTTTCTAAATGTATTGCCAACGTTCACGATCCGCGAAGGAAATCGGGTGAAGGTCTACCTCAGCGACGATCTGCTACTGCCTTCGTATGACCGCCACAAGTTGCCGGGGGATCTGTGAGCTTTCATTCATTATCGCTTCACTTCCGTCGAAACCGGGCCGGACTCGGGCTGCTCGCCGGTGCAGTGATTTTCTTGCTCTCAGAAGAGTTCGAGACGTTTGGCGAATGGCCCCGGCTTCGGGAAGCACTTCAGATCGGTCTGTGTGTTGCTGGACTTTTCGTCATCTTCACCCTCGTTCGAGGTGCACAAAAAGGGTGATGAAAGGAGATCACAACGTGTTGTCCAACTTGTACTTTTTCAGATCGTTATTTCCGGGGCTCTACCGCTTTGCGATGGCCGCCATCCTTCTGTTCATCGGTTTCTTCGTGCTGGACGCAGCGATCGAACTGACCCTGCAGCACGGCAATGAATCGGTGCCGTCCGCCGCCAAAGCTAGCCGGAGGACGCGGTGATGCGCTGGCAATTAACGACCGTGGCAATTGTCGGCCTGGTGGCTCTGACGGGCTGCAACAGCGACTCAAAAAGCCGTCAGGACGAGCAAAAGAAAGACGCTGAAGGCGTCAAGAAAGGATTCGAAGGAAGCGACAAGACACTGCGCAATTTTGAGTTTCCCGATAGTCCGACGAAAGGCCAGAAAGGGCGAACGGAACCCTCGCCCGACACCAAAAAGAAAGGCAGGACCCAATGAAGAAAACGATTCTCATAGCGACAGTGGCCGCAGCAGTCCTCGCTGCGCCGGCATTCGCGCAGTTCGGTTTCGGCCTGACCGTTTTCGACCCCACCAGCTGGGGCGAACTCGTCAGCCAGCTCCGGCAGATGCAGCAACAGTACTCGCTGCTCAGCCAAACCTACAGTCAGATCACGAACCAATACCGGCAGATGCAGACGAATGCGACGCTCCTGCCGATCAACATGTTTGCTCGATATCGCGCGGTGCTGAGTCCATGGAAGTTCACGAGCGCCAGCAACACTTACGGCACGACCGGAGGCTGGATTACGAGCATAAACTCAGGCGCTGGCTCCCTGGGCGGATACGGCGCCGCCACAACTCCCTTGCAGAACTACTCGAGTGTCTGGGGCTCGATCCCTGCGGATCAGCAGGACCAAATAAAGCGGAACTACAGCACATTGGAGATCAAAGACGGTACCAGCGTAAACAGCATTACAACGCTCGGTACGATTCGAAGCAACGCGCCCCAGGTTGAGAATGCCATCTCGGGTTTGGAAGCGGACTCGCTTTCAAGCGACCCCAACCTCAACACCGAAGTCGGTGTGCTGAACAAGATCAACGCGGCCAGTTTGATCTCAATCCGAAACACGCAGGACAGCAACAAACTGCTTGCCTCGGTACTTGAGCAGCAACTCGCGGCGGAGAAAGCCCGGCGCGACGCCGAAGCGCAATCTATCAACAATCAGATCGCATTTCAGGCCCAGCAGTCGAATCTGATCCAGCAGCACATGACCGGAACGACGGCAGTTCTGACCGGCTTTAACATCCCGTAGACGTAACGAGCGAACCATGCCATCAGACAACTTCTTTACTTACGTCACCGACGCGATCACACAGCTTCTCACGCAGCATTCCGATCTCTTCATTGCACTCGGAAGGAACCTCTTCAAGGGGTTCTCCGTGATTCTGGTGGCATGGTTCGGCATCAAGTCGGCGCTGTCCGGCCGCGGCTTTCCGATGGATCGATTCGCATCTTTGCTCATGACAATCGCCTTCGGATACGCGATGGTCACTTACTACAGCCAGCCTATTCCGGGATTCGGATTGAGCTTTCACAATCTCATCATCAAGCAGGCCAGCAATCTCTCCAACCAGATCGAAAGCGCAAGCGCTGAGGAGGTCGAGACCCGGCTAGCCACCGCTTACAGTGCGATGGAGCAGCCATCCGGGCCGTCGCTGCTGGACATAATGCAAGTGATCCGGTACGTCGTCGTTATCCTGGCGCTTTCTGCCGCGGAATTCGTGCTCCTCGGCGTAATTGCGTTCGGCCTGGTCTCGGAGGCCGTGTGCGTTCTCGTAGGGCCGATCTTCATCCCGTTTTTCGTGGTTCCGAATCTGGAGTGGCTCTTCTGGGGCTGGTTTAAGGCCTTCATTCAATACGCTTTCTATCCGGTAGTGGCCAACGCTTTCATCTTCGTTTTCGGAGAGATGCTGATTCACTTCCTGGACACACATCCTTCGCCTTGGAACGCACAAACCATCGCTGCCTTGTTCGTGCAGCTCGTATTCTTGCTGATCGCCTTCATCTGGGGATTGCTCAAAGTGCCGTCGCTGGTGAATTCGATCTTCTCGGGAAGATCCGGCGAATCTGCCATCCCCGGCATCGTAGGCCGGTTCTGAATCAGAGTGATCTCGCAATGACTATCAACCACCTTTTGCCTCCACCCTCGAAAGACTTTAACGACGCCAAGCGCCTGTACATGGAGCAGTTCGGCTCGGCCCTGGTGACTAATACTTACCTCAAGATCGCCCTGCTTTCGGTCTCGGTGATCGCTGTCGGCCTGCTGGTTCTGAACATAAAGACGTACCAGATCTTCAAGAACTTTAAGCCGCTCGTTATCCGCGTGAACGATGTTGGCCGCGCGGAGGCTGTGAACTACGACAGCCTCGCCTACAAGCCTCAGGCAAACGAGATTCGGTACTTCCTGACGGATTTCGTTAACAACTACTACAGCCGCGTCCGCGCAACCGTCCGCAACAACTTCGCGCGTTCACTTTACTTCCTGGACGGGCGTGCGGCAGACGCTCTGATCGAGCAAAAGAAGAAGTCCAAAGAGATCGAAATGTTTCTCGTGACGGGCAGCCAGGAGACGGAAGTGGTGGTCACCAACGTTGCCATCGAAGACATGCGGACGCCGCCATACCATGCCACCGTGGACTTCGAAAAAGTCTACTATTCGATTCCCGAGCACATCGAGATGCGGCGCGAACGGTTCGTCGGGAACTTCTTCTTTGTAATCAAAGATCAGGTTCCCAACGCGATGGTTCCGATCAACCCTCTCGGACTGGCGATTACCTATTTTCGCGAGGATCAGGCATTTCCGGAGCAGAGCAAATGATCGCCAACGCTTTCTTCGTCACCACGGTTCTCTTTCTGGCGGGAGGGCTGTTCCTGGTGGGAGAGTTCAGATTCCTGACACCATACCGAGGACTGATTTATCAGGTCTATGCCGGCCCGATTGCGGCGTATTGCGGGCTATTGTTCTTCAACCTATTCGCGCTCGTGTACTTCGCGACCCGGCAATTGTTCCTCAAAGATACAGGCCGTAAGTTGGCCCACGTCGAAAAACAACTTCGGACGGGTTCGAGCATTTCTGACGAACTCACGAAACGGCTGGAGGAGTAACGAGTGAGCCGAACTCCCGAACGTGACGATGCGGAAAGACTTGAAGAAGCCACTGGGCAAAGCCGAATGCCCCTGTCGCAGGGACGCGCAGGTGGGAGCGGCTCCAGCTCGGTTGAAGACGAGATCCGCGGCAGATCTTCAGGTGCAGACCCTCACCAGGTTGAACGGTTGGCCGAAACAATTTCTCGAATTGCGAGCACGAAGCCGACCATGTCGGGACTGATTGAGCAACTCGAACGCGAAGGCATCAAGACGATTCCCAGCATCCAGTCTGGCGGCCGCTTGAATGGAATGTCGTACGAGTTTGACGGCGTTCGCGTTAACGGATCGACTTTAGGCAGGGCATATACGGCCCAGGGGCTACAGCGCAAACTGGGTGTCAATTACGACCCGAAACGAGACGATCCGGTTCTCGCCCGAGCGCTTGCGCGTGTACCGATTGAGGATCGCAACCGAACGTGGACGGTGGCGGAGAGAAATCCCGCGATGGCGCCAAGCGAGCGCGACGCGCGGACTCGCCGCGAACGCGACCAGCATGGCCTCAACACCAATGAGCGGCAGATTTTGAACAAGGTTGGGACCTTTCGCGTCGTCTCCGCTGGCGATCTTCAACGGCAAATATCCCCTTCCAATCCGGAGCGATTTCGGCAGGATGTGAAGCGTCTCGTCGCGCACGGCCTTGTCGAGTCACAGAGTGTTCCCTACGACAAGAAAGGCGACTCCGTTTCAATTCTGACGTTAACGAAGAAGGGGCTTAAGGCCGCCCGCTCTGACGAAGCGACTCCGCAGAACCAGCGTCTCTACGCCGGTTTTGTGAAGCCGAATGAGGTGAAACATGACCTCGCGATTTTCCGAATGCACCAGCTCCACTCAGCGAAGATCGAGAGCGCAGGCGGCACCGTCCAGCGTGTGGTTTTGGACTTCGAACTGAAGAAGAACGTCTACTCTGAACTTGCAAAAGCCAACGGCCTACCTGCCCTCGAATACGCACGCAGGAAGGAGCAGATCGCGGCAGAGAACGGATTGAAAACGGTCGAAGGACGGGTGATCCTCCCCGACCTCCGGATCGAATACGAGACGGCCGACGGCGACATTTCGAAGGTCGATCTTGAGGTCACCAGCGAGGACTACAAACGCTCGCAGATGCAACAGAAGGCTCGCGCCGGCTTCACGGTCTATGCACTGGGCCTGAAGGCATCGAGCAGATGTTCGGCCATCCAGGACGGACCGGAAGTAGTCGCCGGGTTGCTGTCGTTTTAAGGCTTTCTCATGCGAAACGAACAGAGAATTCAAGAGATCGCACGTTTGGGTTACGACGACGATGAAGCGGCATTCCTCTGTCTGGTTGCGCTCCACGGCGGATACTTTCTCAGCCGCCAGTATCCAGACTTCGTTGGGAAGCAGCGGGGGCGGTGCGTTACGAACCTCGTGAACAAAGCACTGGCAAGCGGCCATTGCCGAACTCACGCTTATCGCCACAACAGAATGGTTTACCACCTGTTCTCAAAGCCGTTCTACAAGGCGATCGGCGAAGAGGACAACCGAAATCGGCGCGAGCGGCGGGTCTTCACCATCAAGAACAAATTGATGTGTCTGGACTTCGTGCTGGCGAATCGCCGACACCAGTTCCTCGCAACCGAATCGGAGAAGCTGGAGTATTTCGAAGGCCAACTCGGCATTGACCGATCGTGCCTGCCGACCAGGCGTTACCAGTCGCGGACCAAGAATCTCGCAACGGATCGCTACTTTGTTGACAAGTTTCCGATCTTCATTCCTTCGTGAAGAGAACAGTGAGCGGCGGGTCCATTTTTGCTTCGTAGATGAGGGCGTCGTCAGCGGTCCGGGGTTCGAAACGTATCTCAGACAGTACCTTCGGCTATTCGGGCGGCTTAAGAAATACTCCCTCATCTACGTCGGGACGGGCGCAGGATCTTTCGATAAAGCAGAGCAGGTCTTTACACGCATATGCGGTGGTGGAAGTGGGCGGCACAGAACCCCTGTTGACCCACAGATTCGAAGGCTGAACGACCATTTCAGGGACCGCCAGCTATTTGAAAGCCGCGAGTTTCGATCGTTCAATCAGGACCGGCTCATTCGATTTCGTGCGGATCGGCAGGAGTTCAACGGGGATAACTTTGATCATCTGTTTTCGTCGTGGAAGGCGGAAGGTCCGGCGGCAATCATCCGCCAGATTTCACCGGAAGCTGATCAGATTCCGACGTCAACCGGTGCGCTCACCCGGCACGTTCTTCCCTACGATTACAACCTTTTTGGGAGCGTTCATCATGTCGGCTAGCTCAAATCATGCGGAACAGCGCTATTTCCGGTCCGTTCCGGGTAGTTCTCCGCGTAGATTTTCGCGCCGATTGTGGCGAAGCCTTTCAAAACAATGCTCAAGAGCGCGGCGGTCCCGAGGGAACGGGGTCAACTGCGGGGTCAAGCAGCGGGCGGGTGCGACCCCGGAGTTACGGCGGCTTTGCCGCCCCAACTCCTTCCGGTACTCCTGTCGTCGCACCTGGGTCGCACCCGCCCGCTCTTCAGATTTCCAACACGAAAGGAACCGTTCATGAAGTCATTCATCCCACGCGAGTCGAAAGTCAAAGAAGACACCATCTCAGTCCGGCTGGACTGCCAGGTAATTGAGGAGCTCAAGCTTTATTCGCAGTACCTCGAAAGCTCACAGAACTACGTGATCTGCCAGGTCCTGCGGAAGGCTTTCCGGAAAGATAAGGACTTCACCGCCTGGCGCGCCAAGCAGATCGCAGGGGACAACGCTGCCCCGCGGACCCGAAGGCCGCAGCCGGGTCGAACCAGCGCGGAAACCGCCACCGCATAAGAGGAACAAACATCCATGGTTCGAGCACTTGTCGAAAGCCGCCAGTTCATCAGCTTCCTGCTCAGTGCCGGCCTCGGCCTGGCTGGTTTCTATCGATTGCCGTTTCCCTCGGACAACGCCCTGCTGGCGCTCGTCCGCCTGCAGAAGCCCGGGATCTTTCTGGGAATTAAGTGGAGTTTCACGGCGATGCTTTTCACGACGCCATACGTGACGTGCTCGGTCCTGTTCTCGCTGGCATACATATTCATCATTCGTCAGGAGAAGACTGTCCGAGCGCAGCGACTCCCCATGTATCCTCCGCCGGCAACTCGGGGGGAACTCTTCCTCGTGGTCGGCGAGATCCACAACCCGAAGCGGAAGGAGCCGGTGGACGAACCGCACTGGCTCACAATCCCAGAACGCGGGCTTTACACCGGCACCGCGATTTTTGGGGCGATCGGCAGTGGCAAGACCAGCTGCTGTATGCACCCATTTGCGGAACAGATCTTTTCGTATCGCGCGGAGTCCGAGGCCCATCGGGCCAGCGGACTCGTTCTCGAAGTGAAAGGAGACTTCTGCCACAAGGTCCGGGGAATTCTGGAGCGTGCTGGACGGGGCAACGATTACGTCGAGGTCAGTCTCGACTCTGAATATCGGTACAACCCGCTGAATAACGATCTGGAAGCCTATACGCTCGCCTACGGCATCGCCAGCCTTCTCAACAATCTGTTCGGGAAAGGCAAAGAACCTTTCTGGCAGCAGGCATATACGAACCTCGTCAAGTTCATCATCCTGCTCCACAAAGTTCTGTACGACTACGTGACGCTGTTCGACATTTACGAATGCGCCATCAATCCCGATCTTCTAAAGAGCCGCATCGAGGAGGGCGAGCGGGCGATGCAGACCACGTTCGTGCTGGTCGAGATCGACACGTACGTCGCCCACCCGAACCTCGACCATTATCAGTGGGAGCAAGATGAGGCGGCCAGCAACATGAAGGCTCCGGCTTCCGAAGAACTCCAGCGCTACCTTGACCAGAATCAGATCCCCTACGATCTGATGAGTCAGACCGGTCCGACGGAAATCCGTGACGTTCGCAAGCGCGCGCAATTCGCCGCCGTTAAGAGATGGTTCGACAACGACTGGAAGCGAATCGAGCCCAAACTGCGGACCTCCATCGTGGAAGGTATTTCGGTCTTCCTCTCGCTCTTTGACGACAACCCCACAGTCAAGGAGGTGTTCTGTCCGCCGAAGGAATGTTACGACCCGGAACTGAACAGCGACGGGCGGTACGGCATTCCTCTGCCGTCGTTCACAGAACTGATCGAGGATGGGGCCGTGTGCGCTCTCAACTTCCCCGTTGCCGCAAACCCCGGTTTAGCGAAGGCCATCGGCACTTTCATGAAGCAGGATTTCCAGCGCGCCATGATCCAGCGGATACCGGCGATGGAACGAAATCGCGACCGTCACTTCCGGCCCGTCGTTTTCCTCTGCGACGAATACCAGGCTTTCGCGACGGTGGGCGAGAGCGATCCGACCGGCGACGAGAAGTTCTTTGCGCTATCGCGCCAGGCGAAGTGCATCCCGATCGTCGCGACGCAAAGCATCAGTTCGCTCCGTTCAACTTTGCCCGGCGAATCCTGGAGAACCCTGCTTCAGACGTTCCGGACAAAGATCTTCCTCTCGCTCTCCGACGACTTCAGCGCCAGGACGGCCAGCGAGATGTGCGGCAAAGAAGAGCAGCTCAAGCTGAACTACTCGATCTCGGAGAACGGACAGGACGCGAAGGTGAGCATGTTGACCGGACGGACCATGGCTCAGCGAAGCACAGTCAGCGCCAGCAAGAGCTACAACGTCCAGCGGGACTTCGTGTTTGAGCCCAAGATCTTTTCGGAGCTGAAGAATGCTGAGTCTATCGTGCTGGCGTACGACGGCGTCAATCCGCTGCCTCCCTCGGTCTGCTATCTGAAGCCCCACTATCTGAATCCGAACGACAACTACTTCGAGCAACTCGCGAAAGGAGAACTGTGAGCTTCGAACTAATCCTCCCCTTCCTTCGGCCCATCGAGGGCTTGATCAAAGATCCTGAGATCTCCGAGATCATGGTCAACGGATCTGGACGAATCTTCTTCGAGCGGCACGGCCGTATCGAACCGGCTTGCGGCGTAACGATCCCGGAGAAGACTCTTCAGGTTGCGGTTCAGAACATCGCCCGGCGATTGGGTGACGAGATCAGCGAGGAGAAGCCTCTTCTCGACTCACGTCTTCCGGACGGATCGCGGGTTGCGGCGGTGATGCCGCCCTGCAGCGTCGGCGGGACCACGTTAACCATCCGGAAGTTTCACACGAAGCTATACACCGCCGACGAGCTGGTCCGCTCCGGTTCGTTGCCGGCGCCCGTGATGGATGAACTCCGCGAGGCCATCCAAAGCCGGAAGAACATCGTCATCAGCGGCGGCACGAGCACCGGCAAGACGACTCTTCTGAATGCCCTCGCGACTCTGATCACCGGCGAGGACCGGATTGTCCTGATCGAAGACACCGCTGAAATCCAGTTAGAGCACGCAAACCTGGTCTCTCTGGAAGCCCGAAGGGAGCAGCCGGGCCAGCCAGCCGTGACCATTCGCGATCTGCTGAGGACCACGCTTCGTCTCCGGCCGGATCGCATCATTCTGGGCGAGGTCCGCGGCGGGGAGGCGTTCGATCTCCTGCAGGCGTTGAACACCGGCCACTCTGGCACTCTCTGCACCATCCACGCAAACTCCGCACAGCAGGCGATCAACCGGTTCACGAGTTGCGTTCTGCAGTCCGGCGTTGAACTGCCCTATCACGCGATTCGAAGCAGCATCGGCGACTCCCTCGACCTCCTTCTTCACATCGAGCGTCACCAGGGAAAACGCCGGGTAGCGGAACTGGTGGAGGTGAAGCGTTTCGACGCAACCAACGACATCTTTGAGTTCCGCGCTCTATACGAAATCGGCACCGACATGGAAACCCCATCATGGATAAGCAAACAGCCTCCCATTACGTCCGCTCGAACTTCGAGCCCAATGACCGTTTAGCGGTCGTTCTGATCCACAAGCCGTCTGGCGGCGTAACCCAGCGGTTCTCCACCGCCGACCGGATCGCATCGGCTGAGTATCAGGGCTGGCTCCGGCACATGAACGCGCAGAAGCATGAGGTTTACATCGCGATGAATGCGGTCGCCGCGAACTCTTTCAACCGGACGAAATCCGACGTGGCTGCGATCCGACACGTGTACCTCGACTTCGACCACGACGGGACGGCGCGGGTACAGGCGATGCGCCAGCGCGACGACATGCCCCAACCGAGTTACCTTCTGAATACGTCACCGGACAAATGGCAGGCGGTCTGGAAAGTGGAAGGATTCGATCTGGAACAAGCCGAGAGGTTGATGCGCGGCCTGGTCCGCGAGTTCGGTGCCGATCCGGCCGCCACCGATGCCAGTCGAGTGATGCGCCTGCCCGGACTGTATAACCACAAATATGAGAAGCCCCACCTCGTTCGCGCGGAGGAGATCTCACGCGAGGTTTACCGGCCAGAACACTTTCCTCAGGTGGGGACCGAAGAACCTGGGTCGCGGGCGATGCTGGCACCGGCACCGGGCGCGCGAGGCGAGCGAGCCAAGCCAACCGGCACCAACACGCAGTCAGAACACGATTGGGCTTATGCGCGTCGCGCTCTCGCCCGCGGCGATGATCCCGAGCAGGTGATTCGGGCGATTGCTCAGTATCGGGCGACAAGCCGAACCCGGCATACTACGCAGCGCACACGGTCCAAAAAGCCTCGGCCTCGCTGACGGCATCAATTGGGTTACGCGTTGAGGATGATACTGCGGACCGATCACGGTAGCTCGTTTAATTCCTCGAAACTGAGCGCACATCGTACACCACGCGGCTTATCACTGACTTGAGAACGGCGTAGATTTGTACTCCAGCGTCCAGGGCGTGATCCCGCCGGTCGCGAGAACCATGTCAAACCTTCGCTGGTAATCTGGATTTCGCCTGTCTGCAGGGATCTCCACAATAACGAGCGATTTAGCCAATCGCGCCAGTCTTCGAGAGAGCAAATGAATGCAAATGTTCTCTACCATAGAGGCTATTCGTTCAAAAACCGCACTCATAGCATCAGGGTCGATTACTGCGACATCGCCGGCATCTGTCTTCTGGCGCTCTTCAATCCACTTCTCCAGCCAGTCAGAACGGCACCCGATGAGGTATGTTGCCAGGACTGGATCATGGGCATAGAGAGCTGCAACGCCCTGGTTGAAGGAAGAGGGCGATTCGAAAAGAAAACTGGCCGCAACCTTGAAAAACCCGATCAATCCAGGTACAGCCTGCAAGGCCGCGTCAGCAAAACCATCGAATGAGGCGTCAGGCGCGGGTCCTTCGCGCTCTGCAGTAATGCTCTCGCCCGCGCCGTTGTGTTGTCGATAAATCCGGCGTGCCTCCATGAGGTTCTCAATCACAGGACGATAGGCGGTGTCGAACCCCTGTCGTTCCAGAGGTTCAGCGAACGCCCGGTCTTTGATCTCAAATATCCCGGCCATCAGCCGGGCCACGAACGGCTCTGAAGTCCCTTCGTTGAAAACTTTCTTCAGGACGAAGCCGGACAACTGTGCACGCAAGCCCGTGAGTTGCTTGTTGAGCCTTTCCGGCCACTGGCGGAACTCGGACGCCTTCAGAGGTATCGGATTGGAGTACGCAACTCCTTCGTGGTGCGACATCATTCGCAATCCGATGTCCCCCAGTAGCATGATGAGAGGCTGAAACGGTATGTCGCCGCTCCACGCGATAACCCCGCCATCTATCCAGGGGAAATATCTTATGGTTCCGTGAGGCGCGCCGGCGTCGTCAGTAATGGAGATCGTCAGCGGAATGAGATTCGCGCGATCTTTATAAAGGGAATCCGGAACAGGCGTGAGCTGGCGATCCCGTGTGTACTGATAAGCCTTGAGAGTCGTGCCGCTTGTTGCGGCACCTTCCAGCATCTGATCCAGCCCGGGCGTACCGATTCTTCGCGGGAAGAACGTTAGATGAACCAGCAACAGAATGAAAAACCTGTTTAGGGTGAAGTCACCGTCTTCATGCAGCAGCAGGTGCACGGTCATTGGCGGAATAGCGAAATTGTCGTCGAGCGGCGGCATAATATGCCCCATAGAACTCGTGCCCGGAAACTGGACGCCATAGTGAATCGTTCCGGCATCGAGCAAGACGATCAAATCCGGCCATGCAGACGGTTCGTACTGCGCGTTTAGATCCTCGGCATGTTGTGCAAGTGTGGCTAGGCTCGTGTCCGAGCTGAAACCGAAAATCACCCCGTATGTAGCGACCCCCTTCATGTCGCTTCCGGTGGCCTGCTGGTCGGCAGCGGAAACGGGTGTCTTTTTAAGGCGCTTGCAGGCGGCGATCTTCCGGTAGCCGTCTTCGAGCTCCTTTTTGTTGAGCCGACTCTTAACCTCCATGACAGCGCCAACGGTATCCAGCGGAAGCATGAGCATCTGCTCGGAATAGCGATATACGGGGCTTGTAAGAGCGTCGTAGACGATGACATCGGTCTGCGGGCTTAAGGCATTCGACTTGTCGATAATGATGCCGGATGCCGCACGGAACCGCTGGGGCAAGTGGTGATTGAGGAAGGTCTGAACCACCTTTTCAGCTTCTGCTCCCTTTTCCCCCGCATGCGGGTTCGTCGAGCGGATGAACTCGAATTCGACCCGGAGCTTCTTAGCCGCCTCATTGAACAGCTGCGCTACCGTGAGATTCATGTGCAGGTTCCATCCGTTTAGAACTAGAACGCAATCCGTCGCTCAATTTGCGCAGCGTCGCAGGGTCCTTCTCCCGATCGTAGAGCGTCGTGGTGCGCAGGTCCGAGTGGCTCGCCATATCCAGGCTCGGATCGAGTCCCCTTCGTGGGCGATTATCAAACCTGTCCTACGCTGCACACGGTCGATCATCTAACGCTTTTTAAAACCACCTCCACGTGGTAAACCTACAGCTCTCAGTCAGATTCGATTGCCGCAAACGGGGTTTCTTCCCGAGGTATGCCAGCAAGATCCTCTAAACCAGCAATGGTAATCCCCGAAAGGAACTCGGCTGCTTTTGGTCAACGGGCCGGTATTGCGGCCCGCTATGCCCTAGCTGCTTGATGGCTTCACTGGCATCGGGGGATACGGCGACTAAGACGCGATGGGGATCGTGCCTTAATGCCTGCATGATTATTCCATTAATGTGCTCATCCCGGAAGCTGTAGCCCACGGTTAGGATGATTTTAGATTCCAGACTGTACCGGCGAAGTTCATAGGCATAGAAAAGGTACGGGTCAATGTATTGCATCTTGTAGTCCGTACCGAAAATCAGGTCCGGCTCCGGATGCGGAGAAGCCGCCAGTTTGAGAATGTTGCCTTGCTGCTTGTCGCGGTACCAAGTGATGCTCCCATGAAGCTTGTAAAGGAAGATGTGGGGCGACACTTCTTCTCTTGCTTCGAAGCGTCGGAAATCCCACGTTTCGGTAGAGCGTTCGAAGCCGATTTCGAGGGGCCGGTCCTTCGCGTTATATTCGAGGCAAAGGTCGTAGTTCAGACTGAAAATCCGGATCGCGAAATTCAGTTCGTCACGGATTCGATAAAAGCCCTCGTAGTAATCTGCGCGTGCGTAGCTGTTGATTGCGATCCAGTCACGAAGTTGTTTAACAATAAGCCGGCGAAACGTCTTGATATTTTCGAAGTCTCGGCCCGCCAACTCACAGACCCTCTGGTGCCAGCCGCTGATAAATGGATAAAGCGTACAGTCGGTATTCTTTTCCAACTCAGATAAGGTATTTACAATCCGCTCGATATCTGGCTGCGCGTAAGCCTTTCCTTTTATCACGTCCGCACCGACTAAGCTGGCTTTGATCCATTGATACAGGGCGGAATGCGGCTTCCATCCGTCGTCCGCCTGTAACAGTTTCTCGACAGAAGTAACCATTTGACTTGAGGCGGGAATTCCAGCCTCCACGCTGCACCCAGCGCCCAGCAATGTGATGAGGTCGCCTTCACGCATAAAGTTCGAGGCTATTGGTTAAAGAAACCATGGGTAGGTGGTTGACTCGATGCGGGGCGCCTGGTCCGGGAACTTCGACAGGAACTTTGCAATAAGCTTGCAGTAATACGTGCTTATCGGAGTACTTCGCGCATTGAAGCCTCTCCAGTTTGTGCCCGAGAGGTTAAACAGATCTTGCAGGTGCTTACTCTGTTCGCTTGGCTCCTGATTCTCTTTCGGCCATAGGAATTCCAAATGAACCGGGCCAGCCACACGCTTCCTCACCACGTCGTTTGGCGTCTTCAGCCCTTCGAACCACAGCAGCAGACTCGTCCGAGATAACCTAGCCACGGTTCCTTCGACAGGGATTCGGCTATTGTTATCAGCGTATCCAAAGAAACGATGCTGATCGTTAATTTTGATGACGGTGAACTTGATGTGGCTCTCTGTATGACTGGCGCTTGCAACTGCACCCTCCAGCGCGCGAAGTTCGTCGTTCTTAAGTTTAAATGGGATATGAATTACACAGTGGCTGTATTCGCCCGCACCTGCCACCGACAATTCGCGCACAAGTGATTTTTTCATATCCTCCAAGTACGTATCTCTGGAGTGGGTGTCGCTCAGAACGGCGATCTTCTTGTATAGACCAGAAGAATCCGTTGCGACGCAGTACGCAAAATATTTTTGAATGCCGTCGGGACTAGCACGGTGGGCTTGGCCGATGCCAATGATTAGACACCGTTCATGCGCAGGCACCACCTTCCACGGCTCGCCGCCGAGTTTGGTGAATATCTGAAGCGCGATATTGCTCACCGACCATTTGAATTGATCGCGCCGCTGGATCAGTTCGGCGCTGACCACCTGCAGAGGGATATCGCGTTGTAGAAGCGCATATTTTGCCTGGTAGTAAATCTCGCTATTCTCCAGGTCTTCGATCATAAGCACCATCAGCGTTAAATTGGGGTTATCACGCCTGATATCCTCAATTTCCTTTACGGCTGCTTGCAGTTCGTTCGAGTTCCACGCATTTGGACTAACACTGAAAAACCGATTTATGTTCAGGCGGAAAACCTCGGGGATCCCCTTGAAAGCGACCCCGCTCGCCTTGCCCATCAATCCGCGATACAAGTCTTCAGCTAGCGTGCGGTGATCCTTCCGATACAGCATTACGCAGCCGATCTCGGCAGCAGGCACGGGCTCCAAAGGACCGAACCGCTCGAGCCCCTTCCACTGCGACTCATCGGTTCGACCGCCCCCCAGCATGAAGACCTTTGGCTTCAGTTGCTCAGTGCGGACAAATGTAAGTTTTTTGATGATATCCACCGAGCCGTCGAGGCTCGCATCCCGCAGAGGGAAAATCTGTCCAATATGTTCGCGGAGAAACTTGTTGATAATTCCTTCCCGGTCGATGTAGGCGTTTTTGTTGCTCCGATAGTGCTCATCAAGGCCAAGACTCAGGCGCTGAACCTCCCGCGAGAATGGCACGTCATCTGACTTATCGAAGTGGAAATCGATCAGGAAGCCATATTCTTTGGTAAGGGAGTGATAATACGTCTCCAGCCACACGGCCTGCTGTCCCAAAGGTGTGCGCTTCAGCACGTAGGCTACGGCGCGCTGAAATCCGTCATGGATCTCGTAATCATCAGCCGGGAGTTTATCTTTGGTTGCGGCAAGAAGGAGTTCGTATAGGTACCGCAGGGCGAACTGCCGATTCTGTTCAGGGACAAAATTCCATTCGTCAAACCCTGGCTGCCGTCGAAGCGAAATCAGGTACGATGCGCGTGCTTCCGCTTCCGCGTTCTTCGGCAAGGTGTAGCAGAGAGCGTCTTCGGGCTTGACTGCGCTCTCCGGTTGCAATCGACGCCATACAACGGCCGGAAAATCCTGCCTTGACAGAGGCAGGAAATTGAGGCGGATACTGGGTGGGCTGAGCATTATCCTGCCGCGTAACGTTCGATCTCGTACTACATGATCGTATCATTTTGTTTTAATTACCATTGCCAGCCGTCGGCGCTCCGCTCGCGGCAGAGACCAGTGGAGCACGGTGGGGCGTACGGCCTTATGCAGCAAAGACACCTTCCCCCTCCGGCCCCCGCGCGAAGCGGCTGTAGTTTCTGGGGATGCTGAGTCCCACTCCATCCATGCGCTGCATAAGAGCAAGATCGCACGGGAAAGTGCCGTCCGGCAAAGGAGTCCAGCGCGCTGAGCTCAAAACCTCAGAGCCAAATTAGAAGGTACTTCTCGGATGGAGCGGTCGACACTGACGCGATGATATTCGAGGCAGTCTGTGGTCCCTGACATGTGGTGCGACGGTTCCTCGATCGCACGCGACACTCGCCGAAGATAACCACTCACGAACCGCTAGGAACGCGCTAAGCAGTATCTGCCTTTCGCCGTCTCACTGCGTAGCCGGACGAAGTTCGCTAACCGGAGATCGTACCGGGAGTTCGAACCCGCGTCACAGCAGAACCATTCAGAGATCGCGTCTGAATCGCAGTTTCCCGTTCTTCCCCTTTTCTCTCGGGCACAGCTTCGGGGCAATTCCCGCGCCCTGCGGAACTGCGGTCCTCTGCTTCGGCTAACGCCGCCCTCCGGGTTCCCGGCACCCCCAAAAAACATTTGCCGCGATGCGGCCTTCGCCCTTCGGGAAATCTTTTTTGGTCCCCCCAGGAAAAGCGGCCCTTGTCCTTGGGAGCGGCCCCCCTCGCTCTTTAGTGCCCCGAGAGAACGGGGCAGAAACGGAGAAACAAAGCATGTATCAGAACCGCATCACTCTCATTGGCTTCCTCGGCAGAGACGCCGAAGTTCGAAACACCCGGAACAACTCCAGCTACACCGTCCTTTCGCTCGCGACCAAGGCGTCCTGGAAAGATCACGACGGCGAATGGCAATCCCGCACCGAATGGCACCGCTGCATCGTGTGGGGCAAGTTCGGCGAGTTTGCCGCGACGCTCACCAAGGGAATGCACCTTCAGGTCGAGGGCGAACTCCGAAGCCGCGAATACCAGCGCGAGGGCGCCAGCCACCGGGTCTGGGAAGTCCGCACTGACTCCATTCTCAAGCTCGATCGAGCCGAGCGGCAGGAAGAGCCGGTTCCGGCCGAGGCAGAGCCGTCCGACGTGCCCTTTTAGGGCAGCGGATCAGGAGACCACAGACCAGCGGCGCTATCGCACCTGAGAGAAAACCACGAGGAACAAAACGATGAACACCGACACCGTAAAGCAACTCTGCGATGAAGCACTCGGAAGACTGGCAACCGCTCTGGAGCAAGGCCACAGCGACGCCCTGAAGACCTACCTCGCCACCATGTCCCGGTTTCACAAGTACTCATGGGGCAACGTTCTGCTGATCTTCACGCAGAAGCCGAACGCCTCCCACGTGGCAGGTTTTCAGACGTGGCGTAAGTTGAACCGATTCGTCCGCAAGGGCGAAAAGGGAATCGCGATATTCGCGCCCATGGTCGTGAAGAAGCGCAACGAAGCCGAGCAGGGCGAAGACGAACAGACCCGGCTATTCGGCTTCCGGACCGCTTACGTTTTCGACGAGTCCCAGACCGACGGAGAGCCGTTGCCGTCGTTCGCAACCGTGAAAGGCGATCCGATGGAGTTCACGGCAACTCTGGAAACGCTGATCGGTGAACGCGGAATCACCCTCGAATACACCGACCGGATCGCACCAGCGAAAGGCATGTCCAGCGGAGGCCGGATTGAAGTACTGCCCGGACTTCCCCCCGCCGAGCAGTTCTCGGTTCTGGTACACGAACTGGCGCACGAACTGATTCACAAAGGCGAACGCCGGAAGAACACCAACCAAACCGTTCGCGAAACCGAAGCCGAGGCCGTTGCTTTCGTGGTTTGCCACTCGATTGGACTGGACACGAACACCGCCGCCAGCGATTACATCAGCCTCTATCAGGGCGATCAGGCCACGTTGGCGGAATCGCTCGAAGTGATTCAGAAGACTTCAGCGGAGATCCTGCGGGCGATTGCGCCCGCTCAGGACCCGCTGCGGTAAACCCAACCCTCAACCCATTCAAGACGAAAGGAACAGACAAAATGCAACAGCAAACCGTAACAGCCGACTTCCGAACTCTCGCGATTGACCAACTGCGGGAGTCGCCAACGAACCCACGCCGCAGCTTCGATCAGGACAAGCTACAGGAACTCGCACAGAGCATCAGAGCACAGGGAGTGCTGGTTCCGTTGATCGTGCGGAACCTTGCCGCCGAGCAGTTCGAAGTGGTTGCAGGTGCGCGACGTTTTCGCGCAGCGCAAGCCGCCGAACTATTCGCAGTCCCGGTGCGCGTGGTTGAACTGACCGACGACGAAGCGCTGACGCTTCAGTTGGTCGAGAATGCGCAGCGCGAAGATGTTCACCCACTGGAAGAGGCCTTCGCGTACCGCGCCCTTCTGGACATGCCGGAACCGAAGTATGACGTGGCGTCGATCGCCCTTAAGGTCGGCAAGAGCATTGGCCATGTGTATGGACGCCTCCGTTATGTGGACCTGATCGAGCCAGCGGCACAGGCGTTTCTCGAGAATCGCCTGACCGCTGGACACGCCCTGTTGATTGCCCGGTTGCCTCAATCGCAACAGGCGCAGGCGCTTGAAGCGGCGTTCCGCTCTCATTGGGGATCGACAGAGAAGCAGGTTATTCCCGTTCGCGAGTTGGCGCAGTGGATTCGGCAGAACCTGATGCTCCAGCTTGAAGACGCCATCTTCGACCGCGAAGATGAAACGCTTATGCCCGAGGCCGGGAGTTGCGTTAGCTGCCAGAAACGAACGGGATTCAACACCGCTTTGTTTGATGACTTCCAGAACGATGATCGCT
Source organism: Terriglobia bacterium (assembly GCA_963840735.1). Lineage (GTDB taxonomy): Bacteria > Acidobacteriota > Terriglobia > Bryobacterales > Bryobacteraceae > BOG-234. The sequence continues at coordinate 37,380 of CAWIZX010000003.1, forward strand.
GCCTGGATTCTGTTTGCTACGAGGCAAAGGTATCGGCGTGGCTGAAACGGCAGACGGAGCAGAACCCCTCGCTGGTCCAGATTTCCGAATACTATGGCCCGCAGCGAGATCAGCCGATCATCCCGAGGAGCCAGTACGTCGAGATCAAACCTGCCGAAAGCAGCGAGGAGCCGGAGAAGCCCAATCAGGTGCTCTGTGAGAGCGCCGCGACCGGGATCGTGGTTGAAGGTAACCACGTCGGTAAGACCGTTCAAATCTGCGCCGACCCGGAGTGCCCGATTCATCATGCGCCTCAGCAGCAAGAGCGAGAGGAGCGGGACGAAGAGTACGAACGCGCTGCCGAAGAACGGCGGAAGAACCTTGCCGAGAATCGCGAGCTTCTCGATTCCGTCCTTTCCAAGGTGCCCGCCGTTCTTGGCCGAGCGGATCACGAAATGATGATCGCCGCATGGATGGAGTCGCTCGACTACGAAGACTTCGAGCGTATGTGTGAGCGGCATCAGATTCCGTTCGAGGAGACCGAGACGGAGGAGGACATTCGGGAAAGCTTCCGCCAGTATGTTTCAAAGCTGGCCGATGCTGAGGTTTCCCGATTCATGATGGAACTCGCGCTTTTGCCATCCGGCTATTCGTCGAACAAGCTTGAGGATTCCGACCGCCTCATGGTTGCCGCGAAGCTTTACAAGCGTCCCCGGAAACGTCTTACGCGAGTCACCGCCGCCAAACCAAGACAGAAGACGAAGCCGCGGACTTCTGAAAAGAGCAGTAAGAATCTGAAGAAAATGACAGCAAAGGGAGGGGCGGCATAAGCCGCCCTTTTCACTTAAGTCTCGGTCGCCCCAAACGCGGACTTGCTGCTGCGGTAAGATCTGGTGGAGTCGGTCTTCGTGAAACGAAATGATGATTAAGCCCTCCGAAATCCACGATCTGCCTGGACTCACGCCCAAGCGCGACGAAGGATTCATGCAACAGCTCGAAGAGGCGGTCGCCGGCCGCGTCCAAGTTTATTTCGCTGCCGTCCCTCTTGGTCTGTGTGTGCCATTTGATCTCGACTACCGGCCCGACAAGCACCCTGTCGGAGAAGCCGCAATCCACGATGCTTTCAAACAGGCCAAGGCCGGTTCGTTCCCGAAAATGTTTGCGTATCAGCGCGGGGCGTGGTTCGTAATTTCCGACGATTACATTCCTCTGTTCGCGGCGATGGCCGGTCTTCCAGACTATGTTCCCTGCTGGGTTTTGGGTAAGCCGGACAGCGAGTGGGTAAAGGATGTTCAGGGACCGATTGACCCGGCTTCAGTGAAAAGCCTGTTAGGATTCGCGTAGCGTCGTCCCTTCAGCCGTCAGACTGCATCAATCTCTGCCGCGAGCTGAGATCTAACTGACTGGACCTCCTCGGCCCGTTTTCTTGCCGTTTCCGCCTGCATCGCCTGTCCGACATCGCTATACACTTGACGGAGCAATTCCCACGTTTGGGTTTTCCACGGTGCCAACTCCGCCGCGCGCTCCGCCGAGCCGACAGCGTGATCGAAGTCTCCTGTTCGAGCGCGAAAGCTAGCCCGCTGAAATGGGATCTCCCAATAACTTGGAAAAACAGTCTCTGCCTCCGCGAGCAAGGCTTCCGCTTCCTCATCTTCGCCCAACCATTCATGGAGACGAGCCAGATAGCAGAAATCACCTGCTTCCCTGAACTCTGCATCAGCCACGATGGGTCAGAAAAATCGCTCCACATCAGGCACGACCACACGCTTGCCGTCCTTTGTAATTTTTCCAATGCAGAAACCATCCGCGATTGTGGCCGCTCGAACCCTCTCCAGTCTGATTACACTGTGTCTCGGGGCGGGATTGCCTGACTGCACCTCATTTACCCCTCGGAGCCACCTGTCGCAGAACTCAAGGCATTCGTTGTGAGCGTTTACGCGATCGAGGCACCTCGCCAGCAGATAGGCTAGAAAAAGCTGGTCGGAGATGTGCGAAACAAGATCTTTGAACGTGGGGACTTCGTTCGAACATTGAGTGTACGCGGTCATCGCTTCGAGGGCGATCGCCAGTTGGAACCGGACCGGCAGAAACCGGGGATTCAGTTGCTTCGCCTCGCGCAAGAGGCCGACCGCGAATTTGTAGTTTTTGACAGCAAGCGGCCAATCGGCGTCACGTACGCTGTCTGCATACTTGCAGTGCAGCACGGCAACTTCGTGTAGCGAATGAACGTTCCGAAATTGCGCGAGCCGCGTCTTTGCCGTCTCGGCCGCTGCGACGAACGCGCCCAGCGCGGTCTGCGCCACGAGCAGGTTCCCGACGATATCCCGGTCATCAGGATGGAGCAGCAACCCATCCATCGCAGTTGTTGCAGCAAGTGCAAATTCCTTTTCCCTAATTAGCGAGAGTGAAAGGTTGACGAAATACTCTGCGGGCTTCTCGGCCGCGCCGGACAGACTCCCGAGAACCTCTATGGCCTCCTTGTTCCTGCCGAGTTGATTCAGGCAAAACGCGTACCCTATGGTGACGAACTGGTTGTGACAGTGGTCCGGAAGTGCGATGACCATCTGCGGGACAAAGAGACTACCATAGATTTCCGCAGCTTTGCTGTAATCCCCGAGTGCTGTCAGTGCCTCCGCTTCTCGAAGGAATGGTTGAATGTCAGAGCGCTCGATTAAGCCGTAGGTTCCGCCGTCCTGACCAATGCTCGTCTTGCCTGATCGGACAAACTCACCATACGTCCCAGTACCCACCATAGGTATTTTGTAGAGAACCTTCGGGCGAAATTTTTCGTACCGAATACCGCGTCGGCTTGCAGCCTGTGTCAGCGCACTTTCAAGCGATGCATAGTCTGGCCTCCTCCCCGGATCTTTCTCCAAGCTCTGCCGGATAACATCCTCTGCGCCGAATGTCGTCTTCCTGAAGAGGCTTCCCAAACGCCCAGGTGTCTGGAGCAGATGCTTCAAACAAATCTCTTCTGCAGTAGTGCCAGTGAAGGGGAGGCTGCCTGCTTCCCACTCATACATGAGGCACCCGATGCTGTAGATATCGGCTCGGTGATCAAGGCCTTTGCTGCCCAGGAGTTGCTCAGGTGACGCGTAGGAAACTGTTCCGAGGAACAATCCGGCCGCAGTCAACGCCGGATTGGCGCCGCCCGTAAACGCTGCTGGCGCGACGTTGTCGCCTTCCGAAGCAGCGACGGTTAAAGGGCGTGCAAGACCCCAATCTGATACGAACGCCAAATTGGCGTCATCCAGCAAGATATTTTCCGGCTTGATATCGCGGTGGATCACATCGTGCTGTTCACGCGCCCATGCGAGAGTCCCGACGACCCGGGCGATAACCCTGAAGAAAAATTCAGGCGACCGGCTCTTCATGTGGCCCCTCAGATTGCCTCCAGACATCCAACGAGAGCACACCACGGGTATTTCATTGACCCGGGTTATGCAGAAGGCTTCCACAACGCCGTCGCCGGCTGACAGCGTTGTCCAGATCCGCGCCTCGCGAAGATAGCGATGCCACGCAGCAGCATCGTCAATGAGATGGTTCTGGATCACCTTCAGTGCAAAAAACTCCTGCCCCTGGGCGACACGGACGCACTCCCCCATCCCGCCGGCTAATGTGTCCACAACCCTAAACTCGGCTGACGCCGATCCGACATGAGCGGCCAGTTCAGGAAGGTTCAGTGTCTGATTTGGTTTGAATGTCATTCTTCGAGCCAGTCAGTATGGGCAGCGCGGAATCGAACGAGACGCAATTTGAGGAAACGAACGCGCTTCGCGAGTGGTTCCAACCGAAGCCAAGCGTCCTCCCTCCGTGACGGCAGACAGACCCAGTATCGATCATCTACGGCACGCGGTCGAATATAAAGCGCGGACCCGGGAACCGTCATGGACCGAATTGCTGGTCGTAACCGCTTTAAAGCCTTAAAGTAACCATATGAGCGGCGACACGACTTTTCCTCTGCGCAAAAGCGACCTCCGGTTGTTTCGCGAACTAGAAACGGCGTTTCGTAATCTTCTTGAGATTCCCGGTCTCAGCCCAAAAGACATTGTCGGACTCGCGCGGGCAATTCGTTGTGTCCGCCGTCTTCCTCTTTGCACGCCGGATACAGAGGTGTCCATTACTATGGACTTCCGCACCGACGACTACGTGGCTTGTTCAACTATCCGCCTTTCCGGTGGGGCACTCAGCACGGACTATAGTGCCGCATCCCGCTTGAGCCAGGAATTCGAGTTTGAGAGCTTCCCCTCCTTCACGATGAGGATTGACATGGAGGGAGATTATGACATCGAAGGCGACAAGCAGGACTTCTTCATCAATTTCATCTCGTCTGCCGAATCTATCGGCGAATCCGAAAATTACGAAATCACGGTCGTTGACGATTCAATTCCCACCGCATGGCCGACGTCAGAGGACGACGAGGGCTGACCTCAAGCTACTTTACGCAAGATCAGAGCGTGCAGTTCAGTTCGATGGCGAACCGATGGCGGGTTTCGCCATTCGGCAGGAAAGTGAAGCGTCGCATCCCGTCTAGCAGGGGTCGGTCCGCGGCAAATGCGTTTCACTGAAGACAGAGCCGCGCCGCAATTAGCTTGCATCCGGTTGAAAATAAGAGAATTACGCGATTCAACATCCGCACTGACAGTCTTTCCCCGAGCAGCGACTGCCTCCTGTCAATTGCCAACTCACAAGAGAGTAGAATAGACGGAGTGACGAACAGTACAACCGATCTGCCGCCTCCGGGGCAATCGCCCAAAAGACCTCACAAGATGACCGGCATTAACATCCCGGAGGATCTTTACGTTCTCCTAAACAGAGTCGCGTGGTCACGCTCCCGGCAGCGTGGAGGGCGGTCCAGTGTGTCTGCATTGCTGGTTGATCTAGTGGAACGGCACCGGGCGGAGCTGGAAGAAGAACTCGCGGCCGGGAGCCACTGAACGCATCAATGATTCCAAATCATCTTAATCGTCGCCAAGAGGCGACGGCACGCGAAACGCTACCCACACAAGCATCGCTTCTGGCGCCCAAAGGCGGCGCATGATCAACGGAGCCTCGAAGTCCCATATCGCCGACACGCAACTTCACGATGCCATCCAACAGGCCGCGAGCCAATATTTCCGGCTCGTCATACTGGCAGGTCCTCCAGGATCAGGGAAAACTGCTGCACTCCAAGCCATTGGGCACGTGCTCGGCTGCGCGGTCGTCAACGTGAATCTTGAGTTGAGCAAGCGCATGCTCGAACTTACGCGCAAGCAGCGCGTCTCGGCAAGTCGAGCGCTTGTTGAAGGAAGTGGTCGACCTCAGTTCCTAACGATGTAGTCCTGCTAGACAATCTCGAAATTCTGTTCGACATCGGCCTTGAAGTCGAACCTCTTCGACTGCTTCAGGTCTCAAGTCGCAACCGAACTGTCGTGGCCTCGTGGAACGGTACCTATCAGAGGAGGCACCCTTACCTACGCGGAGCCTGGCCATCCTGAGTTCATTCAGTTCAAGCAAGTTGATGCAGTCGTCATTGCGGCTGGCAGCACCGCCGCCGATTAAGGAAAACATCGTACATGAAATACAGCGACCTCGTTCACTTCGAGCCGATCGAATCGGTAATCCAGCTGGAGCAGGCGGATTCACCTGCCGCCGTCCGGCAACTCGTCCAGACGTTCGTGATCTCGAAGCGCATGTCAGAGCAGTTGTGCGATCTGGTGCTCCCAAATCTTCAGTTCGAGTCCGCAGCCGACAACAAGGGCGTCCTGATCGTCGGCAACTACGGCACCGGTAAGAGCCATCTGCTGTCGATGATTTCCGGTCTCGCAGAATATCCCGACATGGCCGCGGTCGTCAAGGACAAGGCCGTGGCGAAGGCGGCGGAAGCGATTGCTGGAAAGTTCAAAGTCGTGCGGCTCGAACTTCCAGCGACGAAGAAGAGCTTGCGCAACATTATCTGCGGAAGACTCGAAGACTTCATGTCCGGCGAAGGTCTGAATTTTACGTTCCCTGCCGACGAAGACGTGGACAGCAACAAGGACGACCTGTCCGACATGATGGAGCAGTTCAGCAAAAAGTATCCCGACCACGGTCTGCTGCTGGTCGTGGACGAGTTGCTCGACTACCTGCGCTCCCGCAAGCAGCACGATCTCATTCTCGACCTGGGTTTTCTCCGGGAAATCGGTGAAGTTTGCAGGCTGATCCGGTTCCGCTTCATCGCCGGACTTCAAGAGAGCCTGTTCGACAATCCGAAGTTTCAGTTCGTCGCTGAGAGCTTGCGTCGTGTCAAGGATCGCTTCGAGCAGGTTCGCATCGTGCGGCAGGACGTAGCCTACGTCGTTTCAGAGAGGCTGTTGACTAAGAACGACGAGCAGAGAGCAAAGATTCGGGAACATCTTCAGAAGTTCACCCCGCTCTATGGAGGCATGGCCGAGCGGCTGGAAGAGTTCGTGAGGCTGTTTCCCGTCCACCCAACATATCTGGAAGTCTTCGAGGCGATCTCCATCGCCGAGAAACGGGAAGTGCTGAAAACTCTGAGCGCCGAAATGAAACGCTGCCTCAACAGCGATGTGCCGCAGGATCAACCTGGCCTCATCAGCTACGACTCCTACTGGGAATATCTTCAGGGAAATGCGGTGCTCCGTTCGGTCCCGGAGATCAAGGACGTACTCGACGTGAGCAAAGTCGTCGAGAACCGCATTCAGCAAGCATTCACTCGCAAAGCCCTTCAGCCGATGGCAGAGCGCATCATCCACGGTCTCTCAATTCACCGGCTGACGACCGACGATATCCGGGCGAAGATCGGGCCTACCGCCGAAGAACTTCAGAACGGCTTGTGCCTCTTCGCTCCGATCCCGGAGAAGACAAGCGATTTCCTCCGCACGACTGTCGAGGCTTGCCTCAAGGAAATGATGAAGACCGTCAGCGGCCAGTTCATCACCCACAATACCGACAACGATCAGTATTACCTCGACCTCCAGAAGACCATCGACCACGACGCCAAAATTCAGGACAAGGCCGACACTCTCTCCGATTCGCAACTGGACCAATACTACTTCGACGCGCTGACCCGCGTGCTGGAATGCACCGATCAAACATACGTTCGTGGCTACCAGATTTGGGAACACGAGATCGAATGGCGGGAGCACAAGATCACACGCCGGGGGTACCTGTTCTTCGGCGCACCGAACGAGCGATCCACGGCGCAGCCGCCACGAGACTTCTACCTGTACTTCCTCCAGCCTTTCGAGCCGCCGCACTTCGAGGATCAGAAACTCGCCGACGAAGTGTTCTTCAAGCTGACCCACATGGACAAGCAGTTTCAGGACACGTTGCGCCTTTACGCTGGCGCTCGGGAAATGGCGGCGTCGGCCAGCAGCGGCACGAAGAAGGTCTATGAGGACAAGGCCGACGGCTTCCTCAAAACGCTCGTGGCGTGGCTGCGCACCAACATGCTGAAATCGTTCGAGGTCATCCACCAGGGCGTTCCGAAGAAGATGGTGGAGTGGCTGAAGGGACCGCGATCCGCCAACGCCACCGTGCGTGAACTTCTGGAACTCACAGGCTCAACCTGTTTGGCGGCTTTCTTCGAGGATCGCTACCCGGAGTACCCGGTTTTCACGGTGCAACTCACCACCAGCAATCTCAAGCAGCCGACAGAAGACGTGATCCGCTGGCTGGCCGGTGGCGTGAAGAACAATCTGGCAACCGCCGTCCTCGATGGCCTGGAACTGCTGGACGGCGACAAGCTGAAGCCGCACCAGTCCCGCTACGCCAAGGTCGTGGTGGAGAAACTGGAAGGCAAGCCACCCGGCCAGGTCGTCAACCGCAAGGAACTGATGACGGTGAAGAACGACGTGGAGCGGGAGACCAGTACCAGCTTGAGCCGGAATTTCTCCTCGTCGTCCTCGCCTCTCTTGTGCAGAACGGCAACATCACCCTGAGCTTGGCTGGCAAGAAGCTCGACGCCGCCAATCTGAACGAAGCCAGCAAGATGCCGCTGGATCAACTTCTGGCCTTCAAGCACGTCGAGAAGCCCAAGGGCCTGCCGCTGGCGGAACTGGTCGCTCTCTTCGAATTGCTGGGTCTGGCCGAAGGGCTGATCCGCAACGAAAACACCCACGATGAAGCGGTCAAGCAGCTTCGGGCGAAAGCCACCGAACTGACCGAGAAGGTCGTCACCGTCGCCCAATATGTCCAGTCCGGGTTGCCGTGCTGGGGCAGTGAACTGATCCCCGCCGAGGACAGGGAGCAGCAGCGCCTGAAACTCGATGAACTGAAGGCGTTTCTTGGAGGCGCTGCAAGCGTTCAACACACCCGGCAAGCTGAAGAATTTCTCCCGAAGCGTTCTGGAGATTCACTTTCAGAAGGCCAACCTCGATCTCGTCAAAGAACTCGAAGACCTGAACGGGCTGGTACAGGAATTGACGCCAGTTACGGGCTATCTGGCGACCGCCGCCGCCGTGTTGCCACCGAGCGACCCGTGGCGAAGCCAGATGGACACGGTGCGCAGCGAATGGCGTGCGAAGCTGATGGACCCGGCCGCCCGGAACGCCGCCGACTTCCGCCAGAAGATCAATCGGGCGCTCGCGAAAGCGAAGGACGACTATCGCACGGCCTACTTCAATCTCCACAAGAAGGCTCGGTTGGGCGTCAACGAGGACGGCAAGAAGAAAGAACTGATGAAAGACTCCAGGCTCGAGCGGCTGAATAAGCTGATCGGCATATCGCTTTTGCCGCACACAAGCCTGAGTGAGCTTCAGATGCGCCTGTCCAGAATCCAGCCGTGCTTCACGCTGGTGAAGGACGATCTCAACGCTTCTCCGATCTGTTCTCACTGCAATTTCCGGCCACAGGAGGAGAACGTCGGCATAAGCGGAACAATCGCTCTCCAGCAGATCGACCAGCAACTTAACGACAATGTTGGAGAACTGGACGAAGACCCTGTTGGACAATCTTGCAGACCCGATGGTCCAGAAGAGCATCGACCTCTTGAATGCCGAACAGAAGAAGGCGGTCAATGCTTTTCTGAAGGCAAAGACGTTGCCAGAGAAGATCAGCAACGATCTTGTACAGGGGGCGCAGGAGGCACTGGGCGGGCTTGATCCCCATCCTGGTGCGGCCATCTGAACTCTGGCCGCCCTGAGTGACAGTGATGCGCCATCAACCGCCGACCAGCTTGAAGCTCGGTTTAAAGGGTTTCTTGAGAAGGCCACTCGTGGCAAGGAGCAAGTCAGAGTCCGGCTCATCGTCAAGCGTACCGACAATCCTGGAGGCCAGGAGTGACCACTCACCTGTCCACGCGCCTCGTCTGGCACGACCGGGCGTGGGACGGTCACGTCTGCGATCACCCCAGCAAGAATGCCTACTGCATCGTGCAGGAGCACATCCGCGATGATCGAGATGACGACAAGGAGGACAAGGCGGCTGGCTTGCCGCTCGCCGAACTCAAGACATGGCAACCGCCATGCTCCCGTGACCCCATAGCCTTCTCTTCTCGTGGTTACACCATCACGCACAACGATCCGCTCGAATTCCGGCAGTTGCCTTCGGTGAAGGAAGACGTGCCGCCGTATTCGGTTTGCCCGTCGCCGTACCGCTGGTTGAGAGAGGAGAGCTTTCGGAGCATTTGCGAGGACGAAAAGCTCGACATTCGGGAATCGGATACGAAGGACAAGGAGTTCGGCTGGGTTTTTGAACCGGACCGGCAGATCGAACTGCTGCGGCGATTCTGGGGAAAGCTGGAGAAGAGTAAGTCGTTGCTGTTTCTCTATTGCAACCACGGCAACCCGCTCGATGAAAGCCTGAACCGAATCCTGTTGGGGGTCAGCCGTATCTCACAGATTGGTCCTCAACTGTTCTTCGGACAAAAGCTTCCGAAGTTTCCCGACCAGTATCCGATCTGGTCCCGGTGCATCACGCACGACTTCGAGAACCAGGGTTTTCGGCTGCCCTATCACGAATACCTGAAAGCCGGCCACGACACAAAGAACATCATCTGTACTCGTCCCGGAAGGCGCGATGCTGAACTTCTCTTACGTCGCAGAGCATGTCGGCGACGACATGGCGGTCGGCGCTTTGGAACGGTTGCTTCAGTCAGTTCAGGCCGTCAAAGACGAGAACAAAGTATCTGGTGATTGGGACCGGCATCTTCTTTGGCTGAACGATGTCCTGTCAGAGGTCTGGCAAAATCGTGGCCCCTTCCCCGGCCTGGGCAGCGTGCTCCAATACCTCGGCTGTGAATCGGGTACGGCTTATCATCGTGAAGTTCTGGCGCCATTGCTGAACACCGGCGACTGACGCCTGGGAACACCTCAAGGCAATCCTGGAAGGTCGGCGCAAGTGTGACCAGCAGCGGTACACAAAAGCGCTCAAACAGGCTGGGGAACGGTGGATGGCCTACAAGGAGCCACGGCGCAGCCTGCTCTCCATGCTCGTTCGGCTGGAACTGACGCCCCAACAGGTAGAAAGGGTAGCCAATCCAGACAAACGTTCCAACTGCGGAATCAGCGCCACAGACGAACAACTGGTCGCAAACCCCTATCTACTCTCAGAAATGGACCAGAGTGACGGTGACTCTGACGTCATCGTTCTGGAGACGGTAGACAGGGCGATGCGCCCCGAAGGCGCCGCCGCCCGATTTATCGAGAAGGCGGATATCTGCGTTCAGGACGACCCGCGCAGAGTCCGTGGCGTCGCTGTAGCCGTCCTACAGGGAGCCGCGCAACAGGGCGACACTCTGCTTCCGTTTGCGGAGACTATCAATCGGATCATCAAGCGGTTTCCCGAACGCCGCACTTGTAGCCCTGACAAAGATTTGGTGCAGGGTCAAGCCACGTTCTATCAGGAAGCTCTGGACTTCCGTGTGGACGGCGATCCGCCCACCATGGCGCTGAAGTGGCTTTCCGAACTGGAACGTGAAGTCAGCAGCCGTCTGGCATCTCCCCGTCGCATCAAAGTCCAAAATGCAGCACCCAGGGCCGGATGGAGTTGGGAGAAACTGCTGCTGGACGAGTTCGGCAAGAAAGTCCGGCTCCAAGTTGCCACCCGAAGTGGAAGAACGGGCACGGAAGGAGAAGGCCGAAGCTCTGGCCAAGCTCTACGAGGGCCGATTCAGCGTGCTCTGCGGAAGAGCCGGGACCGGCAAGACATCGGTGCTGAAGGTCTTCCTGAAAGGGTTGGAAGAGTTGGACGGCAAGCGCCCGATTCTGCTCCTGGCCCCAACCGGCAAGGCCCGTGTGCGGCTGATGGATCGGACCAAACGGGATGACGGTAGCGCTCGCGATGCGTACACCATTCACCAATTCCTGATGCGTCACAAGTGGCTCAACCCGGAGAACTTCGCCCTGAAGCTCCAGGGTGGCGAACAGCATGGGGCACCGACCGTCATCATCGACGAAGCCTCGATGATCCCGATGGACCTGCTCGGGGTTCTGTTCCGCGCATTGGATTTGAACAAGGTGAATCGTCTGATCCTCGTGGGCGACCCCAACCAACTCCCGCCCATCGGCCCCGGCCGTCCGCTGGTGGATATCATCGCCTGGCTCGAATCGGACACAGATCGAACGAAATGCCTGGCGAGACTGATGGAGCGTGCCAGACACGAAGACCATGACAGCCAGGCACTTCAGCTTGCGGACGGCTATTTACGGGACGACACCTCCCCCGGCGACGATGACATGCTCTCCCGTGTTGCCCGCGAGGACGTGGGCGGCGATCTGGAGGTTCGTTACTGGCGGGATGCGACCCAACTGGAAGAACAGCTTGCCGCTGCGATGCGGAAGCACCTGAACTTGACAGACGGCCAGAAGGCTTACCTTTCATTCAACGCCAGTATCGGACTGCCCGAAGACGCCAAAAAGAACGACCCGGTTCTAGCCGAGAGTTGGCAGATTCTCAGCCCCGTGCGCAACCACGTGTTCGGAACCACCGAAATCAACCGTAAGATCCAGGCGAAGTATCGGGGAGGAATGCTCACGACAGCAAAGAATCCGTGGAGCAAAGTCGTGAAGCCATTTGGCGAGCAGGAGATCGTTTGGACCGACAAGGTGATGCAGTCGATCAACTGCCGGAAAACCGCTTACCCGAAAGGTCAAGATTGGGCACTGGACTACGTCGCCAATGGCGAAATCGGCCTCGTAGTGCAGACATCAAAAGGGGACGGCAAGCAAGACTCGATCAAAGTCCAGTTTTCGACCCAACCGGCATCATCATATTATTATTCCCGTTCCGATGTTGACGGCCAACTGGAACTCGCCTACGCTCTGACGGTCCACAAATCGCAGGGCAGCGACTTCGACACCGTTTTCTTCATCTTGCCGAAGAGTGCAAGCACGCTGTCAAGGGAACTGCTCTACACCGGCTTAACCCGGTTTCGCAGGAAGATGGTGCTGCTGCTGGAGCGGGACACGACAGTTCTCGAAAAGCTCCGCAATCCGCAGTGCTCTGACACGCTACTTCGGAATACGAATATGTTCGTGCTGGCCGTTCGTCCCGAATCAGTGGACCGCTACTATGCCGCTCATCTGATCCATCGGACACGCCCGTCTGCACAACATCCACAGGGGATTCTGGTCCGCTCGAAGTCGGAGGTAATCGTCGCCGACATTCTGACGAGCCTCGGAGTCAGTTTCGAGTACGAACAAAAGCTGCCGTCCAAAGACGACCCGAACGATTTCAAGCTCCCGGATTTCACAGCCAGCTACGAGGGCGACACGTTCTATTGGGAGCATCTGGGGATGCTCTCGGTGCCATCATACCGGGAAGCGTGGGACCGCAAGCGGCAGTGGTACGAGGACAACGGCTACCTCGACCGGATCATCACGTCTGAAGACGGCGCTGACGGAAGCATCGACGCCGCTGAGATCGAACGGATTGCACGCAAGAAAATTCTGATGGAAGGCTAAACCCAGCGACGACCGATATGGCAAACACAACTCAGACTAAAATGTTCAGCTCGGCCAAAGACACTGCCTCTCAGCAGCCGGTAGAGTGCTTGGGAATCAAGTTCCCGAACGACGAGGCTCGACGGCAGTACTTCCTTGAAAAGTTGCGGGAGAAGCTGAACGACCCGAATTTTCGCAAGGTAGAGGGTTTTCCTGTAGGCGAGGATGAGGACATTCTCGCGCTTTCCGACCCACCGTATTATACGGCTTGCCCGAATCCGTTTATTGAAGACTTCATTCTGTCTATTGACCAGCAGCGCAAAACGGCTTCGCCAGAGAAATACCATAGGGAGCCTTTCGCTTCGGATGTAAGTGAGGGCAAAAACGATCCGATCTATACTCTTCACTCGTATCACACCAAGGTTCCACATAGAGCCGTGATGCGCTACATCCTTCACTACACCAGCCCCGGTGATGTTGTGTTTGACGGGTTTTGTGGAACGGGCATGACGGGAGTTGCCGCACAACTCTGCGGTGACGCCTCAACGATCAATTCTCTCGGCTACACGGTTAAGCCCAACGGCAGTATCCTCGACGAACAGGGGCGAGTTATTTCGGATTTTGGGAGGCGAAACGTCATTCTTTCGGACCTTTCGCCATTAGCCAGTTCCATCGCAGCGGCATACAACAACTTCTCTTCAGTGCAACACCACGTCAAGTCGCTGGGCAAACTTGTAAACGGTTTTCATGACGACTACGCGCATGTTTATGCCACCAAGCCGCAACCTTCGACGACGGTCGAAGCCGACTATTACGTCTGGTCGGAGCATTTCTCGTGTCCGCATTGCAGTCTTGAACAGACACTATTCGCCTTCGCAGTTGAAAAAGACTCCAAGACTCTGAGCAGTTCGTTCCACTGCCCAAAATGTAAATCTGAATTATCAAAGGATGATCTCGTCCGCACGTGGACGGATGTACTTGACATCGACGGTCGCACGCACTTTAAGGAGGCGAAAACAACAATCGCCGAGATCGTCGCAAGTGTCAACAAGCGGACTCTTCGATTTCCGCCTTCCAAACACGATCTTGACCTTCTTCGCCACTTCACCGCCGAAGACTACGCTTGGTACCCCACTGCCGAATTCCCACATGGCCGACAGACACGCAAAGTAAAAACCGGGTCTGGCATTTCGAGAGTTCATCAGATGTTCACGCCAAGAGAATTGGTGGTTCTCAGTAATCTGTGGGATAAGCTGCGGCAGCTACCTACCCACGTCGAGCGATCATCTGCTCTCTTTTTGTTTACGGCCTGTCTCACTCTGTTATCCCGGCGAGAGAGATACCGTGATGGAACCGGCAAGGGCGCACAGTCCGGTACCCTTTACGTTCCGTCGTTACAGATTGAAAAGAACGCATTCGATGTCTTAAATCGCAAGTTAGAAGCATTCTCGAAGGTGACTTTGGAAACCAGTTCTGCGAACGCATTTGTCTCATGCCAATCGCACACGGACCTGCCCGTTATCCCGGCCAACTCGGTGGACTTCATTTTTACCGACCCTCCATTCGGTGAATCACTTCAATATGGAGAGTTGAACTTCTTTCACGAGGCGTGGCTAAGAGTATTCTCCAATCTCCCAAATGATTGTGTACTGAATTACGTTCATGGCAAAGGGATGCCATTCTACCAGCGAACAATGGTAAAGGCGTTCTCAGAGGCATTTCGGATTCTCAAGTCAGGGCGATGGATTTCAGTCGAGTTTCACAATTCGCAGAACAATATCTGGATGGCAATCCAACAGGCGCTCTGGCAAGCGGGGTTTGCTGTAGCGGATGTCCGAATTTTAGACAAGCAACAGAGCGGTTTTAACGTGGTGAATCGGGCCGGGGCTGTGGACAAAGACTTGGTAATCAGCGCCTACAAGCCGACAAGCGAACTGGCGCAACAGTTTGAAATCCTTGGTGGGACCGAAAAGGGCATGTGGCTGTTTGTGGACAACCATCTGTATCAGTTGCCCGTTTGCGTCGTCAAAGGAGATGTAATCGAGACGGTAACCGAACGCCAGAAGCACATTCTATTTGATCGGATGGTGGCTTTCCATGTGCAAAAAGGTGTATCCGTACCCTGCTCGGCTACCGAGTTCTACGCCGGTCTCAAGCAGCGGTTTCCCGAGAGAGATGAGATGTTTTTTCTTCCCTCTCAGGTGACGGATTACGACCAAGCAACTCAGGAAGTGCATACAGTCGAACAGTTGCCCTTATTCGTCAGCGACGAGAAGAGCGCTATTCAGTGGGTGAGGCAGCAACTTCAGAAAAAGACTGCAACTTACCGTGAGTTGACGCCTCAGTACATGAAGGAGACTCAGAAAGTCTGGGAAAAGCACGAACAGCCTATCGAGTTGCAGTCCATTCTCGATGAGAACTTTGTGATCGATTCTTCGGACCACTGGCACGTTCCTGACTCCAAGAACGAAGAGCATCTTGCCCAACTTCGCCATCGCCGACTGGTTAAAGAGTTTCGCAACTATTCCGAAGCGAAGGGGAAGCTGAAGCAGGTTCGTTCAGAGGCTCTACGGGCAGGATTCAAAGAATGCTGGCAGCAGCGAGACTACGTGACTATCGTGGCGATGGCAAAGCGACTCCCGGAGGCCGTGGTTCAAGAGGACCAAGACCTTCTTATGTACTACGACAATGCTTTGATGCGAATTGGCGATTGAGGCGATGAATAGGGAATCAGACTCGGTTCTCTCGGTGGGAAGCTGGGCGATCAGTCTGGCCCACGGAGCACCCGCGCGTATTCTCGAAGCGGATTCGGTCTGGAATCACACTGTCTATGAGGTCTGGATTCCCCGCTTGGGGAAGGTCGAGAGAGTCCGAGCCGAAGCGCTGGTCCCAGCACAGTCGCCAAGCCTCCACGCCTCAAAGACGACCGGCATCGACCGCATCGCATACGCCGTTTGTGCGGCACGAGTAGCCGACGCATTGACGCAGGACGTTCTGCTGGCCCCACTGGAAGCTGGCGTCATCCCGCTTCCGCACCAACTCTATGCTCTCACCCGTGCGATGAGCGAGGACCGGATTCGCTATTTGCTGGCCGATGAGGTCGGCTTGGGCAAGACGATCGAAGCAGGGTTGATCTTCCGGGAGCTGAAGCTCCGTGGGCTGGTGAAGCGGGTCCTCGTGGTGGCACCGAAAGGTCTGGTGACGCAGTGGGTTCAGGAAATGCAGACCCATTTCGGGGAGGACTTTCGGCTTCTCTCGCCGAGTGAGTTTTCTTTGTGGCGTAACCTGACCGGCTCGGAGAATATCTGGCGGCAGTTCGATCAGGTCGTGTGTCCTGTCGATTCCATCAAGCCGATTGAAAAGCGGCGTGGCTGGCCGAAGGAGAAGCTGGAAGCACACAATCAGGAACGGCTGGGCGATCTCATCGACGCCGGGTGGGATTTGATTATCTGCGACGAGGCCCACAGGCTCGGCGGTGGCACGGAACAGGTCGCTCGTTACCGTCTTGGGAAGGCAATCGCAGAAGCCGCACCCTATTTGCTGCTGCTTTCTGCCACACCACATCAAGGGAAAAGCGCCAGCTTCCAGCGCCTCATGGCTCTGCTGGACAAGGATGAGTTCAACACTGCTGGAGTAATCCGCCGTGAGAAGGTTGTCCCGCTGGTGATCCGAACAGAGAAGCGGAGAGCGATCAACGAACGTGGCGACCCTCTCTTCCTGCCCCGTGTGACCAAGCTGAGGCCTGTTCGCTGGGAAGCGAGGCATGAGCTTCAGCGGCATCTCTATGAGGCGGTGACTGAGTACGTTCGCCTCGGTTACAACCAAGCAATCCGGGAGAACCGGCAGTACCTCGGTTTTCTGATGATCCTGATGCAACGGTTGGTCACCAGCAGCACACAGGCCATAGCCTCGGCTCTGGAGCGCCGTCTGGAAGCGCTGCAAGCCACAGACATTACTGCGAGGGATGAAGAGCCACCCGAGAACAATGTCGAAGATCAGGACAGTCAGGAAAAGCTGGACGAACTGCTGTCCATTCGGCTGGCGGGGTTAGCGAACGAGAAGGAGGAAGTGCGGCTCCTGCTTGATCTCGCTCGGCGCTGTCAGGCGCGCGGTCCTGACGCGCGGGCCGAAGCACTGCTCGACATTCTGTATGAGAACCAGCGGCAAGAGAACAACCCGGAATTGAAGTACCTGATCTTCACGGAGTTCGTTCCGACTCAGAACATGCTGCGGGACTTTCTGGAGCAGCATGGCTTTTCGGTTGTGTGGCTGAATGGGTCGATGGACATGGACCAGCGGCGGCGGGTCCAGAGGGACTTCGCAGAGAAGGCCCGGATTCTTGTTTCGACCGATGCCGGTGGCGAAGGTCTCAACCTGCAGTTCGCCCACATCGTCATCAACTACGACCTGCCGTGGAATCCGATGAAGATCGAGCAACGCATCGGGCGTGTGGATCGCATCGGCCAGAAGCTCCCAGTGAAGGCTTTCAACCTGATTTTTGAGGACAGCGTTGAACTGCGGGTGCAGGAAGTTCTTGAAGAAAAGCTGGCAACAATTTTGGTCGAGTTCGGTGTGGACAAGACCGAGGACGTGCTCGATTCGGCTGAGAACGGAGCGATCTTCGAGAAGCTGTACGCACAGGCGATCCTCAATCCCGGCGACATTGAGAAGAACATCGAAAGCTTGATTCAGGAAATCCGGGAACAGGGGAAACAGGAAGTCGCTGGCCGATCGTTCTACGGCGAGACGGTACTTGATCCCACGCTGGCCCAGCAGTTGAGTAGTCACCCGCTGCCGTTTTGGGTCGAGCAGATGACAACGGCGTACCTGCGGTGCGAAGGCGGCACGGTGGATCGGGACTTGTTCAGCTACAGCCTCGAATGGCCTGATGGCAGCAGGATGGAGCGGGTATCGTTCCAAAGCCGGGATGCACAGGACCGTGGGTTGCAGCATGTCAGCCTCGAAGACGACCGCATTCGGCGGCTTGTCCAGCAGTTGCCACGAGTAGTGGCTTCCGAGCCGATTCCGATGGTACGGTTGCAGAGTTTGCCAGCCGAAGTGGTCGGCTACTGGTCCCTGTGGCGGATCATTCTCGACCACCAGTCGTTCCGGGACGTGAAGATCATCCCGATCTTCCATCATGACGATGGCCGCATCCTGTTGCCGACGGCTCGGCACATTTGGGACTTGCTGCTAGAAGACCGGCCCGATGTCGAACTGATGGGAACGAAGACCGGCGCTGATGTCGAAGATGTATTCCGGCGTCTGCGATCAGAGGCGGAACGCCACGGCGAAGACGCCTTCCACGAACTCCATGCTCGGCACCAGCAGCGATTGAAGCGGGAGCAGGAGAAGGGGCGCTACTGCCTTCGAGGTTCGGCGAGAGGCACTGAACCGCATTGGCTTGCCCGAAGTCCGGCAGCATCGCCTGAAGCGGCTGGACGAAGAGGAGAAAGCGTGGGCTGAAGAACTGCGGAAGCGGGAACAGGTATTGCCGGAACTCCAGCCGGTCGTTCTCCTGCGGGTGGAGGCAGGGAATGGCTAACTGGCGGGACAGCATTCTCAAGAATTTTCAGCCGAAGATTTCCCGGCTGACTTTGGTGGCCGACCCGGATGGCCTGCTCACCGAGGAAGGGATGCTGTCTGCCATTCGTCAGCGAGGTTTCGATCTCATCCCGTTCGATGACCCGATAGCGTTTCGCTTCGCCTACGAATCGCAGTACCGCAGTCTGTGGGATCAGGGCCAGAATACGGATTTGGTGGTGGTCCTGCGCTCCAGTGAACAGCAGTTGAACAAGCTGCCGTTCGATCTGCTGAAGGCGGGGAGGCAACTGACATTTGCACTCCATCAGTTATTCCCGAAGCTGAACTATCCAGTGCTCTCCGGGCTTGATCGCTCTTATCTCGATGCTGTGGCCGATTGCTACGAGGCGCACGACGGCAATCAGTTGACCGAGCGGGAAACCAAAGAATTCGTGTTGATGCACTGCTTTGGAATCGTTCCGAAGCTGATCAAGACGCCGGTTGATTTGTTGAAAGTGCTGCTGTCGTTGCACGCACGAAAGGTTTTGCTGCCCGACTTTCTGAATGAATACCTGCTCCAGAGTCTGCCAAAAGAGCCGACATTTGCGGCGTGGCCGCTGCCCGAGATTTTGCCGAGCCGAGATAGCTTTCTCCGTTTTCTGCAAGAGGAATGGGCAATCTATCTTGGAAACGATCAATGGCGGCGGCGACACGCCAAACCGGGTTCCGTTCACCATGAAGACGTTCGTGCCTACATCGATACGTTCTTCCTGGATGGGTCGCTAAAGCCGATCGACCAGCCGAATCCAAGCAACCTGCCAGCGTGGGCTCAGACTGGAATTATTCACGACCGAAAGGCCGACGCGGTTCGCCGTTTTCGGGGCTCTGTGGCAGAAATTTACAGCCGAGATTCCGAAAGCCGACGCATCGCACCGGGACTGGCAACAAGCAGCGCAGCGTTGGGCTGAACTGATTGTTCTGCGCTGGAAGTGGGATGAAGCATTGGACACCGCCGACCGGACGGCGTGGACGGCTTCGCAGACGAATCTGGAGGAAGCCTTCGGCCAATGGATGATTCAGCGTTACGGGTCGCTGTACAACCTGCCATATCACCAGCAGCCCGTGATGGTGCATCAGATTTCGCGATTTTTGGCTGTCGAGCGCATACGCAAGAAACTGCCCAAGATCGCTTTGCTCGTCCTCGATGGTCTTGCTTCGATCAGTGGCTTGTGCTGCGAGAGAGTCTGGAGGCTGGCTGACCCGGCGTTGCGCTTTCAGGAATCGACGGCGTTCGCTTGGGTGCCCACACTCACTTCGGTCACCCGCCAGTCGATCTTCGCCGGGGAGCCGCCGCTGTACTTTCCCGACTCCATCGAGACGACATCCAAGGAGCGGTCGCATTGGCTGCGTTTCTGGGAAGATCAGGGCCTTCAACGGTCGGGAGTTGAACTGGTGACCAGTCTCGATAGTCCCGCCGATCCCAAATTGGAAGCGGCCCTGGCCAATCCCCGGCTGTCGGTCTCGGGCTGGTTTGGAACAAGGTCGACGACATGATGCACGGAATGACCATGCAGACCGCAGGCATGCATGCGGGGTGCGCCTGTGGGCATCACAAGGCCATCTGCAACAGCTTCTCGGTCGTCTACAGCAAGAAGGGTTTGTCGTTTATCTGACTGCCGATCATGGGAATGTGACGGCGACCGGAATTGGGAATCCGAGAGAAGGTGTGCTGGTTGAGACCAGGGGCAAACGAGCCAGAGTGTACGACCGGCCAGAGTTCCGAGACGAAGTTGAAGCACGGTTTCCGGACTCGATTCGGTGGCCGAATTACGGCTTGCCCCCTGCTCGGCATGTACTATCTGGCTGGTGATCTGAAGGCGTTCACGGATCGCGGGTGACGAGGTTGTGGCGCACGGCGGCATCTCCCTTGAGGAAGTCATGGTTCCCTTCATTGCGATCACGAGGGAAAGCACATGAAGACCGTTGGAATTTCGCAGCGTCTCAAGCGGGCATGGCTCGATGATGTTCTGGACCGGCTGGTTCAGACGACCGACGAGAAGGAACTACGTGCTTTTGTCGATCAACCGCCTTCGGGAAGAGCTTCCGGGCAAGGATGCGAGGGCCAAAGCAGCCGGGATCATTCTACGGATCTGGAACGGCGTCGATCCGAAGCATGTCGCGCTTCGGAACCGGGCCGTGGCTCTGTTGCCGCACGTTTCCGGTCAGGAACGTATCTGGCTCCATTGGGGCATGAGCGCTCTCGCTTACCCTTTCTTTCGCGACGTGGCCGAGGTGATCGGTCGGATGCTCGGGCTTCAGGACGATTTCACGACGGCACAGGTTCAGTCCCGGCTGAAGACGGCTTGGGGTGATCGGGCCACGAGTAAAGAAGCCGCCCAGAAGCTGATTACCAGCATGGTGGATTGGGAAGTCCTTCGAGCGACAAAGACGAAGGGGAACTTTCTGCTTGCCCGGAAGATGAACACCCCAGTCACCGACCTGCAACTGTGGCTTCTTGAAGCTATGCTTTCCGCTAGCGATTCGGATGAGATCGAGGCGCACCAGCTTTTGCGTCTGCCTGAATTGTTTCCCTTTACGTTCACTGTGACCGTCGGCGAGCTCCGAAAACACGAGAGCTTCAACATTCACCGCCAAGGGTTGGACATGGATATGGTTGCCATCCGCCAAGTCAGAGCTGAGCCGGTGGCGAATCCAGTACCGAAACAGAGGAAAGCCACGAGGAAGGCGCCAGCCAAACCGATTCAGACCACGTTCATCGACGAGTTGCAGCCGGATGTTGCCTCAATTGCAAATGCTCCGCTCACGGTTCCAGCGCCCGTCGTTTCCACGCCGACATCCCCTCTTTGGAGTAAACGGGGATTTGACCTCACGTTTCCCAAGGTTGACCTCACCGGCCGAGAGCGGAGCCTCGCAGATTTGGTGAAGCCGGATGAACGGAGCATTGGCTATCGGTTGAACGTCGAGACGCTTCAGGCCCCATACCTCGCTATCGAGCAGCGGCTTCCAGCCACGATCCCGCCCAAACTTATGGAAAGAATCGCCGTCGCCCGGAACTTAGCGGTGTACGGTTTCTTCTGCTACGAATTCCATGCGGTCTCACTTTTCTGGGCGGTGTCCTGCATCGAGATGGCCCTGAAGCAGAAGTTCGAAGAAGTTAATCCCGGCCCGATTGACCTGCGAAGGAAGTTCGAGACTGACAAGCAAGAAGAGCGATGCCGGGTGCCCCTATCCGAACTGGAAAACAAGCTCCGCTTGAAGTGGAAGGTCGCTGCAATGCCGTACTTCGACTACAGCTTCAAAGCGCTTCTTATGTGGGCCTTCCGTGCGTCCATGCTTCCAAACGATATCGAAATTCCGATTCAGGAGCTTTTGAACGGCTACGTAAATCGCTTCCTATTGAAAGTCTTTCCAGAGAAGGCGCAGACGGATGGCCTGCTCGGAAAGGACCCGACGTTGGCTGACATCAGGGCGTGCTGGAATGCCCTCTCCGAAGAGCAACGAAAGCACTACTGGCCGAAAGCATCCACTGTCCTGACGGAAGAGTTGCCTCGGCTCAGGAACATGATGGCCCATCCGAGGCAGTTCAACCTCATTACACCGCCCGGCTCCCCGCTGTCAGGTTTCCAGCTCATGACGGATATCATGTCTCACCTTTGGCCGGTCGAGGCATCGCTCCCGTGAAACACTATGCATCCAGAACCAGCGGCAACTTGCGCAGGCGTCGCTAGTCCATGTCTGCCGTCGGCAGGATGCCCAAAACGCAACTGCAAAAGCCACAAAATTCCCGGCCCCAATTCGCTAAGGCGTTTCACAGACGAATGGCTGCGGATTTCAGCAGTTGGGGCGTTGGGAGAACGGCCTACCCCTTCACTTCTCCCTAGAAGGTTGGGTAGATACCTTGCTCACGTCCGGAAGAGGGCGGTTCTTGAAATACTCATAGTGCCCCTCGTATGCGTTCTTTACAACGTAAACGCCGTCTCGTGATCGCTCTACGCGCAGCGGAACGTCCTTCGATTGTCTGATATTGTTCCGACTGATCGTCATTTTCGTTCTACCTCAACACCTTGGTCAGTATTCCCGACCACTGTTTGCCAATCATTATTGCGCGTTGGCCTGCATCGGAGAGGATCTCACCGTTCAGCCACATGATATCACTAAGCGAGGCATTGCTGTCGGCCGAGAGAACGGCAATCGGCCGCGGACGATCTAACTCTCGTTCTCCCAGCGACATCCGATCAAATACCGGAATGCTCAGCATTATCTTCCGGTCCTTCCGAACCTTCGCCTGCTGTTGGGGCGTCAACTTCCATTTCAAGTAGTTGTCTCCATTCGCAGCATCTTCCAAATCCGCAAAGGTCGGCTCGCCGGAAGCCCAGCAGCGACCACTGCAACCGCCGTCTTCCGCGAGTTCAAGGTCCTGAATCCGGATCGTTGTCCATGTTGTATTGGTAGGTAACGATACGCGTCCCTCTGCCCGTTGGCAACATTATTTGCGCTCGAACAGATGTCATGCCGGTTTCGCGCTCCAAGGCAATCGCAAACTGCTGCAAAACAAACTCGATGTCCTCAGGCGGCGCGTATAGGGCCTGAAGCCGTTCTATCTGATTTTCGGCTTGCTGCCATTGCACCAATTCTTTGTTCAGGAATATCATCGTCTCAGCAACTCCCTTATCGAAGAGCTGCTGAAGCCTGTCCGACGCCAAATCAAAATCCAGTGTTCCGATTCCCTCCGGCACATTTATGCGTATGTGATAGATGTCCCCCGCGGCACGACGCATCAGAAAATCGCCAGCCTCGAGAGCAGTATCGAGCATGTCTGAACAGAAATGTCCGATGTCGTACTTGGCGCCGCTTTCCGCTGGTCTCACGACCAAATCGAATGCCAGCAGCGGAAGTCGATCCTGTTCGCGTTCTCGGTCAAACAGAAAAATTGGAAGGTTGCTACAGAGCCCACCGTCCACGAGGAGTCGTGTGTTGATCCGAACAGGCTTAAAGATGAACGGATAGCTCATTGAAGCCCGAATTGCGTCAAGAACGGGACCGTTCTGTTCGTCGCCGCCGCGATTCGAGAAGATCACCGGAAGTCTAGCGCCCAAGTCAGACGCCACAATCTTCAGAGGGGGGCAATGTCGCGTATGTAGGTCATGAAAGGTAAAATGCTCGGCGAGATCACCCCCCAGTTTCCGCCGAACGAATCTTAGAATCTGAGCGGAAAGAGCACGTCCATCAGTGAAACCAAATTCAGTTGCCAAAGATAGAATTACTGGCTTGTATTTTTTGAGCCCTACGCATCCCCAAAAGCCTAGGTTGGCAATCTTGGCCCTGACATCCTTCAGGTCTTTAAGTGGCTGCTTGACGTCGGCTAGGAGTTTGCCCAGATCCAACTCGTTAACCATGATGTCGCCGATTTCATCGCCGCTATAGCCGACAGTAGCGAGCAGGGCTACTATACTTCCAGTCGAAGTCCCACCGTACCCCACGAATTCGATGCCGGAGTCGCGAGCGGCCTTTAGGCATCCAGCCAGTGCCGCGCCCTTCACTCCTCCACCGTCAAATATTGCGTACGTTTGCATCGTAGTAATTCTTAGTAGTAGTCAGTCGAATGCATGTGTTCCACAATCTGGTCGCCTGCTCCGGCATTTGCACAGACCTGACGGAAGACGCAGCCATCCGATCTAATGGGCGCGAACGCATTACGGTATCGAACAGGCAGCCCACAGAGGGAGCCGCACGAATCGCAGTGCTGATTGACTCGGGCACAACAACGCCGAAACAGATTCCAAAAAAGGTAATGGAGCGTAGCTGGATCACTTTTTGGCAATGCTTGACTGATGCGCTGAATCGCCTTATAGACGGCCATTCGAATCGCAATGTCCTGTTCTGGTGTAACCTCTGCCTTACGCTGAATCGCGTCCAACAACATGCGATCTTCAACCGTGACTGTCCCCAGACGTAAATGGCCCCGCACCTCGTGATAATCGACTGGCGCGCCAAGGTTTTTCAGATCGACATACTTCCATCCACATTGGTTTCGCATCAATTCCAAAAAGAAGGAGCTCTTCTTCCTGACAGGATCGCGGTACGCTCGCATCGCAGATAGCAGGGAGTACATCCCCGAAGGCGATTCCGATTCCAATTTGCTCTCCCCGAGCCTCAGTAGATCGGAGGCTTGAGTCAGACCGGTTCTTCGGAAATGCTCTCCAATATCGCGGAGCAGCAAAGCGCGCCCAACAGGGTCGTTGAGCGTCTGCTTTCCTGATCTGTCGGCAAAAAGATGGTCAACATCTTCCCCCGATAATCGTTCCCAACGTTCAGGGGTGTTCAGGGTGGGGTCATCAGCAACCTGCTCCGCCCACCTCGATCTCAGATAATCCCACCCAAATAGCTCTGTGCCACTTGCCAGCCTTCCGCGCAACTGCATACCCCCAATCGGCGAAGTCTGATGGCAAATCGCAACTACAGCCAGGTAGAAGTTCGGAAGATCTTCAGATGTCAGGCCACCAAGCGGTTCGTCTTCCTCCGACGCCGGGATTTCAATCCGACGCAGAATGTCGGCGACACGTTGGCATCGGGTCTCGTCAACAATGATCATCGTTCGTGCATTATCTCGGCCCGCACCCACCATCGGAGTGTATCTCATTACAAGAGCACACAAAACAATTCAGGCTCGGAATGTTCTTTTCTGGGCGGTCGCGGCAGCGGTAAAGGCGATGTCCGCTGAGATGTCCACCAATATCAGAACTCCAAAGCCGGAACCACACCGTGTCGAAACCGTGCTAAAACTCTTCGGTGCTGGACCCATTGGGGTTAGCTTCGAGCGAAAAGCAGATTCCCCAAACTGTTGAAAATATTAGAAATGTGAAGAATTGATGGAGACTTTGGAAAGGGTCGATATGCGCCCAAGGCAGGTGCGCTACCAGGCTGCGCTACGCCCCGACTCCATTCATTTTACAATACTTACGCAGAAAGCGCAGGGTAGTTTCACGTCGTATTGATACAGGCGCACCTGCTTATACTTCAAACTGTATCAAGACTGTATCAAAACGACTAGGAGCAAAATCAATAACTTAGAGGTATCGCGACCCGAGAGCGAGCTGCTGCGATACCGCAGGATTCATTCAGCCTGCCCATAACCAGATCGCGAAACAGCGACGGTGCCTACGTCTTGAATACCCGACCTGCCCCTGCGAAACTGAGCCATTTTAAGCTGGAATTTTCCGATGCGGCGAAAACCGCGAAAGGGAGAAGGACAGTGAACAACAGTAGGTTCGTAAAGAGCAGACTATCGGTATTTTGAAGCAGAGGAGGCCGGGGCGAAAACAGCAGAGCTGTGCCGACCGCACGGGATCTGTCCGGCAACGTCCTACATCTGGCGCAGTGAGTATGGGAGGCCTCGAGGTGAGCGAAGCAAAGCGACTGAAGCAGCTCGAGAATGAGAATTCGAAGCTGAAGGGGTACGGCGATCGCCGGTGGGCCGCGCGATGCTGAAGGGTCTGGTTGGAAAAAGTGGTAAGCCCGGAGGCAAAAAGGACGGCGATCGCGCATCTTCGGTAGGCGCACGGCGCCAGTGGGTGCCGGGCCTCCGGGCTGGTAGGCCAGCCGAGTTGACCGAGCGGCATCGAACAAAGCCGGTGAAGACGAGAGCCTGCGCAATAAAGTGCGGGAGCTTGCGGCAGAATGGCCGCGCGTTGGCTTACCGGAAGCTGACGACGCTGCTGCGGAGAGAAGGAAGGCCGGTGTGGCAGGGTCCGGTGCACCGCATTAGGTAGGAGCTTGGGCTGCAGGTGCCGAGGCGGAGACGCCGGCTAATGGTGGCCATGCCCCCGCCGGAGAGCGAAATCATCAAGGTCAATCAGCGCTGAGGGATGGACTTCGTCAGCCTCGCAGACGGACGGACCTTTCGAGCGCTGGTGGTTGTGGATCATTACACGCGCGCCAGGAGTGTGTCGGAATGAAAGTTTGCCTCAACCTCGAATCAATAACCTGCGCCGACGCCGAGGCCCGCGCGGGTAAGAGGCAGCCCCCGCGTCACTCCGCAGTTCGCGCCCGGCGGATCCCTAGTTTTTCCATGCGCGCCTGGAGCGTGCTTCGTTTCAAGCCTAAAATCGCAGCCGCCCCTTTAGAGCCGGCAATCACCCACCGCGTCGTCTCGAGAATATTGAGGATGTGGTGCCGCTCTATTTCTTCCAGCGTCTTCAGCTCGTTCTGACGATTGGTTCCGGACGAATTGGTGAGCTCATTGAGAGCCACGTTCAGCACCGGTCCTTTAGAGAGGATGATGGCGCGCTCGATGACGTTCTGCAGCTCACGGATGTTTCCCGGCCAGTGGTACTGCGTCAAAGCGGTCATGGCATCCGAGGAAATCGTCTCGATGACGCGGTTGATGCGGCGGGCGTAATGTTGAACGAAGTGGCGGACCAGGAGGGGGATGTCTTCGGGGCGCTCGCGCAGCGCCGGGACGTAGAGGGGAAATACATTCAGACGGTAGAAGAGATCGGATCGGAAGGTGTGCTGCGCGGCCATCGCGCCCAGATCTCGATTGGTGGCGGCGATCAGACGCGCGTCCGTGCGCAACGTGCGGGAGCTTCCCAATCGCTCGAACTCCCGCTCCTGCAGCACGCGCAGCAATTTTGGCTGAAGGTCCAGCGCGATCTCGCCGATCTCGTCCAGAAACACGGTGCCGTGGTTGGCGAGTTCGAAGCGCCCGATTCGCTGCGCCACTGCGCCAGTGAACGCGCCGCGCTCGTGGCCGAACATTTCGCTCTCGACAAGGCCGGTCGGAATCGCGGCGCAGTTGAGTTTCACGAATGGCCCCTTCGCCCGGGCGCTCAGGTTGTGAATCGCGCGGGCGATCAGTTCCTTGCCGGTTCCGGTCTCGCCATAAATGAGAACGGTCGAATCCGTTGGAGCGACGACTGAAAGTTGGTGCAGTACTTTCCGGAGAGCGGCGCTGCGCCCGATGATTTCGTCGAAGTTGAGTTCCGTGCGGAGTTCGTCTTCGAGATAGAGCTTTTCGGAGGCCAACCGATCTTTGAGCTCGGCAATTTCGCGATAGGCCGCTGCATTCTCCAACGCGATTGCGATCTGACTGGCGATCATGGTGAGAAACGAGACGTCGTGTTCGGTAAAAGGGACGGGTTCGGTCCTGACGAGAGACAGTATTCCGAGTTTCCGGTGTTGGCTGGTGAGGGGGAGGAAGCACACAGCCTGCAGGCCATCGGCTTCGGCGATCGCGTCGATGGGCTGTCCGGCTCGGGCAACGGCGCGGACCGGCTGACCTGACCGGAAAGCCGCGGATGCGGTTGAATCGTCGTCCAGAACATCATCCTCAGAGAACTGCGTGCCGCCGCCGGTGAACTGCATCACCGATATCCGCAAGCGATCGCGGGCAGGGTCGTGAAGCGCGACACCGACACCTTCGCACTTCATCAATACGCGCAGTTTGGTGGAAATCGCTTGTAGAAGATCCCGGTACTCAAGGTTTGCGACCAGCGCGTTGTTGATCTCGAGGAGCAGTTGCAGCTGTTTGTTTTTTTCCCGAAGTTCGCCTTCGGCGGTCTGGGACTCCTGAAAGCTGAGCCCCGCATCAAGGGTCGCCGCGACCTGACTTCCGATTAACCC
The DNA here is from genome assembly GCA_963840735.1 of Terriglobia bacterium. GTDB lineage: Bacteria > Acidobacteriota > Terriglobia > Bryobacterales > Bryobacteraceae > BOG-234. The sequence continues at coordinate 65,387 of CAWIZX010000003.1, forward strand.
TAAGAAGCCGATTTCCTCAGGGCGGTAGGCATCCGGGAGGCGTGACGCTAAGCCGATCACGCCGACGCGACGGTGGACAGTGGTGAGGGGAAGCGCGCACAGCGATTGGATTCCCATTTGGCGGAGTAACGCCAGTTGATCCCCAAAGCGAGGATCGTCGGCGAGGGAAGCGATCACCAGAGGCTCCTGTCGATCGTAGACCCAGCGCACCGGCGACGGGTTGGAAAGATCGGCATCGGGCTGGGGAACGGGCGCGGGCTCCTCGCGGCCGGTCGAGACGAAAACGACTTCTCCCTCCCTGGTGAAGCGCCAGATGATGATCAGGTCGAACTCGATCAATGAACGCAACTCCGCAGCAATGGCGTTAAATAGGTCGTCCGGGCGGTGGTACTCACAGACGGCCTCTGAAAGGCGGATCAGAGCCTCAATTTGCTTGTAAGGGCGCTCGAGCATAGTGCTTGAAGAATCCAGAGGGCGGCATCACGTTTCCTCCGGCTGGGTTATGGCCTCCAGTTCATCCTCTATACTGATGCCCGCGCCTCGGAAGGTGACGCCGCTGTTGTACATGGCGCGGAGCAACTGGCGACCGCCTTCATCGATGCTTAAGACGGACTTGAGATCTACCACTACCGGCTGGGCCTGGCCCATCGACTGCTCTCGCCAGCACCTTTCGAGCTCAGGAACGAACATCCCGACCAGGCGCCCTTCCACTTTTATTATCATTCTGTCTCTCTGATGTTCTACTTCGATCCTGATCATGGGGATTCGGGCAAGCAAATGCACCCCGTCTGCCGAGTTCAAGCTTAACGAAAGACACGGAATTCAAGCGCTCCAGCGCGACTTGCCTGCCCATATACAGGCAGCCGCCCAAATGCCAGCGCTCGGTGGCGCCAAAGGAAGGGGCAAGGTGTCGATTTACAAGGGTGATCGCTCCGGGCGTCTAAATGCACCTGGTTATGCGTGAGCCGACGCATAATCCCTGGATCATAGCCGTCAACCTGACGTTGGCGACGCTCATGGAAGCACTCCATAGTTCGATCGCTGGCGCGCAGCACGACTGTTAAAGCGAGGTGGCCGGCCTTCATCAAGCCGAAGCCAACCACGTTAAGGGCAAGCGGAGCTTCGGCGTTACAAGCACCTTCTCGACAAACATAAAATCGCGGAGTCCGAATACAACCAATTATGACGCGACAGCCAAAGCGCAACTCCGGCAGAAGCAGATGGCTCGGGAAACAACTGTTGAAAACGCGCCGCGTCAAATCCAGATCCGGAACGCGGATGTCGCCGCCAGCCGGGCGAACGCAGTCTACACGGCGGCGCAGGTGAGCCAACAGGAGATGAACCTCGCCGATTGCCGGATGCGGGCGCCGGTGTCCGGACGGGTGAGCCTCCGGACCCGGATGTCAGTGGCGCCGAAAATCCACTTCGACTAGATACGAACTGCGGCCATGAAGCAATACCTCGATCTGATTGGAGAGTTAACCCTGTTCGCCTGGCGGGTATTTCGCCGTGCGTTGGTGCCTCCCTATGAATGGCGGATGATCCTGCTGCAACTGGACGAGGTGGGATGGAAATCGCTGTCCCTGGTGACCACCTCAGGCTTTGCTCTGGGGCTGGTGTTGACGTTCCATACTCGCAGTTCCCTGATCCGCTTCGGCGCGGAGGCGCTCATTCCGTCCGTGCAGTCGCTTTCGTTTTTTGTCGAGATCGGGCCGCTGGTGGCGGGCTTGCTATTGGCAGGGCGGGTGGGGGCCGGCATCGGCGCGGAACTGGCCAACCTGCGGGTCACCGAGCAGATCGACGCGATCGAGTCGTTCTCCATCGACTCGCTGAAGCTTATGGTCGTTCCCCGCATTATTGCCTGCATCGTGGCGCTCCCTGTTCTGACGGTGTTTATCGATGTCGCGGGTCTGATGGGTGGCTTCGTGGCGGAGAACAGGACTTCGCATCTCTCGCTGCAACTATTTATCACGCAGGCCTTCAGTCAGGTCTACCCGGCAACGTTTCTACCACCGACATTAAAGACCGCCGTGTTCGGCTTCATCATCGGCCTGATCTCGTCGTATTACGGATACAAGACCAACGATGGATCGGCCGGCGTAGGCCGCGCCGCCACCACAAGCGTGGTGCTATCGTCCCTGTGCATCATTATCGCGGACGTGGTGCTGGTCAAAATAATCTTTTTCCTTTTTCCGGAAAGCGCGATATGAATCCTTCGACCGAACCGGCCGTCTCCTTCGACCATGTCTCAAAGTCGTTCAACGGGAGAGCGGTGCTGGACGATATTTCGCTGGCGATACAGGCGGGTGAGGCGCTCTGCATCCTGGGGCGTAGCGGAACGGGAAAGAGCGTCATGCTGAAGCTGATGATCGGACTGCTCAAGCCCGACCAGGGCGTCGTGTCCATCCACAACCGCAAAATCAGCGAGCTGGACGAAGACGGTTTATCGGAGGTGCGCCGCCAAATGGGTTTTCTGTTTCAGAGCGCGGCCCTGTTCGATTCCTTCACGCTCAACGATAATATTTTGCTGCCGCTCCGGCGGTTCAAGGCGAAGCCAAAGGCGGAGCTGGAGGCGCATATTCAAAAGGTCCTCGATCAGGTGGGACTCGGCGCCGATCGTTACAAAATGCCCGCGGAGTTGTCGGGCGGTATGCGCAAACGCGCAGGTCTCGCGCGCGCTTTAGCGCTGGAGCCAGGCATCCTCCTGGTAGACGAGCCGAGCAGCGGGCTGGACCGCGTGAGCGCATCGGAAATCGACGAACTTTTATTGGGCATCAAGAAGAAGGAGAAAACGACTATGGTGATTGTGACTCACGATATCCGCGGGGCCAGGCGTGTCGGGGACCGGCTGGCGGTGCTCGATCAAGGCAAGCTGGCCGCAATCGGCACTGCCGAGGAACTGGAAGGCAGCGATAACAAGTTGGTGCGGGCGCTGGTTTCGGAGAGAGACTAATGCCTCTTCGTCCCTGGGCAGTCGGACTGTTTGTCACGGTCGGGCTGGCGCTGTTTGTGACCATCTTGTTTATCATTGGGAACCGGCAGGAAGCTTTTGCCCGGAAGACGACATTTCAGACGCAGTTTCGCAACGTGAGCGGATTGACAGAGGGCGCGAAGGTCCGGGTCTCGGGTGTCGACGCGGGGAAGATCAAGAAGATCGAGCTTCCTCGCAACGCGTCGGAAAAATTCCGGCTCGTGCTCCAAGTGGAAGCAAAGCTGAAGCCGATGATCCGTACCGACTCGGTGGCCTCGATTGAGACCGAAGGCGTGGTGGGCGATAAGTACGTGCTGGTGGGGCGTGGCAGCGATCAGGCCGCGGAGGCGCAGCCCAATACCACGCTGGCAAGTAAAGAGCCCCTGGAACTATCGGTCCTGGTCGAAAAAGCCAACGATTTACTGAGCGATGTGCAAGCGACCATCGGCGACGTGCGCGGCCGGGTGGATACGTCGCTCGCTACGATCACGCGAACCGTCGGTCACGCCGATGGATTGATCGTCAATATCACTCCGACCGTCCTGAAGATCGCCCGCGACGCCAGCGCCATCACAGGCAACATCGATACGCTGGCGACGGACCTCAACGCGGGCAAGGGTCCAGGAGGTTTACTTCTGCGCGACGAAGAGACCCGGCGTCAACTGCAAGTCACCATCGGGAATCTGCAGCGGACGTCCGTGAAGGCCAGTGACGCGGCGGACCGCGCCAACCACTTGATCGGGGATTTCCAATCGCGGGGTTTGGCTGAGAAGACACAGGCGACGCTGGCAAATGCGCAGGCCATGACCGGGCAATTGAATTCCTCTGTGCGGGAGGCGCTGGCCGAAGACACGATGGGCGAAGATGCGGCGTCGAACATTCGCCAGACGCTTTCCAACTTCAATCGCACGAGCGCGAATCTTGCGGACGACACGGAAGCGTTGAAACACAACTTCCTTCTCCGCGGGTTCTTTAAGAAACGGGGCTTCTTCAGTACCGACCAGATCGCGCCTGCGGACTATCGCACTGCGGTGGCACAACATAAGGTACCCGCATCGCGGATGTGGATTTCCGCGGTTGGCCTGGTCGCTCCCGGACCGAACGGCAAGGATCAGTTGACGCCCCAGGGACGCCGTCAGGTCGATATCGCGGTGACTCCTCAACTCAACAGGTTGGCGGGACATCTAATCGTGGTGGAAGGCTATGCTGGCGCCGGTTCGCCCGCCGAGCGATTCGACGCCTGCCAGCAGCGCGCCGATCAAGTCCGGCGCTACCTTGAGGCGCGCTATCACCTGCGACATAGCGATATCGGCGTGGTGGCGCTTGGTAGTACGCCACCGGTTGAGGCCGGAAAGCCGGAATGGGACGGGGTGGCCATAGTGCTTGTGGAGACGAATTCCAGGAAGTAGCGGTGGCGATTGTCCAGATGTGCGGAGTTAGCAAGACACGAAGATGGCGCATCCTCCCCGGTAATCGCGAACCTTTGGAGCAACGGGGCCTGCGGCGTCGAAAAGCAAGTCCCTTCTCCGGCCTGCACTGCGTGCCGCAGCGCATCAAAATCGTGAGCGATTCACATTCAAGTCCATGTTGAGCTCGCGGCCGTTGCCGGGTCTCTTGTCGGAGCCGTCGCGTCGTTGGGTACGTCGATGGTAACCAGCGGCTACAATCGCGGCGCGAGAGGACGGCCGCCCCGAGCTGTCGAAGGCCGGGAACTCTCGATCTCCCCTTCGCCTATCTCTGCGTGCCCGCATTTGGTCATCTGACGCTCAGTGGGCGCGAGCCGGCTTCGTCTGCATCTCAATACTCCAATAGATCCGCGAGGATACCGTCTGGTTAAACAAATGCTTTAAACCATTGCTCAAAATGGCGGGCCGAACCACACGGACGAAAAAAAGCGCCAGAGGACTCACGAGCGAGACTGCGGCCGAGGCCACGAGGACGAAACTGCTGGACGCCGCCGGAGAGGTATTTGCCGAGGTCGGATATCACCGGGCTACGGTTCGCGGGATTTGCGCACGCGCAAATGTAAATGGCGCGCTCGTGAATTATCACTTCGGAGACAAGCTGGAATTGTATGCACAGATGTTGCAGCGCCTGGTCAGCGTGGCTCGAATGGATGCGGTCGGCGCGGCGTTCAACAAAAAGGGACCGCCCGACACCATCTTGCGCGAAGCAATCAAAGCAAGGCTTCGCGGCATCGCCACAGGCGACGAGAATGGCTGGCTGTTTAGAATCCTTGCGCATGAAATCGCGCAACCCACGCCAGCGATGAAAAAGGTCGTCGATAACGTTCTTCGGCCACTGTACAACCAACTGGACGAAATCGTTGCCGCATTGACAGGGTTGCCGACCGCTGACGAACGGACCCGTCTTTGTGCGCACAGCATCATGGGCCAGGTCATTGTTTACGTCCTGGCCGGTCCGGTCATGGTCCGCCTCTGTCGGGATATGAAGATGACGCCCGAGAACCTCGACCGGATCGCCGACCACATCACCGACTTTTCGCTCGCATACCTTCGGCAGGCGCGCAGCATGCAACAGCAAGCGGCGAAAGCCGCAGGCAGGAGAAACCGGGAATGAAACTGGTTAAAACGGACACGAACGGCGAACAGGTCGCAATCGACACGAATGACAAAACCGATGGTCAACAGGCCGCGAACTCAGTCCAGGCTGACAATGGCGGCGGCAGGCAGACCGAGCAAAACACCCAACAACCGACGCCCGCCGATGCCCCCGGCCAAAAGAATGAACGGAAATCGCCCGATTCCGGGGCCGAGCAGCCGAAAAACGTCTCACAGTCCCGCCGCACGATCGTTTTGGCATCTGTGGTTGTCGTCGCGCTTGCGGTCAGTGGATACATCGTGTGGAGAGTATTCTTTGCCAAGCCAAAGCTCCCCGACAGCATTGTGACCCTGAGCGGCCGGATTGAAGGCGATGACTCCGCGATCGCGGCCAAAACCACTGCGCGCATTCTCGAAATCCGATTCCGCGAAGGAGACGCGGTAAAAGCCGGCGAGGTCATCGCGATATTGAGCGACGAGCAGGTCCGCGCACGCCAGGAGCAGGCGCAGGCTGGGGTTTCGATCATGGAGGGCAAGAGCAAATCGGCTCTGGCTCAGATTGCTGTTTTGCAACAACAGTTGCAGCAGAATCAGCTTCAAACGGCACAGTCGAAAGTAGACGCGGAGGGGCGTGTAAAGCAGGCCGAAGCAGAGGTAGCGGCAGCTGAGGCCGATTTGGCGCAGCAGCGGGCGTCCTATCGGATCGCGGCGTTCGACCGGGACGCCTATACAAAACTCGCGGGGACGGGAGCAGCCTCCGAGCGTCAGGCGAAACAGATGATTGCGACGGCTGATTCTCAAACGGCAGTGGTGACGGCTACCAGCCGCCGGGTTGAAGCTGCTAAAGGCGCATTAACGACAGCCCGGGCCAACCTCGACAATCCCGGCATCCGCGCGGAACAAGTCTCGATCACCCGGAGGCAGATCATAGAGCAGCAGTCAGAGTTTGCGAGCGCCCAGGCAAGTACCACGCAAGCTCGCAGGCAATTGACCGAGGCCCAGGCAAACCAGCAGGACCTGGTGGTTCTGGCTCCCTTCAGCGGCATCGTTTTGACCCGGGCGGCGGAGCCGGGAGAAGTCGTTGTTGCGGGCACTGCCTTGATCACGATGGTGGATCTCAGCAAGGTTTACCTGCGCGGCTTCGTGCCGGAAGGTCAAATCGGCAAGGTGAAGATCGGACAGCCGGTGCACGTGTATCTGGATTCCAATACGAAGCAGCCCGTCGATGCTGTGGTATCCCGCATCGATCCTCAGGCCACGTTCACGCCTGAAAACACCTACTTTCAGGACGAAAGAGTGATGCAGGTGTTTGGCGTCAAGTTGCAATTGAAAGGCGCTATCGGACTTGCGAAACCGGGCATGCCCGTGGATGGCGAAATTCTCACACAGGGCGATACATGGCCCGAAGCCAGTAGAAGAAAATGACGCAAGCGGATCAGGAAACAGCAGCCCCGGGGGTTCAGGGTGGCAGTGCGCCGAAGCAGACGGCCATCCGCGCGAGCCGGCTCTCGAAGCACTACGGCGCCGTGGAAGCGGTTCGCGGCATCGACTTAGATGTCGGCGATGGCGAGATCTTCGGCTTGATCGGGCCGGACGGAGCCGGCAAGACCTCGACGTTCCAAATTCTGGCCGGGGTGATGGAAGCCAGTGGCGGCGTCGCGGAGATTTTTGGCCGGCCCGCGCGCGCCGCGCGCTCCGAAACCGGCTACCTCACCCAGGCATTCAGCCTTTATCCGGATCTTACGGTTCTGGAGAACATCCGCTACATCAGCGACCTGCGCCGCGTCGATCCTCACGACATCGCCGAGCGAGGCGGTCACTACCTGCAGATGTTCGATATGAACCGCTTCTCGGATCGGTTGGCCGGGAAGTTGAGCGGCGGGATGAAGCAAAAAGTGGCGCTCACCTGTGCGCTGGTTCCCCAGCCGCGGGTACTGTTGCTGGACGAGCCGACGACCGGCGTCGACCCGGTATCGCGGCGTGAATTCTGGGACACGCTCGCTCACCTGGCGGCGGACGGACTCACGATCCTTGTCGCGACGCCCTATATGGATGAAGCCGAGCGATGCCACCGCGTGGCGCTGATGTATCAGGGAAAGATTCAGGAAGTGGGCACTCCCGCGGAATTGCGCGGAGGGTTGCACGCAAAGCGGCTGGAATTGCGGATGGAGAATCTGGCCAAGGCCGAATCCCTTCTTGGCAAGTTGGGGGGCGCGGACGAGGAAATCCTGGATGTCCAGCGCTTCGGCGATCGGCTGGACCTGCTGGTGCATAACCCGGACGCGGCGAAACGCATTGCGGAAGAGAAGCTAAAACCGGCGGGCCTTACGATCGGTGAAGTGCGGGAGGACGAGCCGACATTGGAGAACGTGTTTGTCGCCAAACTCCGTAGCCTGGGGCAAGTGGCCGACCAAACGCCGTTTCCAGAGCATCGCTCCCGTCAGGATGTGCGCGGCAAGGTCGCGATCGGCGCCACTAACCTGAGGCGGGAGTTCGGGAAGTTCACGGCCGTAAAGAACCTGAACCTGCAGATTCGATATGGGGAGATATACGGTTTGCTGGGAGCCAACGGCGCCGGGAAGACCACCGCCATCCGGATGCTATGCGGGCTTCTGGATCCGACGCACGGGAATGTGGAACTAAACGGCGAGAGCGACATGCGAACGGGAGCCGCGCGCCAACGGGTCGGCTACATGTCGCAGAAATTCTCCTTATACGACGACCTTTCCATCAACGAAAATCTGAATTTCTTCGCCGGCGTTTACGGCGTACCCGAGCATGAACGCACCGAGAAAATTCGGTGGGTTCTGTCGTTTTCCGGACTGGAGGGCAAGCAGGACCAGGTGACGGGAAGTCTTCCGGGCGGGTGGAAACAGCGCGTGGCGTTCGGCGCGGCAATTCTGCACGAACCGAGCGTCCTGTTTCTTGACGAACCAACTTCCGGAGTAGATCCTCTGGCAAGGCGCGCGTTTTGGACGATGATCAATCGGCTGGCCGACGCGGGCACCGCCATTCTGGTGACCACCCATTACCTGGAGGAATCGGAGCAATGTAATCGCCTCGGCTTGATGGCGGCAGGCGAACTGGTAGCCGAGGGGAGTCCGACCGAAGTCAAGGCCCGGCAAAAAGGCCATCTGTTAGAGGTTGTTGTCGACCAACCGCAAAAAGCGGCGGATCTACTCAGGAACGATACGGAACCCTGGCGCATCTCGCTGTTTGGGGATCGGCTGCATGTGGTTACCGATGAAGATGCGGCGAGTGGCGAGAAGTCCACGAAGGAAAAACTGCAATCGAATGGCATTCGCGTCATTCAGATACGGGAAGGCCGGTTCTCCATGGAAGACGCGTTCATTAGTGTCATAGAAAAGGCGCGGCAAGAAGGCAAAGTCGCGGCCTCTGAAGACGAGGAGAAATAAATTGAGGCGCATATTCGCGCAAAGCCGCAAAGAGCTGACTCAGATTATTCGGGATCGGCGCACACTCTCAATGGTGCTCGTCCTCCCGCTGGTGCTGCTCCTGCTCATGTCCGCGGCGCTTTCACTAACGGTGAGCGACTTGCCCATTATTGTCCAGGATCTGGACGATTCGGCGGCCTCGCGCAATTTTATCGATGCCTTCCGCGGCTCCATTACGTTTCATGTCGTGGCGTGGCCCGTGAACAAGCAGCCGGAACAGGCCCTTAGATCGAGCGTGGCTCACGCGGCATTGATCATACCGGAGCATTTTGGCCGGGACATGGCGCGCGGCATCGATTCACCTCTGCAGTTGCTCGTGGACGCTTCCGACGCCAACACGGCCAAACTGATCGCTGGTTATTCGGGGCAGATTGAGCGTGCTTTCCACAAAACAGCCGGCTCGTCTCACGCCGACCCGGTGCAGGCAGCGATCCGGCTCTGGTACAACCCTGGCCGTTCCTCCAGGAAGTTTTTTGCGCCGGGCATCTTCGTTCTCGGGCTGTCCATGTTTCCGCCCTTATTGGCGTCGCTGGCCATGGCGAAGGAAGCCGAACAGAAGACTATTCTCCAGGTTTATGTTTCCAGCATCTCGGCTCATGAGTTCCTGCTCGGAAAAATCGCAGCGTTCATGGCCGTCGCCATCGCGGAATGTCTGCTGATGCTCATCCTGCTGTTCACATACTACGGCCTGACTTTTGCGGGGGACCCGACTCCGTTCATCGTTAGTACCCTGCTGTACGCCTTCTGCGTTGCCTCGTTTGGAATCATGGTCGGAGCGGCGATTCCGAATCAGGTAGCCGCGATTCAAGCGGTTACTTTCGGCGGTTTTCTACTGGTGTTCCTGTTATCGGGTCTGATATTTCCGATCGCGAATATCCCCGCGGCACTTCGTTGGATCTCGTACTTCGTTTGGGGCCGGTATTACATCGAGATCGTTCGCGACGCGCTGTTGCAAGGCGGGGGTTGGCCGGCCACCTGGTTCAAAGTCGCAATTATCGGATTCATCGGCCTGAGTTTTTACGCGATCGCGTGGCTCACCATGCGCCGCATGCAGCTTGCGACCTGAAACCATGGCTCAACTTTTCAACCATCGGCTGCGCGCGCTCATCCGCAAGGAGTTCGACCAGGTCCGGCGCGACCGCCGCATGGCTGTGTCTTTGATTGTTCCTCCGACGCTGCAGTTGTTGTTACTGGGCTTCGCTCTGAGCGCCACCGTGACTAACATCAATCTCGGGGCGGTGGATGACAGCCGAACGGAAAACAGTCGGGAACTGGTCGCCACACTCAGCAAGAGCAAGAGTTTCCGGTTAGTCAGCTACTACGTTTCCGTCGACCGGCTTGGTGACGCAATCAACCGCGGCGAGGTGGACGCCGGAGTGGTCATTCCATACGACTACGACAGGAAGTTGCAGCGGGGCCATACGACTACGGTGCAGTTCATCCTGAACGCCATGAACGCAAACATGGCGGCCATCAGCCAAGGCTACGCGGAAGGAGTGATTCAGTCCTACAACGCCGGACTCCGGGCCGGGGGACTGCATGCCAGCTTCAAGCCGACAGGCGCGCAGTATGTCAGCATCCAAGGGAAGACGGAAATACACCCGGCGTATCTTTACAACCCCGGATTGAAGGATTCGTGGTTCATCGTCACGGGCGTTTTTGGGCTGTTATTGATTCTGAATAGCTCCCTGGTCGCGTCCGCGGCAATGGTGAAAGAACGAGAGGCCGGCACCATGGAGCAGTTGCTCATGTCGCCGGCAAGTACCTCCCAAATCATTATCGCGAAGGTTACCCCGTTGTTTGTCGTGCTGTGCCTGACGTCGATCATGATGATGGCGGCAATGCGGTTCGTTTTTGGCGTGCCCTTCCATGGCAAGCTTTTGCTGCTGCTCCCGGCCACCGCGCTGTGCATACTATCGGGCATCAGCATCGGCACGGTAAACGCGACCTTCGCCAAGTCAGCCGGGCAGGCCCAGTTGATGACCTTTTTTATCAATCCTCCACTCAATTCGACGGCCGGCGCTCTGAATCCGGTGGAGGCAATGCCCGCGTGGTTACAGCCGTTCACGGTTGTGAACCCGATCCACCACTTTGCAGTCATTGCCCGCGCGAGCATGCTTAAGGGCAGCGGATTTGCGGATCTCTGGCCCAATTTCCTGGGTCTGCTCGCCATCACGCTGGTGCTGGGCTCGCTGAGCGTGTGGCGTTTTCGAAAGCAGCTCAGCTAGAGCTGAAAGGGCGATGTGAAAAACAGAATGGCGGAAGAACGAGTGATCAATACAATTCGCGGGCCTGGCGTAATGTTCCTTGCTGCTGTAAGTGTCGCAACCTGTTCGTTTGCGCAAACCACGCGCGCCAACCAGGAGCCTCTCTCCGGCCGCACGGGGCAGAGCGGGTCGGTTAGCGCCACGGCGTCGCCCGTGCCGGGGACCACAACCAGCGTGAATACGATCAACGCAACGGTTCAAGTGCAAGGGCCTTATGCCGGGAGCACCGAAGGCAAGACCGCCTTTTCCGGCCGGCTTTCTTTCCGCGACGCTGTCGAGCGGGGTCTGCAATACAACCTCGGAGCCGTCGGTGTCGCGCAAGCCGTTCAGCAAGCCCGTGGTCAGGGCAGGGTGGCGCGAAGCGCCTTACTGCCGAACGTGAACGGGAGTCTTTCGGAAACGGTCGAAAAACTCAACCTGGCGGCGACTGGTCTGCACTTCAACATTCCTCCGTCCCTCGGATTCTCGATTCCCTCTATCGTCGGTCCCTTCAATTATTTCGACTTGAGAGCAACCTTAACGCAGACAGTTGTGGACATGACGGCATTAAACAACTACCGTGCGGCCAAGGACAATCTACGCGCCACCGAACTGTCAGCGCAGGACGCGAGAGATCTCGTGGTTCTTGCCGTCGGCGGAGCCTATCTCCAGGTGATAGCAGCAGCCGCCAGAGTGAATTCCGCCCGCGCTCAACTGGGGACGGCCAACGCGCTCTATCAGCAGACCTCGCAGCAGCGCAGTGTCGGCCTGGTCGCGCAAATCGATGTAAATCGCAGCCGCATTCAAATGCTGGCCCAGCAGCAGCGCCAGGCGTCGCTCCAAAACGATCTGGCGAAACAAAAGATCAACCTGGCGCGGATGACCGGCCTGCCGCCCAACGATCGGTACGACATCGTCGACGAGGTTCCGTTCGCGGCGTCGCCCGCCATAACGATCGAAGACGCGCTGAAGCAAGCCTTCAGCCGGCGCTCCGATCTGAAGGCGGCAGAAGCCCAGGTCGCGGCTGCCGAGCGTTCGAAATCAGCCGCGCGCGCCGAGCGTCTTCCCTCCCTCTCGCTTAGCGCCGACTATGGCGCCATCGGGACGAACCCGTCGCAGGCTCACGGAACATTTTCAGTGGTTGGAAGCCTGAAGTTTCCGATTTGGCAGAGCGGCCGCATTGAGGGCGAGATCCAGCAGGCAGGCGCGGCCGTGGCGCAGCGGAAGGCAGAACTGGAGGATTTGCGCGGGCTGATAGAGAGCGATGTCCGGAAAGCATTTCTTGATCTGGAGGCGGCCAGGACCCAAGTGGAGGTGGCCACGGAAAATCTCCAGGTGACAAAAGAGAATCTTGGGTTGACCCGCCAGAGGTACGACGCCGGAGTGACCGACAACGTTGAGGTAGTACAGTCCCAGGAGTCCGTTGCAGGCGCGGAATTGGACTATATCAACAGCGTGTTCGCGCACAACGTCGCGAAACTCAGTCTGGCGCGAGCAGTCGGGCAGGCGGCGGACAACCTTGCGCAATTTCTGCAAACTCGCTAGGTGTTCCCTACGATCCTGGGCGGGCTGGCCGCACGCGCGGGCGGCGCAAGCGTTGCGGCGGGAGCGATACGAGTCACATTCCGGGGTGCGCTGGCAATGGAAATGACGGCAGGCGGCGGGGCATTGTTCCGAACGTCGTGACGTCAGTTGCTCTCCGTCAGACCCCGCTGAAGTAATGAGGAAGAACGATAATGCCGACACTATATAAAGACGAATTGCAATCAGTAACCGCCGGGGTTTTAACTGCCGACGAGCTTCACAAAATTGACGCCTACTGGCGTGCCTGCAACTATCTCTGCGCGGGGATGATCTATCTCCGTGACAATCCCCTGCTGAAAGAGCCGCTTCGCCCTGAACACTTCAAGAATCGGTTGCTCGGACATTGGGGCTCGGATCCCGGCCAGACTTTTATATGGGTTCACCTGAACCGAGTCATCCGTAAGTACGACCTGGACATGATCTACATCTCCGGTCCGGGCCACGGCGCGCCAGCCGTGCTCTCGAACTGCTATCTCGAAGGCGCGTATTCGGAAATCTACCCGGAGAAGAGTCAGGACGAAGCGGGTCTGCTGAGGCTTTTCCGCGCCTTCTCATTCCCAGGACAACTGGGTAGCCATTGCACTCCTGAGGTTCCAGGGTCGATTCACGAAGGTGGCGAACTGGGCTACAGCATCTCGCACGCGTTCGGCGCCGCGTTCGACAACCCCGATTTGATAGTCAGCGTCGTCGTTGGGGATGGCGAGGCCGAGACTGGACCGCTCGCAACCTCATGGCATTCCAACAAGTTTCTGAACCCAATACGGGACGGCGCGGTCCTGCCGATCCTCCATCTGAATGGGTATAAGATCGCCAACCCGACGCTGCTGTCGCGCATCTCCCCGGAGGAACTCGAAGACCTCTTCAAGGGCTACGGCTGGACACCCTATGTTGTCGAGGGCGACGATCCCGCGTTGATGCATCCAAAAATGGCCGAAACCGTGGAGATGTGCATTCAGCAGATCCGGGCCATCCAACAGGAAGCAAGAGGGTCAGGCAACCCGGACAGGCCTCGCTGGCCGATGATCATCCTGCGTTCCCCAAAAGGGTGGACCGGACCAAGGGAAGTCGATGGACACAAGGTCGAAGGCTTCTGGCGCGCCCACCAGGTGCCGGTCCTGGACGTCAAAGCCAATCCCGAACACCTGCGAATCGTCGAGCAGTGGATGCGAAGCTACCGGCCAGATGAGCTCTTCGATGAGCGCGGCACGCTGATTCCTGAACTCAGGGCTCTTGCTCCCGATGGAAATCGACGCATGAGCGCAAATCTGCACGCCAACGGCGGCAAGCTGCGAAAGGCGCTTGACCTTCCGGATTTCCGCGACTATGCCATCTCAATAGATCAGCCTGGAACGAAGGAGATCTCACCGACCGAGACGCTCGGCAAATATCTGCGCGATGTAATGCGTCGCAATATGACCAGCTTTCGCCTGTTCAGTCCTGACGAGAACGCGTCAAACCGCCTGCAGGACGTTTACGAGGCGAGTCTGAAGACCTGGCTTGCGACTATCAAGCCGGAAGATGCGGACGGTACCGACATAGCCCCGGACGGTCGCGTGATGGAGATGCTCAGCGAACACACACTGGAGGGTTGGCTGGAGGGCTATCTTCTGACCGGCCGGCACGGGATCTTCAACACCTATGAAGCCTTCGTCCATATCATCGATTCGATGTACAACCAGTTTGCCAAGTGGCTTGAAAAGTCCAAGCTGGAGATTCACTGGCGATCATCCATTTCGTCGCTCAATCTTCTGATCACTTCTCTTGTCTGGCGGCAGGATCACAACGGCTTCACCCACGAGGACCCGGGCTTTCTGGACGTCGTCAGCAATAAGAGCGCGTCTGTCACTCGCATCTACCTTCCGCCTGACGCAAACTGCCTACTCAGCGTGGCCGATCATTGCCTGCGCAGTCAGGACTACGTAAATGTCATCGTTTCGGACAAGCAACCTCATCTCGTCTATCTGGATATGGATGCCGCAATCATCCATTGCACAAAAGGGATCGGTATCTGGGAGTGGGCCAGCAGCGACGCGGGGACAGAGCCGGATGTTGTGGTAGCGAGTGCAGGCGATATTTTGACACGGGAAGCCCTTGCTGCGGTCGCCATCCTTCGGCAGAGTTTCCCCGATCTCAGGATTCGCTTCGTTAATGTGGTCGATCTGTATCGCCTCCAACCGGAGACGGAACATCCCCACGGCCTCTCGGATCGCGACTTCGACTCCCTGTTTACCGCTGATAAGCCGGTAGTCTTCAACTTCCATGGATATCCGTGGTTGATCCACAAGTTCACGTATCGCAGAACGAACCACGCGAACATCCATGTGCGCGGCTACAAGGAAAAAGGCAACATCAACACGCCTCTGGAACTCGCCATCCGCAACCAGGTCGACCGGTTCAATCTGGCGATAGACGTTATCGATCGCGTTTCAAAACTTCAGGGACCGGGCGCGCAGCTCAAGGAATGGCTGAAGGGGCAGATTATCGAAAGCATTAACTACGCCTACACCAACGGTGCCGACAAACCGGAAATCACGAATTGGCATTGGCCCGCAGCGCAGGGAAATGCAAACACGTCAGAGGAAAAGCGTTGAGTGTTTTGCAAGCAGCGACGGGGCCGCCAGATATCGCTGGAGCCGATGCGCTGAACGAATTAGCTCTCAATCTGCATTGGTCATGGAACCATGCCGCGGACGAATTGTGGCAGCGGCTCGATGCGGAACTTTGGTTTGCCACCCAAAATCCATGGATTATCCTCCAGACGGTTTCCAAAGTCACGCTGGCCGCTGCGCTGGCCGAGCCACAGTTCCATCAGCGTCTGCTAGACGTGCTTCGCGGGAATCGGGAATCGTATAGCGCCGATGCCTGGTTTCAGAAAAAGCATCCGGATGCCGCACTCACCGTCGCCGCCTACTTCAGCATGGAGTTCATGCTGAGCGAAGCGCTGCCCATCTACTCAGGCGGCCTCGGCAATGTTGCGGGCGATCAGATGAAGGCGGCCAGCGACCTTGGAGTTCCCGTTGTCGGAGTCGGCTTGCTCTACGGTCAGGGATATTTTCGGCAGGAATTCGATTCGGAGGGACGGCAGCAGGCACTCTATCCTGTGAACGACCCAGGCCAACTGCCTATCCAGCCCCTGCGGAAGCCGAATGGTGAATGGTTACGGTTTCAAATCCAGATGCCTGGCTCGAAGATCTGGCTTCGCTGCTGGGAGGCATCTGTGGGGCGTACGAAACTCTACCTGCTCGATACCAACGATTTCGCCAACTCTGCTACTCATCGCGGGATTACGAGCGAGCTTTACGGCGGCGATGCTGAAATGCGACTCCGGCAGGAGATCGTTCTCGGTATCGGAGGTTGGCGATTACTCCGATTGTTAGGTCTGCAGCCTGAGGTGTGCCATCTCAATGAAGGGCATGCCGCGTTCGCCGTACTCGAAAGGGCGCGCTACTACATGGAGGATCACAAACAACCCCTCGATCTTGCACTAAATGTGACAAGGGCGGGAAATGTCTTCACGACCCATACCGCGGTAACTGCGGGTTTTGACCGCTTCGCGCCGGCACTGATCGGCAAGTATCTCAGTCACTATGCAACGGATGAATTAGGCATTTCGCTGGATGATCTGCTGGCCAGGGGCAGGGAGAATCCAGGCGATACTTCGGAATTCTTCAATATGGCCTGGCTCGCGGTTCGGTGCAGCAGCCAGATCAATGGAGTGAGCAAGCTCCACGGACAGGTAAGCAGGCATATCTTCCAGCCACTTTTCCCGCGATGGCCGGAGGACGACGTGCCCATAACGTCTGTCACCAATGGCGTTCATATGCCTACCTGGGACTCTCTTCCCGCGGATTTACTCTGGACGACCGCTTGTGGAAAGAAGCGCTGGCGCGAGGAATGTTCGATCGAAGATGACTTCCGCCACCTGGCCGACGCTCAATTGTGGCAAATGCGAACTGAAGCCCGAAAGCAGTTGATCGATAGTCTGCGCAAGCGGCATGCGCGTCAGGCTGGATTTGAACATGAAAACCCGCTAACCGCCGCGGGCCCTTTCAAAGAAAACGCGCTGACATTGGGATTTGCGCGCCGCTTCGCCACTTATAAGCGTCCCAATTTGCTGCTGCAGAATCCCGAACGACTGCTCCGCCTCCTTTCCGATCCGCTGCGGCCGGTTCAGTTGATTCTGGCCGGAAAAGCTCATCCCCAGGATTGGGCTGGACAGGAACTCATTAAACAGTGGAATGACTTTATCAACCGTCCGGAGGTTCGCGGTCGTGTTGTCTTCCTGAGCGACTACGACATGATGATGACACAGGAACTGGTCCAGGGAGTCGATCTGTGGATCAACACCCCGCAACGCCCATGGGAAGCTTGCGGAACCAGCGGGATGAAAGTTCTGGTCAACGGCGGTTTAAACCTTTCTGAACTTGATGGTTGGTGGGCGGAGGCTTATTCGCCGGACATAGGCTGGGCTATTGGCGACAGCGCGGAACATGACGACGATCCCGCGTGGAATGCCATAGAGGCCGAGGCGATGTACGGTGTCCTCGAGCGTGAAGTAATCCCGGAATTCTATGAAAGAGACGAAAACGGCATGCCGTCGAGGTGGCTCGGGCGTATCCGCGAGAGCATGGCTCGCCTCACTCCGGAGTTTTCTGCCAGCCGTGCCATCCGCGAATATACGGAGAAACACTATCTTCCAGCGGCTTCTGTTTACCGCAAGCGGGCCGCGAGTGACGGCGCGCTCGGCGTCAGTTTGCTTGAATGGCAGCGGGACGTAGCTCGGCATTGGCCTACGGTTCGCTTCGGACCGGTCAACATCGAAACCCACGATGACCGGCACTTCTTTCAGGTACAAGTCTTCCCGGGCGACCTCCGGCCCCATGACCTGAAAGTCGAACTCTACGCTGACCCGCTTCAGGGCAGTGAAAGGGTTGTTGAGATGACTGCAACCCAGTCCGATGCAGCATCCTCGGGCGTACTAATCTATTCGGCGCAGGTGGCGGCGACCCGCCCCGCGAATGACTATACGGCGCGAATTATTTCTCAACATGCCGGAGTTGCCGTGCCGCTGGAATCCGGTCACATATTGTGGCAGCGCTGATGGACTCCTCCGTCACTTCGAATGGCTGTGCTGTCGACCGCTACCAGTCAGAAGTCCGCATCAAGTCCTACTCCAACCGGAGGCGCAAGCCCGAGAACCTCGCGATGGACCAGCGACGTCTCGAAGAGATGAACGCTTCGACCCCCGCTTCCCCGCTTCGCGAAGTATGCGAAGACAACCCCGACATCACCCTCGCCGAGGCCAAACAACGCGAAGCAGGAGAACCACCAGAACCGCAGAAGAAAGAAGAAAGGAAGAAAGGCGAGAAGGAAGAAGTAAAGCGGAAGAATCGCTCGATAACCCTGACCCAGGAGAGTATCCGATCAGGAACCAAAAGTCGCTACGCTCCCCGGAACCGCTACAAAACTGCACCTCAAGCTAGTGTCCTGAGTTAGAAATTCATTGCAAAAGTAACCGGCTTCGCCTATCCTGGGTCTGGGATAATCCGGAGGCGGCGTGAGAACAGGACGACCAAAGCAACGGTTGATTGTGGATCCGGCTGATCGAGAGAAGTTGACTCTCCTGGCGCGCAGGCCCAAGACGGCGCAGCGGGTGGCGATTCGGTCAAAGATAATACTTCGTGCCGCCGAAGGTCTGAGCAATCAGGAAATCGCGCAGCAATTAGGCGTGACCGGGTCCACGGTTGGGAAGTGGAGAGAGCGTTACAGGCTGCACGGCATGAAGGGACTGGCGGACGATTCCCGTCCAGGCACGCCGCGCAGGATTACAGACGAAAAGGTGGAAGAGGCCGTCACGCGAACTCTGGAGAGTATGCCGGCAGCGGCCACCCAGTGGAGCACCCGCTCACTGGCGAAGGATGTCGGGCTGAGCCAGAGTGCGGTGGTTCGAATCTGGCGCAGCTTCGGCCTGCAACCTCACCGCACCGAGACATTCAAGCTGTCCACCGATCCCTGGCTGGTGGAAAAAGTGCGGGACATCGTGGGTCTGTACCTGAATCCGCCGGAACATGCCATTGTGCTGTGCGTGGATGAGAAATCGCAGGTTCAGGCTCTCGACCGTACGCAGCCGATTCTGCCTCTCCGCCCCGGTCTGCCGGAACAGCGAACCAACGATTATGAAAGGCACGGCACCACGTCGCTGTTCGCCGCGCTGGACATTGCGACCGGCAAAGTAATCGGCAAGTGTCACCGCCGCCATCGCCACCAGGAGTTTCTAAAGTTCATGCGGATGGTGGATGCCGCCGTTCCAGCCGATGCCGGCGAAATCCATCTGGTGATGGACAATTACGGAACCCATAAAACACCGAGCGTCGTCCGCTGGTTCGCCCGCCATCCGCGTTATCAGTTACACTTCACCCCGACCAGCGGGTCATGGGTGAACCAGGTGGAACGGTGGTTTGCGGAGATTACGGACAAGCGCATCCGCCGTGGATCATTCACCAGCGTACAGACTCTCGAAAAAGCCATTCAGGATTACGTCAATCACAATAACGAAAACCCGAAGCCCTTCCTCTGGACCGCGGACGCCGAACTCATCCTCGGCAAGATTCAGAGACTTTGTGAACGAATTTCTAACTCAGGACACTAGTCATAGCTTCGGGTGAGCGGTTCGAACGGCCGGTCTCAGTTCTCCGACGGCTTCGAAACCTTATCGATCACCATCACATTTACCTGAGCTTTGGTCTTCTGAATGTGCAGGCCAAGCTGTTGCTCCATCGCAGCATAGATATCCGGCGGCGCATCCGCATCCAGTGCAGGAGACTGTGGAGTTGGGCCTGCGCCGGGCGGAAGCATCCCCTGATCGGGTGTGAACTTCAGAACGAAGCTGTAACGCGTGTCGCCGAAGCCAGTCTCGTCGACCACTGGCTCATCCATCAAAGGCAACAAGAGAAAGGCAGCAAACTCGGCGATCGTCGCGTTGCGAACCACGGAGCCGCTCGGAGGCCCACCGAAACTCGGAACCGGCGCGCCCACATCCTCTTTGACCTTTACCCCGCCTTTCGCCACCGTGATTGTGTAAGCCGAAAGGTCCCTCTTCTCCTTGTGAAAGGCAAGGCCGAAACGCTCTGCCAGCAGCTTCTGCAGCACTGATTGCACCTGCTTGACGCTCGGAAAGCCGGGTTGATCCGGTTTGGCGGTAATGTCGAATTTGTCGGCGTCGGCCCAGGCTGGCGCCCCGACCACCTGGTTCGAATGCAAGTCATAGGCGAACTTGAGCAAATAAAGAAGTGTGCCATTCAGCGTGATGGTGCCGCTCGGATTCACACCAATTCTGTAACCCGGCTTGTCGGAATTCGACGGCTTGATCGTTGCCACTTCGACCCCCGGCACCGCCTTCGGATCCATCATCCGCCGCGGGGCCGGCGGATCGGGGATGGCCCAGGCCGTCTCGGCTGTCGCGCGGATCAGCACCAGAGGCCTTGCCTCATCCTGCGTCCAGGTGCCATCCAGCGTCTTGCCATCAGAGCTGAGCCGCCCTTCCCAACTGCCGTTTATCCGCTCGAACGACATTTTGATACCGGCGTCGCTCGCCGTCACCGCGCTCGATGGAACGAGTGTGCTGCCTGCCACATTGACGAAGTACATTGTCGCGGCCAGTTTGCCCGCTTCAGTGGTAGAAAGCTTGATCACGATTCGCTGTTCCCCGCTTGGAGCGCCCGGCCTTTTCAGCACGCCCTGCCATACGCCGCTCAACGTCTGGCCATATAAGATGGTCCCTTGAAAACTGAGGAACGCGAGAAACAACAGCAGCTTTTTCATGCGTTGGCCAGAAACTTCAAAGGTGCAAACTGACAAAAGGCAACGCCTGCCGGAAGTGCCAGCGGGCCGGGGCTGCGATTCGGTTTCATGACGCTCTGTTTCATGACGCTATATAGGGGATGACGCCTGTAGTGGGGGCTACGTGCAGTCAATCCGCGAAGTCATAGGTGGGCTCCGCGAGACCTCTACGTGCTGAACGGGGGACAAGAGCTGCGCCCCTTTCCCCGCACCCCTTTCACGCTGCATCCCCCTTCGCTTCGGAAAGGGTTATCTTAACGAATCCGAACACTTCTTGGACACTCGAAAGGCCAGCGTCGCTACGCTCCGATGGTGTTCGAGTTCATCCCGGACTCCGTTCGGATTCCGTCTGGAAAGTACGTTCAGCTTCGCCGGATCCCCAGCCATCCAACAGACGACGGCAGCTAAGATTCTGTTTGAGCCCGTGCGCTAGTGAGGAACACCATCTGCCGCCTAATGAGACTGAATCGCGACGTCGCACGCCGGGACCTTATCGCGCCTTAGCAGAGCCACTTTCGCGCTGCGTATCATTAGACCGAGGCCCCGCAGACCCTACGTCATTTTCCACTGAGGCTCAATACAGGAGCGATCTCCAGTTGCTCTCGACAGAAATTGAGGATGCGGTCACGATATTTCACACGGCAGAGGAGATGAACCGACTCGCGTTGACCGACGCCGCAATCTTGCGCGCGCTCAATCGTGAACCGCTGTTTTGGCAGGGATACCGATCTACTTGCCAGACGGCTCTGTTCATGACGACGGGGCGAATCTTCGATAGAGGTTCCGACACTCACTCGATCCACAAGATTATCGACGCGCGGTAAATCACTGGAGGTTTTTTCTCGCGACAATCGCTGAGGAACAGGCGTAGACAGGGCGGCGGAGAAGACCCCGAGTGGCTCAACGATTTTATCGCTGAGGCTTGGGAGCCATCCGTGCGCTGCCGATTTGGACTTCTTGAGAGCCGAACTTGCCCCTTATGCTGAGCATTTCGGAGACGTGTATCGACCTATAAGGGACGCGGTGATCGGGCATCGGCTGATGACCAACGATCAGGCGGCCGTGCAGACTGTTTCTGATACCAACCGCGAACGAGTGGGGCGAATTCTTGACTTCCTGCATGGCTTGATAGATCGTCTCATTCACCTCTACAACAACGGAACTGAACCTGTGACGGCTCAAAACGATTTCACGGAATACAACCAACGCGTTCGCAATGAGGTCCAAAGCATCCTCGGTAGGCTGGTCGCATAACATCTCGCTGACATGCGCAGAGTATCGCGCTGCTCCCGTAACGCGCCGGTCGTACAAACCGAAAGGCACATATGACCGCTTGTAACGGCGTAGTGTTTACAGAAGAGCGGTACGCTGGCCGAAGAACGAGCAAATGCGCTCGGCTGGCCCGCCGGATTCAGCGCATCCCCTTATTGCCCAATCGAAACCGACAGGAAGTTCTGGCTCTGGCCCCTGCCGATGCGCATCACCAAAGACACCTGCGGCGGGAAATGGAATCCAGCGAGGTTCGGGTCATTAGGATTCGCCGCCGCCGGGTCCGGTACGAAGACGGTGAGCTGATAAATCTCTCCCGGAAAACCCGCCACTGGCCCGAACTTTGCAGCGACGCCGGGACAATAAAAACCATCGATCGTGACAACTGGCGTCGTCGATGCCACGGCATAACCATCCGTAAATGTCAGGGGACCCACGCCCGCAGCGAACATCGTGATTTTTTCACCGATGCGGGCCGGGTGAGTGGGCGTGTTCCGGGTGCCGTCCTGATTCAGAATGTAGCCCTGGCCGAGACCGCTGCCGTCCTGCGAAAAGAGCGCAGGTGAATTGAACGCAACCGGCACCAGGACAGCGTTGGAAGCCGAGCCGTGAGAGAGTATCCGCACCCACGCGGAGTCGCCCCGCAGGTCTTGCGGGATCACGGCAGACACCACAGTGGAATGCGTCGAAATCAACATCGCCGGTTCCCCGTTGATGAGCAACTGCGTGTCGGCGCCGAAGCCCGCTCCTTTGATCAGAATCGTCTCGCCCGGCGCGATTGGATCGGCCAGCATGCTTGCGGCATTCAGGATTGAATCCACGCGGACCGGTGGGGGATCACTGAAGGAAATCCTGTTCACCCAGACGCTCCCGGGTGGCGCAGGGACTGTGTTGGATTGCGACGTCGCGCCGCCCAGGACGAGGCTGCCATCGGGCTCAATGGCGATTCCCATGACCCCGAAATAGTCAGTGTCCCCGAAATAGCTCGAGAACCGGAGAGAACTCAGGTCCGCACTGAGTTCGCCTGCGTATCCCGTCCGCGGTTGGCCGAAGCCTTGCGCCAGCGGCAGCGCGGTCTGCAATCCACGAGGAACAGTGAAGCCTCCGACGTAGAGGTTGCCTGCCGTATCAGTGGCGAGTGCGCGCATCGTCGCCGAGTAGGGGGTCGCGAAAAATGTGGCGGAGACTGTCTGACTCAGCGCGCCGTCCAAACGCACAATAGCCGCCGCGGCCGTTGTTCCCTGTGCGGGTAAGCTGACTGACGGCACCGAAGTAATCAGCGCGCCTTTCGTGGTCTGGAATTTCTGCAGGTTGGGCGCGCCCGCGACATATACTGAGCCGTCGGGAGCGATTGCCATCGATTGCGGAATCAGGTTAGGGTCAGCCTGGCCGAGGAGCTGCGATCCGGAAGCGTCGATCAGCAGGACCTTTTCATTTGCAACGTATGCGTTGCCATTAGCGGCGACCGCTATGCTCTGGCCACCGGCCGAGTTGATGGGATATCCATTGTTCAGTGCTCTAAGTCCGAGATAGGTAGCGAAGATCAGCCTCGAGCCGGTCGGATCGAAACGGGCGAGGAAAGTATCGTAAGTTGTAAGGGCTATGAAGCCGGCGGGAATCCAACCGCACGCGCAAGTGCTTAGGTAGGCGCCCGGAGTTACCGGAAGTGAGTCGGGAGGTCCGGCGGACCCGGCAAGATATGCGGAGCCATCGGAGCCAATCGCAATCGCGTTGGGGTTGATGACCGGAGACGCGAAGTACGTGGAATAGCCGATCGCCCCATCGGGATTCACTTTCATCACAAATGAACCGCCGTCAATCGGGCTATTCGCCGGAGGTGTTCGCAGCCAGGCGTTCGGCGTGGTTGGGAAATCGGTGGAAAAGGTGAGTCCGGTCAGGTACGTATTCCCGGTTGCGTCGATTGCGACGGCATTGAGTTGCTCAGATTTGCTTCCACCGAAGGTTTTAGTGAAAAGCAAATTGCCGTTGATATCGAGCTTCGTCAGGTAGATGTGAGCACCGGATATGCCTGCGACGTAGATGTTGCCGGCCGAATCGGCGCCCAAGCCGGTCATTGTCGCGGCGGTGGGGCCGTTGATCTGCTTCGCCCATTCATAGGCAGGACCGGTTTGTGCGAATGATTGCACTGTGGCGATAAAAAGAATGAGCTGCCGCATAGCGTTGAGTTTAGTTCAAAACGCACTTCTCGCCGATATGACACGTCGGCTTGGTAAATCGCGAGTAACAGCGTAGTGGCGATTTGCATTTGCCACGAGACTCTCGGCGGGCAAACTCGCCACTTCGCGACTACCGGCGGTTATGGCAACATCCCGTGTCCCTGCGGTCGCCAGTGATCGATGCGACTACGCGCCCGGGTGGATCGCTTCCAGTACGGGAGATGGCATCCCGGAACAAACTCTGCGTTACGGCCGTCCAATCCGGTTAAGGAAGGTTAACCATGTCCGTGCTCTGCCAGACCGTCGTATACTTGCTCGCGGCCCTACCCGCGGTTGCCCAGTCGCAGGCATTTGCAATGATCACCATCAGACCAGCTCGCTCGGCCAACCCGCCCGGCGACGGCATGAAAGTGCTTCCTGGCGGTGATCTAATTGGAAGCGCGATCCCTGTAATTACGCTTCTGAGTTACGCGTACGACGTGCCGTCCAACCCGTCGCCGCGTTTATCCGCCCTTCCCGACTGGGCCATTCGTGAGAAGTACGATATTGAAGCCAAAGCGCCTGCCCACGCCATACCTGGTAGTCTTCAGCAAAGCGAAGTCCGAGGCCGAGTTCGGCAAATGGTCCGCGGACTGCTGGCCGATCGTTTCAGACTCGTGATGCGGGTTGAGAATAAAAGGATGCTGGTCTATGCGCTCACGGTTGCCAGCGAAGGCACGAAGCTCCAGAAGTCGGCCATAGCCGAGAAAGATTGCACCCTGCAAACCGGCACGGAAGCTTGCCATAACTTCGCTGGCGGCCTGGGGCACCCCCTGAATGCAAGAGCCATCGATATGAATGATCTTGCCCACTATATTGCGAACTGGACCGACTTGCCGGTCGTGAACCGCACGGCCCTCAGCGGGCTTTTCACGGTAAACACAGAAGGCTGGGTCCCCATGCACCTGCCGCCTCCACCTCCGAACTCCCCGTTAGCAGCCGCAAATCCCTTCGCCAGCCTCCCCACAATCTTCACTGTCCTGGGCAAACTCGGTCTCGAACTGAAGCGGCAAGAGGATGTCATGCCCGTATACCGCGTGGAGCGCATCGAGCGCCCGAGCGCCAATTGAAGATCACGCCCGACACGGAACTTCTGCAGAGCCAGTCAATTTGACACATGACGGCCATGCTGACATCGGCCACGGCACACCCGCAGTCGACGTTTCGGCGATGGAAGACGGCTATGAAGAGTCAGCGAAGCTCTCCCGCCCAACAGATCGCCGAAGCATGTGTTGAGGAGTGAGCTTCTCGATTACGACCATGGCGCTACCGCAATCCTGCAACAGGTACACCCGATAGCTTCGGATGTGCTCTCTTGTGACCCAGAGAGCAGGCCGATTTGCTGCAATCGCTCAACCTACGCACCCCCGCAGCGTCCGCCCGCGCGGGCGGCTTCGTTCTAATGGACGTAGGGCGGAGCCGACCTCCGCGGGACAGAACAGAGGTGCCGATTCTGTTCACGTTTTGGCCAGCGAATAAACCCTGAGGCTTTCAAATGAAGATGTGCCCTATCGCCATCCTTTGCGGGCCTTATCTGCCGCACCTGGATCGAGCTTTTCTAAACACACTGTGAGCCCACGGGCCACGAGTCTCGCTATTCCATTCGCATTCCGGGGCGGCTCCGCGAACGGTGAAAGACATGCTGAGAATCTAATCTATGATTTTCCGCCCCCATCACCGTTTGGTGTTGTTTATGTTTTCTCCTGTGGTGTTTGCTTGTGCAGCGCAAACACTCTCTATCGGCATTTGGGGGGGGGCCAGCCTTACCGATGGCTTTCCAGAGCAAGCAAGTCTGGACGGCACGCGGTTCGTTTCAACGTCTAAGGACTATTTTATCGGTCCAACGATCAATTGGCAGTTCACACCCTCGTGGGGGCTGGAAGGCGACGCCGTTTATAGGGAATTACACCTCGGGCAGCGGGCACTCGGCCCAAACGCGATTCTCGGCAGCATCTCGCCAGCCCGTGTGGTGACTTGGGAATTTCCGGTTCTGGCGAAATACCGTTTGGGATCGGGGCCGGGGCATCCGTTCATCGAAGCTGGACCGTCGTTCAGAACAGCGGGAAACCTCAATGGCACAAACCCTTCGCACTACGGAATCACCGCAGGTGCGGGATTCGAGATGCGAGCGAGATCGCTCACATTGTCACCCGTCCTGCGGTATACGCGTTGGACGGGTGACAACGTGGCTTCGGCATATCAACCTACATCGGGTCGAAACCAGCTAGAACTTGGTCTCGGCGCTAGTTTGCCCGCCGTCTTGAGTTCCCATCCTCTGGGTAGCCGCGTCTCGCTCGGAGTGGTGATAGGTACCGGGCTGACGCTCGATGCTCGCGCGTTCAGCTTCGAATTTGGCAGCGGCACTCAATCCTTCCAATCCACCACTTCATCGAGGCGTGGCGTTGAAATCGGACCTACTATCGATGTGCGGCTTCCGGCCAGCTTCTCAGTTGACGTGGAAGCGATATACGCCCCACTGAGGACGACCATAAAGACAACAGATAATAGAACGCCGGAGCTATCACAGGATGTGAGCGTCGGGAACTGGGAGCTCCCGATCCTCGCCAAGCGACGATTTCACACGCCGTATGTCGATCCCTTTATTGAAGCGGGACCTGTTTTCCGTGTCGGTACGGGAGAAGTTTCCCACTATGGTGTGACTGGGGGCCTGGGAGTGGAATGGCACGTAAGGAGGCTGCTCATCGCTCCACGATTGCGATATTCGCACTGGGCCGACACGCAGTTGTACCAAGGGTCCGAAGCGGTAAGAAACAAACTTGAGTTCTTTACGGCATTTGCGTTTTGAATGCTTAGCGCCGCTCTGGCTAATGTCGGGCAAACTTCGGCTACCCACTAACCTTGCCGGCCTATCGCGTGGAACACGCCGCAACAATGAACAGTCCGAACAATTCTGTTTCGTATCGACGGCCCGAGATAGCCAACAAAGCGGCGCCTGGACTGTCATCCATGGACGATTCGAGTTCGCACGCGGAGCGTTGAGCGACCATTGCGATATGTGGCGTGAGCGGATCGTGGAGAAACAGGAAGTCGCGAGTCGAGCGGGCCGATTGGGGCATATACCTATACGCCTGTCCAATGCCCGACGGCGTAGCGTTTACTGTCCACTTTAACGGCTTGTCGGGAACCCGGAAAAGTGGGCTTCCAATTATCCTCACTATGTCGCCGAGCCCAGGTCTGTCCTTCGCCTTAAGTTTCAGCAACCGTGTATTCTTATCCTCATGGCGATGATCGGCGATAAGTATCTGCTGACTGGGTCCGGGCGAAGCGATCACGATCGGTTGCGGGTGATCAGCGAGATCCACGATGGCCGTACCCGCGAGTTGTTGATGCGTGCCGGATTGGGTCCCGGCCAGCATTTCGTTGAGTTCGGTTGCGGACTCGGGTACGTTTCCAGGTGGGCGGCGGGGGCGGGGTCGCGCGCTACGGGAATCGATCTGAACCCGGAGCAAGTGGCCGTAGCCGGGGATTTGGCGCGCGAAGCCGGACTGAAAAGCGCAGAGTTTCGTGTGGGCAGCGTATACGAACCGGACTTCGCGGCGGACAGTGTTGACGTATCGTACTCGAGATGGCTGATGGTACACCTGAGTCGGCCGGTGGAAGCTATGCAAGCCATCTACAAAACGCTCAAGCCCGGGGGTGTGATGGTCTGCGAGGAGGCCGATGTGAGCGGGGTTTACACCGAGCCAAGCTCTGCGGCTTATGCCACGCTGCGCGACATTTGCCTTGAGGGCGGCCGGCGGCGAGGAGTGGATTATACCGGTGGACGACGGGTCCACACGTGGGCCAAAGAAGCCGGGTTTGAGCTGGTCCATGCAGATGCGTACCATCTCCACTATCTGAGCGGTGAACATAAAGGGTTCTGGAACTGGACGCTGCGCAACGCCGCACAGGGGCTGGTAAGTGAGGGAACACTGAGCGCTCAGCATCTGGAAGAACTGGTTGCCGGAATGGACGAAGCGGATGCGTCGCCGGACACCGTGGTTGCCCACTGCCGGATGCATCAGCTGATTGCAAGGAAGCCTGTAAGCTGCGCCTGAAGGCGCCTGGCTGCGGGCTGAAATGAAAGGATATAATCGCGACACCCATGGATTGAACCGATATTTAATCCTTAAGGGGGCACGATGACGCCGCAGACCGCTTTGGACCCACTCCCTGGAATCTATCATCTCGACAAGAATCTGATTGCCGCGGGTTTTCTGGACGGCAACGGTTCCCTTTCGGTCGGAATCAGCGATGAAACCAGCGCGACCGCTGTCCAGAAAGTCCTAAGCAATGGAGCTTTGGGCCAGGATGAGTTTGTGGTGGACAAGCTGGAGGCCAAGGCAGGCGCACAGGCGAGCGGCGTCACATTTGCGGGCAGCGCCGGACAGGTGGGATTCAAGGCGAGCGGCGATATCTATGCTGAGCTCGCGGTCTTTCCGAATCCGGCCAGCGACACGTTTGCGTCCGCACTCGGCCCCGTTGCCGATACGAAGTTCACGCTGCCGGCAGCGCCGGACATGAGCGCCGTAATGCTGCGATGGGGAGCGGACGCCAAGGTGTCCGGTTCGGGAAGCATCGCGTTAGGCGCCGGTGCGGGGACCCTGGATTTCAGCGCGGGCGCGCAGGGCGAACTGTTCTTCTGCGTGATTCAGCAGCTTCCTCAGACCATGCGGACTGACGATGCGCTGCGGAGCGTGGTGCAGAGCTGGAAACTACCGGTCCACGTGCGCACGCCCGAGGATCTGGCGCCGCGCACCTACATCGTGAGTGAGGTGGGCGGGTCGCTGACGGCCTCGATTTCGGCTACGTTCGGGCATCAGTTTAACTGGGTGCGCCAGGTCGGCAATGATGCCATTTTCGGCGACATAGGTCTTAAGTTGCAACTCGGACTGACGGCGGCATTCGACCTTACGACACAGGGTAAGTACGCGGTCGCGATCGGCCGGGAAAGTGAGGCCGCGGTGCTGCGGGTGCGAATTTACAAGCTCAAGCTGAACAGCTTCGATTTTGCGCTGACGGCATCGGCGGCGGCAACGGCGAAGGTTCCCGCGCCGGACAGCTTCGACGATTTGCTGAAGGCGGCGCTGGGCACTCATGCAATGCAGATCCTGAATGAGCTGGAAGATCCTGGAGCGATCGATAAGTGGATCGGTCAGTTCGGCCCGGAGTATGTGACGGACCTTCTGAAGAAGTTTACGGGGCTCGATTTGGCGGCAGCGATTGCCAGGATGAACGACCTGATTACGCGGTGGAAGGCGCTGCCGGGCACGGTCGCGAGCCTGTTCACGAAATTCGCCGAGGCCAATGTGCCGGACTTTTCGGATATTCAGCAGGCGGCCCAGATCCTTGCGAACCAGGACA
Organism: Terriglobia bacterium; assembly: GCA_963840735.1. Classification (GTDB taxonomy): domain Bacteria; phylum Acidobacteriota; class Terriglobia; order Bryobacterales; family Bryobacteraceae; genus BOG-234. The sequence continues at coordinate 94,892 of CAWIZX010000003.1, forward strand.
CGGCCGAACTGAAGACGTTTCTGAATGACGCGACAGGAAAGAGCGCCGGTGCGTTTTTCTCGACGCCGGTCGGTCAGTATCTGGAGGGAATTGCGGATAACGGAGCGCTCGCGCTGCTGCAGAATATTCCGGCGGCGGCGCGGGACGCTGCCAAACAAACGCTGTTGTTTCTGAGCGGAGCGCCTGTGGAGAAGCTGCTGAATCAGGTGGTAACCGAGATCGACAGCCGTCTGGGAATCGACTCGATCCTGGCCGATATTCAGGGCGATCCTGCGAAGGTGCTGGATAAGCTGCTGTTCTCGAAACTCGAGGCCTTTCTAAGCCGCACACCGGTGCTGCAGGACATACACAAGTTACAGAACACTATTAAGACCCTTCAGCAGAAGACCGGGGCGCTCTACGATAAGACCCTTAAGGCGCTGGAAAGCACTTATAAGGCGCAACTGAGCGCCACTTATCAGCAGACAACGACGGATACCGCGCTGATCGATGCGTCATTCGATTTCGATTTGAACAGGGACAACGCGACCAGGTCGCTGCAACAACTCTTAGCCGGACGTCTGGACGACTTCCTGACACAACCGGAAAGCGGCGTAACGCTGGCCAGCGGAGCGCTGACGCATCAGGTGAAGCGCCATTCGCACGTGGATCTTACGCTGCCCTTCCTGCAGACTCAGGGCGACTGGGTGAGCAATGCGGTCACTTCATTTAATGCGGTGGATCACAGCGATGGCCGGCTAACCGCTTACCAACTGAATGAGACGGGCACTCAGATTACGAAGGATACATTCACTTCGCTTTGGAAGGGCCGCAACTGGCGTAGTACGTCGATCGCGCTGACGGCGCAACTCTCGGCGATGCTGACGCCCGGCGGGCAATTGCGTGTATTCGCGGATGGCCCTGCCGAAATGCAGAACATGGCGACCAGCACCGCGTCGGTGAGGCTGGAGGTTTCGGACATGTCGCTCACCCAACTGGAAGCCGGCGTGGAACCCTTTGCTGTGCAGTTCATGCCGAAGGCCTTCGCCGATCAGGGAGCATTCCTGAAATGGGCGGCCACAGGTCAGTTGCTGGCGGAGCCGGGGAACACCCTGGTGTCGCTCGATGTGCTGGTGCCCGCGGCCGTTCCTCTGGCGTGGATTAAGAACAGCGTCACGAATAAGAAAGACCCGATTTACAAGCAGCTCTCACTAACCCTGCAATTCCTGCTTAAGCGGTATCTGCGGGATTACTACTTCCGCGATATCAAGCGCTACGACGATCTCGCCACCGCTTACGTGGTGCTGCTGTATGCCGGGATTCCACCCTCGACGGCGATTAAGGTAAACGGCGAACCGTCATCGGTTCAGGACGGCATTTATTGGGACACGGAAGATATCGAATCTATACAACAGATGGCGCGCCTGGCGCTGAGCAGCGGAACTGCGCAGTCTTTCCCGTCTCAACTGGCCCAGGCGCAGCAGCGGCTGTTGAAGGCGGGGCAAACGGCGCTCGCGAAATTCTATGACCCGCAGAATGCGGGCAGCATCTTCGAGACAGCGCTGAATATTCCGTTGCTGCGCGATTCGCTGCTCACGCTGGAGGGGAGAGTCATCTTCGACGCCCGCGATGCGGCCCTTAGCGCCGCGCTCGCAAATGGATTCATAGCAGCCAGGCGGCCGTCGGATGCTTTGAAGTCACTCGCCGACTTTGGTAATAAGATCGCGAACGCATTCAACAACGATCTCGGCAGTATCTTCGTTTCCGACACTGACGCGCTGCAGCGGCTTTCGGCTCTGATATTCGCACAGGCGTCGACGGTCTTCGACGCGACGGTCTCTACGACGAGGTTCGATTCGACGCTCAATGTGACGGTGCTGAAGCCGGGGGTGGCGATGCCAAGCGACTTCCCGGATTTCACGGTGACGCCGCAGGACACGCTTGTTTCGCTGAACGCGGCGAGTTTCGGTATTTAGGCGGGCCGCCAGCCGGAATAGTAGGCTTGCTGATTGCTGCTTGCAGAGATTCATGGCAAAAGGTTTCCGGAAGCGGAGGCCCAGGAAGACTGGCTTACCTCAGCTGTATTCGGTAATTTGCGCCACATACCGCCGGGAGTTTTCTGGAACAGTCTGTTTTCCCGTGCTCAAAGCGCCGGCGACAAACCAGTGTCTTTTGCGTCTCGGCTATCAGGCTGCGGAATCCGGTTTGAGAGTTTCACAACATTAGCCACCACGTTTTGGAAGAGCTGTGCCGGGCACGGCGAACCCGACCTCCTGCTGAGGTTCACCGGGCCGGAGGTTCGCCCGCTGGTAGTGCTTGTCGAAGTAAAACTTAATTCAGAAAAAAGCGGTACCGGACCAAACGATCAGCTCGCCAGATATCTCGCCCTGCTCGACGATCGTTCAGCCCTCCCGGACTGGGACTGCCCGGAGGATCACCGGTTCCTTGTTTACCTCACGCGCGACTTCGCCACGACTGAACTCGAAGAGAGCGTCGCAGCCTCAACGGCGGCGGAGGCGGCCCAGCGTATGTTTGGGTTGGAATGGCGCGACGTACTTGAAGCCGCTGAGAATGAGGGGAGCGAGCACGTCTTGCTTTCGGAAGTGGCGACGTTCCTGAAAGGCCGAGGCTTTGAAGCCTTTCACGGATTTCGCGAACGCGTCCCGCTCGGGATGGTACCTGAGGGCTGCTTCTACGCTACGGCTTATTTCAGGAGTCCTGAAAGCTCTCAGTGGGCGGACGTGAATTCAGGAGGACAGTTTTATGGAAACGAGTTACGGTAAGCAGATAGGTAAGGCAATCCGGGCCGTACTCGACATGCACGAGGACTGCATCAGACTGTTCCATGATCTGGACAAAGCATTCCCGGAATACCGTTCGGTGTATGGAAACATCGTTACCCTAAACCAAAGCAGCAGTATCTCGCGACGCCAGTACGTCACAGAGGTCCTTATCCGACTTTATGCCCGTCCAGGCGGTGAAGAGCAAATCCTTGGACTGAACATATGCTTCCACGATGGCGCAAAACTGGAGGAACCGATTTTTGTGGCTGCCAATACGCGTTACCGGACAAGCGCCCGGGACGCAAGGGAGAAGATGGCAATCGGGTGGGATCCATGGGATGCGTTTCTGAACTGGAGTCCGCAGCGAGTCTACGGGACGCCCGTGACAATTGAGCACCCGTCAAAGCGCAGCCCCATCGAGCAGGTTACTGTGGCGGCTGCTCCACTTTACTCAATCACCAGCCTAAGTGCGGCTTTAGAGTTAATCGGTCTGGTAGGCCGCCCATAGTTCATAATTGGCTACCCTCTTATAGATAACTTAGCCACCATTCGCTATGTTGACGCTTTATGCCCGCGAACCACACACATAGCGGGTAGAGCGCGAGGACAACGCAGATCCATACGAGGTACACGGCCTGGAGCGATATGCCCCAGCCGGGCGGGAAGGTAAACGGGAACCGGGCGAGGGTGGGCGACTCGAACATCCAATGGATTTGACCGTAGCGCAGATAACACAGCGCTACTGCGATGAGGTGGATGAGCGGGATGTGCAGCAGGAAGAAGAACAGGGGCACGCGGCCAAGGGTGAGGGCCGGACGCAGCAGTCTCGGTGTGCGTTTGTCGAAAAGGCACAGCAGAAGCATGGCAGGTCCGAGAGTCATCAGGAGGAATAACAATGACGGCGGATACTTCGACGTGTTCAGGAAGGAAATGGCCGTGAAGACCTGAGATTTCTGCCTGCTCCAATGAGCGGGATCTCCATAAGTGTTGATGCCGCGGAGAACCAGGAAGAGCGCGGTCACGGCGAGCCCGGCGCGCAGCAGGAAGGCTCGGCGGCGTGACGCTGTCCAGGAGTAGATCGCTCCGAGACTGAAGCCAACGGCGGTGACTCCAATCCATGGAATCAGCGGGTAGCCCACGAAGACGGCGTGTCGATGGCTGTCGATCAGGAAATCGCACCGATGAAGAACGATCCAGAGGGGGTTGGACGATTTGACGGGGTCGAACAGGTTGTGCCCGGCTATCAATGCCAGGCCGATTGCCGCGGTGAGTGAAACCGGCAGGTAGACGAGCGCTGCGAGCGCGATCATCGCCCAGCCAAGTGCCCAGAGGACGTTCAGAAATGTCACGTGGTAGTCGAAGTTGAACTGGAAGCCGAGGCAGCGAAAGATGGTGAGCTCAAGAAATATGAGCCATAAGCCGCGGCGCACCAGGAATGCCGACAACTGACGTTTGGACGTTTTACAAAGCAGCAGGTATGCTCCGGTCCCGGTGAGCAGAAAGAAAACGGGCGCGCAGAAATGCGTGATCCAGCGCGTGAGGAAGAGCGCGAGGTTCGTCTGAGCCGGGTCTGTCGGGTTGACTCCGGGATGCCGAGAAGGTCGCGCGTGTGATCGAGCGCCATCACGATCATGATGACGCCTCGCAGGAGATCGATGGATTCGATGCGGCGCTTGCTCAGCGGCGCGGGCGAGTGCTCATTGGCGGGCGCTTCGGTCCTGGTTGTTTCTGTTGTATGCACCTGGTTCAACTCGATTTGAGTTTAATAGCAATCGATTCGGCGAAGATCCAGACGGCTCCCGCGGCGGCTGGGGTAATCGAGGCTCTGGCGCTCGACCGGTTCACTCTTAAGCGGTCCGATCCGGCGAGAGTATTGGACCGCTGATTAATTCTGTTAGGAATACCGATTCCGAGCGACTACCTTGAGTGTGGGAGGATCTGAATCCATTTCGAACAGTGCTGCAGGCCAGGAGGAGTTGTACAGGGCGTCGGTCGAACAGTACGGGGCTTCTCTCGAAAGGCTGGCGAGCGCTTACGAGGCCGATCCGGACAAGCGACGTGATTTGAGCCAGGACATCCATTTTCAACTGTGGCGGAGTTTCCATCGGTACGATGGCCGCTGTTCTCTGCGGACGTGGGTATATCGGGTTGCGCACCACGTGGCCGCGTCGCACGTGCTGCGCGAACGCAGGATCTTTTCGAAGCTCGTGAGTCTGGAAGAGATCGATCTGTTTCCTGAGATGGAGCGGACACGGTTTGCGGCCGGACAGATGGAAGCGGATCAGCACAGGAATCTGGCGCGCCTCTCAGCGTTGATTCAGCAACTCAAACCGCTCGACCGCCAGGTTATCGTTTCTTATCTTGAGGACCTGGATGCTGTTTCCATCGGAGAAATCACGGGATTGTCGCCGGGGAACGTGGCGATGCGGATCCACCGGATCAAGAACATTCTCGCGCGGCGATTTCACAAAGGAGCGGGACATGGAGGGTGAACAGCCTTACGGCGATCCAAGGACAATCTGGCAAAACCAGCAAACGGAGAGATCACCAATGACAATGTTGCTGATTCGAAACAAAACCCGGGAACTTCGCACAAAGACCCGTGGCGAGCGGTTGAAAAGCATTTCGGGGCCGCTGATTGTGGTGGTACTCGGCGTTATCGGTCTACATTTCCCCGATGCGGCTTTGGGATGGGTATTCGCATTCGCAATCGTCTGGAGTTTGGCGGGGCAGTATTTCTTTCAGCGCGGTTTGCGGCCGGCAAGCACGCCCGAAGACGCTGCGCTGAGCGCCAGTCTCGCGTCTTATCGGCGCGAGGTGGAGCGGCGCCGCTTTTTGTTTAGCCGCAGTTTGAAGTGGAATCTCGGGCCGGTGCTGCTTGTAATTGCCACGTGGATTTCAATGGCTTTCAGGATTGGGATTCTCGATCGGACGACACTTCCGAAGGCCGCGCCGTTTCTGATTCTGATGGGTGTGTGGCTCGTGGCACTCGCGGTGGTCAGGATAAGACAGCAGCGGGATCTTCAGCGGGAGATCGATGAGTTGGACGAAATAGAAGCGGCCAACGAATGAGGCGCAGTTATACTGCGGAGCCGCGCGGTTACACTCAAAACGAAGTGCTTAACCGGGGCTACGCCTATGCAACAACGATCAGCAGTAAATACCATGGCCAGAACCTGCTCTCCCACCTGGCGAGCCTTTACGCGCATTCGACGGCACAGGACTGGCAGCGCAAGCTGAATAACGGCGAAGTCACGCTCGATGGTGAGATCGCGAACGGGAGCGAGTCGGTCGCGTTGGGCCAACGCCTTGTCTGGAACCGTCCACCGTGGATCGAACCGGATTCGCCACAGCACTTCGAAGTGCTGTTTGAGGATGCGCATTTGTTAGCGGTCAATAAGCCGAGCGGGCTGCCTACGCTGCCCGGCGGCGGCTTCATGGAAAACACGCTGCTTCGACTGGTGCAAACACGAACGCCAAACGCAAACCCTGTTCACCGGTTGGGGCGAGCGACCAGCGGCATCGTCCTGTTCGCGAGGACACCGGAGGCGGCGTCTAATCTCTTCGCAAACTGGAATACGCCTAAGATTGAGAAAATTTACCGGGCTGTGGGTCAGAACGTCGCACCGCATGACACTTACGAAATCGTCACCCCGATCGGGCTTGTACCGCATCCGCTTATCGGTTCGGTGTGGGCTGCGAAGCCGGGTGGCAAGCCGTCCAGGTCAGTGGCAAGAGTGATCTCACGGAGTGACGGCGCCACGACGTTTGAGGTAAGCCTTGGTTCGGGACGCCCTCATCAGATCCGAATCCATCTGGCATCGATCGGGCATGCTCTGGTTGGCGATCCTCTGTATGGGTTCGGGGGGCAGCCTCTTGAACATCTGCCCGGACTTCCAGGGGATGGAGGCTATTTCCTGCACGCCCAATATTTGAAATTCCGGCATCCCGCGACGGGGGAACAGATCAACCTTGAAGCAGCTTTGCCGTCGGGTTTTCCGTTGGACGGGCAGGTTGGCGGCGGGAGTTGAAGGCGATGCGAAACGTTCCGGTGGTACTTGCGATTCTGTTTTCCTCCTGCGCTGCGCACCGGGTTGCTCTTGCTCCGCCCCAACCAGATAGTGCAGACGGCTCAGGGCCGGCCTGGGTGGACCTTCGTCCGGGGATGGAACTTAGAGTCGAAGCGGCTTATTACCGCGAAGGTTCGCCGACTCGCGACATGGCGAGTTATGTTGGAAGCCAGTCGGTTACTTATCAGGTGGCAACCGATGGAACGCTGAGCGCCGGAGCCGTATCCTCTTTTCTCAAAGACCACCCTGAGAAGAAGCAGCCGAGGGACCAGCCTGCTGTCGAAAGACTCATCCCTGCCCGGAACCTGAGATATCGGTATCACCGGCTGTTCTTTCAGCTGGCTATGAGTCGGACGGGTCCGACTCATCCCGCCGTGCTGATGGGTTCAGGGTCAAAGGCAGAACTCGATAGAAGCACTTCGGAATTTCTGCAGGCGCAGTCGGTGTGCGGACGGCACCCAGCTACACAGTGCCTGGAGTTCCCAGGGTTCAGCACGGCTTCGATCGGTATCGAAATCCTACTGAACGGTGTTGCCCGCAAGGTTACGTGGGGCAGCACGGTCGGGAGTGTTGCCGGCCACCCCCGCAGTGTGGAACTGGTGCGTGACAGCAACGGGCGGCTTACTCCGATCCCGGTTGACATTGCCGATCCTGAAGCGCTCCGATTGCCTCTTATGCATGGCGATCGGCTCAGTTGGAAATAGTATCCGGGGCACGGATCATGTGAAGCCGCCTGTAGCCGACGAAATACTCGGCAATGCAACTGCGGGACTGGCGAAGCAGGTCGGGATTGATAAAGCCGCCTGGGAGCAACAGCCCGTCATAGTCGTTCGGCTGGCGGGCTCATGCAGGTTCACCCCGCGGATATTTGCCGTGCCGCAGCGAAATCACGTCCACTTCCGCGCCGGCGGCCTGCAATGCCTTCATGGGAATGACGAGTCCACCTTCTCAAAGCCGTCCGCGGCGAGAAGCCGCGATTCGGCGGCCCTTTAGTTTCCGATCCATTGAGTCTCCTCTCTTCGCAAACGCTTCACCGAAGTTTGTCAGACATCGCGGAGGCGACGCTCGAAATGAGGCCGGGAGCGAATCTTCTCCGGACGGTACGTAGGCGCATCGATTTCGTCCGCCTCGTACAACATTGAGGTTCGCAGCCGGGCGGTGTGCCCCTCCCATCGCTCGCGCAGTGAAACATAGGTCTCGAAGCCGGCGGCGGGGTCGGCGATGGTTTTGATACCGGCTTGCCTCATACGCTCAAGCGCGGCCAGGTGTCGGGCTCGCCATCTTTCGCGTGTGCCCGCGTCGGGGGGACGACGTTCGGCCGGCTGACCGGGCAGGAATACCTGCTCCAGCATGCTGACGAGATGCATTGCGGCCTGCCAGCATTGCGCCACTGTGGCCGACTCCTTCACCCAGCCGTAGTCATCGTCGCTGAGGGCGCTCTTCATCAGCGAGACGCTGTCGAAGAGGACGGTTGCGGTCTGCGAGACCGAGTAGTAGGGTTCCGCAAAGCGGAAATAGAACAGCAGGGGATAGAAGTGGTGGGATTCTTTGACCTCAGAAACTTCTGACGCGAGACTCGAGAGATTGCTGAATCCGGAATCGAAGTGGCCTCGGGGTCCAAGGCCGGCAATCAGTTCAGCGGCGTCGCCGGTATCGTCCGAGAGGGTTTGAATGGCGAGCCCGAGTGCGTTTCGGGTTTTCAATGCGCTGTAGATCTGCATGACATACGTCAGGACCAGCGACATGATGGACATGCCAATCAGCGAACTCAACATGAAGTACGCCTGGAACGCGGCCGACTGGGGCTTGAAATCGCTGGAACTGGCAAAGGACAGGCTGGTGCCGGCGGCGTAAAGCGCGGACATGAAATCGCGCGGGGTGGAGCCTCCGCTCGTCCGGATGGAGGTGCCGAGATTGGGGTGCACGATCAACGCGGACCCGAGCACGAGTCCGGCAGCCCAGGTGAAAATCAGCACGACCAGAATCACCGGTCCGCAGAATGACAGTACCGTGCCGCGACGGTGGCCTAATGGACGGGACGCTGCTCGGAAGATGAGCCAGATCGCGCGGGAGACGAGCGGCGAGAACAACGCAGTTCCAGCCCGGGCGTACAGGACGGTCAGGAAGACATCGAGCAGCACGACGAGCATCAGTGCTGCTCCCGCAATTTGTTCCAGCAATGTCATTGGAGCATGGGGGGAACGGCGGCTGCCTTTATTAGAAGCACCTTTCCATGTAGCTGTCACTGCAAAGTTGCAATATGACCGTAAAGCTCAGCACACCGGATTGCGATCATGGCCCGGCTGAGGTGCGATACCGCCGAAAGATGGAGTGCATTGGGCGCGGCCGCGCATTGGCTAACCTGATAGAGAGTGGTTACCGACCTGATTCAGATTAAGCGGCTGGGGGAGAAGAAGCTCCAGGAAAATGAGCGCTTCCGCAAGCACATGAAGACCCATGACTTCCCCGAGAAACGCTTTCGTCGCGTGGCGGAGGATGTCGAGGAGAAGACGGATTGCCGCGCGTGCGCGAACTGCTGTAAGGTGGCGGAGACCAACATCACGAAGCGCGATGTGGCGCGGCTTGCGAAGTCGATGCGGATTTCGGAAAAGCAGTTCATCGTGAACTACACAACGATGTCCGCGCAGGAAGAAGAAGAGGAAGAAACCATTCTGCGCCGCAATGAACACGGGTGCATTTTCCTCGACGGCAACGATTGCAGCGTTTACGATTCCCGCCCGGATACGTGCCGCGATTTCCCTCATCTGGTGCGGGGAGCCGGATCGATTCAGAGCCGTATGTGGCAGATGATCGACCGCGCGACGTATTGCCCGATCGTCTATAACACGCTTGAAGAGTGGAAAGACATCGCGAATTTCCAGCGGAAAGTGGAAGGCAAGTAGAGTCGCCGGGTTCTAAAACTTCGGCGCCATTGCCTGCTCACCTTTGGGGCTCGGAATCAGGTACACTTTGAACTCGCCACGCTGCACGGCGACGCTCTGACGATGAACTACGACCCGGCGCTGTACAGCCATGATTTAGCGCCGATCCCTCTTGCTAAGCGCACGTGGGGCGTCTACAACTACGCGGCGCTGTGGGTCGCCATGTCGGTCTGCATCCCGACTTATATGCTCGCTTCCGGCCTGATGACGGGCGGGATGAACTGGTGGCAGGCGGTGGGCACGATCCTCGTCGGGAACCTGATCGTGCTGGCGCCGATGATTCTCAATGCGCACGCAGGTACGAAATACGGAATTCCCTTCCCTGTTCTGGTGCGCTCATCGTTCGGAGTACTCGGGGCCAATATCCCCGCGGTTCTGCGGGCGCTGGTGGCGTGCGGATGGTTCGGGATTCAGACGTGGATCGGCGGTAAGGCGATCGCTTCGATGGCTCAGATTGTATGGCCTGCCGCGAGCGGCCCCGCCGTCGTGTGGATCTGCTTCTTCTGCTTCTGGCTGCTGAACATGTATGTGGTGTGGCGTGGGCATCGAGAGCATTAAGATTCTCGACGCGGTGAGCGCGCCGTTCATGATCGCGATTATGCTGCTGCTGCTTTTCTGGGTGACCGGAAAGGCGGGCGGGCTCGGCCCCGTTTTGAGTCAGCCAAGCCGGTTCCGAACCAACGCGGAGTTTTTCGCGTTCTTCGTCCCGTCGCTCACCGGAATGGTTGGGTTCTGGGCCACCGTCGCGCTCAACATTCCCGATTTCACCCGCTACGCCAAATCGCAAAGGGCACAGATACTCGGGCAGACGATCGGGCTCCCGCCGGCCATGACTCTGTTCTCGTTTATAGGAGTCGCAGTTACATCGGCGTCGGCGGTGATCTTCGGGGAACAGATCTGGGACCCGGTGGTCCTGATCGGCAAGTTCGGTCAGCCGCTGGTTGCGTTTGTCGCGCTGATCGCGCTCACGATTGCCACGCTCGCGACGAACGTAGCCGCGAATGTAGTGTCGCCCGCGAACGATTTTGCGAACCTTGCTCCGAGCAGGATCTCTTTCCGAACCGGAGGACTTATCACCGGGGTGCTCGGGATTCTGGCGATGCCGTGGAAGCTGCTGGCGAACGCTAACTCTTACGTGTTCGGATGGCTGGTTGGGTATTCCGCGCTGCTTGGGCCGGTGGCGGGCGTTATGATCACGGACTATTATCTGATTCGGCGGAGGCAGTTGAATCTGGACGACCTGTATCGGCGCGGCGGCTCTTATGAATACTCGAAAGGCTTCAATCCGAAAGCTATCGCCGCTCTGCTGGCGGGCATCGCGATCGCGCTGTTTCGAATCCACGATTACGCCTGGTTTGTCGGATTCCTCGGATCGTCGGTAACATACTGGATACTCATGTGGGAGCGATGAAGGCTGTTGAAACACTGGCGGAACAACTACCGCCGCTGACCGCGCACGAGGCGCTTGTGGAGGCGAACCGCTGCCTCTTCTGTTACGACGCGCCATGCACGATTGCGTGCCCGACCCACATTGACATTCCCCGGTTTATTAAAAAGATCTCTACGGACAACCTGAAGGGTTCCGCGAAAACCATTCTCGAATCGAACCTGATGGGTGCGAGTTGCGCGCGTGTATGCCCTGTTCAGGAACTGTGCGAGGGCGCGTGCGTTTTAAATTCGGAAGAGAAGCCGATCATGATCGGCCGGCTGCAGCGATACGCCATGGACCACATCTATGCTGCGGGCACGGAGATCTTCCGGCCCGCAGCGCCGACGGGCCGCCGTGTTGCGGTGATCGGGGCCGGTCCGGCCGGGCTTTCGTGTGCGGGCGAACTCGCAAAACGCGGCCATGATGTGACAGTATTCGAGAAGCGTGAACTCAGCGGGGGCCTTTCCACGCACGGCATTATTGCGCTGCGCGAACCGGTGCCGGTGGCGCTTGCTGAGGTCGGGATGATCCGGAGCCTGGGCGTCACGATTATCGAAGGGGCAGGGGTGACGAGTTTGGAGCTGCTTGGCGATTTCGAAGCGATCTTCATTGCGGCCGGGCTCGCGAAATCTCCATCGCTCGGCATTCCGGGCGAAGACAGGATTGTCAACGGGCTCGATTATATTGAGCAGAGTAAATTGCATCCTGAACTGCTGCCCCGGGCGCGCACGGTAGCCGTCATTGGAGCCGGGAACACTGCGATCGATTGCGCGACCATTGCGCGCCGCACGGGGTCTGAGATTGTCACGATGGTTTACCGGCGCACCGACCGCGAGATGACGGCCTATGCTCACGAATACGAGTTCATCAGGAAAGAAGGCGTGCGGTTCGAATTTCTTGCGCAACCCGTGGCTGTGCGTGAGGGTGGTCTCGAATGCGTGCGGATTGAACTCGGCGAGCCCGATGCTTCGGGACGCCCCGCGCCGCACGCTGTAGAAGGGTCGAACTTCATGGTTGCGGCCGACCTGATCGTCAAAGCGATCGGACAGGAGAAGACGCCGGTGGCCGCGCTTTTCGGGCTCGAAACGGACCGTGGCTTCATCCGCGTCGATCCGCAACTGCGTACCAGCCACCCGAAGATCTATGCGGGCGGCGACTGCATCCGGGCGAGGGGTTCCGCTTCGACCGTGATGGCGGCGCAGGACGGGAAGATCGCCGCGGCCCACATCCATCGGCACCTAACGGAGAATCAGCATGGCTGACCTAAGCATCGATTTCGCGGGTATCCGTTCACCCAATCCGTTCTGGCTGGCGTCGGCGCCGCCGTCGAATTCGGGAGCGCAGGTGCATCGGGCGTTCGAGCACGGCTGGGGAGGCGCTGTGTGGAAGACGATCGGGCCGCCGGTGCTGAACGTTTCGAACCGCTATGGCGCATGGCATTACGGATCGCAGAAGATGCTTGCGATTAACAACGTCGAGTTGATCTCCGACCGTCCGATCGAGACCAATCTGCGGGAGATTCGCGAAGTGAAGCGCGCGTGGCCGGACCGCGCCGTGATCGTCTCGGCGATGGTGGAATCGACGGCTGAAGCCTGGGGCGAAATCGTGAGGCGTATTGAAGACACGGGCGCCGACGGCATCGAGCTCAACTATGGCTGCCCGCACGGGATGAGCGAGCGCGGCATGGGCAGCGCCGTGGGTCAGGTGCCTGAATATTGCGAACGCATCACGGCGTGGGTGAAGCAGGTATCGAAGCTTCCGGTGATTGTGAAGCTGACTCCTAACATCACCAACATTGTGGTGCCCGCACATGCGGCTCTCGCGGGCGGCGCTGACGCGCTTTCTCTGATCAACACGATCAACTCGATTGTCGCGGTGGATCTGGATACGCTCGAGATCACGCCGAGCATCGGAGGCAAGGGCGGACACGGGGGCTACGCGGGTCCGGCGGTCAAACCGATTGCACTGAATATGCTGGCCGCGCTGGGAGCCGACCCAACAATCGCCGCAGTCCGGACGCCCTATCTCGGGGATGGGCGGGATCTCAACATGGAAGGACGCGGCGGAGTTCCTGCTGCTTGGCGCGTCGAGCCTGCAGGTCTGCACGGCGGCGATGCACTACGGCTTCCGGATCGTGGAAGACCTCTGCGACGGCTTGTCGAACTGGATGGATTCGAAAGGGTTCGCAAGCATCGATGACGTGCGCGGCAAGAGCCTGCACCGCATCTCAGAGTTCAAAGACTTCGACCTGTCGTTCCGTGCTGTGGCGCGGATCGACCCCGCGCTTTGTATTAAATGCAATCTTTGCTACGTGGCGTGCAACGATACTGCGCACCAGTGCATTGACCTTGTTCCGGCAGAACAAGCGGAGCAGCGGGCTCAGACAAAAGTCCGCGAGGAAGATTGCGTGGGATGCCGGCTTTGCTACAACGTTTGCCCGGTTGAGAATTGTATCCGGATGGTGGAAGTAGAGCCTTGCGGCGACTCATTCACGTGGGACGGGCTGATGAAAAGCCAACCCGGTGTGACAGAGGATTGGGACGCGATGAAAAGATTCCGCGAAGAACGCGGCATAAACATCCATTGAGCGCATGTCACTGCTGATTCAGAACGGCGAAATTATCACGGCGGATTCGCGGTACCGCGCCGACATCTACGTGGAAGACGAGACCATCACGCGGATCGGAACGGGCCTCGATGCCCCGCCCGACGCAGAAAGGATCGATGCTTCGGGCAAGTATGTGTTCCCCGGGTTCATAGACCCGCATGTCCACATTTACTTGCCTTTTATGGCGACCTTTGCGAAAGATACGCATCGAACCGCCAGCATCGCGGCGCTGATTGGCGGGACCACCACTTATATCGAGATGTGCTGCCCCTCCAGGCTCGATGAGCCGCTGGAAAGCTACCGGCTGTGGAAGGATAAAGCCGAAGCGGGCAGTGCGTGTGACTTCACGTTCCACATGTCTGTCACGAAGTTCAACGACAACACGGAAGAGCAACTGCGTGAGATTGTGGCGGACGGCATCAGCTCATTCAAAGTCTTTCTCGCGTACAAGAATTTCTTTGGGGTTGACGATGCGGAACTCTATCGCACGCTGCTTCTGGCCAAACGGCTGGGGGTGATTACGACAGCGCACTGTGAGAACGCGGAGCTGGTCGGGCAGTTGCAGCAGAAGCTTCTGAGCGAAGGGAAGACGGGCCCGGAGTGGCACGAACCGAGCAGGCCTGAAGCGGTGGAGGCGGAGGGGACGAATCGCTTCGCAACGTTTCTTGAGACGACAGGGGCTGCCGGCTATGTGGTTCACCTCTCCTGCGAGCCGGCTCTGCGCGCAGCGGCCCGCGCGAAGAGACGTGGAACCAGGCTGTTCATCGAAAGCGTTATCCCCCACTTTCTGCTCGATAAAACGTACGCGGAACGAGCCGGGGTGGAAGGGATGAAGCATGTCATGTCGCCGCCGCTGCGCCGCAAGGCGAATCAGCAGGCGCTGTGGAACGGGCTGGAGACAGGCCTTATCGATACAGTGGGCACGGACCATTGTCCGTTCGACACAGAGCAAAAGCTGCTTGGCCGAGAAGCGTTCACGAACATTCCGAATGGCATTCCGGGCATTGAAGAACGCGTGAATCTGCTCTATACGTACGGGGTGAAACGCGGCAAGCTCGACCTGCATCGCTTCGTGGACGCGGCCAGTACGAAGGCGGCGAAGCTCTTCGGTTTATTCCCGCGCAAAGGCGCCATCGCGCCGGGCAGCGATGCCGACCTGGTGATTTACGATCCCGAATACAGAGGCACGATTTCCGCAGCAACGCAGCACGTGAATAACGATTACAACGGGTTCGAAGGCATGGAGATCGACGGCAGGCCTTCGGTGGTCACTGTGCGGGGCAAGGTGCAGGTACGCGATGGCGCCTTTGTGGGCGATGCCGCGCGGGGCAGGTTTTTACGCCGGGAGCCGAATCATCAATGAGCGTCAAGCCGCGGCGAACCATCGCCGAACTGAAAGAACTGCGGGAACTGACCGAAGACGAAAACGGCGCCCAGCGCGTCGCGTGGACTGTGATGTGGCTGCGGGCGCGCGACTGGTTCGAAAAGAAGCTGGAAGGCCTTCCGGTTGAAACGCACTTTGACGCGGCCGGCAACCGCTACGTGACGCTGCGGGGGGAATCACCGAAGGCGCTGCTGATCGGAGGTCATCTCGACTCGGTCCCTAACGGGGGCTGGCTCGACGGCTGTCTGGGAGTGATGACGGGTCTCGAAGTCCTGCGGCGCTTTGCGGATGAGTACAACGGGAGGCCTCCGGTGACGATCCGGCTGATCGATTTTGCGGATGAAGAAGGAGCACGGTTCGGACGCAGTCTGCTCGGCTCGTCGGCGTTCGCGGGCACTCAGTCGATTGAAGCGGATCGTGCACGGCTGGATCGCGATGGCATTCGTCTTGAAGACGCTCTGCGCCGATGCGGGGTTGAGATCGAGCGCTTCCCCGAGGCGGCGCGCGAACAGGCCAACGCCGCGGCTTACATCGAGCTTCATATCGAACAGGGCCCGATTCTTGAATCGCTGGGGCTGCCGCTCGCGACCGTGCTTGGCACCAAGGGCGTTGAACGCCATGCGATCACGTTTACAGGGCAAGAGGCGCATTCGGGATCGACGCCTATGAACGCTCGCCGTGACGCTCTTGCGGCGGCCGCGAAACTCGCGCTCGATATCCGCCGGATTGCGAAGGAGCACCCGGATTCGGTGTGCACGATGGGCAGTCTTAAAACCTTTCCAGGGATTGTGACGGCGGTGGTTGGCCGCTGTGAGGCAACTCTCGATCAGCGCGATCTCGACGCCTCGGTTCTCGCCTGGATGTACGCTGAGGCGCGCCAGGCAAGCGAGCGGTTCGCAAAGGAAGAAGGCTGCACGGTGGAGTGGTCGCGAATCTGGAACATTGAGCCTGTGCCGTTCCACGCTGAGCTGGTGGCTCTCTGCGCTGCGGCGATTGCGGAAACGGCGGGCGAGGGAATACGGCTTCCATCGGGACCTTTGCACGATGCGGCGGAGGTGTCGCGTGCGGGAATTCCGGCGGTGATGATGTTCACGCAGTCGCTGGGCGGAATCAGCCACAATAAGATCGAAAACACGCGCGAAGAGCATCTGGAGCAGGCCGTTATCGCCTTCGACCGGCTGGCTTCGAAAGCGGTGGAGTGGATTCAAAAGCAATGACAGCAACGACAACCATCAGTCACTGGATCGGCGGAAAGCCGATGGCGTCGCGGTCCGGGCGCTCGGGGACAGTCTGGAACCCGGCGACAGGCGAGGTGCGGGCGCAGGTGGATTTCGCGAATGCCGCTGAAGTGGATCTTGCGGTGGAACGTGCGCAGGCCGCATTCCCGGAGTGGCGGGCCACGCCATTGTCACGGCGCGCCGAGACGATGTTTCGCTTTCGCGAACTGGTGGATTCGCAGCGCCGCGCGATCGCCGAACTGCTGACCCTTGAACATGGCAAGACACTGCCGGACGCGATGGGCGAAGTGGCGCGCGGGATCGAGAACATCGAGTTCGCCTGCGGAATCCCGAACCTGCTGAAGGGCGGCATTTCAGAACAGGCGAGCCGCGGTATTGACGTGTATCAACTGCGCCAGCCGCTGGGTGTGGTTGCGGGGATTACCCCGTTTAACTTCCCGGCCATGGTTCCGCTTTGGATGTTCCCCAACGCGATTGCCTGCGGGAATACGTTTGTGCTGAAGCCTTCGGAGAAAGATCCATCGGTAAGCATCCTGCTTGCGGAGTTGATGCAGAAGGCCGGGATTCCCGATGGTGTTTTCAACGTGATTCAGGGAGATAAAGCGGCGGTGGACAGGCTGCTCGAGCATCCCGACGTGAAGGCAATCAGCTTCGTTGGATCGACGCCTGTGGCCCGGACGATTTACGAAACAGCCACGCGCAACGGCAAGCGCGCTCAGGCTCTGGGGGGCGCGAAGAACCACATGGTGGTGCTGCCGGACGCGGACATGAATATGGCTGCCGATGCGGCGGTTTCAGCAGCATTCGGTTCCGCCGGAGAACGCTGCATGGCGATCTCAGTGCTGGTTGCGGTGGACACGGCGGCCGAGCCTTTGATCGACGCGATCAAAGCACGCATGGCGAAGATCAGCATCGGTCCGGGGCTTGAATCGGGCAATGAAATGGGGCCGCTTATCACTCGCGAACATCGCGACCGCGTGGCATCGTATATGGACTCCGCACAGAAAGAGGGCGCGCGGGTGGAGGTTGACGGGCGCGAACACGCGGCTTCGTCGGGCCGTGGCTTTTTCCTGGGAACTTCGCTCATCGATCATGTGAAGCCTGGGATGAGCTGCTATGAAGACGAGATCTTCGGGCCCGTGCTCAGCGTGGTGCGGGTTGGAACCTACGACGAAGCGCTGGGGCTGGTGAACGGCGCTAAATACGCAAACGGGGCCGCCATCTTCACGCGTGACGGCGGGGCGGCACGGCAGTTTCAGTTCGATGTGGAAGCGGGTATGGTGGGGATCAATGTTCCGATTCCGGTGCCGGTCGCGCATTACAGCTTTGGCGGGTGGAAGGCGTCACTGTTCGGCGACCTGCACATGTACGGGCCAGAGGGCGTGCAGTTCTACACGCGCGCCAAGATTGTGACCAGCCGGTGGCCGGACCCCGGCACAAGCAGCGTCAATCTGGGGTTCCCGCAGGTTCGTTAAGCGGAGCCGCCGGCCACAGCGCCGACGACGAGAAATGGCTCAGAACCAGTTGCAACGGCGTCGGGCAGCGGGGTGTCCATCGGCTCGTGCGACCAGTCTTCGGCGCAGGCGAAGAAGCGGATGAACGGTCGCCGCACTTTGGTAACGTGATCGCGGAGTGTGCCGCGCAGCATTGGATATTGGGCTTCGAGCGCATCGAGGATGCTTCGCTGGGTGACAGGACCCGTAACGTCGAGCATTACATCGCCATCGATGCTGCCAAGCGTTCTCAAATGCGCCGGCAGCACTACCGTGATCATGCCAGGGTTTGAACTTCGACCGACAGCACAGCGGGCAGATCGCGGACGATGGCGCTCCAGTTGTCTCCGGAGTCGGCGGACGCGTAGACCTGGCCGCCCGTGGTTCCGAAATAGATGCCGCAGGAATCGAGCGAATCGACAGCCATGGCATCGCGGAGCACGTTGACGTAACAATCGCTCTGGGGCAGCCCGCTGGTGAGCGCTTCCCATTCATTGCCGCCGGTTCGGCTGCGGTACACGCGAAGCTTGCCTTCGGGTGGAAAATGCTCGCCATCGCTCTTGATCGGCACGACGTAGACCGTCTCAGGCTCATGAGCGTGGACATCGATGGGAAAGCCGAAATCGGTTGGCAGATTGCCGCTCACCTCGTACCATTTGTCGCCCGCGTTATCGCTGCGCATCACGTCCCAGTGCTTCTGCATGAAGAGGACGTTGGGTCTCGCAGGATGCATGGCGATGCGGTGAACGCAGTGGCCCACCTCGGCAGTCGGGTCGGGGATGTGCTTCGAAGTAAGCCCCTGGTTGATGGCCTTCCAGGTGACGCCGCCGTCGTCGGTACGGAACGCGCCCGCGGAAGAAATAGCGATGTAGATGCGGAGGGGGTCGGCCGGGTCCTGCACGATGGTGTGCAGGCACATTCCGCCAGCTCCGGGCGACCAGTTCGGACCCGAGCCGTGTTTGCGCAGGCCGGAAAGCTCGGCCCAGTTTCGGCCGCCATCGGTCGATTTGAATAACGCGGCGTCTTCGATGCCCGCATAGACGGTCTCGGGGTCGGTCAGCGAGGGCTCCAGATGCCAGACTCGCTTGAAGGCCCACGGATGGGGCGTTCCGTCATACCACTGATGAGTACCGGGCACGCCGTCATACGTAAACTCGTTGCCGACGGGCTCGAAGGTCTTGCCGCCGTCGTCAGAGCGCTGGATCAGTTGTCCGAACCAGCCGCTCGATTGCGAAACATAGATCCGGTTGGGATCGACCGGGGATCCTTTGACGTGGTAAACCTCCCACCCGGCAAAATGCGGACCTTCGATCTGCCATTGCCGGCGCTTGCCGTCGGATGTGAGCACGAACGCGCCTTTTCGTGTCCCGACCAGTACCCTGACTTTGCTCAAGTAACCGATACTACAAAATTTTCGCGGTGAGCGCTACTGATCGACCTGCATATCGGGGTCATGTCCGAACGAGAGCGTGAGAGGTTGACCGTTATGTGTCAGCGAGACCGTGACGCCCACGTTGAAGTCGTAGATGTCTTTGCTGCCGACGGTGGTATCGAGAAACGCGGGCGCGCCGAGTGGAACCAATGCGTCATATGCCGTTCCGAGTTGCGCAGCCGTGAACCATTGCTCGAAGATTGCGCACACGGTCGGCGGGGTAACATTGGCAAGCGCGAACGGCGACGCGTAATCCTGGTTGCGGCGCGACGGGTGATGAGCACGGCCGAAAACCACGCCCACTTTGATCGGATAGGGATCGGGTCCCCATGAATAGCCAGCCGGCAGTGAGGCAATTATGTTGATCTGGACCTGCACTCCCTGCTGTTTGCTGATGGCTATGGGCGTACCTGGGTTGTCGGGCGAAACGACGGGATTTCCATTTCCTGTATTCAGTATCCAGACCTTCGATCTTTGAGTGATGGGGGCCGAAGAGCCGGGGTCCGGGAGGAAGCGGCCGTAAGGTGTGTAAGAAGTGTTGCTGGGGTCAAAGACAAGTTGCAGGGTCAGCGTCGTCGGCATGGCACATCCTTCTGCTGCTAGTGAGAAAGCAGTTCCTGATATCGTACATCGGTTCGAAGCGCCGCGAGTTCCTGTTCTGTTTTGATTTCTTCGAGCGAATACTTCGCGCGGATGGCGGATGTTAAAGACCGGAGCGCGCTCTCTCGCTGGCCCGAGACTTCGTAGGCGATGGCGGCCTTGAACCACGCCTTGCCGGTCTTGTTCGGCAGAGCTTCGAACGTTGCCAGTTCGCGCGCCGCCGCAGCAGTCTGGCCGGACTTCGCCAGGTAGCCGGCGAGGTTGGCGCGAAGCTCGGAATCCTCGGAGGCGGTTGAAAGTTTCGCGCGCAACAGTTCGATGCCGCGGGAGTAGGCGGCGGAAGCCTTGGCCTGCATGCCTGGAGCCCAGCGGTAAGCGTCGCCAAGATTGCCCCAGTTCACGTAATTTGTCGCGGCCATTTGGACGGCTTTCTCAAGAGGAGGAACGGCGTCACTGAAGCGGCCCTGAAAGAAGCGCAGTGTGCCGAGATTTCCGTAGGCCTGCGCGGTCGGCTCAATTTCGAGAGCCGCCTGCAGCGCCGAGGCAGAATCCTCATATCGGCTGAGCATGTGGTACGCGGCCGCTTCGTTTCTGAGGACGCGCGCGTTGTCGGGAGTGAGGCGGCGCGCCTGTTCCCAGGCATTGAGCGCGTCGTCATAACGCTGGATGCCGTAATAGAAGCGGCCGAGTTCCAGATAAGGTATCCAGTTCTGCCCCGCGAACTTGATTGCTTTGTGAAAGAGCGATTCGGCTTCGGCGGTGTTGCCGGCGGCGGCGGCGATCTGGGCGAGGCCGATCAGCGCGGCATGGCTCCGGGGATCGAGATCGCGGCCACGCTCGAACGAGGCCGTTGCTTCGGCGCGCTTCCCGCTTCGCAACAGCGCGTTTCCGAGCGCAACATGGCCGATGGCGAGTTCCCGGTCGAGGGCTACGGCCTGGGCGGCCCAGTCGCGAGCGAGATTGATCCAGTTGGCGTCCGGGGCCGTTACGTTGCGTAACAGGTAGGCCTCAGAGAGTCCGGCGAAGGCGGGCGCGTATTTCGGATTGCGGCGCACCGCGGTCTGCATGAATTCGACAGCGCGATCGACGTTGCCCGGCTTGTCATAGCGGTCGAGCGCGGCGCGGCCTGCGCGGTATGCGTCGTACTCGCTCATCATGTTTGCGGCCGGGATGGGCGCGGGTGCCGTGCTGCCGCGAAGCGCGCGGTTCAGATAGGGAATGCCCGCCGCGGAGAGAAGCAGGATTGCCAGCACCGCGGCGGCCCATAGCTTCACACTGCGGCGCCGAGGCAGGGTGACCTGCACGCCGGTCATTCCGTCGAGCACGCCGCGGAGATCGATCGACAACTCACGGGCGGTCCGATAGCGGCGGTTCGGATCTTTTTCGAGGCAGCGCAGGATAGCCGCTTCGAGGGCACGCGGGAAGCCCGGCACCAGAGTGGAAGGGGGCACAGGCTTGGAATCGAGAATGGCCCGCATGTGCGCGATGGTGGTTTTGCCTTCGAAGGGCCGCGCGCCTGTGAACACTTCGTACAGCAGGATTCCGAAGCTGAAAATGTCAGACCGCTCGTCGACGGGTTCGCCCTGCAGCAGTTCGGGCGGCATGTAGGCGAGAGTTCCGACGGCGGTGCCCGCCTGGGTGCGGTGTTCTGTGAGCGTTCGGGTGCCTGTCTCGCCATTGGCGTCGGCGATCGTCTTGGCGAGACCGAAATCGGCCAGCTTGGCGTAACCGCTGCGGGTGACGAGCACGTTCTCGGGCTTGATGTCGCGGTGCAGAATGCCGGCTTCATGAGCGCAGGCAAGGCCATCGGCAACACCTACTACAAGTTCGAGGGTTTGCCGGGTTGTGCGCTTTTCGGCTTTGACCCAATCTTTGAGGGTGCCGCCGTCGACGAACTCGGTGACCAGGTAAGGCCGGCCTTCGGACTCGCCCGCTTCGAAGACGGTTACGACGTGAGGGTGGTTGAGCGACGAGGTCGTTTTGGTTTCCTGCTCGAACCGGCGGCGGGCGGAGGGCGTCTTCATCCTTTCGACGAGGATGAGTTTGATGGCTACGGGCCTGTTGAGCCTTGTGTCGCGGGCTTTATAAACTTCGCCCATGCCGCCGGCGCCGAGCGGTTCGAGAATCTGGTATGCGCCGAGAGTCGAGCCGGTGGCGAGGAAGTTGGGAGTGAGTTCCTGTGTGTCTTCCGCTTCGGTGGCGGAGGCGAGCATGGACTCGACTTCGCGGAGGAGATCCTCATCTCCGGCGCAGGCTCCGATCAGAAACGCACTTCTCTTATCCGGCTCAAGCCCGAGGGCCGTCCGGCAATATTGATCGGTACGGCGACGCCGTTCAGAGTCCATGAGGGGCGCGCGGAGTGAAATTTAGTCTAGCAGAAACGGGACGTGGGGAAGAATGGGGTGGGGCGGCGAGGTGATGGCTGGGACAGATTTGACTGAGTGCGTCAGAGGTTGGACGTAAGTGGCCGTTATGTCTAATCTTATAGACGTAATGCCGAAGATGCCAACCCCATCCAACATACCCGTAGCCAGTGGCGCGGGCTCTGCGCAAACAGTTGGGAACGATATGCGCAACGTAAGGCGGCGGCGGCGTATTCCTGATGGCGACGCTTGCCGAGCGTGCCTCAAAGAGCCGAATGACAATTAACAAGATTGAAAAAGGTGATCCTGGCGTCTCGGTCGGGGCATACGCAACCGTCCTTTTATGTGTTCGGGATGCACGACAGGCCCGCCGATGTGGCGGACGCACGGCACGATCGGTCGGGCGCGAGCTCGACGAAGAGCACTGCCGGATCGCATTCATCTGCCGCGCAGGAAGAAATCATTGGGTGGCCACAGGCCGCGTCGCCGATGGCAAAGGTAGTCATTGTATATATCGATCTCAAGGGACGCCCCATTTGGCGGGACGATTGTGGATGCGCTCGCGCGATGACCGGGAGAGCGCTTGCCGGGAGTACGACAAGGGCTGGCTTGCGCATCCGGAGCGCTTCACGTTGAGCCTGCGTTGCACTGGTCGCGGGTCCGTTCACAGCATTGTCCGATCAGCCGGTCTTTGGCGCAATCGGCGATTCCGGAGCCCGACCGATCGGGCCGAGTTCTTCATGGCGCCAGCGCAGAATGGCGGCGGGCCGCCGGGATGAAGAGCGCCCGCACATTGCGGGAGAGGCGATTACCTGATTAGATGACAATCCCGGATGGTGCGCTCCGGTTTGCCGCCACCGAGGGTAGGACGTTCCTGGCTGAGTACGGCAGCGACAAGAATTCCGCCGTTGATTGAGTTGCCCCGATGCTTTCGCGCGATCGCACACCGCCGATGCTGACACCGAGGAAGATCGCGGTTGTTACGCGCCGGGGTCGTCGCCTGGGGGGCTGCCCGCCCCAAAGCGTCTGTTCGTATGCGACGGCGTCTTGCCATGGTAAGTTCCCCAGCACGTCGGATGAGTTCAATGCCGTAATCTGGGAGGCGGTGGCCCTGACACTCGCCGGCCCATGGCCTTTGGTCTGCATTAGCTCCCGCGGCCTTGCGCATGGGCTTAAAAGCCGAACCGAATACAAACAGATGATGGACCTCGCCGACTCGCCGAGACAAGGGGATCTTGACGGTCGAGGTAACCTTTCGCAGCGGGCGCTGATCGAGTTCGTCGTATGGTTCCTGCAGGTCGCGGTCGATCAGGCCCGGTTTATGACGGGTCTCTTCGATTTGGGTAACCTCACAGAACGCCTGCATACATGGGTTCGCGAGAAGATGTTAAAACCTGAATCGGCGCGATTGCTGGACGAGATCGTCATTCGGGGTGAAATTCAGCGCGGCGAGGTATCCAGAATCACAGGACTTCCCGAGCGCACGGCGCGGCGTATTCTGAACGATCTTGTAAAGGAGGGTGTAGCGGCCTCGACGACCCCCAAGGGTCCGGTGTCTTTGCGTTTTCCGATCAATTCTCTGGAGACGCTTTTCCCCCGACTTTATCCCCACACGTAGTCCGGGAGCGGTACCGATTTAACCTTGTTGGTTGAACTGGCGGAGAGAGAGGGATTCGAACCCTCGATAGAGTTTCCCCTATACACACTTTCCAGGCGTGCGCCTTCAACCACTCGGCCATCTCTCCAAAATGAAGAAGCTTCGCGGGGTTAAACGCGAAGCTTCAGGATATCACGCGAGTTGAGTAAGCGGCTTATCTGCCGCGGCCTGCGGACACTGCGCCACCGCCACCACCGGAGGCTCGGCCAGCCGAAACCGGGGCGGCCGCAACGGAGGAACCGATGCCGCCGCGAGAGCTGAACGCGCCTGAATCGACCGGCGATGAGTTGTTGTCGGAGCGGAAACCCTGGTTAACCGGATTGCCGCCGCGGGCGGCGATCGGGCTGCCATCGAATGCCGCACTGCGAACCGGAGAGGCCAGCGTGGGATGCAGGCTGTTGACGCGGGCGATCTGAGATCCGATGGATGCGCCCGGGGTCAGAGTCGTGCCGATTGAACTGCCGGTCCGCGAACCACCGCCGCCATTCCAATAAAAGTTGTAGGGATTGTAGTAGCTGTAAATCGTGAGCGGGCTATAAAAGCCGTAGCCGAAAGGATTAAATCCGACGCCACCGAACGGCATGTAGGTGTACATGTTCATGTACGGGTTCAGATACCAGCCACCCTGAAAGCCGCTGTTAAAACCGAGGCCGGGGTACATGCTGCCGGAATACAGGTTGTTCATGGAATATCCGTTGGCGGCAAGCGTCCGTGCGGACGACATATTCGCCGCGGAGATGTACGCGGAACGGTCACGGGTCCAGACAAAGAGCTCGTCCACATCCTTCTCGTTGAACTTTTCAGAAGTGAGCGCCGGGGTCAGCGAGACGAGATGGCCTTCTTTCACCATCATGTGGGTGACGCCGGAAGCGATGGACGCCTGTCCTTTGAATACCTTCAACTGACCGGCAACGGAATTGATTTCGAAGACGCCGTACTTCACCGGCTGGATCTGGAAGTCTTTGTAGAGAAGCGTGACGGCGGGATCTTTAATCGATACCTCGGGATCGTCCGATTCAATGATCGCGCTTCCGGAAAGAAGCTCGATCCGAGTGCTCAGGAGCCGGTTGTCGAGCATTTTGATTTCTGTGTTCTCACCGACCCGGAGAAAAACGCCGGGCGTGAGCAGCACTTCTGCCCGACCCTGATCTGTCTTTAAGATACTGTTTTCTTTAATTTCGGAGAACTTGCCGACCTTGGCTACGGCGGGCGTTCCGTCGATGCTCACGGCCCCATCGAAGTAGTGGAGGGTGCCGGAGTGAGCGGAGGTGACGCTCTGGGCGGAACAAACAGCGGCGGTAATCGCGGTAAGGACCACAGCCGTTGCGGTACGACGTTGGGTTTTCATGAAATGCCCCTTGTGGTGATCATCCTCCCGATTCGGAAGAATGTCAAATCAGCCCTATAACCTAAAGATCTTTTCAGACTGCACGCCCTTGAGGGCGTTGCGGGTGTCGACGATCAGTTTTGCTTCCTTTATAAGATCCGGGTAGTCGAAGGCCGAGTGGTCGGTCACGATGACAACGCAATCGGCATCTTTTATATCGGTTGAAGCGGACGCGGACAGAACTCCGGTGTCGAGCCGGATCTCGGGAACGAAGGGATCGACGTAGGAAATTTTGGCACCGCGTTTGGTGAGCAGGTGCATGATGTCGAGGGCCGGCGATTCGCGGACGTCATCGATGTCGCGCTTGTAGGAGACACCGTAGATAAGGATCTTCGAACCTTTGACGGGCTTGGCGACCTCATTCAGGGCGTTCTGGACTTTTTCGACGACGAAATGCGGCATTTGGCCGTTGATGTAGCCTGCAAGTTCGATGAATCGGGCTTCGACACCGGCCTGTTTGCTTTTCCAGGAGAGATAGAAAGGATCGATGGGGATGCAGTGTCCGCCGAGACCGGGGCCGGGGTAGAAGGGCATGAAACCAAACGGCTTGGTGGCCGCCGCTTCGATCACTTCCCAGACGTTGATCCCCATGCCGTCGCACATCATGGCGATTTCGTTCACGAGGCCGATGTTGATCATCCGGAAGGTGTTTTCGAGTAATTTCACCATCTCGGCAACCTGGGTGGAGCTGACCGGGACAACGTGTTCGAGCGCCTGGGAGTAAAAAAGGCTGCCGAGTTCGGTGCAGGCAGGCGTGGTTCCGCCGACAACTTTCGGAATGTTTTTGGTCTGGAATTTGGCGTTGCCGGGATCGACGCGCTCGGGCGAGAAGCAGAGGAAGAAGTCCTTGCCAACTTTCAGGCCTGATTTTTCGAGCATCGGGAGCACGAGTTCATCGGTGGTTCCCGGGTAAGTGGTTGATTCAAGGATCACCAGCATGCCGGGATGGAAAAACCGGGCGATTTCACCGCAGGCGGACACGATATAGCTCATATCGGGGTCCTTGGTCTTGCGGAGCGGCGTCGGGACGCAAATATTGACGGTATCCAAGTCACGGATGACCGAGAAATCGGTGGTTGCCCGGAGATGTCCGCTCTTTACGAGCGGGGCGAGAACCGAGGTGGGGATATCGCCGATATACGACTCGCCCTGATTCACTTTCGCTGTCTTATCGTTACTTAAATCGATGCCGGTGACGTGATAGCCCGCCTGGGCATATTCGACTGCCAGCGGGAGGCCCACATATCCAAGGCCCACGACGCCGACGCGGGCGGTTTTCCCCTTAATTTTCCCGGCTAATTCCGAAGCGCTGCTCATTCAGTAGTCCATTTTGGCATACGTATAAATACCTTCGCCGACAAACTCAGCAGGGCCAGTGAGATACACACCATTTGAGTTTCGAAGCGAGAGCGGACCGGCGGGCGTAAGGATGGTGACGGGACTTTCAACCAGGCCGCGGGCAAGCGCGGCGATGGCGGCGCCAGTGGATCCGGTGCCCGAGCTGTTGGTTTCTCCGGCCCCGCGTTCCCAAAAACGGACGTCGATGGTGTGACGATCTACGGGGAGGAAGAAGGAAACGTTGGTTCGGTTGGGAAAACGCGGGTCCCGCTCGATCGAAGCGCCGGCCTCGCGCCATCGAAAAGTCGAAGCCGTTGACAGGGAGGGCGCATTGGGGGTTGCCGACATCGACGATGACGGCGTCGCGTCCCTGGACGAGGGCGTTGAGTTCGGTGACCTGCACTTTCCCCATGTTCATTTCAAAACGGTACTCAGGGCCGACGGTTTCGATCAGAGACAGATGCTTGATGCCCGCTCCGGTTTTGATGCGGAAATCACGGCGATCCGGGTGGTCGCGGGCGAGCAAAGCCGCGGCGCAACGGGTGCCGTTGCCGGAAAGCTCGGGTTCGCTGCCGTCCGAATTGAAAAGGCGGATGGATGCGTCGTAATCGGCCGCCGCCGTCCGATCGATCAGCATCCACCCATCCGCACCAATACCCGTATATCGGTTGCAAATGGCGATTGCGATAGAGTCCAGTCCGACGGAAGGTACTTTTTCTGACGGGGTCAGCAGGAAATCGTTCTTTGCGCCGTGCAGCTTAACGAAGGGGAATGTCATTGGTTCGGTGATAGATCTCGATGACGGGCTGACCTTTCACGATAATACGGCGGCTCAGTTCAAAGCGGGGTCCACGGAGGCGGGCTTTGTCGATGACGGTCTGGACGTCGTCTCCGCCCATGACGATGGCCCAGTCTTCCCAGAGAAGGAGGTCGGGCCGGGAACTGGCCATGAGGTACTGGGGATTGATGTCGCCGGTGAGGGTGTCGCGGAGGGGGATGCCGGCGGTGCGGTAGATCGCGGTGATGTCGCCGAAGCTGGTAAAGAAGGTCTCGTGGGGGCCGACGGCCGTTTTACAAAACGAACTGGCCTGGGCGGTCCAGTCGCGGCGGCCACGGGAGTTGACCTCGGCTTCCTGCCAGGTGATCGAGTGGGCGAACGGCGGAATACAGAACGAAGCCAAAGCGATAGGGAGGACGAGGGCGGGTGCGATCCGGTGGGTGCGGGCGAGCGCGGCGGCTCCGAGCGCGACCAATGGAATCAAGGCCATAGCGTACCGGATGTTGTAAAAGGCGTGCGGCCAGAGTTCGGGAACGTGGATCGGGGTGCCGGAGGAATGGATGCTCCAGACGTAAAAGGCAGGGGTTAAAAGGAGCAGAAACAGGGGCCAGAAGGTTTTACAGAACGAAGCCAAAGCGGCTCCGGCGAGGGCGATTGCGAGTCCGGGCCATCCGACTACGAGCTTTGCGGCGGTGAAGTAGTACTCTGACGCCGTCAGCCAGTTGCCACGGCCGGGGTAATTGGCTTTGCCCTGTATTGCGATGGCTGACCACGGACCGCGGTAGAAATACAGGGGGTCTTCGAAATACCACCAGTTGTGCCAGAACCACAGGAGGGGTCCGGCTCCGGCGATCAGGCAGAAGACTGCTGCGAGCCGCCAGCGACGGTCGGCTCCGTTCATCCAGATATAAGCGGCGACGAACGGGAGGAGAAACCAGGCTTCGTAGCGCGTTAAGGTTCCGGCGCAGGCGGCAATTCCGGCACCGATGACGGCACCCCATCCGCGGGTCTCGGCGAAGCGGACCGTGAAATAGAGGAGAGCGAAGACGGAGGCGAACAGCAGCGGCTCGGTCATGGGGACGGAGCCGAGGTAAAGGGTGTTCGGGTTCAGCAGGAAAACGGCGCAGCCCGTGGCGGCGGCGAGGCGGTTGTCGAAGATGCGCAGGAGGGCGGCGAACAGAAAGGTGGCAGCCAGGGCCATGGAGACGGCGGACGTGATTCCGCCCGCGAGGCCGGTTTGCCACATCCAGTCGTTGCGGACCAGCGGGATCATGAGCAGGTGCGGAAGAGGGAGCCAGGCGGTGCCGAGTTGCGCCCAGCCGGGAGTTCGGGAATCGACGACGCGGCGGGCGATGTTCAGGTGCGCTTCGGCATCGCCCGAGTAGAGGGTTGCGCCGGTGCGGTAGAACCATGCGACGGCCGCCGCCATGACCGCGCCGCAGCAGAGGAAGCAGAGGGCGATGGCGGCGGGGGCGCCGTTAGAACGACGTGAACGCTTTGAATTCTTCGAAGCGGGCATCGATCTCACGGCGGGTGAGGGTGCGGAACCGATCGACGCCGAAGCGTTCGCAACAGAAGCTGCCCATCACGGAGCCGAAGATGACGGCGCGGCGAATTTCGTTCGGGTCTACTTTGCTGTCTTTGAGGTCGATTCCCTTCCCTGCCAGATAACCCATGAAGCCCCCGGCGAAACAGTCGCCCGCGCCGGTGGGGTCAAAGACGTCTTCGAGAAGATAGCCCGGAACCATGAAGTGCCCGTCGCGGCGCCAGAGAATGGCGCCGTATTCGCCACGTTTGATGACGAGGGTGTTGGGTCCCATGGCCAGGATTTTGTGCGGCGGCTTTGGTGAGGTTGTATTCGCCGGACAGCATGCGGGCTTCGCCATCGTTGATGAGCAGGAAATCCCATTTGGAAATGGTGCTGACGAGTTCGTCGCGAAAGTCGGAGATCCAGTAATTCATGGTGTCGCCGCCGGTGAGCCGGAGGGTGGCGGGATCCATCTGGGACTGGACGGCGGCCTGGAGGGCGGGCTGAATGTTGCCTAAAAGCAGATAAGGGATCGTCTTGTACGAGTCAGGAAGTTTGGGGTTGAAGTTGGCGAAGACGTTGAGTTCGGTGGTGAGGGTTTCGCGGTCGTTCATGTCGGGCGAGTAACGTCCGGCCCAGAAAAAGCATTTGCCGGGAACGCGCTCGAGACCGGTGAGATCGATGCCGCGGGAGGCGAGCAGGGCGGTGTCCTCAGGGGCGAAGTCATCGCCGACGACGGCGACAATTTTGGGCTGGGTGAAGAAACTGGCGGAGAGAGCGATGTAGGTGCAGGCTCCTCCGAGCATGCGATCGACTTTGCCGTGCGGGGTTTCGACACCGTCGTATGCGACGGACCCTACTATGACCATGGACACCGTTTCAGTGTACGATGCGGGGTTAAGAAGGGGTGTGCGTACACGGTGCGGGCTGAGCCCACGGGCTGATCGCGCGCAGCCCTGTTGACTGAGAAGTGGGACCGTGCTAATACATAGATATTCTATGGGTAAAATATCTATGCCTAAGGGTGCTTTGGCCATGTTGATCCTGCGCGTCCTGCAACCGGGAGAGATGCATGGGTACGCGATTGCGCTGAGGATCCGGCAACTGTCGAAAGATGTGCTGGAGCCGGAGGAGGGTTCGCTGTATCCGGCGCTGCAAAAGATTCTGATGGAGGGATGGGTTACGGCACATTGGGGGACGTCAGAAAGCGGCCGGAAGGTGCGGTTCTACAAGCTGACGAAAGAGGGAAAGAAGCAACTGGAGCGCGAAGTGGCGGAGTACGCCGAGGCGACCGCAGCTATTCAGGCAGTTTTAAGGACGGCTTGATGAAGAAACTTTGGCGGCGTCTGTATTTCCTGATGAACCGGCGGCGCCTGGAGGCGGAACTGGCTGAGGAGATGGCTGGGCATCGTGAGATGGCTGGGCAAGCAGCGTTTGGGCGGGAGATGGCGCTGAAAGAGGAGGTTCGCGAAATGTGGGCCTGGATGTGGCTGGACCGGCTGGGGCAGGACTTGAGTTATGCCGGGCGGCGGTTCCGGAACGCTCCCGGGTTCACGCTGGGGGCCGTGGCAGTGCTGGCTCTGGGCGTGGGGGTGAATCTGGCGGAACTGCAGGTGTTCGATGCCTCGATGCTGCATCGGTTGAATGTGGCAGGGGCGGACCGGATTTATCGGTTTGTGGGACATACGAAGGAGCGGGAGACGACGGAATTTTCGCAGGCGGCGGTGGAGTTCTATCGGGAGAACTGTTCGCTGTGCGCGTTTGTGGTGGCGGAGGGAACGCGGCGGAATCTGATTGTGGAGAGCGAGTCGGAGCAGCGGGCGACGTTTGTGACCGGAGATTTTTTTGAGTCGCTGAAGATTCTGCCGGCATGGGGGCGGCTGCTCGAGGAGCGGGACGCGAAGCCGGGGGCAGCGGCGGTGGCGGTGCTTGGGTATGAGTACTGGCGGGATCGTCAGGGCGCCGATCCGCACGTCGTGGGGCAGATTATGCGAATCAGCGGTAAGCCGGTACTGGTGGTAGGGGTGGCTCCGTATGATTTCGACGGGCTGGCGCCGAGCAGCACGACGGTGTGGCTGCCTGTGACCCTGCGGGAGGCACTGGTACCGGGGAACTTTCCGCCGGGGAGTTTCGCGCAGTCGGACGAGGAACTTTATGCGAAGCCCAGGGCGGGCGTGGGACTCGCGGCGCTCGAAGCGCAAATGACGCAACTGACACGGCAACTGGCGATTCGGGAGCCAGCGTATTTTCGGGCAGACGAGGTGATGGAGGGGTCACGGCTGCCGGGGACAGGGGTTCCGGCGCGAAGGCTGAAACCGGCGGTGTTTCTGATGATGTCTATGGTGCTGCTGGTGCTGGTGTCGTCCTGCGCGAATCTGGGGGCGATGCTGATCGCGAAGGGCCTTGGGCGGCAGCGGGAGATCGAGATCCGGATTGCGCTGGGGGCGGGGCGGCAGCGGGTGGTGAGGCAACTGCTGACGGAGAATCTGCTGCTGGCGGCGATGGGATCGGGCGCGGGCCTCTTGCTTGGGTACGGGGCGGCCAAATATTTGTTAAACGCGTTGGGGGCTCCGCCGGATCTGCGGATCCGGATGGATTGGGCGACGATCGCGGCGGCCGGGGCGCTGATGCTGTTTTCCGCCGTGGTGTTCGGACTACCGGCGGCGCTCCAGATTGCGGGGTCAAAACATAAATCCGGCAGGAGAAGACAGGTTCTGGTGGGGGTGCAGGTGGCGGTGAGCAGCCTGCTGCTGATTTGTTCGGGGGTGTTTGCGCGGAATGCGATCCGAAATGCGGAACTGGAGTTGAAGTTCGATTACCGGAATATGGTTGTTGTTTATCCGTCGTTTTACGCGAAGCATTTGCCGGCGGCTGTAGCGCGTCAGAAGGTGGATCAGCTGAAGGGACGGCTTGAGCGGATGCCGGGGGTTGCGGCGGTGACCGTGGCGGGGATGCCTCCGCTGGGTCAGAGGTTCGTGATGGATACGGTGGCGGGGATGCCTCCGGTGTACATGAACTATGTGGGGGCGAATTATTTCCCGGCGATGCAGATTCGGGTGGTGCGGGGGAGGTCGTTTCGCGAGGGAGAGCAGGATGTGGCAGTGGTGAGCGAGTCGGCGGCACGGGCAGGGTGGAGGGATGAAGATCCGGTGGGGAAGGTTTGGCAGGTTGAGAACGCGGCGCGGACGATTGTCGGGGTGGTGAGGGACAGCGGGGCGAATCTGCCGGTGGACAGCAATTCGGTGGAGGCGTATATTCCGGTGGAGGGGGCCCGGGCAGATTCGGTTGCGCTGGTGGTGCATGCGAAGGGAGATGTGGGTCAGGTGATGCGGGCCATTCCGCTGGTGAGCGCAGAGGCGCGGGAGCCGCTGAGTGTCATTGCGATGCGGACGGCGCGCGCGCAGATGATGGAGACGTTTGAGAGGGTCATGATCGTAATCGGGTCTTTGGGCCTGCTGGCTACCGTGCTGGCGGCTGCGGGAATGTTTGCGATGGTGGCGTTTGCGGTGGCGGAGCGGACCCGGGAGATTGGGATCAGGGTGGCGATCGGGGCGCGGGCCGGGGACGTGCTGAAGCTGCTGGGCGCGCAGAATGTGTGGCCGGTCGTGTTCGGACTGGGAGCGGGGGTGATGTTGGGAATTTCGGTAGGGCGCATTGTGGGAAGTCAGGTGATGCTGGTGCCGGATCCGCTGGACCCCGGGGGATTTGCGATCGGACTGGTGGCGTTTCTGGTGATTGCGTCGATGGCTACTTTGTCACCGGCAATGCGGGCATTACGGATCGATCCGAGTTCGACGTTGCGATGCGAGTGAAGCGCGGTCAGGCCAGCGGAACTGGACGAACTTTATGACGAAGGAAGCGCGGGCCGACGTCATGCACGTTGCAGATATTCATGCCCGCTGGTTCTGAGGCATGGACTGGTGGGATGGTCCGTCAGATCGCGCCTCAGTTTTTTACCGGGGATTCTTACCGAGGGTATGCTCTCGACTGTTTCGTGTTACGAAGAGATGCTTGCTTTTGAATGCCAGAGTCGGTGGCAGGATCCTCCGGTCTTCGCGATTTTGGTGCTCGATGGGCACGCGGTCCATTTCCGCTGTGCTGCGCCGCCTCTGCTCGCCTTTGGCTCGAATTTATGGTTGAGGCCGCTAATCGCGGGAACGATCGATAGCCTTCAGTCCGGCTTCCATGTATCGCTCGCCCGCGACCAGATTCAGCGGTACGGCGGATTCCAGTTCGGCGATCTCATCCGGCGTTAGTTTCACATCCGTGGCCGCGGCGTTCTCTTCGAGGTATTGACGGCGTTTGGTACCGGGGATCGGAACCACATCGTTACCCTGAGCGAGGACCCAGGCGAGCGCCAACTGGCCCGGCTTGATGCTCCTGCGCTCGGCGAGCTGCTTCACGCGTTGGACGAGCCACTGGTTTTTTGCAAGGTTTTCAGCGGTGAACCTCGGGTAACGCTGCGCGCGGGAGTCGGTTGGGTCGAGATCGCCGGGGTTGGCGATAGCGCCGGTCAGGAAGCCGCGCCCGAGCGGACTGTAGGGGACGAAGCCGATGCCAAGCTCGCGGAGGGCGGGCAGGATCTCCGATTCGACGTGCCGTTCCCAGAGTGAATATTCGCTTTGCAGCGCGGTGATGGGATGCACGCGGTGGGCTCGGCGGATGGTGGCGACCGAAGCTTCGGAGAGGCCGAGGAAACGGACTTTTCCGGCGCGCACCAGGTCAGCCATCGCGCCGACAGTGTCTTCGATGGGTGTTTCGGGATCGACCCGGTGCTGGTAATAGAGATCGATGCGATCTGTGCCGAGGCGGCGGAGCGACGCATCGCAGGCGGCGCGAACGTATTCGGGGCGTCCGCTGAGGCTCCAGCGGGTGGGGTCGGCTTTGGTGCGTACGTTGCCGAATTTGGTGGCGATGAAGACGCGATTGCGCACGTCTTTGAGGGTCTGGCCGACGAGTTCCTCGTTGTCCCCGATGCCGTAGACGTCGGCGGTATCGAAGAAGGTGATGCCTAGATCGAGGGCCCGCAAAAGTGTGGCAGCGGATTCTTCGTCGTTGCGCGGGCCGTAGAATTCGCTCATCCCCATGCAGCCGAGGCCCATGCGGGAGACGATTGCGCCCTGGGAGCCGAGTTTGACCTGTTCCATATTCACAAATCCCATACTCACAAATTCATGATAGGTTTTGGGCAGGCAGGTTTCGATGAGGTGGAAATCAGGATCGGCGGGCCAGTACACCGTGCCCTTCCGCACGGGAACGGAAATATCAATCCAATCGTTCACAAAGTTAGGCCAGCGGCGCACTCGCTACAGTGGCTAGCCGCCGTGTTGCCGACGAGAGTAAGCTGGGCGATAAACTAAAAATAACCCTTTATGGATGCCAATCTGGCCATCAGGCCTGCCCCCGTTACTCGCGGCTCCGCGGGTCTGGTCAGCCTTGCCACTACTACGCCTGTTCCACACGCCAACGCTCGGCTTGTCGACGCAGCCTCCTTGCAACAAGAACTGGAGAGGCAGTTCGAAGGCGAAGTTCGGTTCGATGCTGTGTCCCGCGCGCTCTACTCGACTGACGCCAGCGTGTATCAGATCGAGCCGCTGGGCGTGGTCGTCGCTAAGACGCGCGAAGACCTGATCCGCATCGTCCGCATCGCCAGCCAGTTCCGTTGTCCGATTACGATGCGTGGCGGGGGTACGGCGCAGGCGGGACAGTCCATCGGCGAAGGCCTGATCGTCGATACCTCGAAATATTACAACCAGATCCTGGAACTCAATGTCGAGCAACGCTGGGCGCGTGTGCAGCCGGGCATTGTGCTGGATGAACTGAACGCTGCGCTGAAGCCCCACGGTCTCCGCTTTGCGCCGGATGTTTCGACGGCCAGCCGTGCTTCGATCGGCGGCATGATGGCGAATAATTCCAGCGGCGCGCGTTCCTTCCTCTACGGCAAAACGATCGATCACGTGCTGGAACAGGAAGTCGTGCTGGCCGACGGGAGTGTGGCCACTTTTCGGCCGCTGGACAACGCGGAACTCGAAGCCGCTATGCAGGGCGCCACGCTCGAGGCCCAGTGTTACCGCACGGTTCACCGGCTGGGCGTGGAGTTGGCGGATGAAGTCGACCGGCGGTTTCCCAAAGTATTGCGACGTGTCGGCGGTTACAACCTCGATGAGTTTGTAGACCCCTCGAAGCCATTCAACATGGCGAAAATGATGGTGGGTTCGGAGGGCACGCTGGGTGTGGTGCTCGAAGCCAGGCTAAACCTGGTTCCGCTGCCGAAGTTCAAGGCCGTGCTGGTGGTCCAGTTCAAAGATTTGCTGGAGGCGCTGGCGGCCACGCCATCGATTCTGCGGCACAAACCGTCGGCGTGCGAGGTGATGGATAAGTTCATCCTCGATCACACGTATCTGAGTCCAAACCTGCAGCGCACGCGCGAGACATTTATCGAAGGCGATCCCGGCGCGATTCTTTGCATCGAATTCTACGACGATGCAGCGGAGAACCTGCCGCCGCGCCTCAAAGCTTGTGAGCAGGATCTGGTGCGGAACAATTTCGGCTATCGCTATGTGCATGCGCTCGATCTGCCGCAGCAGGCGCGCGTTTGGCATTTGCGTGAAGCGGCGCTGGGGCTTTCGATGACCATGAAGGAGGATTCGAAATCACTCTCTTTCGTGGAAGACACCGCCGTCGCGCCGGAGAAACTGCGGGACTATATCGATCGCTTTCTGCAGATCATTCACAAGCACGGGACGTCGGCAGGCATCTATGCCCACGCTTCGGTTGGATGCCTGCATGTGCGGCCCGTGGTCAACATGAAGACCGAAGAAGGGATTCGCAAGTTCGAAACGATCTCCCATGAGATTGCGGATCTGGTGCTCGAATTCGGCGGCGCGCTCTCGGGCGAACACGGCGATGGTCTGGTGCGCAGTCCGTTCATGGAAAAAATGTTCGGGCCGGTGCTCTACGACGCATTCCGTACCATCAAGCGGACGTTCGATCCCGAGGGGATTTTCAATCCCGGCAAGATTGTGGACAGCCCTCCACTGACGGAGAATCTTCGCTTCGGCGCCGGCTACGAGAGTCCCAACCCGCGCACGTATTTCGATTATTCGGAATATGGCGGGATGGGCGGCGCGGTGGAAATGTGCAGTGGGCTGGGTGCATGCCGCAAGACGCTCGAAGGGACGATGTGTCCTTCGTACATGGCGACGAAAGAAGAGAGGGACGTCACGCGCGGCCGCGCCAACGTGCTGCGGCTGGCGATGACGGGCAAACTTTCGCGAGCGGGTCTGGATGACAAGGGCGTATACCAGGCGCTCGATCTTTGCCTCGAATGCCGTGCGTGTAAGGCGGAATGTCCTGTGGGCGTCGACATGGCGCGGTTCAAGAGCGAGTTTCTGGCGGGCTACTGGCAGACTTACGGGACGCCTTTGCACGCGCAGATGCTGGGGAACGTACGCACGTTCGCGGAGAAAGGAAGCGCGTTCGCAGGGATCATCAACTGGGCTTCGGAGACGAAGCCTGTGCGGATGTTGAACGATGCGGTGTTCGGCATCGATCAGCGCCGCACGCTGCCCGCGCTCAGCCGCCGCACTTTCGCGTCGCAAGTGAAAGATCGTCGGCAATCCGATCCGAACGTGCTGCTGTTCAACGACACTTTCACCAATTACTACGATCCGGAAGTCGGTGTCGCGGTTTGGGATGTGCTGGCCGCGGGCGGAATGACCGTTGGACTGGCGCCGAATCACTGCTGCGGCCGGCCGCTGATCTCCAAAGGGCTGCTGGCGAAAGCGCGCATCCAGGCGAGCCGCAATACAGAAGCGTTGTATGCGGAGGCCGCCGCCGGGAAGAAGATCGTATTTTGCGAACCAAGTTGTCTGTCCGCGGTCCGCGAAGACGCGCCGTCGCTGCTGCGCGGTGAAGAACAAAAGCGGGCTCAGGTTGTGGCCGAGGCCTGCGTGCTGTTCGAAGAGTACGCGGCGGGTTTATCACTCCCGTTGAAAGCCGGACCGCAGAAAATTCTGTTGCATGGCCATTGTCATCAAAAGTCGATGGGCTTGCTGCCGCCGGCGAAAGCGTTGCTTGAAAAAATTCCAGGCGCGACGGTAGTCGATCTGGACGCGGGCTGTTGCGGCATGGCCGGTTCGTTCGGCTATTCGAAAGAACATTTCGAAGTATCGCGGCAGATCGGCGAAAGAAAACTGTTCCCACAGGTGCGCGCCAAGGATGCCTCGTCCCCGGTTGTTGCCTCGGGGACTTCCTGCCGACACCAGATCCACGATTTCACACAGGAAAGCGCGGTGCATCCGGCCCTCCTGCTCAAATCGCTCTTGAAATAAGATGCAATCCGCCGACTCCATTCGCGGGCCGTTTCCCGCAATCGCCGCGCTCAGCGCAGCGATCGCGTCGTTTCCGATCTGGCTGATTTAGTTCAAAGGCCAGGGGGACGGGCGAAATGGCGCCCGTGTGAGCCGGCGGCACATCGGGCCATTAGTTCCTGCGCGCAATATTCACCTCCGTGCAACCCAACATTACGTCCAGGAACTTCTGGTAGTTCGCCTGGCCGACCACAAACGGATTCGGTTCGCCCTTCCTGCGCGTCGCGAGCTTGTCCAGCTTGGTCTGGATGGGGTCCATTAACGGATGGTTCTGGATCTCCACATCCGCCCTGGCTTTCTTAGTTTCTTCCTTGAAATGCTTCAACGATTTCTCGTAAGTCTGAAAGGTTTCAGTGGAAATAATGCCGGGAGTCAAAATCGTGCCGGCATAAATCGCGGCTATGTGAGTCTTACCGTTGTCTTTCACGGGAAAGATGTAGCCCATGGATCCCGGAGTATGCCCGGGAATCGCCACCGGCATCACTTTCAAATCTCCCAAAACCACGGCCTGGCCTTCGGTGACCACCTGATCGTGTTTAGGCAGCACCGGGGGCGGAGCCTTCTGATCGCCGCCACGCCCTTGAGGTGGATTCTCCATGAAATTCCAATCCGCAGCCGAGATATATACTTTCGAACCGTAATGATCCTGAAAGTACGCCGATCCACCAAAATGGTCCGCATGGCCGTGGCCAATGAGAATGATCTTAACGTTCGCCGGATCGAGGCCCAGCTTCTGGAATCCGGGAAGAAGCTGCGATTCCACTTGCTTCGCGCTTAAGGAATCGATCATGAGGAGACCATCCGAAGTCTGAATCACGTAGACGGTGGTTCCCGAGTTGCCGATCGCATAAACGTTGTCGAAAATTTTCGTCGGGGCAATCACCGGATCGTTCGGGGTGTTAGCGCTCGGCGCCTCGCAGAGGAAGTGCTCCTCTTCGGCCCACATCGCGCCTGCTGTCTTCCTGGTTTTTTCGATGATCGCCTTTACCTCAGGAGAATCGGGTTTCGCGGCGGGCGACTGCGCCAGCCCCGAAGTCCATAAGAGCATCGCGATAATAATGGGCTTACCGATAGGCATTGTTCTCTTCTCCTGTTCGCCAACGTGGTCGGCAAAACTCGCTTGATTATACTGTGCGAGCATGGCCGTGAAGGTTCACTTCGGGATGACGCGCGCCGGGAAATCCTGAGTTATTACCAAATGGCGGGCGGTTTCCGTTGCCGGCGGCAGAACTGCTCCTGAAGTCCTCGATGTGGCGATTCTTCCGCCCATGCTGGCCTGCCAGCGCGCCGGCGTTGCAGCAGCAACCGCCGCAGCCGATTTATTCGGGTTCATGCGTGGCCTTAAATGAGTTTCTGCCCGGCGGAGGCGGCTTCGGCGACGGCGGCGGCTGACGGAAGCGCCTCAATCTCCCAGCAAAGATCCATGGCCCGCCTCGATTGAGGCGCAGGCAGGATTCCATCGGCCTGACCGGTGAATTTGGCTTCGAGATCTTTATCGCTCATCGGATTATGCACGCTGCCGACGGCGTGCTCGATGAACCTGGCGAGTTTACGGCCGTCTTTGAGCGTGATGGCGATGCGGACCTGGTCCTCCTGGATCGAGGGATCGACAACAGCCGCAACCCGATCCCGCAGCGCTATAACCGTCGGGTTCCGGACGGCCAGATCGGAGAATTGGCGCTCTCCGGCAGCGCCTTCGATGAGCGCCACGGCCGCCGCATGATAGACACTGAACTTCCCTTCCAGACCGGTCTGCGGTGTTTTCTTGCCGGTCAATTCCAGTACGAGCGGGTGAACTCTCAGTTCGACGCGCTCAATCCGATCGGCAGTGAGCTGGAATTCGCGGCGCAACTGAATGCAGCCGTCAATGGTGGGGTGGATCACGATGCCGCAGGCGAAGGGTTTGTAAGTATTGAGTGAAACCTGGTAACTGCGGCCCAGCTTTTCGGTGATTTCATCGTAGTTATGCGCGGTGCTGAGCACATTGGCCCAGCCGGATTTGGCTTCGATGCCGCGATCCGAGCTGGTATAGTTCTTCGCCGCGAGAAATGCGGCGGTTAATCCATTCTGCGCGGCCCGGCCAGGATGAAAACTCTTGGTCATGGTGCCGAACATTTCGCGGAGTCCAACAGGTTGCGCGGCGGCGAGGCTGAGAGCCCAAACCATTTGCTGCTCGGAAAGGCCGAGCAATTTGCCGCTGGCCGCAGCCGCGCCGAATACGCCGGCGGTGCCGGTGATGTGCCAGCCAATGTCGTAATGCGCGGGATAGACGGCATTGCCGATGCGGCATTCGGTCTCGATGCCGAGGATCATGGCGTTGAGGAAATCGCTTCCGGCCACGGGTTGGTATTCGGCGAGTGCGAGGATCGCGGAGACCACGGGGCCGGCCGGATGAATGATGGTGCGGAGGTGTGTGTCGTCGAAATCGAGAACGTGTGAACTGATGCCATTGAGGAGCGCCGCATGAAGGATGTCGGTCTTTTCCCTGCGGCCGAGCAGCGACGCCTGCGCGGGACCGAAGAAAGGCGAAAGCGCGGCGACTGCCGTCGAGACGGCTTCGTTTTGCGAGCCACCGATGGCGCACCCGACCCAGTTCAGGAGGGTGCGGGCCGCTTCTTTGCGGACTGGCGCGGGGATATCTTCGAGGCGGGCGGCGACAATGTATTTCGCCAGTATCCGGGTTACTTCTTTGTGGTTTTTATCAGGGGCGGGAGATGGAGCGGGAGAAGGTACGGGCGGAGCGGCCAGGGCGCCGGACCCAGCCAGCACCGAAGCGCCGATGAATCGCCGCCGACCTATCGAATCGATCAGCACATCCGTCAGCTTACAACGTGGACGCGTCGCCGGTAGCTCCCGAAAATCGCACCGTGTCCCCAGGAGTGTCTGTAGCGTAATCGAGAGATCTGAAAGCGCCGGCAACATCGGGCAGGGATCTAATGGTTCCACCGATTTGAGTTTGCGAACGCCCTCATGTTGAAGGCGCCTTTTTCCGAAGCGAAACACTTCCGCACTTTCTTCGATCCATCATCTGTCCA
The DNA here is from genome assembly GCA_963840735.1 of Terriglobia bacterium. Taxonomy (GTDB): domain Bacteria; phylum Acidobacteriota; class Terriglobia; order Bryobacterales; family Bryobacteraceae; genus BOG-234. Next base: position 135,308 of record CAWIZX010000003.1, read on the forward strand.
CCAATGGCCCGGCGCAGGAATTACTAACCGAATCGGTATCTCGGCGCGGCGATTTCCAACTGCCACGCGCGGCGAACTGATTTTGGAGGTCACACGGACCTCGAGTCTTAATCCGCCGTTCGCCAGGGTTATGTTCGACTTCACCATGGTTGCCGAAACAGTGCTGTACCCGATACTGTGGCACGGGAGCACGACTCGAGGCTGCCGATGAAATACGATGTGCCTAAATCGGCCAACCCTGGAAGATTGCGCTGGAAGGACAGCAGGCAATTTGCGGCAGAGAGCGTTTTGTTTTGTTGACGTGGTATGAGAAACTACTAGACTTGGGCACGAATGGCGGGAATGCGAGGCGGCGCTTTCGTCCGATACCTGGACGTGGCAGGTGTTCGCACCGCGGGCTGCCAGGTGTGCTGACGTTGAGACCACCACGCTATTGATCGATGAGGAGGAGTTCCCCCCGCGAGCGGCAGGCAAACTCTGGCGTTCCACTCTACATCGCGTCGCACGGCATGGGTCTTCAGGACACCGTGGCCAGGGTTTCGGTCTTTCGATTTCTCGCAGGGATGGACAAAAAATGAAGCTAGTAACAATCAGCATCTGTCTGCTCACCGCCGGAGTAACTATGGCGCACGCTCAGACAGAACAGAAGCCCGTAATGGCCGAGCAGGCCTTTAAGAACGTGCGGGTGTTGAAGGGCATTCCTGTGGACCAGTTCATGGCGACCATGGGATTTTTTTCCGCGTCTCTGGGTGAAACGTGCACCGATTGTCACAGTGCCGAAAGCGGCGGTAGTTGGCTCAAATATGCGGACAGCAATCCGCGCAAAGAAATCGCACGAGGCATGGTCGGCATGATGAATGCCATAAATAAAACGTACTTCGGCGGACGACGGGAGATCACCTGCTATTCCTGCCATCGCGGCGGGGAACGTCCCGACGTTACTCCGAATCTGGCGGACGTGTATGGTCCCCCGCCATCGAAAGAACCTGATGAGCTGCGCCAGCCTATGGGCAAGACTGCGTCGGCCGATCAAACGATTGACAGGTATGTCCAGGCTCTTGGGGGCGCTGATCGGTTATCCAAAATCACCGGTTTTACGGCCAAGGGGACCTACCAGGGCTATCAGGCTGAGAAATATCCCGTGGACGTTTTCGCCAATAGTCCGAATCAGATCAGCACGGTGATTCACACCACAGCGGGAGACAGCACCACCACGTACGACGGTCGCGGGGGTTGGATAACCGGACCGCCGACAGAGCGGCCGGTTCCGTTGATGGAGCTGACAGGAGGCGCCCTGGTCGGCGCAAAACTCGATGCCGCTGTGTGGTTTCCCACTCAACTTAAGGCCGCGCTCATGCAATGGCGCCCGGCTTCTTCCGTCACTGTCGACGGACACCCGGCGCAGATGATCCAGGGAAGCAGCGACGGTCGATATCCGGTGAATCTGTATTTCGACGACAAGACCGGATTGCTCACACGAATGGTTCGTTACGACGAATCGCCTGTGGGACTCAATCCCACGCAAGTCGATTACGCCGACTATCGTGACGTGGGCGGAGTGCTAAGGCCCTACCGGGTGACAGTGACCTGGCTGGACGGAAAATCGACGACGCAATTCAGCGAGATCCAGCCGAACGCAACTGTGGGCGCGGCGAAGTTCGCGAGGCCGCCACAAAAGTAAGGCTCCGTCAGTTGTTTACCGGCGCTTTTGTTTACCGACGATTTGACCCCACGGGCCTGTTCGCCTTCGATTAGAGGCTGAGAATCAGTCTTGTCGGGGTCTTAGCATCGAAGCCGGCGTATCTGGGGTGTGTAGATGTCAACGTCGGCTCTCGTCGGCTCTCATGGAAGGGTTCGCTGCCGCCAAGCAAGACCCGTCCGCCATTGAAAGCCGGATCAGACTTTGCGGATCGTCCGCCTCCGGAACCGGCACCAGCCCGTTGCGCCGGTACCCGCCGAGTTCCCATTCAACGAAACAGGCAGAGGCGACCCAGCGTTCGACCATCGCTGCATCGCGCCGTTGCGCGACATTCTTCTGCACGCCGCCTTGGCGGGCTCTCGGCGGCAGCTTCGGTCTCTGCACCGCGGCGATCCAGATGCGGGATTGACGGAATCGGAATATCGACGGAGGCGACGAACTTTCCAGCCTGACTATACCGAAATAGTATGAATCCCACTCGATAAGTCTTGGACAACCCGTCGTCAGCCGGATATTATTCTTGCTGCAGAGCATAGATAGACGAAATTGAAACACAGCTTATGATCGACAACCACGCACGCGCCGCGACAAAGGGCGCCACGTACAAATTCCAAGGCATAGAGGCGCTTAGAGGATGAAAGTTAATTCCAAACTTAAGATTGTTTTTGGGGCAATTCTGTTGCTCGCAGCGTATGCAGCGACAGTAGCTCCGGTGTGGGGTCAGGGTGCGACCGCAACCATTCTGGGCACAGTCACGGACACCTCGGGCGCAGCGGTTCCCGATGCGTCGATTCTCATCCAAAATACCCAGAACGGGTTCGTGGAGACGGTTACCTCCGATGGACAGGGACGCTACAAAGCGCCGGAGCTGGCCGTGGGCGTCTACGACATCCAGACGTCAAAGACCGGTTTCTCTACGGTCGTTCGCAAAGGAATCACGCTCACCGTTGGTGGGGAAAGCGTAATCGATTTTTCGGTCTCAGTCGGAGAACAGGCGGTGTCTGTGACAGTGGAGGGGCAAGTCGCGCAGGTGGAAACCACCAACGCCGCTATCGGCACCTTCACCTCCCAGCAGCAGATGACAGAGCTGCCTCTCAACGGAAGGAACTTCGAGCAACTGGTCCAGCTCGCGCCGGGCGTCGCCACGGTTCAATCGCCGAATAGTGCGATGCAGGGGCGGGCGGCGCAGTACTCGGTAGCGGGCGGAAGGCCCGAAGGTCAGGCCATCCTGCTTGACGATCAGAACCTGCAGGGCTTCTGGAACAACGGCATCGGCTCAATCTCCGGCTCATCACTGGGTGTCGAAGCAATCGGTGAGTTCCAGACTCTGACCAACGCCTTCGGGGCGCAGTACGGCGGCAACGGCGCAGTCATTAACGCAGTCAGCAAGTCGGGCTCGAACGCGTTCCACGGCTCGGCTTTCGATTTCATTCGGAACAGCGCGCTCGACGCGCGCGATTACTTCTCGAGCAAGAGCAGCGCATCGCCCTTCCGCCGCAATCAGTTCGGCGGCAGCGTGGGTGGCCCGATTAAGCAGAACAAAGCCTTCTTCTTCGTCGACTATGAAGGAGTCCGGCAACTGCTGGAAGAGAACCGAGTCGCGACCGTCCCGAATTGTCCCGCCGCATGCACGATAACGGCGACTAATCCGGTGACCGCTGCGGCTATCGCCAACACGCTGGCCATCTATCCGAAACCGGATCCGGGAACCATCAGCGCCAATGGGCTGACTGGCACGGCAGCCACCTACGGCAACCAAACGGTCCACGAGGATTACGTATTGGCCCGCTTCGACTACATTTTGACCCAGAAGGATTCTCTGTTTGTGCGTTATTTTTCCGACACTACCCACGAAGTCGAGCCGTTTACCGGCGCGGCCGCGGGGACCGGCGGAGGCCCGCTGCCCTATTGGCCCGGACTGGACCAGTCGCGCTCACAGTATGCGACGGTGGAGGAGCGGCACATCTTAACTCCCGAAATCATCAATCTCGCGCGCTTCAGCTTTTCTCGTCCGACGAAGGCATCGGATGAGCCGAATCACGTCACCGCGAACGGCGTTCAGCCGCTCAGCTTTTACGGCATTTCATCGCTGACGGACGGTTTGGTGAACATGGGCTCCAACATCACTCCGGTAGGACCGGCTTATGCGACGGGCCGCTTCAATCTGGCTCAAACGCGGTACACCGCAGGTGACGATGTGCTTTGGACGCGTGGCTCCCACAGCGTCAGATTCGGGGTCTCCGCATCCAGGGTCCAGAACAATACCTGGGATCCCCTGCTGGATAATGCAGTCTGGGCGTTCAACAGCTTTGCCACTTTCCTTGCAGGCCAGCCGGCACGCAGCGTACAGGTAGTGGTTCCCGCCGCCGGCAATTCCGCCTACCGCGATTACCGTTTCACTGAGGTGTCGCCGTATCTTCAGGACGATTGGAAGGTGACGTCGAAACTTACGGTCAACGCCGGTCTGCGTTGGGAGTTCGTATCCAATCCAACCGAGCGTCTGAACCGGCTGTACGCGGTCACCAACTTCGCCACAGCCACTGGATTTACGCAGATCCCGCACGTCTTCAATTCGAATCCTTCCTTGAGAAACTTCGACCCGCGAGTGGGCCTGGCGTTCGACCCCTTTGCCGATCACAAGACCTCGATTCGCGCAGGCTTTGGCATGTTCCACGATCCGATTACCATCATGGCGTATCAAACGGGATTCGCCGCAGCCACACCCAACCTTGTAACGACGCAGCCCGGGGCCATCTATCCTAATGTCCCGACTACCGCCAACACCGCTGTTCCTTCGGCACAGGTCGGCTGGGATCCGAGCATCAGCAAAACCCCGTACATGCTTCAATACAATCTCAATATCCAGCGTGAAATCGCTGCCGGGACGGTGTTGACTGTCGGTTACGTAGGCTCGCACGGTGTACACCTGCTGACGGGCGTGGAGAAAAATCCACCGACGCCGACTGTCGTCAACGGGGTTGATTACTTCACCAACGCCGCAGGCGTGCAAAACCCGCGTCTGAACACCGCACTGGGCACTCTTACCACGCCAGAGCCCATCACTACGTCGGAATACGACTCGTTGCAGGTCATTGTAAACCGCCGCTTTACCCGCAATGTGCAGGCGCAATTGGCCTATACGTGGTCCAAGTGTCTCGATGACGGCGCCTTTGCCCTGGGGAGTTTCAACGGAATCACTACGACCCCTTCGTCGCTGGCGAATCCGTACAACCAGAAGGCCGATCGCGGCCCGTGCAGCTTCGACGTGCCCCATGTGTTGAGGCTGAACAGCCTGGTGGCATTACCGTTCCACGGCAACCGACTGGTCGAAGGCTGGCAGCTCAGCGGTATTCTGAGCGCCTCGAGCGGCCTTCCGTTCACCGTATTTACTGGTTACGATCGCTCCGGGTTAGGACCAATCAACATCTTTTCGCGTCCCGATTACGTTGCAGGCTGCAATCCGTATTCGGGAGCGCAGACCGTTGCCGAATGGTTTAATCCCAACTGCTATACACTGCAGGCGCAGGGGACCACCGGTAATACGCAGAGAAATTCATTGCGCGGACCCCGGTATTTCAATGCGGATCTTTCTCTTCTCAAGGACACGAAGATTAATGAACGGCTCAAGGTGCAGTTCCGGGCCGAGTTCTTTAACTTCCTGAACCATGAGAATTTCGCCCTTCCGAACACCATGCTCTACAGCAATGCGGGACGCAATGTTGGCACGGCGGGCAAAATCACCTCGAGCGCCCAGAACGCAAACCCGCGGCAGATTCAGTTTGGATTGAAACTGAATTTCTAACGGGCAAGACCGGTCAGGCCACGAATTAATACTCGTGGCTTGACCGGCTACAAGTTGGCCGGCTAAGAACTGGCCGGCTAAGAACTGTTTGTTCATTCCAGTGCCGCAAACGTCGCCCTGGTAAGTTGACAGACAACATCAACGTAGATATGTTTGCTTATTTCGTCTGCCGGGATGTTTCGCGCCGCGAGATCGATATACTTCAGGGTGTGCCGGGATGTTTCGCGGGCTTGCCCGGCTTCAGTGAGTCTTAAGGATCAAGGATTTCTCCCGAATGACCATATTTGAGATTTGTGAGTGGCTGCAGCAGTCTTCGATCGGAACGGGGATTCGCGAATCCACTTACGTGTTCCCGTTGATTGAAGCTACTCACGTACTCGGCCTCGCTCTATCGGTAGGCACCATTGCCCTCGTGGATCTCCGCCTCATCGGCGCCGCGCTGACGAAAGAACCAGTCACCGACGTGATCGAACAACTGCAGCCCTGGACCCTCACCGGCTTCGCCGCCCAGTTCATCAGCGGAATTTTTCTCTTCTGGTCCGAAGCCGCGAGACTTTATCCCAGTTACAGCTATCGGGCGAAATTTGTGCTCATTTTTCTGCTTGGAATTAATGCTTTGCTCTTCCACACGACCATATATAAATCCGTGGACAAATGGAACCACCAGGCGGTTACCCCGTTGCGGGCGAGAACGGCAGGCTGGATCGGAATCACTTTCTGGGCCGGCGTGATCTTCTTTGGGCGTTGGACAGCATACAACCTGAAATAATCAGGCAACCTGAAATAAAGGAATTCATATGTCTCTTCTCCCATTGTTCCGCTGGTTCGATGCAACGCCTGTCAGCCAGATCATCCGCAATTCCATTTACATATTCCCGGTCGTTGAAGTCTTTCATCTCCTTGGCCTGACTCTGCTTCTCGGAACCGTCACAGTGGTGGACATGCGCATCCTCGGTTTCGGTCTGCGGCGCCAATCCATTTCCGGTCTGGCCAGCGCCCTCGCTCCCTGGTCGTTGGGCGCGGCGGTTCTGACGATGGTCACCGGCGTTCTGCTTTTTCTGTCGGAAGCGATGAAGTGTTACGACAACGCGGCTTTCCCCTACAAGATGTGGTTCCTTCTCGGCGGCATCATCCTGTATTTTCTGACCCAGCGCAAAATCACCTCGCCCGAATCACGGATGAGCCCGGGCATGATGAAGGTAATCGCCGCGCTTTCCCTGATTCTCTGGTACGGTGTCGCCATCGCCGGCCGCGCGATCGCTTTCGTCTGATTTTTGTATCCTGGCAGCCGGTGAGTACCGAACCCTACGTCGAACAGGGATTACCATCCTCATCCCTTCAGTTCGCCAGCGTCTCCACGCGGCCGGTGTTCGCGGCGGCCGCCTTGCCTTCCTGAGCCGCCGAAGCCATCCAGCGTATTGCCGCCAGGATCGAACCTGTCGGCTGACCCTTTGATCTCCACTTTCTTCCGCAAACCTTCGTTATCCAAACCTTCGTTATCCAAACCTTCGTTATCCAAACCTTCGTTATCCAAACCTTCGATATCCAAACCTTCGATATCCAAACCTTCGATATCCAAACCTTCGATATCATGGAGCCCCTCATCCGCTCCTTGCCGACTCCGGTTATCCTCGATCACACGGGCGAAAAGATAAAGCTGGTGGAATTTTCGCGGCAATGGCGCTGGCGGCCAGGGACCTCTTCAGGTACGGTCGCGGTGGCACGTGGAAAAACAAACCCATTTGGTCCCGGGACACAGATTCGCTGCAAACGATCTGGCTCCGGGAACCGTTTCGAGGTACAGCGGCGACGCGGGGCTGAAAAAACAAACCCATTTTTCGCCGGGCTTCGCGCCCGGGCCTAGTGGATGAGCAACTTCGGGCGTTTTTGCCTGCCCGCCGTGTCCTTTCGAGTCTTGGTTTTTCGATCCGAAAAAACAAAGCCATTTTGAGCAGGCGGATCGGTGTCATCCTTTAGATCCAGCCAAGAGCGAGGAGGCGCGGCGGCCAGAGCCTCCTTTTTCCGTTGCTCCTGCATCCGCTTCAGCGTCTTGAGGCTACTATCGACCATTTTCTGGACGTGCTGTTTGTACCGCATGAAGGTCTCGACCGCCTTCAGGCCGGGCAGGAAAAGGTTCGGTTCGGACGGCAGGTCGCGAACGCAGGGAAAATCGCGTTTGAGCCGCCATGCATTTTCGGCGGCGTCTTCGGCGAAATCGGTCTCGACCACTCCACAGGGCTCGAGTGTGGCCACATATTCGGAAATAAAGCGGTCGCGGGCGGCGCGGTGGCGGGGGGTCATGAGGGTCATCAGTCCGGTACGGCTGTCCCTTGCCCAGGCTAGAGTTTCACTTTTGTCAGGCATAGATTCGTTTCTGGTCCTTAGGCAAAGAAATACCATGGGCGGCGAGTGATTTCGACTTGACCGCGCTCCCGATATGAGGCCAAATGCCTGACAGAGCAGCTCGAAAATAAATCTGCGATCCGCGTGACTCAAAACTACGATGACAGTTAGTACGGGTCGAGCGGCGACAGGAGCCTGGCGAACTCTGGATTGCCGCTTGGGCATCGATGCCCTCGCTAAGGAATCAGCGCATCATAAATGTTGTGGTCCATCCATTTCTAAACCGGCTGGAGGCGAATGAGTGCGGCTGGCGGTCGAACCATAAATAGAGCTCTTCCAGTTCCTGCGGTGGCAACGTGCCGATGGCATGATTATCGCTGTGGGAGACGTCTGCCTGGTTCGGCTCGGGAGTGCCCTGATCGAGGGAGACTAGCGGAACTGCTTCTTGTAGAAAAAGTTGACGCTGAAGATACCGTTCTGGTCGCGTGTGGCGACGGCTGAGAACTGCGGGTTAACGGCGAATTCGATCCGGATGATGGTGCTGTTGGGGTCGTCAATGGCTGAGACGTACGTGAACGTCAGGTTGTTGGTGATGCGCTGCTGGAGCGTCAGGCGCGCGGTGGGTACGTCCGAGCCGGTGGTGAACGACGGGTCGATCTTCAACTGCGTGACACCGAAGACGCGCTGCAGGCGGCCGGCGACGGGGTCGGCAAGGGCCTTGCTGACGATGGCCGATTCGCCCATTTGCTGGAAGCCCTGCGACGGCTGAGAGGGCTGGTTGGCGAGCAGCGTGGGATCGGACGTCGGGGTCTTGCCGGAGGCGAGCAGGCTGACGATCTCCTGAAACTGGAGCGGCGGATCGGAGGTGTAGGTCAGCTTCATGTTGTCGATGGGTCCGGTGACGCGCAGGGTCACGGTGACGCCTTTGGCCTGCGTTTCAAGGCTCATGTCGAGAACGGGTTCGATGCGTACTGGATTGTAGAACGCGATGTTTCCGGTGGTAAGTGTGTATTGCGAGCCGAAGAAGACGAGTTGCCCTTCGCTCACGGTGACGCGGCCGAGCACGCCGGGTTGGGAGGCCGTACCGCGGACGCGCAGGTCGGCGTCGGCCTGGAGGTTTTCGGCAAGCGAGGCCTGTACCGTCATGCCGGGCGCGGTGCGGACCCTGATATCGAGCCGCATGTTATCGAGCATCGGCGATGGAGTGGTAGGCGACTGAACGGGCGGGGCGGCGCGCGAAAGCATGGACCCGATGTCGCTCTGGGGCGCGTAGCTGAGTTGCTGAACGGTGGCGGTGCCTGAAATGAGACTGGACGACGTGGTGCCGGTGACACGGATGTCGGCGTCGGCGGTGACACTGACGCCCTGCTGCACGCGGACCCGTACATTCGAAGCGCCTGCACGCAGGCCGAAGCTCAGGGTGTCGGCAAAGCTTACGAAGCCGCCGACGTTGACACGGCCGCCGCCCGATTCGGCAGTGAGGTTCTGGATGCGCGCGTTGTTGCCGTTGAAGATAACGGTGCCGTTGGCGTTCGAAATCCCGATGGGCGCGGAAGCGTAATTGAAAGACGCGCCCTGCAGCGTCATCTGGCCGTTAATGAGCGGCTGCGACATGGTGCCGCGAACTGTGGTTGCAAGGACGACCTTGCCGGCCGCATAGATGTCGCGATCGAAGTTCTGCAGGATGCCGATATCGGCATTCGCATTCAACCCCACATTGAGAGTTTGCGCAGTTAGAGACATGGTCCCGGAGGCCTGGATATCGGTGGCGGGACCGGTGAGATGCGCGCTTTGAATCCGAACCGTTCCGTGATCGAGGGCGAGCGAGACGGGACCCTGGTTCGAGATGACGATGGGTTTGGCGGCGGCGCCGCGGGGGATGGTGGTGACGTTCAGCTTCGAGAGTTGAAGGGTTCCATTCAACTGATCGGTTTTGAGGACGGGGCCGTTGACGGTGAGTTGGCCATCGGTGGTAGCTTCAAATGCGGCAGGCGCGCTGGCCGTGCCAAGCAGGGTTTGAATGCGGGTCCAGGCGACGTTGCTGAAGGAGAGCTGGGCGTTCACAGGATAGTCGCCAACCAGATCGGCGGTGCCGCGGCCATGGATGGCGGAACCTGCGAGATCGGAATCGAGCGCGAAGTTGAGGCGGTTGTTGGCGGTGGTGTTCGCGGTGAGTTTCAGGTCGCCGTAGTTGCGGCCCTGGGCGGAAATTCCGGTGGCGGAAACGTTGGCGTTGAGGGCGCTGAAGAGAACGAGCGGAGCCTTCTCGCGGACCTGAGCGACTCCGTTGGCGGAGAGGTCGAGGGTGCCGCCGAGCCCGTTCCTGAAGGTCTGGACGTTGTGGATGCGGGCAAGGTCGATGTGACTGCTGGTGACGTTGAAGCGGAGGTTGCCCTGCTGAAGATTGCCCGCGGGGTGGTCGTAATGGGCGGTGGCTCCGATGGTTGAAGGTCCGGCGACGACTTCGAAGCGGGGGACGTCGATGCTCTGCGGGAGGTAAGCGATGCGGGCATCCACACGGTCGAGCGGTTCGTTGTAGAGGACGGCGCGCGTGAGGGCAAGATCGACCGTTGCCCTGGGGGTTCGAAATCGTGCCGGTTACGTGCGCGGTGGCCGCGAGCATCCCTTTTGCGGGGATGTCGGTGCGCTTCGCGAGAGTCAACATGCTTTCGACGGGCAGATTGGCGATGTTGGCGTCGGCGGTGGTGGGGTAATCGTGAACGAGTTGGGTGGTGCCGTTGACCCTGATGTTAGAGCCCGCGAAATCGGAGGTGACGTTGTAGGTCACGGTTTGTCCGGCGGTGTGGGCAGCGGCGGTGAAATCGCCGTACTGCCGGCCTTCCACTTTGAGGGCGCGGGCGGAGGCGTCGGCATTGACGCTGGTGACGAGGAATTCGGCGGGGGTGAGGGAGGCGTTCAGATCGGCATTCAGTTGCAGGGTGCCGCCGGAGTTGGGGCGCTGATTTTGCACATTGCGAATTTGCGCGAGATTGACCTGGTTGCTTTGCACGTGGGCGTGGATCTGGCCGGTGCTGAAGCTGTCGCGCGGGTGATGGAATTCGGCGGTGAGGTTGACGCGGCCCGCACCGGACTGGATGTAACCGGCGGGGATGGTAACAAGCCGATCGGCAAGATTTACTTGTGCTTCGATGCGGTCGAAGGGCTCGTTGTAGACGGTGCCCTGGGCGACCTGAAGGTTGGCCGTGCCAGTCGGATTGCCGACGGTGCCGTCAATGCGTGCGCTGGCGGTGAGGGTGCCCGAATAGCCGGCGCTTTGCTGACCGGCAAGGGCCATGATGTCGGCAAGGTCGCCGTTGGCGATGTTCACGTTGGCGGTGACGGGGGAGCGCGGGGTGGGAGACCAGTTGCGCAGGCCGACGTTGGCGGCGATGTCGGCTTGCATGGGTCCGCGAGTAAGGAGTCCATTGCGTACGGCGGCACCGGCGGCGGAGGCGGTTAGATCGGCGGCGAGAGTGTTGAAATCGCGGCCCTCGACTTTGAAGCGGCTGACGGCGAGATGGCCGGCGACGCGGGGGGACGTGAGGCTGCCTGAAACGGTGCCGGTGAAGTCGGCCTGACCGCCGGGGTCGAGCACGACTGGCGGCGGGCCTTTGAGCGCGGCGGCGGCGAGCAGATCGTTGAGGTCTTTCGAAGTGAGAGCGATGTTGAGCTGCTTGCCGAGCGCGCCGCTTAGGGTAAGGCGCGAGTGGGGCAGCGCGAGGTAGGAATTCGTTACGGCGACGTTATCAGTGGCGCCGTTGTATTCGGCGTTGAGTTTGCCCGAGAGCGGGATTCCGTGGCGGCCGGGTGCGATGGTCAGATGGGCGTTGGCGACGATGCCCTTTGTGCCGGGAGCCTTCGTATCTCCGTGGGCTTCGATGGCGCCAGAGGCGATGCCGTCATAGGGAATCTTCTGGCCGGCGACGCGCGCGGCGGTCTGCAGGTCGAGATTGCGCAGGTTGCCCTGGACGCTGTACTTCGCGAAGTCGGTCAGTGAGATGTTGCCCAGAAATTCACCGCCGAAGGCATTGAGGCGGAGTCCTTTGAGATCGACGGTGTGGGGGTCGGCGTTGATGGCGGAGGTCAGGCTGATATTTGAAATGCGCTCTTTGCCCTGCTGGAAGGCGACGCTGCGCGCGTCGATATTGCCGCCGAGTTTGTAGTTGTTATTGGCATCGAGGCTGGCGGTGCCGTTGAGGATGACGGTGCCTTCGGGACGCTGCGGAAGTTTGGCCAGGCGGCCGAGTTCGCCGAGCGCGAGCTGGGTTTTGAACTGGAATGAGGAATTGCCTTTAGGATCTTTGAGGCGTCCGGATGCTTCGATGTTGGAGTTGCCGAGGGTGGCGCGAAGGCCGGTGACGTCGATGATGTCATTGGCGACGGTGGCGTTGGCGTCGAGGTCGAGTTGAGCGGGAACGTTCTTCGCGTTGACGGCCAGCGGGACATTGGCGGCGTTTTCCAGATCGATGGTGGCGATGTGGCCGTTTATATGAGCGTTGATTTTCGGGTTGTTCATGTTCTCCATGGAGCCGTCGATGGAGAGAGCGGAGACAGCGGTCGAAATGGTGGCGTGATGGAAGTCGATGCGGTCTCTTTGGAGCGCGACCGGGAGAGTGACTTTGAAGTTGACGGGCGTGCTGCGGCCGGAGAGCACGTAGAGCGGCTCGAGTTCGAGCTGGCCCTGGTAACCCTGGCTGAGGAGGTTGTAATAGAGCGCGGCGTGAACGTTGTTGGCCTGGATGTTGAGGGGTTGGCGGCTGGAATTGTACGCCACGTAGCCGTTGGTCAGTTCGAAGTGGCCGACGGCGAGATCCACAACCGTTTGGAGCGTTGAGGTCTTCGAATCCGACTTCTTTTTCGGAACTGGGACGTTGGTTTGGCCGTTCGGCAGAACCATTACGTTCACCTGCGGCTTCTGGACACCGAGGTAAGAAATGTCGAGGAGGTGGTGAATGCTGGTGAAAAGACGGATATCGAGCTGAAGCCGCTGGACGCGTACAAAGGGCGGAGCGGTGGCGGGCTCGGTGCCGTGGATGACGAAATTGTCGATCACCGCGCGGAGGTGCGAGACATCGAAATCGAAGGAGCTGATATCGACTTTGCCACCGGTCGATTCCTCAGTGGAGGCGATGATTTTTTCGCGGACAAAGTTGCGGAACCAGTCGGTCTGGACGACGACGAGGGCGGCAATTACGAGGAGGAGCAGCAGGCCGGCGAGCCCGATTACGACGCTGCCTACGATGCGTTTCGTGCGCGTCATCGGAACGCCTCATCGCGGTATTCAAGGCGGGTGCGTTTGCGTTCGCCTGAGAGCCAGGAGTCGAATTCCTTATCGATCTGCCGGCCTTCGAGAGTCTTGCGGATATCGGGGGACGCTTTGTCGAAGGCAACTTTTTGCAGCGCCGCGTGCTGGTCGTAATAAGTGCGCACGTCCTGGTCGGTGACGAGAACGCCGGGTCTGAAGCGCTGATCGATGAAGCGGAGGGCGGTCAGTTGCCAAAGGAGCTGATCCTGAACTTCAGCCGCGGTAACGCCGTATTGCGCGAGGGACTGATTCATGCGCGCGTCGGAACCTGCGAAACGGCTCTGGCGTATTTGTTGGAACATGGCGGCGGCATCGGCGTCGGTGGCGCGACGATAGCCGCTGACGGCGACTTCATCGCGAATGAGCTGCTGATCTATGAGACGCTCGGCAGCCGCGCGCTTTTGGGCCGCATCTTCGACCAGAGGCGCGTTGTTGAGGAAGTCTGTCAGGCGCAGGGCGCGATCGATGTCGCTGAGTTTGATGACGTGCTTGCCGGCGATGATGGCGATGCGGTCGATGACAATGGCGGCCGGGGCGAGCGATGAAAGTACGAGGATCAGAGTAAGGCGGCGCATCAGAATGTCTGCCCGATAGAGAAGAAGAACTGGAGGTGCCCCGTGGTTTGCTTCGAAGGCGTGCAGTATGAGGGTTGAGGCGCGGTGGAGGCCGGATTACACTGCAGCAACTGCGTGGGCGTGCCGCCGAAGCCGTTGAAGGATGCGGGGTTCATGGTGTAGGCGAGATCCACGCGGATGGGGCCAACGGGAGTGCGGTAACGGACGCCGAAGCCAGGCGCCTGGGCGGAATAGTTAAAGTCCTGCAGGTTCTTTTGCTTGTAGCGGAAGGAGATGTCGCTGAGGCTGGTGAAGACGTTGCCCATGTCGTGGAAGAAGACGCCCTGGAGGTTGTCGCCGAGCAGCGGGAATCGGAGTTCCACGTTGTTGAAGAACAGGGCGTTGCCGCCGAGGGGGAAACCGGTGGGCTGGGAAGAAGGTCCATTGGCGACGACCGGAGTCCCGACGTCGCGCGGTCCGGCCTGATTGTAGGCGAAGGCGCGGAGGGAATCCGCTCCGCCGCCGAAGAAGCGCTCGGGAAGCGGCACGGATTCAGCGGCGGTCAAGCCGGCGGGCGCTGAGAACGGGGCGATGACGCCGAACTGGGTCTGGCGCGCGAGGATGATGTTCTTCGTCAGCCTGTAATAGGTGGCGTTGCGGAACAGCGCGCGGCCAAAGCTTCGCTGTGAGCCGAAGACTTTGCTCGCGAGTCCGATATCCATTGTGTTGTAAATTCCGTGCGAGGGATTGCCGGCGTTGTTGCGGCGGTCCTGCACAAGGTTGGCCGAGACGATGCCGATGCGCACGGGCTGCAGGAACTGCGGGACGAGCAGCACCGGGATGATCACGTTGGTGACGCTGACGCGGCGGAAGGACGCGCGGAACAGGCCCGTGAGCGACTTCGAGAGCTGCTGGGAAATCTGAACGTCAGCTTCTTCGCGGCGGGAGGCGAAGGTTCGCACGTTCAGGGTGTTGTCATAAAGCAACGTGTAGCTGATAGAGCGGCCGGCAACGTTCTGGAAGCGTGGCTGGAGATAGCTGATGGAGGCGCGCTTTTCGAGATTCGAATACAAAGTGCGCAGGGACACGGTGTGGCCGAGTCCGAGAAAGTTGAGACGCGAGACATCGAAAGAAAGCTCAGGGCTGAAGCCGGTGGTGCCCGCCGGTGACGCCAGCGTCTGGTTGCTGGGGGAGCCGAAGCGAGCCACCTGGGCGCCGATGCCTATGTTGAGTGTGTAGCGATTGGCTTCTTCAAAGTTGTAGAGGACGTACTTGTGGTCTTCGTCGCCATCAGGATTCTGAATTGCTGTATCGACGCGGGCGAACACGCCTAGGTCATAGAACTTTTTCTGGATATCGGTCTCATCGACGGGGGACAGCGGATCGCCGGGTTTCATGGTGATGGTCTTGTCGATGAGCTTTTGCCTCGTGACGTGGTTTCCGGATGTGATGACCTGGCGGACGTACTGGCGTTCGCCTTCGGTGACATCATAGACGACGTTGACGTGAGTGGGCGCTCCGGCCGGCTGCCATGAGGCTTTGAAGGTGGCCTCGGGAAAACCGCGTTTGAAGTAGGTGGTGAGGATGGCATTGCGGTCCGTAGCGAGGTTGACTTCGGCAAACGGTTGTCCGACCGCCGAGGCAAGTTCGGACGCTACTTCCTCCTGTTTGATCTGCTTCATGCCGGTGATGGTCAGAGTGTCGACCTTCCACTGCGGGCCTTCGGCAACGTTGAGCGTGACGGCGACATCGCCCTTCTTACCTTTGTAGGAATCGTCAACGGCGGTGGTGACCTTCACATCGCGAAAGCCGTTAGCTTTGTAGAGCTCGGCCACGTTCTCTTCGTCTTTCTTGCGGAAGGCTTCGCTGAATCTGCCGTGCCGGAGGTTGAAGGCGGCGGGCGCAATGAACATTCGCTCGCGTATGGTGTCGCTGTCGAAGTATTTGTTGCCGGCGACGTTCACGCGCACGACTTTGTGCCGCTGGCCTTTCGAGATTACGTATTCGATTTTTTCGAGATCGTTGGCAACAGGGAGGACGCGGAAATCGACATCGACATCGTAATAGCCCTGGCTTTGCAGATAATCCTGCAAATTGCGTTTGCCTTCGATTAAAAGGTCTGTATCGACGCTGCGCTCCTGAAACACGGGGACGTAACGCCGCAGAACGCCCTTCGAAATCTTCGCCTCAACGGCTGTGACTTTGACCTTCGGGCCAGGCTCGATTGTGAGATGTGGGCGGACGCGGCGGGTGGCGGGATCGTAATCGAGATCGCCGAGCTGCACTTTGGCGGTGAGCCGGTCCTGAGCCTGATATTTGCCGAGCAGGCGCTGCACGCCGGTGCGGGTCTGCGAGTTCGTAACCTGCCTCCACCAATGGATGATGGGGATGCGCCAGCCGGTGACGCGGACGATGGTGTCGTTCGAGAGCATCGGATTGCCGTTGACGACGGGCATCTGGTATTTGGCGCGTTTGCCTTCTTTGACGTTGAAGGTGATGAATACCTGCTGCCCGGTTTCGTTGCGGGTGATCTGCGGATCGATCTTCGCTTCATAGAGTCCGTTCGCGGTCAGCACGCGCGTCATGCCGGTGATTGCGTTCTGAACGTCTTCATCGCGGAACGGGGTGCCGAGAGTGAATTGCGCGGTGCTGTGAAGTTCGCCCCGGGTGGGGGGAATGACGGCCTTTCCTTCCACATCGACTCCGCCGACGAAGTACTGAAGTTTGGTTACGAAGCGGACAATCACGCCGTTGGCGGCGGGCTCGGCTTCGGCAACGATGTCAGTGAATCGTCCGGTTGCAAAGAGACCGTCGATGGCATTAGCGATATCGGCGCGGCTCAGGGTGTCACCTTTTTTCACAGGCTGCACAGTGGCGAGATCCACCGCATCGAGCACGGAAGCGGGGGAGTATTGGACGTCAACGATTCGTTTGCCTTCGAACTGAGCGATTTGCGCGTGAGAGGCGAAGGCGACCGCGACAAGCAGGGAGATAAGTCTGAAAAGGCGATCCATCCGGTCGAGCAATCGTGTCAGCACGTAAGAGTCCTGAAGACGGGAAGCAGACCGTCTGTTGGTGTTTTGGCATACCTGGCCAGTTGGCGCTTGCGTGCGATACTGCGGTTTCGATTCATGATAAAGCGAGTATGCCTGGCGTGGTGCCTGTTGTTTGCGGCGGCGTGCCAGAAGTCTGAAGTCAAGGTTTTGATCGGCGGTACCGCGGTGGTGGCGCCGGGTGCGCGGCCGATTCAGGATGCCGTGATTATTGTAGCGGGCAAGTCGGTCCGTTTCGTGGGGATGCGCAAGGACGCGGCGATTCCACAGGATTCCGAGCGCGTGGATCTTACGGGCAAGTGGATTACACCGGACGCGGGCGCGAGGATCGGACAAGGGGAGGCCGCGAACCTGGTGGTGCATGAAGGCTCGGCGGACGGAGCCGTGACGCGCAGGCTTGTTCAGGGTGAATGGCAGAAGTGAACTTCCGGGCGAACGATTACGTATCAGATTTTTCCTGGGGGGAAGAAAATGCGCGTGTTACTGCTGGCCGGGGCCGCAGTGGTTCTGTCCGGTTGCGTTATCGGAGACTTCGGACCGTCTGACCGGTATCAAACCGATTTTCACTATAGTTTTGCGTTGCAGCCGAACGGGCGCGTGAACGTGGAGAGTCTGAACGGCTCGATCGAGATCACGGGCTGGGATGAGAACAAGGTGGACATCACGGGCACGAAGTATGCGTCCACCGAGGTCGCCCGCGACTCGATCAAAATTGAGACGCACAGCGCGCCGGATTCGATCGAGATCAGAACGGTGAAGCCCTCGTCGGGTTTCAGCAACATGGGGGCGCGTTACACGATTCGCGTTCCGCGCACGGCCGAACTGGAACGGATCACGACGAGCAACGCGGCGATCCGGATCAAGGATGTGGGGAGCGCGGCACATTTGAAGACTTCGAATGGCAGCATCCGGGTGGAAAACGTTCTGAGCGATGTGGATGCCAAAACATCGAACAGCTCAATTGAACTGGATTCGGTTCAGGGGAGCGCGACGATGAAGACGTCGAACGGACGGATCAGAGCGGAGAACATCGGGCGGAACTGCGAGGCGGAGACTTCGAATAACAGCATCGAAATCCGGCTGGACCAGGCGCCCGCAGCGCCGATCCGGCTGACAACTTCGAACGGGTCTGTGGATCTGAAGATGTCGAAACGGCCGAAGAACGATATCCGGATTCAGACCAGGAATTCGGCGATTTCGGTTCACCTGCCGCTGGATACGGGAGCGCGCGTGGCGGCGGAGACTTCGAATTCATCGATATCTTCGGAGTTCGACGTGGCGCGGTCGGATGAGAACAAGAAAAATCATCTGGAGGGGACGATCGGCGCGGGTGGTCCTTCGATTGAACTGATGACGAGCAACGGGCCTATTCGGATTTCCAAGGGGAGGGCGGATTGAGGTATTGCGACTCCGGATTGACGGAAGGCTTCGAAGGGGTTAACATGGAATCAGGACCAAAAGGTCCAGATTCCATTGCTCAAGCTGACCAAAAAAGCCGATTACGGGCTGATCGCGCTTCGCCACCTGGCCTCGGTTCCCGGTGCTACGGCCAGCACGAAGGATATTGCGGACGCTTATCATCTGCCGGTGCCGCTGCTGGCGAAGGTGTTGCAGAAGCTGACGCGGGCGGGGATTCTGCAGTCGGTCGCGGGCACGAACGGCGGCTACAAGCTGGCGCGCGATCCGCGGCCGCATCAGCGCGCTCGAAGTGGTTCGGGCGATTGACGGTCCGGTGATTCTGACGCACTGTTTCACCGAACACGGCACGTGCGATCAGTCGGACAACTGTACGGTTCGCGAGCCGCTGCGCCGGGTGCATGAAGCGATTCTGGAACTGCTGAACAATTTCACGATCACGGAACTGGCGGAATCGCCCGCGGTGAGGCTGACGCAATTGCCGCTGCCGGCATGAATCCGGTTGCGATCGCCGGCGCATCAGGCTCTGTAGACAGACTGTAAGGGAAAGAATGAAGACGCCTATTTATCTCGATAATCACGCGACGACGCAGATGGACCCGCGCGTTCTGGACGCGATGCTGCCTTATTTCACCGAGTATTTCGGAAATGCCGCCAGCCGCAATCACGAGTTCGGCTGGGTCGCGGAACAGGCCGTCGACAAAGCCCGCAAGCAGATTGCGGACCTGATCGGCGCCACGCCGCGCGAGATCATCTTCACCAGCGGCGCGACCGAATCGGACAATCTCGCGATCAAGGGCGTGGCCGAGATGTATGCCGAAAAGGGCAATCACATCATCACCGCCGCGACCGAGCACAAGGCGGTTCTCGATACCTGCAAGAAGCTCGAAAAGAACGGCTACCGCGTGACCTATCTGCCGGTGAAGGGCGACGGGCTGATCGATCTCGACATGCTGCGGGAGGCGATCACCGATAAGACGATTCTGGTCACGATCATGTACGCCAACAACGAAATCGGCGTGATCCAGCCGGTGGCGGAGATCGGGAAGATCTGCCGGGAACGCGGCGTTCTGTTCCACACGGACGGCGTGCAGGCGATCGGCAAAGTTCCGGTGGACGTGAATAAGGACAACATCGACATCATGTCGATCACGGCGCACAAGCTTTACGGGCCGAAGGGCGTGGGCGCGCTGTATGTGCGGCGCAAGAATCCGCGCGTGCAGATCACGGCGCAGATGGATGGCGGCGGCCACGAGCGCGGGATGCGTTCGGGCACGCTGAACGTTCCGGGCATCGTCGGGCTTGGGCGAAGCCTGCGCGATCTGCCACGCGGAAATGGCCGGAAGAGACGAAGCGCCTGCGCGTATCTGCGCGACAAGCTGAAGAACGAAGCTCGAAGCAGGGCTCGACGAAGTCTATCTCAACGGCTCATGGGAGCACCGCCTGCCGCACAGCCTGAACATGAGCTTTGCGTATGTGGAAGGCGAGTCGCTGCTGATGGGCATCAACGATGTGGCGGTTTCGAGCGGTTCGGCCTGCACCTCGGCCACGCTGGAACCGAGCTATGTGCTGAAGGCGCTGGGCCTGGGCGACGACATTGCGCACTCTTCCATCCGCTTCGGCATCGGCCGCTTCAATACGGAAGAAGAGATCGATTACGTGGCGGACAAGCTGATCGATGTGGTCCGCAAACTGCGCGAACTTTCGCCGCTCTATGAGATGGCGAAGGAAGGCATCGATCTGAGCACCGTGTCAGTGGGTTCACGACTAATCGAAGGCATTTTAAGGAGATATCAAAATGGCATATTCCGATAAGGTTCTCGATCACTACAACAATCCGCGCAACGTGGGCTCGCTCGATAAGAGCTCCGCCAGCGTCGGCACCGGCATGGTGGGCGCGCCCGAATGCGGCGACGTGATGAAGCTGCAGATCAGGGTCAACGATGAGAACGGCATCATCGAAGACGCGAAGTTCAAGACGTTCGGCTGCGGCAGCGCGATCGCCAGTTCTTCGCTCGCGACCGAATGGCTGAAGGGCAAGACTGTCGACGAAGCGCTGCAGATCAAGAACACCGACATCGTGAACGAACTGAGCCTGCCGCCGGTGAAGATTCACTGCTCGGTGCTGGCGGAAGACGCGATCAAGGCGGCGATCAGCGACTACCGCAACAAGCAGAGCGTCGAAGCGAGTGCTCCGGCTGAGCAAACGGTGGCGTAATGTCCGATGCGGCTGACCGAAGTCAGCGGAGCGCCGCGTCCGCGGCGGGAGAGATCAGCGTCACGCCGAAGGCGATCCAGAAGATCCGCCAGACCTTCGAGAAGATGGGCGTGCAGGGCGGGTTGCGTCTGGGCGTGCTGGGCGGCGGCTGCTCGGGTCTGAGCTATCAGTTCAAGTTCGATACCAAGCCGCGCCCGAAGGACAAGGTGTTCGACTTCGACGGCGTGCAGATCTTCGTCGACCCGAAGAGCATCCTGTATCTGCACGGCCTGACGCTCGATTACAAAGAGACGCTGATGCAGTCCGGCTTCGTGTTCGAGAATCCGAACGCGAAGAAGAGCTGCGGCTGCGGCACGTCGTTCTCGGCGTGATGCGACAGCCGGACTCCGATTATTTCGAGTTTTTCGAACTGCCGCGCAATCTGGCATCTCGACTTGCAAGGATCTGGAAAAGCGCTTCTACGCGCTGAGCCGCCAACTGCATCCCGATCTGCTTCGCCCGCAAGAGCGCAGCGCGAGCGCGAGTATGCCGAGGAAGCGACGGCGATTCTGAACGATGCTTACCGGACGCTGCAAAGATCCGGTGGCGCGCGCGATGTATCTGCTGAAGCTGGAAGGCTTCGATATCGGGGAGCAGGGCACAAAAGATGTTCCGCCGGAACTGCTCGAAGAAGTGTTCGAGCTCAATATGGCGCTTGAAGAATGCGGGCGGCGACACGGATGCCTGCCTCAGCTGGAAGCCGCGCGGCGCGGTTCGAGAGATGCGCGACGAATCGACGCGGAATGCAGCGAAATTCGCGGAGTGGGACGCTTCGCACGAGCGCGACGACGCTTGGCCGAACTGCGCGCCCTGCTGAACCGCCGCAAGTACATCAACGAATCTGATCGACAAAGCCTGACATGTTCCAGATCGAGTTCGACAATCAGGACACAGTAGTCGGCATCGACCTTGGCACCACCAACAGCCTGGTGGCGTGGATGAACCTCACGAAGCCGGAAGTGATCGTCGGGCGAAGACGGCGACAAGCTGGTGCCGAGCATTGTGTCGCTCGCGGCGACGGGCGAGATCATCGTCGGGCAACGCGGCGCGGCAGGAACTGATCGACCATCCGGACCGCACGATTTATTCGGTGAAGCGCCTGATGGGCCGCGGCATTGAGGACGTGCAGGAAGAGCTGAAGCTCTTCCCGTTCCGTATTGCCGAGGGCAGCGAATCGGTCATCCGGGTGGAGCTTGGGCGAGAAGACTTTCACGCCGCCCGAGATTTCCGCGCTGATTCTGCGGCAGCTGAAGAAGAACGCGGAAGCGGCTCTGGGCAGCACGGTTTCGAAGGCCGTGATCACGGTGCCGGCGTACTTCAACGACGCGCAGCGGCAGGCGACGCGCGATGCCGGGCGCATTGCCGGGCTGGAAGTTCTGCGGCTGGTCAACGAACCCACGGCGGCGGCGCTGGCTTACGGACTCGATAAGCGCAAGGAAGGCGTTATCGCCGTTTACGATCTGGGCGGCGGCACCTTCGACATTTCGATTCTGAAGCTGCATGACGGCATCTTCGAAGTGCTGGCGACGAACGGCGACACGCATCTGGGCGGCGATGACATCGATAACCGGCTGCTGCGGATTGCGCTCGAAGATCTGCAGTCGGAGTGGGGCGAAGATCTGTCGCAGATCGGCGAAGCGGTGCAGACGCTGCGCCGGGATGTGATCCGGGCGAAAGAAGCGCTGTCGTTCGCGCCGGCGGCTACAATTGAGTTCGACTGGCAGGGCAAGCACTATCGCGCGCGAGATCACGCGCGAACTGTTCGAAAACCTGATCCGCGACATCGTGGACCGGACGCTGGGCCCGTGCCGCGATTGCATGCGGGACGCGGGCGTGACGCCGGAGCAGATCGACGAAGTGGTGCTGGTGGGCGGCTCGACGCGCATTCCGCTGGTGCGCAGCGCGGTGGAAGTGCTGTTCCGCGCCAAGCCCCATACCGAACTGAATCCGGATGAAGTGGTGGCGCTGGGCGCGGCGGTGCAGGCGGGCATTCTTGTCGGGCACGGTGGAGAATCAGCTGCTGCTCGATGTGACTCCGCTGTCGCTGGGAATCGAGACTTACGGCGGCGTGGTTTCGAAGATCATTCACCGCAACTCCACCATTCCGGCCAGCGCAGGCGAGACCTTCACGACCGGCGTGGACGGGCAGACGCAATGTGCTGATCCACGTGGTGCAGGGCGAGCGCGAACTTGCGAAAGATAACCGCAGTCTGGCGCGCTTCGATCTGAAAGGGATTGCGCCGATGCCGGCCGGCTTCGCGCGCATCGAAGTGCGGTTCCTGATCGACGCCAACGGAATTCTGAACGTGACGGCGCGCGACGCGCGCACCGGGCAAAGAACAGTCGATGGACGTGAAGCCTTCTTACGGGCTGACGGACGAGCAGGTGGAGGCGATGATCGAAGCTTCGATCGACCATGCCGAAGAGGACTACCGGGCCGCGCAGGTGGCGGGCGCCCGAGTGGATGCGGACGCGATTATCGCCGGCGACCGAGAAGGCTATGCGGAACAACGCCTGGACGGACCTGACGGAAGACGAGCGCCGCGGTGTGACAGACGGCATCGCTGGCCTGCAGGCGGTTTATCATTCAGACGATCACAATGCGATCCGGGCGCGGGATCGAGGCGTTGAACCAGGCCACGCACAAGCTCGCCGAGAACATGATGAACACCGCTGTGAGTTCCGCGCTCAAGGGCACGAGCGTTAACGGATAGCCGCAGCCGGTTACTTGACGTCTTTCGCGGTATCCGTGTAAATGGAATTGAACTTCTCTTTTTCCTGCTCGCGCTGGATGTAAGGGATGCCTTTGGCCATCCATTCGGGCTCGGGCGTTCCCTTTAAGAAGTGGTCGAAGTACTGCTGCATGCGTACGGCGTAATCTTTCTGCGCGGCGCGCTTGCGAAGGCCGTGCGGCTCGCCGTTGTAGTCGAACAGGTAGACCTCTTTGCCAAGACGGCGCAGCGCGAGAAACAGCTCAACGCCCTGATACCACGGCACGGCGTCGTCGCCATCGTTCTGCAGGATCAGCAGCGGGGTCGAGATGCGGTCCGCCATGAAGATGGGCGAATTCTCGATGAAGCGCAGCGGATATTCCCAGAGCGTTCCTCCGATGCGGCTCTGCGTCTTCTCGTACTGGAACTGGCGCGGCAGGCCGGTGCCCCAGCGAATGCCGTCGTAGGCGCTGATCATGTCGGCCACGGGCGCGCCCGCTTCGGCGGCACGGAAGACATTGGTCTGCGTCACCATGTAGGCGATCTGGTATCCGCCCCAGCTATGGCCCTGGATGCCGATGCGGTCCTGATCGACATAGCCTTTTTCGACGACGGACTGGATGGCGGGCAGTACGCATTTGAGCGCGCTCTGCCCCGGGTGCCCGGTGGTGTAGACGATATCCGGCGTCAGCACGATGTAGCCATTGCTGACGTAATAAGCCATGTTGATGGAAGTGCCGGGCGCGGGCCGCACAAACGTATTGACGTTCTGCGAAAGCCGCTCGTAAATGTAGACCATCATCGGGTACTTCTTTTTCGGGTCGAAATTCTCGGGCTTGTAGATGGCGGCCTGTAGCTCCATGCCGTCGGCATTTCTGAACTTCATCAGTTCGCCGGAGCCCCAGCTGAGCTGCGCCTGCTGCGGATTCGCATCGCTGACTTTGCGCAGTTCTTTGAAGCCGGAATCGGTGGTCTGAAGGTCGGGCTGATCGTGAAAGGTGCTTGCGGTGAGCAGGATTACGTCGGCGTCTTTGGCTTTGCTGAGCAGGGTGAAGCTCTTCGCGGCCATGAGCTTTTTCTCGGGCTTGCCCTTTGCAAAATCGGCCAGCGAATAGATTCCGGTATCGCGGGTGTCGAGATTCTCGACGCGGAACGTGAGCGGCTTTGCGGTGTCGATGCCGCGGTCTTCGCCGTCTTCGGGCGGGTCGAGGCGGGCAACGCGGTATTGCAGGCCGGCGGCGCGCCCGTCCGTGAGCTTGCGGCCGCCCGAACCGTCGGCCGCAACGGCCCAGATATCGAAGCGGTCGTATAGCAGCACCTGCCTGCTGTCTTTTGTCCAGCCGGCGGCGCCGTGCGCGGGAACGGTGTCGGGGGTATCGTGTTCCTCGTTGAGGAAGTTGGCGCCGAGCTTCGCCGTAAGGTTGACCATCTTGCCATCGGGCGCATCGATGGAATACCAGTCCTTGTCTTTGAAGACGAGGACGTGAGCGCCATCGGGCGACCACTGCATTCCGCCCCCGCCGCGGCCTCCACCGCCTCCGTGAACCTGCTTCATCACCAGTTTGCGGGCGCCGGTGTTGGTGTCGAGCAGATAGACATCGCTGTAGGTGCCGTCGTAGTCGATCATGCGGCGATAGGCGCGGTCATCGTTGCCGAAGGCGATGTGGCCGTCGTCGCTGGGGGTTACGACGTTCATGGTGTCGTCGGCAAGCTGAACGAATTTCTTCGTAGCGATGTGCAGGACGCCGCGGTAGGCGCGGCTGCGTTCCTGGGTTGCCCGGACCTTTTGCATGGGCTGAATGTAATCGTCTTTCCAACTCCAGAGGTCGGCCAACAACTTGTCTTCGGCGGGAGGCGCGGCGGCACTGGCAGTGGGATTGGCGGTGCCTCGCGCGGGCGCATTGGGAGTGGCCGGGGGCGTCTTCTCAGCGGCGATCGCGGTGCCCGCGGCGGGGGCCGGTTCAGGTATGTTCGCCGAAGCTGCGGCGGCATTCGATGTTGCTACAGCGTTCGATGCGACCGCTGTTATGGTGGCTGCGGCGGCGGAACCGGGCAGCGGATATTTATCGATGAACGTGAGCAGTTCGAGAGGGGCGCAGCTTACGTAGAGACGCGAGCCGTCGCGGGAGAAGCTGACGGGACCCGATTCAGCGATGCCGAAATCGGGGCGGAAGCCCGGGGTCGCCGTCGAGACTGCGAGTTCGGCGGTGGCGGCTTTGCGGTCCCATAAATAGGCCTTGAACTTCGGAGGGTGGGCACCGGCATCGTCACGGTCGCTGAGAAACGCGACTTGTTTCTGCGGAAGATCGAAGGTGACTTTGGAGTATTTGCCTTTACCGGCCAGGAGCGCGACGGGGGCGGAGTCGGTGCCGGGTACGGCGGCGTAAACACCGTTCGATTGGTCGTTCCTCGAAGAGACGGTGTACACGAGATTGCGCCCGTCTTTCGCGAAGACGTATTCGACAACGTCAGAGAAGGAACGCTCCGGGCCGGGTGAATTCAGATCGCGGAGGTTCAGGGTTGCGCCGAATTCGGCTGCTCTGCGGCCGGCACCGCGGGCGGCGGGGCTCGCCTGTGCGCCATTCAGGTACGCGACGAAATCGCCGCCATTTTCGGGAACCCCGTAGCTTGCGACATCGGGCACGCGGGTCAGGCCGTTTGCGCCCTGATGAACCTTCGCGAGATCCACAATGACCATGCTGGTCTTCGGCATGTCGGCGGCGGATTTGCGGTCCTTTTTTGCCTGATCGGTTTCGCTCTTTTTGGGGAAGGCGTTCGAGATCAGGTAGCGGTTGTCGTGCGTAAATACGATGCGGAGACCGCGCGCGGCGACCTGATCGGCGGCGGGCGCTTCGAAGTTCTGGGTGTCGGGAGCGGGCGGGACGGAACCGGCATTTTCGCGGAACTCCTTGCCGGTGACCAGGTCGCGGATGACCAGTTCGCCGTCGCCTTCCTCGGGGAAGAGAGCGTAGGCGAGAAACTTGCCGTCGCGGGAAAGCGTGGGGTTCTGGATGGTGCGCCAACTGTCGTAATCGCGATGATGCAGGGGCCGTTTAGCGGTGGTCTGAGCGACGGCGGCCAGCACGAGGCAGCAGGTTGCGATGTACCTCGAAGGGAAGGCGATTTGCATGACTTGAACTCCTGTGGCAGTAGGGTTGGGCCGGGGTTCGGGACGTGGCCGGCGAAGCGGTCGGGCGGGCAACATGGCCGCGCGGCGTGCCTGATGTAAGCGCGCTTATTTTAAGGAACCAGCTTACATCGTCCCGGGCGGGCTGTGATAGCCTTCAATGCGATATGAAACCCACTTTCCTGATGGCCCTCTTTGCGTTGAGTCTGGCGGCGCAGAAAGTTACTCCGAACGAACTGATCGCGCTGTCTGCGAACCCCGCCGATCCGAAATTTTCCGCCGCGCTGCAGGAAACGCTTACGACCGCCGCGATCGACAAAGGCACGGCGGTGACGAGCGAAGGCCCGAACTTCATCGGCGCGGTCCATTCGAAAGAGGCCCCGGAGGTCACGGTTGACAGCACGCCGGCCGGGACGGCGAAACGCGTGGGGAACTCGGACCTTTGGTTTTATGCGGGCCGGTTTAAAACCGGGATGTCGCACGCGGTGGAATTCCGGGTAGCGGGGAATCGCATCGGAGGCTCTTACGATGTGGCGGCGCTCGGCCCGGAATCGTATCCAAAGCCGGGCGTGACGGAAGGGAAACTCACGCCGCAAATGGTGTTCACGAGCAAGCTCTACGACGGCATGACATCGAATTACTGGGTCTATACTCCGAGCCAGTACGACCCCGCGAAACCCGCCGCGCTCATGGTCTGGCACGATGGCCAGGGAAAGATTAAGCATGGACCCGGAACCATCCTGACGACTACAGATAACCTGACCGCCGAGGGAAAGATTCCGGTGATGGTGCAGGTTTTCGTGCAGCCTGGGATGCTGAACGGCAAGGCCATGCGGAGCATCGAGTACGACACGGTGAACGACAGGTACGCGCGCTTTCTCAGAGACGAATTGCTGCCCGAGGTCTATAAGTCGTACAACATCCGCAAGGATGCTTACAGCCGGGCGGCGGGCGGAGAATCGTCAGGCGGAATTTCGGCGTTTACGATTGCGTGGTTCCAGCCGGATCAGTTCAGCCGCGTGCTTTCGCGCATCGGCAGCTTCACCAGCATTCAGTGGCATCCGGGCGAACTCGATGGCGGCAACGTTTATCCGTTCATGATCCGGAAGCAGGATAAACGCAACATCCGCGTATGGCTGCAGGACGGCGCGGAGGATCTGGAAAACGAGCATGGGAGCTGGCCGCTGCAGAATATTCAGATGGCGAATTCGCTGAAGCGCAAGGAATATGACTTTCATCTGAGCTTCGGGACGGGCACGCATAACGGGGCGCACGGCAGTTCCGAAATTGCTGAAGAACTGATCTGGCTCTGGCGCGATTACGATCCGGCAAAGACGGATCAGGTGTATCAAATGGATGCCGCCGAGAAGGACAAGCCGTTTTTCCGCGTGAAGATTTACAACCGGTAAGCGCAGGATTCCGTACTGTAATGTAATTCCATGCAGACGCGACAGCTTGGAAACAGCGACATGAAAATTACGCCGATCGGGATCGGCGCCTGGGCCATGGGAGGGGCGGGCTGGGCCTTCTCGTGGGGTCCTCAGGATGACGATGAATCGATCGGAGCGATTCACGCTGCGCTGGACAAGGGCATCAACTGGATCGACACCGCAGCCGTCTACGGGCTGGGTCACTCGGAAGAAGTGGTCGCAAAAGCTCTGAAAGGCCGGTCCGATAAGCCGTACGTGTTCACGAAGTGCGAGCGCGTCTGGGGCGAAGACCGGCAGATCAAAAAGAGCCTGAAGCGCGATTCGATTTTGCGGGAATGCGAGAACAGTCTGAAGCGGCTTGAGACCGATGTGATCGACCTGTATCAGATCCATTGGCCGGAGCCGGACGAAGACGTCGAAGAAGGCTGGTCGGCGCTCGCGGAACTGAAGAAGCAGGGCAAGGTGCGATGGATCGGCGTTTCGAATTTCAGTGCCAGCCAGCTTGCGCGGGCACAGGCAATTGAGCCGATCACGTCACTGCAGCCGCCGTATTCGATGATTCAGCCGGAGATTGAAGACGACATCCTGCCGTTCTGCGGTAAACACGATATCGGGGTGATCGTGTATTCGCCAATGAAGTCGGGGATGCTGACGGGCGCGATGACGCGCGAGCGTATTGAAACCATGCCGCCGGACGATTTCCGGAAGAAGACGCCCAACTTTCAGGAACCGCTGCTTACGCGGAACCTGAATCTGGTGGAACTGCTGCGGGAGATCGGGAATCGCCATGGGCGTTCTCCGGGCGAAGTTGCCATTGCGTGGACGTTGCGCCGGCCTGAAGTGACGGCCGCAATTGTGGGAATGCGTTCGCCTAAACAGGTGGACGGAGTAGTGGGCGCGGCCGATTTCAGGTTGTCGGACGACGAAATCGCGGAAGTGGCGCGGGCGCTTTCTGTGAATGCCTGAACGATAGAATAGAAGAGTGCCCCCTGTTCCCGGGATTGAGACGCCGTCTGAAGTGTCTGCACTCCCGCGTGAGCCATCGCCCCTTGACGAGCAGCTTGAAAAGCTCTTAAACACGGTTCGCGAAGCCCGCCCTAAAGACGACGTCTCGCCGATCGAAAAGGCTTACCATTACGCGGCGCAGTATCATGCGGAGCAACTGCGCGCGTCGGGCGAGCCGTATTTGATGCATCCTTTGGCGGTGGCTCAGATTCTTGCCGGGATGCGGCTGGACGTGGTCAGTATTCAGACCGGTCTGCTGCACGACATTGTGGAAGACACCACGGTGACGGCGGCGGATATCCAGAAGCACTTCGGCGAAGAAGTGGCGCGGTGCGTGGACGGGGTAACGAAGCTGAGTAAGATCGATTTCTTCTCAGCCGAAGACCGGCAGGCGGAAAGCTATCGCAAGATGCTGCTCGCGATGGTCAACGACATCCGCGTCATCATCGTAAAGCTGGCAGATCGCCTGCACAACATGCGCACGCTCGGGTGCCTGAGCGCGGAACGCCGCGAGCGCATTTCGAAAGAAACGCTGGAGATTTATGCGCCGATCGCGCATCGGCTCGGGATGGGTAAGGTGCGCGGGGAACTGGAAGACCTTGCGTTCAAATATCTCGACCCGGAAGCGTGGGAAGAGATTTCGACCAGGATCGAGAGCCAGCGCACCGCGAACGAAGAATTTCTCGAACGCATGCGGCGCACGGTGGAAGCGGAACTGAGGCGCGAGGGAATTCCCGCGCGCGTGGACGGCCGCGTGAAGCGCGCGTTCTCCGTGTATCAGAAGCTGAAGCGGCAGAAGATCTCGCTCGAAGAAGTCTACGATCTGTTCGCGCTGCGCATCATCACGGACTCGGTGAAGAGCTGTTACGGGGCGCTGGGCGTGATCCATAACGAATGGCGACCGGTTCCCGGACGCATCAAAGACTTCATCGCGATTCCCCGCCCCAATCTCTATCAGTCTCTTCACACTTCGGTGGTTGGGCCTGAAGGAAAACACTGCGAAATTCAGATCCGGACCGAAGAGATGCATCGCATCGCGGAAGAAGGGATCGCGGCGCACTGGAAGTACAAGGAAGGCCGGCGGGGCGCGCAGGACGATCAGCGCATTGCATGGCTGCGCCAGCTTGTCGAGTGGCAGCAGGACATGCGCGACCCGGAAGACTTCAGTTCCACGCTGAAGCTCGATCTGTATCCGGAAGAAGTCTATTGCTTTAGTCCGAAGGGTCGCGTGATCGTGCTGCCGGCGGGTTCGTGTCCGATCGATTTTGCGTACGCGGTTCACTCGGAAGTAGGCAATACCTGCGTGGGCGCGAAGGTCAACGGACGCATCGTGCCGCTGCGCTACGTGCTTCGGAACGGTGAGATTGTCGATATCGTCACGCAGACCGGGCACCTGCCGAGCAAAGACTGGCTGGCGGTCGTAAAGACGTCGCGGGCCCGCAACAAGATCAAGCACATTATCAACGCCAATGAGCGGGAACGTGCGATCGAGATCGGGCAGAAGTATCTGGAGAAGGAAGCGCGCCGTCTGGGTGTGCAGCTTGCGCGAATCCAGAGGTCGGAACTGGAGCGGGTCGCGGCGGAGTACGGTCTGGGGAAGATTGAGGACCTGTACGCGAGCCTGGGTTACGGCAAGTTCTCCGCCCGGCAGGTGCTGCAGAAATCGGCGCCCGAGCAGGTGGCGGAGGAAGCCCCGCCGCCACAGCCGGTGGAAACGACTTCGCCGGTTCACCGTAAAGACGACGAGTCGGTCATCAGGGTCCACGGCGTGGATGACGTGATGATTTATCGCGGCAAGTGCTGCAATCCGATCAAGGGCGAAGCGATTGTGGGCTATGTGACGCGGGGCAAGGGCATTGCGGTGCATTCGCGCGCGTGTCCGAATGTGCAGAATCTGATGTACGATTCCGAGCGCAAGATCGAGGTGGAATGGGAGCGGACCGCGACCGATACCTTTCCGGTTCGCATCGTGGTGCAGACGGACGACCGGCCCGGTCTGCTGCATCAGCTGACCACCGTGCTGGCGAATGAGAACAGCAACGTACGGAGCCTCGAAGCCAAGACCGACTTTGCCTCGGACAGCGATGGAGCATCGGTCGAGATGACGGTGGACGTACGCGACAAAAAGCAGCTTGAAAAGCTTTGCAGCGCGATGCGCCGTATCTCAGGCGTGCGCGATGTGGAGCGCATGAACCATCAATAAGACATGAGTACACAGTTAGCAGCCACAGACCCGGAACATATCGCTATTTCGAAATCGAAGGGAATTGAGATCGACTGGAAAGACGGGCACCACAGTTCGTACGGAGTCGAATACCTTCGCGACTGGTGCCCGTGCGCGAGCTGCACCGGATCGCATGGGACCGAGCCGCGCGCGAAAATCACAGAGCAGCCGGCGGCGCCGGCCAGCCCCTTCCAGATGTTTACTCCCAGGCTGAAGATGAACAGCATTGAACCGGTGGGCAATTACGCAATCAAGATCGACTGGAGCGACGGGCATAAGACCGGCCTTTATTCGTTCGACCACCTCCGCTCTATCTGTCCCTGTACAGATATGCAAGCCTGAATGAGCCAGAAAAGTCGCGATCGTAGAGGATGAGGCCGAACTGGCATCGCTGATCGAGTACAACCTGAACCGCGGCGGGTTTCAGACGCGCGTATTCGATGGCTCCGACAACACGCTGAAAAATCTGGAAAGCTGGGAGCCGGATCTGATCGTGCTCGACGTGATGCTGCCCGGGCAGGATGGATTCGATCTTTGCCGCAGGCTTCGTCAGGCGGGAAAGCTGACGCGCACGCCGGTGATCTTTCTGACTGCGCGGTCGGACGAGGTAGACCGGGTGCTGGGGCTCGAGATCGGCGGCGACGATTACATGACCAAGCCGTTCAGCCCCCGCGAGCTGGTGGCGCGCATTAAAGCGCACCTGAGGCGCAGCGAGCCGGATGCGGGGGCGAAGCAGACGGAGCCGGGCGTGGGGCCTTTCCATGTGGATTCAGGCGCGCGGCGCGATTTTCCAGAACGGGCGCGAAATCGAGCTTACTTCAACGGAGTTTAAGCTGCTCGAACTCTTTCTGACGCATCCGGGGCGGGCATGGTCGCGCGAGCAATTGCTGCGCGAGGTTTGGGGCGAAGCGCACTTCGTAACGCCGAGGACCGTGGACGTTCACATCCGGCGGCTGCGCGAACAGATCGAAACGAAGCCGGACGAACCGGTGTTTCTGGTCACTGTCCGGGGCTTCGGGTACCGCTTCGAGTCGCAGTAACTTCACTTCCTGTTAACAGGCCTGTAACGTATTCGCGGCTACGCTGAAAGAGCCGTGACTAAACGAATAGTACTCATCGAAGACGATACGGATCTTTACGCGCTGCTCAAATACAATCTTGAGAAAGAGGGTTTCAGCATCGCCGGTTCGCAAACGGGCCGTGGAGCCCTGGATCTCTGCCGCCGTGTGCGCCCGGACCTGGTCCTGCTGGATATCATGCTGCCGGATTCGGACGGGCTCGATATCTGCAAGGGGATTCGCAACGATACGGAGCTGGCGCAGACTCCGATCATCTTCCTGACCGCACGCGCTTCCGAGACCGACCGCATTGTAGGCCTCGAACTGGGCGCGAACGATTACATCGTAAAGCCGTTCTTCATTCGTGAACTGATTGCGCGGATCAAGCTGCAGTTCCGGACGCAAACCGCGCCTGCCCGCGTGCTGAAGGCCGGCAACGTGGAACTCGACCGCAGCAGTTGCCAGGTGAAGCTGGCCGGCGAGCCGCTGGCCGTGACCGCCACCGAGTTCCGGCTGCTGGAATTTCTGATGACCCGGCCCGGCGTCGTATTCAGCCGCGAACAGTTGCTCAACGCGGTCTGGGGACAGGACCGCGCGATTACGGACCGTACGGTTGACGTTTACATTCTCAGGCTGCGGCAGAAGATCGAGAAAGATCCGGCGGCCCCGTCGATGATCCACTCCGTTCGGGGGTTCGGTTATTCGTTCGAGGCGCGCCGGGAAGAAGCAGTGGATCAGGCGGTCGCGTAGACCGCCGCCCACCGTTACATCGGTCGGAC
Source organism: Terriglobia bacterium (assembly GCA_963840735.1). Classification (GTDB taxonomy): domain Bacteria; phylum Acidobacteriota; class Terriglobia; order Bryobacterales; family Bryobacteraceae; genus BOG-234. Next base: position 168,071 of record CAWIZX010000003.1, read on the forward strand.
AACCACGGGCCTGGATGACATTGGCACGCGCTTCACGGGGTTGCGCAGCGGCCGGCCATAGCCCTCAAAGCGCACCTGCATCACGTCTCCGTTCTCAAGCTGAATGCCCTCTCCGAAGCTGAACGCGTCGGCACCGAAGAAGTGGATGTGCAGATCGCCGGGCTGGCGATGAAATTCAAATTTGAAATGATGGTGTTCGATATTCGCAAGGCTGTGGCACATGGTGCTCTCGCCGCTGTGAATCTCCTTCGACCAAAGCACGGAGCGTCCGCGCTCGACTGCCACCCCGCCGTTTAGAAGATCGAAGCCGCCGTCAATCACGAGTTCAGGGCCGATGGCGCATTCGCGCAGCTTCGAAGAGGCCAGGTAGAGGTAATTCTTCCGCTCCAGAACGTGGTCCGAAAACTCGTTCCCGACCGTGAAGCCGATGCGCCTTGGGTGTCCCTGAGGGTCAATCAGATACACGCCTGCAATTTCCGGCTCTTCGCCGCCGTCGTCGGCATGTTCCGGAATAGTCAGCGGTTCGTTGTGGCCGCGCAGAATTGCGCCGGTGCCCTTGTAAAACCACTCGGGCGATGTGCCGACCTGACCGTGCGCGGGCTTGCCGCCATCGACGCCCGACTGGTACATCCGGGTGCTGTCCGTAACTGCCTGAGCCGCGGCATGCATGGCATCGCGATTCTTCGCGCTCGCCTTGTGGGTCAGACCCGTGCCGCTCACCAGGCAGCGCGCGGGCTGGCCGGGAAAATCCGCCGAGGGCGCGAGCTTCCACTCCGCGGAACCGGCATAAACCGTGTCGTAATCGAGCGTCTCGTCCGTCTTGCTCTCTTCCACCAGCAGGCTCAGCGGGGTGCCGCGCCGGAGCGCATCCGTCGCAATGCCGTAGACGGAATCCGCGCCTTTCAGCAACCTGAGCCGGGGCTCTTCCACGATCGCCAGTCCGCGTCCTCCGTTTCCCGCTAATTGCACCAGTCTCATCATCTTTCGAAAGACTATCATTCACCCGTGTACACTCATGATTCACCCTTCAAACATGGTCGGAACCACCATTTCCCACTACGAAGTCCTCGAACAACTCGGGGAAGGCGGCATGGGTGTGGTTTACAAGGCCCGTGACACCAAGCTGGGGCGCTTTGTAGCCATCAAGGCGCTGATCGCATCGAGCGATTCGTCCGACCGCCGCGCCCGGTTCATTCAGGAAGCGCGCGCCGCGTCTTCGCTGAACCATCCGAGCATTATCACGATTCACGACATCGTGAATACGGAGACGGGCGATTGCATCGTGATGGAGTTCGTACGGGGTCAGACGCTCGGAGACCTGCTGACCGCCGGGAAGATTCCGATTGTCGATTGCCTCAAACTGGCGATTCAGATTGCGGATGCGCTGGCGGCGGCGCACAGCATCGGAATCGTGCATCGCGATCTGAAGCCGGCCAACGTGATGATCACGCCCGACGGGCTCGCTAAGGTTCTGGATTTCGGTCTTGCCAAACTGTCCGATTCAGACGCGCTCGGGATGTCTGAAGAACAGGAGGCGGACGTCACGCGTTCGATTCACCTGATGAGCCGCCCTAAAACGGCGGAGGGCGCGATCATCGGAACGGTGGCGTACATGTCGCCCGAACAGGCCGAAGGGCGCCGCATCGATTCGCGTTCGGACATTTTTTCATTCGGCTCTGTTTTGTTTGAAATGGTCAGCGGCCAGCGGGCTTTCCACGGCAAATCGGGGCTCGAAACGCTTGCCGCCGTGCTGCGGGACATGCCGCGCGATCCCGGCGAAGGCACGCCCTCCGAACTGACCGAAATCATTCAGCGCTGTCTGGCCAAAGATCCCGATCAGCGTTTTCAATCCATGAGCGACGTTAAAAACGCTCTGGAACAGATGTATTTTGCGAACCGGTCGGGCATCATGACGCTGAGTTCCGGAGTGTGGAAGCGTCCGGCACCGGTGAAGGCCATTCCCTCGATTGCCGTATTGCCTTTTCTGAACCTCAGCTCGGACAAAGAGAACGAGTACTTCAGCGACGGTCTGGCCGAGGAGATTATCAATGCTCTCACGCGCATCGATAACCTTCGCGTCACCGCCCGTACTTCGGCGTTTGTCTTTCGCGGGACGCAACTGGATATCCGGCAGATCGGCGAAACCCTGAACGTGAACAGCGTGCTCGAAGGCAGCGTTCGTAAGGCGGGCAATCGGGTCCGCATCAGCGTGCAGCTCATCTCTGTGGCGGACGGAAGCAATCTCTGGTCAGAACGATTCGACCGCGAGATGACGGATGTGTTCGAGATTCAGGACGATATCTCGCAGGCGATTGTAGCGAATCTGAAAGTGCGGCTGGGCAGCCAAAGCGGGAGCAATTTCGATAATTCCCGCGCGCCCACTATTGCGGTGAAGCGATTCACGGGCAACGTCGAAGCTTATAATCTTTACCTCAAGGGCCGGTACGAACTTTACAAGATGACGCGCGAAGGGCTGGATACCGCGCGGACTCTGTTTGCCGAAGCGATCCGCCTCGATCCTAATTATTCGCTGGCGCACGACGGGCTGGCTTATTGCTGGTACTCCGAAGGATTCCTCGGCTTTGTGGCGCCTAAAGAGGCAATGCCAAAGGCCAAGGCATCGGTACGGCGCGCCATCGAGCTCGATGAGACGCTTGGGGAAGCCCATGCAACGCTCGGAGTCATTCTGGCGCTTTATGACTGGGACTGGGGCGGAGCCGAACGCGAGCTTCTGCGTTCCATTGAACTGAACGGCTCATCCCCGGTGTCGCGCGATGTGTATGCGTTCTACTATCTGCGGCCGGTGGGGCGCGTGGATGAGGCCGTGACAGAGGTGCAGACCGCTTTGTCGCTCGATCCGCTCTCGATCCTGTTCCGCGTGCATCTGGCGTTTCTGTATTACCTGCTGCGGCAGTACGAGCACTCCATTGCGCAGTTCCGCAAGGTTCTTGAAATGAACCCGCAGTATTACCTGGGTCATGCCATGATGGGCCCGGTTTATACGCAGGCCGGCAAGTTCAGCGAGGCCATGGAATGCTACGCGAAAGCGCGCGAAGCCGATGCGGACAGTAAGTTTGTCGATTCTCTGGAAGCCATGACTCTCGCGGCGGCGGGACGGATGCCGGAAGCGGCAGCGATGCTCGACAGCATCACGAAGCGGTCGCTGAACGACTATATTTCTCCGGTCAGCATCGCGTATATCTGCACGGCGCTGGGTGACAAGGACCGCGCGTTTGAAAGCTTAGACCGGGCGGTATCCGACCGCGATCCGAATATTCTCGGCCTCTCGACGAACCCGATATTCGACAGCTTGCGGAGCGATCCGCGTTACGGCGCGTTGCTGCGGAAGATGCAGCTCTCGCCCGGTTAGAAGCTCAGACCGAGCAGATATCCATCGCTTTGGTCAGGGTCTGGATCGGATCGTGACCGGCCGCCGGCGAATACTCATGGGCGATAAACCCGGTAAACCCGAGGTCCGCGATCGCCTGCGCGATGAATCTGTAATTCAGTTCCTGTGATTCATCGATGTCGTGACGCCCCGGGTTTCCGCCGGTATGGTAATGACCGATCCACTGGAAGTTATCGCGGATGTTCCTGACGATATCGCCGTCCATAATCTGCGCGTGGTAGATGTCGTACAGAATCTTCACGCGCGGGGAATTCACCCGCTTCATAACATCCACACCCCAGGCGATGTGGTCGAACATGTAGTCCTTATGATTGACCTTGCTGTTCAGATATTCCATGCAGAGCGTGATGCCCTTATCTTCCGCGTGCGCCTTGACGCGGTTCAGAAAGGCGACACAGTTGTCCGCGCCTTCGCGATCGTCCATGCCCTTGCGATTCCCGGAAAACGTGATGATGTTGGGTACCCCGTTGGCCGCGGCTTCGTCGATAGCCGGATGCAGCAGCTTCTCAATGCGCTCATGGTTCTCTTTGCGGTTGAGCGCATCGGGAATGGTACCGCCCGGCCCCGGCGGATACATGGCGGGCACCAGACCGTACTTCTTCAGCACAGGCCAGTCCGCCGGACCGATGAGGTCGAACCCTTTGCAGCCAAGTTTCGCGGCTTCGCGGCAGGAATCCTCAAGCGACATCTGGCGCCCGAAGACGCCCCGCGTCACCGATTGCTTCAGCCTGCCTTTTCGGTCTGCCGGCTGCTGAGCCCAGGCTGTTTCCACCAGCGCCGAAGCAGCGGCTCCGGCCAGCAAATCGCGTCGGCGCATGTGTGCTCCTTTTACTGGTGAACGGTGAACGCGTAGAGCATGTCGTTCACGCCCGCAACCACGTACTGCTGCCCGTCAAGCTCATAGGTCATGGGCGCATTCGAGACGCCACCGCCCAGATTGGCGTGCCACAGCGGATTTCCGGTGGCCGGATCGAGCGCCACAAAGTTGCCTGAAGTATCGCCGGCGAATAACAGATTGCCGGCGGTGCTCAGCAAGCCCGACCGGCCGCCGGGGCCTTCCCACTTGTGGCTCCAGCGAATGTTTCCGGTCTTGTAATCGATCGCCTGCAACAGCGATTCGGACCAGCCACCCCGGTCGGTGCCACCCCAGCCCTCGGGCTTTTCATCCAGATCGTAGAGGTACCAAACGCTGTAAGCGCGCGCCGCATTCACGTAGAACAGCCCGGTCTGCGGATCGAAGGTCGGCGGAGGCCAGTTCGCCGCGCCTCCCTGATTCGGAGAAACAAGCGCTCCGTCGAGCTGCGGTTCCTTGTCGGGATTCGGAATCGGCTGGCCCTTGGCATCGACGCCTTTCGCCCAGTTCGTCTTCACGTATTCCTTAGAGACCAGCGCTTTGCCGTTCGTCCGGTCGAGCACGAAGAACCAACCGTTGCGGCAGGCCATCGCAAGCATCTTCCGCTGCTGGCCGTTGAACACACCGTCGAACAGAACGGGAACCTGCACGTTGTCCCAGTCATGCGTGTCATGCGGAGAGGGCTGGAAGTACCAGACCAGTTTGCCGGTATCGGCGTTGAGCGCGACGATCGATTCGGTATAGAGGTTATCGCCCACGCGGCCCTTGCCAACGGCAACAGGTTGAGGATTGCCCGTTCCGAAGTAGATCAGATTCAGATCCGGATCGTAAGAGGTGGCGCCCCAGGTCATGCCGCCGCCGTGCTCAGCCGCTTCCTGACTGGGCCACGTCTCGGAACCAGGCTCGCCTTTCTTCGGCGCCACAGACCAGTGCCACTGCAAATCGCCGGTCTCGGGATCGCGCGATTCGTAGTATCCGGGGATATCCAGATCGTCGCCGCTCACGCCGACGAGCACGTGATTCTTCACGATGACCGGGGCGACCGACGCGTAGTACATCTGGTCCAGATCGCAGATGGATTTATGCCAGCGCTCCTTGCCGTCTTTGAGATTCAGCGACACCAGATTGCAATCCGGCGTTTCGAAGTAAAGCCAGTTCCCGTAGATGCCCACGCCGCGGTTCCCAAGATGTATCCCGCCCGAGGACTGGTGCACGTGATGCCACAATTCGCGGCCGGAGCGCGCATCGATCGCCCAGACATGATCGGGAATGGTGAAATACATGATCCCGTTCACTTCGAGCGGAGTGGCCTTCAGCGTACCGCGCCGAAAGTCCCGCCGGGATGCGGTAAACCCAGGCCAGACTCAGGTTTTTCACATTCGAGGAATTGATATTCTTCAGGGGACTGAAGCGGCGGCCGCTGTAATCGCCGCTGTAGGTTGGCCAGGTGTCAGTCGGGGGCTGCAGCAGTTTCGCGGGGTCGAGCGCGCCCTGGCCGAAAAGAGACGCCACCGCGCCCGCGAATGCAATCAGAGTCCTGAACAGCTTCATCTCAATGTCTCCAGGTAAGCGGTGAGATCGTGGATATTTTTGTCGGTGTAATGGTCGAGTAATTCCGCGTGCGCCGCATATGGATCGTTCACCTGCGACCTTCAGAGAGGGCGTGCGCGTCCATGCGTGATATTCGCCATCCGCGTCCCGCAGCGACACGTTAAAGTCGTCCAGCTTATCGAGAACACCGGTGATTGCCGGGCCTTTCGGGCGGCGTCACAGTGACCATGGTCTGCTTGCCTGCCGCCGCGCCGAAAGCGGGCTTCGGGAACAGGAACTTCTGCTGCATGTCGATGGGCTCGATACTTCGCGCCGATGCCCTTCAGATCGGCTGTCACCGAATGGCAGGTGCTGCACTTGCCGGCCCCGTTAAAGTAAGCCTCGCCGGCTTTGGCGTCGCCCTTCATCTCATACTGGCCGTGGAAGGTGGGTGAGGTGCGCAGCGTGTCGTCCATGCGCAGGTGGATGAAGTGCGCAAGGTCGTTGATCTGCTCGTCTGTAAATTTCGCCGGGGGCGTGCTCTGGGTCGGGTGGCCCTTCTTCAGGAAGGGTCCAATGGTGCTGCCGTAGCGGTCGTGCAGAGTGACGAGCGAACGCACCAGATCCGGACCGGTCTGCGTACCGCGCGCGCTCCCGCCGTGGCAGGTGATGCACTCGGCGATGTAGATCTTCTTCCCGCGCTCGGCCGCCTCGGGGTCTGTGATGTGCTTGTCAGCCGCGCCCGCCTGCGCGAGCAGCCCGCCGCCACCCGGCCTCGGTGGTGTTCCCCGCCCCGGACCTCGTCCGCCCGGCGCCGGCGCTGTCTGCGCGAACAGTGAGAAGGTACTGATCAGAACGACCGCGGCCGCGCGCGCCGGGAGTCCGAACGCGCACCTTGCATCCATCATCTTTTTTCCCCTCAGTTGATTCCGATGACAATTATATGCGCGTTACCAGACGCGCGGAATCTCGTAGGAATCGAATGAGGCGTCGCGGGATATAAGAGTCAGTTGCCGATCCATCGCCTGAGCCACCAGCAGACGGTCGAACGGGTCGCGGTGGTGCCACGGCAACGATGCGCAACGCATGATCTGTCGGTACCCGAGTTCAAGCTGCCCGAAGCCGTTGCGTGACATCTGGTCGGCCACGTATTTTTCCGGAGCGGCGGGCAGGCCAAGTCTGCCGACACTAAATTTCATGGCAATCTCCCAAAAGCTCACGAAGCTGACAAAGCAATCCCCGGCTGCAATCGCCTGGCGAGCCCCGGTCGATAGCTGCGGCGAATCCTCGCACCACCAGAGAAACGCATGTGTGTCGAGGAGAAAGGCCAATTACATATGCTCCGCAAAATCGGGCAGCGGAGCATCGAAATCGGCTGACATAGTGACGCCCTTGCCACTGCCCGGAAGCCGCTCAGCGGGCTTGATCGGAACGATTTGAACGACTGGCCGGTTGTCCTTCGTGATTACCACCGTTTCTCCGAGCATGACCTTTTGCACGACTTCCGAGAAGCGCGCTTTCGCGTCCGCGAGTTTGTATTCGAGAGGCATAGTCAGACTGCGGTCATGCAACAGCCGTGGTTTTTGCCTTCCCCGTGAGGCCAAGCGCCTCGCGCAAATCGGTGTCGAGTTTCTCCGCGGCCTCGGGATGTTCCTTGAGATAAATCCGGGAATTCTCGCGGCCCTGGCCCATGCGTTCGCCGCCATAGCTGAACCACGAGCCCGACTTTTCCACCAGGTTTTTCGAGACGCCGAGATCCAGCAAATCGCCCTCTCGCGAGGCGCCCTCGCCGTACAGAATGTCGAATTCAGCTTCGCGAAACGGCGACGCGACTTTGTTTTTTACGATTTTTGCGCGCGTCCGGTTGCCGACCACGTTCTCGCCGTCTTTGATGGCGCCTGTTCGCCGGATATCGATCCGGACGGAGGAATAAAACTTCAAAGCACGGCCCCCGGTGGTCGTCTCGGGGCTGCCGAACATGACCCCGATCTTCTCGCGGATCTGGTTGATGAAGATCATGCAGGTGTTCGTCCGGGAAACCACGCCGGTCAGTTTGCGGAGCGCCTGAGACATGAGCCGGGCATGCAGCCCGACATGGCTGTCGCCCATCTCACCTTCGAGCTCCGCCTTCGGAACCAGTGCGGCCACAGAGTCGACAACCACCACATCCATGGCGCCGCTCTGGACGAGCGCGGCCGTGATTTCAAGCGCCTGTTCGCCCGTATCGGGCTGCGACACGAGCAGATTATCGACATCGACGCCGAGTTTGCGGGCGTAGCCGGGGTCGAGCGCATGCTCCACATCGATAAAGGCGGCCGCGCCACCCTGCTTCTGCGCCTGCGCGATCACCTGCAGGGCCATGGTGGTTTTGCCTGAAGACTCGGGGCCGAAGATTTCGATCACCCGGCCGCGCGGAAAACCGCCGACGCCAAGCGCCGCGTCCACCGAAAGGCAGCCGGACGAAATTACCGAGACCGGGATCACGTTGTCGGCGCCCAGGCGCAGCACCGTGCCCCTGCCGAACTGCTTGTCCATGGCAACCAGCGCCAGATCGATCGCTTTACGCTTTTCCGCTTCTGTCATTCACAAAACCTCTTAGACAGAAGTGGCGGGGCGCAGAGAAATTCTCAGTGGGTCATCGAATAGACGAGGTAATTGGCGGCGATGCGAAAGCCCATGGACGAAAACTTCTCGTCGTACTTGGGATCGTCGGCCCATTCCCAGGAATCGCCCAGATCCATGTCATTGCAGATCGCCACGACAAGCCGCCCGCTCGCGTCGTAGATCCCGCGCCAGTGCGGTTCGTAACCGTCGAATTCGTAGGTGCGTCCGCTGCGCAGATACTGCGCGCCCGGCACCTGGTAGCGATGGGTCAGGTCGTAAACGGAATGAAAAATCGCATCCCCGTCGGGAATGTCAACGATTGGCCGGTCCGGGAAAACCTTCGTCATACTTGCGATGAAAACCGCCCATTCAGCGGTACCGTGAAAATCGTCGCACATGAAGAATCCGCCGCGATCGAGATACTCGCGCATCTTCTTCGCCTGCGAATCGGTCAGTTCCCAGTGGCCGACTTCAACTGCGTAAAGCCATGGATAGTTATACACGTCGTCGCCGACGTCGAGATCGACAGGCTGCTCGACGGAACGAACATGGACGCGGGTCAGCCGCCGGAGCGCCTGAGCAAGATGCCGGTCAGCACGGGGATAATCGGTCGTCCAGCTGGTGCGGCCCTCTTTCCAGTTGGCTGCAAATCTGCCGTACCCGCCATAGCGGCGGCCACCGTACCCGCCACCGGCAGCATTGGGATACATGAGGCGCGCGAAGGCCCACTCGGTTTTTTCCTGATAATCGGGAGGGATGGGAAAATCGTTGTACTCGCGGGCGGGGTACTCACGGAAGGGACTGGGGGGAGCCGACTGCCAGGCCACAGCCGTTCCGATGAGCAGCAGCGCCGAACCGGCCGTAAGCATTCCTTTACGAAGATGTACCGTGCGCATAAGGAGAGCCCGAATTGGTTCTCAGGTTATCACGGCAAGGCGGGGTTAGTGGCTCATCGAGTACAGAATGTAATTCGTTCCGATCCAGGGTGAAATGCCCATGCTCGTCAGATTTTACTGACGCGCAATGAAAAGTTCACCCCTTCCTGCCGCTGCAACTCCGCAATGACACCAAACAGATTCCTGGCCGACGGATTTCCGCTCGGTCCGAACATTCTCATCAAACTCGGTGCTGGCGTATGAACCGCCCGTCCCAACTCCTGAAAACCGACCGTCGCATTGATGTAATTCCGGACGAGCGCCTTTCCAGTAGCGAGATCCCCTGCGAGCATTAGCTCTATAGCTTCTCGCAACAGTGCGCGCCGAAATGCCGGCTGTTGCTGTGCGCGTTGCCGAATCGTCTCACGAAAGTCCTTTGTAAGCGACATCTGATATTCCTTGTTTATAAAGCTTTCCAATTCAACTGCGCCGTGGCGATGTCATGCAAGGATCCGCCGGCCGACGGACCTAGTGGCTCATCGAATACAGAATGTAATTCGTTCCGATCCGAATGCCAAGCGCGGAGAACTGCTCCGGATAACGCGGGTCGTCGGCCCATTCCCAGGAATCGCCGAGATCCATGTTGTGGCAGATGGCCACCATCAGCCGGCCGTGGTCGTCATATACGCCGCGCCAGCGCGCTTCGTAGCCGTCGTATTCGGCGCGGCGGCCGGAATAGAGATACTGCGCTCCGGGGACCTGATACCGCTCCGTCAGGTCATACACTACATGAAAAATCTGATCCGAATTCGGGATGTCCACCACGGGCCTGTCGGGGAACACCTGGCTCATGGTCGCCATGAAAACGGCCCATTCCTGCGTGCCGTGAAAGTCGTCGCACATGAAGAAGCCGCCGCGCAGCAGATACTCTCTGAATTTCACAATCTGGCTGGGCGTGAGTTTCCAGTGACCCACTTCCACCGCGTACAACCATGGATAGTTGAAGACGTCGTCCGCGTCGTCAAGGTCCACCGGCTGCTCTACGGAACGGACGTGCAGCCTGGTCAGGCGCCTCACCGATTCTGAAAGATGGCGGTCCGAGCGCGGGTAATCGATGGTCCAGTTTGCGTTGCCGCTCTTCCAGTCAGGATTGCCGCGAAAACCATAGGTCGCGACGGCGGGATACATCAGCCGTGCGAAGACCCATTCGGTTTTCTGCTGATAATCGGGAGGGAGCGGGAAGTTCTCGTACTCGACGCCCGGGTACTCGCGGAAGGGCCTTTGCCACGCTACGGCCGTACCTGCAATCAGCAGCGCGGCGACTAGTTTGCGGTTGACCTTCATTGCCGCACGTCTTCGATCCGCTGCCTGAGCATACCTTCGAACAACTCCGGCACGTAGCCAGTCATCCGGCTCGCAATTCGTCCCTCACGATCGAGCACCACCGTGGTTGGAATGGATGCGATCTTCAGCAAACGCCCCAGCCCGCCATCGAAATACACAGGACCCTCCCAGTGCTTCTCATGCAGGAAGGGAGCCACGAGCGATTGGTCGTCATCGGAATCGACCGAAAGGAACACCACGTCGCCGGACTGCGCGAACTTCTTCTTCACGTTCTCAATCAGAGGATGCTGCGCGACGCACGGTCCGCACCACGTTGCCCAAAAATCCATCACGATGATTTTGCCTTTGAGCGATGCCAGCCGCAAGCTTGCCCCCTCCAGCGAAGGCAGCGTGAAGCCGTCCACATCGGTAACGCCGAAATTCGGGTCCTGCCTGCGGACCGCTTCAACACGCGCTTTTTTCAGTGCCGCTGTCTCGTCGTAGGCCCGCAGAATCAAATCGCCGAGGCCCTTCTCAGACCCGTTCAGGGCGACGAACAACTCGCCGGCCTTCTGCCGGTCGAAGGCGCGGTCCGCCTCGGTTGCGCCACTGTCCTCAATCGCAAATGCGTCCGCATACCAGTGGATCGCCTCGGGTTTGCGGTCAAGCTTCGCGAGCCAGCGCGCCGCTTCGCGCGCAGCCTCTGCCCCCGGCGACAACTCCCATGCCTTTTTTGCCAGCGCGAAAGCAGCTTCTTTGTCCCCCGTATTGCCAGTAGCGCGAGCTTCGAGCACCACCGCCCGAGCCATATTCCGATCTACCTGATCCGACCACTGCCCCGGAGTCATATGGCCTTCCGCCGCCTTCGAACGCAGCGCGTCAATTTGCGTTTCGTAGCGCTTCGCATAGACCAGCGCCTTCTTCGCCGATTCAGCATCGTCCGTCTCGACAAGCGCGCGAATCACCCGGTCGATCAACTGCAGTTCGTTATTTGGCTCGGCTGCCAAAACCCGTTCGCCGTAGAGAATAATGCGGCGGCGATCGTTGAGTTCGATGGCCCATTGTGCGAGCGCCTTCTCAATTGCGAGCCTCTGAGAAGAGTCGGGATACTTCTTCAGATGCTGCTCGAGCGCGCGGGTCAGATCGATGCCGCTCGCACCCGCCTCAGCCATGGCATTGCTCAGTTCGGTGCGTTCCTTGTCCGCAGGCGGCTGCTGCGCCTGCCCGTACAAAGAACCCGCCGCAATGACTAACGCTATCCACCTCATTGAGTCGCCCGAATGGTTTCCGTCAGCGTCGCGGCCCGCGCGCGCGCCATATGCAGAAAGCTCTCGTTCTTCACCACGCGGTCAAGCAGCGGCAGGAACTGCTGCTCGGCCACCAGCCGCTTCTGATCGCGCAGCATCTCCACCTGCAGAATCGCTTCCTGCACGCCCAGCTTGTCGAAGCGAACCGCCGTTTCGAGCGCAATCAGCGCCCGCTCGGTTTCCGCAATGCGTTCGAACCAGTCGAGCAGCACTCTCGCGTCCGCGTCTTCCGAGTAGTTGAATTTTGCTTCGTGCGTTCCGTCGGCGCCTTCGTAGCGGAAGGTCTTCAGGCCCATGTTGGCGAGCTTCAGGCCCGATTCCAGCGTTTTCCCGAAGTGCCGCAGCTTATCGCCGAGCGCGAAGATTGCGTCCGTATCGGCGGCGGCAAGCTGAAACTTCATTGGACTGTCGTCCGTTGGATCTTCCCTGTATTCTGAGGCTCCGGTTTTATCGACGGTGATTCCAACAAACGGCGGCTTGCTGCCAGGGAAAGACTTTGTAAACACAATTCGTGGCTGCGCCAGCAGCGGTAGAGCCGCGAGCGCCAGCATCGCCAGCCTCAAGCCCGCGCCCCGAGCGCCGCAACCGGCAGCCGTGTCGCATGGCAGATGGCAATCGCAAGCGCGTCGCTGGCATCTTCGGATGCAATTTGTTCCCTGAGCCGCAGAATCGACGCCACCATTTGCTGCACCTGGGCTTTTTCCGCCCGTCCATAACCCACTACGCTCATCTTCACCTCCAGCGGAGAATACTCCGCAAAGGCTACCGACGCTTCGGCAACACAAAGGAGAGCAACTCCGCGCACATGCGAAAGCTTCAGCGCGCTTTTCGCGTTGACCGCGAAAAAGACTTCCTCGACCGCCGCGTGGTCCGGCCTGAATTCCACGAACAAGGCGCGCAGCCCGGTCGCAATATTCAGCAGCCGCTTCTCCAGCGCATCCCGCGGAGAAGAACGGATGCAACCCGCGGCAACGAGCTTGTGAAGACGCCCGTCACTGTCAATGACGCCGTATCCCGTCCGTTCGGTTCCGCAGTCGATTCCCAGCACCCGCATATTTTCTGAGCCGCGGCCGTGCGGGGCGTCCTGGACCTACGCCGCGCCCGCTTCGTCCTCGTCTTCGATATCGAAGTTCGAGTAAACGTTCTGCACGTCGTCATGCTCTTCGAGCGCATCGGTCAGCCGGATCACGCCCGCCGCGTTTTTGCCGTCGAGCTTCATCAGATTCTTCGGGATCATCGCTACTGCCTGGGCGGACAGGGTTTCGATCCCGGCTTTCTGAATAGCGTCGAGCACCGCTTCATGATTGGCCGTTTCGGAGATCACTTCCCAGGAATCGCCCGAGTCTTTCAGGTCTTCCGCGCCCGATTCCAGCACAATGTTCATGAGCTGATCTTCGGTCGCCTTCTCTTTGTCGATGACAATCTGGCTCTTGCGGTCGAACATCCAGGCGACACTGCCTTCCTCGCCCAGATTGCCGCCGTTCTTGCCGAACATGTGCCGGATTTCGCTCACCGTGCGGTTGCGGTTATCCGTTGCGACCGCTACGAGAATTGCCGCTCCGCCCGCGCCGTACCCTTCGAACAGGATCTCGTCGATCTGGCCCCCTTCGAGTTCGCCGGTGCCGCGCATGATGGCTTTCTTGATGTTGTCCGCAGGCATCGAAACGCCCTTGGCGGCGGTGATCGCGGTACGCAGCCGGGGATTGCCGTCGGGGTCTCCCCCGCTTCGCGCCGCGATCTGAATTTCCTTAATGAGCCGGGTGAAAATCTTCCCGCGTTTTGCGTCGGTGGCGGCTTTCTTGTGCTTGATCGTCGCCCACTTTGAGTGACCTGACATGTTGAGATGCTCCGGAGTGCAGACAGGGCTGGCCGGTCTGTTGCTTCCTAATCCGTCAGGATATCAAACCGCCGCCCGGTTCATGGCGGGCAAGGTCCTGGTTACGCGCCGGCCTTCTTGCGGGTAGAGGCCGAAGCCTTGCCCTTTTTTGGCGCCTTAACGTCTACGCCTTCGCGCCGCGCCTCTGAGAGCCCGATTGCGATGGCCTGCTTCGGGTTCTTCGGCCCGCCTTTCCCCACCTTATGCATCTGCTCCCGCACAAACTCCCCGGCCTGAGTCGAGGCAGACTTTCCCGCCTTCTTGTCCGCTTTCGCGCGTTCTATAACCCTCTTTGCAGGCATTTCGCGTCCCCGTAGCCGTACTTTGCAATTTGAATTCCGGTTATACTTGAGTTTTCCTGATTAATAGTGTCAACCGATCCCCTGTCCGCGCTCTTAGCCGGGACGGAGCCCGACCGGGTTCCTGTTGCCCTGCTCAATTCCGTTCCCTTCGCGCTGCTGATCGTGAACGTCAGCGGCGTTGTTGTCTTCGCGAATACGAGTGCCAGCCGCATCGCTCCAGCCGGTTCTGAATTCGTCGGCAGGAGCATTGCGGCGCTGAGTTCAGGGTTTCGTCTGTTCGACCCCGCCACCGACGCCCTCGTCAGCCGCGATCGGTTCCCGCTTGCAAGAGCGCTCAACGGCGAAGATGTCCCGCTCCAGGGATTCCGGCTCGATTGGGCATCGGGCGGGCGGCGCATCTGGGTCGAGTGCGGAGCCATGCCGCTCAGATCCGCGGCAGGCGAGGTCACCGGTGCCGTCCTTACGTTACGCGAAACCACGGCGCGCATGGAGCGTGAGTTGTCGCTGGAGGCCGCCAACCGGCTCCACGGCTTTGTCTATCGCGAAAATCTTGCCGGCATTATTCACACCACTGTTGACGGCCGCATTCTCGATTGCAACGAAGCTATGCTTCGCATATTCGGCTACAATTCCCGGGAAGAACTGTTCGCCATCCGCACGCAGCAGCTTTATTACGATCCTGCACAGCGCGATCTCATGCTCCGCATCATCGGAGAAAAGCGCAAACTGAGTGAGTACGAAGTCTGTTTTCGGCGCAAAGACGGTTCGCGTTGCTGGGCGCTGTTGACGGTTCGGCTGCTCGATCCGAGCGCCGGGGAATTCGGCGGATCGCTGATTTCGACGGTGCTCGATATCAATCACCGGAAACAGCAGGAAGAGACTCTCCGGCAGAGTGAAGAACGGTTCGCCGCTTTCATGCGCCACCTGCCAGGCGTGGCTTTTATTAAGGACCTCAGCGGAAGATACGTCTATTACAACGAAGCCTCGTGGCTGCAGTTTCAGAAGCGTCCCGAGGACATTGTCGGCAAAACCGACGATGAAATCTGGCCCGAAGAAGATGCCGAGCGTTACCGCAAGAACGATCGCAGCGTGATTGAAACCGCCCGCCCGGTCGAATTCATTGAGCCCGTGGCTCATTCGGACGGCCCGCATTCCTGGCTCATTTACAAATTCCCCATCATGGAGTCCGGCAAGGTTGTTTTTGTGGGGGGTGTCGGCATCGATATTACCGAGCGGCGCATTCTCGAAGAGCAGCTCACGCAGGCCCGCAAAATGGAAGCTCTGGGCCGGCTCGCGGGCGGCGTTGCGCATGACTTCAATAACCTGCTGACCGTCATTTCCGGCTACGGCCAGATCGCAATCGAGGGCGTAGGCAACACGCCCGCCGATAAGATGATCACGTACCTGCAGGAGATTCTCAATTCCTCGCGCCGCGCTTCCGGCCTGACCGGGCAGTTGCTCGCTTTCAGCCGCCATCAGGCTGTGCAGCCGAAGATCCTCGACCTGGGCGACCTGCTCCGGAACATGGAACGCATGCTGCAGCGGGTCATCGGCGAGCATGTCGATCTAACCGTTAAATGCCCGCACGACAATGTGCTGATCCGCGCCGACTCTCACCAGATGGAGCAGGTCATCATGAATCTCGCGGTGAACGCGCGGGACGCCATGCCCCTCGGCGGGTCGCTCACGCTCACTTGCGACAAACTGGCGGAGCCCATTCAACGCGAGGACGGAGACCCGCTGAGCGTCGTGCTTGAAGTCCGCGACACAGGTGTCGGCATGGACGACCGCACGCGCACGCGGATCTTCGACCCCTTCTTCACGTCGAAGGAAGCCGGCAAGGGAACCGGGCTCGGTCTCTCGACGGTTTACGGGATCGTCTCCCGGACCAAAGGCACCATCACGGTTGACAGTACTCTCGGGGAAGGTACCGTCTTCCGCATCTGCTTCCCCGAAGCAGCGGGAGAACCCGAACTCCCCGTCGTGCAAACCGCCGCGGCCAACCCGAGAGGCCGTGAGATTGTCCTGCTGGTGGAAGATGAACCGTCCGTCCGTTTGCTTGCCGAAACTATTCTGAACCGCCAGGGCTACCGAGTGCTGGTTGCGGACGGCGGCCCGTCAGCCATGGAAATTTGGGAGCAGCGGCAGGGCAAGGTCGATATCCTGGTCACCGACGTCATCATGCCGCAGATGAGCGGCGGAGAACTCGCTCAGAAGCTGCGGGCCGCGAACCCACGCCTCAAGATTCTCTTCATGTCCGGCTACACGGACGATATGCTCGCCGGACACGGCGTGCTCGGCGGCGAAACGCAGCTGATCCAGAAGCCGTTTACGGCCGATGCGCTGGGGCGGAAACTGCGCGACGTGCTCGACGCATAGTAGACTCTAAACTCATTCAATGGCGCTCCGACCTCTGCTGTCAGAAGAAAAGATCCAGGCCCGCATTCTTGAAATCGGGGCGCAGATTACGAAGGATTATCCGGACGGCACTCTGTACCTGATCTGTATCCTGAAAGGCGCCTGCTTCTTCCTGGCCGATCTTGCGCGCGCCATCGAGCGCGATGCGTTCATCGACTTCATGGGCATTTCGAGTTACGGAAAAGAACGCGCCAGTTCGGGCGAAGTGAAAATCGTCAAAGATCTGGACATCTCGCTTGAAGGCGCGGACGTGCTGATTGTCGAAGACATTATCGACAGCGGCATTACCCTGAGCTACCTCACGGCTCTGTTGAAGACGCGCCACCCGAAGTCGGTACGGATCGCTGCGTTGCTCGACAAACCGGAGAGGCGTGTCAGGCAAGTCGATGTCGCCTACGTCGGGTTTCAGATTCCCGATGAATTCGTGGTCGGCTATGGCCTCGATTACGCCGAAAAATACCGGAATCTGAGAGACGTTTGCATCCTCGAGCCATAAGGGTTTTGTCTCAGCGGTTGCACGCGTGTATCGGCGTGGCACATGTGCCCGCAACGCTGCTCCTGTAGATACACCTGGTTAGCGACTGCGCACGCAAATGCTCTAGCGGCGGCGAGGATGTCCCCGCATGACCGTGAAAGCACTCCCGCTCATCACTGCCCTCGCTCTGTTTCCCGCGCTCGCGGTCGCACAGAAGGGGCTTAAGAAAGAACTTGAGTCGCCGTACCTGCGCTGGGAGCGTGAAGACGCCGCCTACATCCTTACCGATGAGGAACGCAAAGCCCTGCACAAACTCGGGACCGATGAAGAGCGCGAGCAATTTGTGGAGCAGTTCTGGAGGCGGCGCGATCCTACGCCGGACACCATCGAAAACGAATATAAAGAAGAGCACTATCGCCGTCTCGCATATGCGAACGAACGCTTTGCGTCGGGCATCCCCGGCTGGAAGACGGATCGCGGCCGTATGTATATCCGGTTCGGTCCCCCCGATGAAATCGAAGCGCACCCGTCCGGCGGAACTTATCGACGACCGCAGTCTGAAGGCGGCGGCCAGACTTCTACCTATCCGTTTGAACAATGGCGTTACAGGCATCTCGACAACGTAGGCGACGACATCGTACTCGAGTTCGTAGATCAGTCGCTCACCGGTGAATACCGTCTCGCGGGGGACCCCTGCGCCAAAGATGCGCTGGCGCATGTTCCGGGAGCGGACCGGTTCCGAAGCTCAGGCAACACCACGTGCGAAGCCATGATCAATGGGCACTCCGCCGGCCGGAATGAATTCGACCGTCTGGACCTCGCGGCGAAAATTGAAAAAGCGCCCGAGGTCAAATTCAAAGACCTTGAAGCGATGGTAAGTTCGCGGGTCAGCTTCAATACTTTGCCTTTCGCTGTGCGCGTTGACTATTTGCGGGTGACGGACTTTTCAGTGATGGCGAACGTTACCGTCCAGTTTGAGAATCGTGACCTGCAGTTCGCTTTGCGCGATGGCTTCGAGATGTCTGCCGTCAATATTTTCGGACGGATTTATACTCTGACGCGCCGCACCGCTTCCACCTTCGAGGCGCCGGTCGAGACGCTAGCGACGCCCTCGATGATGCAGCAGATTGCAAGCGGGAAATCGATGTTCCAGCAATCGGTTCCACTCGCTCCGGGCAAGTACAGGCTCAGTATGGTTGCGCGGGATCTTATATCGGGAAGCTTAGGTCAATACGATGTATCGCTCGAAGTACCGGGTTTCGAAGAAGGGCAGCCGGCGGCCGGAAGCCTGATTCTTGCGGATCTGATTGAACCTCTTCCGACCAGGAACATCGGCGGCCAGATGTTCGCGATCGGGGATACGAGGGTACGTCCGCGTGTCGGCAGTGTCTTCGGGGCGAATGAACGAATGGGCGTCTATCTTCAGTTCTACAATTTCAAGCCGTCGACAGTTAGTTATGAAATCCGCAACACGGAAACGAAGCAGCGGGTCATGATTGTGAGCGAAGCGCTGACGGATCCGACAATCCGAAAGCTGCTGCCGCTCGCCGCCTTCGCACCGGGAACATATTCGATTACCGTTACGGGCCAGGACGGCGCGAAGACCGTTCAACAATCGGCGCCATTCTCAGTTCGGTGACCTGCAGGGCACGTTCGGGATTGCGGGATCATACACAAAGAGGAACTGCGTTACGACTGGCGGCTTTGCCGTGAAAACGCGGTGCCTGCAAAGATCGAGCCTATTGCGTAACTCACCGACCCATCTTTCTTTGACCGCGTATTTATTGACTGCGGAGCCGTGGCGTGGCCAGGAGAGATTGATTTGGCGCCGGACGCGATGTATGCCCGTATCCAACAAAAAGCCGCGAGCCCCTTGCGGGAGTCGCGGCTTTTCGATACTTACAGAGAGGCGAAGGACTAGTAGTCCATGCCCTCGGGGCCGTGGCCGCCGGGAGCCGGAGCCTGCTTCTTCTCCGGAATCTCGCAAACCATGGCTTCTGTGGTGAGCATCAGGCCGGCGATCGATGCCGCGTTCTGCAGAGCCGAACGGGTCACTTTGGCCGGATCGATGACGCCCGAAGCTACGAGGTCTTCGTAGACATCGGTCTGGGCGTTGTAACCGAAGTGGGCGTTGTCGTTCTCGCGGATCTTGCCGATCACGATCGCGCCTTCTTCGCCTGAGTTGTGAACGATCTGACGCACGGGCTCTTCGCACGCGCGGCGGATGATGTCCACACCGATCTGTTCGTCGCCGGGCAGCTTCAGGTCTTTCAAAGCTTTACCGGCACGGAGCAGAGCCACACCGCCGCCAGGGACGATGCCTTCTTCGACGGCCGCGCGAGTCGCATGGAGAGCGTCTTCCACACGGGCCTTCTTTTCCTTCATTTCAGTTTCGGTCGCGGCGCCGACTTTGATGACGGCAACGCCGCCGGCCAGCTTCGCGAGACGTTCCTGCAGCTTTTCGCGATCGTAGTCGGACGTGGTTTCGTCGATCTGCGTGCGGAGCTGTTTAATGCGGCCTTCGATGGCTTTATGCTCGCCCGCGCCGTCGACGATGGTGGTGTTGTCTTTGTCGATGGTGACGCGCTTGGCTTTGCCGAGGTCTTCGAGCTTCACGCCTTCGAGCTTGATGCCTGTTTCTTCGAAGATGGACTTGCCGCCGGTCAGGATGGCAATGTCATCGAGCATGGCTTTGCGGCGATCGCCGAAGCCCGGAGCCTTAACGGCGGCGGCGTTCAGCGTGCCACGGAGCTTGTTGACGACGAGAGTTGCGAGCGCTTCGCCTTCCACTTCTTCGGCGATGATCAGCAAAGGACGGCCTGAGCGCGCAATCTGCTCGAGCAGCGGCAGCAGGTCTTTCATGTTGCTGATTTTCTTCTCGTGGATCAGGATGTAGGGATCTTCGAGAACGCATTCCATGCGATCGGCATCGGTGACGAAGTAGGGGGAGAGATAACCGCGGTCGAACTGCATGCCTTCCACGGTCTGAAGTTCGGTGACCATGGTCTTCGACTCTTCAACGGTGATGACGCCGTCTTTGCCGACTTTCTGCATGGCTTCGGCGATGATGTTGCCGATGGTGTGATCGCTGTTGGCGGAAATGGTGCCAACCTGCGCGATCATTTCGTTCGACTTCGCATCGACCGACATCTTCTTCACTTCGGCAATGGCGACTTCAACGGCCTTGTCGATACCGCGCTTGAGGGCCATGGGATTCGCGCCCGCGGCAACCGACTTCACGCCTTCGCGGAAGATCGCCTGAGCCAGAATGGTGGCGGTGGTGGTGCCGTCGCCGGCGATGTCGGAGGTCTTCGAAGCGACTTCGCGAACCATCTGCGCGCCCATGTTTTCGAGCGGATCTTTGAGCTCGATTTCCTTGGCAACCGTCACACCGTCTTTGGTGATGCTGGGGCCGCCGAACTTTTTCTCGAGGACGACGTTGCGTCCCTTGGGTCCGAGGGTGACTTTCACCGCATCGGCCAACTGATTCACACCGCGCAGGATCGCCTGGCGGGAATTTTCAGCGTAAACAATTTGTTTTGCCATAATTTTTCGTGTTCTCCTGTTTTAGCCGGCTTCGATTAGCTGGCTTTTTTCGCGGCAACGGGTTGGGAGTCGAGAATGCCGAGCACCTCGTCTTCACGCATGATCATGTATTCTTCGCCGTCGATTTTGATTTCGCTTCCGGAATACTTACCGAAGAGGATGCGGTCGCCGACCTGAACATCGAGCGGAACGACTTTGCCGTCTTCGAGACGCTTGCCTTTGCCAACGGCGAACACTTCGCCTTCCTGGGGCTTTTCTTTGGCACTGTCCGGAATGAAGAGGCCGCCGTGAGTTTTCTCGGCTTCGCCTTCAATCCGTTTGACCACAATGCGGTCATAGAGCGGACGAATTTTCATAGTTTGTGTCTCCAAAATGGGGATATGATACGGGATCTGAGCCTTGGGATCGCATTAACGTACGCTAACGTTCCCAAGACATATTATTAGCACACTCGGCGTATGAGTGCCAATTATTTTTTTCTGTTCTGACAATCCTTGACTCAGATAATCGGCTCCTCCTCTAAGAAGATTCTGCTCGGGCTCTCGATTACCGTCGCAATCCTTTATCTCCAGGTCGCGGGATTCGGGTTCGTCAACTTCGACGATCCGGACTACGTGACGCGTAATTCACACGTTCTAAAAGGGTTAACTGCGGATGGAGTCCTATGGGCGCTTCGGTCGGGCGACGCGGCCAACTGGTTTCCGCTGACGTGGATCACTCACATGCTGGATGTCGGCATGTTCGGGATGTGGGCGGGCGGGCATCATATTACAAACGTCGTACTCCATGCGCTCGCGTCTATGCTGCTGTTTTTGTTCTTAAACCGGGCGACCGGTGCGATCGGGAAGAGCGCGTTTGTGGCGTTTTTGTTCGCGGTGCATCCTCTGCACGTGGAATCGGTGGCATGGGTGGCGGAGCGGAAGGATGTGCTCAACGGAGTTTTCTGGTTCCTGACGCTTTGGTTGTATGTAAGGTATGCGGAGACGCCATCGACAGGCCGGTATGTTTCGGTGGCGGCGGCATTTTGCGCGGGGCTGATGTCCAAGCCGATGATCGTGACCCTGCCGTTCGTGCTGCTCCTGCTGGACTACTGGCCTTTGCGGCGCGGCGTCAGGTGGCTGGAAAAACTGCCGCTGATCGGGTTGGCGGCGGCGGCTTCGGGCATCACCTTCTTCGTGCAGCGGAATGCCGGGGCGGTGCATGGGTCACGTGTCGAGAATGTGCCGGTCACCTACCTCATCTATATGGCGCAAATGTTCTGGCCCGTGCGGCTGGCGGTGTTTTATCCATATGGGGGATCGGTGCCGGTTTGGGAGTGGGCCGGCGCGGCGCTGGTGCTGGCCGCAATCTCAGTCGCCGCATGGCGTGGCGAGGCATGGTTTCGCGTCGGGTGGCTGTGGTTTTTGGGAACGCTGGTGCCGGTGATCGGCCTCGTGCAGGTTGGGGGACAGGCCCGGGCTGACCGTTATATGTATGTCCCGATGGTTGGGCTGGCGATTGTGCTGGCCTGGGGTTTACCACGGTGGAAGTGGGCCGGCGTAGCGGGCTGCGTGGCTTTAGCCGCGCTTACGTGGCTGCAGGTGGGATATTGGCGGGACAGCGGAACTCTGTTCGAGCACGCGATCGCAGTGACAGGACCGAATTACGTGGCGGAACACAATCTGGGGACGTATCTGACGGACCAGCCGGGCCGTTTGCCCGACGCGGTGTCGCACCTGAAGGCGGCTTTGCGTCTGCAGCCCGATTCGGTGAGGGCCCGGACGGATTTAGGGACTGCGCTGGCTAAAGCGGGGCAGTTGCCGGAGGCGGTTCGCGAGTTCGAGGGGGCTTTGAAAACCGATCCCGCAGCGGGGATTCCTGCGCGGAATCTGGAAACTGCCAAGGCTCAGATGGCGGAGCAACTTTACTATGACGGTGTTGCGCTCGCGAAGGCGGGCAAGCTGGAACAGGCGGCTGCGAAGTTTGAGGCGGCTTTGCGGAACAAGCCCGATTACGCGGAAGCGGAAAACAATTTGGGGGTCACGCTGGGGCAGACGCCGGGGCGGTCGGGCGAAGCAGCGGCGCATTTCAGGGCGGCGCTTCGGATACGTCCGGATTACGCGGATGCTGAATATAACCTGGCGGTCGCTTTGGGGAAATGAAATAGACAGAGTTCGGGGCGGCAGGTTACGTCCGCCCCGAACCCTTGCCGTCCTAGAAAATCAGCTTCATGCCCAGCTGAGCGGTGCGCCCGCCGCCCGCTCCGGTGACTACGCCGAAGGTGTTCTTCGTGATATCCGCGTTGTAATTGGCGGCGTTCGCGTTCGGGTTGCTGAACTGCGGCGTGTTAGTGATGCCGAAAAACTCGCCGCGTACTTCCAGTTGGTAGCGCTCAGTGTAGTGGAAAACCTTAAACAGCGAGGCGTCCAGGTTGTAAAAACCGGGTCCGGTAACGCTGTTGCGGCCGACGTTGCCGAAAACGCCGGGCTGGGTTTCAGGGACGAAGCTGGTGGGGCTGAACCAGGGCTGGCCGATGTTGATGCCGTGCAGAATCTGAACGGGCGCGACCTGGTTGGCGGTCTGTCCGCTGCCAGGTGTGTTGAGCGCGGAACCGCCGCCGATCGTAAACGGGGTGCCGGTCATCAGGGTAAGAATGCCGTTCAGTCTCCAGCCGCCCAGTACGCCGGCGGCAACCCCGCGGTTCAGCCACTTCCGGCCGTTGCCGAAGGGTAAGTCGTAAATGTAGCTCTGCACAAAGGTGTGGGTGCGGTCGAAGTCGTTACGGGCGTAATTGCGCCGCTGATTGATGTAGAACATGAGCCCGCCATCGTCTCCGCTCTGGTAACCCATGCCCTTCGCCCATGTATAAGCGGTGGTCAGGTTGAAGCCGCCCGAAAAGCGGCGGTCGAGCTTGACCTGCAGGGCGTTGTACATGTTCGAGTAGCCTGCGAAGTAAAGAGTAGAGGCGGCGGTACGCCCGAAGGTCGCAAACTCAGGCTGACCCGCCGTGCCGGCGCCCTGGACGGTGGCGGCATTCAGGTTGTACTGAATCGGGGAATCGACCCCGTGATTGCCGACGTAAGCGACATCCAGCACGAGGCGCAGAGGCAGGCTCTGCTGGATGGCGAAGTTCCACGATTCCACATAAGGGTTCTTGAAATTAGTGTTGATGACGAAGTAATTGGACGCCACTGCGGGGTTGGTGATGATTCCGTTCGCAGGAATTACGGGAGTGATGGGCGCCGGGAAGCCCGCCTGGAAGGTGGCTGGCTGACCGTTCGGAAGCACGGCCGGTCCGTAGGTGCTGATGGCGGGATCGAAGGCGTTATTCGCGCGAATCGGGTAGTTGTAGGCGTAAGTGTTATCCGGAAACGGCGTATAGCTGATGCCGAAGCCGGCGCGGAAGACGGTCTTCTCAGTGAGGCGATAAGCGGCGCCCAGACGCGGCGCGAAGTTCTTATAGCGGTTCTTCATCCCCAGATTCGAGGGGTTGCCGCCCACGCCTGCGATCACGAGAGTGTTGTTGGTGGGATCGTAATTCGAAAAACCTCCCTTGAACTGCGGGGTTGCGGGCGGGTAATACTCCCACCGCACGCCGTAGTTCAGCGTAAGTTTCGGAGTTGCGACCCAGCGATCCTGAATAAAGGTGAAAAGTTCCCACTGACGATAAGCGGGGAAGTACTGGCCCAGATCGCGCCCCGCCTGATTGGGCAGGTCGAGCAGGAAGCTGGCGAAGTTGTTGTTGTAGCTGGTGCTCGGGCCGCCTTTGAGTCCGGTCTGCCCGCCCGCGAAAGTGTAGACGCCGCGGGGGCTGAAGGTCTGGTCCTGCAGCAGGTCGTCACGGACCCGGCGAAGATCGGCTCCAAATTTGATGGTGTGATTGCCGATGATTTTCGTGAAAGTATTGGCGACGTCGATGTTGGTTTCCGCGCGAACCCAGGGCACGCTGGCGGAGTAGCCGATCAGATTGCTCGAGTAGAAGCTGCCGATGTTGATGCCCACGATGCCGCTATAGAACTGGCCGATGTTGACGCCGGGGATGCCGATGGCCGCTGCATCGTTGCAGGCCGTAATCGGACGGCTGGGCTTCGTTGTGATAGTGGGCCGCCCCGATGCGCAGCTCCATGATGAGGGTGCTGGAGAAAATGCGGTCGTAGTTGAGGCCCGCGCTATAAGTTCGCTGAATTCCGGTGCCTTCGAAATTGCCCTGAGCGGGACCGCCCGCCGTAACGCCGAAAACCGGGGCCTGATAAACGACAGGACGGGAGAAGCTGAAGCGGCCTGCTAACCGGTCTTTATCGGTCATGTTGTAGTCGAGCTTGGAGTCGAACGAGTTGGTGTCCTTGTGAAACGGCAGCAGGGCAAAGTAATTGTTGCTGCCCGAAGTGCTGGCCAGGTTGGGCGCCGGCAAGAGGGCCAGCAGTTTGGCCGAGATCGGGTTGATGCGGCTTGCCGGGATCTGGTTGTTCGCGAAAGGCAGGCGGCCCGTACCGTCAGCATTGCCCGTTGCCGGATCGTAGATCGTGGTCGCGGAACCGCTGAGATCCCCGGTGCGCTGCTGAAGCGTTGGAATGGTGAGAAGGTTGGTATTCGCTTCGTGATCGGCAACGCGGAGAAAATCGCCGAAGTAGAAGAGCTTGCTTTTGAAGATAGGACCGCCCACATTACCCCCGAAGTAGTTGTAGTGCAGGGCGCCGACCGAGGGGTCGAAGAAATTGCGGGCGTTGAGCTTGTTGTTGCGGAAGAATTCGTAAGCGGCGCCGTGGATCCGATTGGTGCCCGACTTCAGCATCACGTTCACGACCGCGCCGGTCGCGCGGCCGAGTTCCGCGTCGAAGTTGCTGGTGGAGGCATCGACGGTCTGGATCGCCTCAATGGGTGGAACCAGAATCTGGAGCAGCCCGGTGCGCTCGTTATCGTCGATACCTTCGAGCTGATAATTGTTCCCCATGCGCATCTGGCCGTTGACTTCGGTCTGAAGGGAACTGGCCGCGTTGAAAAAGGAGGAATGCTGAAAGGTGGCGCGGGTAGTACCCGGCACAAGGTTCAGCAGGCTCTGAAAATTGCGGTTGGTGCCCGTGGGGAGATTCGCGGTCTGAATGGTTTCGATTTTGGTCACGATCTCAGCGCTGTCGCTTTGAAGCATCGGAGCCGCGCCCGTGACTTCGATGGACTCATTCATGCTGCCGGGCTGTAGCTGGAGGTCTACACGCGTGTTGGTGTTCACCTGCACGGAAATTCCGGATCGGGATTCCTTCTTGAAGCCGGTTTGCTCGACAGTAACGGTGTAGGTTCCCGGTGCGACGTCCGGAATGGTGTAGTTGCCGCTTTCGTTCGTCTGCACCGTGTGAGGAGTATTGGTGTTCGTTTCAAGAGCAATGACGCGGGCATTCGGTACGACTGCTCCTGAAACGTCAGTGACCGTACCGAGGAGGGTTGCGTTGACCGCCTGAGACCAGGCGGCAGACGCGAAAACAAGCAGGCAGGCGCAGAGCGCGAACATCGGACGCAGATGTTTCATAGTTAAAATTCGACCCCGTTCTGCCCTGCATAATTTCAGATCCGGCATTTGGAGTCAAGTACTACAACGTGGCAGTACCGGGGGGGGTAACACGCGGCCTGCACTCCTAAATGATCAGCGCTTTCGCGTCCAGCGTGCGGCCGGTATCGGGCTGCGTGCAGGAGACCTTCAGGGTATAGTTCCGGCGCGGAATCATCGCAAAGACAGCGCCGACCGGAATCTGCGTTTCAGTTGCGGCGCCGGGCTGGAGCGTAACCCATTGCAGTGCGGAATTCCTTTCGGGTTTCAGCAATTCGCGTCCGTAAGGGGTCAGCGGAACCGGGGTGTGGTCCGAATCGAAGACCTGAATCTTATAGAAGACGAGCCACGGCGGGATACGCAGCGAAGCGGGCTCGGAGCCGAAATTCCGCAGGACGACCGAGAGCGCCGGAACCGCATCGGGATCGTCCGACGGTAATTTGGCGGCCGAGAGTGCAAAATTGTCTGCGATGGGACCCCACTCGCGCAAAGCGAGATCTATAACTCGTGGCGGGTCGTCCCGGATCGAGAGACCCATCTTCGCCAGGAAATCGAGAAAACGCCGCAGAGGGCCCAGAGAGATTTTCATTGTTCTTTTCAGCCGCGCCGGCTTTTTACCGTTCTTTAAGTATTCCTTAAGGTCGCGGCGCTATATTACAAATCAGTGACAGCGACGGAGCCGTTCTTAACATTGGAAACCCGGCCAGGGGCGAGAAGCGGCGCTTCCGGGACTCTCTCGCTGTGGAAATTGTTTATTCTCCATTTAAAGGTCGGGAACACGGTCTTCGGAGGCGGCGATCCCACTTTGGCCGCGCTCCACTCTGAAATTGTCACAAACCGGAAGTGGATTTCACGCGAGCGGTATTCGACAGTATTCGCGCTCGCAAGAATCACGCCGGGAACGAACCTGCTGGCGTTCTGCGCGGGAATTTCATGGGAACTGCTGGGGTGGGCAGGGGCGATTGCGTCATTGCTGGCAATGACTGCCCCAGCCGCGCTGGTAATTCTGCTGCTGACACGTGAGTACGACATCGTAAAGTCGAACGGCGCGGCCATGGCGATGATCGGCGCACTGATGGCGGCAGCCGTCGGGATGATGGCAGCGGCGGGGTGGCAACTCGCGCGGCCTTATATGGATCGGAAACGCGGACTGTACGCCGCCGCGCTGGTGACGGGCGCGATGGTATTGTCGCTCGGCTTCTCGGTATCCCCGGTACAGATTCTGGCATTGGGCGGAGCAGCCGGGTATATCTGGCAGATTCCGGAATGAACGTTTTCCTGCTTTACGTGTTGCTTTGTAAAGCAATGCTGACCTCCTTCAGCGGACCGACCTCGCTGCCCGTCGTGCGGCATGACCTGGTTGTGCAGCATCATGCGCTGACAGACAGCCAGTTGCAGATTGCCATTGCGGCGGGACGTGTGACGCCGGGTCCGTTCGGGCTCTATCTGGTTAGCGTCGGGTATTTCGTTGACGGAGTTCCCGGGGCCATTGCGGGCCTGCTGGCACTGCTGACGCCCGCGTTTCTGATCATCCCTATGCTGCGATATCTGGGCCGGCATATCGATAAGCCTCAGGTGAAGAGTGCGATTCGCGGGTTGACGCTCGCCGCTGCCGGATTGCTGCTTGCGACCACGGTCCCTTTTGCGAAGGATTCGCTGCGGAACGCCCTCACCGTCGCGGTAACAGCCGGGAGTTTTCTGTTTCTCGTGTTCACCAGGCGGACCACGTTTTGGGTGGTCCTGGGCGCTGCCGCAATCGGTCTCGCAGGTTATCTGGCGGTCTGATGGAGCGGTTCGTTTGAGACGAACGTCGGGTCGATAGCGGACCCGACGACGCTTTGAAATTTCTCCCAGTCACACGCATCGCCTCCGCAGCCCGGAATCCGAATCGGGACTTTTACAGGCGGATTTTTCAGGCTGAGCGGGACGGCGTTCCGCATCTGGTCCAGAGTCTGGGTGACGAAATAGGTCCTCACCGTGTACTTGCCGGACGCGGTGTTCTTCCACATCTCAAACACGATGGAACTGCCCGGAGGTCTTCCGTTCAACGGATAGTCTTCGGTTTTCCAGGTCATGTCGAGCAGGCCGCTGAGGTTGGACTCGTTCGAATCGTGGCCGAGCAGTACGACGCCCTGATCGCCGGGTTTCCCTAAGGCTCCGGCCAGGGCTTCGGCTCCGATGGACTGCTGCATCGACTTCAGCATGTGGCTCATGAGATTCGAACCGTTGGCGCGCGCCATGTACGGGGTGCGCAACACCATATCCACGTATTCTTCCTGCAAATGCAGAAGTTCTGTGACCTTCGCTTTGTTGACGCGGCCCCAGCCTACGTCTTCGGCCTTCATGCCTTCGGTGTATTCGAGAAGGAAGTCGTCGGAAAACGTGGAGCCAAGGTTGATGGGCCCGGCCAATTCAGCCAGCCCGCCCGTAATCGGTTTCACGGCGGCAGGTGTGCCGAGCAGCAGCTTTTTACCCGCGGTCTGGGCGGAGGTGCAGGTCTTCCCGGGGTCGCAGCCGAGAAGGATCTGTTGCATTTCTTCGAGCTGCGCGCGGTGTTTTTCGATCAGCGTCTCGGGCGAGCCGCCCATGCGCTCGAGCATGGAGTCGGCCGCAAGCTGAGGGTCGGTCTTGCCGATCCTGGCTTTGCGCGGAGTGAACAGCGGCTCAGGGGCACCCTCCGGCACGGAATAGACCGGGACGGTGCAGTCCCGGAACATGCGCCTTGCGATGGCTTTGCCGGTCTCGATATCCCGCTCGTCGGTGTCCGTCCAGAAGTAGAATTTTTCGGCGGAGGAGCAGCCGGAGGCCGGCAGCATACGGGCTCTGGTGAGGTACTCGCGGTAGTAATCGCCCATGTATTCCATGAGGGTGCGGCCATGGCTGGTCAAGTAACCGAGAGGGACGTCCCACCTGGGCCAGGGTTTCGCGGAATACTCGTCAAGCTTCGGGTTCGTCATGAGCGGCGAACGCACGCCGTGGCGGCTCATAATGACGATAAAGTGCAGCTTCTCACCTGCTGAAGGCTTCTGCGCATTCAGGGCAACACAGGAAAAGGCGAGGGTCAGCGCGGCTGTCCGGGGTGTGAGGCGCATGCTATTTCTGGTGCGAAGGAGGGACAAGTCCTTTCATGGCGAAGTAGACCATGATCATTCCGTACTGTTCGTTGCTGTGGGTTAGATCGCTGATGAGAGAAGCACCGCGGGGGCGTTCCATGGTCGTGCCGTTGCGGCCGGGCATTTTCACCATTTCGCTCACGTTCTGATTGGTAAGGCCATTGAACAGGGGATCGCACAGCGCGAAGGAATCGTTCAGAATTTTGGTGGCTTCCGCCGGGGTGAACGTGCCTTTGGCATCGTCGAGATGGGGCGGATTGGGCTTGCCGGTCAATCGGGAACACGTCTGGTTGTTCTCGTTCGCGATATGGGCGAGGATCTGACCGAAGGTGCGGAGTTCTGCTTCGAGACCGGCGGGGCGCCAGCCATAGGCGTCGGCCGGCATCTTTTCGGCAGAGGCGAGGATATACCGCTTGTTCTGGTTGTACTGGTTTTTAATCGAGGTTGCGAAATCGGCCGGCTGCTGTTGTTGGGCGAGCAGCGGTGCGGTAAGTGCAAGCAGTGCGCAAAAGGGAACTTTCATTTGAGCCATGATACATGGCAAGCCGTTTACTCGAATATTTCCTGTAACACTCGCCCGATGGATCCCGACGGTTCCTGTACGCCGGCCATAGCGGCGAGCGTGGGGGCAATATCGCTCACCCCGACCCGCTGGTAATAATGGCCCTTCCTGATTCCCTGCCCCATAAAGATGATGGGCACATGGGTGTCGTAATTGAAGGGCGTGCCGTGCGACGTGCCGGTGGCTTCGTAGAGGAAATACCCTTCAGGGATGATGAGCAGATCGCCCGAGCGCTTCGCGTAATAACCATTTCGCACCGCTACGCCGATCGGGTCTTCACCCGGCGCGCCGGCGCTTAGCTGATCGGCCGTGTAGACGCGGAAAATGTGGGGCAGGGCGCGAATGGCGTCGGCGGCGGTGTTCTCGACTTCGGCCAGGGTGGCACGGTACTTCTCAATCAGAGCGCGGTTGAAATAGGGCGTAGGGCCGGCGTTGCCGGCGATCCAGTTGCCCGGTCCGTATTTCTTTTCAAGAGCCTGCCGGATCGCGTTCGCAAGGGCGGCGTCGGACAGCCGCCCGCCGGGCATTTTGCGCGCCTGATTCACTTCAGGGACGGGTGCGACGCCGTGGTCGGCAGTCAGAACGTACACAACGTTTTCGGCGCCGGCCTCGCGATCGATGGCCTCCATGAACTTCCCGAGAACGCGGTCTGTGCGGATGGAAATATCACGGACCTCAGCAGAATCGGGACCCATGGCATGGCCAACGTAGTCGTTGGCGGAGAAGCTGACGGCGAGAATGTCGGTTCCTTCATGATGGCCCATGTTTTCCGCGGTCACAGCGCGCTCAGCGAATTCCTCGATGATTTCGTTGCCCCAGCGGGTCGCTTCAAGAGAGCCGCAATAGCGTACTTCATCCTGACCGGCAACCATGCTGCACATCGGCTTGTCATCGGGTTTGGCGTCGAGCGCGAACCAGCCGGCGCCGAGGGCTCGCAGGTGCGCTGGAACCTTGTTCATTTCTTCAGCCCAGTCAGGCAGTTTCGCCATGTAATAGCTGCTGGTCGTCCAGCGGTTGCAGTCCGCATCGAACCAGTACGCGGCATCGGCCATATGGCCCGCGGGGAGCACGGCGCCGCGGTCTTTGATGGAGATTCCGATCACCTTTACGT
Organism: Terriglobia bacterium; assembly: GCA_963840735.1. Taxonomy (GTDB): domain Bacteria; phylum Acidobacteriota; class Terriglobia; order Bryobacterales; family Bryobacteraceae; genus BOG-234. The sequence goes on from CAWIZX010000003.1 coordinate 198,893, forward strand.
GTTGGCCCTGCATTTTGATTTCATCGCCGAGCGTGCTGACGAGCATTCGCCGCGGGGAGGAGCCGGGCATCGTGGGGATGCCGCCGACCAGTCTGGTTGCGGAGTCGGAAACGCTGGTGACGTTCTGTTTCGATTCACGGTCGTACCATTCGTTCGCGACAATGCCGCTGACCGACGGGGGCGCGCCGCTGAGCAGAGTGGAGTGTCCCACCGCAGTGACGGTAGGGAAGGCCGTGTGGTGAGCGTCATCGAAGACGGCTCCCTGCTCCATCAGACGTTTGAGCCCGGAGGTGTAGCTCGAGCGGAAGCGAAGCAGGTAATCGTAGCGGAACTGATCGACCACGATGGCTACGACGAGCTTAGGTTTGCGCGGTTCCGATTTCTGCGCGAAGGCGGCCAGGCAGCAGCCGGTCACTAACAGGGCGGCGAAAGAACGATTCATTGGACGTTTCCATTACAGCGTCCGAATGCAAAACGCACGTGACAGGTATATTTCGATTGCGTTAAATCGGATTGGTTTTCAGTTCTACGCGGACCTGGTCGATGGCTGTATCCGCGGAGTTGACCAGAGCCGGAGAGCCCGGCGGCAGCCACTGAACCGCTTTGCCGGTAACAACGACGGCCGGGCGCTCCGGGTGCGCCGAGGCTGGGCAGGCGGCCTTCGGTCCGCAGGTGACGCGCTCGATCCGGAGCATTCCGCTTTCGTAGGGCGTCCGGTCGGCAGGGGCTCGGCGGATATCCTTCTCGGGAAGATCGACAGGTTTTGTCTTGAGTTCAAGGCGCAGGTATTCGCTGGGGATGCCGTCGAGTTCCTCGACAACGTGGCGTTCGGCAACGCCTTCCTGGAACCGGATGCCGCCCGCTTTCACAGGCGGACGCACAACAGGGTTTTCACCGTCATGGCCGATGCTGAGTCTGCCGCCGTCCGTCGTGTAGACGTAGACGGTGGGAAACGGCGGATGGTCGTGCATGGCGGTTTTCTGATGAGCATCGTAGTGGACCCGGACCACGCGCACCCACGCGTTTTCGAATTCGATTCTGGCGTCGGTAGCGGCGGGCTGTTGCGGGGCCGCGTTCAGCCCGACGCAGAGGAGAGAAGCGGAAAAGAGACGGCGCATGTCTTAGATTATTTTCCTCTTCCATGTCCCTCGGCGGAAGAGGGCGAAGGAAGAAATGGTCATCGCTGTTTCGGCGACGGGAATGGCCGTGAATACGCCGCGCGGACCCCAGCCGAGGCCGTTTGAGAGCCAATACGCGAGCGGGATCTGAAAGCACCAGTAACAGAAAAAGTTAATCATGGAGGGCGTCCGCGTGTCCCCTGCCCCGTTGAAGGCCTGCACCAGCACCATGCCCCACGCATAACAGATGTTGCCGAAGCTGATGAAGCGCAGACAATCGACCGCAACCTGCTGGACAACCGGGTCGCCGGTGAAGAACGCCGCCAGCGGGCGCGCGAACAGGAGAAACAGGATTGCGATGCTGCCCATGTAGTACATGGCGTAGCGGCCGGTCTGGTAAACGGCGGCTTCGGCGCGGTCGGGATTTTTCGCTCCGAGATTCTGACCTACCAGCGTCGCGGCGGAGTTCGACAGTCCCCAGGAGGGCAGAATGACGAACATGAAGATCCTGACCGCGACCGTGTACCCGGCAACAGGCGCGCTGCCGAACGTGGCGCAGAGGCGGACAAGGCCGGTCCAGCTGGCGGTCGCAATCACGAATTGCAGGATGCCTGTAAAGGAGACCTTGAGCAGGCGCCAAAGCACTCCGAGGTCGAGACGAAGCTGGCTGGCGTGAATGCGGACCCGGCTGGCCCCGCCGAACAGCAGGAAGAGCTGAAACAGCACCCCCACACCCCTTCCGATCGTCGTCGCGACGGCGGCGCCCATCACGTTCAGGCGCGGGAACGGGCCCCATCCGTTGATGAGGCACGGATCGAGAACGATGTTGATCGCATTGGCGAGCCACAGGACGCGCATCGCGAGCGCGGCGTCTCCCGCGCCACGAAAGATCGCATTGATCAGGAAAAGCAGGAAGATAGTTACCGAGCCGCCCAGCAGAATCCGCGTGTAGGTGGTTCCGACCTGTATGACGGCCGGAGTGGCGCCCATAAACCCGAGGATTCGCGGCGCGAACAGGATGGCGGTGGTTGCCACGAGGAACGAAATGATCAGCCCGACCGCGATCGCCTGAACGGCAGCGACCCCGGCCCCTTCGGGATCGTTTTCGCCGATGCGTCTGGCGATGAACGCAGTGGTGGCCATACTGAGGCCCATCGCCACACCGAACACCAGCACGAGACATGATTCAGTAAGCGCGACCGTGGCCAGCGAATCGACGCCGAGCCTTGCCACGAAGAACATATCGACGACGCCAAAAAGCGACTCCATCAGCATCTCGAGGATCATCGGGATCGCTAGAAACACGATGGCGCGGCGCAGATTGCCCGTGGTCAGATCGCGCTGCGAACCTGCCAGAGCTTCGCGGAAAACAGCAACGAGCCGCTTAAAACCGTTCAGGGGGTCCTGCGCACCGGCGGGCTCATCAGTCCCAGATCCTGGCCGGTCAGGTTCTTGGTGGCGAAAATGATCTGGCCGGTGTGTTGCCCGAAGTGTTCCACCACATTCAGAACCGCTTCAACGCCTGAGGGCTGGCGATCCTGAATCCGGTAGATGCGGGTCAGTTGTTCAGTGGTAAGGGAAGAAATGATGGCCGTTGCTTCGTCGACGACATTGCGGAGCTTCTGCGTCAGTTCAGCCGCGCCTATGCCGGATTCGGTGGAGAACTCGCGGTCGCGGACGCGGATATCGGGTTGGCCGCCGAGCGCGGAGACGATCCACTGCCGTGCGTTGCCTTCGAGATGCAGAACAAGATTTCCGATGGCGTTTTCGTTCTCGTGCCCGCGCGCCCAGATCCGGTCGTCGGTAAGTTTGGTCAGGCAGATCGCGATGCGGTCGAGCGAACTGCGCAGCTTCGCGACAGATGCGTTGAGAAAAAGACTTTCGACACTCATTTCGTTCTGCGCTCCAGTATAGCCGCCTTATACAATCCCGTTTATGGCAAAACTAGGATTCCTCGGACTGGGACTGATGGGCTACCCGATGGCCCGCAATCTTCTGAAGGCCGGGCACGAAGTCGCTGTCTGGTCGAACACCGCAAGCAAAGGCGCAGCAACTGGCTGCCGGAAGCCGGCGCGAAGGCCTGCGCGACTCCGGCCGAGGTGGCGCGCGAATGCCGAATGCCGTTTTCCTTTGCGTCGGCAACACCGAAATGGCCGAGACAGTGATCCTCGGCGCCGGGCGGTATTAAGGAAGGCGGCAAGAACGGACTGGTCGTCGTGGACGCCAGCACCATCAGCCCCTCCGCCAGCGTGCAGATCAGCGAAGAACTTGCCAAGGCGGGAATCGATTTCCTCGGCGCGCCCTGCACCGGTTCCACACCGGGCGCCACCAACGGCACCCTTACCTTTATGGTCGGCGGCGATGAGAAGGTCTTCGAACGAATGAAGCCCTTCCTCGAAGCCATGGGCAAGAAGCTCTACTATCTGTGGCGGCCCCGGCATGGGACTGCACGCCAAGCTGACGCAGAACCTGGTGCTCTCCAATATCCTGCAGGCGTTCAACGAAGGCATCGTGCTGAGCACGAAGGCGGGCGTCGAGCCTAAGCTGATGCTGGACATCCTGTCCAACAGCGCCGCCAAATCGGGGCTGATCGAATACAAAGCGCCCTTTCATCTTCCGGCGCGACTTCACGACCAACTTCTCCGTAAAGTGGATGCACAAGGACATCGGACTGATGCTCGATTCCGCAGAAGAGCTGTCCGTCCCTCTTCCGCTGACCGTCGCTGACCCGCCAAATGTTCCAGGCGGCCATCGCGACAGGCCACGGCGATGAGGATATCTGCTCTACAATCAAGGTGTTAGAGGGAATGACCGGCGTAGAAGTGAAGGACTGAGGTGCGAAAAATCACACGGTACTAAAAATAATATCCAATTTTTAGTTGATTCCAAAATCAATTTATTCTAATATTGGAATCAAGCCGGGGAGGTCATTAACTCCCACCAAAGCGAGACTAACCTCTAAACTGAAAGACCCCTGAAGCAACCTCCCCGGCGCCCGCAAGGGTTTGGGTCTTTACAGAAGTCTCAGCACACAACATAAGCCTTGACAGCGCATGCATGTTATGATCGGATGAGCATTCTCACTTCTCCATGCCGTCCCGCACTCTGACGATTCTCGGCTCAACCGGTTCCATCGGAACGAACACTCTGGACGTCGTCAGGCAGAATCCCGACCGTTTTCAGGTATTTGCGCTCGTCGCGGGACGCAACATCGAACTGCTGGCGCGTCAGATTGAGGAGTTTCGGCCCGCAGGTAGCCGTCGTTCAGGATCCGCCGACGATTGGACCGGCTCCGGGCACTTCTTCCAAAAACAGGAAATTCACTTCCGAACTATTGAGCGGCGCTGCTGCGCCGTGTACAGGTTTCCATAGCCCCCGAAGCCGACACCGTGATGTCCTCGATCGTCGGAGTGGCAGGTCTCGAAGCCACCTACGAAGCAATCTGCGCGGCAAGCGCATCGGACTGGCCAATAAAGAGGTCGCTGGTTTCCGGCGGCAAACTGGTCATGGATGCGGTCCGGCAGCACGGGTCCGAACTCATCCCGGTCGATTCCGAACACAACGGCGCTCACCAGTGCCTGCGGGCGGGACTGCGCAGCGAGGCTACGAAGCTGATCCTGACGGCATCCGGCGGTCCGTTTCGGACTACGCCCAAAGAGGCCCTGGAGTGGGTGACGCCGGCCGATGCGTTGAAGCATCCTACCTGGAAGATGGGGAACCGCATCACCATCGATTCGGCAACCCTGATGAACAAGGGTTTCGAGGTGATCGAGGCGCCTGGCTGTTCGATTTCCCGCCCGAAGATATAGAAGTGGTCGTGCATCCGCAGTCGTCCGTTCACGCGATGGTCGAATACGAGGACGGCAGCGTGATCGCGCAGGTGTCCGCGACGGATATGCGGATGCCGATCCAGTATGCGCTGACCTGGCCGGAACGCGCGCCCGCTCCGGTCGCGAAAATCGACTGGAGCGAGGCCCGGAAGTGGGAATTCCACCCGCCGGATTTCGACAAATTTCCGCTGCTCGGACTGGCTTATGACACGCTGCGCGAGGGCGGGTCGGCGTCCTGCGTTCTGAATGCGGCGGACGAGATTGCCGTCGGCGGCGTTCCTCGAAGGACCGATCGGTTTCCCCGCCATTGCGCGGGTCGTGGCAGAAACCCTGGACGGAATGCCGTTCCGTGAAGCCGACAGCGTAGCGGAAATCCTGGAATCGATCGATGCCCGCCGGATGGCGCGGAACGGTGATTGAGCGAACCGAGCAGTGATTCGCGCCGGACGCAGAGACGCGGTGCAGGCGTAAGGATCGACTGTATGAACATTGTTGGCGTTTGCTGGTGAATATCTGGTGGCTGCTGGTCCTGATCGGCGTGATGATTCTCGTTCATGAACTAGGTCATTTCTGGGCGGCGCGCGCGTTCGACGTCAAGGTGGACATCTTCAGCATCGGGTTCGGACCCCGGCTGTTCGGCTTTCAGCGCGGCGAAACGGATTACCGTTTTTCGCGTTCCTCTTCGGCGGCTACGTCAAGATGGCCGGCGATCAGGCGGGCGAGGACGGCGCGGACGATCCGCGCGGCTTGTCCGCCAAACCGCGCTGGCAGCGGTTAATCATCGCGTTCGCCGGGCCCTTCATGAACATGGTGCTGGCCGTGGCGGTTCTGACCGGCCTGTTCATGGTTTCGTACGAGAAGGTCATCGACGACAAAGGCGCGGTGATCGGGCACGTGATGCCGGACTCGCCCGCGGCAAAAGCCGGCATACAGGCGGGCGACAAGATCGTCCGCCTGAACGGCAAAGACAATCCGGACTGGGAAGACATCATCACGACGGAATGGGGCAACGTCGGCAGGCCCCATGACGGTCAGCCTCGAACGCGCCGGGCATATTTTTTCGACTTCCGTCACGCCGGTGCTGGACGAGAAGGCCGGCCTGGGCGACGCCGGCTGGGAAGGTCAGAACGAGATTCAGGTCGGCGCCGTCTCGGAAGGCATGCCGGCCGCAAGCGCGGGGCTCAATAGCGGCGACCTGATGCTGAAGGTCAACGGCGTTCCGATCCATTCGCGGTTTACCCTGCCCGAAGTGATCCGCAAGAGCGACGGCAAGCCGGTGACAGTGGAGTATCAGACGGAACGGCGTCATGCGGTCGGTCACGATGATGCCGGTGTTCAAGAATCCTGGACGGCACGAGTCCGCGCTGGATGATCGGCGTGTCGACCGATGTGAAGCTGCACATCCAGAAGACGCAGCTTGGCTTTCCGCAGGCGCTGCAGGGAATCCATCCGCCAGAACGAGGAGTTCGGAACCCTGATTGTCCAGGTGCTGCGCGGCATCATGGAGCGCCGCATGCCCGCGAAGAACGTGCAGGGCCCGGTGGGCATTGCGCAGCAGGCCACGCAGGCGGCGAATGACGGTCCGGCGGCGTTCCTGACCCTGATGAGCATGGTCAGCCTGAACCTGGCGATCATGAATCTGCTGCCGATTCCGATTCTCGATGGCGCCATGATTCTGACGCTGCTGATCGAAATGGTGATGGGCCGCGACATCAGCATGAACGTAAAGGAGGCGATGCTGAAGGTGGGCTTCGTGTTCCTGATGATGCTGATGGTGTTCGTTCTTTACAACGACATCGCACGGCGGTTTACGGCGGGCTAGCAGCTTTAAATCGGCGACTGGCGAACCCGCCGGTACTTTCTTTAGCATCTGCTAACCTGACACAAGCTCATGCAGTGTACGTGTGTCCGCCAGACGGACCTACCGAACACCTCGAAGCTGTTTAGCCGACCTGATCTATCATTTCGATCGGGTTAGCGACCTGTATCCTTTGCCTCCCAACGACATAGCGGCCCTTGAGCAGGCGTCGCGCTTTGCCTTTCCCGACGAGCGGCGCGCCGCTGTGGTGGCTGCGCTCGGTCCCCTGAATCACGGGCAACCCATCGCTGGCGATTTTGGCCAGACCCGGCACGGTCGCCATTGTCACCGGGCAGCAGGTGGGGTTGTTTTCGGGCCCCGCCTATACCGTTTATAAAGCTCTGACCGCCATCCGGATCGCAGCCGAGTTAACGGCGCGGGGAACGGCTGCAGTGCCGATATTCTGGCTTGCGACCGAGGACCACGACTTCGCCGAGGTCAATCACACGTGGGTCTTCGGCGCGGACCACAAGCCGGTTCGCCTGAGCCTTCCGAATGCCGTCCCGGGCGACGCGAAACCCGTGGGCGGGGTGGCCCTGCGGGATGTTCCGATCGGCGAGTTGCGCAACGCACTGGCTGGCTTGCCGTTTGCCGAGGAAGCCGTCGCCATGGTGGAACGGTGCTATGCGGCGGGAGAAACGATGGGCTCGGCGTTCGCGGCAATGGTGCGCGAACTCTTCGCGCCGTATGGACTGCTGCTCATCGACCCCATGACGCCCGCGCTGCGCGAAATTGCCGCCCCGCTGATGCGCCAGGCCGTGGAGCGCATGCCGGAACTGAATGACGCTCTGATGGCGCGGAGCAAGGAACTGGAAGCGCGCGGCTATCATTCGCAGGTTCTGGTGGACGGCAAGACTTCGCTGGTATTTCTGCTCGAAAAGGGGCAGCGTCTTGCGCCGAGGCACGGCAAGTGGACCGCGGCGGAACTGGCCGCGCGTGCGCACGAACTGTCGCCCAATGCGCTGCTGCGGCCCGTGGTGCAGGATTATCTGCTCCCCACAGCCGCGTACGTTGGCGGGCCCGCCGAACTGGCTTACCTCGCGCAGTCGCAGGTACTTTATTCAAAGCTTCTGGGCCGGCAGCCGGCGGCATTTCCGCGCGCGGGCTTTACCCTGCTCGATCATCGCAGCGCCAAGCAGATGACGAAGTACCGGCTCAATCCGGCGGATCTGTTCGTGAATGCGCCGACGCTGCGGGATACCATCGCGCGGCAACTGGTTCCGGCCGAGTTGAAGCTGGAACTGGAGCGCACTCAGGAAGCCGTCAAGCGGTCGCTCGACGGGCTCGGCGGTGAGTTGAAGAGATTCAACGTCAGTCTCGCGTCGGCGTTAGAGAACAGCAGGCGCAAGATGGAGTACCAGATGGGGAAAATTGCGCGCAAGACTGCGCTCGAAATGCTCTCGAAGGATGAGCAGGCCGTGCGCGATGCGGGTGCGCTGCATGACTTCATCTTTCCCGAGGCGCATCTTCAGGAACGGCTCTATTCGATTGTGCCGTTTATCGCGAAGTTCGGGCCAGGGCTGGTCGCTTCCATCTATGAGCAGGTCCGCGTGGAATGCCCGGACCATCAGTTCATGGCTGTTTAGCTTACTGAATCGCGATCGTCGCGGTATTCGAGGCGCGTCCGTTCGAACTCACCACCACCTGCACGGCCGATCCTGTCGCGATCCCCGCCGGGATTTGCGCATTGATCTGATCGAGTCCGGCATAGCCTGGTGTCCGCCCTGCGTAGAGAATCGGAATCGGCGTGCCCCCGATCGTCAGCGCCGGTGTAATGACAGCCGTATCGGTCCCGTTCGCCTGATGGGAGGTTGCTCCCAGGCCGGTCAGATACACCGAAATAAAATCTCCAGCGTGCAGCGGCGAGCCGGGGCTCACGACAACACTGGTGAGCGCGTTGAGCGCCGCCGCGGTTCCGTTCGTATCCAACAGAAAGATGCTCGGGGTGGCCGGAGCGACGCGCACGTTCACCGTGTTCTGTCCGTTCATGGTTTTGACCGTGAGCTTCGTCAGCCCCGGCGCGTCGCTCGAATAAACAAAGTTGATTTGTCCCGCGCTGACGAACACAAGCTGCTGCGGGACGCCGTTCACCAGCACCTGCACGTCGCCGATCTGCGTCGGGTAAGGGATCGAAGCCGGTTGCGTGGAACCCGCGAGGTTCGTTCCATAGATTGAGACATAGGCTCCAGCGGCCACATCGTACGGGAATGGAGCCGGACCCGCGGCAGGGATAACGCCGTGGGGGCTGATCACGGGACCCGGCTTGACGGTAGCCGTTAGGTCCGTAGTCGCGGCAGTAGTGAGATCGAGAGTCGCGGTTTGCGCGGAGCCGGTTGTGGGAACGACTTGCACCGGCACCTTTGCGGCCCCCAGGGCATCCGAATACACGAGATTGCTCGCGCTGTTGACTGACAGGTTGAGGCCACCCGACGGAGCGGTCGTGTTGGCGGAAGACACAGGCAGCGGCACGTCATTCATATCGCGCAGTTGCAGGATCAACCCGGCTGTTGAGGCCAGGTTCGACAGGGATTCAGCGGCCTGCCCGACGGACTTCCAGGCGCTCGTGCCTGTCAGGAACGACGCAATAATCGCCGAAACAGCGTTGTTCGGATCGGTGTCGATTTTCGCGATCGACGGAGTGCTGGACGAGCAATATCCGGCGAAGACGAGCAGCGGGTTTGAAGTATGGCAATCGGGCACGACACGGGTGACACCGGGACGATAAAACCCGAGCGACGCGCTGGTGAGCCGCACTACGCCGTCGTCGAAGTTGGGGATGCCGGGGGTCTCGGAGCCGCCGTTGCCCGCAATCGCAATGGCGTCAATTCCACGCAGGTCATCGATGCCCTGGTTCCAGGTGTTCAGGTCGTAGAGGAACTGGCTGCCGGGGGTCATTTCGTCAAGTTGCCGGTCGGCGCCGCTGCCCAGAAGAGAAGCGATCGGCGTGCCGAAATTCGGCGTCGCAATAAAGATGGCCTTTCGGATGAGCGGGTTTGCGGGCGGATTGAACACGGCGGGCGTGCCATCTTGCTTCCCCGCGAGATAGCTGCGAACGATGAGGCCTCCGGCGCTGTGCGAAATGACATCCACCTGCGTGACGGGCGTGCCATCGGTATATTTCAGCGCGGCCAGAAAGCGGCCGAACGCCTGACCTTCAGCTTCGAGCGACGCGCGGTCCGTGCCGACTCCGCCGACGCTGCAGTTATCGAAATAGAGGCTGACGATGGAGTTCGCCTGAAGCAGTTTGTCGGCAGAACCGAAGTAGGACGCGAAGTCGCTGCTGGTGCAGGTTTGCTGATAACCGCTGAGGAAGACGGTGGGCGGATTCGGGCCTTTCGGGACGGGCTGCCCCGCTGGGATGAATTGGGCGGCGAGAAGACCCGGCACGGCCAAGATCAGGACGAAACGCATAAGTACCATCCTACGCCGTGTTCAGACGGGAAGCCGTTCGCGGCTCACCACTCGCGCGCTGCCACGAATAGCCGTTCGCACAACGTTTCCGCCGTCCGCGTCCGCCAGCGCTTCGATCAGACTGGGGGCGCCCATCGCGTAACCCTGCGCGATGCGGAATTCGTGATGGCCGCTTGCGGAGTCGAGGTCGTAGCGGGTCAGATAAGCTGCGAGTGCGGCAGCGGCGACTCCCGTCGCGGCATCTTCCGGAAAGCCGGCGCGTAAAGGGAATTGGCGGGCTTCGACCGTAGCCCCGGGTTTGTCCGTACGCCGTGTAAACGGGTAGAACCCACTGACCCCGAAGGTCTCGCAGCAGCGCCAGAGTTCTTCGTAATCGGGCCGAATACTGTTGAGCACCTGCGCGTCGCGCACGGGGATCAGCAGCTTCGGTCTTGAGACGGAAACGGACTGGATCGGAGCTTCGGTCGGATTCGATCAGCTTGGTGTCGATGTTCAGAGCGCGGGCGATCTCACCCGCCGTGAGCGTGGCGCCGTATACAGGCGCGTTTTGTTCGAGGGTGACAATAAGCGCCGCCGCGCCGCGCTGCCAGTGGACTTCGAAAATCCCGGTAATCGTCTCCACTCGTATCCGGCTCGCGGCCATCCTGCTCTTCTGAAATGCAACCGTGATCGCCGCGATGGTGGCGTGCCCGGAGACGCCCATTTCGTGATCCGGAACGAAGTAGCGGATACGCAGGTCGGCGCGCTTCGATTGCGGGGGAAGAATGATGGCTGTATCGAGCCCAAACGTTCGGGCCAGTTCCTGCATTCTGGCATCGCTGAGCCGATGATCGCCTTCGATGACCGGGCAGGGGTTGCCGCCCGTGGGAGACGCCGCGAACACGCGCGTATGAGTGACTTCGATCAATGCGTCATGGCGTACACGACGTAGTTAACGCCGATACGAATCGCGATGGACGATGCCTTTTCGGGGTAGTGCGGAGAGTCGGCCCATTCCCAGCCATCGCCAAGGTCGGAGTTGTACGAAATGGCGATCATGACGCGGCCGCTGTCATCGTAAATGCCCTGCCAGTGAGCGCCGCGGCCCCCGTCCTCGCAGTTCTTGCAGCCCTGGCGGATGTGGGCTTCGCCGGGCACCTGTACGCGCTCGGTGAGGTCGTAAACGCTGTGAAAAATGGCGTCGTCATTGCGGATTTCGACAACGGGCCGGTCAGGAAACACCATCTTCATCGTCGCGAGAAAGATCTGGCGTTCGAAGTTGCCGTGGAAGTCGTCCGCCATGAAGAAGCCGCCGCGGAGAAGGTATTCGCGCAGTTCCTGACATTGCTTCGGGGTCGGGCCCCATTCGCCCACCTGGACCGCGTAAAGCCAGGGCTGGTCGAACTGTTCGTTCTCATCCAGGTTGACTGGTTGTTCGACCGAGCGAACCTGGATGCGGGTGAGGCGGCGCAGCGCTTCTGAGAAGTGGCGGTCGGCGCGCGGGTAATCCTGAGTCCAGAGGGAAAGGCCCTGCCGCCAGTCGCCCTGGAAGCGCGGGTAATAGCCGTCGTTCACGCCGCCCCCCGGAAACATCATGCGCGCGAAGATGAACTCGCCGGGCTCGCGATAATCCGCGGGCGTTTCGAAGGTGGAGTATTCAACGCCGGGATATTGCCGGAAGGGCTTCTGGAAGGCGTAGAGAGATCCAAGACCGGCAAGCGCAGCGGCAATCATCCAGAGAGCGTGGCGGGCTGACAAGCGGACCTTCTGCACAGAGGATACCACCGGAACGGGAAGGGCATGTCGTAGGATGGCTGAACCGGCCGATGAATACTTTGCGACTGCTGCGGTTCCTGCTTCCGATGCAGAATCCGCTGGGGTTCGATCTGGTGGATTTCGTGGCCTTCGGGGTGGCGGGTTTGATGCTGGCCGTGCTGCTGACCCGGCGAAACACGGAGCCCGCTTTTCGATGGATCGCGGCGCGCCCCGCCTGGTCGATGGGCTTGCTCGGGGCGCTGCCCATCGTGCTCAGGCTGCTCTTACTGCCACAGCATCCGGTGCCCGTGCCGAGCGTTTCCGATGATTTCAGCTATCTGCTGCTGGGCGACACGCTCGCGCATTTCCGGATGGCGAACCCGGTCCATCCGATGCACCGGTTTTTCGAAACCGTGTTCGTCCTGCAGGAGCCTTCATACAGTTCGATTTATCCCCTGGGACAGGGTTTCGTACTCGCCTTCGGGCAGTTGTTCTTCAGGCTGCCGTGGGCGGGTGTTCTGCTTTCCGCGGGACTGTTCTGCGCACTTTGTTACTGGATGCTGCGGGCGTGGGTTCGTCCCGAGTGGGCGCTGGCCGGAGGGTTGTTAGCGGTCATGGAGTTCGGCCCGCTGAATCAGTGGATGAATAACTACTGGGGCGGCGCGGTTTCAGCCATCGCGGGATGTCTGGTCTTTGGGGCCGGGATGCGGTTGTGGCGTGCCGGTGGCGGCAGGAATGCCGTGCTGTTCGGGGCCGGACTCGGGCTGGAGATCCTGACCCGCCCGTTTGAATCGGTGTGCCTGTTCGTTTGTATGCTGCCGGTCCTATATAAGTGTCGCCGGTGGACCGGGTTGTTCCTGGTCGGGCTACTGCCGTTCTTAGGCCTGACTCTTCTGCAGGATAAGGCCGTGACCGGAAGCTGGACTAAGTTGCCGTACATGCTTAGCCGCGATCGGTACGGCATTCCGGCTACTTTTACTTTTCAGAAGATGGCGGTTCCTGCGAAGGAACTCACAGAAGAACAGAAGCTGGATTATCAGGCCCAAAAGGATGTGCATGACACGAGCGGGACTTATTGGGTAAGACTGCTAAGCCGGGTAAGATTCTATAGGTTTTTCCTGTTCGCACCCTTGTACGTGGCGCTCGTATTCTTTGTTCCCGCCTTAAGGATGCGCCGTTACTGGTGGGCGGCGGCCTGTGTGTTGGCTTTCAGTCTGGCCGCCAATTTCTACCCGTACTTTTATCCCCATTACATTGCGGCGGTCGGCTGCCTCTTTGTCCTGATGGCTGTTGTGGGGCTGCAAAGGATGCCGCGCGAGGGGGCCTGGATAGTGGCGCTGCTGTGCGTTGCGCATTTTACCTTCTGGTACGGCCTGCATTTGTTCGGGAACCAGCCGTTGTTCGAAGCCACTGGCCCTTACGAAAGCTGGGATTACATCAACTACGGAGACAGCGAGGGACGCATTGCTGTGAACCGAACCCTGGCAGCATCGCCGGGGAAGCAACTCGTCTTTGTCCGCTACAGTGCGCGTCATCTGCTGCGGGAATGGATTCGAAACGATGCGGATATCGATGCCGCGCGGGTAGTTTGGGCCCTCGACTTAGGTCCCGAAGAAGACGTGAAACTTCGGCAATACTACGCTTCCCGCACGGCCTGGGTTGTGGAGCCGGACACCGTGCCTCCGCGGCTGCTGAGACTTGACTAAGCCTTACTGAAACTAAGCCTTCTTGTCTCCGAGTTCTATCACGAAATACTCAGCTGGTTCGCTGCCGTTGTTCTTCCAGCTATGCTCTTCGTTCGAAGCCATATAGATGATCGAACCCGCGGTTACGTGCGTGATTTTGCCGCCGAAGTTGGCGTCAAGCTGTCCGCTGCGCAGGCAGATGACCTCTTCGTTCGGATGCTTGTGCGGCGGATGAGGCATCTGCCCTGGCGCAAGGCTGGTCATGTGTACCGCAACCGGAAATCCGGTGTGCAGATGGTCCGCAAACACCGCGCGCGATTCATTCGGTCCATTCTTCTTCACTGGCATGTCTTCATAACTGAAGACTTTGGCCGGCATGTTCTTGTCTTCCGCGGCCGCCGTATTGGCGGCTAACAGGGCCGGCAGCAGCACCGAAAGATCGCGGCGGGAATAATCCATGCGAATCAGAATATCAGTTTCACGCCAAACTGAATCTGGCGAGACGTGGTGACCGTACTCGTAATTAGCCCCGCGGAAGAACTGACCGCTCCGTTCGCAAATACGATGGGGTTGGGCGACGCGAAGTTAGGATGATTGGCGACGTTGAAGCATTCGGCCCGGAACTGAGCGCTCAGCCGTTCGCGAATCCTGAACGTCTTAAATAGCGACAGGTCGACTTCCGCTAAACCCGGCCCGACGTAACTGCCGCGGCCGAGATTCCCATACGTCCCTGCGGCGGGCAGGACAAAGGCGGCGGGATTGAACCACTGGTTCGGATTCCCTGTAACCACCTGGCCCGTAAACGAAGGGTTGAGCGACGGGCGGTCCGGATTTCTCGTGTCGCCGTCAGCAGAGCGATTCGATCCGATTTGCGGTGTGAACGGAAAGCCGCTGAGGAACGTCGCGATGCCGTTCAGTTGCCACCCGCCCAGAAGCGGGCCCTGGCCGAAGGGCAGATCGTAACGCGCCGAGAGACTCGACTGGAACTTGACGTTCAGAGCCGACGGACCCCAGTCACGATGCAGATCGTTCCTGTCGAGAATCATCTGCGCCTGGTTATTCGACTGCGCGCCCGTGAGCGCCGAGTTGTTGTCGAGGCTCTTCGAATAGGTAAAGTTGGCGCGGAACTGCAGTCCGCGGCTCAGTCGGCGCGAGATATCGGCCTGCAGAGAGTTGTAGCTGCTGTTGCCTTCGGTGTACCAGAAGAAGCCCGCCGAGAGATACGGATTGGGTCGCGAGGCCACCGGGATGTACTGCGCCCCTGCGGGCACAGTACCCGAACGGCAGCCCGCCGGAGAGTTGCAGATTTGCGCGGGAATCGTATTCGGGTCGATGCTGACGAATCCGTGATAGCCGAACGAACCGACGTAAGCGAGGCGCAGAGCAGTGTTGGCATCGAGTTGCTGCTCGATGCGCAGGTTCCATTCCTGAACGGTGGGCGTTTTCGCGTTGGGCTGAACGCCCTGCGGCGCAAACGTAGTACACGTGGAGGTTGGAATTCCGGGTCCGCAGGGCGCCAGCGGCTGCACGCCCGGGGCGATCGGAAGCAGCGAAGGTAAAGACCCTGTGTATGACGCCGCGCCGTTATTCGGAGGCAGAGAATTCAGCAGGAACGCGAGGTCGTCAATGAGCGAATAGTAGGTGCCGAAGCCCGCCCGCATCGCTGTCTTGCCGTTGCCGAACACGTCCCAGGCGAGAGCCACTCTGGGACCGAAAAGCTTCTTCGCATTGTTCTCTGTGAAGACGGAATTGCCGACCCGGGTGTTGGTCTGGAGCACGCCCTGGGCATCGGTAATGTAATTGGCGGCGCGTCCTGCGACTTCGTTCCAGCCATTCGTGAACTCATGCCGCAAACCGGCTTCGAGCGTGAGGTTGCGGCGCAGCTTTATCGTGTCCTGAACGTACCAGGCCCCGAAGACGCTTCGCCAGCCGAGTTCTGTGGGCGCCGGAACTACCTGAAACGTCGTAACGGTTCCCTGAAGAAACGTCTGCAGGCTGGCGAAACTGGCCTGGCCGAGACGGCGGGACGCAGTGTTCTCGTTGTCCTGAACGCGCTGCAGCCAGAAGCCCGCGCTGATCTGATGCACGCCTTTGTTGAACTCGAAATTGTCGGTGACGGTGAACAGATTTCGCCGGTTCCACACGTTCGCGGCGTTGTTCGGGCCCGCCGCGGTAAGAGCCGCAACCCCTGTCGTGGTGGTGCCTCCTCCGATGACGATTCCGCCCGGACCCGCGCCGGTCACGAAATCGAGATCGTGCGAGAAGTTCGTCAGCGGAGAGGAATTATAGTTGAACGCGGCGCGTGAAAAACCGAGGCGCAGAGTGTTGAGCGTGTTCGGCGAAAGAATGTGGGTTTCCTGCAGGCTTGCGACCTGGTTGCGCAGGGTCAGGGCTGAGGCGAACAGCGGGTCCGCCAGCGGGATGATGCTGCTGCCGTCATCGACCGTGTATGCGGCGGAAAGCGAATCGTTGTCGCCGATCAGGTAATCGGAGCGGACCGTGCCGAAGTCTTCACGGATGCGCTGGCGCGGGTTGTTGTAGGAAAGCGCGGTGCCTCCGGTGAGTTCCGGTCCGTTCGCAACAGGCCACAGCGCGAAGTATTTCAGCATAGCCGGGTTCACGTTGCTGAAGCCCGCGCCGAGACGCGCCTGAGCGTCAGGCACCACGCTCACGTTCGTGACGGCGAGCGCCTGTCGGAAGCCTTCATAATTGCCGAACAGGAACAGCTTGTCCTTCTTTAAGGGCCCGCCGAGCGCGCCACCGAACTGGTTGCGGCGGAAGGGCGGCGCCGAGCCCTGATCGAAATAGTTGCGGGTATCGAGCACGTTGTTGCGGAGAAATTCGAACACCGAGCCGTGAACCTGGTTCGTCCCCGATTGCGTGACGACGCTGACCTGAGCACCGGCGCGTTTGCCGTATTCGGCTGAATAGGTGTCGGTGAGAACGTTGAATTCCCGGACGGCGTCAATGCCGAGCAGTTCGCCGCTCACCCCGCCGGGCGTGATGGCAAGCTGGCTCGAACCCGTGTATTCGATTCCGTTCAGCAGGAACAGATTTTCAGACGGGCGGCGGCCCACGACGGTGAAGGTGTTGCCGTTGCTCGTGCTGGTCTGGGCGCTTCTGAGGCCGTAGCTGATGGTGCCTGGATTGAGAGTGATCAGGTTGTCGAAGCTGCGGCCGTTCAACGGCAGATCTTTGACTTCAGCGGCGCCGACAACGCCCGACACAGGCGCGGTGGTGGTGTTAATGACCGGCACTTCTTCGGAGACGGTCACCTGCTGGGCCAGTTCTCCCACTTCAAGCTGGAGATCGATTGCGGCTTCCTGCCCAACGGTGAGATTGATGCCGGTGCGCACCGTAGCTTTGAAGCCTGTTTTCTCAGCGCTCAGTTGCTGACGTCCAAGCGGGATCGACGACGCGCGGTAATTGCCGTTCGTATCGGAAGTCACCACGCGCGTGGCGCCCGTCTCAAGGCTCTTGATGGTAATTGTCGCGGCGGAGACAGGCGCTCCGGTGGCATCCTGCACCTTTCCGGAGATAGATGCCGTCGTCTGGGCGTGAAGCGCCAGGGCGCACAGGAGAAGCGCTGAGAGAGACCGATGCCGCATAGGGATGACTACAGTTTACGGTGCAGGCCGCGCGGCTCGTGTGGTACATTCGCACGTGCCGAAATCGCGATTGAGAATTGCCGCTGTTCTTGGGGTCTGCCTGTCCGTTCGGGCCGGAGCGCAGGAGAAGGTCGATCTGAGCGTGGTCCAGAAGATTCGCAGGGAAGCCTCCGGACAGAACTCGAAAGTGATGGACTCGGCGTTCTATATGACGGACGTCTACGGGCCTCGTCTGACTGGTTCGCCGAATGCCAAAGCGGCCGGGGAATGGGCGGTCAGGAAGCTGAACGAGTGGGGCCTGTCGAACGCGAAGATGGAAGCCTGGGGGCCGTTCGGGCGCGGCTGGAGTTCGACACGGTTCGCGGCCATGATGAAGGAGCCCGAGTTCCAGCCGTTGATCGGCTTCGCTCAGCCCTGGTCGCCGGGAACCCAGGGTCCGGTGAGCGGCGAAGCCATTCTGGCCGTCATATCGACGCCTGAAGACTTCGCGAAGTGGAAAGGAAAGCTGAAGGGCAAAATGGTGCTGGCATCAACGCCGCGGCCCTCCGAAATGGTGAGCGTCCCCTACGAGCATCGGCTGACCGAAGCGGAACTCGCGTGGCTCGCCACAGCGCCCGATCCGACGAGCGGCAACCCGGCGGCGCTGCCCGTTGGCTTCCTGCGCGGGCCGATCATTCCCGTCCCGGGGGCTCCGGCGGTTGTGGCGGGTCCGGGCGGTGGCGGGCGTGGTGGAGAGCGTGGTGGCGCGGATGCACGCGCCTTCGCCGGCAAGCTCAATAAGTTCCTGAAAGACGAGGGCGTGCTTGTGGTGATTAAGGCGGGCGCGGGCCCCGATGGCGGAACGGTCATGGGGAGCGCGGCCGCACAGCCGACCGCGGCCGATGAGGAACTGCCTCCGCCTTCCGTCCTGCTGACCAATGAGCACTACAACCGGATGGCGCGTTTGGTCGGGAAAGGAATTCCGGTGACACTGGAATTCGATATAGCAACGCAGTTCACGCCACCTGGCGATTCGTTCAACGTGATTGCTGAGATTCCGGGGACGGATCCGAACGCGGGCGTCGTGATGCTGGGCGCGCACTTCGACTCGTGGACAGGCGGCACGGGTGCGACCGATAACGCGGCCGGGTCAGCAGTGTCGATGGAAGCGATGCGGATTCTGAAGACTCTCGGATTGAAGATGCGGCGCACCGTCCGGCTGGCGTTATGGACGGGCGAGGAACAGGGTTCGCGCGGGTCTGCCGCGTATGTGAAAGAGCACTTTATGGACACCGCGGATATGAAGCCGAAGCCCGAATGGTCGAAGGTGTCGGCATACTACAACCTCGACAACGGCAGCGGCGCAATCCGCGGCATCTACATGCAGGACAACGATATGGTGGAGCCGATCTTCCGCGCCTGGTTAGAGCCGTTCAAAGACATGGGCGCATCGACGCTGACGATTCGGGCCACCGGCAGTACGGACCACGTGAACTTCGATCGCGTAGGTCTGCCGGGCTTCCAGTTCATTCAGGACCCGCTGGAGTACGGGAGCCGGACGCACCATTCGAACATGGACGTATACGACCGGCTGTCGGCCAACGATCTGGAGCAGGCCGCTGCGGTGGAGGCCTGGTTTGTGTACAACACGGCGGTCAGGCCGGAACTGTTGCCGAGAAAGCCGGTGCCTCCGGTCGCTCCCGCCGGCGGACGTGGCGGAGGCGGGGGCCAGTAGCCTTACTTACGAACCGGCTTCCACTTCTCGAGGAAATCCTGAACGTCGCGAGTGCCGATGCGAACGGTGGATTCGAACGCGCCGTCCTTCTGGGCGAAGACGACAGCGCCATTCGGCTCGAGCACCGCGAGACTGGGAACGCCCTTGTCGAGGCCGACTCCCATTTCAGTGGCAAGGTCGTTATTCGCCCTGCCATCGTCGCCGATGTTGACGTGAACCACCTCATAGTTCGCCTGAACAAGCGGCGCGAAGGCGGGGGACCGGAAGGCAGTGTCGAGCACGTGGCAGTCATAACACCAGTTGCCTCCGAAGACGACGAGGACGCGTTTGCCATCTCTTTTGGCCAGCTTTGAAGCCGCGGCGAGTTCGGCGCGGGCTTCGGATGGTTCGGGATAGAGCTCGGTGTTCGGAGTCTCAGGCTGCGGTAGTTGCCGTTTCGCCTCGCGTCCAAACTCGCTGCGCTGAGCCAGGGCGATCCGCCATTTATCCCCTTGCCGCACCCACTTCTGTAAGCCGCCTGCAACCATCTGCGTTCCGTCACTGCGGACCGCAAGCACGCGCAGAACCAGCGTTGTAGCACCGTCGCGCGTGGATACTTCGAGGAGTTTGGGGTCGAGATCGTGTACTCCGGCAGCTTTGAGGCCGCTCCAGAACGCCAGTTCCTCATCGAGCGTGAGCGTTCGCTGGCCCGCCTGAATCATGGGTGCTGGCTGCGCGGTGTATAGGCTTCGGAGAGCCTCTTTGTCGCCTGCAATGACGGCCGACTTCCATTGGGCGAGCGGCGCAAAGGCGGGGGCCGCGTGCAGGACGCCGCCCAAAAGCAGCGCAGCGGCGGCGAAGAGATGTGTCATTCGCGCGTGCATGGTGGTTCCCCCGATTATCCCTCGTCTACAATGCACGAATGGTAATCAGGGCGATTCCTCTTATTCTGGCCGCTGCCATGGCATTACCGATGCCTGCCCAGCAGCAAGGCGGGCGCGTTCCTCCGGTGGAAGAACGGATCACGGGAATGACGAAGCTCGATGGCTACTTCCCGCTCTACTGGGACAACCGGACGGGATCGCTGTGGCTTGAGATCCCCCGCTTCGACACCGACTTCCTGCTTGCGGGCGGACTGGCGGCGGGTCTGGGCTCGAACGACATCGGGCTCGACCGCGGCCAGGAAGCGCAAGGCCGCATTGTGTCGTTTCAGCGCGTCGGTCCCAAGGTGCTGCTGGTCCAGGGCAACGAGTCGTTCCGTTCGTCGAGCGCCAATCCGGCGGAGCGGCGGTCGGTAGCGGACTCGTTCGCCAGGTCCGTGCTGTGGGGGTTCACGGTGGGCGCTGAGAGCAACGGGCGCGTGCTGGTGGATGCGACCGGCTTCTTCCTGCGCGACGGGATGAACGCCGCGAGTGCGCTGCGCCCCGGCGCCTACCGGGTGGACGCCGCGCGCAGTGCCTTCTATATGGACCGGACGAAGGGGTTCCCGAAGAACACCGAGGTCGAGGTGACGCTGACCTTCGCGAACGACTGCGGGCGCGGGCGGACGTGGCGGCGGGGGACGCGGTGGCGGCCTGTTCTCGGGCTCGGTCGCGAGCGTGACACCTTCGGCCGAGGCCGTGACGCTTCGGGAACACTACTCGCTCGTCGAACTGCCGGACAACAACTACCAGCCCCGCGAGGACGATCCGCGGGCCGGATACGGCGGACTCCAGTATGTCGATTACAGCGTGCCCATCGGCGAGCCGATGCTGAAGCACTATGTGCGCCGGCACCGCCTGGTGAAGAAGGACCCGGCCGCGGCGGTGTCGCGACCCGGTGAAGCCGATCCGCTACTAGGTCGATCCGGGCGCGCCCGAAGACATCCGGAAAGCACTGCTCGAAGGCGCTGGCTGGTGGCAGCAGGCGTTTGAGGCGGCGGGCTTCAGCAACGCGTTCAACGTGCAGGTGCTGCCCGATGGCGCAGACCCTATGGACATCCGCTACAACATGATCAACTGGGTACACCGTTCGACGCGCGGCTGGAGCACAGGCGGCACGGTGTCCGACCCGCGCACGGGCGAGATCATCAAGGCCACGGTGACGCTCGGCTCACTGCGCGACCGGCAGGATTACCTGATCTTCGAAGGGCTGCTCTCGCCCTATACGACCGGCAATGAGAAGCCGGACATCCTGTACCAGACGGCGCTGGCGCGCATCCGGCAACTGGCCGCGCATGAGGTGGGGCACACGCTCGGACTCGGCCACAACTACTACGACAGCACGAAGGGGTGGATCTCCGTCATGGACTACCCGCATCCGCAGGAGGAGCTGCGGGACGGACGGGAGCATCGATCTGACCGCATGCGTATCCGGCGAAGATCGGCGACTGGGACAAGGTCGCGATCAACTACGGATACCGTCAGCTCCCGCGCGGCGATGAAGCTCCGGCGCTGGCACGAATCCTCGACGAGGCGTGGGCGCAGGACCTGCGGTACCTGACCAACCAGGACATGGACGCGCATCCAAGGGTGGACCAGTGGTCGAACGGCGTCAACCAGGCCGATGAGCTGAACCGGCTGATGAAGGTGCGGCGCGCGGCGCTCAACCGCATCGGGGAGCACACGATCCGCAACGGCGCTCCGATGGCGACGATCGAAGAGCCGCTGGTGCCGATCTACATGTATCACCGGTACTCCGTGGAGTCCGCGGCTTCGATGCTCGGCGGCATCGATTACATCTACGGGATGCGCGGGGACAAGCGCGTGCCCACGAAGTGGGAGACGGCGGCCAATCAGCGCAAGGCTCTGGAGGCGCTGGCCAACACGCTGAAGCCCTCAGAGCTGACGGTCCCGAAACAGGTGCTCGATGCGATCCCGCCGCGTCCGCCGGGGTACGGGCGGCACCGCGAGCTGTTCCCGCGCACGACGGGCGACGGCTTCGATCCACTGAGTCCGGCGACAGTGGCATCGGATGTGACCATCGGCTTCGTGCTGCGAACCGGCGCGGGCGGCCCGGATGGTGGCGCAGCATGCCGTCGACCCGACGCTGCCGGGCCTGGGCGAAGTGATCGACCGGCTGACGAAGGCGACCTTCGATGCGCCCGTGGCGACTCCGTATGAAGCGGAAGTCCGGCGGGCGGAAGTACGGGTCCTGGTCGACCGGGTCATGTGGCTGGCGACAGGTGCTCCCAACAGCCAGGTACGCGCTATTGCGACGCTGAAACTCTCAAAGCTCGCCGAGCGCATGAAGGGCTCTGTGCCTCCGGGCGAGGACGAACAGGCGCAGCGGATGCTGCTGGCCGCGGACATCACGCGGTTCCTGAACCGGCCGACCGAGCCGGAGAAGCCGATGCCTGCTCCGGACGCGCCTCCGGGAGCCCCGATCGGCGGGGACACCGGGAACGAATGGCTGGCGCGGCCCCCGAAGTAATTGGCGCCCGTTATTGCTGAGGGGCTTTGACCCTCAGCGCAAGGCCCAGATCCCGCAATAAGCGGTCCGGGACGGACGATGGCGCTTCGCACATGAGGTCGGTTCCCTTGGCGGTCTTGGGGAACGGGATCACGTCGCGGATGGAGGTTTCACCCGCGAGAATCATGACGATGCGGTCGAGCCCGAGCGCGATGCCGCCGTGGGGCGGGGCTCCGTACTCCAGGGCATCGAGGAGGAATCCGAAGCGCTTGCGGGCTTCGTCATCGCTGAAGCCAAGGGCCGCGAATACCTTCGACTGGACATCGCGGCGGTGAATACGGATGGAGCCCGAACCCAGCTCGGTCCCGTTCAGCACGATGTCGTAGGACTTGGCGCGGCAGCGCGCGGGATCGGCCGTGAGCTTCTCAAGATCTTCGTCGTGGACCGAGGTGAACGGATGATGGGCGGCGTTCCAGCGGCCGTCTTCCTCGTCCCATTCGAACATGGGAAAATCTGTGACCCAGAGGAATTTGAAACTGCCCGAGCTGAAGAGGCCGTGGCGGTCGGCATACTTCTGGGCAGCGGAGAGGCGCAGAGCGCCGCAGGCCTGATAGACGGTCTCTTCGGGGCGGTGGCCTTTCGGCTCGCCGCCCCAACTGGCCATCAGGAAAAGGTCGTCATCCTGGGCTCCGGTGCGTTCGCGCAGCTTCGCCATGGCCGCGGGGAAGTCGCGGTCGAGGCGCTTCATGTCGTCGAAGACACGCAGGCCGCGCTCCTGGCCGGCGGCTTTGAGATCGTCACGTTCCTTGCGGCTGAGCGCGCCGACTTTCGGGATGCGCATGGCCATAAGCGGCAGGCCGTGCGCGGCGAGACCTTCGCCCTCGAACAGATCGTTGACCTGCGTCATGGGGGGAATGCGGCAGTCCGGCTTATCGCTGCCGTACTGCTGCATCGCCTGCGCGTAGGTGAGGCGCGGGAACGGGTATTCGACGGCAATTCCCGCGACTTCGCAGACGCCCTTCAGCATGGGCTCGATGACCGCGAAGATGGTCTCCTGCTGCGGGAAGCTCATCTCCAGATCGATCTGGGTAAACTCCGGCTGACGATCGGCGCGAAGGTCTTCGTCGCGGAAGCAGCGCACAATCTGGAAGTACTTCTCATAACCGCCGACCATCAGCAATTGCTTGAAGATTTGCGGCGATTGCGGGAGCGCGTAGAAAGACCCCGGCTGCACGCGGCTGGGCACCAGATAATCGCGGGCGCCTTCGGGCGTGGACCGCGTCATGAACGGCGTTTCGATCTCAAGAAAGCCGAGCGAATCCAGATGCTGCCGGACGGCGAACGCGATCTTCGACCTCAGGATGACGTTGCGCTGCATGCGCGGGCGCCGCAGATCCACATAGCGGTATTTGAGCCGCATTTCTTCCGACACATCGACGCTCTCTTCCATGGGAAAGGGAGGCGTGCGGGATTCGTTGAGAATCCAGATCTTTTCCGCGATGAGATCGACTTCGCCGGTGGCGAGGTTGGGGTTGACGGTCTCCGGGGTGCGGAGCTCGACGGCGCCTTCGACGGCAATGACGTATTCGGAGCGAATCAGATCGGCCTTGCCATGCAGCTCGGCATCGGCTTCGTCGCGAATGACAATCTGCGTGATGCCTTCGCGGTCACGCAGATGAAAGAAGATGACGCCGCCCAGATCGCGGCGCCGGTGCACCCAGCCCATGAGCAGGGCGCGTTTGCCCGCGTCGCCGCTGCGCAGAGCGCCGCAGGAATGCGTGCGCTGCATGTCGCCGAGAAAGTCCAGTGGAACGCCTGTTTCAGGAACTGCCTGCATGTTCAGTTATGGTTTCCGATCCGTTGAATTAGGTCAGCGCGCGAAATGTGTTCCTGCGCGCCGGCGTGCATGTCTTTTAAAGAATAATGTCCGGCGGCGATTTCATCGTCACCGAGAATGAGGGCGAAGCGCGCGCCGGTTTTGTTGGCGAGTTCCATGGCGCGCTTGAGTTTGGCTCCCGCGAGCACTTCGACCGAAATATTGGCGCGGCGCAATTCGCGCGCGAGTTCACCGGCGTGCCGCAAAGCCGCATCGCCGAGGGGCGCGATAAAAACGTCGAGGCCCGCGCCGGCGGTCTGATCGACCGTCATGACCAGGCGATCTTCGCCGATCGAGAACCCGATGCCCGGCGAGTGGACGGCGGAGCCCAGGGATTCGGCAAGCCCGTCGTAACGTCCGCCGCCAAGAACGGAGTTCTGCGCGCCCAGATCCCCATGCGTGACTTCGAAGGTGGTGCGCATGTAGTAATCGAGGCCGCGCACGAGCCTCGGCTTGACTTCAAATTCGATGGAACGCTCGCCGAGATAGCTCTGGACGGCGGCGAAATGGGGCGCGCAAACCTCACAGAGGCTGTCGAGAATGGAGGGCAGCCTGTCGATGGCCGGCTGGTCTTCGGGAACCTTGCAATCGAGCACGCGCAGGGGATTGGTCTCGGCGCGGCGCTGGCAATCGGTACAGAGGGTGGGCGCGACGGGCTTGAGGGCCTCGCGCAGTTTTTCGATGAACTTCGGCCGGCAGTCCTTGCAGCCGACGGAGTTGATGAGCAGGTGAAAGCCGCTCAGGCCGGTGCGGGAGAGCAGCTCGACGACCATCTCAATGACTTCGGCATCGACAAAAGGCGATTCGGAGCCGATGGCTTCGGCGCCGATCTGGAAGAACTGGCGATAGCGGCCTTTCTGGGGACGCTCGCGGCGGAACATGGGCCCGAGGTAATAGAGCTTCTGGATGCCGGGCCGCTGGTCGAGGCGGTGCTCGATATACGCGCGAATGACGGAGGCGGTGTTCTCAGGGCGCAGGGTGAGGGAAGAGCCGTCACGGTCTTCGAAGGTGTACATTTCCTTCGAAACGATGTCGGTTTCCTGCCCTACGCCGCGCGCGAAAAGCTGGGTCTCTTCGAGGATCGGGGTGCGGATTTCGCGGTAATTGTAAGCGTGAAAGACTTCACGCGCGGTCCTCTCCACCCGGTTCCAAACGGAGGTGTCCGGAGGCAGTAAGTCCCTGGTTCCTTTTACGGCGCGAATCATCAGGTGGGAAGTTCTCATGCTATCACCGCCGGTCGGCAGGCCGGGTGTAAGGGGCGGCGCGCTCGCGCGGTTTTCTTTCGGCGAGCTGCGGAGTGAGGCGAATCTGGTTGCCGACTTCGGCGTATTGTGACCCGAGCGCTGGAAATGGCGTGGTATCGGCGCGTCCCGATGCGAGGCCATGGACCGATGTTTCCCAGCGACGAGGCGGTCAGTACGCCAGCGAAGACTTCCGGAGAATGCTGAAGGGTTTCTGAATGCTCTCGTCGATGAGCCGCAGGGGGAACTGCTGGAATAACGCGTGCGCGGAGACGTTGTTCGGGTGCCTGTCGTTGACGAAACTGGCTTAACGGACCATTACGACGTCGATCTGGAAATCACGAGGAACTGTCGGGAATCCGTTCAGAAACTCCTCCAGTGTGTCGCCACCTTCGAGATAGTCGAACAGCGTCTGCACGGGAACGCGCGTCCCCCGAAAAACGGGGACACCATGCATAGTTTCCGGATCTCTGGTGACTGCCTGAGCCATTCCGTTATTGTCGCTCAACCGGCCGACCTGGGCGGGAGTGGTTGACCCGCATGTCGGTTAAACGCCCGCCCGGAGACAGGAGGCAACACGTTGCCAATGCTTACGCGACGCGCACTGCCGGCAAGATACTATGAGTGTGTGAACCTGACAATCGAGCTGGATCGGGAGGAAGACGGTCGCTGGATCGCGGAAGCGCTGGAGATTCCAGGTGTGATGTGCTACGGCGACACTCGCGATCAAGCCGTCAGCAACACGGAACGGCTTGCGATCGAAGTCATCGCCGACCGCATTGCGCACCACGAACTGCCATCCTCCGCCCTGAACCTCTCCTTTTTCGTCCCGGATGAGCAGCTGGCCAGCCAGTAAAGCGAAGCGCGTCCTGGCCGCACTCATACGCATCGGCTGGAGCGTGAAACGGCAGCGTGGATCTCACCGATTGCTTAGCCGTTCTGGCTGGCCCGATTACGAATTCGCATTTCATGATCATGATGAGATCGGCGGTCGCATGCTTGCACGCGTGGCGAAGAGGACCGGCTTAAACCCACAGGATCTTTGATCGTGGCGCGCCAGTTACTCACCGCCGGCGATTCATAACGTATCGCCAGGTAGCAGGATCGAACCAGATTTCCCCGCCCCGAAATCCCGCGACTCAAGCGATCGCCCGTAGCGGTTTTCGACGCGGTTAAACCCCACACCAATTCTGTGCGGCTGACATCGCAGCTCATCCACCCATCCTTACGGTAAAACCGCTCCGCCCGAGCGTTGCCCGCCAGTACCCACAGAACCGCATTCGGAAACCCGAGATCGAACGGGCGGGCCCGGGCCTCTGGTCTGGACCCCGTCAGATCGCGCATGATTCTCCCGGAAGTCCGCTTACCGTTCTGCGCTGCGGCGCGCGCCAACGCAGCGTTGCTGCCCCTGCTGAACTTCTCACCTGCCAGCGCTCCTCACGACGAAACGCATTGCCGATCGGACAGTAACACTGACCAACGCTGGTACGGCCCCGCTCACCATAGACAGCATAGTTACCGCACGGCAGACCAAAGATACTTCAGGTCATCACGCGTTTCATGTGTGTGATTTCATTTTGAGGGGTCAGCGATATTTCCGCCGCTCGTTTGCTACTGGAAAGAGGCGCGCAGATTCGAGGTATCCAGATCTACACGCGAAGATGTATATGTTCGGGTATGCCTGAAAAGCGTGCCCCACTCTGAACTGTGTTGCCGGAGTGCATTACAATTGGTTTCTAAACGTCATGCAGGCTGCGATTCAAAGAAATCTGTCGGCACATGGTGCTCGCCGGTCCCGTTGTTGACACGGGAGTGGTCTTATGGACTCGGTTTCGCCAACGGAGCGGTCGGCAATTATGGCCCGCGTCCGCTCGAAGAACTCGCGACCCGAAATTGCCGTTCGAAAGCTTGTGTTTTCTATGGGCTTTCGTTACCGACTGCACGCGCGCGAGCTACCAGGCTGCCCTGATCTTGTTTTCAGGCCGAGGCGCAAGGTCATCTTTGTCCATGGCTGTTTCTGGCACCGGCACCAACACTGCGCCCTGGCACGGATGCCCAAATCGCGCGTCGAATTTTGGCGGCAGAAGCTACAGGGAAACAAGGAAAGGGACGATAGAAACAAGAAGACGTTGCGCCGGAGCGGCTGGAAAGTGCTGACGATCTGGGAGTGCGAACTGTCAGATTCCAATCGCCTCGGCAAAGTAATCAGGAGATTTCTCGATGCTGAGCGTTGAACTGTTTGCCGGTGCCGGAGGGATGGCCATAGGAATGGCTAATGCGGGGTTCCAACATCTCGCTGTGGTCGAGTGGAACCCGGACGCATGCAATACCTTTCGCGAGAACCAACTCCACCAGGCGGGCTGCGCCCAGGCGTGGCCGCTTCATCAGACTGACGTACGCAGTTTCGATTACGGCGAGTTGAGCGGCGAGGTGATTGTCGTTTCCGGTGGTCCGCCCTGCCAGCCTTTTTCCATGGGCGGCAAGCACAGGGGGCAGACGGACGAGCGTGATATGTTCCCTGAGGCAGTCCGCGCGGTTCGCGAGTTGCGGCCGAAGGCCTTTATCTTTGAGAACGTCAAGGGACTCAAGCGCGAGAGCTTCGCGTCTTATTTTGAATACATTCGTCTGCAATTGAGCTATCCGAGCATACTGCGGAAGACTGACGAGGCATGGCGAGAGCACTGCCGCCGACTCGAAAGGCATGAAACTTCGAGCCGGCTCCCCTCTGAATACAATGTCGTGTCGGAGTTGCTTAACGCCGCGGACTATGGAGTCCCGCAGAAACGGGAGCGCGTTCTGATCGTGGGATTCCGATCGGACCTCGCCGTAGAGTGGGCTTTCCCACAGGAGACGCATTCCGCCGAGGCGCTGCTTTCGTCGAAGTGGGTTTCAGGCGAATACTGGGATCGCCATAAAATCACCAGGAGTTGCCTTGCAAAGCATGAGGGGCGCCTGGCGGCACGAGTGGAGAAAGTGCGGCATGGTGAGTTATTCCCGAACCGATTGGCGCCGTGGCGCACCGTTAGGGATGCGATCGGCGATTTGCCGGATCCGGAAAAATTCCCGGGCAACAAGATTCCAAATCACAGGTTTAATCCTGGCGCCCGCAGCTATCCCGGCCACACAGGAAGCCCGCTCGATGAGCCGGCAAAGACGCTGAAGGCGGGAGATCATGGAGTGCCTGGCGGCGAGAACATGCTCGCGCGTCCGGATGGCTCGCTCCGCTACTTCACAGTGCGCGAAGCGGCGCGGCTTCAAACATTCCCGGACGATTACATATTTCGGGGAGCCTGGACGGAGGCGATGCGACAGCTTGGAAATGCGGTGCCCGTTCGCCTCGCGGAGGTCGTCGCCAGTTCCGTGGCCAAAACGCTGCAGTCGGTTGAAGCTGCTAAGTAGTCATGGGAATCCCCTACAATCCGCTCGAGAAATCGAATTTGGGCCGCAGTGTGGCCGAGGCGCTGCTGCTCAGCGTGGTGGCCCCGCTGGCGCAAGTCGCGGATCTCGCGGGGGCAGGCGTTTACGCCATTTATTACACCGGAGCTTTTCGTGCCTACGCCCCGGTCGCGGAGAAGAACCAGAACGGCGCATTCGAGCAACCGATTTACGTAGGGAAGGCGGTTCCGAAGGGTGCCCGCAAGGGTGGGTTGTCCTTCGATGCCTCCAGGGGCCGGGCGCTCAGAGATCGGTTGCGTCAGCACGCCGGGTCGATCGGCGAAGCAGCAAATCTTGATCTGTCTGAGTTCCATTTCAGATCGCTGGTCGTTGACGATATCTGGATTCCGCTGGGTGAGAACATGATGATCGAGCAGTTCAAGCCAATCTGGAACCTGGTCATTGACGGTTTTGGAAATAAAGATCCCGGCAATCGACGGGCAACGCAGTATAGATCTCCCTGGGACGTGCTACATCCCGGCCGGCGGTTTTCCGAAAAGCTTGCGGCAGGGGACATGACCCAGGCTATGCTGACCGACCGATTGAGAAAGTATTTCGCCGGTCAAGTGGTACCGCTTGTTCCCTCTGAGCAGGCAGGCGATGTTGGCACAGCTGAGGATGAAGACGAGTAGTCAACCGGCAGCGCTCGTGGTTGTCTGGTCTGGGCGATTGGTCCAAAGGGCCGGGTTTTGTGCTCGGCGACCGCCTTACATTGGAAACTGAAAACGGCCACTGTCTTGACGGTATTCTGCGGCTCATGAAATTTGCGGAAAGCGGCGGTTTGGGCGGGAGTGGCTAAGCGGCTAATAAGTGCCAACGCACGGCGTTACAAGGATGCAGCCGTATCAAAAAATCCGGCAAGATCAATATTCTGATTGTTCAGAAAAGTTCGATAGTCTGATCGACCGTGATGAGCACCTCGAATCCAGCAGCCTCGGCCGCATCGAGAAGACAGCCATTTTTAAGACCTGCAAGGTTCGCGAATCCGGCTGTCTGGCAGTCATGGGTTGGAAACAGCAGCCGAAGCCGCTGATCGATACATTCATCCATCAAAACGCGCATCAGCAGTTCGTCTGCAACAATATCCGGGCTTCCTCCAGCGCCGCCACCGCCAAAGCACGAGGAACTGTTGGGAATCCGTTCAGAAATTCCTCCAGTGTGTCGCCACCTTCGAGATAGTCGAACAGCGTCTGCACGGGAACGCGCGTTCCGCGAAAAACGGGAACACCATGCATAGTATCCGGATCTCTGGTGACTGCCTGAGCCATGCCGCTATTGTCGCTCAACCGGCCGACTTGGGCGGGAGTGTTGACCCGCACGCCCCTAAACGCGGGTCAAAGTCACCGCCGATCCGGAAATCCTCCCCCAACCCCGCCAACTCCGCCACCTCCCCAAACCCCAGTCACACCAACCCAAAATAAAATAAAAATCCCCGAAAATAAACGAAATTCCGCCCATTTTCACCCATTTCCACACCCCCGAAACCAGCCCTTTCCCACCCTCCAATGGTAAGTTTCCCCTGTAAGGAGCCTATAAAAGCAAAATGTCCGACCTAACTAACATCACCGAACGAACCGAAGCATCCCGGATGCCCTACGCCCAAACCGCCCTAACCGAACTAACCGACCTGGCCAACCGCCACAACCTCCCCGCCCTAACCGAACTCCTCAAATCCACCGAACTCCTAAAACCCACCCAACCCGCCCAACCCACCAAAATCTCCGAAAAACAACTAGCCGCCAACCGAGCCAACGCCGCCAAATCCACCGGCCCCACCTCCGAAGAAGGCAAAAACAACTCCCGCATGAACGCCACAAAACACGGCCTCACCGGCATCGCCGTCCTCATGCGCCCTGAAGAACGCGAAGCCCGCGACATCTTCATCGCCGCCTTCCTCCGCCGTCTCGCGCCCGACGGCCCCATCGAAACCGAATACTCCGAAGCCATCGCCGAGCAGACCTGGCGTCTCAAACGCGCCCGCTCCCTCGACCAGAACATCTTCGCCCTCTCAGATCCCGCCCTCTACAACAAGCCCGGCGTCCATGACCACCCCGAAATCGACCGCGCCGTCGCCCACGCCAAAGGCTTCGTCGAAAATTCCGCTGAGTTCCAGCGGCTCACCACCTATGAGCGCCGTCTCGAGCTCTCGGTCGAGAGAAACACCGCCGCGCTTGAGAAACTGCAGGCCCAGCGCAAGGCCGATCGCGCCGAAGCCCTCCTCCTCGCTACCGAACTTGCGCGTCTCAATCACGCTAAAGGCTTACCCTACAATCCGGCGGAAGACTTCCCGGCCGAAAATGGGTTCGTTTTTTCAGACACTGAAATCAACCTGGCCCTCGGCCTGGCCGACCGCAGAAAGCACTCAAAATTCCTCCAAAACAACGGCTGGGACGTCAAAAAGGAGGTTTACCCGAAGCATCCGCCCATCGTCGAGCGCTCTAAAGCCGCCTGAACCCCCGAAAAATGGCTGAAATTTTGGCGCATCGAAAGATTGATGGAAGAAACACGCCCGAGCTGCGTCTCATTCACAGGCAGACCGGGAATAATAGCGAGAGCGGAATCACCCTGATGGTTTTGGAACAGACCGGCAAAGAAATCGTCGAAAGCTGTCAGCGCGGAGACCCCGAAGCCTTCCGCGCCCTCTTCGATCTATATAAGGACAGGGTCTACACCATCGCCCTCCGCTACACCGGAAATCCGGCCGTCGCTCAGGATGTTGCACAGGAAACGTTTCTCAAGCTCTTCGCCGCCATCGCTGGCTTTCGCGGCGAATCCGGCTTCGAATCCTGGCTCTACCGCATCGTCGCCAACGCCTGTTTCGACCAGAAGCGCCGTTCCGGCCGTCTGCGTCCCTTCATCGAAGGTTGTTTCGACGCCCTGCGCTCTCCCGGCGCCAGCGCGCTCGACGCCGTCCTGCAGCGGGAATTCAGCGCGCAAATCCAGGCCGCCGTCAACCGGCTTCCGCCCGACCAGCGTATGGCGGTCATTTTGCGCTACTCACAAGATCTTTCGTATGAACAAATTGCAGCGATTCTTGGATGTACTACTGGAACTGTGGCATCGCGCCTGAACCGCGCTCACGCCGCCCTTGAACGCCGCCTGAGGAACAAAAATGTACTGGCTTAAAAGACGAACCAACGCTCTCCCCGCCGCCGCCCCGCGCGAAATCCAGCCCGGACTCGAATCCGAGCTCCGCCGCCACCTTGGCACCGTACCCGCGCCCGAAAATCTCTGGCGCAGCATCGACCTCGAGCGCCACGCCCGCACCAGACGCTCCGTCCGGGGCCTCATCCTCTGGCCAGCTTTGGTAACAGTCATGGTCCTGTCCTGCGCCAATCTCGGCTGGCAAGTCTCCCGATCCGCCCAACCCGCCGCCAGCCCGGAACCTGCCCCGAAGCTCGCAACTCTCCGCCGCCCCGAAGCCAAACGCGGAGACTGCATCTCATGCCATGTTCAGGGGCTGTAAGTGAAGCATTGTAAGCGGTCTCCTGAACCCGGCGCTATAATAAAGATTCCGAGGGAACATGCATAAGTACGGGAAATTCGCCATCCTGATGGCGATCATCGTCGGCTCGCTCCTGTGGCTCGCCACGGCCAGCGTCACCGGCTCGAAGACGTACTACGTCACCATTCCCGAACTCCGCAAGCTCGGGACCGAAGCGTCCGCCAAACGCGTTCGCGTCGGCGGCGATGTCGAGCAGCATTCCATCGTTCGCGGCGCCGGGCGTGGTCCGCTTCAACCTCGTGCAGGATAAGCTGACCCTGCCCGTCGTCTACGAAGGCCGCGACCCGCTGCCCGATACTTTCAAAGACGGCGCCCAGGCCCTCGCGGGTGGCCGGCTCGATTCCGCCGGTGTCTTTCACGCGCAGGAAGTGCAGGCCAAATGCGCCTCGAAGTACGCGCCCAAGCCCGGTGTGGCTCCCGACGGTCTGCAGAAGAAGATGGTCCCGAGCAGCCAGACTTCGTCATATCGCTCCAGTCTCTGAAAACTCGACTTATATGGAAAACGTAGGCGCCCTCGCCCTGTTGCTGGCCTTCTGTATTCGCTCTACGCGATCGTCGCGAGCGTAGCCGGAAGGCTCAAGCGCAAACCCTTTCTCACGCTGAGCGGCGAACGCGCCGTGCTCGCCGTCTGGCTGCTCGTCACCACCGCCTCCGGCATTCTCGTCTATTCGCTGATGACCGGCGATTACCGCATGGCCTATGTCGCCTCGCACACCAACCGCGACATGCCCATGTTCTATAAGTTCGCGGCCTGGTGGGGCGGCCAGGAAGGTTCGCTGCTCTTCTGGAGCTGGCTGCTTTCCACCTACGGCGCCGTCGTCATCTTCACTACGCGCCGCAATCACCGCAGCTCTGCTGCCCTGGGTCGTCGCCATCCTCTCCACCGTTCAGCTCTTCTTCCTGACGCTGAACACCTTCGTCGTCAGCCCCTTCCAGGTGCTCGCGGTCGATAAGCGTCGTCACCTCGGTCGCCGACGGCATGGGCCTCAACCCGCTGCTGCAGTACTGGGCGATGGTCATCCATCCGCCGTTCCTTTATCTCGGCTACGTCGGCTTCGCCGTCCCGTTCGCGTTCGCCATGGCCTCGCTGATCTCGAAAGCGCCGGGCGAAAGCTGGATTCACACCACCCGCCGCTGGACCCTCGTCACCTGGCTCTTCCAGAGCACCGGCGTCGCGCTCGGTTCCGCCTGGGCTTATCACGTTCTCGGCTGGGGCGGCTACTGGATGTGGGACCCGGTTGAGAACGCCTCCATCCTCCCCTGGCTCGCCGGCACCGCCTTCCTGCACTCCGTCATGATGCAGGAAAAGAAGGGCATGATGAAGGTCTGGAACATGGTCCTCATCGCGACCACGTTCTTCCTTTGCATCTTCGGCACGTTCCTCACCCGCTCCGGCATCGTCAGTTCCGTCCACGCCTTCGCCGAATCGCCCATCGGGAAGTACTTCGTTAGCTTCCTCGCGCTTGGCATCGCCGCCACTGTCTGGCTGATTCTCGACCGCCTCGAATTACCTGAAGAGCGAAGCCGAACTCGAAAGCGTCGTCTCGCGCGAATCGAGCTTCCTGTTCAACAACCTGATCCTGCTCGCCAGTTGCTTCGCGGTCCTCTGGGGCACCCTGTTCCCGGTCATCACCGAAAAGCTTTCCAACGAAAAGATCAGCCTCGACGCCGTCTGGTTCAATCGCCTGATGGTGCCGATCGGGATCTTCCTGCTGCTCCTGACCGGCCTCGGCCCGCTGTTCGCCTGGCGCCGCACTTCCATCGAAAGTCTGCGCAAGAATTTCCAGTGGCCCGGCATCGGCACGCTGCTGGTCGCCGTCGCGCTCTATCGCCGGCGGCATGCGCTATCCCTACTCCATCATTTCGCTGAGCCTCTGCTTCTTCGTCGCCGCCACCATCGTCATGGAGTTCTTCCGCGGCTCCCGCGCCATCAGCGAAAAGATCGAAGATCGGCCTTCTCCCGCGCCGTGATCGAACTGACCCACCGCAACACCCGCCGCTACGGCGGCTATCTGGTTCACATGGGCATCGTGCTGATGTTCATCGGCTACAGCGGCCACCCCTTCAACCAGACCGCCGTCGGCGAAGTGAACAAGGGCGACATCATGCAGGTCGGCGCCTACACCCTGAAGGTGGTCGATCTCACTGAAGGCGACACGCCGAATTACCAGTGGGAGACGGCCATTCTCGACGTCTCGAAGAACGGCAAGCCGCTGGGCACGCTGGAGCCCACGCGCCGCTTCTACAAGGCCGCCCAGCAGGCCACCGCGGAGATCGCGCTGCGCAGCCGTCTGAACGAAGATCTCTACATCAATTACGCCGCTCATCAGGGCGACAAGGCCACGCTTCAGGCCTACGTCTTCCCGCTGGTCGACTGGATCTGGATCGGCGTCCTCGTCCTGATCGGCGGCACGCTCGTCGCTCTGGTTCCGGCCAAAGTAGCGCGCTCTTATGCGCGCACCGAAGTCGTAGGCATGGCAAAGAAAAATGCACCGGTTGAAGCATAGTTTCCTCGGCAGAGCCGTCTTATTCCTGATCCTCGCCGCGGCCGCGTTCGCTCAGACCGAATCCCAGATCGAAAGCGATGAGGTCAAGCGCGTCGGCACCCATATCGGCTGCCAGTGCGGAGCCTGTCAGGAGAACGTCAACTGCAACATGTCGTCGGGCCAGTGCCATTTCTGCAAGCCCGCCCGCACGAAGATTTACCGGATGCAGAAAGCCGGGGTTGACGACACCGGCATCATTGACGAGTTCAAGAAACTGTACGGCGCCGGCGTCTACCGCGCCGACCCGAACTCGTTCTTTCTGGACTGGTTCCGTATCTCTCGCTCGCGGGTGGCGGCCTGCTCCTGTTTTTCGTTGTCCGCAGGCTCACCGCCCAGCCCGGCGCCTGTCGCCGCTGCCGAAGATCCGGCCTTCGCCCGTTATCGCGAAGCCATTGAAAAAGACACTGAGAAGTTAGACTGATAAATCCGTGGACCCAAGCCTGATCGTTGGATCGCTCCTGGGAGCCGGCATGATCGGCTTCCTCCTGTTCATCCGTTTCAAAGACCTTCCTGTACCGGCGCCCGTGTCGCCCTACAGGCATCTGGATGAGCGGAAGGCCGCTATTTACGAGAGCCTGCGCGATCTCCAGTTCGAGTACCGCCTCGAACAAGCTCTCGGACGAGGATTACCAGACGAGCAAAATCGAACTGCAAAAGGAACTCGCGAAAGTGCTGGCCGAAACAGACCGAATTAAGAGCAGCACCGCGCCGGCTCCGCCGCCTCGCCGAAAAGCCGCAGGAGAAGAACGTCTGCCCGGCCTGCGGCGCGAAGTTCGCGAAGCGCCCCAAATTCTGCCGCGAGTGCGGCAAAGCTCTGGCGGCGGCCAAATGAGGCTTCTCGCTCGCTCTGCTCCTTTGCATCACGGCCTTCGGAGCCGTCGATGGCACCGTCACCAACGCCACCACCGGCAAGCCCCAGCCTGGCTCTACCGTCACGCTCTTCCAGCCCACCCAGCAGGGCCCGCAGTTCATAGACAGCGTCAAAACCGATGCCGCCGGCAAGTTCGTGATGACCAAAGAAGCGCCCCGCCGGAGGCGCCGGACCCCTGCTGCTCCAGGCCGTGTACGCCGGCGTCCAGTACAACAAGATGCTGCCCCCCGGCATCCCCCACCTCGGGCGTCGGGATCCCCGTCTACGAAGCCTCGAAGCAACAGGGCGGCGCAACAATTGAGCAGCACATGATCCTGCTCGAACCGTCCGCGGGCGGCAACCTGCAGGTCAGCGAAAGCTACGTCTTCAAGAACGACGGCAAGACCACCTGGAACGATCCCGACAACGGCACCCTGCAGTTCGCCCTGCCGCCCGAAGCTCAGGGCAAGGTCGAACTCAACGCCCTTGCTCCCGGCGGCTTGCCCATCCGCCGCGCTCCCGACCCAGGCCCTAAACCGAACACCTTCAAGCTCGATTTCCCCATCAAACCCGGCGAATCCCGCGTCGATCTCCAGTGGTCCATGCCCTTCAACACCCCGGGCGTTTTTGAAGACCGTGAGCTCACCCGAAGCGCGCTCATCCGGCTCGTCGCGCCCGTCGGCGTCACCTTCAAGGCCGATGACATACAGAAGCTCGGACAGGAGCCGCGCACCAAGGCCACCATCTTCGGCGTGAAGGGCCCTGACATCCGCATCCGTGTCGAAGGCACCGGCAGTCTGTCGGAGCCCGATGCCGGCGGCGGCGATGCCGCGGCCAGCGGCGCGCCCGCCCTGCAGATGGCGCTCCCGAAGCTCTACGGCCTCGCGAGCGGCGGTTCCGATTTCTTCGCCACCGTACTCGCAGTCAAGTGGGTGCTGCTCAGCATCATCGGTATGCTCGCCACCGGCTTCGTTCTTCTGTATCGCAAAGGCGATCCCAACGATGCCCGCCGTCGCGGCTGATCGCGTCTGGAAGTACTTCGGCGATTATCCCGCTCTGCGCGGCGCCAGTCTTAACGTTGAAAAGGGCGCCTGCCTCGCGCTCCTCGGCCGCAACGGAGCCGGCAAGACCACGCTCCTGCGCATCCTCGCGGGCCTGTCGAAGGTCTCGAAAGGCGAAGTAACAGATGGCCGGAACCATCGGCTATCTCGGTCACGGAATCGGGGTCTACGACGACCTCTCCGCGTTTGAAAATCTGGTGCTGTTCGGGGAATTGCAGGGCATCCCTGACCCGGCAGCATGCCGCGAACGAAGCCCTCGAACGTGTCGGGCTGATGCGGGTCAAAGACGGCATGGCCCGCGAATTCTCCCGCGGCATGCGGCAGAGACTGGCCGTCGCAAGAGCCTTCCTGCATCACCCGGATGTGCTGCTACTCGACGAGCCGTTCACGTCGCTCGACGACAAAGCCGTCGCCGTCTTGCAGGCCCTGCTCGCCGATGCCCTCAGCCACGGCGCAACCATCGTCATGTCGACGCACCAGATCCGCGAGGCCATGGAGCTCGCGACGAACATCGCGCTTGCTCGAACGGGGCAAAATGGTCCACGCTGGCGCGCGAACCCCGGAGATGCTGGCCGATCCCGGCTGGCTCTACCGTGAGCATGGGGAGCAAGATGCGCGGCATTAAAGCCGCATGGACCATCGCAAAGAAAGACCTGCGAACCGAACTAAGAACGAAGGAATCGATCAACGCCAGCGCCTCGTTCGCGCTCGTCATCCTCGTCCTCTTCAGCTTCGCCTTCGACCTCGACCGCGAAGAGTTCTACGCCATGTCAGGCGGCCTGCTCTGGCTCGTCTACTCGTTCGCCGGAGCGATGATCGTCAACCGCAGCTTCGCCCGCGAACTGCCGAACGACTGCCTCGACGTGCTGATCGCCTCCCCCGCGCCCGCCTGGTCGCTCTTCCTCGGCAAAGCGGTCGCGGCGTTCACGCTTCTGATCGCCGTCGAACTCTTATCGCTGCCAGTCTTCGGTCTCTTCTACAACATCCGCTGGGTGGGAGTCTTCTGGCCCCTGTTCCTCATCATGATCCTGGCGACGTGGGGCATGACGGTCGTCGGCAGCGGGCTTGAGCGCGCTCACGGTCAACGTAAGGCTGCGTGAACTGATGCTCCCTGCCCTGCTCTATCCGCTGCTGATCCCGGTCCTGATCGCCGCCATGCAGATGACCACGGCGCTCCTCGGAACCGAGCATTACTCGATCGCCGGAGACGCCGAACTCAGACTGCTCGTCGTCTTCGACCTGATCTACACCTCGCTCGCCCTGTTTTTGATGGAGTTTATTCTTGTCTTATAAAGGACTTCAAATGCGCGAAAAAGCCACTTACACGCTCGGCATTCTCGGCACTTTGCTGATGGTCTGGAACCTCCACACCATCTTCACCGTGCTGCCCGACGAAGCGCAGCAGGGCGCCATCGGCCGCATGATCTTCATCCACGTGCCCGCCGCCATCGGCGCCTACCTGTTCTACACGGTAGCGGTTGTCGCCAGCATCGTGTTCCTGATCCGCCGCAACTTCTTCTATCGATTCGCTCGCCGTCGCCTGCGTCGAAGTCGGCACCATGCTGACGCTCGTGAACCTGGTCACCGGCAGCCTCTGGGGCAAAGTGATCTGGGGCATCTGGTGGGCGTGGGATCTCCGCATGACCACTCAGCTCATGTGCTTCCTGCTTTATCTCGGCTATCTGCTGCTGCGCCCCGCCGTAGCTGAGCCGACGCAGCGCGGAGTCATGTCCGCCATCCTCGCCATCTTCGCCTTCGCCGATATCCCGCATCGTCATCATGGCCATCCGGCTGCGCGATGTCCGCACGCAGCATCCCGTCGCCGGTGCTCGAAACCGGCGGCCTCGACCCGACGTGGGTCGCCGCCCTTCCTCATCGGCATCCTGGCGCTGTCGCTCATCGGCACCGCGCTGGTGCTGGTCCGCCTGCATCAGGAAACCTCGCAGCGCGAAATCGATTCCGTGCGCCGCGAACTTCACGCGATATAGAATCGAAAGGTCCAACCACAAAATGGATATCACCAATCTCAGGTTTTTGTTCTACGGGTACTCGGCGGCATGGATCATCGTGATCGCTTTTCGTGCTCCTGCTCGTTCGTCGCGGCCGCCGCATCGACCGTGAATTGTCGCGTCTGAAAGCGCTCGTAGAAGACAAGGAAAGAGCTTAATCAATGAACCGCCGAAACGTACTCAGAACCATCGCCGCAGCTGGTTTTGCCGGCCTTGTAACCCCGCGCGAACAGAAGGCGCAGCAGCTTGTCGAGAAGGCCGTGCGCGGCCTGCCCGCGCCGAAGATCAAAGACATCCAGGTGATCGAGACCGCCCCTGCAGGGCGTGCGCCTCACCGTCGTCAAAATCCTGACCGATCAGGACGGGCTTTACGGTTATGGCTGCGCCACCTTCACACAGCGCGCCGACCTCGTGCGCCCGGCAGTCGAGAAGTACCTGAAGCCGCTGCTGATGAACCACCCGGTCGACAGCATCGAAGACACCTGGCAACTCTGCTACGACAGTTCGTACTGGAAGAACGGCCCGGTGCTGAACAACGCCATCAGCGGCATCGACCAGGCGCTCTGGGATATCAAAGGCCGCATGGCAAACATGCCTGTCTACGACCTCGTCGGCGGCAAGTGCCGGGAAGCCGCTGACGCCTACACGCACGCCGCCGGAGGCGAAATTCAGCAGACCATCGACCAGGCCAAGATGTTCGTCGCAGCAGGGCTTCCGCAACGTTCGGATGCAGGTCGGAGTGCCCGGCTACGAAGGCTACGGCGCGGGTGGACGCGGCGGCGCGAACGCCGTGCCCATGGTCAAGGGTCTGCACGAAGGCTCCGTCTTCGAATCGCTGCCCTATATCCGCCGCGCGCTGAAGCTGTTCGAAGCAGGCCCGCGATGCAACTGGGCGACGAGATCAATCTGCTGCACGACGTGCACGAGCGCGTCTCGCCCAACCAGGCCGTCATGTTCGCCAAGGAAGCCGAGAAGTATCACCTGTTCTTCATGGAAGACCCGCTCTCCCCTGAAGACATCGCTTACTTCCGCCAGATCCGCCAGCAGTGCGCCACCCCGATCGCGATGGGCGAACTCTTCAACAGCCCGCATGAATGGACCCCGCTCATCTCCGAGCGCCTGATCGATTACATCCGCGTTCACGTCACTCAGGCCGGCGGCTTCACGCCCGCGCGCAAGATCGCCATCCTGGGCGAACAGTTCGGCGTCAAAACCGCATGGCACGGACCCGGCGACGTCTCGCCCGTCGGCCACATGGCGAACGTAACTCTCGACGTCGTCAGCTACAACTTCGGCATTCAGGAATATTCAGGCTTCAACGCTCAGTCGCGCGAAGTCTTCCACGGCTGCCCGGTGCTCGAAGACGGTTATATCTGGCCCAGCACGAAGCCGGGCTGGGGCATCGAAATCGATGAGAAGGCCGCGGCGAAGTTCCCCTTCTCACGTCGATGCGCGAGGTGCCCGCGGCACCCTCAACGGAGGCTGGGGAGAATTGCGCCGTCAGGACGGCCAGGTCATCAAGCAGTAGCTTCAGATTCCATGCGGCGGGCGATGCGATTCTTTCGCCTGCCGTATCAGCCGGTCTTCGAATTCGAAATCCGGATTGCGGCGTTCGCCGTGCTTCAGGTACCACTTGTGGGTTTCTTTGAGGCCGACGGCGAACGGCGTCAGAGCGACGTTCAGAACGCGCTTCACGCGCCCGACGGCTTCGGTAATCGGAGGCATATCGTAGTACTCGCCGAAGTACAGGGGGTCGTTAAAGGCGCTGCCGCCATTGCGCGCAATAATATCGCGGGGCACCCGGACCACGGTCGCCGGTTTGCCCAGCGTCTTGGCGAACTCGTTCACGACTTCGACCTGCGTGAGCGGCTTCTCATCAGCCACGTTAAATGCCCGACCTGGCGCGGTGTGCTTTTCGAGCGCATTGAAACACGCCTCGACCAGATCGTTGACGTAGATGAACTGCATCAGGCGATTGCCGTCGCCCGGGATAATGACCGGCCGGTCAAGCGACATCCGGTCCCAGAAAAACGCTTCGCGATAGAACGGATTCTCCGGGCCGTAAACGAACGGAGGCCGCATCGTGACAACCGGAAACCGCGATTCGTGATACATGCGGAACAAGGCCCGTTCGCTGCCCGCCTTGTTTCGCACATACGCGTCGCTGTGCATATCCGAGGCGAGCGGATCGTCTTCCGAATGGTTCAGACCGTCGCCATAGGCCGCGACGCTCGACATAAAGATGTAGCGGGAAAGATCGCCCGGAATGGCTTTCGCCGTGGCTTCCACCTGCTGACCGGTGGTGCCGCGTTCCCAGTCGTATGCGATGTCGTAAACAGCGTCGAAGCGCTGCCCGGCGAGCGCCGCCCGGATGGTGGCTGCGTCGTTGCGGTCGGCGACGACATTCTTCACCTTGCGGCCGAACGGGTGTTCGGCCTTGCGGTGCAGAATGGTGACTTCGTGGCCGGCTCCAATGAGCCGTTTGACCAGCAACTTGCCTATAAAAAGTGTCCCGCCTATTACGAGAACACGCATGGGATCTCCGGCTTAGACCTTAATCGTAATACTCGAGACCTAAATGGGTGATCAGCTGCTCGCCCTTCATCCAGCGGAGCGTGTTCTTCATCTTCATGAGCTGAATGAAGATGTCGTGCTCGGGATAAAGTCCGGGCGCCGTCATCGGAGCCTTGAAGTAGAAAGAGAGCCACTCCTGAATGCCCCGCATGCCCGCGCGCTGGGCGAGGTCCATGAAAAGCACAAGGTCGAGGACCAGCGGCGCCGCCAGAATGGAATCGCGGCAGAGGAAGTCGATCTTGATCTGCATGGGATAACCCAGCCAGCCGAAGATGTCGATGTTGTCCCAACCTTCCTTCGCGTCTCCCCTCGGCGGATAGTAGTTGATCCGCACTTTATGATAAATGTCCTTGTACAGATCCG
Source organism: Terriglobia bacterium (assembly GCA_963840735.1). Taxonomy (GTDB): domain Bacteria; phylum Acidobacteriota; class Terriglobia; order Bryobacterales; family Bryobacteraceae; genus BOG-234. The sequence continues at coordinate 240,680 of CAWIZX010000003.1, forward strand.
GGTAGAGATCCGGCTGTAAGATTTGTTCGAGTGCGGACAGCTTCGACTCTTCTTTGGACTTGAAAGACCCCGGATCGTCCAGAACTTCGCCGTCCCGATTCCCCAGAATGTTGGTCGAGAACCAGCCGGCGACGCCCAGCATGCGCGATTTCAGACCCGGCGCAATCAGCGTCTTCATGAACGTCTGTCCGGTCTTGAAGTCTTTCCCGCAGATCGGAACCTGGTGTTCGCGGGCGAGATCCATGCAGGCAGGGCGCGTCAACCGTCAGGTGCGGCGCGCCGTTCGCGTACGGTACGCCCATTTTGAGGGCGGCATAGGCGTAGATCTGGCTCGGAGAGATTTCCGGATCGTTGTTCTGCAGGCCCTTCTCGAAATCGGCCATGGTCGCGTGAACCGCGGCGGGCCGATGGAACACTTCCGTCGATCCGCACCAGATCATCGACAGACGATCGCAACCGCGGTCGCGCTTGAAGTTCTTGATGTCGTCCATCAGCATCTGAGCGTGGTCCATCTTCGAGCCTTTCGGCTTGAGGTTGGGACCCGTGATGCGCTTCACGTATTCGCTGTCGAAAACGGCCGACATCGGCTTGATCTTTTCGAGCGGCTCCCGCAGGGTTTCGACGAGCGGCTTGTCGAGCACGCCCGCGTGTATCGCCGCTTCGTAGCAATTCTCGTCGAAGATGTCCCAGCCCCCGAACTCCAGATCTTCGATGCGGGCAAGCGGCAGAAAATCTTTGATGAGCGGCGTGTTGTTGTCGGTGCGCTTTCCGAGTCGAATGGTGCTGAGCTGGGTAACGGATCCGATCGGCTTCGCTATGCCGCGCTTAATCGCCTCCACGCCCGCGATGAACGTGGTTGTGACCGCGCCCATTCCAGGGATAAGAATGCCGAGTTTCCCGGCTGCTGGCTGAATTGTTGTGGGGGATTTAAGACTCTGGTCCTGCGCGGCGTCCGGCGTTGTTGACAAACGATTTAGCTCCTCTCACACTCCGCCTTGCGGTCCGCAGGCCGGAACGTGCAATTGCATGAAACGATTGGGATTAAACCAACTCGCTATAATAGCAGTTCGATGAAGCCACGCGCGACCGTGCCGCTCAGCGCAATCATCGCGGACGACGAACAGCTTGCGCGCGACGAATTGCGCTTTTTGCTCGACGAGATCGGCGACGTTGAAGTCATCGGCGTAGCCACGAACGGCCTCGAAGCGCTCGACCTCATTCAGAAACTCGATCCGGCTATCGTTTTTCTCGACATCCAGATGCCCGGTCTGGACGGGCTGGGCGTGGTCCGCAAACTTCGGGAAGCGCAGATCGACCTGCCTCATGTGATTTTCTCGACCGCCTGGGAGCAGTTCGCGGTGGAGGCCTTCCGGCTCGAAGCGATGGATTACATCCTGAAGCCGGTGGAGCGTGAGCGTCTCGAAGAAACGGTGGAACGAGCGCGCCGGCTGATGTCGGACCGCGTGCCCGAAAGCGCCGGAGCGATCGCGCGCCCGGCCGCGTTCAACAAACTGCTGGTGCGGAGCGGCGTTCGCAATATGATTGTCGATCCTCGGGAACTCGTCTACGCGACCATCGACGAGCGGGGTGATTACGCTGGTGACCTCGCAGGTGGAAGGGCAATCGAATTTTCGAACACTTGAAGAACTGCAGGCCGCGCTCGACCCCGAATTGTTCTGGCGGGCACATCGTTCTTATGTGGTGAACCTGAACCGAATCCGCGAGGTGGTGCCCTGGTTCAAGTCAACCTATCAGCTCCGGATGGACGACAAGAAGGCCAGCGAAATCCCCGTCAGCCGGATTCAGAGCCGAAGGCTGCGGGAGATGCTCAATCTTTAATTGCGCCCATGTTCGAAGACGTATATAAGGTGATCCGGCGCATTCCGAGAGGAAAAGTCTCGACGTACGGCGCGGTGGCGGAAGCCAGCGGACACCCGGGGGCGGCGCGCCAGGTCGTCTGGGCTCTCCGCGCCGGCAAGGCTCTGCCGTGGCACCGCGTGCTGGGCGCGAAAGGGGTTGTTCGTCTGACAGGCGAGGCCGGTCTGGAGCAACGTTTGCGCCTTCGTCTTGAAGGCGTCGCGATTGCCGGCGACCGCGTAGATCTCAAGTGCTTCGGGTACACCTTTAAAGCATCTCTGAACGAAGCAGGCGGGCGGCTGTCATCAGCGCCCAAACAGCCGCTGTCCAAAGCGCCAGACCCGCTCCGAGCGCCACGAGCGCGATCATCGAATCACCCCTGAAGACGAGCGGACACAAAACAGCCCAGAACATCAGCGCCCCGCCGAGTAGAAGATTCGAACGATGCCTGTAGAGCGGCGGCATCGGAAAGAAGTGTGCGCCCACAAGGAAGACAACAGCCGGGATGTCGAGGTCTTTGATGCCGAGGCGCGGGAAGACCTGGAAGACCAGAAAGACACTCACCCAGGTGACGGCATTGACAATCCCAAATCTGCGATCGTTACTGCTCTGCTCGTTTGCCGGAACGGCATTCAAAGCAGGCCCGGTTCCGCGGCGCATCAGGCGGACGGCGATGGCGGCAAAGACCAGAACCAAGAAGCCGATGCCTGCCGCGCCGATTCTGTTCAGCCTGCCGAAAGCATAGGCGGACAACAGCAGCCACGCTCCGCCAAACCCGGCAAAGAACAATGCGCCATAACACCGCCCAACCGCCTGCGCAGCGCTTCTGCTGACTGTGGTTTCCCGCATCGCCGCTTCCGATGTTACCGTCCCGCATCCAAAAGCTAAACTAAGAAGCTTGGAAAACCGCGACTTCGCACGCATTCTGTACGAAACCGGCGACCTGATGGAAATCGCCGGCATGGATGCGTTTCGCATCAGAAGCTATCGCAACGGCGCTGCGGCTATCGAAAGCTATCCCGAACGCATTGCCGATATTCTCGCGAACCCCGAGCGCAAGGTCACTGAGATCCCTGGCATCGGCAAGGGGCTGGCCGCCGTGCTGAAGCAAATCGAAGAACAGGGAAGCTTCGACACGCGCGATGAGCTACTGCTGAAGTTTCCGCCCTGCGCGCTCGAGTTCCTGAAAATCCAGGGGCTCGGCGCGAAGAGCATCGCGCTGCTGTTCGAGCATTTCCGCATCCAGTCAATGGACGAGCTGGAACAACTGTGCCGCGATCAAAAGCTGCGCACACTGCCGCGCATGGGGGCGAAGCTCGAAGAAAAGGTGCTGCGCAGCATCACGCAGTACAAGGAACGCAGCGGACGTTTTTTGCTGAGCTTCGCCGATTCCACCGCGCGTGAACTGACGGAATATCTGGCCGATCTCGAAGGCATCGAAGCCATCACACCGGCAGGCAGCCTGCGCCGCGGGAAGGAAACAATCGGCGACCTCGACATCCTGATCACAGGGCCCAATGCGGCTGCCGCGCTCGACCGCGTGGCAGGGCATCCGAAGGTTCACGAAGTACTTGGGCGGGGCGTTAACAAGACGAGCGTGAAATTCGGACGCGAGGGCCTGCAGGTGGACGTCCGCGCGCTGGATCACGATACCTTTGGCGCCGCGATGCAGTACTTCACGGGCAGCAAAGAACACAACGTTGCGCTACGCCAGCGCGCCATTCGCATGGGCTTCAAGCTCAGCGAGTATGGCCTGTTTCGCGCGGACGACGACACACGCGTAGCAGGGGCCACCGAGCAGGGCATCTATGAAGCGCTCGGGCTGGACTGGATCCCTCCCGAGCTTCGCGAGAGCTGCGGGGAAATCGATCTTGCGGAAGCCCACGCGCTGCCGTCGCTGGTCAATCAATCGGATATTCGCGGCGACCTCCACATGCACACCACGGCTACTGATGGCCGCGCCACGCTCGAAGAGATGGCCGAGGCGGCGCGCGCTCTGGGGTACGAGTACATCGCGATTACGGATCATTCAAAAGCCATGGCGATGTCTATGGGGCTCGACGAAGCGCGCGTGGTGGAATTCGCGCGCAGAGTCAGAAGCCTGAACGAATCGGGCCACCTCGGGATCCGCATCTTCTCCGGCCTCGAATGCGACATTCTGAAAGACGGCGCGCTCGATATCGAATGGGACGCGCTGGCGGAACTCGATGTTGTGATCGGCAGCGTGCACAGTCACATGACGCTTGAGCCCGAAGCGATGACGGACCGGCTGCTGCGCGCGCTTGAATGTCCGTGGCTCACAGCACTGGGACATCCAACCGGGCGGCTGCTGCTGCACCGGAATCCATTTACGTTCGACTTCGATCGGGTGGTAAACGAAGCGGTCAAACGCGGGGTGCGCTTCGAAATCAATTCGAGTCCCGAACGGCTTGATCTGAGTGCGAATCATGTCCGGGCCGCGGCCGCCAAGGGCGCGAAATTTATTGTCTCGACTGACGCTCATCATCCGAAACATCTGTTAAATATGCGCTATGGCATCGCTACCGCGAGGCGCGGCGGCCTTGCTTCCGACGTTATACTCAACACATATCCGGCGGCTCAGTTTGCGCGTGAGTTAAGAACTTTCAGGGAATAAAAACAATGAAAAGAATGTTGCTGTCTATGTTGGTGCTGTTTGCCGGGACGGGTTACGCCGCCACCGCAGACATGCATATACCGTTCGACAAATACAAGCTGCCGAACGGCATGAGAGTGGTTCTTTCGCGCGATACCGCGGTGCCGGTGATCGCTGTTTACGTCATTTACGACGTGGGGGCAAGGTCCGAAGAGAAGGGCCGGACCGGCTTTGCGCACCTGTTCGAACACATGATGTTCGAAGGTTCGGCGAACGTGAAAAAGGCCGAACACTTCAAGTACATCCAGGATAACGGCGGCGTGATGAACGGCTCCACTCATCCCGATTTCACCGACTACTTCGAAGAACTGCCTTCGAATAAACTCGGGCTCGCACTGTGGCTCGAATCGGACCGGATGCGCAGTCTCGCAATAACGGCGGAGAACCTGAAGAACCAGCAAGAGGCCGTAAAGCAGGAGCGCAGGCTGAGCTTCGATAATCAGCCTTACAAGACTGCGATCATCGACAGCTGGCCAGCCATGATCTACGGCAACTTCCAGAGTTCGCACTCGCTGATCGGGTCCTTCGAAGACCTGAATGCCGCGTCGGTGGACGACGTCTCGAAGTTCTTCAAGACCTATTACGCCCCGAACAACGCGGTGCTCGTGATCACAGGAGACTTCCAGGCGGCTGACGCAAAGAAGCTGGTACAGCAGTACTTCGGCGACATCCCCGCGCAGCCGCAACCGAAGCGGCCCGACTTTACAGAGCCGGTGCGGGCGGAAGGTAAGACGCAGACCGTACCGGATCCGCATGCCCGCGTGCCCGGCGTGATTGTCGGCTGGCCCGGGCCCGCGCGTCATTCGCAGGACTGGTTCGCGCTCACGATGCTCGATTCAGTGCTGACCAGCGGTCAAAGCTCGCGAGTGAACCTCGACATGATCAAAGGCAAGCAATCGATCCTGCAGGTGCAATCGGGGCTGGGGTGGCCGTTCGAGAGTACCTACGACTATAAAGATCCGAACGTCTATGCCGCGTTCCTGCTCTATAAGCCAAACTTCACGGCAGCGCAGATTGTGGATCAGTATCAGGAAGAAATCGATCGCATCGCCAAAGATGGCGTGGACGCGAAAGAACTCGACCGGGTGAAAGCAGTGCTCCGGTACGAGAAGACGGGCAGCCTGCAGACCGCGCTCGACCGCGCCCGTGTGCTTGGCCAATACGAACTGATGGACGGCAATCCGGCCCTGTTCGACGAAGACTTCGCCTCGTTGTTCAAAGTAACTTCAGCTCAGATGCAGTCCGCGGCCAAAAAGTATCTGACCGCGGGCCGCCGCGATGTGATGACGATTCAGCCCGCGCCACCCGCGCCTGCAGCAGCAGCCACCAAAGGAGATTCGAAATGAAGAAGATCGCCGCCGTAACAATCGGCGCGGCTATAGCGGCCGCGTGTCTCCCGCTGAGCGCGCAGACGAAGCAGCCTGCATTCGACCGGACCAAAGCGCCCGTCTCGCAGGAGGCGCGCCCCTATAAGTTGCCGCCGGTCACGGAAACCAAGCTGCCCAACGGCTTGACCGTCCTGATGGCGGACGACGCGCGGATCCCTCTGGCTACGATTCGTCTTGTGTTCCCTTCAGGCAACAAGCGCGATCCGCAGGAGATCCCGGGTCTTGCAGCCATGGTCGCCTCGATGCTGGAGCAGGGTACCAGGACCCGAACGTATCAGCAGATTGGGGAGCAACTGGATGGCATGGGCGCCACGATGGGCGCGGCTTCGGGCGCCGATCAACTGGTGATCAGCGGCAGTGTGGTGGCGGAGAATTTCCAGAAGCTGCTGGAAATGGTTGCCGATGTGGCGCGCGATGCGACGTTTCCGGAAAGCGAACTTACGCTCCAGAAACAGAACCGCAAGCAGACTCTGAATGTGCAGCATTCACAGCCTGCCTTTCTGGCGAATGAAGAGTTTCGTCGCGCAGTCTTCGGAGAGCATCCCTACTCCCGGGTCGCTCCGACAGCCGCTTCGATAGACAAGATGGACCGCAAAGCACTGATGGAATTTCGCGATACCTTTCTGGTGCCTAACAACGCGTTTCTGATTGTGGTGGGCAAACTGCCCGCGCGGGCCCAGGCTATGAAGTCGATTACGGATCTGTTCGGATCGTGGGAATCGAAGCCTGTGCCTGAATACAAGCCCGCCGTGCCGCCGACCGCCCAGAAGCGGCTGGTGCTGGTGGACCGCCCAGGTTCCGTTCAGGCGGACGTGCGCATGGGCAAGGTGGCGGCATCGCACGCGCAGACAGATTACTTCCCGGAGTTCATCGGATCGGTAATTGTCGGGGGCGGCCCGGCGTCGCGGCTGTTTGCAGATATCCGGGAGAAACGCGGGTTCGCGTACGATGTGCATTCCGAAGTGGCTGCGTTCGCCGATGCGGGTACGTTTTCCGCGGTGACCCAGATCCGCAACGAAGTTGCCGCGGATGCTTTGCAGGGCGTCATAGATCACCTTGACCGCATGGCGAAAGAGCCTGTTGCGGGGCAGGAACTCTCAAACGCGAAGAGCCTTGCGAACGGCAACTTTCTTCTTCGCATGGAACCGCAGTCATCGCTGGCCGACGAACTGGCGCAGATGAAGGTGCAGCATCTTCCGAAAGACTATCTGGAAACGTACACGACGAAGATCAACTCGGTGGAGCCGGACCAGATTCAGCAGGCCGCGCAGAAGTACCTCAGGACGGACAATGACGCGATCGTAGTGGTGGGCGATGCGGCGAAGCTTGCGCCCGCTCTTGAAAAGATCGGCAAGTTCGAAGTCATCAAACCTCAATGAAGATCACAAAGTCGAAGGAAGTTTATAACTGCGGGCTGTTCCGCGTCACAGAGAACGAAGCATCGGACAAGACCGGCTACGCGATTAAACGCAGCGTGATCAGGCATAACGGATCGGCTGTGATGATGGCGGTGGATGAGAAGAACCGCGTGCTGCTGGTGCGGCAGTATCGCCTTCCCGCCGACCGGTATCTGTGGGAACTGCCGGCGGGCAAGGTGGATGACGGCGAGACGCCGGCGCAGGCCGCGAAGCGCGAGCTGATTGAAGAGACGGGCATGCGCGCAAAGAAGTGGAAGAAGCTGACGACGTTCTTTCCAAGCCCCGGTTATGTGGAAGAGAAGATGACCATCTACCTCGCCACGGAGCTTACGGCGGGCGAAGCGAAGCCGATGGACGATGAGCGGATCGAGACGCGGTGGTTCACGAAGAAGGAGTTTGCAGAGATGATCCGGAGCAACAAGATTGTGGACGGGAAGACGATGATCGCGTACCTGTACTGGGCGCGGCTGTAGGGTATCGAAACAAAACCGCGGGCACAAAAAAAGAGCAGGTCTGCCCGAAACAAAGGGCCAGACCTGCTCCCGAACGACTAGCTCTTTTTCGTTGCCTTCTTCGCGACGGCCTTCTTTGCAACTGCCTTCTTCGCGACAGCCTTCTTCGGAGCAGCCTTCTTTGCAGGAGCCGCTTTCTTTGCGGCGGCTTTCTTTACTGCTTTCTTTGTTGTTGCCATTGTGGTGATTCTCCCTGCACATCATTATGAAACGAATTTGCAAAAAGATAAACCAAAAAAGTTGAAAAATGTTTCAGAGTGTGTTTTTCGCTCTCCGGCGGTGAAGCGTAGTTCAAGATGAATCTGGTGAAGAAAGTTCAACTCATAACCGACGGCGCATGCCTCGGGAACCCCGGGCCCGGAGGCTGGGCGGCGATCATCCGCTACGGCGCGCACAAGAAGGAAATCTACGGCTGTGAATCGCACACGACCAACAACCGCATGGAGCTGCAGGCCGCTATTGAAGGGCTCCGGATGCTGAAGGAGCGATGCGAAGTGGAAGTGGTGACGGATTCCGAGTACGTGAAGAACGGCATCACTTCATGGGTCGCGGGGTGGAAGAAAAAGGGCTGGATGACGGCGGCGAAGAAGCCGGTGGTGAACCGCGATCTGTGGGAAGAGCTCGACGCGCAGGTGGCCCGGCACAGCACGCAGTGGTCATGGACGAAAGGCCATGCGTCGCACGAAGACAACAATCGCGCGGACGAACTGGCCTCGCTTGCGGCGCGCAAGCAGTGCTCGCAGATGTAGAGCCGATAGAATCGGCTTATGGCAAACGAAACATACGCGCTGTTCGATACGAGCGAAGGAAGCTTCAAGGTGAAGCTGCTCGCGGACAAAGCGCCGAAGACAGTTCAGAACTTCACAGACCTCGCGGAAGGAAAGAAGACAGGCAAGCCCTTTTATGACGGGCTCATCTTTCACCGCGTGATTCCGAACTTCATGGTGCAGGGCGGCTGCCCGCAGGGAACGGGGCGCGGAGATGCGGGCTATAAGTTCGCCGATGAGTTCCATCCGTCGCTGACTCACGCGAAGCCGGGTCTGTTGTCGATGGCGAACGCGGGGCCGAACACCAACGGCAGCCAGTTCTTCATCACGGTTGCGGCCACGCCGTGGCTCGATAACAAGCACAGCATCTTCGGGGAAGTGGTGGAAGGGTACGACGTGGTGGAGAAGATCTCGAAGGTGCCGCGGAACAGCCAGGATAAGCCGAACAAAGACGTAAAGGTGAACTCGGTTAAGATCGAGCGCACGTAGTCCGGATGCGGGGACAGGCTGCCCGGTCTGTCCCCCTCTCTTTTGCTCTGCCTGAATGAAGCCTGCCTGATGAATGCTCAAACGGTGCTCTTTGGCGGCACCTTCGATCCCATCCACAACGCCCACCTCGAAATTGCGCACGCGGCTATGTCTGCGTTCCATGTGGGGAAGATCATGTTCGTACCGGCTGCCAATCCCCCGCACAAGTCTCACGGTCCGCACGCGGGTTATGAGGAACGTATCCACATGACAGAGCTGGCCTGCGCGGGTGAGCCAGCGTTCGAAGTGTCGCGGATTGAGGCGGGCACGGCGAAAAGTTATTCGATCGTGACGATTGAAAAGCTGCTTGCGGCGGGCGCCGGTCCGCTGGCGTTCCTGATCGGGGCGGATGCCTTTGCCGATATCCGGAGCTGGTACCGGTGGCAGGACGTGGTGGCGGATGTCGAGTTCATCGTCGTGAACCGGCCTGGGGCGCAGTATGCGATTCCGTCCGGCGCACGCGTGTTTGAACTGACCGGTGTGAGTCTGCCGGAATCCTCATCGGAGATCCGCAAGCGCCTTGCCAGTGGAGACGACAGGGTGCCGGTTCCTGCGAGCGTGATCGCCTACATACGCTCCGCGGGGCTTTACAGTCACGCGGCGCTCAAATAATTTCAAGCTCTTTGGCACGTTCCACTTAGCGGCAATTTCGCCGTTGCGCCGAAGCGTGTTTGGCGGCTCCCGATGGTAAAACCAGGCCAGTGAGGAGCAATCGACACCGATGAAAATATCTACGCCGTTCCGCGGCATCCTGCTGGCGTTCGCCGCGCTATCCATGGCGACCGCGCAGTCGGGTCTGACAACCATTCAGGACAATCTGTTCAAGGCCGACGGCACGCGGTTTACAGGAACGCTGACCATCCAGTGGAAGACCTTCGACGCAGTGAATGTGGGGACGGTCATTCAGCAGAGTAAGACCGTAACCGTTGTTAACGGCAATTTGCAGGTGCAGCTTGCACCGAATGCCGGCGCGCAGTCTCCGGCGAACGTGTATGTTGTGCAGTACCAAAGCGATGGCAGCCAGCAGTTCACCGAAACGTGGTCGGTGCCGGCGAACGCGCAGCCGTTGACGGTGGCGTCGGTTCGCACAGGCACGCTGACTCGTCGGGAGGGCAGTCGTCCACGGGCAATCAGACGCCGATTCTTGAATCGTCAGTGGTGGGGCTGAGCGCTGACCTCGCGGTGCGGCCGATCAAAGGGCCGGGCTTTGGAACCGGCAGCGTTGCGGTCATCAATACGAACGGGCAAATTGAAACGGCTGTCGGAAATATCGGCGACTGCGTTTACGTCGACGGAACGACGGGGGCGTGCGGAGCGCAGACGTCGCAGTTCTTCGACGCGGAGACTCCGGGCGGCATTGTCGACGGGGTGAACAATACGTTCACGCTGGCGAACGCGCCCAGCGGGACAAGCCTGCTGATGTTCCGCAACGGCATGTATATGAAGGCCGGGTTCGACTACAACATGACTGGCCCGACGCTCACGTTCGTCAACGGCGCCGTTCCGCAGCCCGGGGACACGCTGGTGGCTTCGTACCGGATCGATCCTTCGAGCGGGAACATCGGTGCGATCCAGTCGGCAGGGTCATCGCACAACAGCGCTCTGGCGCAGGTGCTGTGCAGTTCGAACGGGCGGAGCGTGAACACGGCCGTGTGGACATCGCTTGGGAGTTGCGATATTCCAGCGGGGTCACTGCGGCCGGGCGACCGCATAGAAGTGCGGTTTAACTTTGTACACACGGGTACGGCGTCGGGATTCGATCTGCAGGTCAACTGGGGCACGACGACGGTTGTCGCGCGGCATGGCGGCGCGCAGGATTCGTCGGTGGTTGGAAACCTTGGGTCGTCGATCGATGCTTCCGGCGCGCAGATCACGGTGCAGAGCTGGGGAACGTTGCTGAGCTTTCTGCCAGGCATTGTGACCTCGCCGACACAGCCGGGAGTGAAGCTGGATCTGAGGGGACGCATTTCGACGGGGAGCACCGACTCGCTGGCGCTTTCGAGCCTCACAGTGCTGCGATATCCGAAGCTGTAGGCGCCGGCCACCTGCCCGTTTCACCTGCCCGAATGGCGGATGCGGAGATGCGCGCATCCGCCGCAAGCTGGAAGCATGGCAACAGAAAATCCTTTAGCAGCTCTTTCGCGCGAACTGGCGCAGGCGGTGGAAACGGGCGGGAAAGCGGTGGTCGCAGTGCATGGACGGCCGCACGTACCTTCGAGCGGCATTCATTGGCAGAGCGGAGTTGTGGTGACGACCGACCACACGCTTCGGCGGAATGAAGAGATTACGGTGACGCTTCCGGACGGGACGAACCTTCCGGCAACGCTGGCAGGGCGTGACGCGGGGACCGATCTCGCGGTGTTGAAAATTACGGGCGAGCACCCCACTGAGGCGAAATTCGCAGACGAAGCATCTATTAAGCCGGGAAACCTTGTGCTGGCTTTGGGCAGACGCGGCGAGAACGCCATCAGCGCCGGATTCGGTGTGGTCAGCGCGGTGGGTGGCGCGTGGCAAACATGGCGCGGCGGTCAGATCGAGCGATTCATTCGTCCTGACGTGACGATCTACACGGGTTTCTCCGGAGGCGCGCTGGTGGACGTGGAAGGCCGTGTGATCGGCGTGAATACTTCGGCGCTGACGCGCGGTTCGGGCGTGACGATCCCGGCTGCGACGGTGACGCGTGTAGTGGCCGATCTGCTGGCCGGGGGCCGCGTACGGCGCGGGTACCTGGGAGTCGGCTTTCATCCGGTGCAACTTCCGGATGGGCGGGAAGGGCTGATCATCCTGAGCCTGGAGCCGGGTGGTCCGGCAGCAAGCGCCGGTGTGATGGTGGGAGATGTTCTGCTGACGCTCGATGGGCATCCGGTGACGGATACGGACGACGTGCAGGCTCAACTGGGAGGCGACAAGGTGGGCAAGACGATTGCCGCCGGGTTGCTGCGCGGCGGCGCGCCTGTGGAACTTCAGATCGTGCCGGGTGAACGGCCGGAGCAGGCTGAGCGGCCTCGAAGGGGATGCCGCTGACATGACGTCAGTGCTGGTGGCCGCAGCTTCGTTCGTGAGCCGCGCCGGACTGAGATCGCTGGTGGAGCAGTTGCCTCTGTGCAAGGCCGCGGGTTCGGTGAATCCGGCCGACCTGGTGGAGAAGGCGCTGGAACTGCAGCCATCTGTGGTGCTCTGGCAGGTTGCGCCGGATGAAGATGCGGCCACAGCGCTGCACGTGCTTGAAAGCATTCCATTAGTGCTGCTGACCGATAACGCGGCGCGGCCGCTGATCCAGGCGGGAGCGCGCGGAGTGCTGCCGTGGCATGCGTCCGAGGTACAGATTGGCATTGCAATTCAGGCAGCGGCAGCGGACCTGGTCGTGCTCACTACCGAGAGCACGACCGGTGCCGCCGTCTCGCAGGCTGCGTCCGGGTTGACGGCCCGCGAAACCCAAATTCTGCGCATGATCGCCGAAGGGCTGGCGAATAAAGAGATCGCATACCGGCTCGGGATTTCGGATCACACGGTGAAGTTTCATGTTTCGGCACTGCTGGGAAAACTTGGCGCCGGCAGCCGCGCGGAGGCGATCGGGTTGGGAATTCGCCAGGGCGCGATCATGCTTTAGAGCAACTGAAAACGAACTTCGATGTTGGCGGATACAGCGACCGCCTTGCCGTCTTTCGTCCCCGGTTTAAACAGCCATTGGGAAACGGCGGCGACGGCTTTCTCATCGAGACCCATGCCGAGGCTCTGTACAACGCGGATGTTGCGGGCGCGTCCGGTGGAGTCAACATCGGCATGAAGGATCACGATTCCGGAATGCCTGGCTTTGCGCGCTTCTTCGCTGAATTCCGGGTCAACGCGGCGGATCAGCACAGGCAGCGTGACGCCGTTGCCGCCGCGGTAGACGGTTCCGATGGTGTTGTCACCCGCGCCAGTGCCGTGTCCGTCACCGATCCCAAGGAGACCGCCTGTGCCCGCGCTGCCGTTGGTGAACTTGCCAAGAGGATTGCCGAGGCCGGGGAGGTTGGGGGCGGGCAAGAAAGCGTCAGGCGGGGCTTCGATCGATATCTCGAACTGCGGGGCAATCTTCGGCAGATATCCGGCAGCCGCGGGAAGCGGCTGATGGCCGCCGCCAATGGAAAGCGCCGCGTGTTTGCGGATGAAAAGTGAGATGAGCGCCGAAACATTGGCGGAAGGGCGCATCTCGGAAAACGGGGTAACAACCTGCTTCGACACGAGTAACAACAGAGCGATGAGCACGGTGTGGATGGTGATCGAAACCATTGTGGATTCGGGGCGAGGGCTTGTCATTGCAACAGACATACGCACTGTGTGGACCAATAAGTAAGTGCCGCAGATTGAATGGATGCGCGGATCGGCATCATGCCGGGGCATGCACAGATGTGCGGACGCGTTCACAGTGAGAAAATGCGCCTGTGCCTTCTTCCACTTCAGCCGGGCTTGCGGAATCCGTTCACGCCGTTCCTCCGTCGCGCATCCGCGAACTGGCGGAGATCGCGTTCCGCATGGATGGCGTGCTGCGCCTCTACTTCGGCGAGTCGAATCAGCCTACGCCCGCATATATAAAGCAGGCGGCCGTTCAGGCGCTCGAATCCGGCTATACGTTTTATACGGAGAATGCGGGTCTGCTGTCGTTGCGCGAGGCGCTGGCGGATTACTACCAGCGGATGCAGGGTGTCACGCTCGACCCGCGGCGCGAGATTGTTGTTACGGCTTCGGGCGTTCAGGCGCTGAACGTGACGATTCGGTGCGTGCTCGATCCGGGGGACGAAGCGATTGTACTGACTCCCGCATGGCCGAACGGCTCATCGATTGTGGCTATGGCGAATGCAAAGGCGATTGAGATTCCACAGCCGCTCAGTGGCGAACGGTACGAGATCGACTGGGGAGCGCTCGAGGCTGCTGTCACGCCCCGCACGCGATTGCTGATTTATACGTCGCCTTCGAACCCGCTTGGCTGGGTAGCAACGGATGAAGACCAGCAGCGGCTGCTTGAGTTCGCGCGGCGGCACCGTCTCTGGCTCCTGGCGGACGAAGTTTACGAGCGGCTGTGGTTTGAGACCGATCGGCTGGGAACTCCGGTTCCTTCGATTCTGCGGAAGGCGACCCGCGACGACGCGGTTATTGTGGCTCAATCGTTCAGCAAGAGTTACTGCATGACGGGCTGGCGAATCGGCTGGGTGGCGGCGCGCGCGGACCTGGCGGCCAAGGCCACGCAACTGAATGAGTTCATCATTTCGCATGCGCCGAGCTTCACGCAGAAGGCCGCTGAAACGGCGTTGCGCGACGGGGAGCCCGAAGTCGCGTCGATGCTGGAGCGCCTCAAAGCGAACCGCGATTTCTGCATGGATGAGTTGAGGCAGATGCCCCGGCTGACAGTTCCCCGCCCTGAAGGCGCGTTCTATTTATTTCCGCGCGTGGAGGGGCTGACGGATTCGTTCGACTTTTGCAAACGCCTGCTGCTTGAGACTAAAGTAGGGGTTGCACCGGGCGTCGCGTTCGGCGCGGGCGGTGAGGGTTCGATCCGTATCTGTTACGCAGCCGATCGCGAAATTCTCGAACCGGCGATGGAACGGCTGGGCCAGTTTCTAAGGAGCGCTTAATGGCAGGTGGATTCAAGCAGTTTCTGTTGCGGGGGAATGTGGTTGACCTTGCGGTCGGCGTTGTCATCGGCGCTGCGTTTGGAGGCGTGGTGACCGCGTTTACCAAAGACCTGCTCACGCCTCTGATCGCCGCCGTGCTTGCGAAGCCGGACTTTTCGGCGCTTAAGTTTACGGTCAACGGCAGCAATTTCCTGATTGGAGACTTCATCAACGCGATCGTTTCTTTCATGATCATCGCGGCGGTGATTTATTACCTGGTCGTACTGCCTGTGAATGCGCTGGTCTCTCGTGCTCGCAAGGAACCGCCGGCCGACCCGACCACTAAGAAGTGCCCGGACTGCCTGAGCGAAGTGCCTATCCAGGCGAAGAAGTGCGCGTTTTGTACGAGTGCTATCCCCGCTGTTTGAGCGTCGTGAACTAACGGGGCGCGTGGATTTTCAGAACGGCCGGGTTTAGCGCTTTGAGATCGATCTTTCCGCACATTGCCATATCGCGGGCGAGGGCTGTCTGCATCATCTCGATGACGCGCTGGACTCCTTCGGCGCCATAGCCGCTCAGGCCCCAGATCACGGGACGCGCGATCATCACGGCGCGCGCACCCATTGCCAGCGCGGCGAGGATGTCGTTGCCGCGACGGAAGCCGCCATCGATCAGGATCGGAATCTTTCCGGCTACGGCGTCCGCGACGCCCGAGAGGACTTCGATGGACGGCGCGAGGCCAATGCTCGAGCTATCGCGGTAACCGGAGACAGCCAGACCCTGGATGCCACGGGTGATCGCTGTGTGCGCTTCGTCGGCGCTCATGATGCCCTTGAGGATGACGGGGACGGTCAGCCCCTGGCGAAATTTATCGAGCGAACTCCAGTCCCAAGAAGGACCGACGCAGATGGCTTTGCAGCCGGCCGATATGGCGGCGCGTGCGCGGGTGCGGGAAAGATCGGCATCCCACTTTGCGTCGGGCTGAAACCAGACGTTCCCGTCAGCCGCTTTGACGAGTGCGTCAAGCGCCAGGCCGGGAGAGTCCACAATCACCATCGCCGCTTTTGCGGCCGCCGCGCCGCGAACTGTGGCAAGTTCGCCTTCGGGGTGAAAGCGCTGATGGCGCGAAACCGGGGCTACGAGGATCGGGGCGAACATGCGCTGGCCGAACAGATCGAGCGTCAGATCGAGCTTGCGGGTATCCACCATCAGGCGTGGACGCAGTGTGATGCGATCGAACATGCCGCGATCACCGTCGGCTATTAACGCGTAAGTCTCGCGGTTGAGCTTCTCCCGTGCGATGCCTTCAAACTCCGGGATATTTACCAGTTCTTCGAGAGAAGTCATGCGGTTAGGAGAAATGCGTCAGGACAATGCCTCTATCGACGGCAGCAAGCGAAGAGCAGCCGCAGTCGCGCATGGCCTGAACCAGTTCCGCCTGGAGAATTTCGAGTACTCGCTGCACTCCGCCGGGTCCGAACGCTCCCAGGCCCCATAGCGGCACACGGCCGACACACACCGCGCGGGCACCTAGTGCAAGGGCCTTCAGGATGTCGGTTCCGCGCCGGACGCCGCTATCGAAAATCACCGGGATGCGGCCTTTGACTGCGTTGACGATCTCTGGAAGAACTTCAAGGGTTGACGGTCCGTAATCGAGCGATCTGCCTCCGTGATTCGAAACGTAAATGGCATCGACGCCGTGATCGAGACAGAGGAGGGCATCCTCTGCCGTGAGTATCCCTTTCGCCAGAATGGGGACTTTTACGAACGGCCGAATTTCGTCGAAGAACTTCCATTCGTACCAAAGCCTGTTATCGGGAACTCGGTAGGGGTTGCTGTATTGAGGCTGAAAGGACCCGGTTCGACGGGATGGAATGATGCTTCCGAGATTGCGGTCGCGCAGCGCGAGTTCGTAATACGAGGCCTGCTGATCGATGGTGACTACGACGGCGCGGGCACCCGCAGTCTGCGCGTCCTCGAGGTATTTCCGGTTCACATCCATCTGCAGTTTCGGATAAAGCTGAACCCATAACGGGCTCGCTGCGGCGGCGGCAACTTTATCGAAGGGGATGCTGGTGTTGTTGCTGACCGCCATAACCGTATTCGACGCGGCGGCAGCACCCTTGTGGGTGGCGACTTCACCGTCGGTGTGGATCTGGCCGTGCCCCGCGGTGGGCGAGACGATCAGAGGAAATGCCATTTTCGAGCCAAACAGTTCGGTTTCGGTGGAGAGGGGTGCGTCGGTTGCCATGCGGCGCGGCACCAGCTCTACCCAATCGAAGGCCTGACGATTGCGGCGCAGCGTGAACTCGCTGCCCTCGCCGTAGGCCGGATAGTCGTAAGCGGCGCGGCGGAGTTTCGAATAGGCGACGGCTTCGAAATCGAAGGTGGTGAAGAGTTCGTTGAAACCCGGAACGCGGCTGCGATCGCGTTGCGGATCGATTTGGCCGTCGAGCAACGGGGAGCCGGCAAGAAAGCCTGACAGAGCGGCCATTGCGTGTCGGCGAGTAAGGGAATCCATCGTCGGCAGAAGCTTATTACAGATGGCGAAGCGGCGTCAAATAAGATCGGACTGTGCGCATTTTCTTTGCAAGTCTCCTGGTCAGTACGGCCTTTGCGGCGAGCCCGGTTCAGGTGTGGTCGACGGCCGATCTTAAAGCAGGGTCGGACCGGTTGGCGTCGAGTCCCGACGCGAAAACGATTGCAGGCAAGACCCTGGGAGCGTTCGGCAATCAGTCCGCTTCGCTGTGGCGCCGCGCGACCAGCGGCCAGGCCGAACTGCACAAGACCAAGATCGATCTTATCGTGATCGAACAGGGGTCGGCCACGCTGCTGGTGGGCGGCACGATTGCGGACGGCCACGCGACTCAGGCGAACGAAATCCGCGGGTCGGCCATTCGGAACGGTGAAGCGCACAAGCTCTCGCCGGGCGACATTGTGCGAGTGCCTGCAAATGTTCCGCACCAGTTCATTTTGGAGCCCGGACAGACGGTTGCCTACTTTGCCCTCAAGATAGAATCGAAGTAACAATGAATTTGAGATATTTTTGCCCGGCGGCGGCGCTGTTTGCGGGCGTTTTTGCGGTTTGTTCCGCGCACGCGCAGCAGTCTTCAGGGCTTCCGGGTATGCCTCCGGTGCAGGACCCATCGGACATTTACGCCGCGGACCATGCGGGAAACCTGAACGAAACCGTCCGCAATTTTCCGGCGCGCATTTACGTGCCGAACAGCGGCAGCAACACGGTTGACGTCATCGATCCAAAGACTTACAAGATTATCGGCCACTTCAACAGCGGCGGGCATGAACCGCAGCACATTGTGCCGCAGTACGACGGGAAACGCCTTTGGGTGATTAACGATCTGGGGGACAGCGCGACGGACATCGACCCGGTGACCGGCAAGCCGGGCAAGACCATTGCGGTGGAAGATCCGTACAACATGTACTACACACCCGATGGCAAGTTCGCCATCGTGGTGGCCGAGCGCAAGCAGAAGCTGAACTTTCTAGATCCGCAGACGATGCAGCTGATCCAGTCAGTGCCGGTGTCCTGTCCGGGCATCGACCATATGGACTTCACGGCGGACGGGCGGTTTCTGATTGCAAGCTGCGAGTATTCGTCGCACCTGGTGAAGGTGGATGTGGCGCAGCACAAAGTGGTCGGAATGATCAGTCTTGAGAAGAAGGGGATGCCGCAGGACGTGAAGACGTCGCCCGATGGCAAGACGTTCTACGTTGCGGATATGATCGCGAACGGGATTTACATGATCGACCCGGTGACGTTTACGCGGATTGGGTTTATCCCAACGGGCCTTGGCGCTCACGGGCTTTATGTGAGCCGCGATTCGAAGGTCCTCTACATCTCGAACCGGGGCGAGGGAAGTGTGTCGGTGCTCGACCTTGCCACCCGTAAACTGATCAAAAAATGGAAGATACCGGGCGGAGGCAGTCCCGACATGGGGGGTGTTTCGGCGGACGGAAAGGTGCTTTGGTTATCGGGGCGATACCACGCCGAAGTCTACGCGATTGACACGAATGACGGGAAACTGCTGGCGCGCATCAAGGTGGGGAAGGGACCGCACGGGCTGTGCGTATACCCGCAGCCGGGCCGGTATTCGCTGGGCCACACCGGAATTTTCAGGTAAAGAAGAAAAGGGGCCATGGCGAGATGCCATAGCCCCTTTGGTTGTTAACGATTTAGAATCAGATGCTTAGGCGAGTGCGGCGTGCTTTTTACGGCTGGAAACGACAGGCTTTATCGGCTCGGCTTTGACCGGGAAATGTTCCCGGAGCCAGCCGTGAATGCCTTCTTTCTGGCTCGCGTTGACAACCCGCTGCCAGCGAATATCGCCCGTCCGTTCATCGTATTCGGCCACGACATACTGAGTCGTGGTCAGGACGGAAATCGGGCCTTCGGCCCTCATCCGCCCACAATAATAGGAGTCGTTGATAACACGGCGGTCTTCCATAACTTCCTATTATAGCAGTTCTTACCGTGTTTCTCTTACTTAGTGGCGGCCTTGCAGGACTTGTTGTTGAGGAAGATTCTGGTGGTGTAGTCCTGTTTCAGCCTGATTTCCTTCGAGCCTGGGGGGCTCACCCAGATAAACGTGTCGTCGAAACGAAGGGGCACGGGCTTGCCGACTTCCATCAAACCGACCGGGCTTTTGTGCCTCATCTGAGTCCTGACCTTGTCGTGTCCGACCAGGATTTTATCGCCGGCCTGAAAACAGAAGTAATAGTCGTTCATGCCGAAGAGGCAGTTGTCGCAGGGGAAGTCGTTCTGATCGAGCAGCACCGCGTTGACCTGCGTGGTCCGGTCGGCTGCCCCGAAGGTGTTGGCAGCGGCCAGCAGGAGGAGCGCGCAGATTAGTCGCATAAGTGTCATCTTATCCTGCATACGACAATGAACATGATGGTGAGATCGGGATGTTTGCTTCTGCTGTTAACGGCGCCTGGATGGGCCCAGTTGGACGACGCCTCGCGCCGGCTTTCGCGCGATGTTTTTCAGCAACTGATTGAAATCAACACCACCGATTCGGCAGGCGATAACACTGCGGCGGCACGGGCGGTGGCGAAGCGAATGACGGACGCGGGCTTTCCCGCCGACGACGTCAAGATTCTGGTTCCGCCGGGGCGGGCGAATAAGGGCAACCTTGTGGTCCGCTTGCACGGCACGAACCGTTCTCTCAAGCCGATTCTGATTCTGGGCCATCTGGATGTTGTCGAGGCGCGGCGCGAAGACTGGACCACCGACCCATTCAAGTTTGTCGAAAAAGACGGCTACTTTTATGGACGCGGCACGCAGGACATGAAAGACGGCGACGCGATGCTGATCACTACCTTTCTGCGCTTCAAAAAGGAGGGTTACCGACCTTCGCGAGACCTGATTCTCGCCCTGACTTCGGATGAAGAGGGCGGTACGGCCAACGGGGTTGACTGGCTGCTGAAGAACCACCGCGATCTGATTGACGCCGACTTCGTTCTGAACGCCGATTCAGGTGGCGTGGACACGGAAAAAGGTAAGCCGATGGTGGTGGAAATCGGCGCGGCGGAGAAGGTGTACGCGGATTTTCAACTGACGGTCACGAATAAGGGCGGACACAGCTCGGTTCCACCGCCGGATAACGCGATTTATCATCTGGCCGATGCTCTGGGGCGGCTGGAACACTCCCCGTTTCCGTTTGAGCTGAACCCGGTAACGCGCGGGTATTTCGAAAAGACGGGGACTCCCGATATGAAGGGCGTTGTTAAAAATCCGCCGGACGCCGCGGCCATTGCCAGACTTTCGGCCGACCCGCACTATAACTCGATGATGCACACCACCTGCGTGCCAACGCGTCTGAACGCCGGACACGCAAACAATGCGCTGCCGCAGACAGCTCAGGCGATTGTGAACTGCCGGATTCTTCCGGGCCATTCGCCGGAGGAAGTGCGCAAAGAACTGATCGGAAAGCTGAACGATCCACAGGTGATTGTCCGCTACCTCGATACGGCTTCAGCGAGCGCACTCGACCAGGCTCCGGCCGACGCGGGACTGAAGCCCGTCTCACCGCGGGCTGACGTTGTCAAACCTCTCGAGAAAGTGGCGGATACCCTGTGGCCGGGCGCTCCGGTGGTGGCCGGCATGCAAACCGGCGCTTCCGACAGCAAATACACGCTGGCGGCCGGAATGCCAAGCTTCGGGGTCGGCGAAGTGGCGATCGACCATGATGACGACCGGGCGCATGGCAAGGATGAGCGCATTCGGGTGTCTTCGTTCTACGAGGGCGTCGATTTCTTCTATCGCTACCTGAAGGCGCTGAACTAAATGGCTTTGATTCTGGACGGCAACCACGTCAGAGACCAGATCAAGGCCGAATGCGGGCCGCGAGTGGAAGCGCTGCGGGCGCGTGCAGGCCGGCCTCCCGGCTTAGCTGTGGTTCTGGTGGGTAACAACCCCGCATCTGAGGTGTACGTCCGGAACAAAACGAAGACAGCGGGTGAACTCGGGATTTACAACGAGACGATTACCCCGGATGCTTCGATCGGGACGGCTGAACTGCTGGACCTGATCGGTACTCTGAACGCGCGGGATGAAATCGACGGCATTCTGGTGCAACTTCCTCTACCCGCTCAGGTGGATGCCCAGAAAGTTTTGCTGGCCGTGGCGCCGGAGAAAGACGTGGATGGCTTTCATCCGTATAATGTCGGCCTGTTGTCGACGGGGCGTCCCGGACTCAGGCCTTGTACGCCGGCGGGCGTGATTGAGCTGCTGAAGCGCTACAAGCTGCCGATTTCGGGTCAGAATGCGGTTGTGGTTGGACGGAGCGATATCGTCGGTAAACCGATGGCGATGCTGCTGCTGCAGGAGAACGCGACGGTTACGATTTGCCATTCGCGGACGCGCGATCTTCCCGCAGTCTGCCGGAGTGCGGATATTCTGGTTGCGGCGATCGGGCGGACGGCCATGATTACGGCAGACTACATTAAGCCGGGAGCGATTGTGATCGACGTCGGCATGAACACGATCACGAACCCTGAGGAAGCACGGCGGATTCTGGACGCAACGCGCCTGGCGGGCTTCGAAAAGCGCGGGAGCGCGCTGGTGGGAGATGTTCATCCTGGCGATATGGCTCGGATGGCTTCGGCATATACGCCCGTGCCGGGCGGAGTGGGTCCGCTGACGATTGCGATGCTGATGCATAACTCGATTGAAGCCGCTGAGCGGCGGTGTTGATCGCGGGCCTCACGGGAGGGCTGGCATCGGGCAAGACGTTTGTGGCAGAAGCGTTCCGGGCACTCGGCGCGCATGTTGTGGAGGCGGATTTACTAGGTCACGAGGTGATGCAGCCGGGAGAACCGGCATATCACGCGATTGTGAAAGAATTCGGGCCGGAAATTCTGACGGTGAATGGCGGTATCGACCGTCCGCGGCTGGCGGGGATCGTGTTTCATAATTCGGCAGCGCTGGCGCGCTTGAATGCCATCGTACATCCGGCCGTGCGCGAACTGGCTAAGCGGGAATTTGAGCGTATCCGGCTTCAGGACCCACACGCGATCACTATTTACGTGGCGGCAATCCTGATTGAGACCGGGTCGGCGCGGGATTTCGACAAGCTGATTGTGGTCGCATCGACGCGGGAACAACAGATCGAACGCGCGCTCGGGCGCGGCAAGGCCAGCGAAGCCGAGATTCTGGCGCGCATGAGCACTCAGTTGCCGCTGGAGGAAAAGAAGCGGTTTGCCGACTTCGTAATCGATACGAGCGGCACGAAAGAGGAGACTCTGCGTCAGACTAAAATGGTCTATAAAGCCCTGAGGATATTGCCTGCATGAGACTACGGACACTTCTCTTTACGCTGATTCTGGTGGGAGGTTTTTGGTATACAACGTCCCGCGCCAATTGGAATCTGCAGCGGCTGATCAGCCCGATTGCCGCGAAGGGAAAGCTGTGGTCGGATCCGGTGACGGCTCACGGGTCGGGCTTTGGGGCCGACGAGCAGAACAACATCGACGTTTATCGCTCAAACCGGCTGGCGACGGTCAACGTGACGAGCGTCGTTTATGAGCGCGATTTCTTCTTTCAGGTGTATCCGAGAAAGGGAATGGGTTCCGGCTTCATCATCAACGATGACGGTGAGATCATCACGAACAACCACGTCATCAGCGGATCGCAGAATATTACCGTCACCTTGTCAGACGAGAAAGATCAGAAACAATATAAAGCCCGCGTGCTGGGCATCGACAGGCGCAACGATCTTGCGCTGCTGCAGATTCATGCCGACCGCAAGCTGCCGATTGTGCATCTCGGGGATTCGGACAACATAATGGTGGGCCAGAAGGTGCTGGCGATCGGCAATCCGTTCGGGCTTCAGGGGACGCTGACGACGGGCATTGTAAGCTCGCTTGGGCGCAGTCTGCAGAATGAAGACGGCAATAATCTGGAAGGGCTGATCCAGACGGACGCGGCGATTAATCCCGGCAACAGCGGCGGGCCGCTGCTCGATTCGCACGGCGGAGTGATCGGCATCAACACGGCGATTTACAGTCCTCAGAACGCGAGCGGCGAGGCGGGGAGCATCGGGATCGGCTTCGCAATGCCGATTAATCGGGCTAAGGCGATGCTCGAAGAGTTCCGAACGACGGGACACATTTCGCGGCCGGTGCTTGGAGTACAGGCTTATCCGGTTGCAGGGGATCTGGCGCGCGCTCTGAGGCTGCCTGCGTCGGGCGGATTGCTGGTGCAGAGTATCGACCGCGGGTCGCCGGCGGAAGAAGCAGGATTGAAGGGACCGACCGGCAGCGTGATCGCGGGGATGCTGCAACTTGGCATCGGCGGCGATCTGATCACTGAGATCGACGGCAAGCCGGTGGAGAATCAGGATTCGCTGCGCCGCGCTCTGAATCAGAAAAAGGCCGGTGACCGGATGGATCTTACGGTGGTTCGTAACGGACGCACACTTAAGGTCTCAGTAACACTAGGATCTGCCCCGGAAGCATTGTAAGGTGAGACATATGAAACTGAGGCTCGCCCTTACGGCCGCATTGTTGTATTCGTTTGTGCCTCCTGTGTCTGCGATGCAGGCACCGGCTGCCGCAACCGCCGGCAAGGCTTCGAAGAAAGCACCCGATGCGACGCCCGCGCCTTCGGACGCAGATATCGCAGCCGCTAAGGCTAAAGGGATGGTTTGGGTCAACACCGGTACGGGCGTTTACCACTCCGGCGGCGAGTTCTACGGCAAGACGAAACGCGGCAAGTTCATGACGACGGACGACGCGAACAAGGCCGGATTTAAGGCCGCCAAAGAACCTGCCGCAAAGAAGACCAAGGCGAAGGCGGACGCCCCGGCGACCAAGAAGTAGTCAGGCGAGGTCAAACAGCAGAAACTCGGAATCTTCACCGGTTCCGGAGATTGCGAGGCCGCTTTCATCGCTGACGGCAGCCGCGTCCCCGGAAGTCAGAGACTTTCCGTTTATCGTCACTTCGCCGCGAATTAGCTGCACCCACCCGTGACGCCCGGGCGCGAGTTCGTGCCGCACTTCATCGCCTTTCGCAAGTTCGGAAACGTAGAGGCGGGCGTTCTGGTTGATTCGCGCGACTCCCGCGCCGCCTTCTGGTCCGGCGAGTTGGCGGAGGTGGCCGCGCTTTTCGACCGCATCGAACCCAAATTGTTCGTAGCTGGGCGGTGTATTGAGCGAGGCCGGTTCAATCCAGATCTGCAGCAGGTGGACGGGATCGGTTTTCGAACCGTTAAACTCGCTGTGCCGGACGCCGGTACCGGCCGACATCCGCTGAATTTCGTTGGGTCCCAGGCTTTCCTCATGTCCCATGCTGTCCTTGTGAGCCAGCGAACCAGTGAGGACGTAGGTAAGGATCTCCATATCTTTGTGGCCGTGGGCGCCGAACCCCATGCCGGGCGCGATCACGTCTTCGTTGATGACGCGGAGGCTGCGGAAACCCATGTGCCGCGGGTCATAGTAATCCGCGAAGGAGAACGAGTGCCAGGAATCGAGCCACCCGTGCTGAGCGTGGCCCCGCTCATTACTTTTTCGTATTTGAATCATCTTACTTATTGGATGCTGACGGGATTCAGCGGCGGACGATGACTTCGCGCAGGCTGTCGCGGGTGAGGAAAAACTTGACCGAATCGAACTTACTGAAGAGTTTTTCGAGGTTGCGGTTGTTGAAGACCTGCCCGGAAATGCGGAGATCACGCTCTGTGATCCGGATGTTCTTGTTATCCACTATGCGGAAACTGTGGGAGGGGACTTCGAGCACGCGTTCATTCGCGGTGAAAAAGGCGAGCAGATAGGACTTGGGCCGCATCACCTCAAACAGGCGATCGACTGTTGCGGCGAGGAGCGCCGGACCCATGAACTGGAGCGAATCCCAAAGAAGAACGCCGTCGAGAGTATCGGGCGGGTAATCGAAATTCGATTTCAGGAAGTATTCGATGCGGCTCGGATTCGTTTGTTCGGCCGGGTCGGGTCCGAACGCTTCGTCGAGACTGCGGACAATGTCCTGAGAGTAGACCTTGTGGCCGAGGCTGGTGAGGAAATTGATGTTTTCCTGATTGGCTCCGGCGGAATCGAGAATGGAAAGTCCGACGATGTCGCGGATATTGAAAAAAAACTGCTCCTGACCCCGGCTTTGACGAGTGACAGGAGCAGCGGCTTTGGACGGTTTTCGGGGTGGCGAAATGCGGGCGGCGCCTGCCGGAGAAACAGGTTCACTTTCCTTGCGGAATATAGAGCGCAGTTTCTCCGGTAGCAAGAGCCTCTCCCGCAATTACCTTTTGATCCCGCCGGCGCCCGCGCCGACCGGTACGGCAGAGGCTGCCGCAGGCGCCGCGGACATGGCAGGAGCCGACGTCACGGGCGGAGCGGCGGGTTTCGGCTCAGCCTTCTTGATATCGATACTGCCTTTGAACAAAGCGCCGTCTTCGATGCTGATGCGCGACGTCGTGATGTCCCCGACCAGCTTGGCATCCTTCCGAATGTCCGCTTTGTCAGAAGCCTCCACATTGCCCTGCACCTGGCCGAGAATGACGACTTCCCGGGCCCGGATGCTGGCCTGAACGCGGCCGTTGGGACCAATGGTGACTTTATTGTCCTGAGACTCTATCGTGCCTTCCACGTCACCATCGACGTAAAGGTCTTCCTTGGTAAAAATCTGGCCTACGATTTTTACTGCTTTGCCGATGGTCGCGGTGTTCCGCGGATCTGCTTCGGGTACTCGAAAAGGCGTAGACGACACTGGTGCGGGCTCCTTCCTGAATTCTGGTGCGGATATAACGGGTGCTGCGGGTGCCGGCGGTGCGCTGACCGGACGCGGCGCCGGTGTTTCTTCTTTCTTATTCCACATGCTCACCTTTGCGGCCTCCCTGTATGTGCGTTGGATGAATGCTTATGAACCACTTTTCCTAGTCTAACCAGAGGGCTGAGCAGGCGCAATGCGATTAAAATCGCGTAACGTAATAGTCCTCCTAGCGGAATGCCTTCGCTATCAAAAAGGCGGCCGCAGCGGCCAATCCGCCGATTGAGACGGTTTGCAGCCCGCCGCGGAGGAGTGGAATGCCTGTGAACCGGGCTTTGATGCAGCCGAAGACCAGGAGAGCGGTGAGCGTGACGGCGACGGAAATTCCGAAGCCTTCCTGAACGGAAGCCGCGAAGAAATAGGGCCCGAGAGGAATGAGCCCGCCGATTACGTAGGCGATGCCTATGGTCGCGGCGCTGATGACGGGGCGTTTTGAATCGGGTTCCTCGAGGCCGAGTTCGAAACGCATCATGAAATCGACCCAGCGCTTTTCATCGGATGTGATCGCCGCGACGATGGGTTCGATCTGGGCGTCGGTGAGGCCCCAGCCCTCGAACGTGCGTGCGACTTCGGCCGCTTCCTCTTCGGGAATAGCGCGCGTCTCGTCGATTTCGCGCTGGCGCTCGTTTTCGTAATATTCGGCGTCAGTCCGGGCGGCGAGGTATCCGCCGAGGCCCATGGCAATGCAGCCGGCTACGATTTCCGCCATGCCGGCCAGGACGACGACGGACGGTGCGACGTGCGCGCCGGAAAGACCGGCGGCGAGGGCGAAAGGAACCGTAAGTCCGTCCGACATGCCAATCACTACATCGCGGACGGCCGCGCTTGACCGGTAGTGCTCCTCCGAGTGTTCCATGGGTGCAATCAGTATAGAATCGTTGATCGTGAAACCTACCTTCAAGAGTTCGCTTTTGGTATTCGGCACTGTGTTGACGTGCCTTGCGGTTGAGCCCTCGGCTGCTTTGTTCGACAACGATCAGGTCAAAGTTATGCGGGCGCTCGAAAAGCCGCATGTGAAAGGCAAATTTCATGAGCACAAGCCGAACCGCGTGATGGTTTATCTGCAGGCTGGGCAACAGCGATTCGAATATCAGGACGGGCGCGCTCCGGCGGTGTTCACGTGGAAGCCGAACCAGGTTGTGTTCAGTAAAGCGGAGGGGATGCACGCGCCGGAAGTGGTGAGCGAGGATCCCTTCAACATTGTTGAAGTGGAGCTGAAGAAGCCCGGTTCAGGGAAAACGCTGCCGGCTGCGCCGAAGGGGTTCAAGGTTGAAATAGATAACGATCAGGTGCGGGTTTCACGTGTGAAACTGGCGGCCCATAAATCTACTGCTTCTTTTGAAGAGGCGGTAAACTTTGTGACGATTTACCTTACTCCCAGCGGTGAGCATAAGTTCGGCGATGCTTCGTGGACTCCGGCGGGGTCGCAGAAGATTGAGAACAACAGCGATCAGCCGATGGAAGCGGTCGTGGTTGAAGTGAAAAGCTGAGCGCTGTCTATCCAAATTGCGACGCCTGATGGTTGGCGGGACAATTGAAGGTGTGGCGTTTTAGGCTTTGGTTCTGGTTCAGCGCGGCGGCTTTGTGCTGCGCACAGAATGCCGATCTGCAGCAGCGTTTTGAGCGGGCGCTCGCGCTGCAGCGCTCGGGAGACCTGGACGCCGCTATCGGTGCTTATCGCGAGTTGCTTCGGGAAAGGCCGGAACTCGGCGCGTTGCATCTTAATCTGGGCGCCGCGCTGGCTGCGGCGGGGCGGTATGAAGAGGCTGCGGCGGAGTATCGTTCCCTTCTGCAGGTGGGCGAGAACGCTTCGGCGCGTTTGAATCTGGGGCTTGCCCTGTACAAGTCGGGTGAGCTGGCCGGCGCGGCCGAGCAGTTCGCGAAGGTTCGCGCGCTTCAGCCTGGGAATGCACAGGCGCTGGTTCTGGAAGCCGATTGCGATCTGCGGCTCGGGAACTATAAGCACGCCATTCAATTGCTTTCACCGCAAGCGGCTTCGCAGGACCCGGCGCGTGACTACATCCTTGGGACTGCTTTGATTCGTGACGGTCAGCGAAGCGCCGGGCAAGCGACGCTCGATCGCCTTCTGCAACACGGCGAGACGGCGGGCACAAATCTTCTGCAGGCTGAGGCAGCCCTGGCGGATGAAGATTATCCTGGGGCGCGGGCGCATACCCGGCGTGCGCTGGAACTGGACCCGAAACTGCCTGATGCGTACACGCTCGACGGAATTGCGCGCGAGGGTCTGGGAGATTATGCCGGGGCACGTGGATCTTTTGAGCGCGCTGTGGAGCTTGACCCGCATGCGTTCGACGCGGATCTGCATCTTGCGGCTCTGGCAGTGCGCGAAGGCGACGCCGATTCGGCCAACCGCTTTGTGGCTGCGGCGCTCAGGATGCGGCCAGGGTCCGCTGCGGCGAGGTATCAGGAGGGGATGATTCTGAAAAGCCAGGGCAAGGCGGAGGACGCGGCCCAGGCGTTCGAGGCCGCTGCGAAGTCAGCGCCCGAATGGCTGGAGCCACACGTGCAACTTGCGTCTTTGTATTACCGGCTCAAGCGTCCGGCGGACGGGCTGCGCGAACGCGGGATCGTGGACAGGTTAACGCGGCTCGATCACCGGTAGGATCTGGTCTGCTTTCACGTTCGTGAGCTTCTGGACTACGCCTGAAGGCCAGCGGATCGATACCTCGGTGACAGTGGGCTGACCGGCGAGTCCGAAGTGGACCGGACCGGCGCTGGAGGAGGCATAACCCACGGCCGTTGTCATGTGGTTGAACTGTTTGCCGGCGGGTGTGACGATGGCAATCTCGGCGCCGATTCCATCCCGGTTACTCCGGGTGCCGCGCAAGGCGAATTCAATCCAGTGATTTGCGTTTGCGGTGGTGTTCATCCAGATTTCGGCGGGTGCGCCGAGTGCGGTCGCGACCATATCGATCCGGCCATCTCCATCCAGATCGGCGAATGCGGAACCCCGGTGCCGCGCTGCGGGCCTGGCGGTGAGTTGGGCGGCCGTCCACTTGCCGGATTTGCCGGGGTTTCGGAACACAGCGTTGAACTGATTTACGGGGTTGCCGCCATGAACGAGCGATTCCACCTGTCCGCAAGTGGCGAAAATATCTTTCCAGCCGTCGTTGTCGAAATCGAAGATTCCTACGCTGAAACCGGCCATGGGCAGGGTTAATGAGCGGAGTCCCGAGGCGGCGGTAACGTCTTCGAACTGGCCGTGTCCCAGGTTGCGGAAGAGTGGAAAGCTTTCCCCGTTCAGGGCTGCGACGACGATGTCGGGGAGCCCGTCATTGTCGATGTCTCGAAAATCGGCACCCATGCCGGAGATGAACTCACCGGTTTCGGGCGCGGCGACCCCGGATTCGAACGCGGTTTCCGCAAAGTGTCCGCGGCTGGTTCCGGAAAAGAAAATTGAATCGTTTGTCGTTCGGGACAAAGATGTCAGGCAGGCCGTCGCGGTCGAAATCGGCGGTTGCCGCGCTCATTCCTTTGCCAATGTGGGCGCGGATGCCGCTGGCTTGCGACACGTCTTCGAAGACTCCGTTGCCGCGGTTCAGGAATAGCTGATTGGGCAATCCTTCATAGAACTTCGGGTGGCAATAATCCGCTGCGCCCGCGGTTGCACAAACCGGTTCCGAAGCGAAATCCCAGCGCAGGTAGTTGACGACGAAGAGGTCGAGCAAACCGTCGTTGTTGACGTCAGCCCAGACGGCGCCGACGCTCCATAAGGGCCCGATTCCGGCATCCGGTTTGGTCAGCCCGGATTTCGCGGTCACGTCCGAGAACGTGCCATCGCCATTGTTGTGATAGAGGGTGTTGCGATGGACGCCGGCGAGAAAGAGGTCGAGCTGGCCATCGTTGTCGTAATCCGCAACAGCGACTCCGATGTCGTAGCCCTCGCCGGCAAGGCCCGACTTGCTCGGTCACATCGGTGAAACGGCCGCCGCCGTCATTCCGGAAGAGTTTGTTTCGATATTGGGGGCCGTCTTTGCGCAGAGTGCGAAGGTCTGCTCCGTTGGTGAAGAAAATGTCGGGGCGGCCATCGCGGTTGTAGTCGAAAATGGCGACGCCCCCGGCCATGGTGGCGGGGGCGTGTTTGACTGCCGTTTCACCGCTGTCCAGACGAAAGCCGATCTCCCGAGGCGCGAAACGGATCGGGAAATCGCCTTCAGGCGCGGCCAGGATGCCGATTGCGGCATAAGCCGCTACTATGCCCAACCGGGTCAGAAGCGATACTTGATGGCCAGTTCCACCACGCGGTTATTGGCCTTCGTGTTCGCGAAGCCGAAGCTTGCGTTGCTGGGTGTGAACCCACCGGATGCATTCTGCGTAAACTGGAGCGCGAGGTTCGTGCTCGATGTGAACGCGGGCAGCGGGTGGTTCAGGAAATTGAACGCCGCGAAGCGCAACTGGACGGCATGCTTTTCGGTGATGTGGAAGTCCTTGAACAACGAGACATCGGAGTTCAGGAACCAGGGTGAGCGAATCGTGTACGGGAACAGCACGGGGCCGTTCGAGCCGATTCCGGGGATGGAGAAGCAACTGGCGTTCGCGTATTGGTTCGTCGCGAGATTTGAGCGCGGATCGCACGTCACCAGCGGCTGCAACGAGATATCGGAGGTGCCAAGGTAGTAGCTGCCGCCGACGGGCGCGCTGCTCGAACAGTTCTGACAACTGAGGCCCAGATTGGCGCTGCTCAGCCCGTTGGTTTGCAGCGGCACACCGCTTTGCAGTGCGGTGATACCGGAGATCGTCCAACCGTTGACCGCTCCGTTTACGAAGTTGTTGCTGTGGATGCGCGTGCCGAGCGAGAAGGCATACGACAGGTTGAAGACGTGGGTACGGTCGTAGCCGAGAACACCGTAATCGTTGCGTATATTGAACGGATCGTTGGTGGAAGCCACACCAATAGTCTTGCTGAAGGTGTAATTCAGATTGTAGGTGGCCCAGCCGCGCTGCCTGGCCCAGCTCACCTGCATCGAGTTGTACTTCTGCCACTGATTATTTGCAAGCTGGGTGATGCTCTGATAGGCGGCGTAGGGACGGTAATCATTCGTCGTGGGGTTGTTCGGGGTCGGGGCCGCACCGGTGATCGGGTCAGGATGGAAGAACGCTCCGACCGGGATCAGGTTCACGTTCGCGAGGGCGCCGCTGTTGAGCAGATGGATGCTGCGGTTGCCGACGTATGCTATTTCGAATACCGAATTTCCGGGCGCGCGCTGCGTGATGGTGAAGTTATATGCGACCGTCTCCGGGCGCTGCGTATTGTTCGGATCCACAACGGTGACCGCGCCGAGCGAGCCCGGACTCAACTTGCCGCCGGATGAGGCCTGAAAGCTCTGAATCTGCGCCATGGTGAGGTTCTGATTTGTGGAGCGCGTCACCTGGCCCTGCCCTTCTGTTACGGCGCTGGCATAGGCGTTGTAAGAGTCCTGATAACGGTAGAGGCCAAGACCTCCGCGAACCACGGTGCGGCCGTTTCCGAAGACATCGAGGGCTATGCCGAAGCGCGGCGAGGTGTAGAGGGTCGGGTAATTGGAAATTCCGGAGTTCGGAATGTTCGGATTCAACCCGTGCCAGGTGAGGCCGGTGAAGGTTCCTCCCGCGGCCGTTGGGTTGTAAGCCGAGGGTTGGAACACGGCCATGCCAATATTGTGCGCGTCGAGCCACGGACCTATGTGCTCAAAGCGAATGCCGTAGTTCAGGGTCAGCCGGGGCGTGATCTTCCAGGCATCCTGCGCGTAGAAAGAAGCCGTTCGGTAGAAGAGACTGGTCACTGGCGCGAAGTTCGCCTGGGTGAAGTTAGTGGTGAGGCCGAGGAGAGCGTTTGCAATCGAATTGCCGGTGCCGGTGTACGGCTGGCCGTTGATGGTCCACGTTCCGGTGTTTCCGAACGAGAACTGCCCGTTGGTGGGAACGCCGGTGGCGGTTTGCGCGTTAGCCGTGTGCTCGAAATAGCCGCCAAAGCGCATCGAATGCTTGCCCTTGACCCAGCTCATATTGTCCTGAAAGTTGGGCGAGACCTTTTTGGAAAAGACGGTGCCGTTCTGCCCAAGGCCTTCCATTACGATGTAACCCAGGCCGGCGCTGGCGCCGAAATTGCCGATTCCAGGCATTTGGTTTACGCCGTTCGCGAAGAAGCCGGTGTAGCTGGCCGGGTAACCGAAGGTCGAACGCTGGATGGCCGCGGGATCGCTGAAAACCGAGGGCTGATTGAAGAAGACGTCGGTCGCGATCGCCTCGTTCGTAAGCGTGGGGCTCAGGATGCTGGTGTAGTTGAGGGAGAGAGTCCAGGAGCTGTCGTTGGCGTTGAGAGGACTCGGGTACTGAACCATGTTTCCGCCAACCCAGTATTTGTTCACGTGCTCGGTATCGGTTTCGACCTGTCGGTTCAGACTGACGAAAACCTTGTGGTTGTCATTGATGTTGTAATCGAGGCGCGCGTGGAACTGCCATCCGTTGGCGATTTCGGAATAAGGCTGGACGTAATCGTAGCCGCCGTTCGATGTCGCAACTGCGTTTGCGGCGGGAATGAACCGCATCAAAGCAGCGGCACCGGGATCGATCAGGCTCGCCGGAATCTGGCCGTTCACAATGGCTGCGCCGTTCGGCAACGTTCCTGTCGGTTGCGCGCAATATTGCTGAGCGGCGGAATAACCATTGGGGCACAGCGCGGCGATCGACTGCAGGCTGAAGTCGCCGGTGCGCATACCAGGCGTGGGCACATATGAGAGCAGCGGATTGCCGCCATTGCCCGCAAACTGCTGGCGGTAGTCTTCGAAAGCGGCGAAGAACAGCAGCTTCTTCTTTGCGTTGAAATTATGCAGCCACGGCAGAAGCACCGGACCGCCGATGTTGCCGCCCGGGTAGTAATAATGAGCGGGAACTTTGGGCTGGCCCGACTGCACGTTCGCGTAGGCGTTGGCGTTGAGCGCGGAATTGCGCGCATAGAAGTAGCCTTCGCCGTGGAACGTGGCGGTTCCGCTCTTGCCGATGGAATTGATCACCACGGGACCCTTCGCGCTATCGGCGCCGAAGTTCGCGGTCTGCACGGTGACCTCGGCGATCATGTCGGTGTTGAGCGACTGCGTGTTTGCTCCGTTGTTGCCGGGGTCGATGACGCTTGCGCCGTCAGAGAGTTCGGAAACCGCGCCATTCGGCTGTGTACCGTTAATCGCGAAAGAACCTACGCCTGAGTTTCCTATGCCTGCCAGCGTGCCCGTGTAGTAAGGCGAATTGCCGACGCCGGTTTGCACGACCGCACCGGGAAGGATACGCAACAACTCCGTCGCATCACGGCCGACCGTGGAGAGCCGCGAAATCTCGGCATTGCTGAGCACGGTAGTTCGTTCAGCTGTATCGACGGTGACTGAAGATGCTTCCGAACTGACGGTAACGGCCTGCGTCTGACCGGCGAGTTCCATTTGTACGGTCGAAAGACTACGCTGTTCGGCCGCGTTGAGCACCACGTCGGCGACTTCCCAGGGCTGGAATCCGTTGGCTTCCGCCCGGACCGTATATGTTCCGGGATCGAGCGCCGAAAAGGTAAACAGACCCGATTCGTTGGTGGTCGCCGTTCTGGTAGTTTCCGTGGCCTGATTGCGGACCGTGATTTTGGCGTTCGGAATAGTTGCTCCCGCCGGATCTGTGACGGTGCCGCTGAGAGTTGCGGATATCTGAGGAAAAGCGAGCTGCGGCAGAGCCGCGAGACAGGCGACAAGCGCCGCGAGACGTGCTGTTTTAGGGGATCGGTTGTACATGGAGCCTCTGCGCAGACCCACGAGTTCTGCGTTTATGCTCGAATTTTAGGATTAAAACTTAATGCGGTAAAGGATTGCGGGACTACCCGAACAGGACGCGGGCACAATGCGAGTGCGAATACCTGAAGTTGCTGCGAGAAAGAGAACATCGATGCAGGCGATGGGATCGTGACGCGAGATTTCATCCGTCGGAAAGCAGTTCTCAAGCCGGCTTCGGCCGCAACGGTCTCCGCGCATTGTGCTGTTAATCGTACACGCCGGGCGTAGTACCCTCGGCAGATACCGATGAAGTTTCTCAAGCTGGGTTTAATCTTTGCGGCGTGCGCTTTGCAGGCAGCCCCTTCGCGGAGTGTGAGGATTGTTCGGGACGACTGGGGCATTGCACATATTTACGGCAAGACCGATGCGGATGCGGTGTTCGGGGCGGTTTATGCGCAGGCCGAAGACGATTTCAATCGTGTCGAGACGAACTATCTGAACGCGATGGGACGGCTGGCGGAGGCGGAAGGGCAGAGTGCGATTTATCAGGATCTGCGGATGAAGCTTTTTATCCAGCCCGGGGATTTGCAGAAGCAGTATGCGGCGAGTCCGGCATGGCTGCAAAAGCTGATGGTGGCATTCGCCGACGGGCTGAATTACTACCTCGCCACCCACCCCAAAGTACAGCCGCGCGCAATTCGGCATTTTGAGCCGTGGATGGCGCTGAGCTTTACCGAAGGCAGTATCGGCGGGGATATCGAGCGGGTCAATCTGAATCAGCTGGAGGCGTTTTATGGCGGGGCGGCGATGAAGACCACGGCTTCCCTTGCCGGGGTTGCGCGGGAGGAAGACGCAGAGCCCCGAGGGTCGAACGGGATCGCGATCGCACCTTCAAATACGGCCGGGCACCATGCGCTGCTGCTGATTAATCCTCATACTTCGTTCTTTTTCCGTTCTGAACTGCAGATGGTCAGCGGGGAAGGCCTGAACGCTTACGGCGCGGTGACCTGGGGCCAGTTCTTTATCTATCAGGGGTTCAATGAGCACGCAGGCTGGATGCATACGTCGAGCGGGGTTGACGCCGTGGACGAATACCTGGAGACGGTGGTGAAAAGGGGTGACAAGTACTTCTATAAGTACGCGAATGAAGAGCGGCCGATGCTGGTGTCGGAGATTACGGTGCCGTACAAGACCACCGGGGGAATGGCGGAAAAGAAATTCACGGTTTATCGGACGCATCACGGACCGGTGATCAGACAGGCGAACGGGAAGTGGGTTGCGATCCGGCTGATGCAGGAGCCGGTAAAGGCGCTTGAGCAGTCTTACAGCAGGACTAAGGCGACGGATTACAAGAGTTATCGGGAGACGATGGAGTTGAAAGCGAACTCGTCGAATAACACGATTTTCGCTGACGCGGACGGGGACATTGCGTATTTTCACGGGAATTTTATCCCGCGGCGGGACACGACGTTCGACTGGACGAAGCCGGTGGACGGGAGCACCGCGGCGACGGAATGGAACGGGTTGCTCACGGTGGATGAGACGCCGCATTTGCTGAATCCGAAGAGCGGGTGGCTGTACAACTCGAATAACTGGCCGTGGTCGGCCGCGGGGGAGAGCAGTCCTAAGAAGGAAGACTACCCGGCTTATGTGGAGAGCGGGGTCGAATCGGCGCGCGGCCTGCACGCGATCAGGGTGTTGAAGGATAAGAAGGATTTTACGCTCGATTCGCTGATTGCCGCGGCTTACGACAGCTATCTGCCCTGGTTCGAGCAGCAGATACCGGGTTTGGTGAAGGCCTGGGACGAGTTGCCGGCGGGAGATCCGCTGCGTGGGAAATTATCCGAGCAGATCGGGTTATTGAGGAAATGGGATCTGCGGTGGAGCGTGGGTTCCGTCGAGACTTCGCTGGCGGTGTTTTGGGGAACGGAAGTTCGGCGCCGACCACCGGGGCAGGCCTTACAGGCCCTGGTGGCGGCTTCGGACAAACTGACAGCGGATTTCGGTTCGTGGAAGACGCCCTGGGGCGAGATCAACCGGTTTCAGAGGCTGACCGGAGATATCGTGCAGCCGTTCAACGATGCGGGACCGAGTATTCCGGTGGGATTTACGTCGGCAGTTTGGGGCTCGCTGGCTTCATTCGGCGCGCGGTCATATCCTGGGACAAAAAAATGGTACGGGACCAGCGGGAACAGCTTTGTGGCGGTGGTGGAGTTTGGGGATAAGGTCAGGGCTAAGGCCATCAGCGCGGGCGGGGAAAGTGGTGACCCGAATTCGAAGCATTTCAACGATCAGGCTGCGCGGTATGCAACGGGAGATTTGCGGGAGGTTTATTTCTACCCTTCGCAGTTGAAGGGGCATACGGAGCGGGAGTACCGGGTCGGGAGATAAGGGCGCTAAGGAGTTTGCGCGCGCGGGCTTTCATGGCGGGGGTGCCGGTTCGGGCCATGTCGTCAAGGAAAGGAAGGGGGTCGGGCAAGAGGCGCGCGAGAGCGTCGAGGGCGCAGGTTTTGACGATAGAGCTTCTGTCCTCCATGTAATCGCGAAGGATGGCCATGGCGCGCCGGCGTTCGGGGGCGTTCATGCGGAGGCGGGGCATCATGAGTGCCAGGTGCCAGCGAACCTCGATTTGCCTTGTTTCGGCTGCGAGACCGAGCAGTTCCGACTTGAAAGGCTGCACCCAGTCCGGTTTTTGGACGGAAATCTTCTCGGCGACGTCGGCGGCTCGCATGCGGATGAGCGGGTCGTCATGCCAGAGGCACGCGATCAGCTGACCGAGCTGCCGGGGCTTTCGCAGCAGCACGGCCACCAGTTCGTCAGCACGTCCAAGAGAGCGACGGTCACCGCCGCTCAGATAATCAGCGCATTTGAAATCCAAAGAAAAGAACCGCACCGGGATTTTAACCTGGATGCGGGGTGACCGGGAAATCCCCCTTTTGCCGAAGACCGGTCAGCGCCAGCCCATGGCGTCCGCGAACGCCGGTTTTGCCGAAGATGTGTTTCAGGTGGATTTTGACGGTACCGGTCTGAATGCCGAGGCTGCGGGCAATGTCACGATTGCGCAGACCGCGCTCGACCAGTTCGGCGACTTCGCGTTCGCGGGCGGTCAGAGCCATTTGTCTGCGCTGGATGAGGGCATCCGGGTTCCCGAAGATACACTCTTCCATCCAGCGATTGCCGGATGTGACGGAACGGAGGCAGACGAGCAGCATTTCAGGTTCGGCGGTACGGCGCAGGATGCCTCGCGCAC
This sequence comes from Terriglobia bacterium, assembly GCA_963840735.1. GTDB lineage: Bacteria > Acidobacteriota > Terriglobia > Bryobacterales > Bryobacteraceae > BOG-234. The sequence goes on from CAWIZX010000003.1 coordinate 277,706, forward strand.
CCGCCTGGAGGAGGCGCAATGCCTCAGATTCACCCATGGCGTTGCCCCAAACGACCGGGCAGGTGGAACTGCCGGAGTCACGGAGTTGCTGGAGGAAATCCATGACAGGCTGGGTGCCGAAACCTTTGTCGATGACGACAGCGGCGGGTTCGAGGGTGCGGGTCAGCTCGAGGACAGCGGACATGGAGCAAACGCCGCCGGAAAACCGCAGATCGCCGCTGCCGTCGAGGAGCGAGCGAATGCCTTCGATGGCGACGGGCTGGGTATCGCAGATAAGGATCGGCTTGGTGGAACTATCTTTCATTTATTTGACCTCGCGTTCAATGTCATCCGGGGAATGATCGGTTGAACGGGTCGAAAACGTTAGGGGCATCCGGGTTGATAGTGCCGGCGCGCGGGAAAAGTCTCTCTTTTAAACCGAGACGGCGCTAAACAGGAGACCAAGGCGGGATAGGATGTTTCAGGCAATGGAACTGGGGACGAAAAATGCAGGGGAGTGGCTGTCGGCGCGCGGATTGGCGGGCGCCGGTGCGACTTTTGTGGAGCTGGGCGGAGGGGTATCGAACAAGGTGATTCTGGCGGAGGGGTTGGATTTTCGCGCGGTGATTAAGCAATCCCTGGGTCGGCTGAGAGTGAACGAGGAATGGCTTTCGGACCGGGGGCGAATTTTCCGGGAGGCGGCGGCGATGCGCTGGCTCTCGGGCCGGGTGCGCGGCGGCCGGATCCCGGCGGTGCTGGCGGAAGACGCGGAGAATTACGCGATCGCGATGGAGGCGGCTCCGCAGCAAGCCGAGATGTGGAAAACGCGGCTTTTTCGGGGAGAGATGGATCCGGACGATGCCAGACGGGCGGGCGAACTGCTGGCGCAGGTGATCGGGGCGAGTTGGGAGAACGACCCGGCGCGGGAGTTGTTTGGAGACCAGAGGGTCTTCGAGCAGCTTCGGATTGACCCATATTACCGGTTCACCGCGGCTCGAAGACCTGAAGCGGCGGGCTACGTTGAGCGGCTGATTACGGCATCGCGGGCGCGGCGGGTCAGTGTGGTGCATGGCGACTGGAGTCCCAAAAATCTGCTGGTGGGCGGAGCGGAGCTGTGGGCGATCGATTGGGAGGTGGTTCACTTTGGCGATCCGGCGTTCGATGTCGCGTTTTTGTGGAATCACCTGCTGATGAAGTCTATTGCAATGCCGGAATTCAAGCGCGAGTTGGGCTCGCTTGCTACCGCCTTTACGCAAGCGCTGAGGGCCGGGCTGCCGGGAGGGGCGGAGTGGATTCCGGGAGCGGCGATGGATCACCTCCCCGCCCTGCTGCTGGCACGGGTGGACGGGAAATCGCCCGCGGAGTATCTGGATGAAGCGATGCGCGACCGAGCGAGAGGAATGGCGTTGCGGTTGATGCGGGAGCCGGCGCGATCGATTGAGGAGATATTCGAAAGCAGATGAAGATTGCGGGCGTGAGGGCGCTGGAGATTCTGGATTCCCGAGGGAATCCGACCTTGCAGGCGGAGGTGCGGCTGGCTGACGGGACGAGGGGACGGGCGCAGGTACCGTCGGGCGCATCGACGGGCCGGCATGAGGCGCGGGAACTCCGGGACGGCGATGCCGCAAGGTACGGCGGAAAGGGCGTGCTTCGGGCCGTGAGGAACGTGGATGAGGTGCTCGGTCCGGCGGTCGAAGGATTGAATGCGGAGGACCAGAGCGCGGTGGATGCGCGGCTCTGTGAAGTGGACGGGACACCCGATAAGAGCCGGTTGGGTGCAAACGCGATATTGGCGGTTTCGTGCGGGGTGGCACGCGCGAGTGCCGCCAGGGCCGGGGTGCCGCTCTGGAAGTATCTGGCTGGCGAACGCGTCGCAAAGCTGCCGGTGCCGATGGTGAACATCATTTCCGGGGGACTTCACGCGGGGCGCAATCTGGATTTTCAGGATTTTCTGGCGATGCCGCGCACAAACGCAGGCGGGTATGCGCGGGTTTTCGAGGCGATGGTCAGGGTCCACAGAAAGACCGGAGAATTGCTGCGGGCGCGCGGGTGCGTTCTGACAGGCGTGGCGGATGAAGGCGGATGGGGTCCGCTGCTGGCGTCGAATGAAGACGCGGTTGCAACGCTGCGGGACGCAATAGATGCGTCCGGATGCGACATGGATATCGCGCTCGACATTGCGGCGACGCATTTCGGGCGGCAGGATGCGGGCGCAGTTGCGGAGATGCTGAGCGGGTGGGTGGAGCGGTACGGCGTCCGGTCGATTGAGGATGCGCTGTCTGAGGACGACTGGGATGGGTGGAAACTGCTGACTCAGCGGCTGGGGCGGATGAGTCAACTGGTGGGCGACGATTTATTCGCGACAGATCTGGCACGGCTGAATCGGGGCATTGCTGACGGGGTGGCGAACGCGGTGCTGGTGAAGATGAATCAGGTTGGGACGCTGACACAGACGTTGGCGGTGGTGGACAGGGCGCGGGAGGCCGGGTACGCGGCGGTGGTTTCGGCGCGGTCGGGCGAAACCGAGGATTCTTTTCTGGCGGACCTGGCGGTCGCGACCGGCGCGGGACAGATCAAGATTGGATCGGTCACGCGGTCGGAGCGGCTGGCGAAGTATAACCGGCTGCTCGAGATCGAGCAGTGGGAATGGGTTGGTTAGGAGGTCAGGATTTGAGGTTGATTGTTCCCCGGCATTTGGGAGAGCCGCACTTGCAGATGACTTCCTCGATCTCTTTGGCGAAGTGGTAGTCGATGGTCAGTTCTTCGCCCTTCCTGATGGGGCGTCGGCTCATATAGAGAATGTGCTGGCCTTTGATGACGGTAACGAGATTGGGGTCGCAGCAGTGGTTGCAGTATTCGGCCCCGCTGCCTCCAACGGCGCCGTCGAGGGTCCAGTAACTGTCAAGGGTAAAGAGGTAGATAAGGCGGCCCTGTTCATCGCTGCGCCGGCGCGTTTCCTTGCGGCTGATGCGTTCTCCGGTGTATTCCATGACCTTGCGTCGGGGTGGAATGTCTTCGAGGGCGTAGACACCCCAGCGGTGAATTTTCGAAGGGCGGATTTCGACTTTGAAAAATACGTACTTCTCGTTGAGTTGGGGAACCTGAGTGCTGGAGCGCCTGGGCATTCTTCGCAATTGTAGCGGCGTACTGTGCGGTTTGAGAAGAGGCGCGTCGATATAATACTTCGAAACCCGAAAAAATGGAGGCATTTTGATCGAACTTTGCGCGCGCCTGGAACGGAGTGTGCCCGAAAATGCGCTGGATGTGGCAGCGCGTCAGATTGAAGCGCTGACCGCTAGGCACCCGAACTTTTATCCGATGTATACGCGGCAGGGGCGCTGGAAACACGAGGGGGAGGCCTGGACGCACTGGTGCGACGGCTTCCTGCCGGGGATGATGTGGGTGCTGGCGGCGCGGCGTCCGGGTGGCCACTGGATGCAGAATGCAATCCGGTATTCGGAGCCTCTGGAGCCGCGCAAGATGGACCGGAACGTCCACGATTTGGGGTTCATTTTCAATTCGACTTACAAACGATGGTTCGACCTGACGGGTGATGAGGCGCTGAAGAAGGTGCTGATTCAGGCGGGGCGGACCATGGCGCTGCGGTTCAAAGAGAAGGGTCAGTATCTGCGGTCGTTCGTGTCGGAAGATTCTCTGTTCATCGACATCATGATGAACGTGGGGATCATCTTTTATGCCGCGCTCGAGACCGGCGACGAGCAACTTTACGAGGTAGCGATGCGGCATTCGCTGACCACCCGGCGGGTGCTGGTGCGGGGGGACGGTTCGACGTCGCACGAGGGAATGTACGACCTCGGGACAGGTGAGTTTTTACGGCAGACCACGCACCAGGGCTGGCGCGGCGATTCCTGCTGGTCGCGGGGGCTGGCCTGGGCGCTGTATGGATTCGGAACGGTGTATGGATTTACCCGGGATGCCCGGTTTCTGAATACGGCGGAACAGTGCGCGGATTTTTTTATAGCGAATACGCCCGGGAACGGGATTCCACCGTCAGACTACGACTCGCCGGAGGAAGCGCACAGGCAGGTGGATACTTCGGCGGCGGCGATTGCGGCGTCGGGATTGTTCCAGCTTGCCGGGTTACTGACCGATCCTGTGAAGGGGAATTTCTACCGGCAGACGGCGCAGACGATTGTGGGATCACTGTGCCGTGAGTATCTGGCGGACCCGTCAACGGGTTGGGAAGGGATTCTGAAAGGCGGCGTTTATCACATCCACAAGGGTTTGGGTGTGGGCGAATCGGTGATGTGGGGAGAATATTTTTTTGTGGAATCGCTGGACAAGGCTCTTGTGTCGCTCGGATCGTAGTATTCTACACACCATGCGTAAAGCTTTTATATCGATTTCGGTGCTTGCCCTGTGCGCCGCGGGTTTGTTCGCGCAGGACGACCTCGCCACATACCAGACGGCGATGAAGGCCGCGGCCGGGGCGAACCGCGCCGCGCGCGCCGCGGTGACAGCAAAGGACAATGCCGAAGTATCGGCACAGGCCAAGATCATGGCCGAAAACTTCGACACGATGAGCGGGATTCTGGCGAAGCGGCAGAAGGACGATGCGGTGAAGTTCGCCAATACGGCGCGTGACGCGGCGAAGGATCTGGGCGGAGCGACGATGCCTGAGGATCAGACGGCTGCGATGCAGAAGATCGGCGGCGCGTGCATGGGATGCCACGCGATTGCGCGCGACGGCCACAACATTAAATAACACAGTTTTTGGTTAGATCCTGGGTTCGGTGAACCCAGGGAGCGCGAATCGCGTACAACGATGTATGCGATTCGCGCGTGAGGCTGCCGATTGGGCGGCGCAGATTATTGTTCTCGTATTCGCGACTTCCACAATCGCGATGCCATATGTAATTCCCTCGGCATCCATGGAAGGCACGCTCATGACAGGCGACCACGTGATTGTGGACAAGCTTGCCTATGCACCCCACGATTCCGGTTTGGGCAGGCTGCTGCCGTACAGCGATGTGCGGCGGGGCGACATTGTGGTTTTCCGGTATCCGCTCGACATTCGCCAGGATTATGTGAAGCGGGTGATCGGGATTCCGGGTGATCGGATCAGGATGGAGAATGGCCAGGTGTATCGGAACGGCGTGCGCCTGACGGAGCCATATGTCCAGCATATTGCCGTTGGACCGGACTCGTATCGCGATAACTTTCCGAACGGGGCGGGTGTTGAGTTGGCCGCTGCGGCTCAGGCCATGCTCCGGGACAACGTGAAGGACGGGGAATTAGTGGTGCCGGAGGGGCGGTACTTCGTGATGGGCGATAACCGGGATAATTCCGAGGACAGCCGCTACTGGGGTTTTGTGCCCCGCGAGAATATTACGGGGAAACCACTGATAGTGTTCTGGTCTTACGATGCGCCCACGGAGGACTTGTTGAGTTACACCGGGCGGCATGTGGTGGATGTGGCAGAGCACTTTTTTACGAAGACCCGATGGGGCAGGACAATGCGTCTGGTTCGGGGTGCGTAAGCAGCGTTAGTGCCTGCCCGCAGTTTCTACTCGCTCAACGTCAGGTACATCAGTTTCCCGTTGCGCTCGACCTGGATGACGAGCGGGTCGGTTGGTTTTAACGCGTCAATGGTCTTGCGAAAGGCGTCGAGAGTCGCCATCGGTGAATTGTTGACGCTGTAAATGACGTCGCCGAGCTTAAGGCCCCCCTGGCCGCTATACTCGCTTTCACCGGAACGGGCGGCGACGACGATTCCGTAGGGCTTGCGGGTTTCGGGCAGGACTTTGGCGAGTTCTTTCGTGATCTCCAGGCCTATGATGCCGAGCCTTGCCACGGTAGCATTTTCGGGCTTTACGAGGTCGAGGAAGCGGAAGGGATCATCCTCACGCTCGGCCACTTTGACCTGCGTCTGAACCTTGTCCGCGCCGCGAAGCACGTTTATGTGTACGACCTGGTTCATAGGCACGCGATAAAGGTCGATCTCGAACTGGCGCCCGTTTTCCATCGGTTTGCCATCGAGAGAGAGCACAATGTCACCGGGCTGAAGTCCCGCGGTGGCGGCCGGACCGTCCGGATTTACGTCCGCGAGGATAACGCCCCAATCCTGCTTGAGATCGAGGCCGGCGGCGAGTTCGGGCGTGATGCTCTGGGCGGAGACTCCGATTTCACCCCGGTGCACGTGGCCATCTTTGCGGATCTGGTCGTAGACAGACTTCACGATATTGCCGGGAATGGCGAACCCGATACCTTCGCTGCCGCCGGACTGCGACATGATGAACGTGTTGATGCCAACGACATCGCCATCGGGATTGAGAAGAGGGCCGCCGCTGTTGCCGGGGTTGATGGGGGCATCTGTCTGGATGTAAATCATGGGATCGTCGGGTTTCACCTGGCGGCCGACGGAGCTGACGACGCCCAGACTGACGGAGTTTTCGAGACCGAGGGGATTGCCGAATGCGAGAACCATCTGGCCCTGACGGAGGGTCTCGGAATCGGCGAATTTCAGTTCAGGCAGAGGGGTTGGGGATTCGATTTTGAGAACAGCAAGGTCGGCTTCGCGGTCGGTCCCGACGACCTTCGCGTCGAGTAGTTGACCGTGCTGCCGTAACACTGAATGCTGCGGATTGCCGGCCGCGGCAGGCGCCCACGCGAGTTGAACGCGGACGTGGCGCGCATTCTGGACAACATGATTGTTCGTGACGATGTAACCGTCCGAACTGACGACAACACCTGAGCCGGAACTGCGCTGTTTGGTGATGACGCCGGACGCTGCGGCCATGCCGGGGGCATCTTCCTCCGCCAGCGCATACCCGGTGGAGAACACCTGGACGACCGAGCGGTTCACGCGCTGGGAAAGAGCTTCAATGGAGTCGCTGAGTTCGCGCAGGGAGGGCGGGGCGGCAGGCCTGGTTTGGCCTGCGACGCTTACGGCCGTGACGGACAAAACGAGCAGAACTCGCGGCAGGCGTGACATTTAGCCAAAGTATCGCAATCCGGCTGCCACTGTGTGCAAGAATGGCATCCGCATGCCGATTGACTGGTTTCCACTGTTCCTCAGCCTCGAAGTCGCTGCGATGGCGACGGCCCTGTCGTTGGCATTCGGCATCTGGCTGGCGTGGGTGTTGGCGAACAGGAATTTCGCAGGAAAAGAATTGCTGGATGCGCTCACGACGCTACCGCTGGCGTTGCCGCCAACTGTGCTCGGGTATTATCTGCTGGTTGTGATCGGGAGGCACAGTTGGGTTGGGAGCGCATGGGAAGCGGTGACGGGGTCGCCGCTGGTTTTTACGTGGAGGGCGGCGGTGATTGCGTCCACTTTACATGCAATACCGCTGCTGGTGAAGTCGTCACGCGCAGCGCTCGAGAGCGTGGATCGCGCCTGCGAGAGGGCGGGGCGAAGTCTGGGGGCATCGGAGTGGCGGATCTTCTGGCGGGTTAGTTTGCCGCTGGCGCGGAGGCCGATTGCGGCGGCAACGGTGCTGGCGTTCGCACGATCGCTGGGCGATTTTGGGGCGACGTTAATGATTGCGGGCGATATTCCGGGCAAGACTCAGACTGCGGCGATTGCGATTTTCGACGCGGTGGAATCCGGGAACACAATGGTGGCGCGAACGCTGACAATCGTGATCTCGATTGTGACGGCCGGGGTGGTGCTGCTGGCGAATCGGCTCGAAGAGCGGCGGCGCGCGTGATTCAGGCGGCGTTCTCAAAGCGCTTTCCGCCCGCCTCGGATTCAGCGGGATTCTATCTGGAGGTGGAATTCGAAGCGAGCCGGGGTGTGACCGTGCTGCTCGGTCCAAGCGGCGCCGGGAAGACGCTGACTCTCGATGCGATCGGCGGGTTTGTGGCGCCAGGGAGTGGCCGAATCCTGCTCGACGGGCGTATTCTGTTCGACGCGCAGGCGCCGGTCAACCTGGCGCCGCAGGAGCGGGCGTGTGGATATGTGTTCCAGAACTACGCGCTGTTCCCGCATATGACGCTGCGCCAGAATCTGGCGTTCGCGGCCCATCGTTTGCCGCGGCTCGAACGGCATCGGCGAATTGCGGAATTGCTCGAGCGGTTCAAGCTGGGTGAACTCGCGGGGCGGTATCCGAGGGAATTATCCGGCGGGCAGAAGCAGCGGGCATCGATCGCAAGGGCATTGCTGGCTCAACCGAAAATCCTGCTGCTGGACGAGCCGGCGCGGGGCCTGGATGCCGTGCTGCGGGCGGATCTTTACAGCGTCATTTCGGAGATGAAGAAGTCGCTGGAGATTCCGATGCTGCTGGTGACTCACGATGTGGAAGAGTGTCTGGCGCTGGGGGATCAGGTGCTCATTTACGACGCCGGACGGATTGTACACAGGGGGCCGCCGGTCGAGTTGATTCGGAATCCGGAGAGTGCGGCGGTGGCAAGGCTGCTGGGCGATTTTAATTTGTATGAAGCTGAGGTGCTGGCGCTCGATCCGGCGCGGCAGACGAGCCGAATTCGGATGCTGGGCGAGGATTTCGCTGGTCCACATCTGCGCGGGTGCTTCAAAGGGGATCGGGTGATGCTGTGCGCGAGGCCCGAAGAACTTCGGATTGCAACGAAGCCAGGGGAGAACCGGATTCGGGTGGAACTGGTGAGGAAGAGCGAACGGCCGCAGTCGATTCGCGCCGATTTCGGGCGTGAATTGATTGTCGACGTGCCGAGGGACGGCTGGACGGATTCGGCTGAGCCCTTATGGGTGGAGATACCGGCGGGAGCTTTGCGGCTGGTGAAGTAATCTGAAACCGCGGGATCGATATGGGTTATCGGCTAAGACTCGACGAAGGGGAAGTGGCGGGCCTGACGCGGATTGCGCGGGAAGAAGTGGCTGCGGCGCTAGCGGAATTGCGGAAGGGCGAAGCGGGTGTCCATGAGGCCAGGAAGAGCATTAAAAAGATCCGGGCAATTCTGCGCTTGCTGAGGAGACCGGCAAGCGAACACGACCCGTTGCGGGAGATGGCTCACCGGCTGGCTGCTTCAAGGGATGCGGCGGCAATGAGTGAAACGATTGAGAGCCTGCGGGCGAACTACACGGGGGATGCCGGGTTGAAGGCTCTTTCGACTGTGGGCAAAGACGCGCCGGTGGAGGCACCGGATTTGCGGGCGACGCCGCTGCTGCGGTTCCGGCGCGGTCTGGCCGCCTGGGAGAACTCGGGGGAGGTTTCGGGCAGTGGCTTCAGAGTGCTGGAGCGTGGGCTGCGGGCAACATACCGGAGGGGGCGCAAGGCGTTGCGGACGGCGCGGGAGACCGGCGCTGCGGACGACTTCCATCGGTTGCGGAAAAGGGCGAAGGATCACTGGTATCACATACGGCTGCTGAGAGATTTGTGGCCGGTGCCGATGGATGCGCGAGAGAAGTGTTTGAAAGAACTGCAGGAGTGGCTTGGTGACGATCATAATCTTGCAGTACTGGCGACGCGGACGGCTTCGGAACCGGCCAGGGAACTGATCGGGAAAGCTCAGGCGGAACTGCGTGACAAAACGCTGGCAGTCGCAGATAAGCTGTATGCCGAGAGAGTGCGGGACCACGTGCGGCTGCTCAGGAAGTTGTGGAAGTTGTCCGCCGCGGCATAGAGTATATGCACGATGATCAGGTTCCTGTTAGGAGTTGTTTTCGGCATTTTGTTGATTGCGGCCTCGGCGTACAGCTATTTTGCGTTCGGGTACGCGCCGGTAGCTACGGCGGCAGCGCCGATCCCGTTTGAGACTTCGCTCGCCAAGATGGCGTTGAGGCGGGTGGTGAGCAAGCAAATGCCGCAGGCGATTCCGATTGCGGCTTCGGAAGAGAATTTTCTGGCCGGCGCAAAGGTTTATCGGAGTTACTGCGTGGTTTGTCACGGCGCGGCGACAGTGACGCAGACAGCGATCGCAAAGGGCGAGTTCCCGAAGCCACCGGAGCTTTTCAAGGGCAAAGGAGTGACGGACGACCCTGCGGCAGAAACGTGGTGGAAGGTGGCAAACGGGATCCGGCTGACAGGAATGCCGGCATTCAAGGGCTCCTTATCTGACGAACAGATGTGGCAGGTGAGTCTGTTGTTGGCGAACGCGGATAAGCTTTCGGATTCGGTCAGGGTGGCGCTGGCCGTCCCCATGCCTCAATAAAGCAGCGCCAGTGTGGCGAGCAGCAGGGCGGGCGGCATGACGAGGGCTCCGGCTTTGAGGAAAGTCCACCCGCTGATCTGTTCGCCTTCGCGGCGGATGGCGATGAGCCAGAGAACGGTGGCAAGGGAACCGGTGACCGAGAGGTTCGGGCCGAGGTCGACACCGACCAGAACGGCATCGCGAAGCTGGTGAGAGATGTGAACGGCCTGAACCGCGTTGCCGGCCAGTAGTCCGGAGGGCAGGTTGTTCATTAGGTTCGAAAGGGCCGCAATGCCGAACGATGCCCCGAGAGTTCCCTGCCAGAGAGGCAGATTGGCGAGATGCGTCAACTGGTGTTGCAGTAACGTTCCCGCTCCCGCCTGATTTAACCCCTCCACAATTACGAACAGGCCGGCTACGAGGGGGAGGACCGTCCAGGAGACGCCTTTTACTACCGTCGTCGCATCGCTGCGCGCGGTCAGGAGCACCGCGCAGATTGCCGCGATGCAGGTGGGCAGGCCGAGGTCGCGGCCGAGCGCAGAGGCGGCAATCAGGATGGCTCCGGTGATGAAAATGGCCGCGAGGGCGAAGCGGCCCTGGCGCGAAAGTGCAGGGGTTGACTCGGGGGCTTCGACGGTGCCGCGCAATGGTTCGCGGAAATAAAAGCGCATGGCAATGAAGGTAGCTCCGATGGAGAGGACGGATGGGAGTCCGAACACGCGCAGCCACGGTGCGAGCGGCGGCAGTTTGCTGCCGTAGACCACGAGGTTGGCGGGATTCGAAATCGGGAGAACGAAGCTGGCCGCGTTGGCAATGAAGGCGCAGGCGTAGAGGAACGGCGCGGCCGGTACACGGGAACGTTTGACAACAGCGTAGACGGCGGGTGTCAGGACGACCGCAGTGGCGTCGTTCGATAAGAAAACAGTGACGGCTGTTCCGGCCGCGTAGATGAGGAGAAACAGGCGGGTACGCGAGCCTTTTGCCGCCTCGGAGGCTTTGCCCGCGACCCAATCGAACACGCTCTGGGCTCGGGCGAGTTCCGCCAGAAGCATCATGCCCGTGAGGAACAGGTACACGTCGCTTCCTTTGGCGATGGCGCTGCCGGCGCTTGCGAGCGGAATCAGGCGGAACAACACGAGCAGCAGGGCGCCGGAACAGGCCCAGATCGCTTCAGGCCATTCACGAGGGCGGAACAGGATGCCGGCGATGGCGGCGGCTGAGATTGCCCAGATAGCGATCAATTTGTCAGGTTACAAGGGGGGCCCTGCAGAATTCCTGAGAAGTTTTGAGCGGAGCGGCACATAGTTCTTCACGGCATGCCGATCGATCATTGGGTAGCGCGGCTGCTCGTCCCTCTTTCATTGTGGATACTGCTCAATGGAATGGACGACCTGATCATCGATCTGGCCGCGATTGCTGCTTACATTCAGCGGGCGTTCTCGACCGATCCGAACATCCGGGTCCCGACGGAACAGGAACTCGACGCTGCACCGCCTCGCTCGATGGCGGTGTTTGTGGCGGTCTGGAAGGAGCATCGGGTCATTCAAAAAATGCTCGACAATAACGTGGCGCGGCTGCGTTATCCCGATTTTGAATTTTTTGTCGGGGCGTATCCGAACGACGCGCCTACTATTGCCGCCGTGCGGGAGGCGGAGAAGCGTTACCAGAATGTGCATCTGTCAGTGTGCCCGCACGACGGCCCGACTTCGAAAGCGGACTGCCTGAACTGGATCTATCAGCGGATGTTGCTGTACGAGCAGGAGCGCGGGTCGCGCTTCGAAATGATTCTGACGCACGATGCTGAGGACCTGATGGATCCGGACGCCCTGCGCTGGATCAACTACTACGCGCAGTGGAACGAGTTCGTCCAAATCCCGGTGCTGGCATTGCCGACGCCCGTCAGGCAGCTATCGCACGGGGTATATTGCGACGAATTTGCCGAGTATCAATACAAAGACATGGTGGCGCGGCAGTTTCTGGGCGCTTTTATTCCATCGAACGGGGTGGGAACAGGGTTTTCGCGAAAGGCGCTGGAAGCACTGGCAGGCAAGTATTCGAACCGGATCTTCGAGCCCGGGTGCCTGACGGAAGATTATGAAAACGGTTTTCGCGTGGCCAGTTTCGGGATGCGGCAGAAATTTATTCCGATCGCGCTGCGGGACGGGCGCGCCATTGCGACGCGTGAATATTTCCCTCAAAGTCTGAACCGGGCCGTGCGGCAGAGGACGCGCTGGATGATCGGTCTGACGCTGCAATCCTGGGAGTATCATTCGTTAGCTGAAACGTACCGGCATCTGTATTGGTTCTGGCGCGACCGCAAGAGCCTCATCGGCAATCTGGTGACGCCGGTGACAAACCTGGTGTTCGTCTATGGCGCAGGAACCTGGGCATGGGCAGGCGCGATGCATCGGCACTGGGGACTCGCGAGCGAGGCGGAATCTGTCGAAACTGCCTGTGCGATCGGGTTGAGCCTGCAGGCGATGCACACGGGCGTCCGGATGTGGTGCTCAGCCCAAATCTACGGTTGGCCGTTTGCAATGGCCGTTCCTGTGCGCGTGGTGGCGGGCAACTGGATCAACTGCCTTGCTACATGCCGTGCCATCGCGACTTATTCGATGGCGAAGCTTCGCGGCAAACCTTTGGCGTGGGCGAAGACCGAGCATTCATATCCGGCACGCGCAGCGATGCTGAATGGCCGCAAGCGTTTGGGGGAGATTCTCACACAAAGCCGGCGGATTACGACCGCGCAACTCGAGGCGGCACTCGAATCGAAACCTGACGGAGTGCGTTTAGGCGAGCACCTGATCGCACTCGGGCTGATTGGCGAGGACGATTTGTATGCGGCGCTGAGTGTGCAGAACAATCTCCCCCTGGGTAAACCGAAAGAGGACGCCGTGACCGTTGCGGTAACGCGTGCGCTGCCGCGGGCGCTTGCGCGAAAGTGGCAGGTGCTTCCGTTCCGCGTGGCGGCTGGAGAACTTTACGTGGCGGCGGCCGAGGTGCCCTCGGACGACATGCAGAATGAGATCCGCCGATTTATTTCGCTCGATCTTCGATTTCAACTGGTGACGCGGACCGAGTACGAGCAACTCGCGGGGCAGTATCTAGGTCGGTAATATCCTGGTTACGTGGAACCAGTAAAGCAATTCGACCCGCTTTCGTATCTCGGAGTTCAGGTAGAGGAGTGGAAGCAGACCGGCACTTACAACCGGCTGCGGATACTTGAAGGCTCAAGCGCGGCAATGTCGCGCGTGGACGGCAAGGAGGTCATCAATCTTGCTTCGAATAATTATCTGGGGCTCACCACCCATCCGAAGCTGATTGAGGCCGCTATTGAGGCAACCCGCAAGTACGGAGCAGGATCGGGGGCGGTGCGTACAATCTCGGGCACCATGGACCTGCACATGGAACTGGAACACCGGATCGCGAAATTCAAGAACGTGGAAGCGTGCGTGGTGTTTCAATCCGGATTTGCCGCGAACGCGGGCACAGTTGCGTCGGTGCTTGGACCGGAAGATCACATTATTTCGGATCAGCTGAACCACGCCAGCATCATCGATGGCGCAAGGCTCTCGAAGGCGAAGATCCACGTGTTTCCGCACAAGGATCACGAAGCGGCTGGGAAAATTCTGAGCGAGCTTAGGGGCGTGAGCGGGCGGAAACTGCTGATCACCGATGGCGTGTTTTCGATGGATGGGGACATAGGCCCTCTGCCGGAACTTGTGGCGCAGGCGGAGAAGCACGGGGCGATCATGATGGTCGACGACGCGCATTCGTCCGGCGTGCTGGGGCGAAACGGGCGCGGCACAATCGATCACTTCGGGCTGCATGGGCGCGTTCACATTCAGGTGGGGACTTTGTCGAAGGCGATCGGAGTACTGGGCGGCTATGTGTGCGGGACAAAGGATCTGATTGAGTTTTTGTATCAGCGGGCGCGCCCGTTTCTGTTCTCAACGTCCCATCCTCCTGCCGTGACGGCGGCCTGTCTGGCGGCGTTCGACATCCTCGAGAGCGAACCGGAGCGGATTGAGAAGCTGTGGGAAAACACAAGGTACCTGAAGGCGGGGCTGAGCGATGCGGGCTTCGATACAGGCATCAGCGAAACGCCCATTACGCCTGTAATGGTGGGGGAGGCTGCACGCGCGCATCGGCTATCGCAGGAGTTGTTTCAGGAGGGGGTCTTCGCGACGGGGATCGGGTTCCCGACGGTGGCTAAAGATAAAGCGCGGGTGCGCACGATTGTAAACGCAACGCACACGAGGGAGCAGCTGGACCGGGCGCTGGAGGCGTTTCGAAGCGCGGGGAAGCGGATGGGGCTGATCTAGCGGTTACAGAATATTAACGGCCCGCGCGGCAAGCAGGGCTACCGTGGCGAGAGAAATCATCGACTGCACGATCATCATGACCTTGGCCCACCGGGAAAGCACGGGGACATCTGTCGGGGAGAAAGCCGTGCTGGTGTTGAACGCCAGGAAAAGGTAGTCGATAAAGCCCGGGCTCCAGCTTTCCTCGCCCATCTGCTTCTTCACACTTTGGTCCATCGTCATCTGCGGGAAGAGAAAGGCTCCGTCTTCGTGAGCGCCGCGTTTGTCGCGCTCGTTGGGGCCGCCCCCATCGAGCCGCCAGTACCATGAGGCAAAGACCAGGATATTACCGATCCACAAGGCCCCTGCCGCGTGGAGCAACTGCACCGGGGGCTCTTTGTGGAGGGGCAGACGCATAATGAGCAGACTGAGCGATGAGATCTCAGCTGCGGTAATGATGCCGAGCGATGTGTAGGCGAGGATCTCATTGACACGCTGCCAGCCAGCGCGGTGAAACGCTACGGTAGGAATCATGATCAGCACCGTAAGGGCGAGCAGGAGCCAGCCTGGGCCAACGGTGAGAGTTTCCGGTACTGAGTAATAGAGCACGCCGACAGAGAAGACGGCGACCATGGCGGGCCAGCGCGGTTCAGGAGATCGCCGCATCAGGTTCATTGCGGCCCACCGTAGCAGAATGCGAGCAGGGTGATGTCGTCAGCCTGGGGTGCGCCGGCGGTGAACGCTCTGACGGTCTGGACAACGCGCTCGGCGACGGCTCCTACGGAATCCTCGCGCAGTTCACGCATGAGTTCGGCGAACCGCGCCTTGCCAAACATCTCGTGCGCGGCGTTTTCGGCATCGGTAATTCCGTCAGTATGAATCAGGATGCTGTCGCCGGGCTGCAGCACCGTTTGCGTGTCGTCGAATGCCGCTTCTTCGAACATGCCGACGAGGAATCCACGTGGCCCTTCGAGCTGGCGCGCGGAACCTTCTTTCGGCAGCAGCCAGGGGGGCGAGTGGCCCCCGACCGTCCAGGCAAGAGTGCCGGTGGTGACGTCGAGAATTCCATAGAACAAAGTGACGTACATCTGGCCGCGGCTCTGGGGTGCGAGCACCCGGTTTACGACCGTCAGGCATTCCCGCGGCGAAGCCCCGTGCAGCGCGGTGGACCGGAGCACGGTGCGGGCAACGGCCATGAAAAGGGCGGCGGGTATCCCCTTCCCCGAGACGTCTCCCAGCACAAAGCCAAGGCGATCGCCGTCGATACGGAAGAAGTCGTAGAAGTCTCCGCTCACCTGACGGGCGGGGAGCATGATAGCGGCTACGTCGAAACCGGAACGGCCGTCGAGGGGTTCGGGAAGGAGCCACTTCTGGATTTTGGCGGCAACGCCGAGTTCAGCCTGGATCTCCTCTAGTTCCTCCCGGGTCTGACGCGCGTTCCGAAGGGCTTCAATCTCACGCCAGGTTTTACGAACGGTGGCTTCGAGATCCTCAAAATCGATGGGCTTGGTAACGAAGTCATAAGCGCCGCGGTTCATGGCGACACGCAGATTGAGCATGTCGTTATAGGCCGAAACCATGACTGTCTTGATCAGCCTGGGCATTTCATTCAGGCGGGCGAGCAGGGTGAGACCGTCCATCACAGGCATGTTGATGTCGCTGAGAACGACTTCGATGCCGTGATCGGCCTCCAGCTTTTCGATGGCCTCCCTGCCGTCGCGCGCGAAGGTGAATTGCATCTCACCTGCTTTGATCTGCCGTCGGAAGCGCTGCAGGATGAGGGGCTGAAGATCAGGCTCGTCATCGACGACGAGAATCTTAAGATTCATTCCGGTCTCTCTTTGGAAGTTTCATTCGGAAGCGCGCAAATTCTCCCTCTTCGCTTTCGACCGCGATATTGCCATCGTGCCCGCGCACAACGATGTCGTAGCTGATCGAAAGGCCAAGACCGGTACCGGCGCCGGCCGGTTTGGTGGTGAAGAAGGGGTCGAAGATCTTTTGCGCCACAGAGGATGGGATGCCTTTGCCGTTATCTTCAAGCAGTATCTCAATTGAGTCGCCCGCGTCACGGGTGATGCACTGGATCCGGGGGGAGTATTCAGGGCCGCTGGCGTGCTTCTTCTCTTCGGTGGAATAGAAGGCATTATTCAGGATGTTCACGAGCACGCGGCTGAGGTCCTGCGGGTTGGCAGGGACAGGTGGTAAGTCCTTCTGGAGATTCTTTTCTATGGTGATGTTGAAAGAGCTATCCTGCGCGCGCATTCCATGATAGGCGAGACTAAGCGCTTCATCGACCAGAGAGTTGATGTCCGTCAATTCGCGTTTGCCGGGTTGGGCATGAGAGTGGAGCAACATGCCGCGGACGATGCGGTCAGCGCGCTTGCCGTGGGTTTCGACGCGTTCGAGGTTCTCTTCGAGGGTCTGCAGCAACTCACGGATCTCCTCACGGTCGGGCGCAGGGTTGTCGAGTTCCCGCTGTAAGTCAGCCGCGTTTTCGCGCGAGAGAGACGCGAAGTTGGTGATGAAGTTGAGAGGGTTTTTGAGCTCGTGGGCGATGCCGGCGGTAAGCGCTCCGAGCGACGCGAGCTTCTCCTGTACCACCAGCTTGTCTTTGGTGCCGTGCAGTTCTCCGAGCGCGTTTTCGAGGTCTCGCGCGTATCTGGCTTCCTGATCGCGGAGGCGCTTCTTTTCGAGTGTCGCCCCAATTCTCGCTCTTAACAGCACGGGGTCAAAGGGCTTCGGCAGGTAATCTTCGGCGCCCATCTGGATGCAGCGGATGGCGGCGGAGCTTTCGTCGAGAGCCGAAATTACAATCACGGGAACCGTGCGCAACGCGGAGCTTTTACGGATCTGGCTGAGGACATCGAAGCCGCTCATTTCGGGCATCATGACATCGAGCAGGACGAGATCGAAACGCCTCTTCATCAAAAAATCGAGGCATTCGGGACCACTGGCGGCGGCTGTTACGGTATAGCCCTGGCGCTCCAGCATGCGGCGGAGGAGCTCGCGGTTGTCGGCGTCGTCGTCCACCACAAGAACTCCGCCGGCTGTGGACGGAGCGTCCTGACTGTCCGCGGTCCGGGTGGAATCGGGCGTTCCATCGGCACTGGTTTCGCCGATCCCATCGACCATGGTAAGAAGGTGGCGGGCGGCGTTCCCGATGCGTTCGAGGTCGCCTGAATGCGCTTCGTCCAGGGCGGGCAATGCCAGAACTGCTTCGGTGAGACCGGCGCGATGTACAGCTTCGCGGGCATCTGCCGAGAGAGTCGCGTCCGGCAAATTCTGGAGTTCCTGCACGAGTTCGCGGGCGCGGCGGATGAGATCTTTCAGCGCCAAAATGCCTGGGTCGTTGTCCGTGGCGCCGCTGTCTTCGATCGATTCCGTGAGGATCTCACCGTAACCGATGATGTGGTTGAGCGGGGTCCGGATATCGTGGCGGAATTTCGAGAGCGGGATGGGCATCGTTTACCAGAGGTGATAATAACCGTCTCGTTCAGCAAGTTCCACGTCAACCCCGAAGAGGCGCCGCAGGGCTTCCGCCGTCAGCGTCTCGCGTTTGGGGCCATCGGCAACCACCTGGCCCGCACGCATGAAAATGACGCGGTCGATTTCGGGGATGATGTCTGAGAGGTGATGCGTCACGAGGAGGATGCCGATGCCGGAACGCGCCAGCTTGCGAACGGTTTCGCGGAGGTCGTGCTGGGCGGCGAGATCGAGGCTGGTGGATGGTTCGTCGAGCAGCAGGGCTTTGGGATCGTGTACGAGCGCGCGTCCAATGAGCATGCGCCTGCCTTCTCCGGATGACATTTCGTCAACGGGCTTTTGCGCAAGGTGCGGGCGCTTCCAGCATGGTGAGGATTTGGGACGCTTTCTGCCGCATATCGTCGGTCACGTGGTGATTGGGCCAGATGCCTATGCTTGAGAAAAAGCCGGAGAGTACGATGTCGAAACCGGTGATTTCGCGGGTACACTGCGTCATCAGGTCATTGGAGACGATGCCGAGAAGGCTGCGGAGATCAACTACGTTCCATGTGGACTGGCCAAGAATGGAAACGGTAGAGTCGGGAGAGGCCAATGGGTAGCATTCGCGGGTGATGGTCTTAATCAGGGTTGACTTGCCGCAGCCGTTCGGGCCCAGAATGGCGACATGTTCGCCCGCACCGATGGTGAGGCTGACATCGTGAAGAGCGGTGTTGTCGCCGCGCATGACGGTGACGTTGCGCAGGTCAATCAGAGGAAGCACCTCCTCAGTATGAAGCCCATACGTGTGCGATATCGAACGGGTCTGCGCGACAGCGCGGGGAATGAGGCGCATGCAGCCACTTATGTTCGTGAGCGGCTGATTGTGCTCGATCACGAGCTGCTGGTTAGCGGGAGCGAGCACCTGCGGGTGCTGCTGCATGAACTCTTCCACTTCCTCTGGGTGCGGCTTGGCAATCAGAGGAGGATTGCGTGGGAGAGCGTGCTGGTCAGGGAATGGGCAGCGGGGGCCAGAGGCGAGGCAGGATGGTCGGCGGAGTGGCGGAAGGAGGCGCTTAAGGATTCAGATGTGAGGGGCAGGACGCGAAAGTGGAGGGAGTACTGCTGCGAGAGTTTTTGCGACACGGGGGCGTGGGTGCTGGGCGGGTCGGGCCGTGAAGTGACGCTGGCGAAAGAGAACAGGCGGCGGCGGGCCGATATAATCAGAACAACAGTGAAGAATACCCGTTACGTAGCGATCGGGGTGGCCGCGGTGCTGGGGATTGTGGCGTGCGGACCCACGCGCCCGGCGCGCAAGGCCGTCCGCGATGACAAGGATCGCAAACATGCGCCTGAGTTTGCGCTGAAAGACGCGAGCGGCAAGGTGGTACACCTGTCGGATTATCGCGGGAAGGTTGTGCTGCTGGATTTCTGGGCTACGTGGTGCGGGCCCTGTAATCTCGAGGTCCCGTGGTTCACGGACTTTGAACGGAAGTACAAAGATCGGGGTTTCGAGGTGCTTGGCGTTTCGATGGACGACGAGGGCTGGAAGGCCATCGCTCCCTTCGTGAACGCTAAGAAAATCAATTACAGAATTGTGCTGGGCGATGACAAGACCGGCGATCAGTATGGTGGGATTGAAGCGCTGCCGACGACATTCGTGCTCGATCGGGACGGGCGCATTGCGTCCGTGCATATCGGCGTATCGGAGCGGAAGGAATTCGAAGATGCGATTGAAAAACTACTGCAGGAGCCTGTTGATAGTGTTCGCGGGGCCGCTGTTCGGCCAAATGAGTCCTAGTCTCACAATCGCGCCGGTGCCCACGTTGAAGGTATCGAAAGGGTCCGTCGCGACGGTGACGTTGAAGGCTTCCCTGCCGCCCGGCTATCACGCGAACAGCAACAAGCCGAGCGAAAGCTATCTGATTCCACTGACTGTGAAGTGGACCGGCGGACCTCTGCAGACGCAGTCGGTCGTCTATCCGATGCCTTCGTTCGAGAAGTACTCGTTTTCGGACAAGCCGCTTTCGGTGGTGACGGGCGAGTTCACTATTACGACGAAGTTCAAGGTGCCCGCGGATGCGGCCTCGGGGCCAGCCGGCGAGACCGGTACGCTGCGTTTCCAGGCCTGCGATAACAAGAGCTGCTATGCGCCGAAAAACGTGCCGCTCAACATAACCGTGAGCGTGGAGTAAAACTCTGCGCGATCCCGACCGATTGATGAGTGAGCAGTGGGACGTGCTCGTCATCGGCGGCGGAATCAATGGCGCGGGGATTGCGCGTGACCTGATGCTCCGGGACGCCGGGCTCAAGGTGGCACTCGTAGACAAGGGCCATTTCGCATCGGGAACCAGCGGCAGGAATTCGCAGCTTATCCATGGCGGACTTCGCTACCTGAAGTACTTCGATTTCGGGCTGGTCAAAGAAGCGCTCCGTGAGCGGGCGACGCTGCTGAAAATGGCTCCGTCGCTGGTGCGGCCGCTGGAGTTTTTGATCCCCTGCTTTAAGGCGATAGACCGCTGGTTTTACGGCGCGGGGCTGACGCTTTACGACGCGCTTTCGGGCGGGGCGCATCATCATAAGCTAAGCGCCGCGCAGCTGAGCACGCGCGAACCGGAGATGGCACCGGCGAGGGCGGGTCTTTCGTTTATGGACGCGCGGGTGCATTCGGCGCGGCTGGTGCTCGAGAACATCATCGATGCGGACCGGCGCGGGGCCTGTATCGTGAATTACTTCGATCCGTCACAGCTCGGGAAGGTCCGGGCGAAGAAGGTGGTGGATGCGACAGGGGCATGGTCCCAGGGCGCTCCGCTGAGGCTGGTGCGCGGGTCGCATCTCATTTTCCCCAGGATTCAGAATGGCGGCGAGGCCATTGCGCATTTCGATGAGGGCGGCCGCATCATTTTTCTGATTCCGTGGGGCGAGAACGATGACCTGACGCTGGTTGGGACAACGGACGTGGATCACGAGGGCGGCCCTGACGATGTCCACATTTCGAAGGCTGAAACGGAGTATCTGACCGGCATTGTGTACCGGCTGTTCCCCGCGTTCCGAGGTGAGCCGATCTCAAGCTATAGTTCGTTGCGTCCGTTGATTGCGGAGGCCGGCAGGTCTGCTACTTCGACGAGCAGGGAACATCGGATCTGGGAGACTGCGGACGGCGTGTTGCACATAGCCGGGGGCAAGTACACGACATATCGTGCCATGGCCGAAGAATTGGTGGACATGCTGTTACCGAACCACCCCTGCCGAACCGCGACGACTCCGTTCGAGATTCCGGAAATCCCAAACGACGTGCGTTCGCGGGTGGAAATGGCCGTGAGGCGTGAGTACGCGTTAAAGTTGCCGGACCTGCTTTATGTGAGTACCTATTGGGGTTATGAGCGCCGCCTCAGTCCGGAATGGACTGAGCCGCTGGCGCGCCAAATGGCCGAGCTAATCGCGTCTGCGCAGTGACCTCGCGAAATTGCCGCCGTCTGCGAATTGGCTCTGAAAATCGGTGCGCAGCGCCTGGAGTTTCTCAATATAGCCGTCGAGCGCCCTGCCGATCTCGATAGAGTTGGTTTCGAGGATGTCTTGCCACAGGTCGTAGGAACTCATGGCGAGGCGCGTCATATCGAGCAAACCAGGGCCGGCGACACTGGCAGCATCTGGCGATTTGTCGTAAAGCACTGAGGCAAGCGCGGTTGAGGCGAGTTGTGGGAGGTGCGATCCCCAGGCGACAACGCGGTCGTGAGTTTGCGCATCCAGAATGATTTCGCGGGCACCGAAGAGGCGCAGCCACTGCCGGAAGACGCGCGCGACCGGATGATCGGGCGCGGCGGTTAAGATCCACGGGCGGTCTTTAAAGAGGTCGGGATCGGCCGCCGCAGCGCCGCGCAGTTCTTTACCCGCCATCGGATGCCCGCCAAGAAATTCGCAGCGCACGAGACTGCGTTTGGCTTCCGCTACGATCTCCTGCTTGGTGCTGCCGGCGTCTGTCACGAGCGCGCCGGTGCGGACAAGCGGGTCGAGCTTCGGGAGGGTCTCGAGAATTCCGGAGATCGGCTGCGAGAGGAAGATGAGGTCTGCGGTACCGGCCCCTTCCTCGAGCGAGACACCTTTGTCGATTGCCCCGCGGGCAATCGCCTGGTCGAGGCTGCGGGGGGAACTGACGCCTACGATGTCCCCCGGGAACCCGGCTTTTCGCAGAGCTAAACCGAATGAGCCGCCTATCAGGCCTGTGCCTACGATGGCGACCGTCCGCATGTTTAGAACGACCGCCCCACCGCCGTGGCGATCAGACGGAGCTGGTGCATGAGTTCGGCATACTGCCCTGGGTAAAGGGATTGAGCGCCGTCGCTCATGGCGTGATCGGGGTCGTGATGGACTTCCATAAGCAGACCGTCCGCTCCGGCGGCGACGGCAGCGCGCGCCATCGGCGGAACGAGATCACGCCGGCCGGTGCCGTGCGAGGGGTCGGCGATCACGGGAAGGTGCGAAAGCTTCTGCAGGACAGGGATGGCTGAGACATCGAACGTGTTACGGGTGTAGGTTTCGAAAGTGCGAATGCCGCGTTCGCAGAGCATGACTTCGTAATTCCCTCCGGAGAGAATATATTCAGCCGAGAGAAGCAGTTCTTCAATAGTGGCCGCAATGCCGCGCTTAAGGAGAATGGGTTTGCGGATGCGACCGAGGTCGCGCAGCAGATTGTAGTTCTGCATGTTGCGGGCGCCGATCTGCAGGATATCGGCGTAGGCGGAGAGCAAGGGGATCTGCGGCGATTCCATGACTTCGCTGATGACGAGGAGGCCGCGACGGTCCGCAGCGTCGCGCATCAGTTTCAGACCTTCTTCGCCGAGACCCTGAAAGCTGTAGGGAGATGACCGGGGTTTGAAGGCTCCGCCTCGGATCACTTTGGCGCCGCCGTCGGCAACAATGTCGGCGGCTCGTTCAATCTGATCGCGGTTTTCGACGCTGCATGGCCCGGCCATTGCAACAACTTTGCCGGTGCCGATCTCCACATCTTTGATCTTGATAACCGTGCCCTGCGGGCAGAAGCCCCGGCTCGCAAGTTTGTACGGCGAGATGATGCGGTGAGCTTCTTTTACGCCATCCATCAGTTCGTAAAGGCCGAGGTCGAAATCGTCTTTGCCGCCGACACCTCCGAGGACGGTGTGGATCACACCGGTGGACTTGTGTACGTCGAAACCGTCTTCCGTCAGGCGTTTGATGACGCGTTCAATCTGCGCCTCAGTGGCGGCTTGCTCCATTACGACCAGCATTAGATTGTTATGACCCCTTCTCTTCCATGCGATCTTTCTGGACCTTCCGCATTTCGTCTATGATGCGTTCGAAGACGCGTTTGACTGCGTCATCGGGCAACGGACCTTTGTTGTTGGCGGTGACGTTCCGGAAGACCTGGTCTTCGCGCCTGGGCTCATAGATAGCCAGGTTCGCTTCCTTTTTCAGTTGACCGATCTGTTCCACGATCCGAGTCCGCTGGTTGAGGAGATCGACGATCCGGACGTCAATCTCGTCGATCGATTCGCGGCAGTTGTCAAGCGACATGGGCAGCCTTGGTTAGTGGGCGGGTTAAATCGCGCATGAAAGCTTCGAGCCTGGTGGAATCCTGTTCGATCTGGCGCACGATGGCGCTGCCTACGATGACGGCTTCAACGTGACCAGCGAGAGACTGGACGTGTTCGGGCTTTGAGATTCCGAAACCCATGGCGAGCGGGAGTTTGGTGTGGGCTCTCATCCGTTCGATCAGCGGCAGGGCAGCGTCGGAAATGTTTGTTTGCTCGCCGGTGATGCCGGTTCTGGAAACGAGGTAGATAAACCCGCTGGAGTATTCGGCGACGAGTTTCAGGCGCTCGTCGGTGCTGGTCGGGGCTGCCAGGAAGACGGTGTCGAGACCGGCCTGGCGCATGATTTCAACGTATTCTCTGGCTTCTTCAACGCTGACATCCGTCAACAGGCAGCCATCGATTCCGGCCGCTTTGGCATCGGCTGCGAGACGCTTAAAACCGTAGCGCATCGCTGGGTTCAGATACGTAAACAGGAGCAGCGGGATTTCCGAGGTCTTTCGAATTTCGGCGGCCGTATCAAGAACTTTGGCCAGGGTCATGCCACCCCGGATCGCCCGGTCGCCAGCCTGCTGAATGATGGGTCCATCGGCAATGGGATCTGAAAAGGGGACGCCGAGTTCGATCAGGTCAGCGCCGCCGCGTTCGAGAGCGGCGACAAGCGCAGGAGTGGCTTCAGGCGTCGGGTCTCCGGCTGTGAGGTAGGCGATCATGCCGCAGCGTTTTTGGAGTTTGAGGCTTTCGAACAGCCGTGAGATGCGCGTCATAGCTGATCGAGTTCCTTCAGATTCTCGCGGTAGATATCGATATCTTTATCGCCCCGGCCGGAGAGGTTCACGATGAAGATCTCGCCGGGATGCTGCGGGGCGAGTCGAATTGCGGCGGCGACGGCATGGGACGATTCGAGCGCCGGGATGATCCCTTCGAGGCGGCTTAATTGAAGAGCGGCCGCGATGGCGTCATTGTCATCGCAGGAGCAATATTCTGCGCGGGCTTCGTCGTGCAGGAAGGCGTGTTCGGGTCCAACGGAGGCATAGTCGAGCCCGGCGGAAACAGAGTGGGTCAGGGCAATCTGGCCATCATCATCCTGAAGCAGATAACTGAGCGTGCCTTGCAGGACGCCGGGGGAGCCGCCGGAAAACCGCGCGGCGTGATCGCCCAGTTTGTGGCCACGTCCGCCGGCTTCGACACCGATGAGTTTGACCGCCTCATCCTGAATAAACGGGTGGAAGATGCCGATAGCATTGCTGCCGCCACCCACGCACGCGATAACAGCGTGGGGGAGGCGGCCTTCGGCTTCGAGAATCTGCTCGCGGGCTTCGAGGCCAATGACGCGGTGAAAATCGCGGACCATCGCGGGGTAAGGATGCGCGCCGAGCGCCGAACCAAGAAGGTAATGGGTGTCTGAAACGTTCGTGACCCAATCGCGCATCGCTTCGCTGATGGCGTCTTTAAGAGTGCGGCTCCCAGTCGTGACGGGGACGACCCTGGCGCCCAGCAGACGCATGCGGAAGACATTCAGGCGCTGGCGGCGCATGTCCTCTTCGCCCATATAGACCGTGCAATCGAAGCCGAAAAGCGCGCACACGGTGGCGGTGGCGACGCCGTGCTGACCGGCGCCGGTTTCAGCGATAATGCGGTGTTTGCCCATGCGCCGCGCCAGAAGAGCCTGGCCGAGGCAGTTGTTGATCTTGTGCGCGCCAGTGTGGAGCAGGTCTTCCCGCTTAATGTAGAGTTTCGCGCCACCGCAGTGTTCGGTCAGGCGTTTGGCGAAATAGAGCGGCGTGGGCCGGCCGGCGTAATTGTGCAGCAGGTAATCAAGTTCCGCGTGGAATGCCGGGTCCTGTTTGGCTGCCGCGTATGTGCGCTCGAGTTCTTCGAGGGGCGACATGAGAACTTCGGGCACGTAGCGGCCGCCGTAGGGCCCGAAGTGGCCGCCTGCGTCGGGTTGAGATGAAATCATGAGCGAAGTGCTGCCTTGATGAACTGTTTCATACGGGCGTGATCTTTTCGGCCGGGCGAAGATTCAACGCCTGACGCTGTATCGACGCCCCATGGGTTCGTTTTTTCGATTGCTTCCTCTATGTTATCGGGCGTGAGGCCACCGGCGAGGATGAAGGGCTGGGTCACGCGTGAGGCAAGCGTCCAGTCGGTGATTTGGCCGTTTGCCATGCCGTCGAGCAGGATGGCTTCCGCAGGGTAAGGCTCGGTTGGCGCGGTCTGGCGGAAGGCTTTCCAGATGCGGAGATTTTTCGGGTGATCGGCCGGGGTTTCGGTGCCGTGCAGTTGAGCGATATCGAGCTCGAGGGCTTCGGCGATTTGCTCGATGCGGGCCGGAGGCGTGTTTACGAATACGCCGACTTTCCAGATCTCGGGCGGGATGCGACGAATCCAGGGAGCTACAGATTCAGGGGTCACCGCACGCGGGCTTTGAGCGTGGAAGATGAAGCCGAGAGCCTGAGCGCCGGCATCGATAGCGGCGTCCGCGTCCTGCTGATTCGTGATGCCGCAGATCTTTACGAACATAGGAGTTCGCGGACGGCCTGGGCGGGGTTGCTCGATTTGACGAGGTGTTCGCCTATCAGGAAGGCGTCGAAGCCCGCGTCGAGCAGGCGCGCCATATCGGCAGCGGCGAAGATTCCGCTTTCGCTGATTTTCAGAATTCCTGGCGGGATGTAAGGCGCGAGTGCAATGGACGTATCGAGCGAAACCTGGAATGTGCGCAGATCGCGGTTGTTGATACCGATGATCTCAGCGCCCGATGCGAGGCTTCTGTCGAGTTCGGCGCGGTCATGCGCTTCGACGACAGCCGCCATGTCGTACGTGGCGGCCAGTTCACGAAACGCTCTGAGTTCCTGATCGCTGAGAATGGCGGCTATCAGGAGGATGGCGTCGGCACCGGCGGCGGCAGCTTCCACCACGTGATATTCGGACACGGTGAAATCTTTGCGAAGCACCGGGATACGACAGGCGGCTCTGGCCGCCTTGAGGTGGCTGAGGCTACCCTGGAAGAAGTCGCGGTCTGTAAGAACGGAGAGGGCGGCGGCTCCTCCCTGTTCATAGGCGACTGCGAGGTCAGCCGGGCGGAAATCCTCAATCAGGACACCTTTGCTGGGAGAGGCTTTCTTGATTTCGGAGATGATGGCCGGGCGGTTCGCGCGAAGCGCGGCAGCGAAATCGCGACGAGGCTGATGCGCAGCGTTTTGGAGCTCGGCAAGCGGGATACTTGGCGGCTTCAAGCTCTTCGCGCTTGCGGCAGGCGATGCGGGCGAGGATGTCGGGGGTCGCCATATCCCATCGTATCGCCGAGGCTACTAAATTGTCGGTGTGTCCCGCAGTCAGCGCGGGGCACACCGATTCAGGGCCTACTTGAGTTTCTGCTTCGCCGCCACTGCCTTTTTCATGTTGCGCTCGGTCTCGCTTACTGTTTGATCGAGTTGCTCTTTGCCGAACGCACCGTCTGTTTTGGCGCTGGTGCGGGTGCTGCCTGAGGGTTTGTTGCCCGTTTCGCGTTTGCCTGATTTTCCGCTCATGGCGAAACGTTCAGCAACTGAACTGCCGCCAGGAAGTCACAAGCCGCTACGGCGTGCTCTTCCATTCACGGTCTTCGGAATAGTTTGGTTCCGGCACGTGCTCCTTGTGCGGTTGGCTGGTCTTGGCCGCCGCGCATTCGATAGTGTGACTCGCGAGCTGTTCAGCCGAATTGAAAAAACGTCCGCACGATTCGCAGCGGAAGTGGTTGGTCTCGGGGCTGGCTGGTGTTGGCATACACGCTCATATGCAGTCGGTCTGCCATGAATGCGCCGTCAACGCACTTCTAACGTCCGCAGAAGGACAACGCAGACGTTTGTTGCGGTATTCAGGGTCGAATTGTTCACGTTACCTGCGAAAAGCAGGGGTTTGACAAGGTGTAATAAGTCCTGAAAAATGACACACTTTAGATGTGAGTATCGCAGCAAACAGCCTGTCTACACGGACCCACTTAATGCCCTACGGCACTGAGTTGCTCCCGAATGGAGAGGTGAGATTCCGGCTTTGGGCGCCAGCCGAAACGGAAGTGACACTGGTCAACGAAGTAACCGGCGAGAGAGAATCAATGACCCGGCTTCGGGGCGGCTGGCATGAATGCACAACCGGCAGATTCGCGGCCGGAGCCCGTTACAGGTATGAGCGAGGCAACGGTCTGCGGGTTCCGGACCCTGCATCCCGATTCCAGCCCGAGGACGTTCACGGGCCGAGCGAAGTTATAGATCCAAACGCGTATGAGTGGCACGACTCGGACTGGCGCGGACGCCCATGGCACGAAGCTGTGCTCTATGAACTCCACCTGGGAACCTTTACGCCGGAGGGAACTTTCGCCGCAGCCGCCGGAAAGCTGGACTATCTGGCTGAATTGGGCGTGACGGCCATCGAAATTATGCCGGTGGCAGATTTTCCAGGGCGCTGGAACTGGGGGTACGATGGCGTGCTGCCGTTCGCTCCGGACAGTTCTTACGGGCGGCCAGAAGATTTTAAAGCGCTCGTCGACGCCGCGCACCAGCGAGGCATCATGGTACTGCTGGACGTTGTGTACAACCATTTTGGACCGGACGGTAACCATTTGGCCTGTTACGCCCCGGCATTTTTTACAGACAGGCACAGAACTCCGTGGGGAGACGCAATCAATTTCGACGGCGAGCGCAGCCTGCCGGTTCGCGAGTTCTTCATCCACAACGCGCTGTACTGGGTGGAAGAGTTTCACGTTGACGGCCTCCGACTGGACGCTGTGCATCAGATCGCGGACGAAAGCCAGATCCACATTTTGACGGAATTGGCAGAGCGGGTGCGCGGGACGGTGCAGGACAGGCACGTGCATCTGGTGCTCGAGAATGAACATAATCAGGCGCGTCACCTGACCAGAGATGAACGAGGTAATCCGCGCTGGTACACGTCACAGTGGAATGACGACGTACATCACACTCTGCATGTGGCCGCGACCGAGGAGAACGCGGGCTATTACGCCGATTACGCGGGCGACACGGTGAAACTGGCTCGCTCGCTTGCAGAGGGTTTCGCGTTTCAGGGCGAGGCGATGACCTATCGGGGGTCGGCTCGGGGAGAGCCAAGCGCGGACTTGCCACCGAATGCTTTCGTCGCATTCATCCAGAATCACGATCAAATTGGAAACCGTGCGTTCGGCGAGAGGCTTGGCGCGCTCGCCCCCGAGGAAGCCCTCAGGGCGGTGAGTGCCACGTACCTGCTCCTGCCTCAGGTGCCGATGATTTTCATGGGAGAGGAGTGGAAGGCAGCCCAGCCGTTTCTCTTCTTCAGCGACTTTGCCGGTGAACTTGGGGACGCTGTCCGCAAGGGCCGGCGTGAGGAATTTGCGCGGTTTCGGGAGTTTCAGGACCTGGCGATTCGCTCGACGATTCCTGACCCGCAGGCGAAGCAAACGTTTCACGCTGCGAAGCTCGTCTGGGAGGACATCTCGAAGCCGCAGCATGCGGAATGGCTGGAATTCTATCGTGAACTACTCGCCGTCCGCCGCAGGAAGCTGTTGCCACTCATATCCCGGATTGAACGGGGGGGCCGATACGACGTGCTTGGCCCGGGCGCGGTGATCGTGAGATGGCGGCTGCCCGATAACAACGCGCTCACCCTCGCCGCAAATCTTTCGCATCGTGCTGCGACTGGCTTCCGGGGCCTACACGGCCGTGTGATCTGGAAAGAGGGCAGCATTGCCGAAGACGGACGCGCGGAGCCCTGGTCCGTGTTATGGTCAGTCGCATGACGCCGCGCGGCGACCTCGCGGGATGAGCGATTCAAGACTGATTGTGGTGAGCAATCGTTTGCCGCTCACCCTTGAGAACAAGAACGGTACCTGGACGGCAACGGCGAGTTCGGGCGGGTTGGCGACCGCCATGGAACCAATCCTCAGCAAGAGCGGCGGGCTTTGGATTGGGTGGACGGGCGATGACGGAACGCTTCCCCCCGATGAACGCGAGCGCCTGCTCAAATCTTCGGCGTCGGAATTTTCCTACGTTGCAGTGGATTTCCCACCAGGCGAAGGCAAGAAGTTTTATGAGGGGTATCCGAACCAGACCGTTTGGCCCTTGTTCCACTTTTTTCCTTCGCGAATGAGCTTCGATCCCGATGCATGGCGGGATTACGAAGCGGGGAATGAGCGCTTCGCATCAACTGTGTCCGGGAAGGTGGGACCCGGCGATCGGGTATGGATCCACGATTACCACCTGATGCTCACGCCGGGGCTCCTGCGAAGAGCTGAAAAACAGGCTTCAATCGGTTTCTTCCTTCATATCCCGTTCCCGCCTTCCGAAATCTTTTCCATGCTTCCGCATGGCGATGAGGTCTTGACGGGGCTGCTGGGCGCAGACCTGATCGCATTCCACACGCATCGGCATCTGCACCATTTCAGGTCATCGCTGCTGCGAGTGCTCGGGGTTGAAAGCACGATGCAGAGCGTAGAGTACGAAGGCCGGACTGTGCGGCTGGAAGCGATGCCGATCGGGATCGATCCAGGACCTTTCCTCGAAATGCTTTCGGGTGAGGGCGAGGCAGTGGACCGGGTGCGCGAATTGAAAGCGCGATATTCGGGAATGCGGCTGCTCATTTCGGTGGATCGTCTGGACTACTCGAAAGGAATCCCGGAACGGCTGCGGACTTTCGCCAGAGTTCTTCGAAATAGTCCAGAGTTGCGTGGGCAGGTGGTCCTGATGCAGGTTGCGGTGCCGTCCCGCGAAGGGATCGAGGAGTATCAGAGCCTCAGCCGGGAGATTAACGAACTGGCTGGTGAGATCAACGGTAAATATGGAACTGCCGACTGGACGCCGATCATGTATTTGCGGCACGGCATCGACCGGGCGGAACTGGCGGCCCTCTATGCCGTATCCGAGGTGGGGTGGGTAACTCCGCTGCGTGACGGGATGAACCTGGTGGCGAAGGAATACTGCGCGTGCAAACCCAACGGTGATGGGGTTCTGGTACTCAGCCAGTTTGCGGGCGCGGCTGCGGAGATGGGCGAGGCGCTGCTCGTAAATCCCTACGACGAGGAAGAGGTTGAGGAAGCGATCCTGCGGGCGCTTACGATGCAGCCGGACGAACGCGCCGAGCGGATGAGCCGGCTGCGCGAGCGCGTGATCCGGCACGATGTCTTCAATTGGGCGGAGCGGTTTCTTGCGGCATTAGAATCGGCAGGAACGGAGGTTCGGGCGGAAACCCGGCAACTCGAAAAGGGGGTCGTGATCAAGGCGTTCAGATTGGCACCGCACAGAACGCTGATTTTCGACTATGACGGAACGTTAGTTCCGCTGGCGGACGATCCGGCGCGGACGGCGCCTTCGCAGCAACTTATTGCTGTACTAACGGGCCTGGCGGCAAACAGGTCGAACACAGTGGCAGTGCTTTCGGGTCGAAGAACCGCGGAACTGGACAAGTGGCTGGGTGCAATTCCCAATCTGATCCTTGGAGCGGAGCATGGGGCTCTGATTCGGGATGCGCAGGGTAGCGGCTGGCGTCCGCTTTCTAAGCCCGCCGATTCTTTGGCATGGAAAGCGACCGTACTGCCGATGCTGGAGCAATATGCGGATCGCGCGCCTGGCAGTTTTGTCGAACAGAAAGAATTCTCGCTGGTGTGGCATTATCGCCGGGTAGAACCGGAATTCGGCGAGTGGATGGCGGGCGAACTTACAGCTCTCCTCGAGGGTCTGCTTGCGGAAACAGAGGCACGCCCGGTTCGCGGAAAAAAGATTGTAGAAGTGCGTCCTGTCTGGGCCACAAAGGGGGTATTCGCGGCTGACCTGCTTGCAAACGCAGTTCCCGGTGAATTCCAACTGGCCGCCGGAGACGACTCGACCGATGAAGATGTGTTCGAGAAGATGGACCCGACAGCATTCACGATCCGCGTGGGCTTCGGGCACAGCCGTGCGCGTTATTGTGTCAACAGCCCGGAAGCGATCCTGAACCTGCTCACGGAACTGGCGCAGGCATGACCGGCCGGCGTGCTGCCACGTCGAAAAAGTCGCCGCTGCTGAGGACGTGTACCTTCAGATCGAATACGGATACGGACCGGTCTTCATTCGCTCCGAGCACATTGCTGTGCGTTACGGATCGGCCATCGACCACATAGACGGAACCGCTCCCCAGCACCTCAAACTCGTCGTTGGCATCGAGCACGATGGCTGTGTCTTCATCGAGGCCGATACCGAGCAAGCGGGAGTTTTCAGCCACGGCTCCGATCAGCCGAACCATGCGGCCGCGCTGTCCGAAGTGCTGGTCTACTATGACGTTGTTGAACAGACCGAAGCCCTGAACAAGATAAAACGCGGCGCCAACTTTGTGCTCATTGCCCGGATGGGAAACGGGCATGGTCTGGCCCAGGGCGGAGGCTCCGGCCGAGGTCCCCGCCACTACCCCGCCGCGAAGATAGACATCGCGGATGGCGTTGAAAACAACGGTGCCGGCAATACGGCTGGTCAAATTCACCTGATCGCCACCGGACAGGAACACGAGCCTTGCCCGCGAAACCAGCGTCGCCGCGCGGGTGTCCTCGG
This sequence comes from Terriglobia bacterium, assembly GCA_963840735.1. GTDB lineage: Bacteria > Acidobacteriota > Terriglobia > Bryobacterales > Bryobacteraceae > BOG-234. The sequence continues at coordinate 309,635 of CAWIZX010000003.1, forward strand.
CCTGTTCGCGTCGGGTGACGCGCAGATGCGCCACATGCGTAAGGCCAAGCTTGCGGAACACTGGTTCGTATGACGCCCAGACCACATCCGGCTGCTCGCTTGCAGCCGTGCAGATCACCGCAGGACCTCCACGAGCACGGCGGGCCACTTCACGGAGCACGGCGCCCTCCGCGTCCTTCTGCTCCTTACCGCCGATCAGGATTAAAGATCCGCGCCGCTGCTTACGCCCGGCCATTACCCGCACCCGCCCTCACGGTCTGAGACTCGGGACAGGATGCGGCTCGTTTGGCAAGATCGTACACGTCGCCGCTGCTGAGCAGATCGAGCTTGAGATTGTGTGCGGCGAGAGTAATTTCGGGCTTGGTTTCAGAGACGTTGGTGTAATTCATGCGGCTGCCATCCACCACGTACACCGCCCCGCAGCCAATCACGGAAAACGAATCGGCGTGAAGTACGATCGCGGTATTTTCGTCGATGCCAACCCCCAGAAGCCTCGGGTTCTGCGCGACCGCACCGATGAGGCGCCCGACTCTGCCGCGTTCCGCAAAATGCTGATCGATGATAATGCCCTGTAACAGGCCGAGCCCTGGGGCCATGCGCAGCGAATCTCCCACACGATGAGAATTGTCGCCCGGCCCCTCAACCAGCATGGTTTCGCTCACCACAGAAGCGCCTGCGGACGTGCCGGCCACCGTCGCCCCGGTGCTGTGTTTCAAGCGAAGCGTTTCGCAATACCGGGTTCCGTATCCAAGCTGAATGAGACTGTCTTCGTTCAGCCGGCGCCACGGAATGTTCCGTTCGATGGCGGCATTGAGCAACGACGCGGTGCTCGGACCCAGGTCGGTGCGGGATACTTCGGCCCTGACGGCCACCAGATGCTCTTCAATTGGATAAGGAACATCCTCCACCAAAGCCTGAACGTAGTCAACGGCGACCCTGAGCAGTGCGCGCATGCCGGCTTCGGATCGGAATTCAACGCCGACCCTGTAAACGCCCTCCCGTTCCGTACTGACAGTCTTGCCCCGATTCACGGAGATGCCGACGGCGTCGGTGAGTTCCAGCGCGACGTGTTCGACAATATGACCGAAGTAAGTGCCGCCGTTGAGGCGCTCAATGAAGCCGCCGGGTCGCCCGAGACCGCAGTGATGCTCCCTGATGCCGGGGAGCGCGGCTGTCAGGCGGCCGACGAAACCCGGAACCTCATAACTCTCTTTGCCGGCCAGATCCTCGAGCGCGAGGGTCATGACCAGCACGGGATTGTGGCTAAAGGTATTCGGGCCGTAAAGTGTGACGATTTTCTCGATCTTCATGGATCAGATGCTCCGCGTCACGTGAGCAATAGAATCGCCAGAGTTGCGGACGCCCGAGCCGTCAGACCGGCTCATCGGACCTTCCCGCACTTCCGGAATGCCGCTATCGATCAACCCTGCGCTCGGCAACGCCGACGATCTATAAGCGGTCCGTCACTGCTTATCTATGCGACTCCGACGTATGGCATGCCGCTCTGCTGTGCCGATGGGTAGCGGAAAATTGCGCATACCGGCACGCCATTGGGCATGGCGGAACCCGGTAAAATGTGCGCTTCGCCGCCATGGAGGATTGCCTGGATGGCTGCTTCTTCGATGAGGTTCACGGGCGAGTCGAGGGGATCGTCAGAATGCTTAACGCGCCCCCTGACCGTGTCGAAAATACCTTCATATTTCGCATTCTCCTGGAAAAAGATATGGGACGCGCGCCCTTCGTAAGCGGCTGCCACGATTTCCTGAATGTGCGTGGAGGCGTGGCCTGTGCCGACTTTCTTATCGAAGTCTGTAAGCGCGGTGCGCGCGGGCTCAGGCGTTTGCGCGGCAAGCAGGTCGAGTGCTCTCCGGTGCATGTCGCCGCCATCCAGGCCGTCCGGCGCGCCATGGACTCCCGGTGGCACGAGATGCGGGTAAGTGTTCACGCGCATGTACAGGGCGAGTTCATGTTCCACCCCAACAATCACGAGCGGTTCCGTGTGGCTCTTCAGGACCACATTGACGCCCTTGTCCAGTTCCATGAAGAAGTGCAGCATGTATTCGTCTTTGTCTTCGCGCTCGGTCGAAGTGCCAAACATGACGCCCTTCATGGAACCTGTGGACGGACCGCCGGCAGCGCGGTTGTCCAGCACATGGTCCGGCTTTCTGCTCTGCATGGCTTCGACGAGGCTCTGCGGAAACCCTGCCGGCAAGGGTATCTCCTGTGAGTTGTCATCGGTGCATTCAAGCATGCGGGTTCGGTTCTGGCTGAGCGCGAGTATGTAGAATGAGGTTCGCTTATCGGCAATGGAAAGCAGTGTGCGGAGTTCAAAGCGATCCGAAACGCTGACCACCGGCTGAACGGCAGGCCCGACGCGCCTCACCAACAGGGTCTCCGGAGAGAGCAGAATGGCTATAGGGCCGCGTCGTTTAGTTTCACCGGCCGGAACGGCGTCGGGCGCGAGGACCGGTTCGAGGAAGGCGGCGGCATCGATACCTCGCGCTTCAAGCTCGTGACGAACCTTGCCGAGCGCGTCTTTGAATTCGACGGTGGTGTCGCCCGCCTCATTCCCCGCCAGGACGATGGTCACACAGGGACCGGTCCCCGTCACAAGTTCTTTCAGGTTCTTGTTGTCGGATAACATTTCGGATGTCATGCTCATTCAGCAGCAACCCGTTCGCCATTGGCCGACAAATGTATGAAATCTGACGTGAGCCGTAGCGCGAGGCGTTCTTTATTCAAAGGCGCATTGAAAGATTGAAAGGCGCATGGAAAGGCGGGTTCGCAGCTTGGCATCTTGTGTCTACGAACGATAGCCGGAGAATTGTTGCCAAAGTGAACTATACTTTGGCGATGCTGAGATTCATGGATAACAGGCCGCGGGCGTTCCTTCTGGCAGCAGCCCTCGCGTTGAGCGCCTGCGGCGGCAGCGGCGAAGGTTCATTCCCCGCAGGACCCGAACAGAAGGAATCGCGCTCCGTGGAAATGGATAAATCCGAGCGGGTGCGCGCGCAGGTCAAAATGCAAAGCGGTGAGCTCGAAGTTCAAGGCGGCGCGAACGCGCTCCTGAACGCGGATTTCACATACAATGTGGCCGCGTGGAAACCCGAGCTTCAGTACCGGTCGAGCGGTGGAACGGGAAATCTGGTTTTGGAACAGCCGGGGACCGGCCATTCCAGCGGCAATTCGAAGAACCGATGGAATCTGCGTTTCAACGATAAAGTTCCGCTCGAATTGAAAGTTGAGTTCGGCGCGGGCGATGCGCAACTGAGCCTCGGAAGTCTGAACCTGCGGGGTTTGGACTTTCAGATAGGCGCCGGAAAGCTGCGGCTTGACCTGCGTGGCACGCCTGCACAGGATTATTCGGTGCATATCCAGGGCGGAGTCGGCGAGGCAACGGTCTATCTGCCGAAACAGGTTGGGATTTCGGCAAGTGCGTCCGGCGGAATTGGGGGAATCTCCGTGAGAGGCCTCACGAAATCCGGCGATGGTTATGTAAACGATGCTTTCGCGACTGCAAAGGTGAAAATCCGGCTCGAAATCCAGGGCGGCGTGGGGTCAATCAATCTGATTGCGGAATGAATGGAATGGAAGTCGAATGGGTCCGCAAATATTGCCTGAGCCTCCCGCATACAACCGAAACGGTTCAGTGGGGCAACAGCCTGCTATTCAAGATCGGCGGGAAGATGTACGCGGTGACTGCACTGGAACCGGGGCCGCACTGGCTTTCCTTCAAGTGCTCGATCGAGATGTTCGGGGAACTTATCGAACGCCCGGGAATCGTTCCGGCACCCTACCTGACGCGTGCTCAGTGGGTCGCGCTGCAGACAGGTACGGCGGCGGTGCGCCGCGATGAGTTGAAGGAATTGCTTCGGTCTGCGTATGACCTCATTTTCAGCAAGCTCTCCCTGAAAGTTCGCAGTTCCTGTTCAGCGTAGACGCTTTTGACAAAACCGGTTACGTTCATGGACGGCCAATCGGTATATTTCGCGTTGAGTTCGGCGCCGATCTGTTTGCCTTCATCGTCGGCGCTTGCTCCTTGTTTCCTGAGAGCCAGTGCCCGCGCGCAGGTCGGCGGTCAAAGTCTTTTCTGCAGCACGAGCGAGCCGTCTCCCGGCGCGCTGCGGTCCGGCAGTACGTGCAGAGGCTTGAGGGCTTCGACCCTGTCGAGAACTGTCAGCCAGCTCGTATGAGCGGGCCCCGAGCCATCGGAGTCTGGCGGTAGCAAGTGAAATCGGGCGGCCGTTGAATATGCCGATCATTTCCTTACCGTGCAGTTCCATTTCCTGGTGCTGCACGCTGTTGCGCACGGTATGGTTGTGGCGGGGAAGCCCGCGTCGCCGGCCGCGTGTTCAGGAACGTTGGGAAAGCCCATCGTTGCCCAGACGTGTTCAGAGACCTTCACCGGTGCTTCGGAAAGTACGGGGTTCTGCTGTGCCGGTACCAGGGCGATTGCGTGAGCAGCCAGCATACAAAGCTTCGTGGGTGTTCTCATTTTTTCAGAAGCATTCTGCGCATTCCGATATAATTGGCAGGCCAGATTGAGCTTTACCGAGGAGAGATACATGAAGAGCCGAGTGTTAACCGTTGCCGCCATGGCGTTGTCCGGCGTTGCCCTTTTTGCGGCCAACAAGCCCGTAACAGTGACCCTTAAAGACGCAACCGGGAAGGACGTCGGGACCGCCAAAGTTTCTGACGGACCGGGTGGAAAAGGAGCAAAGATTGCGCTAAATCTGAAAGGCCTGCCTCCAGGAGAACATGCCATTCATGTTCACGCAGCCGCCAAGTGCGAAGCCCCGGCGTTCACGTCAGCAGGCGGGCATTTCAATCCGACCACGGCGCATCACGGAATCAACAATGCGATGAGCCCTAAACCGCACGCGGGCGATATGCCTAATTTCACGGTCAAACCGAACGGCACAGCCAGGCTCACCATCCAAAACGCCGCAGTCACCCTGGGTGATGGCAGCAATTCGTTGTTCACGAATGGAGGCACGGCGCTCGTCATCCACGCCAAGGCGGACGATCTGATGAGCGACCCTTCAGGCAACGCAGGCGACCGGCTGGCTTGCGGAACAATTACAAAATAACCGACTATACCGATCGCCGGAGATTTGAATGCGGAATTTATACCTGATCGTTGCAACGGCAGTCGCTGTGTGCGCCCCGGTCGGCTTTGCTCAACAGGACGGTCCCTATAAGGTCCTGAAGGCGGCCAGGGTGGGCGGAGAAGGTGGCTGGGATTACATCTTCGCCGATGCCGCCGGACGGCGCCTGTATATTCCCCGGGGAGCAACCCGCGCCGTTCCGGCGACAGATAACAGCCCGGAAGTGCCCGCCGTTCCCGCGCGGCTGACCATCTTCGATCTCGATACGCTGAAGCCCGCAGGTGAGATTGCGGGCGTGGGAGGCAACGGCACCGCCGTCGATCCCAAATCAGGTCATGGATTCACCAGCGATCATCCGAAGGTGTCCATGTTCGATACGAAAACATTGACGCTGATCAAGAGCATCGATGTTGGCGCCGCACGCCCGGACGGAATTTACTTCGATTCGTACAACCAGAGGGTCTACGTCTTCAGCCATCCCACCAAAGACGCGACCGTTATCGATGCTAAAGACGGCACAGTGCTCGGCACGGTTGATCTCGGAGGCGTTCCGGAGCAGGGCGTAGGCGATGGCAAGGGCATGCTCTACGTAGTGATGCAGGACGCGGTCGGAAGCGTGACAGCGGTTGACGTGAAGACGATGAAGGCAGTCGCGCATTATTCGCTCGTCGACAAGGGCGGATGCAACGGACTGGCGCTCGATGCGAAAAATCAGGTACTTTTTGCGGCGTGCGGCAGATCGGGCAACCCGCCGACGCAACCGGCGCAGCCCATGATGGTGATTTTGAGTGCGACAGACGGCAGGATCATTACGAGTTTGCCGCTCGCAGGAGGCTCGGATGGCGCAGTGTTCAATCCGTCCACCATGGAAGCGTTCAGCACTCATGGCAACGGCACCATGACGGTGATCAAAGAGAAGAGCCCTTCAACTTTCGAAGTGGAGCAGAACCTGCAGACTATGAACGGTGCCCGAACGGTGACGCTAGACAGTAAAACCGGTCACCTTTTCGCGATGTCGCAGGAACGCGGTCCGGCGCCGCCCGCACCGGCAGGCGGAGGGCGTGGCCCACAAGGCACAGTGGTTCCGGGTTCGTTTACGATTCTAATGATCGGGAAATAAAAGAGAAGCAAGGCATCCCTATGGCACGAGATAGATCCAATCGGACAAGTTGGCTGGCATTGGCAATAGCCGGTGTGCTGGCAGCGGGTCTCGGCATCCTGAGCGCGCAGGCGCCTGGCGGTGCCGGGCCTAACCGGGGTGGCGGTCCCGGCGGTGGTGGGCGCGGGCGCGGCGGGCTGGGCCCCACTCTTTTCACTGCTCTCGATTCAGACAAGGACGGCTCGTTGACGCGTCCTGAGATGCACGCCGTTGTCGATGCGTGGTACACACTCTGGGATACGGGACAGGGCGGCGCTTTGAGCTCGGACCAGTTACTCACGGGGTTGACCGCGGCATTTCCGCCGCCTCCGCCCGGCGGCTTTAATGCCTGGGGAAACTCGCAGCCGATGACGACAAGCCAGGCAAATATCGACGCCATGATGGCGGCTTTGCCGACCACGCCCGGTGCAAAGCCGGCGAGGGCTCGCAAGGTGCTCGTGTTTGCGCACACCGGCGCTTTTGGCTTCGTTCATTCGTCCATCCCCATGGCGGCTAAAACGGTCGAGGCGCTGGGTAGCAAAGGAGGTCTCTGGTCCACCACTGTCAGCTACAATCTGGCGGATATCGCAGCGAACAATCTCAAGCAGTACGACGCGGTCTTTCTGGACAGTACGACCGGCTGCTTTCTGGACGACGCAGACCCGGCGGCAACGGCTGCCCGTCGCACGGCCTTTCTCAATTTTGTGAGAAGCGGTAAGGGCATCGCGGGAATCCACGCTGCGACCGATTCTTATCACTGGGACTGTGCTGAAGAGAGCCGGGTCTCAGCCGCCGCTCCCCGCAACGATGGGGCTCATGTACTGGCCGCTCAAATCCTTGCGCAAGGGGATACCAACGGCGATAAGAAAATCAGCCGGCAGGAGCTCACGGCGGTCACAGATGCGTGGTTCGACAAGCTGGATCCGGATAAAACGGGAAAGATCAGTCAGGCCGATTTCGCCGCTCGAATCAACACAGTCATTCCTCCGGTGTCCGGGCCCAGACAGCCGAACGGGGCTTCGACAATTCAGGAGTGGCCTGAATTCAACACGCTGATCGGCGGATTCTTCAAATTTCACTGGGCCTACCCTCAGCTGATCACAGTAAAGATCGACGACCCGAAGAGCCCGCTCACGGCGATGTTCCACGGTCAGGAATTCGAGATTCACGACGAGACCTACACGTTCGCGCAGGATTCGTTCTCACGCAGGAACGTTCATGTGCTGACGAGTATCGACTACGACAAGATGAGCGACGCCGATAAGGCGAAAGAGTCGAACCCCCGCGCGGATAAAGATTACGCTTTGAGTTACATTCGTCGCGAAGGGAAAGGCCGGGTTTTCTATGAGGGCCACGGTCACAGTGAAACAATCTACGCGATGACCCCGATGCTGGAACACATCCGGGCGGGGATTCAGTACGCACTCGGCGATCTTAAAGCAGATGACAGCCCGTCGTTAAAGTAGGCTTGCCCGCTTCGAGTCTGGTTAGATTCGCGATCCCCTGGGCCTTGCGGCGGGAGCTCCGGGGCCGAGCATTGGCGCGCTGGTCTCACGCGTGATGGCGCGGCTTCGCTTTGGCCGTATCCGCCAACAGCCAGAATCGCGTCATACGGGGTGCGGACGGCCATCTCAATCGCTTGCCGGATCGATTCATCTGTCTACTCAACACGAACGCTGTCGAAGACGCTATAGGCCAGTCCATGCGCTTCGAGCGAGCGCAGCGCAGTCACGCACGGGTGAAGCTGACGTACTGTCGGGTCTGTGAAGACCAGAACGTGGCGAGCGCCGCGCGTCAATGAGGTCGGCGCCGCATTCCCGAAAGCGTATTCGTTTGGCAACACAGCACTGCGATGTTATCGCCCGCCGCCGCGCGGTTCGCTTCGAAGCCTTACCGCGATGCCGTGCTTCGGCCGCAGCGTAAGAAACGGCTGCACCCCGACTGGCTTCGACGATACCAGTTCCATGTCGAAGCGGCGCAGAATGCGGGTTAGGATAATCTGCCCTTCCATGAGGGCGAACTGATTTCCAATGCAGACCCGCCTCCCTCCGCCAAACGGTATGTAGGCAAAGCGCGGCAGTCGTGCTTCCCGCTCGGGCAAGAACCTGTCCGGATCGAAACGCAGCGGATCTTCAAAGAAGCGCTCATCCCGATGCAGCAGCCATGGCGCAATCAGCACGAGTTCATCCTTGCGGACCGGAAAGTCGCCGATGGTTGTGTCGCAAAGCGCGGAGCGCGCCAGCACGAAGGCCGGCGGGTAGAGCCGCATCGATTCTTTCATCACGCGGAGGGCAAACGCGGCGCCCTCAGACCGCAATTGTGCGAAATATTGTGGGTTCCGCGCCAGCAAATAACACGACCAGGCCATCGCCTGCGCAGTGGTTTCATGTCCGGCCAGAAAGAGCGTGATCGCTTCATCCCGCACCTCCTTGTCGTTAAGGTGACGGCCGGTATCTTCGCTCGTCGTGAGCAACAACATGGAAAGCAGATCGCCCTTGTCCACGCCCGCGGCGCGTCGGTCGTGGATCATTCCGTAGATGGTTTCATTAAGGCGAGCAAGGGCGCTTTCATATTTCGATCGAAACGGCAGCCAGAACGGCATTCTCGTTTGCAGTATCGCCGCCTGCTGGACGAGCGTAATATCGCGGCCGAGCGAATCCGCTTTGCCCAGAAGTTCGACATCGAAGAGAGTACGGCCGACGATGTCCAGCGTCAGGCGCATCATTTCCTGCGCGATGTCGATGCGCTGTCCGTCACGCCAGCGAGCCTCCGCGGCATCGGCGCGCTCCGTCATCACCGCCGCGTACTTCGACACGCGCTCGTGCGCAAAGGCGGGCGCAATCAGCTTCCTTCGCTCGCGATGCTGGCGGCCTTCACTGGTCAGGAGTCCGTCTCCGAGAACAGGTCGCGAGACGATACGCAGAACCGGGCCTTTCTGGTAATCGTCGGCGCGATCGATCAGAACTTCGGGGACAAGGTCAGGGGCGTTGACCAGCACCACGCTGATACGCCCGAAATCTGCTCTGCCAATACGGGGGATCCGCGCGCCAAGGTTTTCGAGCATGCGAATTCGGTTCCCGAAGAGAGCCTGAAGAATTCGAAACGGACCCGGCACGCGTTTTCACTTTACAATCCTGCGCGGACGTTGCTTGACAGACACAGACTTGATAACCGTATACCCACCGGTAGCAGGCATGGGCGTTTTGCCAGGAGCTAATGCCGCCGTAATCAGCGACTCCACTTCGGGCCGGGACAGTTCGTCAGCACTTTGTAAGCGCAGGTTGCGAGTCTGATTGCCCCCGCCCGTCAGGAGTTTGGCCGGATCTTTCAGCTTTACGCCCTGAAGGAAACAGATTGAAAGGCCTTTCGCCTGCGCCGCAATAGAAAGAACGGCTTCAGAAGCGCGTTCGTTCGGGCCGTACCCGATGACGAAGAAGTTGTAATTGTCGTACACGAGTTCCACCGCTCCGGGCAGGCGTTTGCGCATCGCGTTGCGAACGGAACGTATAAAACCAGCCATAGCCGGATCGAATTTATCGATAAATTCTTTCAGCCGGATTTCCGGAGAGTCGGTGTCAGGCATAGCTCAGAAAAGAGGGTCCAGGGTGGTTTCGATCTTTTTTGTGCCGTCGCTGGCCTTGACGGCCACTCGGCCGTTCTGCTGGCTTTCAGCTGTTCCGACGTACATTTCTCCACGCGAGCCGATCACCAGGTCAGTCACCCTGAGCTTGTTCGGCGAAAGATCGAAACAGCCGTCGAGCGTACGCCACGTGTTCACATCTTTGCCTTTGAGTTCGCCCTGGGCGCTAATGTTCGAAAGCAGTTCCGCACCGGTTCCCGATGTTGTCAGAGTTCCTTCAGCATCGATCGTTCCGGAACGCCAGACCAGACCTGACAACCGCCCGTTCACCTGATACCCGGGCTGCCGGTCGGCGAGGTCTATAGCCGCATCGCCATTAAACAGCGCAGCGCCTAGCTGAGTGTGGATGCCGGTGAAACGGACGGTGTCGCCATCCCACAGTACGCGGGTCTTCAGCTTCGTGAACGCCCTGTTACCCAGGGACAGCGTGCTTACCTGAACGGTGCCATCGGCGTGCATGTTGCGCATCCAGTCGGGTTCCGGAACTCGCCCGAAATTGAAGGCATAGTTGAGAAACGTGCCGCGATGCAATGTCGGCATCAAAAGCTTTTCCAGTGCTTCTCCGCTCACCTGTGAAACCGTGATTTTGAACTGATAGGGCCGCGCGGCGAGGCGTTCGTACCGATATTCGCCGTCGACGGGGATTCCGCCGATCGACAGACGCAACGGTGTCACGTTCGACTCCTGATTCGTCGAGCGCCGCATCGGCAGAAACAATGTGCAGCGGTTGCGAGAAAGCCTCGAACGACATATCGGCGTCATTCAGGTGAACATTCCCGCGCCAGATGCCCTTTAACAAGGCGAGATTTCCGCTCCAGGTGCCGGAGGTCGCCTGGCTGAGGATGCGGCGTTCCGGTTGCTGAAATCTGTCTGCGCAAAGAAGCGATAGACATTTCCTCGGTCGTGATGGACGCTGCCAGTTCGCGCGAGCCGGCGTTGAAACTGCCCTCAATTGTCGCGGTCTGATTCGCGGAATTGACCATCGTCACAGGTTGAAGTGTTACCGAAGAACCAGCGAAGAGGAGTTGCGCATCGCCCATCCGCAGAGGCGGGCTTCCCGACGCTGCAAGGCTGCCGTTGGCCACACGAATCTCACCGTTCATACTGGGAACTCCGTCGGGCATAGAGTATCCGACGGCTCCCTGCGCGTCGCCTTCGAGCAGGAGGTCAGGCGGGATCGTCCAGCCCATACTGCGCGCGATTCCGAACAAGGGTGACATCGGCATGTGACTGAAGATCGAGTTCACGGCCCACCGCGGGCGCGCCAGATAATCGGCAACCCGATAGCGCAGATCGAACTGCGATTGCCCGCCCCCTGATGTCGCGCGCAACTGCGCGACCTGGCCCGGCAGGTCGATTGAGCCGCTTAGCGACAGTGGCCATGTTAGCCGTAGCGGCGAAGGCGGCTGATTCCAGCCATGAATATCGTCAATAGTGACGCGGCCCGCAATCCCGACTCGGGAAAGCGGGCCGGCCAGGTGCGCATCGCCCCAGATGTGGCCATGCATAACCGCTTCACTGCCCTCCACCAGCGTGAGCATATCGCCAAGTTCGCTGCGTTCCAGTCTGACATCGACGGTAAGCGTGCTGTTTTTCTGCAGCCATTGGCCTCGTGCCGTGAAGCTTCCGAATCCATGCGCTGGCCGGTCGGTGCGTGCGGGCTCAGCCCTCACCTTCAGCGTCCAGGCGCCGTCAGATTCGGCAGGAGGCCAAATGTCCACATCCGTGTTCAGCAGGTACAGGACGGATTTTGTGTCGCCGAATTTAAAATTGACGCGTCCGCCGATCATGTGAATGCTTGGGAATGCCGCCAGCAGTTTAGGGCGCAGCAGCGAAGAAAAATTCCATCGAACACCGCTTCCATACCGTTCCACGCGCGTAACGTTCACGCTCGTATCTTCGAGGTCCACGGATGCGAATTCGAGCCGTCCCCCCAATAAAGCGCTCAGGCGCGGGCGAGCGCGCAGCGTTGTCACATATGCCACCGGCTCTGAACCCACCAGAGGATCTTCCGCGACAATGACGTTATCGACAGTGAAGCCAGGCACAGGCAACAACCGGAACTGCACGGAACTGAGCCGAACCTTGCGTCCCAATGCATTCTCAAGCGCGGCGCGAATCGGCTCACGGTACCGATCGGCGCTCATACGCGGTACGTACCATGCCGCGAGCAGCAGCAGCGCAATGGCATAAAGCGCTATCCACGGCCATGTGAGCCACCGCGTCATCGGTGAAGAGCTTCGCGCGCCAGAAGAGCTTCGTAGGCGGCCGGGTCATCCACATCGTCTGAAATGCCGGCGTCTTTCACGTCGATGTAACGAATCAGATTGGAATGGCGATCGATGACGTCGCGGACTTTCGACGTAACAGGTTCCCTCAGGAACTCGGCCGCGATTTCAGGCGACACAACCACGGGGTGCCCCCGTCGTCCGTTCATTCTCGGAATCACGATGTCCCCATCTGCCCGAATCAGACGGTCCACCGTGCTCCGCATAACGGCCGGATGATCCACCATTGTGAACAGCACGCGTGCGCCGGGTTCGCCGAGCGACCGCAAACCGCACTGCAGAGATGTCAGCATTCCGAGCCGGTAATCGGTATTTATCGCTGGAAGCAAGCCCTGCGGGACAGCGCATGCCACCCGGTCCGCATCGAACCCGAACACCGCTGCCATAGGGTCGCAAAGTCCGCTCAACGCCTCAGCGAGCACAGACAGAAATGTGCCGCCACGGAACGGCAGCAGCGCTTTCGCTCGCCCCATGCGGCTCGATTCCCCCGCCGCCAGGATAATTCCGGCCGTCCTCACTTCAACAGCGCGCTCAACTGCCGATCTTCAAATACCGACTTCGACAGCGAGCGCCATTTACCTTCCGGATCGCGGCGCATGGCAATCATTTCCGCGCCGACCGAGATGGCAATTTCTTCGGGCGACACGGCGCCGATCTCGAGACCCATCGGCGCGAACACTCTGGAAAACGCCTCGGTGGGAATTCCCTCTTTGGCTAACTCCCGGATCACCGAAAGCGTCTTCCGGCGGCTGCCAATCATTGCGATATACCGGGCGCCGGTATAGATCGCCCAGCGCAGCACACGCATATCGTCCCGGTGCCCTCGCGTAACGATCACGATGTAAGTGGACTCGTTGACGTTCAGTTGCGCAAAGACATCTTCGTATTCAGCCGCGTGAACCTCAGCGGCTTCTGGGAATCGCTCACGGTTGGCGTAAGCCTCGCGATTATCGATCACAGACACACGAAACCCCGCCAGTTCAGCAACTTTCGCGAGGCTTTTGGAAATGTGTCCACCGCCGAAAATCAGTGTCGCAGGCTGAGGTTCGATACACTCGACAAACACTTCCAACTGCCCTCCGCAGATCAGACCGTTATCGTAAGCGGCGTCCTGCCCGAGGCTGAATGACATGTTGCGCGATTTTCCGGTCTGGATGACTTCGCGCGAGGCGTTCCACACTTCGGCTTCCACGCAGCCTCCGCCGATCGTGCCGACCATCGAGCCGTCTTCGCGCACCAGCAATTTGGCCGTTTGGAAACTCGGGATCGAGCCGCGCACGTCTACAATTGTCGCGAGCGCGCACTTTTGGCCCAGTCCCCGGAGCCGGACAAGTTCATCGAAAACATCCATGGATTCGTACTGATTATAGCGGTTGTCTCAGGACTTAACCTGCCCATGCCGGCGCGTAAAATCGAAGCGGCGGCCAACAATGAACTTAACGATCAGGTGGTCGGTCGAGTGCGTGACACCGATGCCAATGCCGGCGTTGAACTCCCAGTCCGGACTTAGATTGAGATCGATGGCAGGGACAATCTGCTGCTGCTGATCGCGAAAGGGATCGAACCCGGTCACCGGTCCAAGCGACCCGTAGTATTCGATCCCCATGTTGACTTTTTTCGTGACATCGTAGCCGGCTTTGAAGTTCGGTGAGAAACTGACGCCCTGAGAAACCCCGGGGCCGTGAAACGAGCGGTCAACGGTTGGGTTGAAGGAGAGGTACCATCGGCCGATCTGCTTGTCGATAATGGGGCGCAGTTCGAGCGTCCAGGTGTCCTGCGAATACTGACTCCGCTGGTAGCCGACTTCGGCTGAAAGACTCAACCCCACCGGCCATTTCCATTCCTCAGGCACGCGAACGCGTGGCCGGATGTGGTCCCCCACCCAGCCATAGCCCCCCTTCTCCGGGTTGTAGCTCGTGAAGATGTAGAATCCGGTCTCAAACCAGGAGTTGATCCCCTGCGTAATTTCGATTGTCTCGTGCAGCGCGTGGTCGGTGGGATAAACGCCGTCAACTACACCCTTCGACCCCGAGATGGTGAAGTTGCTGTGAAGTTCGACCATGGTGTGGCCCGGCGCCATCGTTTCAGAGCCATACACCTGGATTTCATAATTATCCTGCGCCCGGGCCGAATTCGCAGCGCAGTAGAACAACGACAGTCCGCTGAGTAGAAAAAGTGGAAAGCGCATCTGATATTAAGTAACGATCATAAAGGACCGTCGCCCATGTTTGCACGAAGTGAATGGTGGCTCTACGTGGCACTATGGAAGAATGCGCGTGTTTATGCTGTTGGTGATATCGGTCACGCTCTCCGCCCAGACAGGGCCCGATGCGGCATGGGCAGTACTCGATGGCGGCATTGGCGACACCAACCCTGCAAAACGGGCCGATGTGCTCCTGGCCATGTCAGTGATGCTGCCGGACCCGCACGTAACGGGCACAATCGAGGGTCTGCTTCAGGATAAAGATGTCAGCGTTCGGCAGGCAGCCTGCACGGTTCTCGGGGAGATGAAGGCGCGTGCGTCCATGCCGAAACTGCGTCAGGCGCTGGACGACAAAGCGCCGGAAGTCAGTTTTGCGGCCGCCAAAGCGCTGTATGCGATGGGCGACCCGCTCGGCCGAAAAGTGCTGCTCGGCGTGCTGGCGGGGGAGCGCTCGGACACCTCCGGCGTGCTTTCCACGTCCATCAGGGAAGCGAAAGCGACATTACACGATCCAAAGGCGATGCTGCTGATGGGCGTCAATTCCGGCGCCGGTTTTCTGGGACCGGTCGGCATGGGATTCCCAATTGCGGAACGCCTGATGAAAGACAATCAGTCTTCCGGAAGGACGGCGGTCGCACTCTTACTGGCAACCGACAATTCCGCCGACTCGGTGGATGCCATCAGGGGTGCTCTTGATGACAAGAACTGGACGGTGCGGGCCGCGGCGACGCGCGCTGTCGCGGTTCGAAATATAAGATCTCTGGCGCCCGTACTTGCGACGCTGCTCGAAGACAAACGCGACGAGGTTCGATTTGCCGCCGCTGCCGCAACCATCCGACTCAAACAGGGCAAAATCAGGTGACCGAAAACAAACTCAAAGTTCTTATCGTTGACGACGAGAGCACACAGCGTACAGGCCTGGCTGGAATGGTAAAAGCCTGGGGCATGATTGCGGAGACCGCGTCGGACGGCCGCGATGCGCTCGACAAGCTGGAGACCTACGATGCCGACGTCATCGTTACGGATTTAAGCATGCCGCATATGGACGGGCACGATTTCCTGAAAGCGCTGAGGGAAATCGAAGGCGCGCCCTCCGCTATCGTCGTTACCGCATTCAACCGGATCGAAACGGCGCTGACGGTGGTCCACGATCTGGGCGCCTACTGGTTTGTCGAAAAACCGGTGCGGCCTGCAGAACTGCAACTACTGATCCGGCGCGCCGCCGCGCACCAGCGTCTCTCCCGCGAAAAAGATACGCTGCAGCGGCAACTGGTGTATAAGGGCTCGCTCGGCGAGTTGATCGGGTCTTCGCCCCGCATGCAGGAAATTTTTTCGTTGCTGCAACAGGCGGCGCCCAGCAAGGCGAGCATTCTGATTTCAGGCGAAAGTGGCACAGGCAAGGAAGTGGTGGCTCGCACGCTGCACGCCCTCAGTCCGCGGAAAAACGGTCCGTTCGTGGCTATCAATTGCGCCGCCTTGCCGGAAACGTTAATTGAAAGTGAGCTGTTCGGCCACGAGAAAGGCTCTTTCACCGGCGCTACGGAGCGCCGCGCGGGATGTTTTGAGCTGGCGCAGAACGGAACGCTGCTGCTCGACGAAATTGGAGAGATGCCGCTGCTGACGCAGGCAAAACTGCTGCGCGTGCTGGAAGATTCGAAGGTCCGGCGCTTAGGCGGCAAGGCAGAATTCGAGGTGGATGTTCGCGTACTCGCAGCCACCAACAAGGTACCTTCGGAGGCTGTATCGGGCGGCCACCTCCGTGAAGACGTTTATTACAGGCTGAATGTATTTCAGGTACACATGCCGCCGCTCCGCGATCGCAAAGAAGATATCGAGTCCATTTCTGAAGCTCTCATTGCGGACCTGAACAGAAAACATGAAGCCCGCGTTACGGGCATGTCGCCCGCGGTGCTTGAGGCGCTCCAAAAATACAACTGGCCGGGGAACGTGCGGGAGTTGCGCAACGTGCTCGAAAGGTCTGTCATTGTGGCTTCGCAGGGCACAATTGGGCTTGAGCATCTGCCTGCGCACCTTGCCGCCGCTGCGGGAAAATGACAACTGGCTGGCGCTCTAGCGTTCGCCCCACTTGAGCTTCTGCCGAAGAACGTCGAAGAAGGTCTTGTGCGGCGGACGGACCAACAGGACGTCGAAGTCGGACATCACGCATTCCACCGCATCTCCCGCTTCGAGCGGACTGCCGATCTGTCCGTCAACCGTAAGGAATGCGTCTTCTCCGGCCGCCTTGCTGACAACCCGCACCCCCATCTCCGCCGGTATGATCAGCGGGCGGTTTGTCAGTGTGTGGGGGCAGATTGGCGTGAGACAAATGGCATCCACAGTCGGGAAGACGATCGGTCCCCCGGCTGCAAGTGAGTACGCCGTTGACCCGGTGGGAGTGGATACGATCAGCCCGTCCGCCTTGTAATCGCAAACGAAGCTGCCATCTGCACAGACCTCCAGATCCACAATGCGTGCGATCGACGATTTCGCGATGACCACGTCGTTCAGGGCCTGATATTCGGCCACCAGGTTCCCCTGGCGCAGCAGTGAAACGCGCAGCATCTTGCGGCGGGTAATGTGCAGCCCGCCCGCTATAGCCAGTTCGAGTTGAGGGAAGAGATCCTCGAGCGTGACCGAAGTCAGAAACCCGAGCCCTCCCAGATTCACGGCAAGGATCGGAATCGCGCGGTTGCCGATCGCTCGCGCCGCGGAAAGCACCGTGCCATCTCCGCCCAGCACAATTGCGAGTTCGGTACCCTCGGGAACGAGTTGGCGATCCAGCCCGACAAGCATTCCGGCGTAATGAGCGGTTTCCGTGTCGAACCGCGCCTCAATCGAATGATCGGCGAGCCATGCCAGCAACTCCGGAACCAGCCGCAGCGCCCGTGTTGAATTCGGTTTTGAAAAAATTCCAACGGTCTTAACGCTGTCCATATAAAAGGAATTCCTTGTTGCCTTCTGCGCCGGTGATCGGGCTCTCCATAATATCGGTTCGAAACCCGAGCCCTTCAACGAACTCGCGCACCTTTGTACAGACTTCTTCATGCAGCGCGGGGTCGCGCACAATTCCGCCCTTGCCCACCCTGCCCTTCCCTGCCTCAAATTGCGGCTTCACGAGGATAACCAGGCGTCCGACCTCCGGCTTCAGCACCCGAATCATGGCGGGAATAATCAAAGTCGCGGAGATAAAGCTTACATCGCAAACAGCCGTATCCACAGCTTCTCCAAGTGCTCCGGCCTCCAGGTAACGGGCGTTGACGCCCTCCAGAACTTTCACTCGCGCGTCATTGCGAAGCCGCCAGTCAAGTTGTCCGGTGCCGACGTCTATCGAATACACCCGCACCGCCCCGTGCTGCAGCAGGCAGTCGGTAAACCCTCCCGTGGAAGACCCGAAATCGGCGCACACCTGGCCGGTGACGTCGATTGCAAACTGCGCCAAAGCCGCTTCCAGTTTGAGCCCGCCGCGGCTCGCGTACCGCAGCTTGGCGAGCACTTCCACGCGCGAATCGTCACGAACCGGCTGACCCGGCTTCGATGCCTTCTGCCCGTTCAGCACCACTTCTCCGGCCATGATGAGGGCTTGGGCCTTTTCGCGTGTCTCGGCAATGCCATGGTCGACCATCCAACGGTCGAGGCGCTGCTTTCCCACCCGCTCTCGTTTCTCTTCGGTCAGGATTTCCTGTTTACGATCAGGTCCGCAATCTCATGCAAACGCTGCGCGCAGCCACCGAACGGGACCAGAGACTGATGCGCCAGTTCACATTGCTCCGCTGCCATCGCACGCGATACGTCCATCCCATAAACCGCCGGGAACGTGATCTTGCCCTGCGCGCGATCTTTGCCCGCGGTCTTTCCCAGCGCTTCGGAGGATTCCTCTATATCCAGAATGTCATCCACAATCTGGAACGCCAGTCCCACGTGTTCGCCGTAGCTCGAAATCGCCGCGAACTGCGTCGCATTCGCGCGCGCGCAGATAGCGCCCATCCGTACACTCGACCGCAGCAGGGCTCCTGTCTTCGCCCGGTGGATGCGCTCGAGCAGTTCAGCCGTCGGGGGCTGACGTTCGCTTTCCATATCCGTTACTTGCCCGCCAATCATGCCCTCGACGGTTCCCGTTGCGAAAGAAAGCTCTTCGACCAAAGCTACTTTACTGCGGTCGTCCAGACCTTCGATGCGAACCAGCGTCTGCATGGCAAGAGTGAAGAGAGCATCTCCCGCCAGAATCGCTATCGCATCGCCGAACACCTTGTGGCACGTGGCCTTGCCGCGGCGGAAATCGTCGTTATCGAGCGCGGGCAGATCGTCGTGAATCAGCGAATACGTGTGGATCATCTCCAGCGCGCATGCGGCGTTCATAGCCCCGGGCGCTTCACTTGACACGGACTCCGCCGCCGCGAGACACAGGATTGGCCGAATCCGCTTACCCCCGGCGAACAGGCTATAACGCATTGCCTTGTGGATAGTCTCCGGCAAGGCCGTTTCGGGCGGAGTGAGACGATCGAGCGACGCATCGACGGCTTGCTGCTGCAGCACGAGAAATTCCTGCGAGTGGAATCACTTTTCTGACCGGAACGGCTCGGGCTGATATGTTCCCTCCTTCCGGACGAGCATTTCGACCCGCGTTTCAGCCTCTTCCAGTTGCTTCCTGCAGGAATCGCTGAGTTGCATCCCGCGGGAAAACAGGTCGAGTGAACGGTCCAGCGCGAGGTCGCCGGATTCCAGTTCTTTGACAACTTTTTCGAGTTCTTCGAGACAGCTTTCGAAACTCACAACAGTCTGCGGGGGCTGCTGGTCCTGCGCCATTTGCACTATTCTAGCGTGCCGCGCTTCTTTCTCCAGGCTCAATGCTACATTGCACTTTGGAGTTCCATGGCATTCGCCGCCCTGCCTGAAAAGATAATTCTTGCTCTTCTGATCTGTGCTTCGCTCGCAGGTTTCTGGATTCGCTTTCGCCGCGTCGCGACCGTTATCGCAGGCGCAAAAACCGATTCCGAATTCCACCTGGGATCGCTTGCTCCCCGCGCGCGCGATTTCGTCTGGGAAGTTCTGCTGCAGGGCAAAGTGATCGAACACCGGCCGATCGCGGGATTCGCGCACGCGCTGGTCTTCTGGGGATTCTGTGCGTTCGCGTTGATTACGGTCAACCACATCGCAGCTGGGTTCGGCGTCCATCTGCTTTCCAGAGACAGTGGATTCGGAAAGGCGTACTTCGGTTTTGTCGCCCTGTTCGCAGTCGCGGTGGCGCTTTCGATCGCATACCTTGCCTTCCGCCGGTTTGTGTTGCGCCCCGTCTGGCTCGGCAAAGTAGCGCCGGAATCGGGCATCATCGCGGGACTGATTTTCATCCTGATGATCACCTATCTCGGCAGGATTCATCTACTCGGAAGTCACGCCTCGCGGGCGAGGCAGTCTGGTGGCTGCACACGCTGGCCCTGCTCGTCTTTCTGCCCCTGATTCCCCACACCAAGCACCTGCATCTGGTCCTGAGCCCGGCCACGATCTTCCTGAAGCGGCCCGGTTTCAGCGCCATTCCTAAACTTGCCGGGCGATGAGGATTTCGGACTCGTCACCGGTAAGGACGTCACCCGGATCGATGCTTTGCAGGCGTTCTCATGCGTCGAGTGTGGGCGCTGCACGCAATATTGCCCCGCGTACAACACCGGCAAGGAGCTGAATCCCAAAGAAATAATCCTCGGGCTTCGCAGCTATCTGAATACAGAAGGCCCTTCTTCCGAACAGCCGCTCCTCGCGAAGCATATTTCGGAAGAAGCTGTATTCCAGTGCACCACCTGCGGCGGCTGTGAAACGCATTGCCCAGTCGGCATCCAGCATCTGCCGTTGATTATTGGAATGCGCCGGGGCGCCGTGAACACCGGCACCTGGGAAGACTCTTACGGGACCAAGCTCTTCCTCACCATCGAACGCAATGGGAATTCGCTCGGGATGGCGCCCAGCGAGCGCACCAGGTTCATCGAAAAGAACGGCATTCCCATCTACGACGGCTCTCAGGAATATTGCCTCTGGCTCGGCTGCATGGGAGCTTACGATCCGGCCGGCAGAGAAACCATTCTCGCGCTGATAAAAGTGCTCCGTTATCTGGACATCACCTTCGGAGTGTTGCGCAAAGAAAAATGCAACGGAGATCCCGCCCGTCGCCTCGGAAACGATCTGCTGTTTACCACGCTTGCTGAGGAGAACCTGGACAATATCGAATCCGGCAAAGTGAAAAAGATGCTGAGCATCTGCCCGCATTGTGTTCGGACGATGAGTACCGATTGGCAG
Organism: Terriglobia bacterium; assembly: GCA_963840735.1. Lineage (GTDB taxonomy): Bacteria > Acidobacteriota > Terriglobia > Bryobacterales > Bryobacteraceae > BOG-234. Next base: position 330,294 of record CAWIZX010000003.1, read on the forward strand.
GAAGCCGGCCGAACCGTGGAAATCGAGCATCACTCGGAACTGCTCGCGCGGCACAAATCCCGGCTACCCGTAGCGACCGAGGACACGCGCGAAAAAGTCGTGTATCACGATCCCTGTTACCTGGGGCGGTATCGCGGCGTTTACGAGGAACCGCGTGAGGTATTAGGAAGAGCAGTCGAACTTCTCGAAGCTCCCCGCAACCGGGAGAAGTCCTTCTGTTGCGGCGCGGGAGGCGGGCAAATGTTCCTGGGCGAAGAAAAAGGCAAGCGGGTGAATATCGCGCGCGCTCAGGAACTGGTGGATACCGGCGCGTCGACAGTCGCGGCGGCCTGCCCCTTCTGCGCATCCATGTTCCGCGATGCATTGAAGACGGTCAGCGACACGCCCCCGAAGCTTCTGGACCTCGTGCAGATCGTCGCGCAGAGTCTGCCCGAGTAATCAGCGCAGACCGAATTGCTTGTTGACTGATAATGGTGCGGATGAGAGGACTTGAACCTCCACTCCCTTGCGAGAACTGGAACCTGAATCCAGCGCGTCTGCCAATTCCGCCACATCCGCATTGATGAGGGGTAAACCTCTATTGTCACCGCAGGCGCGCCCGATGTCAAATTTGAAAACGCACCGAGCTACGGATTTGAATTGCTGCTTCCCGATGGCGGATTGACCGCGACCGGAACCTTGGCGGCAGGCTCACCCGCTGCCCCAGGCGGAACGATCCGGGTCGGCGCCATCGGTGCGGACGCGGGCGACACATCCGCCGGTGTCGGCGTCACCGCCCGCCTGATCCGTCAGAACCTGAGCCTGGACCGCATGCAGCGTGCATTGCTCCTGAGGCGCCGTTCCTGCGATGAAAATGTCGTTCCGCGTATTCGTGCAGAGGTCCCCTGCAAGTTTCCCGCTATCAAGACAGATCTTCGCCGATTCAATGCCGCCGGGTTGAGTAAATTCATGCGCATTGCGGTAAGCGCCGAGTCTTGAAGCACGCTTCATGAACTCGGTCCAGATCGGCAGTGCCGACTTGCGCCCCTTCCAGATCCAGTTCCTGGTAATCGTCGTAACCGACCCACACAATGCACAATAGCTGCGACGTAAATCCCGCAAACCAGCCATCGTGTGACGTGCCCGTTTTTCCGGCCGCGGGCAACGTGAAGCCACGCGACCGCACGCCCGCCGCCGTACCCGTTTTCATCACTTCTTCTAGCATGCTCACCATCAGGTAGGCCACGCGCGGGTCCATGGCCTGATGAGTCTCAGCCTGCTCGTTGTGGATGGTTTCTCCTCCGGTGTTCTGAACGCGTGACACCAACTGAGGCTTCATCCACATTCCGCCGTTCGCGAAAGCCGTATACGCTCCCGCCATTTCAAACGGAGTCACTGCATACGAGCCGAGGGCCACTGCCGGCGTCGCTTTGATATCGGCGTTCAGACCTGCTCGCCGGGCCATCGCGACTACATTCCCGTAACCGACTTCCTGCGCCACCTTCACCGCCGCAACGTTGTCCGATTTCGCGAGCGCCTGCCGCAGCGTCAGCGTTCCGAAGGATTCATGTTTAAAGTTTGCCGGCTGATAAGTTCTGCCTTCAAATTTAAAAGTCGTCGGCGCATCGTTCACCGTACTCGCCGGTGTCAGAACCGGATTACCGCCATCGATGCCGGTGTTCATAGCCGCTGCATAAACAAACGGCTTGAAGACCGATCCCGGAGGACGCATCGAAAGAAGCCGGTTCAACTGGCTTTTTGAGTAATCGCGTCCTCCGATCATGGCCTTAACCTCACCGGTATGGGGATCGAGCGCAATCAGAGCAGCTTCCGCATGATGCCCCGACTTCGCATCGCGCTTCGCAAGCTGTTTATCGACCTCAGCCATTCCAACGCTGATCGCTTCAGCCGCGGCGCGCTGCAGATTCAGATCGATGGTCGTGTAAACACCCTTGGCGCCGTCCTCCGGCTGATCGATGGTCTGAAGCTCGTCGCTGACCAGATCCACGAAATAAGGAGCACCGAACGAATCGCTCTGCTGAGACGCACTGACCACCTTGACAGGCGTATCTACAGCGGCCTGATATTCAGAAGCCGAGATATATTTGTTGTCCCGCATCAGCGCGAGCACAAGATCGCGTCTCTCTTTCGCATGCTCAGGGTTTCTGTATGGATTGAAATAACTGGGCCGCTGCACCATGCCCGCCAGCAGAGCGGCTTCCGGCAGGCTCAACTGCCGTACCTCTTTCCCGAAGAACAATTGCGATGCCTCGGCAAAACCATGCACGCTGTACGCCTGCGACCGACCCAGAAACACCATGTTCGAATACGCGGTGAAGATCTCTTCCTTCGACCACCTGCGCTCCAGATGAATCGTCATCATTGCCTCGGCTACCTTACGCCGCCAGTTCTTTTCAGGCTGCAGCCAAAGCCCGCGGACCAACTGCATCGTAAGCGTCGAGGCGCCCTGCTCTTTCCGGCGCTGCCGCACATCTATATAAGCGGCCTTCACCACACGCGGCAGATCGAGCCCGCGATGATGAAAGAAGTGTTTGTCTTCCACTGAAACCACGGCATTGACCAATTGAGGAGGAAGGTCCTGAAACGTGATCATGTGACGGCGCTCGCGTCCCGATGACAAATTCTCCATCAGCGGATAACCGGCAGCAAACGTCTTAACGTCCTTTCCGTTTTGGTCGATGCGCTGAATCTCTCCCGCAGGTGTCACGGAAACGTGAACTGCCGGGCCACCGATGCCCGCCACAGGAACAATGTCAATTCCTGCGCGCGTAGTCTCAAACGTACCCGGATGCCCGCTGTTCTCCGGCCTGTAACCGACCAGACGCAATTGCGCTTCGATATCGGCCGCGCGTACTCCGTCCCCGTCGTTGAGCACCACAGGCGCGGCATATATATTGACGGAATCCCGAAACGGTCCGCCCTGCAACTGCGCGTCGATTGTATTCGAATAATGCAGGTAGAAATAGCCGAGCGTGGCAAGGCCGGCAATCACCGGAATCAGAAGTATCGCCAGAACGATGGTTGCAGTCCGTCCTAAGCCCCGTTGTTTCCAGATGCGAAAAATACGGCGCCATTTTGAGGCGCGTGGCCGTTTGGACGCTGCTGCTTCTTGAGGGTGTTCGGGTTCAGGCTGATCGAAATCGGTCGGCATTGCGTAACACTTGTAAAGGCAAACGGTCACCCAGTGGACGGAAACTCACGTTTACCGAATGCAGCTCAGTATTTTGGAGACTCTCGTGCATCACGATCCGCGCTATGCGGAATAGCAGAACAGAAGGTTCGCGCCAATCGAAGCCACGCGGCCAAAGGACTCCCTGTCGGACGCCAGCAATGAATTGCAATCCACTCGACTGGCCGGCACGGGCGGCCAGCGCGTGCGAAGCGAAACAGCCGGAACGGCCCCGGAGACGGTCAACCGGGCGCTAGCCCGCTTTGGTGAGCCCCAAGCCGGGACGATTGGGCAGGATCAGCTTTCCGTTGCGAACCGTCACGCCCGTAAACGGGTCGTTCGCGATCAATAAATTGCCGTCCAGATCGGCGTAATCCACCATCGGTGAAAGGTGCGCCGCGGCCGTGACCGTACACGAACTCGACACCATACAACCGAGCATCGTTTTCATCCCGAACGATTTTGCAATCTGAATCATCCGATAGGCTTCGAGAATCCCGCCCGCTTTGTCGAGCTTCACATTGATCCCGTCAAACGCATCCTTCACCTTCGGGATATCCTGCGCGTGCAGGCATGACTCATCCGCAATGATTGGAATATGTACGCGGCTGCGAATCCAGCGCGTATCTTCGATGCGGTCGGCGGGCATCGGCTGTTCCACAAACTCGACGCCCTGCTTTTCGAGCCAGTTGATCTTACGAACTGCCACTTCGCGGTCCGTCCAGCCTTCATTTGCATCCACTCGAAGAGGCTTTTTGGTCACCGCACGCACGGCTGCAATGGTCGCTTCATCCGTATCGAGCCCCACTTTGATCTTCAGGACAGGATATTCCGCAGCCTCTTCCACCTTCGCCTTGGTGGTTTCGGGATTATCGATGCCGATGGAAAACGTGGTGACCGGCGCGTCCTTCGCATCCAGCCCGAAATAGCGATACAGCGGGATTCCGAGCTTCTGCCCGGTCCAGTCCATCAACGCAATATCTATAGAGGCCTTTGCCGCGTATTGCCCTTCTATCTTCTGGAAAACCTGGCCAATGATCTTGGCGAATTGAGCCGGATCGGATTGCTCGAGCAAGCTTCGCACGCTCTCTACCGCGTACTTAGCCGTCTGGGGAGTTTCGTTGTACCGCGAGATCGGCGCGCCTTCCCCATGCCCCACCAGGCCATCGCGCCCATATTGCACATGCAAGGTATCCCGGAACGTCGAAGACGACATGACGGTCGTCCAGGTATGCTTCAGTTGCAGCCGGATGATCTCATCCTGCAGTACCGATTCGTCAGCGGCGCGCGCCGGCAACTGCGTTGCAGCGAGTGCGGCACCTGATAACAGCAGACAATCGCGGCGCGTCATAAAGCGGTCCTCTCGGTTTCGAAGATATCAGGCGGCGTGCGAGCGGACCCAATCGGTTTCCCACTGCTGAATCTTTGCGTCGAACTCGGCAATTTCATTCGCCGTGATGCCGATGTAATCCTTCTCGAGGTCTTCCGCCGTCTCGATCGAATGCTGCAGCCTCAGCATTGCAAGCCGCGAACACCACGTATCGCTGATTTTGCGTCCGGTACGTTTCGAGTACTCCCGCAGATCCGCATGCTGGATCACGATGATCTTCTGCAGCCGCTCTTCCCCGTTGTCGAGGACATAACAGACGTCGATCGAGTCGCTGTGACGAATTGAAATGCCCACCTGCAGGTACTTAAACATCGCGTGCCACGTGCGGCCAAACGGGTCGGGACCCGCATTGAAATCCCGGAAGTTTTCCATCAGGGTCATTTTAACAGCGGGCGTGTGTAGTCTGGTATCAGATTCATGCCATACGAGAAGGAACTGACCGTGGGGGCCGATATCGCACGCAGGGCGGGCGAGCTGGCTCTGAAGATTCGCGAAGGAAATATCGGCGTCGAAGTAAAGTCGGACGAGTCGCCCGTCACCATTGCAGACAAGGCTTGCGAGAAGCTGATTGTGGAACAGCTCCGCGCCGCTTTCCCGGGCGACGGTCTGCTGGGAGAGGAGGGAACGACCGAGCAATCGGCCAATGGCCGCCGCTGGATCATCGACCCCATCGACGGCACGCGCGATTTCATCCGCGGCACCCGCGCATGGAGCGTTCTGCTTGGGCTTGAAGAGAACGGCGCCATCGTGGCCGGCCATGCTTCCTACCCCTCGACACACGAGATCTATTCGGCGGCAAAAGGCGAAGGCGCCTGGTGGGACGGCCGCCGTATCAGGTGTTCCGATGTCAGCAAGAAGAAAGACGCCCTGCTGTGCATCAACGGTCTTGGGTTCATGAACCGATACGCTTTCGCGCACGAACTCGTCGAATGGATGTCGGAATTCTGGACCGTACGCAGCATGGGCGGCTGCGTAGATGCCGTGCTCGTCGCTTCCGGACGCGCGGATGTCTGGATTGAAGCGCAGGCCAAGCCGTGGGATCTTGCTCCGCTCAAAATCATTGCCGAAGAAGCCGGATGCGCCACCTTCGACTTCGAGGGCAATGACACAATTTACGGCGGAAACTATGTGATCTGCGTCCCCGCCCTCGCCGACGAAATCAAGCGCTTCACCCGCACAAGGGCGGTGTGATGTGAAGGCGGCGGAACTAACGGGCGTCAGAGAATTCCGCGTCGTCGATCGTGAACCCACCCCTCCCGGTCACGGTGAAGTGCAGGTCCGCGTGGCCGCCGTCGGAATCTGCGGTTCCGACATGCACAATTTCACTGAGGGCGGCATAGGAGATTCGAAATGCCGTTTCCCGGCGATTCTTGGACACGAGCCCTCCGGCATCGCGTTAAAGATCGGAGCCGGCGTCACTGGAGTAGCTGAGGGAGATCACTTCGCTCTCGAACCCGCAATCGCCTGCGGTACCTGCCGGATGTGCCGTGAGCACCGGGAAAATCTTTGCGACAACATGCGTTTCATGAGCTCCGGCGGCGTACCTGGCTTCTTTCAGGACATCGTGAATCTGCCGGCGCACAATCTGATCGCGATCCCGAAGAATGTTGGTTTGCGGGAAGCGACGTTGATCGAACCTATCGGCGTGGCGCTGCATTCCCTTACCTTTGCGTCTGTAAAGCCGGGCGAAACGGCGGTGGTCTTCGGTGCCGGCCCGATTGGCGCCTTGACTATTGCTGCTTTAAAGCTGGCCGGTGCCGGACGGATATGGGCAGTAGAGCCCGTGCAGCATCGCCGCGAAATGGCGGTTGCCATGGGAGCCGATGTGGTGCTCGACACCAGCGATCCCGTTGCTGCGGTTTTGAAAGACACCGGCAGCCGCGGCGTCGATCTCGCGTTCGACTGCGCCGCTGGAGAAGATACGGTGAATCAATGTATCGGAGCTTTGGCGAAACGCGGCAGGTTGATCTACACCGCAATTCCAGCCCATGTTTACGTTCCTTTTCACGCTCCGGGGCTGCGCAAGAAAGAGATAACGTTCTTCAACGTCTACAGGTCGAACCATCAGGCGGAACGGGCTCGCGACGTGCTTTCGGAAAACATCCGGCGGTTTGCGCCGCTTGGTGACGCACTCCCGTCCGCTTGCTGAGATTCAGAAGGCTTTCGAAGTCGTTGTCGGGTACGAAGACGGCGTCGGCAAAATGATTGTCGCGCCGGGCTGAAGCGATGCTTACCTGCCCGCTTCACGATAAAGAGCGGCGTCTCGACTGTTACTCCAGTGCGGAACTTCGTCGGCATTGGCGACGTCGAGAATTCCCGCCGCCAGAGCACGATCGACCTTCGCCATGTTTGCGTAATCGATCTTCTGCCATTCATCGGTGGCGGCATGATAATCGGGATAGTCGAACGCCACAATCACGGTATGCGCCACAATTCCGGCCAGCGCGAAGGCGTAGTTATCGCTCCGGTCGAAGAAACTCGCGGCATCGTTCTTTGTGTAGACCTTCACCCCTTGAGCCTTTGCGGCGGCCGCCATACCGGAAGCGAGGTCGGAGTAAGAAGGTCCGGTAAAAGCGAACGCGCCGACCTCCGGCCCCGCCGGATCGTCAGTCCGTCCTAACATCTCCAGGTTGATGTCCGCCACTGAATTCCGCAAAGGAACAAGTGGATGCTCAATGTAGTAATACGAACCGAGCAGCCCTTCCTCTTCTCCGAATAAAGTCAGGAACAGGATACTGCGGCGCGGATGAACCTGCAGCGTCGCGAGAGCGCTCGCAATCTCCATCACCGACACAGTCCCGCTTCCGTTATCGTTTGCCCCGTTGTAGATCTTGTCCCCCGAGCCGCCGGCGCGAACCCCCAGATGGTCGTAATGAGACGACACGATCACGAAGCGATCGCGAAGAGCAGGGTCAGAGCCCCGAAGAATCCCCGCCACGTTACGCAAGACCACGTCACGGCGCAGAGGTGCAGCCAGGTGTACTGAGACCGACAGCGTGCGTTTTTCAGCAACAGCCGAGACCGCGTCCTCATTGATGATGCGCAGCACGGGCGCGTTCGCCGCGTCGGTGTCCTCGAGATATTCGGTCTCCTGAGGTTCGCCCGCATGGTGGCTAATCAGCAGGATCAGCGCGGGCTTCCGGGCCTGCAGCATTCTCAGCGACGACTCGGAACCATACCGCCCGGCATTGCCCGCCACCACCCGCCCTTCCACCGGCGGAATCGCGCCATTCGAAGGCAGCACAATAACGGGTGTGTTGCTGAAATCAAGCCGCATCAGGGAATGGATTCCGACGTCTGCCGGCGTAAGTTCCAGTTCCTCACCCTTCGACACCAAAGTCATACGGAACTCATCGAGCTTCGGCGTGACCACGGCGAAATTTGCGGGCTGAAAATAGCTGCCGTCTTTGCCTGCCGGCTCAAGGCCTGCGCGACGAAATTGCGAAGCGATAAACTCGGCGGCGACGTCGAGTCCGTTCGACGGAGTTCCCCGCCCCTCGAGCGCATCCGATGCCAGGAAAGAAAGATTGCCGCGCATCGAATCCGCTGAAATGCGGTCGATTGCCGCCTGTTGCGGAGCGGCCATTTCGCCCGCCCGGGACGCGCCAAACCCAATAGCCGCACTCGCGAACAACAGTACACAAACTCGGTTCAAATCAGGAAACCCTCTTTCAGCGTCGAATCAAAACACCTTGTACCGCAGATATTTTTTTGGGTTCTCACGGAAATCCGCCAGAAAGGCCTGCAGGTTGCGCAGCGAACCGTTCAGACTCTCATATACGCGTGGATCCCTGAGGTAGTTTCCGATCGGGCCTTCCCCGGCATTAAGCGATGCCAGCATGGCGTCCGTCTGCCTCAGCAACTTCGCGGCATTCTCATAAGCAGCCGGATCGGTTAGCATCTGGCCCATCGGGCCTTTTCCCTGATTCATATCGGCCAGCGCGTTGTGCAAATCGCGCAGCGTCCGGACGAACGTCAGGTATTGTGCATCGTCGGCGAACATCTTGCCGCCCGCGCCCTCTCCCCGCTGGATTCCGGCGAGCAGCGTATCGAGTTGCAACAGCGGCTTACGTACTTTGTCATAGAGCGTCATTGAGAACAGACCCTGCCCGATCTGGCTCCTGGGCCCCACAAACGCATGCACCGCACTCTCGAAACTGCTGACTTTCGCCAGCAGATCGTCATAAACCTGTTCGCCCATCACAAACTGCCCCACCGGTGTCCCGCCCGACGAGATCTGCACCAGAAGCTCGTCAATCCGGCGGAGTTCGGTTTGGGTGGTCCGCATCAGATCGGCCCGGTCGCTCGCCTGCCGCACCGGCTCGCTGCGAAGTACGCCGTTCTCGGAGACCGGTATGGCGCTCTTGCCTTCCGCGATTGACACAAAATCCCAGCCGACGAGAGTATCGGCGGTAATACTGGTTTCCGAATCCTGCGGGATGCTCTTGAGGAATCGGCTGCTCACCTGCGCCTGCACCCGGATCGCTCTCTGCGGATCGAGTTCACCCGAGAACTCAATCTTCCTGACACTGCCGATCGGAATACCGCTCAGCCGGACCTCCGCCTTCTCAGACAGGCCGGTCACGTCGGGCATATAGGTCGTGAGAGTTGTCTTCGATTCGAAGAGGTTTTTGCCCCCGCCCGTCAGCAGAAAGACAAACACGGCGATGATGAACGAAGCAAGAACAATCACGCCGGAGACGCGCATGCGAGCCGCCGCTGTCGGCCTGATCTCAAGTTCAACCATGCTGTCTGACGCCAGTGTAACAACGCCCGGAAACATGGAATCGTCTGCGGTGTTAAACTCCGTCATGCTATGACCGCCCTGTTCGAAGTCTTTTACCGTCCTGCGTACCTTTTCCGGAGCCTTCCTGAGCGCAAGGCCGCCTGGGTACTGCCGCTGATCCTCAACTGTTTGCTGCTTTTGCTTGTCAGTTGGCTCGTGCCCCACTTTGTTGGCAGAGAGAATGTGGTGCGGCAGCAGCTCGAAGGCTTCGGCATGTCTCCTGAAGCGACTCAGCAGGCGATCGCCAAATCGGGTTCGCCCGGACGCGTTTACACCGGATATGCGGGAGCCGTAATCGCCACCGCCGTCATCCTCCTCATAGTCTCGGTCGCTCTTTGGGCTTTCTCAATGATGACCAGCCGTACTCCGAAGTTCGCGGATATGTTCTCCATGGTGAACCTGGCATTCTTCCCTTACTGGCTGGTCACCGCCGCGATGACGGCCCTGATCCTGATTGCGTCGCCCGATCCCGCCTCTCTCAATATCAAGAATCTGATCGCCACCAACGTGGCGGCATTCATGGATAAGAATTCCGTCTCGAAGGGCCTCTACAGCCTGCTGAGTTCCATCGACATCCTCAGCTTTGCCCTCATCGGCTTGCTATCGCTGGGCTTCGCAAGACTCACCCGCGTCAGCTTTTTCTTCGGCCTTGCCGCGACATTGGGTTTGTGGGCGTTCTACGTATCGTGCAAAATGGCGATCAGCCTTCTTTTTTAAACATTATGAGGAAACTCCGTGCCTCAGTTATGCTGAGCTTGCTCGCGAGCCGGCTGTTGCTTGCCGCAACCGATGACCACGCGAGTTGGCAGGATCTAAGCCGCCTTCAGACCGGAGCTGCCCTTGAGGTGGAAACGCGAACCGGCGAGCACGTGCGCGGGTCGTTTGTTCGCGCGACCGACGAGTTCATCACTCTGACCGAACAGCGCAACGACCGCGACATAAAGCGTCCCGACGTAAAGCGTGTGACACTCCGTTCCGCTGCGACTCGGAGACACATCTGGATTGGCGGCGCGCTCGGAGCGGGCGCCGGAGCCGGCATAGGAGCGCTTGCCGGGTCCGCGCTCGGCTCAGGCAGTGGCGGAGATTTCGCAAACCTGAAAGGCGCCGTAATCGGCATTGGAGCGGGCGTGGGTGCGCTGATTGGAATGGCCGCCGGCTCTGCATTCCACCACGGCGCCGCCGTCCTCTACTCCGCTCCCTGACCTAATCGGGCGGCAGATCTCCGAGATCTTCCGCGCGGTTCTCAAACCGTGTCTGCGCGTGAAGAAAGACCATGGGCACCGTTCCGATCGGACCGTTACGCTGCTTCGCCAGAATCAGTTCCGCAATACCGTGCAGATCTTCCCGATCGCGCTTATAAACTTCTTCGCGAAAGATAAAGCCGACCAGATCGGCGTCCTGCTCGATCGATCCTGACTCTCTCAAATCGCTCAATTGCGGACGATGATCCCCCACCCGCGTCTCCGTTGCACGGCTCAACTGCGAAAGAACAAGGAAAGGGCAGTCCAGTTCCTTTGAGAGCAGCTTCAGCCCGCGAGACATTTGACTCACTTCCTGGTTTCGGTTCTCCGACCGCCCCTTGCTGCTCATTAGCTGCAGATAATCCACAATCACCAGCCCGATCTTCTGCCCCGATTGCTGCAAACGCCTGAGCTTCGCATGCATGTCCATCAGGTTCGCCCCGGCCGTGTCGTCGATGTGAAGCGGTGCTTCCACCATCTGATTGGCCGCCTGTCTCAGCTTCTGGCGCTCCTGCTCATTCAGATACCCGGTGCGAAAGCGCTGCGAATCCACGCGCGCGGCCGCGCAGAGCATGCGCGTCAACAGCGATTCCTGCGACATTTCAAGCGAGAAAATCGCAACCGGCTGGAAGAGCCGCGTCGCCACGTGCCAGGCGATGTTTAGGGCAAACGCCGTCTTGCCCATCGAGGGCCTGGCCGCGAGAATAATCAGTTCGCCGCCATGCATCCCGCCCGTCATCTCGTCGAGCTTGGTGAATCCCGTGCTGATCCCCTTAATTCTCTTACTGGGGTCGAGGAACGCATTAATCCCGCCCTGATAATTCTGGATGACCTCCCTGGGCGTCATCAGCCCGCGTTCGGTCCGCGCCTCGCCCAGCCGCAGCAGAGTCTCTTCAGCGCCCGCCAGGATCGCGCCCGGATCTTCCTCCGCAAGCAGCGCCCGGTTCATCAGATGCTGCGACGCCATTGCGATGCGCCGCAAAGTCGCCTTATCCCGAACGATGCGGATGTAGCTTTCGAGATTCGAAATGTGCGGCAGCCCGTCGTCGAGCGATACCAGGTAACTGAGGCCGTCTACCGATTCGAGTTCGTTGTACCGGAGCAGTTCATTCGCAACCGTGACGCGGTCAATGCGCTCCCCGCGTTCGTGCAACTCCGCCATGCGCATAAAAATGCGGCGGTGCTTTTCGAGCGCGAAATCTTCCTGAACGATGACACCGGCAATCTCAATAAAACGGGCATCGTCCAGAAGAACGGAACCCAGGATGAAACGTTCCGCATCGATGTTGGCGGGAAGACCTTTTTCCAGGGCTACGCTGGACGACGGCGAGGGCATGGCAGCGGAATTCAAGGTAGCCGACCTTGTCTGTTGATTACAACTGTGCAAACAAGATCGGTCGCGCCCGAGGCTAAACGTCTGACAGGCGTGCGGTTTCGGCTCCGGAAATCCACAGGACGGCGAAGGATATCCACACCGACATTTTAGCGTGCAAATGTTTCAGCTCAGCAGGCGCTCACTGCGGACAGCTGCGCTTCTCACACGAACCGGTGTCAGAATTCCTGCTTTCCTGGGCCGCCCGGATGGCCTTATTAACCATGCCGGCGTCGACCGGATTCGCCACCGATATCACCGTCCCGTGCTCCGACTTGCCGATCTCAATCGCCGCAGGCCCGTTGACCAGCGATTCCACTGAAAACAAGTTGCCTGAATCGCCGCAGGAATCTCTGTAGAGCTGCGAATATCGCCGTTGCGTGTCTCGCGCACCGCTGCTTTGTGGATACGTCCAGACGTCCACCATCAGGCGCACACATCCCGTATTCCCGAGCGCCACCACTGCCGGCGCCTCACTCCGCAGAGTGCCGAATTCAAAATAGTCTGCCCCCGGCGGAGTCCGCTGTGTGTAAGGGCCGGTCAGTGTAGCGGAAGTCGCGTACGCGATCGGCTGCGCTACGGCCGCGCTGTTCTGCTGGTCCACATAAACCAGGACATAGGGTTCCGTCGCCCCTGCCACGTAATACGGAAAATAGTCGAAATGTATTGTCCTGAGTAGTGCCGTTCAGTTCCACCGCCACCGGCGTGCCGATCACCGACCCCGACAACGGATCGAACTGGACCAGATACGGCGTCTTGCGCGTCTTGTACGAATACGGCGCCGTCCCGACCGAGATCCAGAAGTATGTATTTCCGTTCGGATCCTGCCACCATTCAGGCGCCCACGCCGTTTGACAGTCAGGCACGTAAATGCTCATGTCGATTACCGGGCCGGTTTTGAACGCGATCAGGTCATCCGACGAGACGAATTGCACCCGGCAAGCGGTTGAGGGTGTCGCAAGGACGTAGTACGTTCCTGGAAGACTACTGTTTGCCCCCGGAACAAGCATGATGCTCGGATCGCGAAACGAACGCGCCGCATATACCCCCAGCTCATCGATCTCCGAGTAAGAACGCGCGTCGCGGGAATGCGCGATCCGCAAATGTGTTACGTCGTCATCCGCGAAATGAGCATACAGGTATAGAGGATTGGCGCCCGAAACTTCGGGTACCGGCCCCGACTGAGCCATGGCGGCGTTGGCAAGCCCCCACGCTAAAAAGCCCATGAGTACTAAAGCTCTCACTCATAAGATGTTACCGCGAGTGAGCGTACTTATGAGTACGTTTCTTCAGGACTGTTGCTTGACCGCAATCAACTTCTGAAGAATCAGCGCATACCGGCGTCCATACTCGATCAGTTCACCATCGTTTCCGCCGACTCTCTCGTTTGCCGCCCGCAAATCGCGCAGAGACTTTTCCACCAGCCCGATGAGCAGCGCCACATCGTCACGGTCGAAGGCAGGAAGTTGAGCATCCATTCCCCGTCCGCCGATGCAAGTCGCTCGCCATCCGGCCGCGGCTTCCTTCTACTGCACGTTTATGGTCACCGGGTTCAGCGCCACTCCGTCGATCGTGATTTGCAGCGTCGCAACCCCGGCGGCGAGCAAAGCACCCGCCGTCACGCTCCACGCATACGTACCGCTCCGCCCGAGGGATTCAACGGGATCTGCGTTGTACCCAGCGGGTACGATCCAAGGTTCGGACCGGCTCCGATCGTAAGAGCAACCGCCCCGTACGCCTGGTGGATCAGCATCAGCGTGGAAAGCAGAGACAACAGGAATCGGCGGAACAGTCGCGTTGTCATTTTGGTCTTCACTCCGGAATAATTAAGTGTCAGTTTTCTGAAAGGCTGCAAGGTCCGAATCGAATTCATCAGGACCCTTGGTGAGATAAGGAACTATGTTAGTGAGCGTACCGATTGGAGCGCATCCCCCAAACAGAGTAGTTGCACAAAGATTCTTTCCTCCGCGTTCTTGAACCCGCCCGCTCACAGATTTGAACTCCTGAGAACCAGTGCCACCAGAGCGCCCTGTCTTCTCACACCCGTCTTGGACATGGTTCTCCGCAGGTGCGTCCGAACTGTCTCAATCGAAATACCCATGCCTGCCGCAATCTCCTTCAGGTCCAGACCTTGTGCCAGTCGGAGCGCAACGATGGATTCGTTCTTTGTAAGGCCGAAGATCTCACGCAGCATCGGTGCATCCATGCGCGAAGGAAGGCTTACATCCACCAGCATCACTGCCGTAAGCGCTCGTGTTGCGCCAAGTGTGGGTGGGTTGTCCGGTGTATGTGGAAAGATAAGCAGTCGAAGCGGTGGCTTATCCCCACCTCGCGACACAGCGATCCGCGTACTTCGCCCGTCGGCGCAGCAAGATACGGCATGCGCCAAAACCAGCTCGTCGGCTGCCGAACGCGCCACCAGCCTTCCTGACCGCATTCGTACTCCGTCCCCGGCCGCCAACAAGGTTTTAGCTGCTGAATTGCTGTGAACCACTCGCCGGTAGCAGTCGATCAGGCAAAACCCATGAGGGTGACTATCGAGTTGCGCCGCGAGGGCGGCATTAAATAGCTGAGCGCTCTTAAGAGTGTTTTGAATGGAAACCGCGCGGCGAAGGTGTGGTACCAGAACTTTTAGTACTTGTAATTCCCGGTCGCTGAACGCTCCACGGCTTATCCCACGCGTCACCGTAATACTCGCACCCGACTCCTCAGTAGCCGCAATAACCGCGCCGCAGCTGTGATAACAGTCCCTCGGTGCATAGAATTCCCGAAAGGCCGGCGATGCCTCCGATTCACCTCGCGGACAATACTCATCGTCCGACCCGGCGAAGCCAACCGGCAACCGGCGCACGCAGAGATTCCACGGGTCCGAAGCAGCATATCTGCCTGCATACAGCGATAAGTCTTCTTTAGACCATCCGGCTGCCGAATGTACCCGGCAGTTGTTCCCCCGACCGTCGCGCACAATGAGCGAACCTCTTGTAGCAGAGGCTGCCTGCACAAGCTGCATCAGGAACCTTTGCCATAAAGACTCGTCCCTGGCGGCATCGTACACACAACCTATAAGATCTTCCGGCCCCGGAAAAGAAACAGTGCCACAGCTTAGTCCAGCCTGATCGCTTACGCTCTTCGCCGCATCCAAAAGCACCACGGTCCCTTGCTCCCTGGTTTCTATAGCGGCAAAACCCGGCAACAAGGGACATCGAAACAGCGACTCCCCTCGCGAACCTCCGGCGTCCCTCCGCCATAGCGGCCTCACGCCCTCATGCAATCCATCCCCGTCGTATATTCAAAGAAAAGGATTCCCTCTTTATGCCTCGCCCATCGTTCTGCCGTCTGGCGTGCCTCTCCGCCCTTCTTGTGGCGCCGGCACTCCCCCAGACGGGGATTGATCTCCGCGCTATCGACCGCGCCGTGAATCCATGCAACGACTTCTATCAGTACGCCTGCGGGACGTGGATGCGGAACAACCCAATCCCCTCAGACGAGTCCGTTTGGGGCCGTTTCAACGAACTTGCCCTGCGCAATCGCGAGATCATGCGCAATATCCTCGAGAAAGCCTCTGCTCCCACCCCAAACCGCACCGCCGCAGAGCAAAAAATCGGCGACTACTACGCCTCGTGCATGGATGAAAAGGGTATAGAAGCTAAAGGGACCGCGCCGCTTGACCCCGCCCTGAACCGCATCGCCAAACTCAGCGACAAAAGGGAACTGGCCGCTGAAGTCGCCCGCCTCCATCTGGAGACGCCCGGCCGCGCCCGCGTCTTCTTCGGCTTCGGGGCCACACAGGACCCAAAAGACGCCTCCCGCACCATCGCTCAGTTGTCGCAAAGCGGCTTGACATTGCCCGACCGCGATTTCTACCTCAAAGCGGATCCGAAGTCCGTCGATACCCGCGCAAAGTACGTCGCTCACGTTACCAAAATGTTCCAGTTGCTGGGACATGATGCGGCCCAGGCCGCTGCCGAGGCGCAGGCCGTCATGAG
The DNA here is from genome assembly GCA_963840735.1 of Terriglobia bacterium. Lineage (GTDB taxonomy): Bacteria > Acidobacteriota > Terriglobia > Bryobacterales > Bryobacteraceae > BOG-234. Next base: position 346,238 of record CAWIZX010000003.1, read on the forward strand.
CATCGAAACGGCGCTCGCCAAAGTCTCGAAGGACAACGTCACACTTCGCGATCCCCAGCAGCGGTATCACCAGCAAACCATCGCGCAGCTCGTTGCCGCCGCGCCCGCCTTCGATTGGAATACCTATCTCAAAGACATTGGCGTGTCGATCTCAGATCTCAATGTCGGTTCGCCCGATTTCATCCGGGGCATGAATGACCTCATTGCTCAGACCAGCCTCGCCGATCTCCGGACCTACCTCGCCTGGCACGTCCTTGAAGACAAAGCCCCGCTGCTCCCTTCGGCATTCGTCCAGGAACACTTCGCCTTCAATGACGCCACTCTGCGAGGCGTGAAGACACTCGCCCCTCGCTGGAGGCGCTGCGCCATTATTGTGGACCGCGATCTCGGTGAAGCGCTCGGCCAGAAATATGTCGAGCAGGCGTTCGGACCCGAGGGCAAGCAACGTACCCTGCAGATGGTTGGTGAAATTGAAGCGGAAATGGCGAAGGACATCGAGTCTGTCACCTGGATGAGCCCCGAAACCAAACAGCAGTCGCTCGCCAAACTCCACGCCGTGGCAAATAAAATTGGCTACCCCGAGAAGTGGCGCGATTACTCCTCCGTGAAAATCGTTCGCGGAGATCTGGTCGGCGATCAGCAGCGCGCGGCATCCTTCGAAGTCCATCGGCAGTTGAGCAAAATCGGTAAGCCCGTCGACAAGTCCGACTGGTCCATGACCCCGCCAACGGTCAACGCCTACTACAGCCCGGCCATGAACAATATCAATTTTCCGGCGGGCATTCTTCAACCCCCCTTCTATTTCAAAGGTGGTGACGAAGCCGCCAACTACGGTGCGATCGGGGCCGTCGTCGGGCACGAGTTGACCCACGGCTTCGACGATTCCGGCCGTCAGTACGATGGTGAAGGCAACCTCCGCGACTGGTGGACGCCCGAAGACGCTAAAAACTTCAAAGACCGCGCCGACTGCATCGTAAAGGAGTACGACAACTTCGTCGCTTCCGGCGATGTGAAAGAGAATGGTCGCCTGACCCTTGGCGAAAACGGAGCGGACAACGGCGGAATACGCCTCGCCTACATGGCCCTTCTCGATACCCTGACGAAGCTCGATACTCAGGGCGGCAAGTCCCTGCCCGACGTGGAAGGCGGCTACACTCCGCAGCAGCGCTTCTTTCTCGCGTACGGACAGGTGTGGTGCCAGAACACGACCGATCAGGCCGCGCGCCTTCAGGCGCTCACCAATCCTCATTCGCTCGGGAAGTACCGCGTCAACGGGGTGCTTCAGAATATGCCCGAATTTCAAAAAGCCTTTGGATGCCAGGCCGGACAGCCGATGGTCAGCGCGAACGCCTGCAGGGTTTGGTAGACACTCATGAAATTCGTAATCGGTTTCGTCCTCGCTTCAATGGCGCTGTCAGCTCAGACCCCGCCCGCCTGGGTAACCAAAAGCAACCAGAACGCACAATTGCTGATGGCGATTCAGGCAAAGTACGGGCCCGAGGGCGCCGCCGCCCAGGGCGTTCCCGGGCTCGATGACAAGGTCAGCGAGTTCAGTACCGATACCTCAAAGCGCCACCGCGCGGAAGTCGTAAGCGCCAGGCAGGAACTGCAATCGAGGCTCGCCGCTGAGAAAGATCCGCTCGTTAAACAGGACCTCGAAATCCTGATCTCCGCGGCCGACCGGCAGATCCGGTCCATTGATGCCAACGAGAAAACCTTCCTGCCCTATGGAGCTGTCTCCAGCCTTATCTTTTTCGGCGAGAAGAGTCTGCTTGACGATCAGGTCAAACCCGACCGCCGCCCGGCTGCTGTCGTGCGGCTCCGCAAATACACCGGCCTCGAGCCCGGCTACACGCCCATCACAACTCAGGCCGAGCAGCGCTTCCGCGACAAAGCCAATACTCCCGGTCTGCTTGGACCGTCGAAGATCGAGGTCGAGAAGGATCTCGGCAACACTCAGACCTACATCTCCGGCATCGGCCTGCTGCTTGAAAAATATAAGATGCAGGGCTATTCGGAAGCTTTCACCAAGCTGAAAGAGCAGCTCACTGAGTACGATGACTTTGTCCGCAGGGAAGTGCTCCCGAAATCCCGCGACGACTTCCGCCTGCCCGCTGCTGTCTACCGGACCGCCCTCGAAAACTACGGCGTCGATTACACCCCTGACGAACTGAAGCGCCTGGCGCACGCCGCCTTCACCGAAATCCAGGGCCAGATGAAAGATGTTGCCGCGAAGGTTGCAAAAGAGCGGCACCTCCCGTCCTCCGATTACCGCAGCGTCATTCGGGAACTCAAAAAAGAACAATTCTCGGGCAATGACATTCTGCCCGCGTATGAGAAGACGCTCGCCGCCATTGAAGACATCATCCGCGCCAACCATCTCGTGACCCTGCCGGACCGGCCAGCCATCATCACCATTGCATCTGCGGCCGAAACCGCACAGCAGCCCGCCCCTCACATGCAGCCCCCGCCGCTTCTCAACAACCACGGCGAACGCGGCAAGTTCGTGCTCCCGCTTAACACCAAAGGCGCGGGCGGCGCGGAACTGAAATACGACGACTTCACGTTCAGCGCCGCCACCTGGACCCTCACCGCCCACGAAGCCCGCCCCGGCCACGAACTCCAGTTCGATTCCATGGTCGAAAAAGGCGTCTCGCTCGCCCGCGCCGTGTTCGCCTTCAACAGCACCAACGCGGAAGGCTGGGGCCTCTATTCCGAGTGGTTCATGCTCCCCTATATGCCAGACGACGCGAAGCTCATCTCCCTGCAACTCCGCCTGTTGAGAGCGGCGCGCGCATTCCTCGATCCTGAACTCGAAGACGGCAAAATCACTCCAGCGCAGGCCATGAAGGTTCTCGAAGATGACGTAGTCTGCTCGCCTGCCTTTGCCACCGAAGAAGTCGAGCGGTTCACGTTCCGCAGCCCCGGCCAGGCGGTCTCATACTTCGACGGCTACACAAGGTTGCTCGAAATCCGGCAGGCCGCGGAGAAGGCGCTTGGCCCGAAGTTCAACGTCCTCGAATTCCATGACTTCATCCTGTCTCAGGGCCTGCTTCCGCCCAACCTCCTGCGCAAAGCCGTCATGGAAGACTTTGTGACACGCAAATGAAGCTGAGTGAATTGGCCTCCGCTCTGGGCTGTCTGCTCGATGGCGACAGCGACCCCGAGATCACCGGTGTTCAGGGAGTTGAAAAGGCCGGCCAGGGTCACCTCACGTTTCTCGCCAACCCAAAGTACGCGCCGAAACTGAAGACCACTAAAGCGAGCGCCGTGGTCGCGAATAAGCCTGTCGCTGGTATTCCGACACTCATCTCGCGCAACCCCTATCACGATTTCGCACGTGCGCTCGAACTCTTTTACCAGGTCCCTCGGCCTCCCGCGGGAATCCACCCCAGCGCGGCCATCGCACCCACCGCCGCCATCGGCGAAAATGCTTCCATCGGAGCCTTCGTTGCCATCGGTGAACACGTCACCATCGGCCGGAACGCCGTGCTCCATCCGCATGTCGTCGTCTACGATCACGCCGCTATCGGAGATGACGTCACCCTCCATTCGCATTCCGTGGTCCGCGAATTCTGCCGGCTCGGCAACCGTGTAATCCTGCAGAACAGCGTCGTCATCGGAGGCGATGGCTTCGGTTTCGCCAGACGCTCCGACGGCACCCACCACAAAATTGTCCAGTCCGGCGTCACCATAATTGAAGACGATGTGGAAGTCCAGAGCCTCACGTCCATTGACCGTGCATCGGTTGGTGAAACCCGTGTGCAGCGCGGCGCAAAGATCGATAGTCTGGTCCAGATCGGCCACGGTTGCGTAGTCGGCGAAGATAACATCATCTGCTCTCAGACCGGCCTCGCCGGCAGTTCCATCCTTGAGAAAAACGTGCTGCTCGCCGGCCAGGTCGGCATCTCTGGCCACCTGACGATTCACGAAGGCGCCATCGTCTACGCCCAGAGCGGCATCGGTGGCGATGTCGCGGCCAACAGCCGCGTGTCCGGCTCACCCGCCTTCGATGCCTCCGAATGGCTGCGGGCCATCACCGCTTTTCAGAAGCTGCCTGAGATACTTCGGACAGTGCGTGAACTCAGAAAAAACGCAGAAAAGCAGGTTGAAGAAAAATAATGGATCCCAGGTCGCGTCCACCCCTCGCCTACAAGAACGAAGAATTTCTCAAGGGCCCCGATTCCCGCTCTCTGCGTATTCTCTCCGAGTACATTGAGCCGCTCTCACACTTCCGGCGCCAGCGCATTCGCGACACCGTCGTCTTCTTCGGCTCTGCGCGCATTCATGAGGAAGGGCCGCTCGGCCGCTACTACCAGGACGCCCGCGCACTCGCCGCGCTCGTCACCACCTGGGCCAAGACTTTCAAAGACCGCACCTACCGTTTCGTCGTCTGTTCCGGCGGCGGCCCAGGCATCATGGAAGCCGCCAACCGCGGCGCCATGGACGCGAAAGGCAAGACCATCGGCCTCAACATCGGCCTGCCCTTCGAGCAATTCCCGAACGACTACATCACCCGCGAGCTCAACTTCGAATTCCACTACTTCTTCATGCGGAAGTTCTGGTTTGCCTATCTCGCGAAGGCTCTCGTCGTCTTCCCCGGCGGCTTTGGAACCATGGATGAGCTCTTCGAAATCCTGACGCTCGTCCAGACAAAGAAGCTCTCGAAAAAGATCACCATCATCCTCTACGGCTCCAGCTTCTGGAAGGAAATCGTCAACTTCGATGCGCTCGTAAAATACGGCACCATCTCCGAGGCCGATCTCGCGCTGTTTCAGTTCGCCGACACGCCCGTAGCCGCCATGGACATCCTGCGGCGCGCTCTCACCGAACCTTTGCCACCCGCCTCCGAAGATTCCGAGGCGCCTTCCATTTCACACACCATGAATCCGTAAAACGGCGGCGAAAAATCCGTCTCCTGGGTCGCGCCCCGGCGTACGCTGCATCGTCCTCACAACGGTGGCTCCCGACGCAGCCACCACATCCTGATTCTCTTCGTGCTCGAGCGAGCATGTCGAATACACCAGCAGCCCCTCGGGCGCCAGTTGCTTCAAAGCATTCTTCAGAATCGCCGTCTGCCGCTCCCGCAGATCGCGGATATCCGCACGGCTCAACCGCCACTTGATCTCAGGATTCCGTGACAACGTTCCCGTACCCGTACACGGCGCGTCCACCAGTATCCTGTCGAACAGCCTGCTGAACGGCAGCGGCCCCGTCCCGTCGAGCACCACGACATCCGCGGCAAGACTCAGCAGCATCCGCGCCCGGCTCAGATGTACATCGCACGCCACCGCACGCACGGCTGTCTCCAGCGCCTGCGCCGTCTTGTTCCCTGGCGCTGCGCATACGTCGAGATAGCTCTGCCCCGGCTGCAGCTCGAGCAGCGGCACAACAGCCTGCGATCCGATGTCCTGGAACCGGAACGGCCCGGGATCGCCCGCTGGCAGCACATAGCACCCTTCTACTTCGGTCGGGTCCGCGCCTGCGGGAGGCTCCGCCTTCCCAACCCGGATGTATCGCTCCGGCACCGCCAGGCTCGCGCGCGCAATCCCCGCCGCCGTTTCAGCGCCATACTCCGCCACCCAGCGTTTATAAAGCCATGCAGGTGTCGAGGCAATCTCGGGAGCCCCGATGTTCTCCCGCCCGACTCGCCGCAGCACAGCGTTCACGAACGGAGCAACCGCCGACTGCCCTGCCCTGTGTACCAGTTCCACCGAATCGTTTACAGCCGCGTAGCCCGGCACCCGGTCCAGAAACCGCATCTGATAGATCCCGATCGCGAGTGCGAAATGAACCGCAGGGTCCACCTCCGCCATCGGCCGCTTCGAACACTGCCCGATAATGTGATCGATCTCCCCCATATGCCGCAGCGTTCCAAAAACGATATCCGACGCGAGCCCCGCATCGCGCGGGTCCAGGTGTGCCGACTTGATCGCCAGCGCCTCGGCTGACCATGCCCCGCGCTCAATTGCCAGGAGTGCTGCAAACGCGGCTTGTCTTGCGGGTGCGATCTTCATTCCCGACCACAAGTGTAAGGGATCGGGCACCGTGTTAGAATCAAGTCTAAGTTTAGATCGATGTCGAGAGTACATATTCAGGAAGCGTTCGAACGGGCCGGCGTACGCCAGACTCCGCAGCGTTTCGTTGTCCTCGAACATCTGATGACGCGCCCGGAACACGCCACCGTCGATGAGCTTTGGATGGCGCTGAACAAACGCCACACACGGGCGTCCCGCGCCACCGTTTACAACACCCTTCACGCCCTCGTCGAAGCCGGTCTCGTCCGCGAATTCACGCTTGACGGAAAGGCCGCCCGCTACGATGCCAACCTTGACCGGCATCACCACTTCGTCTGCGATAAATGCGGCGCCGTGGAAGACGTCCCCTGGTTCGATGTCCCGCACGTCCCGCGAACCCGCCCGGGCATGCGGCGCATCCGATCCTTTGAAGTGATTCTCAGAGGAGAGTGTGCCCGATGCCGCTGACCCAACAGGTTCCTGGCTGGTCCATCGTCGACGGTCGTCGTCTGACCCGCGGCTATAAGTTTCCCGATTTCGCCAAAGCCCTCGAATTCGTCAATCGCGTCGGTGCGCTTGCCGAGACCCTGGGCCATCATCCCGATATCTTCCTCGCCTGGGGCAAGGTCGATATCACCATCTTCACTCACACAATCGACGGTCTGAGCGATCTCGACTTCGCTCTGGCCGAACAAATCAATCGAATTTAAAAACAGGAGACAAACGAACAACATGCTTGGAGTAGGACAGAAATTCCCCGCGTTTGAACTGGACGCCACGGTTTCCACCGATCAAAAGACAGCGTTCAAAAAGATTACCGATCAGGATTACAAGGGCAAGTGGAAGGTCTACTTCTTCTGGCCGAAGGATTTCACCTTCGTCTGCCCCACTGAAATCGCCGCTTTCGGAAAGCTCAACAGAGACTTTCTCGATCGCGACGCGCAGGTACTCGGCGGCAGCACCGATTCCGAGTTCGTCCACCTCGCATGGCGCAACAATCATCCTGACCTGAAGGATCTTCCCTTCCCCATGCTGGCCGACATCAAGCGCGAACTCTGCGAAAGCCTCGGCATTCTCGATCCGCAGGCCGGCGTCGCACAGCGCGCCACCTTCGTCGTGGATCCCGAAGGCATCATCCGCTTCGTCTCCGTGAACGACCTTTCGGTTGGCCGCAACCCGCAGGAAGTGCATTCGCGTTCTCGACGCTCTGCAGACCGACGAACTCTGCCCCTGCAACTGGCAGAAAGGCGAAGCCGTCCTCACGGTCTGATCGCCATCGCACCCATCGCCATACCAATGGAAAAGCTTTACGATTTATTTCCCGACTACGCTCGCGATCTGAAGCTCAACCTGCAGAACGTTCTGAAGCAGGCCGAACTGACGGAGCAGCAGACATGGGGCACGGCGGTGGCTTCGGCCATCGCCTCACGCAATCCTCAGATCACCCAGGCGGTGCTGGCCGAAGCTGGCCAGCACCTCTCGCCTGAGGCGCTCAACGCGGCAAAGGCCGCCGCGGCGATCATGGGAATGAACAACATCTACTACCGCTTCCAGCACCTGAGCGGCAATGAGAAATACGGGCAGATCCCGGCACGTCTCCGAATGCAGGTAATCCGCTCTCACGGTTCAGATCCGGTCGATTTTGAATTATGGTGTGTGGCCGTATCCGCCATCAACGGCTGCGGAACCTGCGTCACGGCTCACGAACGTGTGCTGCGGGAAAAGGGTGTAACTGAAGAAACTATCGTGGCCGCGGTACGAATTGCCAGCGTGATTCACGGCGCCGCCGCGGTGCTCGATGCCGAGGCGGCGCTCTAAGCGCCGCCGCATTTCTTAGAAGCTATTTTCCGCTCCACGGCCGCCATCAGCCGGGAATGAACGTCATCGGGGATGGTGCAGTTCTTCATCCCCTTATACACCGAAATCGTCTTCTTCGTCGTATCGCAGATCACCCAGCAGTTCGGGCATTCCGCGATATGACGCTCCAGCTTGGCCTGAATCTCGCAGACTGGTCTTTTCGTCCAGAAAATCGATCAGCTCGGCCAGAAACTCTTTACATGTAAGCAAAGGCGTCATCTCCTTTGCGCTTGAAGAAACGCGTTAACGTGTCGCGCAGTTGCAGCCGCGCCCGAAGCAGGCGGCTCTTCACCGCCGGAACCGTCAAGTCCAGCGCCTCGGCAGTCTCTTCGGTCGAAAGTCCATCCACATCGCGAAGGGTAAATACGGTTTTGTAAATTGGCGCGAGGCCGTCGATCGCTTCCGTCAGGATCGAATGCAGCTCGTCCCGCGAGAAGCGCTGCTCCGGGTCCGGATCCCACGCCGCAATCTCGCGCGTAACCGTATCTTCCCCCGTATCGATCTGTTCATCCAGCGAAACCGAGCGGTCGCTCTTGCGCTTCCGCAGCTTCATCAGCGCCTGATTCACGGCGATGCGCACAATCCAGGTATAAAATTTCGAATTCCCCTGAAACTGATCCAGATGCTCGTAGGCTTTCAGAAACGCTTCCTGCAGCACATCTTCCGCATCTTCCCGGTTCTGCGTGATATTCATCGCCAGCCGGAAGATCTTGCCCTCGTATTGCCGGATCAGCGCCGAAAACGCTGTATCGTCACCTGTACGCGCGCGGTTGACCAGCTCGAGCTCTGCCCGGGCTTCTTCCGATAATTCGACCGTTGGTGCTAACGAAAAGCTTTCCGTGGCCATTGTGCGTGAATTCTTATTGTCCCACGCAAGGCCGGGCGAGTAGCCGTAAGCCGTACCTGTACCCCGCTGCCTGAAGTGTCATAACGCTTCTTTGGATGAACAGGTGTAACGGACGATTCACTTATCTGGCCGGTTCTGCGCGATTCCAGTCCTTCAGAACCCGCAGAATATACTCGCGCGTCTCCCGGTAGGGCGGCACGCCGTGATAGCGCTCCACCGCCGCCGGACCCGCGTTGTACGCCGCCAGCGCCAGCAGCACCTGATCCGGGCTGTTCTCGTATTTCGCCAGCAGGTCATGCAGGTACTGGGCTCCGCCTTCCGCGTTTTGCCTCGGATCTCTCGCATTTACCCCAAGCTGCTTCGCCGTTTCCGGCATAAGCTGCATCAGACCCATGGCGCCCTTCGGCGACAGCGCATCCGCTCGAAACGCCGATTCAGTCTTCATCACGCTCTGGACGAACGACGCGGGCAGCGCATATTTGTGAGCCGCAGCGGCAGCCAGATCCTGCGGCAGCGCGGATCTTAGCGCCTCATCCGAGACCACGCGGCGCCGGTCCGGCTGCCGAAGCCAGCCTGCGGCTTCACCGGCGCGGGCACAAATTCTTCGGCTTCGAACCCTGCAATCAGCGCCGCCTGCATTTCCGTAACTGCCGGCCCGGCAAACAAGCGAACCCTGCCGCCCTCTGCCTCATGCCGGTCCGCATGGATACGCGACCCGTTCGCGAGCACCGCGTACTCGCCTGCGAACGCGGGAAGCGTCAGCGAACCCACCAACATATAAGATGAGTGATTCTCATGCCCGAAAATCCGGCCAACAGCTCAGTGACGTATCTCGAATGCAGTCTGTGCACCCGAAAATACGAAGCCGGCAAGGCTTGGAACCTGTGCGAATGCGGCGGCCCGCTGCTCGTCCGCTACGATCTGCCCCGTTTGCGCGAATCCTGGTCACGCGATAGTTTCGCTTCGGCGCCGAACTCCATGTGGCGCTACGCGCCGCCCTCCCGGTATCATCCCGAAGCTTCCATTATCTCACTCGGCGAGGGCATGACTCCGCTGCTCCCCGCGCCCGCGCACCGGTGCGCGCATCGGCGCATCCAATCTGCTGATCAAAGACGAAGGCCTGAACCCGACCGGCTCCTTCAAAGCCCGCGGCCTCTCCTGCGCCGTCTCCATGTGCGTCGAACTCGGCATCCGGAAGCATTGCGATTCCCTCCGCCGGCAACGCCGCCAGCGCTCTCGCCGCCTACGCCGCCGCCGCCGGAATCGAGGCCAACATCTTCATGCCGCAGGACGTTCCGCAGTCGAACTTCATCGAATGCAAAGCCTACGGCGCGCACGTCACGCTGGTCGACGGCCTGATCAGCGATTGCGGCCGCATCGTCGGCGAGCGCAAAGCAGCAGGAAGGCTGGTTCGAAATCTCCACCCTGAAAGAGCCCTATCGCATCGAAGGCAAGAAGACCATGGGCTATGAAGTCGCCGAGCAGCTCGGCTGGGAACTGCCCGACGCCATCTTCTATCCCACCGGCGGCGGCGTCGGCATGATCGGCATGTGGAAGGCCTTCGCCGAAATGGAAGCTCTCGGGCTGGATCGGTCCGAAGCGCCCGAAGATGATCGCCGTGCAGGCCGAAGGCTGCCAGCCCATCGTCCGCGCCTTCAACGAAGGCGCTGCGCGCAGCACGTTCTGGGATGGCGCCTCCACCGTGGCGAGCGGCCTGCGCGTTCCCAAGCCGCTGGGCGATCTCCTCGATCCTGCAGGCCGTGCGCGAAAGCGGCGGCACGGCCATCGCCGTTTCCGATGCCGCCCTCGATCGACGCCGGAATCCGGCTCGCCGAAGAAGAAGGCATCTTCGCAGCCCCGGAAGGCGCCGCCTGCGTCGCCGCCGCCGAACGCCTGATCTCCGAAGGCTTTCTGAAACCGTGACGAGCGCATGGTCATCTACAACACCGGCTCGGGACTGAAGTATCTGGAGGCGTACTCCACCCGCTTCCCCCGCACCGCCGCAGGCGAAACCGACAAGCTCGGCGGCTTGATCACACCCCGCTAAGCTCGTGATAAATCCGCTATAAAAATGCATTCACAACCAGCACAATTCCGAACCCGACCAGCCCCGAAACAACCTTCATCGCCGTCCAGGTCTTGAAGGTCTGCGGCACCGTCATCCCGAAATACTGGTTCACAATCCAGAAGCCCGCGTCGTTCACATGCGACAGCGCCGTGCCCCCGCAGCATAGAGCCAGATACATCATCTCGGGCCGGTAATTCGGCAGCACCTTCACAATCGGAGCCATAATCCCCGCCGCCGTAATGATCGAAACCGTTGCCGAACCCTGCGCGAACCGCAGCGCGCTCGCCATCAGAAACGCAACAATCAGCGGCGAAATATGCGTCGCCGCAAGCATCTTCCCCGCCATCGCGCCCGCGCCCGTATCCACAATGATCTGCTTCAGCGCGCCCCCCGCGCCCATGATCAGCAGCAGTGACCCGATCGGCATCAGCGACTTATTCGCAAGCCTCGTAATCTGATCGCGGTTCAGCCCGCGCGCCGACCCCAGAAATACCATCGCCGCCAGCAGCGTCACCAGCAGCGCTGAAAACGGATGCCCCAGCAACACCATCACGGGATTCCCCGGCGCCAGCGTCGCCCCCACAATCAACAGCACAGGCAGGATCAGCAGCATGCGTCACGATTGCGACTGACGGAGGATTCGCCGCCTGCTCCGGAGGCGCTTCAAGCGCGGCCGCGGGCAGCGGAATGTTAATTCGCTTCGCGATCCACTGGCCGTACACCATCCCGCTGATCAGCGTCATCGGGATGGACAGCAGAACGCCATACAAAATCGCGTGCCCCAGATCCGCGCCCAGCAGTTGAGCCGCTGCCGCGGGTGCCGGATGCGGCGGAACCAGCGAATGCAGAATCGTCAGCGGCGCAGTCATCGCCAAACCGTAAACCAGCAGCGACCGTTTCCCTTCCCGCGTCAGACTATAAACCAGCGGCACAAGAATAATGAAGCCCACCTCGAAGAAGATCGGCAGCCCAACCAGAAACCCCGCGATCAGCATCGCCCACGCCGAATGTTCCTTGCCGAATTTCGAGATCAGCCAGTCCGCCAGCGCCAACCCGCCGCCCGAGTGCTCCAGGTACGCCCCGATCATCGCTCCCAGCCCGAGCACCACCGCAATAAACCCTAGCGCATCCCCAAACCCCGCCTGAATCGATTTCAGGATTGCCGCCGGCGCCATGCCCGCCGCGATTCCCAGTGCGAATGCCGAAAGCAGCATTGCCAGAAACGCCTGCATCCGGAAAACGAGAATCAACAGCAGCAGCAGCGCCACCGCGCCCAGGGCCAGCAACAATAAATTCAAGGTAAGTTCATCCTCTCAGGCGCGTGCGGGGGATTGCAACCGCAAAGGTTATCATGTGGTTGGTTATTGCATCCCGACGGCATGGACACGGTTCAAACAGCGCCGAAACGGCGCAAAATCCCCAAATGGGTTGTGCCTGTCGTCGGCTATTCCATCTCTGCCCTCTCGCTTGTCTGGGTCTTTTCCAAGTTCCCGTTTGCACAGCTTGGCGAGCATCTGCGCACCATGGACTGGACCTGGGTCGCCATCGCCGTAATCTGCGAACTCGCCGTATACTTTGTCGACGCATGGCGCTGGATGGCTGTTACTGCAGCCCGTTGGCGCACCCAGCTTCGGAGTCTGTCTCCAATCCGTCTTCGTAGGCCTCTTCGCGAACGATATTCTTCCCGCCCGCGCCGGCGAAATCATCCGCTGCTTCCTGCTTTCCTTCAAGAGCAAAGTCCCCATCTCGCTCGCCCTCACATCCGACTTCATCGAACGCATGATGGATGGCCTCTGGGTCGTCATCATCTATCTGCTCATCACCTACGAAGTTGCAACCCACACCATGGTGAATCGCGTCATGTGGGGCTTCGGGCTCGGCGTCACAGCCATCTGCATCCTCATCCTGTGGGTGCTCTTCCATCGCCAGCATGCCCACACCTTCGTCAATAACAGGGGCTGGGCAGCGCGCTTCGTGCATCTGTTCGAAGAAATTCATCGCCTCGGCAACTGGAACGCGCTCGGCAAGGCCATGGCGATCAGCGGCCTCTACTGGGCCACGCAGTTGCTTGCCGTATGGGCCATCGCGCGCGCCGACGGCTTCTACTTCACGCGCCAGCGAAATGGGTTTCCTGCTGGTCGTAAAGACTGTCGGAACTCTCATTCCGAACGCGCCGGCCAGCGTCGGCGCCTATCAGGCGATGACCGTCTACGCCCTCGGCCTGCTGCTCACCGAACGCCCGCAGGCTGAGATTCTGGCAGAGATCATGTTCGCCTTCCTTACGATGCCCCTCGTCATCGGCGGCGCCATCGCTATCGCCTTTGCGGGCTTCAACCTGGGGGATCTCCGCCGGCACGCTCACCATGCACATTCCACAGGGAAGCTGAAGACTGCCGGTGATCCAGCAGCGAGTTCAGATTTACCGCCGCGCTGATCAGCCCCAGGTGCGTGAACGCCTGCGGAAAATTCCCCAGCGCTTCACCCGACGCTCCAATCTCTTCGGCAAACAGCCCCAGATGATTTGCGTACGTCAGCATCTTCTCGAACAAAAGCTGCGCCTCTTCAAGACGCCCCGCCCTCGCCAGAGCTTCCACATGCCAGAACGAACACACGCTGAACGTGCCCTCCGTCCCCGGCAGTCCATCCGCCGCCGCTTGCCCGATTCGATACCGCCTCACCAGTACATCCGACACCAGATCCTTGTCGATCGCATCCAGCGTCGTCAGCATCCGCCCGTCTTTGGGAGCGATAAACTTCACCAGCGGCATCAGCAGCGCGCTCGCATCCACCGTGTCTGACCCGTAGTACTGCACGAACGCCTTGCGTTCCGGATTCCACGCCTGCTCCATGATCGCCCGATAGATACGGTCCCGCTCCGTAAGCCACAGCCGAAGATCCGAAGGGAACGATCGCTGCCGCGCGATCCGGATCCCCCGGTCCAGCGCCACCCAGCACTGCACCTTCGAATACGTGAACTGCTGCAGTTCCCCCCGCACCTCCCAGATACTTCGGTCCGGTCTCTCCCAGTTCTTCGAAAGCCAGTCGAGCATCCGCTCAATCTGCACCCACATGTCCCACGAGATCGGGCTCCCGTACTTGTTGATCAGGTACAGCGAATCGAGCAGTTCGCCATAAATGTCCAGTTGCAGGTGTTCCACCGCCGCGTTCCCGATTCGCACCGGCTTCGAATCCCGGTACCCCGCCAGATGGTCGAGCGTTATCTCCTGCACCTTGCGCCCGCCATAAATCGTATACAGCACGTTCAGCGGACCTTCCGTATCGGAAGCCTCTTCCTGCGCCCGCGCCTGGATAAAATTGGCGAACGCCTCCGCCTCCTGCGAAAATCCCAGCCGCAGCAAAGCATAAACCGTAAAGGCCGCATCGCGAACCCACGTGAACCGGTAATCCCAGTTCCTCACTCCTCCGATCTGTTCCGGCAGGCTCGTCGTCGGCGCCGCCACAATGGCGCCTGTCGGCTGATACGTCAGAAGTTTCAGAACCAGTGCCGATCGCGACACGATCTCCCGCCAGCGACCCTGGTACTGATTGCGCGACATCCACTCGCGCCAGAACCGCAGCGTCTCATCGAGCATTTCCTCGGCAGACGCCGACTTCGCATCCTTCGCCGCCGCTGTCCACCATTTCCGCTTCGCAGTAACGCAGGATGAAAGCTGCGGATTCCCCGCTTTCAGCACGAACTCCGCCGTCACGCCGCCATCTTCAATCACCGCATCGCCCGCAATCTCAACTGAGAGATTGCCTTCCTTGCCCGAAAAAACGACGCGCCCGCCCTCACGCCGGACCTCGTGTGTGCCCCGCGCATAATCGAACGCGGGACGGCACTCGAACCGGAACCTCACGTCCTCCCGCACGGCCTTGGCAATCCGGACAATCTGCCTCGTGCGCTGTTCCGCCGGTCCCCCCGAAATCCGCGAGACCGGCATAAAGTCCACAACTTCGCCGATCCCCTCAGGGCTCAAAAAGCGCGTCAACAGAACATTGCTGTTAGGCAGATACATCTGCCGAAGCCGAGCCTCGCCCGTCGGCCACAGACGGCAGAACCCACCCTTCTGGTCATCGAGAAGCGATGCGAACAGCGTCGGTGAATCGAACCTCGGCAGGCAGCACCAGTCGATGGTCCCGTCCATCGCGACCAGCGCCACCGTGTGCATATCGCCAATAACCCCGTGCCCTTCAATCGGCGCGGTTAAACTCACGGTTTAAAACTCACAACAGGAAACCCATAGCGATCCTTCGAACTCAGCACGCGGGCGTCCAACGCGATAATCGGAACGTGAAGACTTTCAGCGAATACGAATCGCTCGCCGCCGCCGCCCACGGTCACATCTGCGCCGGCCAGATTCTCGGTTTGCGCATGGCCATTCACGGCATGGAACTGCTCGGCATAGAAGACCCCTCCGGCGCCGACCGCAAACGCCTCGTAACCTACGTCGAGATCGATCGTTGCGCCACTGACGCGATCACCGTCGTCACCGGATGCAGGCTCGGCAAACGAGCCCTTAAATTCCGCGACTTCGGCAAAATGGCAGCCACATTCTGCGATCTGAAAGGCGACCGCGCCGTGCGCGTAGTCGCCCGCGAGTCCTCCAAAGATCGCGCCAAACAGCTATACCCCGGCCTGACCGACAAGAACCTCCAGCAGATGACCGCCTACCGCGATATGCCCGCCGCTGAACTCTTCGATTCCCAATGGGTCCGCGTCCACGTCGCACCCGAGGAATTGCCCGGCTACAAAAGTTCTCGCCGCGTATGCGCCGAATGCGGTGAAGGCATCAATTTCGAGCGCTTCACGGAACGCGATGGCGCCATCCTCTGCCGAGGCTGCGCGGGCGAACGATACTACAGCCCGCTGTGATTCTCTACCAGATCACAGACGGTTCAGCGTCTTTCGACGAAGACATAGAACCCTGGCTCTCACGGCTTTCGCCGGAAGCAGATTTCATCCAGATCCGCGAGAAGCATCTGAACACCCGCGATCTGACTCGACTCGTCCGCTGCGCGCTCCAGACTGTCACCCGCCCGCGCATCCTCGTCAACGACCGCGCAGACGTAGCTCTCGCCTGTGGAGCCGCCGGTGTTCACCTTCCCGGTGGATCGGTAGCGCCTGAGCGCATCAAGCAACTTGGCCCCCTGATCGTCACCGCCGCTTGGCACCGCCATACGGACCCCGCAAGTCTCGCCGGCGCCGATTATCTTCTAGTCGCTCCCGTGTTCACGCCCATGTCGAAACCCGCAGACAGCCGCCCAACCTTGGGATTAGCCGGCCTGGCAAACATCGCCGCCGCAACCGCCACGCCGGTTCTCGCTCTCGGGGGGATAAGCCCGCAGAACGCATCCTCGTGCATCGCAGCCGGTGCCGCCGGTATCGCTGGAATTGGGTTTTTCGCGAGGTAAGAACGCGAGCTAAAAAGAAAGAAAAACAGGAAGCCCGGGGCGCACTCGGAGGAGATGCCCCCGGGAGGAGCATTTTGTGATTCTTGCCTATGTAGTGTTCCGTACCAAAATTCTTCTCACTTCATTTCCGCCGCGCCCCGGGACGGAACGCACGGGAAAATCTCCGGCGTAATCCGGAATCGCTCCCGATACCTTGCCGTAATCTCTTCCGTGAATCGCTCCACTGCCTCCGGAGCGAGCAAATTTACCGTGCATCCCCCGAAACCGCCCCCGGTCATCCGCGCCCCGTAGCAACCTGCAATCCCCGTCGCGGTATCCACCAGAAAATCCACCTCATCCGAGGTAATTTCGTAATCGTGCTGCATGCTCCTGTGCGATTCGAGGAACAACTCACCCATCCGCTCCAGCGTCCCGCGTTTCGCCGCATTCACAAACAGCTCCACCCGCAGGTCTTCGCTCACCACATGCCGTGCCCGCCGCATAATGATTCTCGGCATCTGAACCTGTTCAAGCTGACCGGGTGTCGCATCCCGCAGCGACTTCACTTCCGGAAACCGTCGCTGAATCGAATCCACCGCGATCGCGCACTCCTCCACCCGCGTGCGATATGCCGAAACTCCAAGTTCATGTTTCACCATCGAATTCACCGCAATGATTTCCACGTTCTTCGGCAACTCCACCGCCTCATACTCCAGGCTGCGGCAATCGATCTTAATCGCCGCGCCTTCCTGCCCGAAGACAGAGACATACTGGTCCATGATTCCGCACGGCATTCCGACAAAATCGATCTCCGCTCGCTGGCACAGCTTCGCAATCTCAAGCCGGTCGAATTCGCGCCCCTGCAGCAGGGCCAGCGCCGTTGAAACTTCCAGCGCCGCGGACGAACTCAGCCCCGACCCCTCCGGCACATCGCTGCGAATACGCATCCGCAGCGGTTCTATCTTCACCCCGCGCATCAGCAGTTGCTGTGCGACACCCACCACATAGTCGCTCCAGTGACGCGAACGCCTGAGCCCGGCCAGCGCCTCGATCGGCCATGCCCGCTCCTCGCCCTGGTGCTCTGAAATAACGCGCAGCATGCCATCGTCGGCCGCTTCGGTCTCCACTGTACGTCGCCAGCTTCAAAGCGATCGGAAGCACAAAGCCGAGGTTGTAGTCGGTGTGTTCGCCGATGAGATTGACGCGGCCCGGCGCCCGAAACGTGCGCGGCCCCGCTCATGCCTTCCGGCCCCGGCGCGCCAGCGCCAGCAGAAAGCCGCCGAACACCAGCATTGCCAGTCCCGCGTAAAGGTCTACGTTTGCGTCCGTCATCGCGGCCCGCGGATTTGTGAAGCTGATACCCACCAGCAGCACGCCGGTGATTGCGAAAAACACTCCCGAAGGCAGTCTCAGATCAAGCATGTCAGTTCACACGGCCGAAATCACAGGAACAGCAGGTTCAAAAATGTCAGGCACACTATCACCAGCAAAGCCAGCGGTACGGGACGCAGATACCAGCTTACGCCCTCCTCGCTCGGCATTTCAGTCAGCCCGTACACCAAGTCCGCGCAGGTCAGATTCGGCGTGCGCCTTCGTCGCCAGACTCACCAGGATCGTGACCAGCAAAACAGGTGGTCCAGGCGCAGATCGCGATCCAGAAATTCTGCGCCATCTGCGAAGGGAACGTGTGCAGCGTCGCGATCCACCCGCCCTTGCCTTCCGCCACGCGTCAGCCCGTGCGTCAGTGCGGCCGCGCGCAGTGCCCGAGAGCAGACCCGAGGAATGCGCCGTGCCCCGTGGCGCGCTTCCAGAACATGCCGAGCAGGAACGTGGCAAACAGCGGCGCGTTCACGAACCCGAACACCAGCTGCAGCAAGTCCATGATGTTGTTGAACTGCGCCGCCAGGTACGCCGTCGCGATCGACAGAATCACGCCCACGACCGTGGTCAGCCGCCCCACCGTCAGATAATGCCGGTCGCGGCGCATTCGGCCGGATGTAGCTCTGGTAAATGTCGTACGTGAACACCGTATTGAACGCGGTCACGTTGCCCGCCATCCCGGACATGAACGAAGCCATCAGCGCCGTCAGCCCCACGCCCAGCATCCCGCTCGGATAGAACTGCGCCATCAGCGTCGTCAGCGCCTGATCGTAATCGTAGCCGCCGCCCTTCAGCGGCAGCGAATAACCCGAGCCCATCTTCGTCAGCGCCAGCGCCGCGATGCCCGGCAGGATCACGATGAACGGCATGATCATCTTCGGAAACGCCGCCATCAGCGGAGTGCGCCGCGCCGCCGACATCGAATTCGCCGCCATCGCGCGCTGCACCACCAGAAAGTCCGTGCACCAGTAGCCGAACGACAGCACGAACCCCAGTCCGGCCACCAGCCCGAACGCTTCCACGCCCATCGGGTTCTGATCGGCGCTGCCCACGTACTTCCACGTGTGCGTCATCACCTCCGGCAGCCGCTGCTGAATGCCGCTCCAGCCGCCCGCCCGGTTCACCGCCAGAATCGCCAGCGGCGAAAAGCCCAGCACGATCAGGAAGAACTGCAGCACCTCGTTATAGATCGCGCTGGTCAGCCCGCCCAGAAACGTGTACGCCAGCACGATCGCGGCCGAAAGCAATAACCGAGTGTTGAAGCTCCAGCCCAGCACCAGGTTGAACAGCTTCCCAGCGCATACATCGAGATGCCCGACGAGAAGATCGTCATCACCGCGAACGTGATCGCGTTCAGCCCGCGCGTCTTTTCGTCGAACCGCAGCTTCAGATATTCGGGCACCGACCGCGCCTTGCTGCCGTAATAAAACGGCATCATGAACACGCCCACGAACATCATCGCGGGCACCGCGCCGATCCAGTAGAAGTGCGCGGTCATGATGCCGTACTTCGCGCCCGACGCGCACATGCCGACCACTTCCTGCGCTCCCAGATTGGCCGCCAGAAACGCCAGGCTGGTGATCCACACCGGCACGTTATGTCCCGCGGTCAGAAACTCCCCCGCCGACGTGACTGACTTTCGCAGCCGCCACCCAATGCCAATCACAAAACCGAAATAAAGAATCAGAATCAGGTAGTCGATCGTGGACAGATTCAACTTCGGGCCTCCAGGCGCAAGTAGTGAGGTTATACGTTCCGATGCGCCCGGGGCAAGCGATTCGCTTCCTGTCGTTCGAACAGCGGCATCAGTTTCTCCTCAATATGGGCGAACGCCGCCGCCAGTCCTTCCCGCTCATACACCCGGCCGATTTCCGCTTCCACTTCCGAAGCCTCGCCTATACCCGACAGGAACCGGTTCGAGGTCATTTGCTCGAACCGCGCCGAATCCACCGCGCCCGTCTCCCGCAGGATTCGCCGTCGCGCATAAAGCGCAAGCACCGCATCGCCCACCCATGCTTCTTCGAGAATCCTGCGCCGACGCGCGGATGAGTCCATAGAACTCTTTCATCTTGCCATCAGGCCCGGATGCCATGATGAACTTTGCCCTTCGAATCGGAACTCGATGCGGTGCTCCCCGCCGATCTCCCCAACCGCGCCATCGTCGTCGCCAACACCGCCGAACACCTCCGCCTCATCGTGGAAGCCAACACGGTCATGAACCTCACCCGCATCGTTTCCCCGCGCGACGCCGCCATCAAACACGTGCTCGATTCCGTCATCCCCTGGCAGCTCTTTCAAAACGCCCGCCACGTGCTGGACGCGGGCACCGGACCCGGATTCCCCGGCATCCCTCTCGCCCTCGTCTTACCTGAAACCCGTTTCACCCTCTGCGAATCCACCGGCAAAAAGGCCCGCTTTGTCGATTCCGTAGCGGCTGCCCTGCCCGTCCCCAACGTCACGGTTTCCACTGCCCGCGCCGAAGACTTATGTCGCGAAGTCCGATTCGACCTCATCACCGCGCGCGCCTTCGCTCCCATCCCGCGAGCCCTCGGCTTCCTCGCCCCCGCCCTTCACAAAGGCGCCCGGCTCCTGCTCTATAAAGGTCCCGATGCCGAACAGGAAATTGCCGCGGCCGCCGCTGAAATCCGCAGATTCCGCGTCACGGCGCGCATCGTCAGCCGCTATGAGTTGCCAGATGCAATGGGCACCCGCACTGTCGTCGAAATCGCAGCTCCCTAAGGTTGCTGGCCACGCGCACAAAAATAATGCGCCTGCCACCAGCCTCTCGCGTCCAAAAACTATGCCTTCGAATGGGGACGCAGGCCACATCCGCCGCGTGCTCGAAAACGCGCGCTCGCAATCCGGAAAAAGCATCGTTGAGCTCGCCGCCGCCTCTCCCCTTCTGATCGTCTTCCTCCGCCATGCCGGTTGCCCCTTCTGCCGCGAAGCGCTCAATGACATTGCCGAATCCCGAGCCACCATTGAGGCCGCCGGCGTGCGTATCGTTCTGGTCCACCCGGGCGACCTTCGCCACAACCCCGCCAACCTCGACACCATTTCCGACCCCGCGCGCGAACTCTACCGCGCCTTCGGTCTGAAACGAGGCAGTGTTCTCCAGCTCTTCGGTCCCCGGGCCCTCTGGCGCGCCCTGGCCGAGGGCTCCGTCTTTCGCTTCGGCCTCGGTCTTCCCAGAACCGACCCCGCCCAAATGCCGGGCGTCTTTCTTATCTCCCGGGACACCGTCATCGGCAGCTTTCGCCACACTTCCATTTCAGACCGGCCCGATTACGCGCACTTCTGTTCCCTCACAGCCGCGGCGGAATCGTAATCACAATAGCCCGCGCATCCGCCTTCCCCAAAGCGCGGTAACTGTGCGGTTCCGATGAATCCATGTGCAGGCTGTCCCCCGCCTGAAGTTCATACGACAAACCCTGAAAACGGATCGTCAGCGCCCCCGCCAGCACAAACAAAAACTCTGATCCCTCATGGAAATGTTCCGCGGCCTTCCCCGTCAGCGAGTGTGGAAACTCGGCCAGATAGGCCTGCATCCCCTTCCCCTGCGTCGAATACGCCAGACACTCGAAAAACCACGCGGGCTGCGGCGTGTCCGGCCGGTCCGGAAACCGCATCCTCTCAGCCGCCCTCACAATCGAAAACTGCTTGTACCCGCGCTTCTCCCCAAAGAAATGCTCCAGCCCAACGTCGAAAACCATCGCAATGCGCGCCAGCGTCGGCAGCGTCGGAATCATCTTGCCGTTCTCCAGTTGCGACAGCATCGATGGCGAAAGCCCCGTATGCTTCCCAAGGTCCGCCAAAGCAATCTTTTTCCGCAGCCGCAGTTGCCGCAGCTTCGGACCCAGTTCATACGCCGAAAGGGCGCGCTGGATCGTCTCGGGCCCCGATTCAGTCACCATTCTGAAATTAAGTTTACCGTTGCTGAAACAGATAAAGCACAAAATTACTGTCACTGAAACGACTTTTACCAATACGAAATAACCGCCGTCCAAACTGATACGATCCGGATGTGACGCCAGTAGAACACCCCGCCTTAGCCGCCTGCGACGAGGCCGACCTCGTCACACGCGCTCAGGAAAGCGACAACGAAGCCTTTGCGGAACTGATGCGCCGCACGTCTCAGTCCTCCTTCCGGCTCGCCATGTCCATCCTCCGCAATCGCGAAGAAGCCGAGGACGAACTCCAGAACTCTTACCTCAGCGCCTGGAAGCACGTTTCGCAATTCCAGAGGGAATCCCGCTTCTCCACGTGGATCGCCCGCATCGTCACCAATCAATGCCTTGGCCGGCTTCGAAGCCTTCGCCGCGCAAAATTCCTCTACTTCGACGACGTGCCGGATAACGACAGGCCCGCCCAGGAACTAGCCGACACTTCTGCCACTCCCGAGATGCGCTTCGGCGACCACGAAATCGCCGGCGTGATCGCCCAGGAAATCGGCAGATTGCCCCCGCTGCTCCGCCAGGTTCTCATCCTCCGCGACGTCGAAGAGCTATCCTCCGCCGAGGCCGCAAACAAGCTCAGCATCACCGTCTCAGCCGCCAAATCGAGGCTCCTGCGCGCCCGGCTCGAACTCCGCGCCCGCCTCGAAAAATACCGCTGCGCCGAAACCCTCAGCGTCTGAATTTGTCGTGCGTCCGTCTGTCCGGAACGAACGGAAGAGATATGATGGGCGCGACTATGCACCTCACACGAAGAGATATAGGCAAAATGGCGCTGGCCGCCCTCCCCGTAGCCAAAGCCTTCGGAGCCCCTCGGATTGACTCGAAGTTCGGCGGCGTGCAGATCGGCGCCATCACCTACAGCTTCAACAGCCTCGCCAACCCCGACCCCGAAGCCATCGTCCGCGCCTATCCCGAAATCGGACTCGGCGAAGCCGAGTTGATGTCCAATCATTGCGAAGCTCTCGCCGGAGCCCCCGCCCTCCCCAACTTCGGCAGAGGCGGCAGAGGCAGAGCCGGCGGTGGCCGCGCCCCGCTAACTCCCGAGCAGACCGCCGAACGCCAGGCCGCTCAGGATAAGCTCACACAGTGGCGCGCCGCTGCCACTCCCGCAACCTGGAAGGCCGTCACAAAGAAGTTCAACGACGCCGGCGTCGATGTCGCGCTGCTCTGCTACAACATGCAGGACTCCATGAAAGACGATGACATCGAATACGGCTTCGCCATGGCCCACGCTCTCGGTGTCAAAGGCATGACCACCAGCACCACGCTCACCATGGCCAAGCGCATTGCCCCCTTCGCGGATAAGCACAAGTTGCTGGTCGGCTATCACGGCCACGATGCCACTAACGATCCGAATCAGACCGCCACGCTTGAGAGCTACGCCACTCTCATGTCCTACGGCAAATTCAACGGCATCAACCTCGACATCGGCCACTTCACGGCCGCCAACTACGATGCGGTCGCCTTCATCAAACAGCACCACGACAAAATCACCAATCTCCACATCAAAGACCGCAAGAAGGACCACGGCCCTAACGTCGCCGTCTGGGGCACCGGCGATACGCCCATAAAAGAGGTCCTGCAGTTGGTGAAAACGGAGAAATACAAGTTCCCGGCCAACATGGAGCTCGAGTACCCCATCCCCGAAGGCTCCGACATCATTGCCGAGGCGAAAAAATGCCTCGCCTACGTGAAGAGCTGTCTCGTCTAGTCGTCCCGCAACGCAACCGAGGGCTGCACCGCAACCGCCCTCCGCACCGGCGCAAGAGCGGCGATCGCCACCGTCACAGCGATCGCCGCCAGCGTACCCGATAAGGTCAAAGGATCGAATGCCCCCGCCCCGTAAGTAAGGTCAGGAACATCCGGCAGCACGATCATTGCCTGCAGCAACCCCGACACGCAGAACGCGCCCCCGAGTCCCAGCCCCACGCCCCACATAACCGGCCGCAGCGTTTGCCTCGCCACCAGCGCCGCCACCTGCCTGCCCTTCGCTCCCAGCGCGATCCGGATCCCGAACTCCCGCGTCCTCATGGCCACCAGCCGTGAGATCACGCCAAACAGGCCCAGACACGCCAGCAATATCGCCAGCGACCCGAGTATCCCCGCCGCCATCGCCGGCGCCTCCGCCATCCATCGCTCCATCTTCAGCGGGGTCTCGTCGATCGTCATCATGTTGCACATTGTCGGCAGGCTTGCATTCACCCCGGCCAGCGCCGCTGAAAGAGCCCGAAACGAATTCTCCGGCGGACCCGCCGTTCGCAACAGCAGCAGCCCGTACGTATCCGGCATTCTCCGCGGAAAGTAAACTGCCCCCTCGTCCGCCTTCGACAAATGCGTGCCGCGCACCGTCTTCACCACTCCCACCACTGTTCTCTGCGCGCTCCCTGCATCCATCCGCTCAGCATTCAAAGCCGTAATCCGCTGCCCCACCGCATTCACTCCGGGCCACAAATGACGCGCCGTCGATTCGCTGATCGTCGCAACCGGCGCCCCGCTCTCGACTTCGGCCCGCGTAAACCGCCGCCCCGCCAGCAAAGGAATCCCGAGCGTATCGAAATAATCTTCAGACACCCCATCGAACACGCTCGAAAGACGCGCCCCCGCTTCGTTCGCAAACACCCCCGTGCCATGCCCCAGAAACGGTGCCCTGTCCGCCCACGCCACATAACGCACGCCCGGAACACGCCTCATCTGCCCGATCGCCTTATCGAGAATCCCGGCCCTCCCCACGTTCGTCCTGTCGAGCGTATGCAGATCGAGCGAGATCAGCATCGCGTGGTGAACGTCGAACCCCGGATCGATCCCGGATGACCGCGCCGCCCCCCGAAACAGCAGCCCCGACCCTGCCAGCAGCATCAGACAACTGGCCACCTGCAGCGTCACCAGCACGTTCCTCTTCCGTGAAATCCCTGGGTCCCGAAAGCCGGATGAGCGCTTCAGCGCCGCACTCAGATTCCGCTTCCCGACACTCATCGCCGGAATCAACCCAACCATCGTTCCGGCCAGCACTGAGATCGCCGCCGTCCACGCAAACGTATGCCAGTCCGGCGAGAGATCCAGGCCCAGCCGCATTCCCCCGCGGCTCAACTCGTCCATCGCCGCCGCAGCCTTCACCCCCAGCCACCGGCACGCGTACACAGACATAAACAGCCCCGCAATGCCCCCGAGACACCCAAGCAGCAGGCTTTCCGAACAGAGCTGCCGCAGCAGACGCAAACGGGAAGCGCCCAGCGCCATTCGCACTGCGATCTCCCGATCGCGCGTCGCATTGCGCGCCACAATCAGATTGATCAGATTCATGCAGCCCATCAGCAGGATCAGCCCCACCGCCGCAAGCAGCGCAACACACACCAGGGTGAACCCGCGGAATTCACCGCTGTCCGTCTGGAAAAACGTGGCCGGCAGCGAACTCAGGTGAACCGGCCTGCCCTCTTCGGCAGGCCATGATCCCGCCCAGCACCGCAAGCTCCGCCGCCGCGCTCTGCCGGTTCACGCCCGCACGCCGCCGCGCAAGCACCTGCCATTCGAGCGCCTTGTCATCATGCAGCCAGTCCGTGCCCGGCAGCAGCGCCGCCTGAATCGATGCCGGCACCCACATATCCGGTATCTCCGCCGGCTGCCCCGTGCCTTCGAACGATTTCGGCGCCACGCCCACAATCGTCAGCGCCGTCCCCTGAATCCGGATAACGCCCCCAACGCTTGCCTGATTCCCGCCCGCTTGCCGCTGCCAGAAGTCGTAACTGACAACCACCGCGCCGCGATCGTCCCCGGCCAGCGCGCGGCCCATCGCCGGCTTCACCCCCAGAGCGCTGAAGTAGTTCCCCGATACAAACCGCGCATGAACAATCTCCCGCGCCACAGACTCGCCTGACCGAACTTCCGCCAGCAGAGTTTCCGCTCCCGACGTCGCAACCACCGCTTCATACGACTTGGCCGATCCCGCCAGACGTCCATATTCCGCCCACGAAAATTCACCAGTGGGGTTAGTTCCGGCCGACCGCTGCAGCCTCTCCACACTCCCCGGATCCATCACCCCCAGCTTGTGAAACGCCACCGCCGCATAAACGCTGAACACAACGGTATTGATCCCGATCGCAAGCGCGAGCGTCGCAACAGCCATAAGCGTGAAGCCCGGCGTACGAGCCAGCATCCGAATTGCGTAGCGAAGGTCCATAGGTCAGCTTTCTGCGCAATTCCGCCCCCACCGCTCAACCCAATGGAATCAATAAAGCGCAGCCGCGATCTGTCCGATTCCGAAAATCGATGTCCGCCGATGGCCGAACCTACTTCTGCCCCGCACCCGAACAAACAAAGTTCCTCTCATCGTCCATGCTGCCCGACCCCTTGTACTGAGCCGTCTGCGGCCAGGGGCATAGTGGATGCGTCCGCACCGCCTCGCCTCCGGCCCTGGCGTACTTCGCCGCCACCAGCCTCTCCGGCGCTGTCCCCTGCTCCACCCAGGCTTCCAAAGCGGCATCTACGTTGTGGAACCGGTCCGCAGACGGTGTCCCCGCCTGCCCAAACGCATTCGCGCCCGACCCGCCACCGCAATGCCCCATCCCCGGCACCATAAACAGCCGCGCGAACCCGCTCACCTTCTCCGCTCCCATCTTCTTCACCACACCGTCGTAATAGTCCACCGTATTCTGGGCCGGAATCGCCGGGTCTGACCACCCGTGGTAAAGAATCAGCTTGCCTCCGCGCTTCTGGAAAGCGCTCATATCCAGGTCGGTGGCGTTCAGCGTCTGCGCCAGCCGCGCATCCGCCGCCGTCACATCCCGCGCCACATCGAACTTCTGAAACTGCCACGCGGGATCGCTGTAAACCATGTTCTTAAAGAACTGCGTCCCATACGCAAACATCGAACCCTTCTCCGGCCCTGGCCCCGTCACCCATGTCTCCCAACCGTTCGGGTCCGCTTCTCCTCCGGGCGATAACCCAGGAAAAATCCGCGCGCCTTTCTCGTTCACCAGCCCGCCATAAATCGTCTTGAGCGCGGCAAGCTGATGCACCGTCAGGCAACTGTCCGATTCCGCCGCCCGGCACAATAACACCGATGGGTCGAACCTGCACGTCTGTGGATTCTCGATCACCCCGTCCTTCACGCCATCCGCCGCATCGCATTGCGCCAGTACCGCCGCCTGGATCGCCGGCAGCTTGGTGCTCGAAATATAGCTCCCGGGTTCGCCCATCAGCGCCTTCGCGCCTGCTGCCCCGGAAGACACCAGATGCGTCCAGTAATTCGCCGGTGCGCCCGCAATAATGCCGTCGTAGTCGGCCGGAAATCGCTGCGCCTCCATCAGCGCCTGCCGCCCTCCGTTTGAGCATGAGCTGAAATACGAATGCTTCGGCCCCTGTCCATAGAACGCGCTGATAATCGCCTTCGCCGCCAACGCCGTTTCATGGATTGCCCGATATCCAAAATCGGCAATCTTCTCCGGATGCCCCAGCGCCCACGCGGCCGATTCAGTCTTGTCTTCATGCCCCGTATCCGTCGCCGCCGTGGCATAGCCATTCCGAACCGCATCCGCCAGCCCCCCGAAGCCAATGCTCCCGGCATACCCTCCGTTTCCGATTCCCTGAAACTTGCCGTTCCAGTCGCGTGCAGGCAGCCAGACCTCAAACCGAATATCCGAGTCCGCGGAAGGCCTGATCGAGCCCGCCACCCTGCAAAACTCGGGCACATTACTGATCGCTCTTCCATTCGGCGGTCGAAACTCTCCCGCCGGCCGCAGCTCCGCCGTTGTCACTGTCACCTTTGGAATGGACAGACCTGAGATCCCGTCGCAACTCGCCCCGCTCGCCGCCCGAAAGGCCGTGACAAAGCAAACCATCGCCACAACGTATCTCATGAACTCGCCTTCGCGAAGTCGATATAACCCCGCTCCGCATCGGTCGAAATCAAAGTGACACGAATCTGATCCCCCACATCCACGCCCGCCTGGCCCCTCGCCAGAATCCCTTCAATCGGCGGATTACTCACCCGCACAAACACCCCTTTCGGACCCGCCCCCGTAACCACCGCCGCAAACGACTCCCCGATCCTGTGCTGCATCGCCACCGCCGCCACCCGCTTGCCCATAATGCGTTCCACCTTCCGCGACGCTTCTTCTTTCAGCGTGCAGTTATGCGCAATCGAGTCAAGCTGTTCATCCGGATAAGCCGCGGGCGCCTTCGAAATCACAGCCTTGATCAGCCGCTGCGTCACGAGATCGGCAAACCGCCGGTTCGGAGCCGTCGAATGCGTGTAATCGAGCGCCGCCAGCCCGAAATGCCCCTGCCCGCTGTCCCCCGCCGGCGTCATCACGTATTCCCCAGGCCCCATCAGCTTCACAATTGCCAGCGAAATATCCGCGTAATGCACCGGATCGGCCGCCTTCCGCTTCTCCAGAAAAACGCTCAGCGCCCCTGAATCCGGCGTCGCCGGCAACGTCTCTCCATACTGCGCCGCCAGCGCCACAATCCGCGGCCACCGTTCCGGCGTCTTCACCACCCGCCGGATCGACGACGAACCGCTCGCCTTCAGCGTCCTCGCCATCACCTCGTTCGCCGCCACCATGAAGTCTTCAATAAGATCGTTTGCCCGCGTCTTCTGCGCCGCCTCGATCCCCTGCACCTGACCGTCCTTCACCATCGGCATCGCTTCCACCCGATCGAAGTTCAGCGCACCCATCCGGTGCCGCTGCGCACGGATCGCAACCGCCGCCTCATCCTGCAGCTTCAACTGCGCCTGCAAATCCTGAGACGCGCCTACCTTCTTATCCGGCCCCGACCGCCCCTCCAGCCACGCACCCACCGCGTTATACGTCAGTTGCGCCTTGTTCCGAACCAGCGCCCGATAAATCTGCGAGCCCGCAATCGTTCCGTCCTTCGCCACCGTCATCTCGATCACGATCGCCGCCCGGTCCTCATTCTCATTGAGCGACGTCAAATCGGTCGAAAGCTCCTCCGGCAGCATCGGGAAGATCTTCACCGGTGTATAAACCGTCGTGGTCTCGCTCGCCGCATGGTTGTCGATCGGGCTCCCAGCCGTCACTGCGGAATCCACATCCGCAATCCCCACCAGAACCTTCGTCCCCTCCGCAACCCGCTCCGCATACTCGATCTGATCCAGGTCCCTCGAACTGTCGTTATCGATTGAAGACCAGAGCAGATTGCGCAGATCCCGAAGACCCGGGTCCGCAGCCGCCGCAACCTTCGCCCGAATCGCCTCCAGTTGCGCATCCGTGCCCGGATCGAAGTCCGGCTGGAAGCCTTCCTGAATCATTTCCCTGCGTGCCGCTGCCGCCAGATCGAAGTTCGGTTTATACATTCCAAGCGCAGACTATCACGCGCTCCGTGCTAGAGTCGCTAAACACCTGTTCTCAAAACTTGAGCAATACTTCGAATTCGCGCATCTGAAAACGCGCTGGCAAACCGAACTGCTCGCGGGCCTCACCACGTTCATCACGATGGCTTACATCGTCTTCGTGAACCCTTCCATCCTTCGCGACGCCGGCATGCCCGTTGCCGGAGTTTTCGCCGCCACCTGCATCTCAGCCGGCATCGCCAGCATTCTCATGGGCGCCATCGCCCGCTACCCCATCGCTCTAGCGCCCGGCATGGGACTCAACGCCTACTTCACCTACACCGTCGTCAAAGGCATGGGCGTTCCCTGGCAAACCGCCCTCGGAGCCGTCTTCCTTTCCGGCGTCGTCTTCCTCGTACTGACCCTCGCCGGCATCCGCCAATGGATCATGGCCGCCATCCCCTCCGGCCTCTACGCCGCCGTCAGCGCTGGCATCGGCCTGTTCATCGCCTTCATCGGACTCCGCAACGCCGGCATCGTCCGGCCCGACCCCGCCACCATGGTCAGCCTCGGAAACCTCCGCGACCCCAACACTGCCCTCGCCGTTTTCGGACTCCTCGCCATTGTCACCCTCCAGGCCTGGAACGTCCGCGCCGCAATCCTCATCGGCATCCTCGCCACCACCGCCGTAGGAGCCGCCTTCGGCCTCGTCCAGTGGCATCCCCAAACCTATAGCTGGGCCGAAATGTCCGCCACCATGTTCCGCCTCGACATTCGCGGCGCCCTCGGCCTTGGCCTTTTCGAGATCGTTTTCGTCTTCCTGTTTGTCGACCTCTTCGATAACGTCGGCACCCTGATGGCAGTCACCAAGAAGGCCGGTCTCATCGGCGTCGACAACAAGATCCCCCGCGTCACCCGCATCTTTGTCACTGATGCCACCGCAACCGTCATCGGCTCTCTCGCCGGCACCACCACCGTCACCAGCTACATCGAGTCCGCTTCCGGAATCGCCATCGGAGGCCGCACAGGCGTCACGTCTATAGTCACCGGAATTCTCTTCCTTCTGACCCTCTTTATGGCACCGCTCGTCGGCGCCATCCCGTCCGCCGCCACCGCGCCCGCCCTCATCGTCGTCGGCGGCCTCATGATGTCCTCGCTCGCCGAAATCCCGTGGGATGACGTACTCATCGCCTTCCCCGCCTTCCTCACCCTCGTCACCATCCCGCTGACCTTCAGCATCGCCAACGGACTCGGCTGCGGCATCATCGCCTACGTAGTCCTTCACCTCGCGCGGGGCCGCGGCCGCGAAGTCCCCGTCGCCGCTTACGTTCTCGGTCTGCTCCTGATCGTCCGCTTCGTCTATATCGGCGGCAAAGCTTAAGCGGCCATCTCACGGTCCGCAATCGACAGTGCGCCATCGAGCGCTGTCACCGCGATGTCGATCTCGTCTTCCGTAATAATCAACGGCGGCGCAATCACCAGATGGCTGATCCAGCTCTGCACCGCCACCCCGTTGCGCATCGCCTCCGCCGCCACCTTCTCGCACACCAGCGGCTTGCCCGCAATCTTTTCCGCCCCCGTATTAAACGGCGTCCTCCGCGCGCGGTCCCTCACCAGATCCACCGCCCAGAACATCCCCATCCCCCGAACGTCCCCGACCGACGCATGCTTCTCCCCCAGCGCCTTCAGCCGCACGCCGAGATACTCGCCCACCCGGGCGGCGCGTTCCACCAGCCCCAGCCGCTTCATCTCCTGAATCGTCGCCACCGCGGCCGACAGCATCAGCGGATGCGCCTCATATGTATGGCCCTGCCCGAAATAATGATCGTCGAAAAATGACGCGACCTTCCGCGTCGTTGCACACAATCCCAGCGGCGTATAGGCGCTCGTGATTCCTTTCGCCGTCACCAGGATGTCCGGCTTCACGCCCCAGTGATCCACCGCGAACCACGACCCCGTCCGTCCCCATCCGGTCATCACTTCATCCGCGATCAGCAAAACCCCGCGCCTGTCGCAGATCTCACGCAGCATCGGCAGATATTCCGGCGGCGGCACCAGCACCCCGTTCGTCCCCGGGATCGGCTCCACCAGCACCGCCGCCACATCCCCTTCGTTCTCGATCATGTGCTCCAGATACTGAGCGCACGCAATCTCGCAACCGGGGTAACTATGCAGGATCGGGCACTTATAACAGTTCGTCTCGGGCGCAAAAATCACCCCGGCCGTCTTTGCCGAAGGCTCCGCCGCCCAACGCCTCGGATCGCCCGTCGCCGCAATCGACGCCGCCGTGAACCCGTGATAAGACCGGTACCTCGAAACGATCTTCGACCGACCCGTCACCATGCGGGCGATCTTGAACGCCGCCTCGTTCGCATCCGTGCCCGACGTCGTAAAGAAGAACTTATCCAGCCCCTCGGGCAAAACTCCCAACAGAAGTTCCGCCAGCTCAGCCCGGACGTCGGTCGCATAACCCGGCGCCACATACGCCAGCTTCCGGGCCTGTTTCTCGATCGCCTGAATCACAGCCTCGTTCTTATGCCCCAGCGAGACGCACATCAGTTGCGACGAAAAATCCAGATACCGCTTGCCCGCCGCATCCGTAAACCAGCAGCCCTCCGCATCCACGACATGAAGCGGAGCCCATCCCTTCTGAATCCGCCACGTCCCGAACGTATGAAGCGCCGTAGTCTCGGAAACGGTCCGAAGCAAAGGATCGACAGGCATGAAGCTTATACTATCCAGGCAAGCCCCGATCTGAGAACCCTGCAGTTCCGGAGAAATCATCCCGCGCCGTGGCAGCATGCAAACCGCTACATAACGCAGTGTTCCGAAGCTCGCCCGCGTGCCACCGGACCGGAACCCCAGTCCGCCAGCTTCTGAGAACGCTCGTTCAAGTAATCGCTGGCTTCACATGCCCACGCGTTTCCCGACTGCACGTCGCGCGCCTCCGCAAAGAGCGAGGCTCCAGTCAGCTCGAACTGGCGGAAAAAGTCGGCATGATTCAGAGCATCGTGTCCTCGATTTGAAAAGGGAGCCGCTGAACCTGTCCGCTCGGAGATGGCTGTTCCGCTTTGCTGTCGCCCTCGGTTTCAACGGACGATCTGCTGACCACCGCAAAGAAACGGCGCCGCCGCCATGCCGAGCCGGAAAGTACTTCCGTGTCGAGCAGATACAAACGCTGCCGGCACATCACCAGCAGACACTTCTCATGGGTATTGACATGATGCTCAGCGGCCTGAAAAAGCCCAAGTCGATAGCGAGCGCGCGGACAAAGTAAAAACGAAGGACGAGAGCTTGGGATAGCGTCACGCGTCCGCCTGTCGAGGTAGTCCGAAGTAAATCTTTAACGCGCCTGCGGCAGCAAGGAACCGCGCGACGACCTGTGCAACGGCTCTTACATAATACGCGTTCATCCGAAGCTGTCCCGCTGGAGCGGAACGCTAACCCCGCCAGCTTCCGATAACGCATATTCATGTAATCGCCAGATCTATCCATCCGCGGGCCGCCGTGTGCGGCCTCCGGCCCTTGATTTCGGCGCGGTGAACCCGCGCCGAAAGGTAGAAAACCTCAAAGGCACCGCGGGTGCCACCACGCCTTCGCGAACCGCGCGGCAACGAAGCAGAAACCAGGTGCGCGGTCAGAAAGCCTTAGCGTGCGGGTACTTTTTGAGGAAAGCATCCGAAGCATTTAAGCAGGCCCAGCCGAACACCTCAGCATTGTCGTCAGCGCTGCTGGTGAAGCCATACTCTCTCCCAATCTGCTGCGCCACTTTAGCCTGAAACTGTTTAAACTCCACCTTCTTTCCGGCCGCAAGATCGTAAGCCAGTTCCACCTTTGGCCCTGCTGTGCACGCGTATACAGCAACGAAGCGGTGATCCGGCGAAAACCACGCGTCCGCAAAGGACACATAGCTGTCACCTCTCACGTCAAGCAGCGTGACAGAGCCGCTCTTAGTCCTTAACACAACTCGGATACCGCTAGCATTGATGGGGAACGGCTGATCGAGTTCCACCGCCAAATCGCTCGTTCCTTGAAAAAGCACTTTTTGTTGCCAGCCACAAGATGCCAAACTCACAGCGAGAAAGACAGCCGCAGACCTGCAATTGATCAGTGCCGACACAGCGTGCCCCGGATCATGCTTCCCACCTGACCGGGCATTATCGATCCACTGCTAAGTCCCGCTCCGATTTGCGCGGCAAACGAACCAAGAGCAATATCGCCGCTGTTTCCGGATGTGCCCTCTAGCTTCTCCCACCACGTCGCGGCTGAAGTTGCAGCACTCGCACCATACGTGTAACCAAGCTGCAGAAATGCCGCAAAATGATGCGCCTGGTCTGCGTTGGTTATTTGATCTTGAAATTGCGATGCAAACCCGCTCGTCACGCCGCCTGCGTTTAGATTTGACTTGCTCTGCCCAGAAATGCCAGGAAGCAGATAGACGGGAAACTGATTCGGAGTCAGAACTGAGAAGTCATTCTTGAAGAGTGCCTTGTAATCGCCGTCCTGACCAGCGGCAGCATCGGCAAAGTCTGCCAGTGCATCGCAGTCGCTTTCCGTCTTGTCTTGATTGACCGCTTGTTGCAGTTGGTGTTTGATGCCGACAAGATTTGCAATTGCAAACTTCCGGTTGTAGGTGCCTGACTCTAGCGCGTCACCCAGTCCCCATCCTGCCCAGAATCCCGCCGCAATCTGGCCCGTGTAGGGACCGAGTAGCGGAGCTGCCGTAACTTCCGCACAAAAATCTGCTGCGCACTTGTTTGTACCATCCGGGTTCCCATAGTTAACGGGGTCTCCACCAACATACGCATACCTATTCCAAGTTCCAGGATCGGCAGGCCCACCACTAGCGCGATACGGGTCAGGGCTGGTAAATCGCCCCAGTCCACTCGCATAGTATCGGTTCTGCGCATAATCCAAACCACTCAACCCATCCCGGTAATAAGTAGCAAACTGAGCCCCTTCCGTAGCCGCATTCGTTCCCACCTGCTCCCCATACGGATAGAACTGCCTGCGTGCTACCCAGCCGGTCCGTACTGATACCCGCCGCAATATCTCGCCCAAGATACGGAATATGCACCGCCATCGGATACACATTAATAAACGGTGTCGTATTATCCACCGAACCCGCCACATCCGGGTCCGTCAACCGGAAATCCAGCAGTTTCTCTCCATGCGCCCCATACAACGTCCAGTTTATTGAACGCCATCCATACCTCCAATCGTACGTTGTCGCTGCAATCCGCTTGTTGTCCGGCGCATACCCGAAGTTCTGCATTCCGCCCGAGTACCCGGTCACCGACACCAACCGGTTCGAATCGTCATACGTCATCTGCGTATTGCCGCCCCACACCATGTTCCCGTTCACTCCGTAAGCCGCATTTGTAAGATGGTTCGTCGCCCCATCCGTCGGCATCGGCGTTACCGTTTGCGTTCCCCCGCTCGTCAGAGTCTTATTCGTAAGATTCCCAAAGCCATCGTACCCAAATGCCTGCGACCACCCCGGCTGAGTGTTCCCGGGCCCCGGTGTTGACGCCGCCGCGATCAGCCGCTTCAGCCCGTCATACTGATACGCAATCGTCTCCCAACCTCCCGTGCTGACCAGCTGCGTGATCTGCCCGTTGTTCTGCGTCGCCGAATATACATAGTGCAGCCCGTTCTGATATTCCAATTGCCCGTTCACGTTGTAAGATCGCTGCTCCCCCAGCAAATATCCCGACAGGATCGTCAGACGCCCCGCAAAATCGTACTGTGTCGTGTCAACCCATACGCTTCCGGTGGGGTGCATGTCCGTCGGAGAGTTATCTCTCAAGGTGGAAGCTCGGCCCATCGAATCGTACCCGTACGTGTACCGCACATTCGTATACGTCGGTGTCGGAGTTCCCAGGTTGTCTACCGACTTCAGATACTCCAGCGTATTCACCTGCCCATCCGCCCGGTAAGTGTAACTCACATCGATGGGGTCGCTGGTCGCCTGTTCCCACGTCCCATAGCTCACATCGGTCCCCCACATTGTGATCTGCGTCCTCTTTCCGGTGACGTTTCCCGGTATGTCATACGAATACAGTTCCGTCACGTTGGCCAGATTCCCTGTCAGATACATGTCGAGGTTATACTGCACAGACGAAAGCCTCCCCCTCGTATATTGCGAATACCCCGCAGTGTCACCCGGGTTCCACCCCCACGTATACGTTACCCGTGACGCCTGGTTTTCTGCCCGGCTCTGCCCATTGGGAAAATGCTGCACCAGTCCGATCTGTCCCGGCCCTGCCCACGTATAAACCGTGTCCCCGTTCCCGTCCCGCTTGTAATGCAGACTATTATCGGAATTGTAGAAATACTGCACCGTCCCGTTCTCAGGGTTCGTCGCCGATGTCAGCCGCCCCGCTCGTCATACACAAATGATCTTGTCTGCGTCACCGATCCCCGCGGCATGGATACCACGCTGACGTGGTTCATCCAGTCGTATGCATATGAAGTCGTCAGCGTCGCCCCCGTGCTGCTCGCCGGGTCCGGTTCCATCACCGTCACCAGATTCCCCTGTACATCGTTTGTGAATCGCTTCCACTTCCCCGCCGCATCCGTCGCGGTAGTCTGGTTCCCCAAATAAGCGTAGTGGCTCGTGCTCGCGCCGTCGGGCAGAGTTACGCTTACTGTCCTGCCAATCCCGTCATATGTGTACACGGTCCACGCCGACGCGCTTTGTCCTTCGGGATAAGGAGCGGACACCTTCTGCACCTTGCCTAAAGGCGAACACGCGCACGGAGCATAGACAGTGTCTACCGCTGACTGCAAATGCGTCGCATCCGGTCCACGCTCGGTCCGGATTGTCCGCCCCAGGCCGTCCAGCGTATTTTTCGTGTACCCGTCCGGCCCGCCTTTCGCCTGCCACGCCGGTAGAGCGGCCGTACTCGTGTCCGAATATGTATAGAACCAGGCTGCGCCATATGGCGACGTCGATACTGTAGGCCTGCCAATACCGTCATAGCTCATCGTTAACTGCTCGCCGTTCAGCCCCGTGGAAGATGTCACTCCGAGCCAGGAGCTGTATGAAAGGCTCTGCGCATAGGTCGCCGTTGAAATCGTAGCTGGCGCCGCATAGTTCGTAGCCACCATGCTGCCCATTTGCACCTGTGTCCCGTCCGAAGCCGAGACTGCTGTGACGACGCCGACATTGTTCGTTGTCCAGGATGTGCCCTTCTGAGGCGTGGACGTTGAAGACAGATATCCGCGCTGGAGCAGCGGTATCGGCCCGTTAGCATCGAACTCAAACGCTGGTGCCGTCCCTGGGCCCTGTCCCGAATCGTAGTCGTAAGTGTTCTGCAGAAGAGTCTTTGTCTGCCCGCCCGTATTCAGGGTTGTTGTCAGCAAACGGTTCAGGATATAGTGCGACGGGTATGTACCCGTGGTGAGATAGCTGCTGTTATAGG
This sequence comes from Terriglobia bacterium, assembly GCA_963840735.1. Lineage (GTDB taxonomy): Bacteria > Acidobacteriota > Terriglobia > Bryobacterales > Bryobacteraceae > BOG-234. The sequence goes on from CAWIZX010000003.1 coordinate 382,472, forward strand.
TCCGCAATGGAGTCCCCGTGTCGTTGTAAGGGTAAATAACGGCCTGCGTGACGTTCCCGTATTGATCCTGCGTTTGCGTTGTCCTCGCAGTGAGCGGGTTAGATGACCCGGGGTCCGTGACGCGCACCTTTGCGGAGATATAGGGGTTGCCGCTTCCATCCTGCGACCAGCTATACGTCTCATCCGTATAGATCGATCCGTTCACTCCCGTGCTTTCAATAAATTCTGAAACGAGTCCGGTCTGCCATGCCTGCGCAGATAATGAGGGATTCAGAAACTTCCACGTTTTGGCCCCGTTCCCGCTGGCATCCGTCAAAGTTGCCGTCCCGTGTACGATCGCGGCCGACGCGTTGTCGCGCGTAATGGGATAAGCCGCTCGACGGCCCCTGCGGAAACTTCACTTGCGCCAACTCGCTGGATCCAGCATGATCGTACTGAAAGGCATAGCTAAGGTTCGTCGCCGTGGTAGCTGCAGAAAGCTGCACAGTGTTCTGACCGGAAAAGCTCGCGTCATACCCAAAAGGCGGAGCGAGTGCAGTCGCCTCGTAATTAAACCTGAAACTCTCATCCGTGCCGATCACGTTCGCGATGGACGTCAGGTGCGGTACGGCAAACGTTATCCTGTCGTACGTGAAATTGTATGACCAGCGGGTCACAAATCCAGTTCCCGGGTTACATATACCGGAAGGGCAGCGTGCACGGACATCCTTGATCGCCAGTATCCGTGCACTGCTGTTTGCCGCAAAGGAATAGTAGACGATCTTTCTCATACTTCTTCAGTTCTCCCTCGATCTCCTCACGTCCATGTTTCCCGATCTCAAACGCCCGAATCTCCGGGCGCTTATCGTTCAGCAGCGCGTCGAATGCACTGCGCCTGACTGCCACGATATGAATAATCGCCATCTGCTTGTCGTTGGTCGGTTCCACACTCCAGGAGAGAATGCCCTCCCGCTTTTCGTCCACGGCTGTGGGCATGAACTCAGGCCGGATCGGATCTCCCTTTTTCCCGGATCCCGTCAGATGCACGAGCCCAATTACCCGGTAATAACGCTGCCGTGGATCGACAGCGTGTTGACGGTTCCGGCCGATTCTCCCACTTGCTTTCCTTATCGCTCAGTCTTACAACATCAACGCGGAAGCGAATGCAAAACACCGATCCCCCACCGCCCCCCTAATACCCGCCAACATCCTCGCGACCCGAGAAACCCAAGCCGCTAAACTGGGCCTTGGAACAGTTCGCACTCAGCTTCGTTCCCGAACGGCACGTGTACTCGCTCCGTGAACTCAGCGATGCCATACGCGGCACGCTCGAACGCGGCTTCACCAATATCTGGATTTCTGGCGAAATCTCCGGCGCCAAACTGGTCCCCAGCGGCCACTGCTACTTCACCCTCAAAGACACCGAAGCGCAGATCAAATGCGTCGTCTGGAAGCTCAGCTACTGGCGTCTCAAATTCAAGCCGAAAGATGGCGTGCAGGTTCAGGTGCGCGGTCGCATCGACATCTACGAACAGCGCAGCGAGTACCAGTTCGTTGTCGAGACCATCGAGCCTCAGGGCTTCGGCGCTCTCCAGATCGCGTTCGACCGGCTCAAACAAAAGCTGCTGCTCGAAGGCCTCTTCGAAACCGCGCGCAAGCGCCCGCTCCCCAGGTTCCCGAAGCACATCGGAATCGTCACCTCGCCGCAGGGTGCGGTGATCCGCGACTTCATCAACATCCTGACCCGCCGCTTTCCTGGTCTGCACATGCGGCTCTTCCCCGCCCGCGTTCAGGGAGCCGGATCGCTCGAAGACGTTTGCCGCGGACTCGCATATTTCGGCGAGAACGGCTGGGCGCAACTGATCGTCATTGCGCGCGGAGGCGGCTCGCTCGAAGATCTTTGGACCTTCAACGAAGAGTCCCTCGCCCGCGCCATCGCCGCTTCTCCTGTGCCCGTCGTCTCCGCCATCGGTCATGAGACCGACGTCACCATTGCCGACTTTGTTGCCGATCTGCGCGCGCCCACTCCGTCCGCCGCGGCGGAGATGATCGTCTGCACCCGCCAGGAAGTCATTGACCGCATCGAAGGCCTTCGGTCCCGCGCCGTTCAACTCACCCGATACCGATTTGCCACGCTCGCCCGCCGCCTCCACGAACAGGCGATCGACCGTGCGACTTCCCTGCTTCACCGCAATCTGGCGCGCCGCCTTCAGCGTGTTGACGATGCGCAGGAGCGCCTGCGAGCCGCTCTGAGAACGCAGCTTGCCTCACGCGAGCGCAAGCGGCGGGCCCTTGAAGACAAGCTGAAGTATTTCGATCTTCGGCCGCGCTTTCGCCGCGACCGTGCCCGGCTCAATGACGCATCCGCCCGCGCTGAAGCTCTGCTGTTCGCGGCGCTCAGCCGCGCGCGTCAGCGCTTTGAACGCGCCAGCGCCAAGCTCGACCAGTTGAACCCGCGGCTGGTGCTCTCCCGTGGCTATTCCATCGTCCTGAATGATCGGGGCGAGATCGTCAGGGAAGCCGCCGCCACCTCTCCCGGCGCGGACCTCAGGCTCTTATTCGCAAAGGACTCGCTCACCGCGCGAGTGATCGAAACGCAGGAGATCGATGACACCCGAAACTTTTGAGACCATCAGGCGGGCGCTCGAAGAGGACATCGGACCGGGCGACGTTACCTCGCGCGTCTGCGTCCCTGAAGACCGCGGCGCCATGGGCTTCTTTCTCGCGAGAGAACCGATGGTCCTCGCCGGAACCGAAGTTCTCCAGACCATCTATGAAGACCTGGAACTGCACCACGCCGATGGCGAACTGCTGAACGAAGGCGACCGCATTGCGACCGTGAAGGGGCGTGCCCGCGCGCTTCTCGAACGCGAACGCGTTGCGCTCAACTTCATCCAGAAACTCTCCGGTGTCGCCACGCTGGCCCATCGTTTCGCGAGTCAGGTGGAAGGCACCGGCTGCAGGGTGCTCGATACGCGCAAGACAACCCCAGGGCTGCGTCTGCTCGAGAAAGCGGCGGCCAAAGCCGGAGGCGTAACCAATCACAGGATCGGCCTCTACGACGCCATTCTGATCAAGAACAACCATATCGCTGCAGCCGGAGGAGTCCGCCAGGCGCTCACCAACGCGCGCTCGGCCGGTCTCCCTGTTGAGATCGAAGTCCGCACCGTCGAAGAACTCAATGAAGCGCTCGACTGCGGCGCCGATCACCTGTTGCTCGACAACCTCTCACCCCAGCAGGCGCGCGAATGGGTACACCTGATTCACGGGCGCGCAAAGGTGGAACTCTCAGGCGGCATCACGCTCGAAACCGTTCGCGAGTACGCCGAAACGGGCGCCGACTTCGTATCCGCCGGAGCGATCACTCATTCCGCGCGCGCCATGGACATCAGCTTCCGGCTGGAGCTTTTATGATCGTGTGGCTGCGCTCTACCAGCTCCACGATGAAAGATGCATCGGCTCTTGCGGCAAAGGGCGAGCCGCACGGAACCGTCGTCGTTGCGGAAGAGCAAACGGCCGGCATGGGGCGTCACGGGCATCGGTGGCACTCGGAGTTTGGCGGCGGCCTTTACATGTCCATCATCCTGCGTCTGAGCGAGGCTAAACCCATTCTGACGCTCGCGCTCGGACTTGCCGTACAACGCGCCATTAACGACTTCACCGGCCTTTCAACCGACCTTCGCTGGCCCAACGACCTGCTGCTGAATGAACGCAAAGTGGCCGGAATTCTCGTCCAGTCGGCTGAAGGCGGCGCGGTGATCGCGGGCATCGGCGTGAACGTAAACCAGGTCGGCTTCCCGGACGAACTGCGCGGCATCGCCACTTCATTGCGGATCGAAACGGGCGTCGCGCACGTCAAAGAAGATCTGCTCGACCGCGTCGTTGCCGAAGCGCTGCGGTACACCGCGCTGGGCGATGCCGAGATACGGAAAAGATTTGAAGAACATTCGAGCTATGTTCGTGGAAAGTCCGTGATTGTCGACAACGACATTCGCGGCGTAACAGCCGGGCTCGATGACAGCGGCTTCCTGCTGGTCAAAACCGAGACGGGAATCGAGACGGTCATTAGCGGCGGCGTCCGCCCCCTTTAATCATCTTTTCCAGTTTTACGAACGCCTTTTCAAGGCGCTGCGGCTTCGTAAGCACAGGCGCGAACAGATCGCCGGTCCGCGCGAAACGGGCGGGCGCATTCTTTATGTTGAACGCCGAGGGATGCAGTTCGGGAGTCACCTCATCCCATTTGAGCGGCGTTGAAACCGGAGCGCCCGGATAGGCGCGTGCGACGTACGGCGCCGAAATCGTTTTGCTCTCCGCGATCTGCAGGTAGTCGAAATAGACCCGGTCTTTCTCGCGCGCCGCGACCGACCGTGGTGTCGTGAACAACTCCGGCCTTTCACCGGTGACGAGGCGCGCGATGACTTCGGCAAACGAGCGGGCCTGGTCATAGCTATAGACCGGCTCGATGGGGATGAACACGTGCAGGCCATCGCCGCCGGTCGTCTTCGGATAACCCTTAAGACCCATCCCGTCGAGCTTCTCTTTCACGAGGAGCGCGGCCTCAACCACTTTGTGGAACTCGCACTGATACGGATCGAGGTCGATCAGTATGTAGTCCGGGAAACCGAGTGAACCGAAGCGGCTCATCCACGGGTTCTGATCGATGCACCCGAGATTGGTGAGATAAAGCAGGCTGGCTTTGTCTTCGGCAAAGATGAACCGGGTCTTGTCGATGGTCTCGGTGCGCAGCCATGACGGGTAATTCTCAGGCGTATTTTTCTGAAAGAAAAACTCGGAGTGGATCCCGTTCGGATACCGCTTGAGCGACAGCGGACGGTCTTTGAGATACGGCAGCAAAAGCGGCGCGACGGTGTCGTAATAAGCGAGCAGGTCGCCCTTGGTGTAACCGTCTTCGGGGTAATAAATCTTGCTGGTATTCGTGAAAACAACATCGGGGACTTCGCGAACCACATCGGCCGCGGACTTATCGTTTCGTAAGCCCAGAAAAACCGGCGCGCGCAGACGCATGTCGCTCGTCCAGTTCTGAAACTTAATCTGCGCCACCAGTTCAGGCTTAATCCAGACGGTTCCTTTTGGAATTCTGGTGGCGCGATCAAGCGGCGATTTGGGGACGATGAGCGGCTGCATCCGCGACCAGAGATCCCGCAGCGTTTTCTCGTTGAAGCCGGTGCCCACGTTGCCGGCATAGACGAGTTCGCCTTCATCCTGGAAGCCGAGCACGAGCGATCCAAACGTGTCGCGCTCACCGGGCGAATAGCCGGCAATCACAAACTCCTGCTCAGACGTGAGCTTGAGCTTCAGCCAGTCGCGGCTTCGGCGCGATTCATATTTACTCGTGACGCATTTTGCAATCAGGCCTTCGAGTCCGGTCTTGCGGGCGGCGTCGAGCAGTTCTTCCCCCGCGTTCTCGAAATAGTCTGAGAGCCGCAGCAGCGGGAACGGTTTGATCAAACCCGCAAGGATCTTCCGGCGCTCAATCAGCGGGACATTGCGGAGATCTTTTCCGTCGAGGTACAAAACGTCGAAGACGTACAGATGGACGGGATCTTTGTGCGCCATCTTGGCGATCGCGTTCGCGTCCTGATTGTGAATTCGCTGCTGAATGAGTTCGAATTTTGAGACGCCCTTTGGATCGAGCACGACAATCTCTCCATCGAGAATCGCCTGCTCTGCCCGGATGTAACCTGGGAGCGACTGGAGTTCGGGATACTGACGCTCACAGCGGTTGTTATTGCGGGTGTAGATCGCGACCGAGCCGTTGTCGATGTAGACCAGGGCGCGAACGCCATCCCATTTGATCTCGAAGATCCACTCTGGGCCGGAGGGAAGTTTTTCGGTCAGCGTCGCACCCATGGGCGCGAAGAAGCCGGGCATTAAGTTTTTTTTTTGCCCGCCGCTGTTTTGGTGTGTGCGGGAGCGTCGGAAGCGATCTCTTCCTGCGTCCTGCCGGTTTTGATACTCAGGGCGAACTCTTCGACATCCCAGCCGGGAACGGAAGCTTCGTCCTTCTTCTTAATGAGGAGCCAGGCGTTGTCTTTGCCTTTCTCGCCGCGTCCTTTCATGTGGACGAGCGCCCAGGTGCCGCTCAGTTTCCGGCCGTGCAGGCGAAACTTCAGGTCACCGCGCGCGATCTGGTCGAGGCCGGATTCGTCGCCGATCAGTTCGAAGGTTCCGCTGTCCCAAAGCATGACGCTGCCGCCGCCGTACTCGCCTTTCGGAATGTTTCCTTCAAAGTCACCGTAGCTGATCGGGATGGTCTTCGACCATGGCGGCGAGGTGCTTGCTTGTGGGGTCGAGCGACGGGCCTTTCGGAACGGCCCAGGACTTCAGCGTGCCGTCAATCTCCAGTCTGAAGTCGTAATGGAGGCGGGTCGCGTTGTGGCGCTGGATGAAAAAGCGGCCTGTGTGGGTACTGCTTTTTACGCTTTCGCCGGGCGCCGGTTCGGGCGTTTTGGTGAAGTCGCGCTTACGGGCATATTCCTGCAATGACATAAAGAGGTGGAAATGTTCGCTCTTCCATGTTATAGCTCTATGAGGGTGGGTAATGGCGACTAGTATCTGGAAAGGTCATTTGACGTTCGGACTGGTATCGTTTCCGGTGCGGTTATTCACAGCCGCGCGGAGCGAGAGCATCAGCTTCAACCAGCTTCATAAAGAGGATGGGTCGCGGATCAAACAGGTGATCTATTGCCAGTCGGAAGACAAGCCGATCCCGCGCAGCGAAATCGTCAAAGGCTACGAATACGAGAAGGGCAAGTACGTCATTATCGACGACGAAGAGATCAAGAAGGTCGCGCCCAAAACCGCGAAGGTGATGGAGATCCAGGAGTTCGTGAAGGCGGACGACGTCGATCCTGTCTTTCTCGAAAGCTCTTACTACCTCGCGCCTGACGAGGGCGGCGAAAAGCCTTACGCGCTGCTGTTCGAAGCGCTGAAGCAGACCAAATATTTCGGGATCGCGAAGATCGCGATGCACAACAGGGAGCACGTGGTGGTACTGCGACCGGGCGACCGGGGCATGGTGCTCCACACCATGTATTACGCGGACGAGGTTCGCCGCAGCGACGAGTTCCGCACCGACGCCCACGAGCTCAAAGAGAAGGAACTGAACCTCGCGAAGATGCTGGTCGAGTCGCTGGTGGGCGAGTTCGAGCCGGAGAAATATCACGATGCTTACCGGGCGAACCTGCGCACCATGATCGATGCCAAGATCGCCGGCAACAAGGTCGTCGAGACCCCGGAGACTCACATCGCGCCCGTCATCGACATCATGGAGGCGCTGAAGAAGAGCCTCGAGATGCGGAAACCCCCGAAGACGGCGGTGGCGGCGGCCGGCTCGTCATCCGAAACAGAGGCGGCGCCGAAAGCCAAGCGCGCGCCGAGGAAGACCAAGTCGGCTTAGCGCTGGGCCCAGTAGCGGTCGCGGGCCTGCACGATCAAACCCTTTTTCGTGGTCAACCGGAGCTTCCGGAACCCGGAGATCCGAACCGGCACGTCCGAGACAAAGCCGAGATTGTATTGGCTGCGCAATTCCTCCTGAACGATGTTGTAAATGTCGTCGATGCTTTGGCGTTTGGTGACTTCGAAGAAGCCGCCGCCGGTTTCGCGCGACATGCGCTGCAGGATGCCGCGGCCCTCGGTGCCTCCGAAGAGAATCGAGTAGATCAAAGTGTCGGATTTGTGCGCGGCGTCGATGGCTTCGTCGAGGGTGGCGTCGCTGCCGTTCTCGCCGCCGTCCGAAAGAATGATGAGCGCCTTGCGGCCCTGCACTGGCTTGAGGATGTCGCGCGACGCGGTGACTACGGCGTCGTAAAGGAGGGTGCCTCCTCCGGCCTGACTGCGGAGTTCGTTGCGCGTGGGGGTATCGACAAAGGTGAGGGCCTTGCGGAGTTTCTCGATGGACGAAGTCAGGGGCTGAGGGGTCTGGACGGCCATGTCGAACTGCACGACGAAGACCTGATCCATGGTCTCCCGGAGCACGCGGTCGAGGAAGCGGAAACTGGCGGCCCGCTCGGCTTCGATGACCCTGACCTGGCTCATGCTGGTATCGACCATCAGGCCGATGGTGAGCGGGAGTTCGGTCTGGCGGGAGAAGTAGCGGATGGTTTGGGGGCGGCCGTCCTCCGCAATCTGAAAGTCGTCTTTGGTCAGATCTTTGATAAGCTGACCCTCGCGATTGAGGATAGTCGCAAGAATGTTGACGACCTTGACGCCCGTGGAAAAGGTCGGTTCGGCGTCCTGCGCCAGGGCGGAGGGGGCGGCAAGCGCGGCAAGCAGAAAATCGCGGCGGAGGATCATTAGTTTCGTGCAAGCGGATATGCTGGAGACAGTTAACCCGTGACTATTCAAGTTTATATCCTGCTGGCGCTGGTGCTGCTGGACGCAGCCCTGCTGGCCACGGGAGGTTTGGGCATTACGTCGATCCTGCTGACCATGGCGCTGGCCTGTTGCGGGGTGGTGTATTCGCTTAAAGCCGCCGTGATCTGGCGCCTGCGGAACCGCCTGATTGTAACGTACCTGTTCGTGGGCGTGGTCCCGATTCTGCTGGTGATCGCGCTGGTTTACTTCGGGACATACCTGGTGGTGGGACAGGTTGCGACGTATCTGGTCTCTTCGGAACTGCACCGGAGAGCGGCGGTGCTGGAAAGTCCGGCGCGATTCCTGGCGCAGGCGCCGCCTGGAGTAAGGGGCGTAATCATGGAGCAAATGGCTCCCCTGCTGCGCGACCGGGCGCCGAGGTTCGAGATTGTGGTGACGGGCGACGGGACGACGTTCCGGTATCCGCCGGACAGCGAGCTCGAAGTGTTGCCCGCAGGCTGGGGAAAGTATACCGGGCTGGTGGTGAAGAACGGCCGCTATTGCTCGATGGCCGCGGTTTCGAACGGCAAAGTTCGGGCGCTGGTGATGGCGCCGCTGGACGCGGGTGTGCTGGAAGGACTGGTGCCCGGGATTGGCGCGGTGGGTTTGAGGGCGGAGAGCGACCGCGAGCACGTGAATCTGCGGGCGCGGTTCGGCGGCACGCCGCCGCCCGCTTACAACTTCCTCGACAGCGAATTTTCGTGGCTGAACCCGATCGAAGTGGCGGACTGGAACCAGCCGAATTCGCGCGTTCCAGCCGAGCTTTACGTCAACACGCGAACCTCCGCCGTGCTGGCGGTGATCTTCAGCGACCGTCCCGACGTTCCGCTGGCGCTGTTCCTGATTCTGCTGGGCGGCGTGTGCATTATTGCGATGGCCGTGTCGGTGGTGATCGGGGTTCACATTACGCGAACGATCACGGGCGCAGTGCATAACCTGTACGAGGGAACGCTCAGAATCGCGCACGGCGATTTTACGCACAGGATTCCGGTCCGCGGCAAGGATCAACTGGCGGATCTGGGGAATTCGTTCAACCAGATGACGGCGGAAGTTCAGACGCTGCTGGTGGTGGCGAAAGAGAAGGAACGGCTGCAATCGGAACTGACGATTGCGAGCGAAGTGCAGAACCAGTTGTTCCCCAAAGCGGCACCGGCGATGCGGACGATTGAGCTGTTCGGAACCTGCAATCCGGCGCGGACGGTATCGGGCGATTATTACGATTACGTTTGCCTGCCGGACGGGAACCTGGCGCTGGCGATCGGCGACGTGGCGG